>NZ_JBSPUC010000003.1:222362-602310 GCF_056861555.1 Stenotrophomonas sp. K-6 | reverse complement strand
CCCAACTTCAGCTGGGCACCGGCCTGTGCTTCATAGCGGTTGGTCGGCAGGGTCGCACTGATCCGCTCGCCATCGAACAGCAGCGAGTTGCCATGGTCGCCGCGCAGCCAGTTCACCGCGAAGAACGGCTGCACCCGGTTGCCCGTGGCGCTGTCGTGCCCGAACAGGCGTACGCCGACGCGTGATTCAAGCCCACCCGCACGGCCGTCCTGGACGATCGTGCCGTTGGCTTCCTGCAGGGTGTCACCCTTGTAGTCGGTGTAGGTCAGCTGCACCTGCGGCTGGATGAACCACGCGCTGCGCTCGCGGTTGACCAGCGTCCAGCTGTAGCCGGCTTCCAGCGACGCAGCACGGGTGGTGGCGTCGTACTTCTCCTTCGCCAGTGCCTCGCCCTGCACTTCGCTGTCGAAGCGCGCGTATTGCAGCCAACCGTCCACATAGGCACCGGTGCTTTCGCTGGCGCGCTGCACCCAGGTGCCATAGACACCCACGGCATCGCCCTTCACCTTGCCGCGCGTGCTGTAGCCGGTCACGTTGGAAACCGCCTGCGTATCCGCGCGGCCACTGGCCAACATCACACCGATCTGGCCACTGCTGGTGGTGCCCCAACGGGCTAGATCGCTGCCGATCTGCAGCACGTTGCTCTGGCTGCGCGCATCGATCTGGCCGCGTACATCGCCATGGACCTGATCACGGCCCACCCGCACCCAGGCACCGGCACGCTCGCCATCGAAGGCCCGCTCGCCGCGGTCATGGGCGCGCTGCTGGAACATGCGTGTGGCGATCGCCTGATTGGCGAGGTACGCGCCGGGTTCTGGGCGCAGCACTGGTACCGGGTCGACCGGACCCGGACCGGGGTCCGGATTGGGGTCCGGATTAGGGTCCGGATTCGGATCAGGGCCCGGACCAGGCCCAGGACCCGGATCGACCGGCGTGCAGGCAGGCAGCGTCGGATCGAGATCGCAAGGATCTCCGGTGTAGGAGGATCGCAGGTACCAGCCACCGTCACCCGGTGTGCTCACACCGCCCTTGTAGAGGAAGTACTCGTAGGCGCCCCCCACCGCACGGCCAGACAGGGCAAACGCTGCATCCGACGTACCGGCAACCGAAATCAACTGGATGCCTTCCACCGTCTGTGCGCCAGCTCCCCCGATGTTGTTGACCACGATGTTGCCGCTGCCCGAGGTGTTGCCGCCTACCAAAATCTTGTCCGACGGCGATGTGTCATCACCCAGCGGGCTGTTGAAGATGAGCGTGCCGCCATTGACGGCAAAGTCGCCTGCGACAGTGACTGTCTTGTAGCCCGGCGACGGTGCGGCAAAGGCCAGCGTGCCCGAGCCGATATCCAGCGTGCCGACGGTGGAATCAGCGGTGACATCCCAGCGGGCGGCGTCGGCCAGTGTCACCGCAGCTACATTGGAAAATGCACCGGTCACGATGGATGTTCCTGACAACGCCAGTGCAGCTACGTCGGTCAACAGCCCCTGCAACCGGGCCCCATCGGCCAACGTTACCGATGTGCTGCGTGTAACATCGCCTACCACGCTGGCAGTATCGGCGAGGCTCAACGTTGCGACATCTGTCAGCGTGCCTGTGATGTTGGCGCTGCCGACCAGGCGGACGGCACCCACGCTGTCCAGCTGCCCGGTCACGCGGGCGGTATCGGTGAGATCCAGCGTGGTGACGTTGGTCAAGTTGCCGGTCAGGCTGGCGCCATTGGTCAGATCGACGTCGGTGGTGGCGGTGGTGGCTGCCTGGATATTGCCAACCAGGTTGGATGCATCCACCAGCAGGGTGGCGCTGTTCGGGCCTAGTACCTCCAGGATGTTGCCGTTGCCGCCGGTCACTGTGGCGCCGTTGTACAGGGCGATCTCGGCCGCCGTGGGTACCGCTGCCGTCCCGTTGACCACGATCCCCGCACCGGTGGTGCCCACCAGATCTGAGCCATCCACCACCAGCGAGGTGGTGGTGTTGGTCGGCTCCACGGTACTGGTGATGCGATTGAAATATACCGCGTTGGCGTCACCGGTCACGGTGGAGCCATTGAGGATGTTGGCCCGGCCTAGGAACACTGCGATGCCATGACCCGCCTGGGTGACGGGATTCGTACCGCTGCGCGTGGCGCTGACGCTGGATCCATCCAGGGTGAACTGACCCCGCCCGCCGAGGCTGACGCCGATGCCTGCACCGGAGATGGTTGAACCGTTGGTGGCGGTCAATGACGATGTACTCGTGCCCGCTGCCGAACCAATCTCCTCGTTCAGGTACACGCCCCGGTCGCCGGTACTCGTCACCACAGACCCGCTGACGCTTGCCTGCGCATTTGTGATGAACAGCGCCGAGGGAGCTATGAAGCTCGCATTGACCGCCGTTAGTACCGAATCCCGATTTAGCCTCGTCGAATGGAGATTGGAGGCAGTGACGGTGACCACCGACCCGGCTGCGTCAAGCGATGAAGACACATTGTCTGCGGCGTTATCGAAGATCACCGTGGAATTGGTGGCGTTCGTATTGAGCCAGCCGCCGCCCGGGTTCACGGTCAGGGTCGCGCCGTTGGTCAGCGTCCAGGTTTCCGGCGTATCACCCGGGTTGACCGTCGCGCTGCCGCCGTTGAGGGTCCCTGCGAATGCAGCAGGTGAACTCACCAGCAGGGCCAACGCTACAGCGCCGGCGAGCCTGTTGGGCATACGGGATTGCGCAAGACTGCGATGCGACATCATGAAATCCTCGAGATGATCAGTGGGGGCCGATCTCCCGATAGGCCCAACTGCCGCGATGGTCCGGGTTTCAATATGGCACTTCTATGCAATTTATCCGAAAGCGCATCGGCATCCGCCCGCATTCACTTTGCGGTCATACTCACATCAGCGGGTGTCTAGACTGCTTCTAGACGGTGTGAAACTTGTGTGTACCTTTGGATGGAGAATGCGTCATTCTCCGAGTTGCACCGCCGGCATGGCCATCGAACGGCCCGGCCCCCCCCAATGAATTGGGAAGGTCCGACGGCAGCGTTGCCGACTGCGGTCAGGGATGCGCCAGCGCGTAATCGATCGCCGCACAGATCGCTGCCACCTGCGCATCATTGCACTGCTGCGGGGTGGCGCGCGGGCTGTCCGGGTAGACCTCGGTGGTGGTGGTGTATTTCGCGCCGCTGACGCTGGCGCACAGGCCCAGCTTTTCCAGCGGGTATTCGATCACCCCCGGGGCGACCACCGCAGAGCCGATGATCTCGCCTTTTTCGTCGGCCGGGGCGATGTGAGTGACCTGCTCGACCGCTGCGTTCACTGCGGTCTGGAAGGCCGGCTGCGGGTTTTCAGAGTCATCGACCAGATAGAAGCCATCCGGAATCAGACCCGGCTCGAATGGCTTGCCATCGCGCGCGGCCAAGGCCGGCCGGAACTCGGTTTCATCGGTGTCCGTGGTTTCGTGCAGGTCGATATGCATCACGATGCTGCCGCGCAGCGGCGCGACCAGCGCGATCAGCGCGGCCGATTCAGCCGCCGGGCTGTTGGCGATGAACGAGCGGTTCGGATCGATCGCATCGGCGTTCCAGCGCTGGATGCGCTCATAGCCCCACGGGCTGACGCAGGGCACGACCAGCAGGTTGGCGCGCCCGGCGTAGTCCGCTGCCCGGGTCTGCAGGAACTGCAGCGCGCCCTGCACGCCGCTGGTTTCGTAACCGTGGATACCGCCAGTGACCAGCATTGTCGGCAACGCCGGGTTCCAGTCGCGGCTGCGTACGGCAAACAACGGGTACTGGTCCGGGGCGTAATCGAGCGTACCGTACTGGGTCACATCGAACCCATCCCGCAGCGCGTCCACCGCTGGCAGCACGTCGTCGGCGTAGCGCCGCTGCGGCACCTGACAGGCGCGCCACTGCGCCTTCTCCGCTGCGCCCCAGGGCTGGCCGGGGGTGCCGATGGGATAGAAGGGGGCGTTGGTCATGGCGTGCTCGGGCTGTGCTGCGGCGTGGGCCGTGATTTTATCACTGCGGCACAGGCGGCCCTGCTTACGCCCGGGCAAGCTGCGCGATCGCCTCATCGACAGGCTGGTCGCCTTCGGTCAACTCGATGATCGTCTGCCGCACCTCAGGATGTTCCACCAGCGCCACCAGCGTGGCGGCCACATCGGCGCGCGGCACATCGCCGTACGCGATCGCCGGGCCGGCGGTGACGCGGCCGGTGCCCGGCGCATCGCTCAAGGTCCCCGGGCGCAGGATCACCCAATCCAGATCCGTCACGGCCAGATACACATCGGCGCGCTTCTTGACCGTCATGTAATTCTCGAAGCCCTCGCCCATGTCCTTGTTGCGGCCCGCCTCCGGGAATGCCGAGACCAGCAGGAAACGGCGCACGCCCGCCTGCCGGGCGGCATCCACGGCAAGTTCCAGGCCGCGGCCGTCGATGGCGTTGGTGACTTCGATACCCGCACCGCCAGCCCCCGCGGTAAAGACGACGACGTCGCAGCCGGCCATCTTGCCGGCCAGTGTCTCCACGTCGATCGCGGTGAGATCACCGCTGACCGGCATAGCGCCGAGGTCGCTCAACTCAGCGCCCTGCTCGGCGCGGCGATGCAGCGCATGCACACGATGCTGCTTGTCGGCCAACTGTGTGACCAGGTGGCGGCCGACCTTGCCGGCCGCGCCGATGATGAACACATTGCTCAAGAGGGTTCTCCTGTTTCGATCCGCCTGCAAGCGTACGCAGGCGGATGTGACATGACCGTCCCCGTCACGGAGCGTGGTTCAGCTACCGCTGTACTGCGCGTCGCTGACCTGCTCCATCCACGTCACCGGCGAGCCATCGACCGCTTCGGCGATCGCGATGTGCGTCATCGCGGTGGCGGCCTTCGCGCCATGCCAGTGCTTGACGCCCGGCGGGATCCAGACGATGTCGCCCGGGCGGATCTCACGGGCGGGCTTGCCCCATTCCTGCACGTTGCCCACGCCCGCGGTGACGATCAGGGTCTGGCCCAGCGGATGGGTATGCCAGGCGGTACGTGCACCGGCCTCGAAGGTGACCGTGGCACCGCCGACACGCGCGGGCGCATCGGTCTGGAACGGTGCATCGATGCGGACACGACCGGTGAAGTAGTCCGCCGGGCCGGCGGCGGAGGCGGCGGTTCCCGCGCTGGTGATGCGGATCGGCGCCGTTTCGGCGGGCACGACGGCGGCCATCGAAAGCGACAGTGCGGCGGTGAACAGGTCCATGGAGGCATCTCCTGAAGCAACGGCGGCGCCCGCCGGGAATACCCACTGTAGGCCTGCCCCCGCACCGGTACTAGCCGCCGCAATCAGCATGCAGCCATAACCACAGCTCATCAATCGAGAAACAACGCCACTTGAGTTCATCAGTCGGCCGCGCTCATCATGGGCTGGCATGACTGCCATGCGCCCTTGGCCCTGCCCCGTGGCCCGCGAAAATTTCAACGATCTGCAGGTGTTCGTCACCGTCGCGCGCGAGCGCAGCTTCACCCGCGCGGCAGCGCAGCTGGGCGTCTCGCAGTCCGCGCTCAGCCACACCGTGCGCGGCCTGGAAGAGCGCCTCGGCGTGCGCCTGCTGACCCGTACCACGCGCAGTGTCTCGATGACCGAGGCGGGCGAGCGGCTGTATGACACCGTCGCCCCGCGCATGCAGGAGATCGAGGCCGAGGTCGCCGCGATCAGCGAGTACCGCGACCGCCCGGCCGGGACGATCCGCATCACCACGGCCGAGCATGCGGCCAACGCCATCGTCTGGCCGCGGCTGTCGGCGGTGCTCCCGGCCTATCCCGATCTGCATGTGGAACTGACCATCGACTACGGCCTGGCCGACATCGTCGCCCAGCGTTATGACATCGGCATCCGCCTGGGCGGCCGCGTGGCCAAGGACATGATCGCGGTCCCGATCAGCCCGCCGCTGCGCATGGCGATCGTGGCCAGTCCGGCCTATTTCCTGACGAATACCGCGCCACAGCTACCGGCCGACCTGGCCGCGCACAACTGTATCGGGCTGCGTCTGCCTACCCACGGTGGGCTGATGGTGTGGGACCTGGAGAAGGACGGCGAGGAGGTGAACGTGCGCGTTGACGGCCAATGGACCTTCAACGGCAGCAGCGCGATCCGTCGCGCCGCGCTGGCCGGTGCCGGCCTGGCCTATCTGCCCGAGGACATGGTGCTCGAAGACATCGCCGCCGGTGCACTGCGGCGTGTCATGGAAGACTGGTGCGATCCGTTCGACGGGTACTACGCCTACTACCCCAGCCGCCGGCAATCCTCCAGCGCGATGAAGGTCGTGATCGAGGCACTACGCGCAGGCCGTTAGAGCCGACCAACGGTCGGCTCTACGGTGCACATCAGGGGCGCAGCAGCACCTTGCCGTTGCGGCCGGGCTCCAGACTGGCCTTGGCGGCAGCGGCCACCTCATCCAGCCCGAACACACCGTCCACCGGCAGGCTCAATCCACCGCGCGCGGCCAGCTGCAGCAGCTCGCCGACGAGGCGACGCTTGTCATCCGGCGCCATCGCCTGACTGACCTTGCTGCCCCAGAAACCCTTCACCGTGGCCTGTTTGAAGATCACATCGCCCGAGCTGAGCTGCATCGGCTCGCCGGTCATCGAGCCGAACGAGACCAGCGTGCCGCCATCACCCAGCAGCGTCATCAACTCGCTGCTGGCGCGCCCGCCGACCGAATCCACGGCCGCTGCGATTGACGCCTTGCCGAGCTTGGCCTGCACCTGCGCCATCCAGTCGGACTGCGCCGTGGAGATCGTGTGGTCGATGCCCAGCTCAGCCATTTCTGCCACGCCGGCATCGCGCCGCACCAGGTTGATGCAATGCACGCCACGCGCCTTGGCCAACATCGCCAGGGCCTTGCCGACCGCGCCATTGGCGGCGTTCTGGAGAATCCACTGGCCTTCCTTCACCTGCAGGAATTCCAGCAGCATCAGCGCACTGAGCGGCATGGCGATCAGCTGCGCGGCGGTGTTGTCGTCGATGCTGTCCGGCATGGGGATGACCATGCGCGCCGGCGCGACGAAGTACTCGGCCCAGGTGCCATGTACGGAGGCAGCGCTGACCCGCTGGCCGACCTTCAGGCCGTCGACGCCCTCGCCCAGCGCGTCGATCACGCCGGTGCCTTCGCTGCCACCGATGGCGGGAAGCTCGGGCTTGTAGCCGTACTGGCCACGCACGGTCCACAGGTCGTGGTTGTGGATGGGGGTGAGCACGGTGCGGATGCGCACCTCACCGGCAGCGGGGGCCGGCTGCGGCACATCACCGCCGTGCAGAACCTGGGTAGGATCGCCAAAAGTGGTATGGATCGCAGCGCGCATCAGTGGCGCTCCTTCATCACGATGTTCATGGGGGGTCTCCTGCAGAAAAAATCAACGACGATGACGGTGGGCGGCGGCGATCGCGCGCGGCTGGCGGTACGCGCGTACGCGCAGCCACACGGTCTGGATCACCACGATGATGATCAGCACCAGCGCCAGGGTGGCGATGTTGGCCGCGCCCGGCAGGTCCCAGCCGGACTGCTTGACGTACATGCCGGCCAGCGCCCAGATGACGGCGGCCGGGTAAGCGAAGTGGCCGCGCAGCAGTTGGTTGACCACCAGCACCAGCAGCGTGGCCGCAACCAGCAGCACGAGGCTCCAGCCGAGCATGTTGTCGGTCGGCAGCCAGCCGTAGGCGACGATCACCTGTGCGGTATTGAGGAACGCGGCCAGTGACAGCCAGCCAGCGTGCAGGCCGAGTGGATAGGCGGCCCAGGCGCGCTGACCGCCCGGTGCGGTGACTGGCGAGGCGCGGTACGCCGCCACGATCAGGCAGAGCAAGGCGGCCCAGATGATCGCCAGCGCGGGCAGAAACCACTGGTTGGAGAAGACCGGCATCCAGGCAGCGGTCAACGCGAAGCCGGCTGCGGCCCACGGGCGAACTCCGGTGATGTCCGGCTTGCGCAGGCGCAGCTGCCAGAACCCGAACAGCACGTCCCACAGGAAGATCACGCCCCAGATGGCGAAGGCATACCCGGCCGCAACCAGCAGGGTCGGGTACTGGTCGGACACTGCACCGTTGGTCGGGCCGAACATGCCGGTCTGTGAGAACCACGCCACCACGGGCATGGCCAATGCGGCCAACAACACGATCCAACGCATGCATCCACTCCAGCTGAAAAGAGCGGTGACGATACGCGGTTCAGGGTTAAGGCGTTGGGATGCCCCAAATTGCAAAGCCTTACTAACATAGCCTCTGCTATATTGCGGCCGTGGACATCCCGCGCCGCCCCGAGCCTCCCCCCGCCTGGCCCTCCTCTGCCGGGCATACACCCAGCCTGGGCGAGATGAACGCCAGCGTCGCGGTGCCGAGCGGCGGCCATTGGTGGTTCCGCCTGCTGGCCTTCCTCGGCCCGGGCTACATGATCTCGGTCGGCTACATGGACCCCGGCAACTGGGCGACGGACATCGCCGGTGGCGCGCAGTTCGGCTACCTGCTGCTCTCGGTGATCCTGCTCTCCAACCTGATGGCGATCGTGCTGCAGGGGCTGTCGGCACGTCTGGGTATCGCGACCGGCCGTGATCTGGCACAGGCCTGCCGCGACCACTACTCGCGTCCGGTCAACCTGGGGCTGTGGCTGCTGTGCGAGATCGCGATCATCGCCTGCGACCTGGCCGAGGTGATCGGCACCGCGATCGCCCTGAAGCTGTTGTTCGGCATCCCGCTGCTGGCCGGCGCGATCATCACCGCGGTGGACGTGGTGCTGGTGCTGCTGCTGATGAACCGTGGCTTCCGCGCGTTGGAAGCGTTCGTGATCGCGTTGCTGCTGGTGATCTTCGGTTGCTTTGCGATCCAGATGGTCATCGCGGCGCCGCCGCTGCAGGCGGTGCTTGCAGGCTTCATCCCCCACGCGCAGGTGGTGACCGATCCCAAGGCGCTGTACCTGGCGATCGGCATCATCGGTGCCACCGTGATGCCACACAATCTGTACCTGCACTCGTCCATCGTGCAGACCCGTGCCTATCCGCGCACCGATGCCGGGCGCCGCAGTGCGCTGCGGTGGGCGGTAACGGACAGCACCATCGCGTTGATGCTCGCCCTGTTCATCAACGCCTCGATCCTGATCCTGGCCGCCGCGGTGTTCCATGCGCACGGCCGCACCGACGTGCAGGAGATCAAGCAGGCATATGAACTGCTGGCGCCGATGCTCGGTGTCGGGCTCGCCTCGACGTTGTTCGCGGTCGCCCTGCTCGCCTCGGGCATCAACTCCACGGTGACCGCGACGCTGGCCGGGCAGATCGTGATGGAAGGTTTTCTGCGCCTGCGGATCGCTCCCTGGGCGCGCCGGCTGATCACCCGCGGCATCGCGATCGTACCGGTGGTGGTGGTCACGGCCATCTACGGCGAGCAAGGCACCGCGCGCTTGCTGGTGCTGAGCCAGGTGCTGCTGTCGATGCAGCTGCCGTTCGCGGTGGTGCCACTGGTGCGGTTCGTCTCGGACAAGGCCAAGATGGGGGCGCTGGTGGCGCCGCGGTGGCTGATCGTGCTGTCCTGGCTGATCGGCGGCCTGATCATCGTGTTGAACGTGAAGCTGCTGGTGGATGTGTGGCGGGGCTGAGCGGTGGCACTTGACCTCAACGTTGATTGAGGTGGCACAGTGCGGTTTCCTCATCCCGCTGGCAGCCCCAGATCGAGCCCTGCAATGACCGACACCTCGCAGCACGCGCTATGGAATGGCCCCGCCGGTGAGGCCTGGGTGGAGGCACAACGCATCCTCGATCAGATGTTCGCACCGCTCGCCAGCCACCTGCTGGATGCGATCCCGTCGGGCGAGAATCTGCACGTACTCGATGTGGGCTGTGGGACCGGCGCGGTGGCGCTGGCCATTGCCGGGCAGCTGGGGCCGCAGGGGCACGTCACCGGGGTCGACATCTCGGCGCCGATGATCACGCTGGCGCGCGCCCGCGCGCAGCAGGCCGGGCTGCCGGTGGACGTGGACTTCATCGTCGCCGACGCGCAGCAACACGTCTTCTTACCGGGCAGCCTTGACCGCATCGTGTCGCGCTTCGGGGTGATGTTCTTCGATGACCCGGTGCAGGCCTTCGGTCAGTTGCAGCGCGCCGCCAAACGCGGCGGCGTGCTTCAGGCACTGGCCTGGCGCGGGCCGGACGAGAACGCGTTCATGACCACCGCCGAGCGCGCCGCCGCATCCTGGCTGCCGTTGCCGCCCCGCCAGCCCGGCGCGCCAGGACAGTTTGCGTTCGCCGACCCTGCACCGGTCGAGGCGATACTGAGAGACAGCGGCTGGGAGGACATCGAGGTGCTCCCGCTGGACGTGGTATGCCATATCGACCGTGCCGACCTGGCTACGTATGTGGCGTTGCTGGGGCCGGTCGGAAGCGCGCTGAGGGCGCCGGACCTTGATGGAGCAACCCGCACACAGGTGCTGGAGGTGGTCATGGCCGCGTTCGCCCCCTTCATCGAAGGCGATGTGGTGACCTTTACCGCGGCCTGTTGGGAGGTGCGTGCGCGGGCGTGGTGAGCCGTTCCCCGGGGCACCGACCCACTGCCGGCACCCCGCGCGTCATGGCAGCCGCATGCGCAGCTTCTCCACGATCGCCTGCTCGCTCATCGCGTAGCCGTACACGTCCTGGAGTTGCCCGTCGGCGCCAAGCAGGAACCACGATGCCGTGTGCTCGAAGGTGGCCGTCTCGCCTTCGCCGACCCGGCGATAGCTGACGCCCAAGCTCTCGGCGATGGCGCGGGTGCCTGCCTCGTCGCCCGCAAGGCCCAGGAAGGTGGTATCGAAGGCAGACAGGTAGTCGCGCAGATGTGCCGGCGTATCACGCTGCGGATCCACCGTGACGAAGGCGACCTGCAGGTCGTCGGCGGCCGGCCCCAGCAACCGCTTGATCTGCACCGCCTTGACCAGGCTCAGCGGGCACACTTCGGGACAATGGGTAAAGCCGAAGAACAGCAGCGTCGGCCTCCCTTTCAGATCACGGATCGTGAGCGTGCGTCCGTCACTGCTCTCCAGCTTGACCGCGCCGAGCGCGGCCTGACCCATCACCGGTGCCTGGCCGTCGGCACAGCCTGCCAGCATCGCCAGCGTCACGATACCTGCCGCCAACCAGCGCTTCACTTGGCCGCCCCGTGGGCGACCAGGCCATCGCGCACGGTGAACTCCACCACCTGCGCTGCGCTGCATGCGAACTGCAGCCGGATCCGTACCGTCTGCCCCACCGACAGCGGCCGCTTGGGGGTCAGCAGCATCAGGTGGTAACCGCCAGGCTCCAGCGTCGTTACACGGCCTCCGGGCAGGGCCAGACCATCAGGCAGCGCCTCCATGCGCATTACTTCCCCGTCCATGCGCATGGCATGGATCTGCACCTCGGCAAACGCCGAGGACGAGGCCGACAGCAGCCGGTCGGACCCGCCGCCGTTATGCAGCTGCACGTAGCCGGCCGCCACGTTCGCGGCCGGCGGTGGCAGACGGATCCACGGTTCGCTGACCGACACCGTTGCCGCGGTGCGGGTCTGCGGCGCTGCGGCCACCACCGGCATCACGGTAACGGACAGGACCAGTGCGATCAGCATGGCACCGCAGCGTGACCGGCTCATGGCGCGGCCGACATCTGCATCGGCATCATGTTGAGGTTGGCGTTGTGCATCACCCACAGCGAGCCGGCCACCACGATGGCGATCAGGAACGCGGTGCACAGGAAGATGCCCGTGTTCTCGCGCTGGCTGCGCCCCGCCCCGATGTGCAGGAACAGCACCAGCTGGGCGATCAGCTGCACCACGCACAGCACCACGATGGCGGTCAGCCGGAGTGGCTGCGGGACCAGATCGGTCATGACCACGCCAAACGAGGCACCGGTCAGCACCAGGCACAGCAGCAGGCCGAGGATGTAGCCCTTCAGGGTGGCGTGGCCGCTCATACGAACTCCCGCAAATAGACGAAGGTGAACACACAGATCCAGATCAGATCCAGGAAGTGCCAGAACAGGCTCAGGCAGGCCAGGCGGCGGCGGACGATGCCGTCCAGGCCGAACTTGAGCACCTGGTGGATCATGATCGCCAGCCACAGCAGGCCGAAGGTGACGTGCAGGCCGTGGGTGGCCACCAGCGTGAAGTACGCCGACAGATACGCACTCACGTCCGGGGTGGCGCCTTCATAGATCAGCTCGGCGAACTCGTACAGCTCCATGCCGATGAAGACCGCCCCAAGCATGCCGGTCACGGCCAGCCAGCCCACCACCTGGTTGCGCTTGCCCGCCTGCATGCCAAGCATCGCCAGGCCGAAGGTGAAGCTGCTGAGCAGCAGCACCACCGTCTCGGAGAGCACGAAACCGAGCTTGAACAAGTCCTTGCCGCTGGGGCCATCGGCTGTTCCGTTGAGCAGCACGCCGAAGGTGGCGAACAGCACCGCGAAGATCAGGCAGTCGCCCATCAGGTACATCCAGAACCCGACGACGGTCTTGTTGCCGTCGTCGTGGTGCTCATGGGCGTGGTCGTGATGACCAGCCGCGAGCTGCCCGTGCTGCGCGGCAGCGGTCAGGGTATCGCCGCTCATGCCTTGGCTCCTTCCATATGCGCGAAGTGCGCCCCTTCGATGCGCTTCACCTCGGCGGCGGGCACGTAATAGTCCACATCTCGGTCGTACGAACGCAGCACAAAGGTCGCGATCACGCCGATCAGGCCGATGCCTGCCAGCACCCACATATGCCAGACCAGGGCGAAGCACAGGATCAGGCTGAACACCGAGATCACCACACCCGATGCGGTGTTGCGTGGCATGTGGATGTCCTCGTAGCTGTCCTGGCGCTGCCAGGCACGGCCGTGCTGCTTGTCGTCCCAATGCTGCTCCAGCGAGGTGATCGCCGGCAGCTTGGCGAAGTTGTAGAACGGCGGTGGCGAAGACGTGGCCCACTCCAGGCTGCGCGCATTCCACGGGTCGCCGGTGAGATCCATATTGGCCTTGCGGTCACGCACGCTGACATAGAACTGGATGAACATCGCGGCGATACCGGCGGCAATCACCAGTGCACCGATGGCGGCCACGATCAGCCACGGCTGGTAGCCCTCCACGCCGTAGTGGTTCATGCGGCGGGTCATGCCCTTGAAGCCCAGCACGTACAGCGGCATGAAGGCCAGATAGAAGCCGACCAGCCAGCACCAGAACGAGATCTTGCCCCAGCGCTCGTTGAGGGTGAAGCCAAACGCCTTCGGGAACCAGAAGCTGATGCCCGCCAGGCAGCCGAACACCACGCCGCCGATGATGACGTTATGGAAGTGCGCGATCAGGAACAGGCTGTTGTGCAGCACGAAATCCGCACCCGGAATCGCCAGCATCACGCCGGTCATGCCGCCCAGGGCGAAGGTGACCATGAAGCCGATCGTCCACAAGGTCGAGGAGTGGTAGCGGATCCGGCCGCGATACATGGTGAACAGCCAGTTGAACAGCTTCACGCCGGTGGGGATCGAGATGATCGAGGTCATGATGCCGAAGAAGGCATTCACGTTCGCGCCCGAGCCCATGGTGAAGAAGTGGTGCAGCCACACGAAGAACGACAGGATGCCAATCGACGAGGTCGCATAGACCATCGAGCGGTAGCCGAACAGCGGCTTGCCCGAGAACGTGGCGATGATCTCCGAGAACGCACCGAAGCACGGCAGGATCAGGACGTAGACTTCCGGGTGGCCCCAGATCCAGATCAGGTTGACGTACATCATGGCGTTGCCGCCGGCATCATTGGTGAAGAAATGCATCCCGAAGTAGCGGTCCATGGTCAGCAGCGCCAGGGTCGCGGTCAGCACCGGGAAGATCGCCACGATCAGGATGTTGGTGATCAGCGCGGTCCAGGTGAACACCGGCATCTTCATCAGGTCCATGCCCGGCGCACGCATCTTGAGGATGGTGACGATGAAGTTCAGACCGGTCAGGGTGGTGCCGATGCCGGACACCTGCAATGACCAGATGTAGTAGTCCACGCCCACCGTGGGGCTGTAGTCGATCCCGGACAACGGCGGGTACGCCACCCAGCCGGTCGCGGCGAAATCGCCGACGAACATCGACAGCATCACCAGCACCGCGCCCACCGCCGACAACCAGAAGCTCAGCGAGTTGACGAACGGGAAGGCGACGTCGCGCGCGCCGATCTGCAGCGGCACCACGATGTTCATCAGGCCCACGATCAGCGGCGTCGCCACGAAAAAGATCATGATCACGCCATGCGCGGTGAAGATCTGGTCGTAGTGCTCCGGCGGCAGGTAGCCGGCGCTGTCGTTGGCGGCGATGGCCTGCTGGGCGCGCATCATCAGTGCATCGGCGAAGCCGCGCACCAGCATGACCAGGGCCAGGATGATGTACATCACGCCGATCTTCTTGTGGTCCACCGAGGTGATCCACTCGGTCCAGATATAGCCCCACTTGTTGTAGTACGTGATGGCCGCGATGATCGCCGCCCCCAGCAGCAGCGAACCCGCCAGCGCCGACATGATGATCGGGTCGTGGTAGGGAATCGCCTCGAGGTTCAACTTTCCAAGCACAATCAATTCTCCGCGGTACGGCTGGCAGGTGCGGCCAGGCTCACGAGTTGGGTTTTCGCGCCGGGCGCTTCACCGGGCAGGCAGATTTCGTCGTCAGGCATGCCGCCGTAGCGGCGCAGGATGCTGTCGAACAGTCCGGTGTCCACGCTGGCGAAACGCTGCATCGGCGCGCCATGGGTGGGCTTCTCCAGTTCGGCCAGACGGGCCTGGCCCAGGTGTTCGGCGGTGCCGCGCGACTGCGCCAACCATTGCTCGAAGTCGGCTTCGGTCATGACCCGCGCATCGAACTTCATGTCCGAGAAGCCCGCGCCGCTGTACGCCGAGGACATGCCGGCATAGGTACCGGGCGTGTGCCCGATCAGGTGCAGGCGGCTCTGCATGGCCGGCATGGTGTAGACCATGCTGCCCAGCTGCGGCACGAAAAAGGCGTTCATCATCGACTCGGAAGTCAGCTTGAACGCGACCGGCGTATCGACCGGCATCACCAGCTCGTTGACCGTGGCCACGTTGTGGTCCGGATAGATGAAGAGCCATTTCCAGTTGAGCGACACCACTTCCACGCGCAGCGGCGCCTTGTCCGATTCGATCGGGCGGTACGGGTCCAGTGCGTGGGTACTCTTCCAGATCAACACGCCGAGGACGACCACGATCAGGCACGGAATCGTCCACACCACCACTTCGATCGCGGTGGAATGCGACCAGGTCGGTGCGTACGTGGCCTCCTTGTTGGACTCGCGGTAGTGCCACGCGAAGTACAGCGTGAGGATGATCACCGGGATCACCACCAGCAGCATCAGGCCGGTGCAGACCAGGATCAGCTCCATTTCCTGCTCGGCGATGCTGCCCATGGGGTTGAACAGCTCCAGGTTCTTGCACCCTGTGAGCAGTGGCAGCAGTGCTGCCAGGCCGAACCAGCGTCCGGCGCGGGCTCGAGCGGCCAACGCGGCGCGGCGAGCGGGATGTGTAGCGGGGTTCATGCGTGACGGCCCTTCCAACGCAGTGCCGGGCCGGGCGGCCCGGATCATGAAAAGTGGCGAACACCCCCCTGCATGACCGATATGCATGGGGGGTGCCCGCCGCAGCCGCGTACGTTAGGCAACGACATGATCCATACATGATGCGACACACTGTCGCAGCCGCTCTCCCCGGCGCGCGTACCATGCGCGCATGGAATGGAGCCCCCTCATCGCCGATGGCCACGGGCCGGTCTACCTGCGCATCGTGCAGGCGCTGGAACGTGCGGTCTGGTCCGGTGCGCTGCGCCCCGGCCAACGCCTGCCTGCACAGCGCGCGCTGGCGACCGAGCTGGGCGTGGATCTCACCACGGTCACCCGCGCGTTCAACGAGGCACGCACGCGCGGATTGATCGACGCACGCGGCCCGCTGGGGTCGTTCGTGGCACCGCCCAAGGTGGAACTGGCGCAGCGGGTGGACCTGAGCATGAACCTGCCGCCGAGTCCCGGCGGCGGCCAGGTGGCGGACATGCTGCGACGTGGCCTGTCCACGGTGCTGACCCGCAGCGATGCGGGCAATCTGATGACGTATCACGTTGGTGGTGGCAGCCGCGCCGATCAGCTGGCGGCGCAGCAGTGGCTCAAGCCGATCCTCGGCAAAGTGGATGCCGAGGCACTGGTGGTCACCGAAGGCGCACAGGCTGCCCTGTCCGCCCTGGTGCTGGCGCTGACCGATGCCGGTGACACGATTCTGTGCGAGCCGTTGGTCTACCCCGGCCTGCTGCATGCTGCGCGCGTGCTGCAGCGGCGCCTGCAGGTGGTGGAGTGCGACGCGCAGGGCATGCGCCCGGATGCGCTGGCGCGCGCGGCGAAGAAGCACAGCGCGCGGGTGGTCTATCTCAACCCGACCGCACAGAACCCCACCGGCCACACGTTGCCGCCGGAACGCCGTGAAGCGCTGGCCGACGTGGTGCGCACGCAGAACCTGCGGCTGATCGAAGACGACCCTTACTGGCTGCTGGAGAACGAGGCGCCTGCCCCGCTCGCGCTGCTGGCGCCGCAGCACACCTGCTACATCTCCACGCTCTCCAAATGCCTGAGCCCGGGCCTGCACACCGGCTTTGTGCAGCTGCCCGACGGCGTCTCACGCCAAGGCGTGCTGGATGCGCTGCGCGCGGTCAACCTGATGGCGCCACCGCTGATGAACGCACTGGTGACGCAGCTGATCCTGGATGGCTCCGCACAGGCGATGCTGAAACTGGTTCAGGAAGAAGCGGCCGAGCGCCGCTATCTGGCGCAGTCCGCGCTGTCGCCACGGTTCCTGCAGCACTGCGCCGGCGTGCATGCCTGGTGCCGTCTGCCGGCGCACTGGACCGCTGCCAGCCTGACCCACGCCGCACGCCTGCAGGGCCTGGGGATCGCACCGTCATCGGCGTTCACCCCGGAGGGCGTGGCGATCAACGATGCGGTGCGGATTTCATTGGGCGCCGCCGCCAACCGGCAGGAACTGCACCGGGCGCTGCGCCAGCTGGATCAGCTGATGCATGTGGCGGCGGCGGAAAGCACGGGTTGGACGGTATGACGCCCGCCTACCGGCCCACTCAGCCCGAAACGGCTTTGGCCTGCTTCCACACGGCCTCAAACTGACTGGCGGTGATCGCGTCATCCGAATCCAGATCCAGCCAGGACAGCGGCTGATCGGACAACGGGAAGCGCTCATCGGCCTGCCCGGTTTTGTCGGCCCACACCAGCACGCTGCGGTAGCTCTCCACCTGCCGCACGATCACATCGCCCTGCGCCTCGAGGTAGATCGTGCCGTTGCCGATCTCGGATTCTGCGGGGTGTTTGTAGTGTTTCCGGGGCGTGCTCATGGCGGGGCGATATCTGGCAATGAAAATGGGGCCGGGGAATATACCTTGATCCGCCACCCCCGGTCGGCACTACCTGCCCGGACCGGCGGTAGTGCCGGCCGCTGGCCGCTCTCGTTAAACCGTAGGGAGCAAGGCACTAGACGACCGGTCTAATCAGGCGTACAGTACGTCCCATGAACTCGACCACCGCCAGCTCCCCCGCCCGCGACACGATCCTGGCCACTGGCCAGCGGATCATGAGCGCCAAGGGCTTTTCCGCGGTCGGCCTCAACGAGGTCCTCGCCGCGGCCGGCGTGCCGAAGGGTTCGTTCTACCACTACTTCGCCTCGAAGGAAGCCTTCGGCGAGGCGATGCTGGAGGACTACTTCACCGCCTATCTGGCTGATATGGACCGTATCTTCCGCCAGCCGGGCCAGACCAAGGCCGGGCAGCTGGAGGCTTACTTCCGCGCCTGGCAGGACAGCCAGTCCTTCGAGGACTGCCAAGGCAAGTGCCTGGCCGTGAAGCTCGGCGCCGAAGTAGCGGACCTCTCCGAACCCATGCGGACCGCACTCCAGCGTGGCACCACAGGGATCACCGATCGGCTGGCACATGCGATTGCAGCGGGCGTCGCTGACGGATCGGTGACGATCCAGGACCCGCCCGACGCTGTCGCGCGCAGCCTGTACCAGCTGTGGCTCGGGACCAGCATCATGGTCAAGATCGCCCGTAGGACCCGCCCGTTCGACGATGCCGTGGCGTTGACCGCCCGCCTTCTGCATACCGCTCCCTGACAAAGGGGGATGTCCACGCGCGCCCCCATCGGCGTGTTTTTCTCGGCCCCATCACTAGACGACCAGTCTAATCAAGCACCCACAGGAGCATCTCCCATGAAAGTCCTCATCGTTCTGACCTCGCACGACGAACTCGGCACCACCGGCAAGAAGACCGGTTTCTGGCTGGAAGAACTGGCCGCCCCCTACTACACCTTCAAGGATGCGGGCGCAGAGATCGTGCTGGCCTCGCCCAAGGGTGGGCAGCCGCCGCTGGATCCGAAGAGCAACGAGCCGGACTTCAAGACCGACGCGACCCGTCGCTTTGAAACCGACGCCGATGCCAACGCACAGCTGGCCACCACCGTCCGCCTGGACAGCGTCTCACAGGCCGACTTCGACACCGTGTTCTATCCCGGCGGCCATGGCCCGCTGTGGGACCTGGCCGAAGACGCCCATTCCATCGCCCTGATCGAGGCGTTCATCGCCGCCGGCAAGCCGGTCGCGCTGGTCTGCCATGCCCCCGGCGTGCTGCGTGACGTCAAGACGGCCGACGGTGCGCCGCTGGTGCAGGGCAAGAACGTCACTGGCTTCACCAACACGGAAGAAGAAGGCGTGGGCCTCACCGACGTGGTGCCCTTCCTGGTCGAAGACATGCTCAAGGCCGCAGGCGGCATTTACACCAAGGGCCCGGACTGGGGCTCCTACGTGGTCACCGATGGCCTGCTGATCACCGGCCAGAACCCCGCCTCGTCGGAAGAAGCGGCTCAGGTCCTGCTCAAGCAGCTGAGCTGAAATAACAGGGACGGAGGTAGTTATTAACCACCTCCGTCCCCGTTAAGAGGTTACTGAGCGCCGTCGCGGGTGACCCGCCAGATCGTGTTGGAGAGGTCATCGGCGACGATCAGCGCGCCGCGCGGATCGACCGTGACGCCCACCGGGCGGCCGCGGGTCTTGCCGTCTTCGCCGAAGAAGCCGCTCACGAAATCGATCGGCTCGCCGGCCGGGCGGCCATTGCTGAAGGGCACGAACACGACTTTGTAGCCGACCGGGGGATTGCGGTTCCAGCTGCCGTGCTCACCGACGAACACACCATCGGCGAACTGCGTCCCCATCACCTCGGACGAGAAGGCCACGCCCAATGCGGCCACATGCGAGCCCAGTGCGTAATCCGGGGCAATCGCCGAGGCGACCTTCTCCGGGTTCTGCGGCATCACGCGGCGATCCACGTTCTTGCCCCAGTAGCTGTAAGGCCAGCCATAGAAGCCGCCCTCCTTCACCGAGGTGAGGTAATCGGGCACGAGGTTCGGGCCGATCTCATCGCGTTCGTTCACCACGGCCCACAGCGTGCCGCTGCCCGGCTGGATCGCCAGCGCCGTGGGATTGCGGATGCCGGTGGCGTAATCCTTGTGCGCGCCAGTGGCCACATCGATCTGCCAGATCCGCGCGCGATCGATCTCCACCGCCATGCCGCGTTCGGTGATGTTGCTGTTGGAGCCGATACCCACGTACAGATAGCGACCATCGGCACTGGCGGTCATCGCCTTTGTCCAGTGATGGTTGATGGCGGACGGCAGGTCGGTCAGCTTGACCGGCGCCGCGCTGGCCTTGGTCTGCCCTTCCTGATAATCGAAGCGCACCACCGCGTCCTGGTTGGCCACGTAGATCGCATTGCCGATCAGCGCCAGGCCATAGGGCGCGTTGAGCTTGTCGGCGAAAACCGTCTTCAACTCATAAACGCCATCCCCATCGGCATCGCGCAGCAGGGTCAGGCGGTTGCCACTCTTGACCGAGGTATTGCCCTTGGCCTTGATCTTGCCGGCGATGACATCCTTCGGCTTGAGCGCGGGCGCGCTGCCGCCACGACCTTCAGCCACCAGGATGTCGCCATTGGGCAGCATGAGGGTCTGCCGCGGGATGTTCAGATCGGTGGCAATCGCCGAAATGCGATAGCCCTTGGGCACCGTGGGAAGCATATCGCCCCACTGCGCCGGCTTGGCGATGGTCATGTCCGGCATCAGGCCACGATGCGGCTTGGGCATCTCCGGGCTGCCACCATATTGATCAAGCTGGGGCGCCTTGCCACTGCAGGCCGCCAGAGCGACCGCCAAGGCGGACACCGAGAGCATCCGGAACGTGGTCTGGCGGCTCATCGCACACCTCCCACGCGCAGGCTGGACAGCCCCACCCAGGTGGCGATCAGCGCCAGCACCGTCAGGATCACCGAGAGCACCAGGCCCGCCGGCATCACTGCCCACGCGTCGCGCGCATGGTGCAGGCAGTTGATGAAACCCACGCCCCACGTCACCGCCAGAATCACGACATAGGCCAGGTTGCGGCTGCGACGGACCAGGCCGACGATCCCGCACAGCAAGGCGGGCGTTGTCATCACCATCGCGCCGATCAGCAGCCAGGAGGCAAAGTTCGCCCACTGGATCTCGTACGTGCTCCAGTACGCGTAGTCGGCCAGCAGCGCCGCCAGGAACAACGGCAGCACCCCGCCCAATACAGCAGCGTGGAAGGGATGGATGACCCATGATCGGGTCAGGACAACGGTCGAAGCCATGGTGGTCTCCTGATGAGGGGGCGAATCTCACCTGATGCTGCCATCCCCGGCGTGATGGGGGTGCCCATGACTCACCGATCAGCTTGATCCCAGTACGGCGGCGATCCGATCGCCTCGGTGAGGAAAGCCGACACCTCGCGCACCTTGCGTGAGCGCAGTCTGTTTTCCGGCGAGAGCAGCTGCAGATACACCCGTTCGGACTGCGGGGAGAACTCCCAGTCGCCGAGCAGCGTGACCATGCTGCCGCCTCGCAGCGTTTCCGCGTTGAACAGCCAGGTGGGAAACAGCACCACGCCACGCCCTGCAATGGCCGCCGCCAGCAGCGCTTCGGCATTGTTGCTGCGCAGGGGGCCGGTCACGTTCACCGCCTTGAACGGCACCTCCGGCGAGGAACGGAAATACCACTTCTGGATGCCGAGCTGGCCTTTGTAGACCAGGCATTGATGCTGCAGCAGATCCTCCGGCACCACCGGCGTGCCATGCGCGGCAAGGTAGGCCGGGCTGGCGGCGAGGATGTTGCGGTGGGGCGCGATGACCTTGCCGATCAGGCCCGAATCCAGCAGCAGCCCGACCCGGATGATGATATCCACGCCTTCCTGGACAGGATCGATCAGCGTGTCGGTCAGGGTCAGCTCGACGATCAACTCGGGATATTTCGCCTGCAACGTATTGACGATGTGTGCGATGTGCAGCCGCCCCAGCGACTCGGGAGCGTTGATGCGGATCAGCCCCCGCAGCTCGGCGTCGCGGCCTTCCAACTGCCCGACCGCGTCATCGAGCAGGTCCACAGCGTCCCGCACCTGCTGATGGAACTGCTCCCCCGCCTCGGTCAACCGGACCGCCCGGGTGCTTCGGTAGAACAGCTGGTGCCCCACGTCCTGTTCAAGCGCCGCGATGAAGCGCGACACCGATGAGGCTGGCACCCGGTACTGGCGCGCCGTGGCCAGGAAGCTGCCGGTGGCGGCGACGGTGAGGAAATAGCGGAGGGCTTTGAGCTGCATGGGACGCCTTGGAATCCTGATTGCTTTTTCCGCAATAGTCATTTGCCGAATCACCGCATTGTGGCCGATATCGCACGCCCATACGATGACGTGAAGCGCATGGCGGACCCGCCACGCCCTCCCCCCTCGCCCCCTCAGGAACCCCCATGAGCTCCCTTTTCAATACGTTCGACCTCGCAGGCATGCCGCTGCGCAACCGCGTGGTCATGGCCCCGCTGACCCGTGCACGCGCCCCGCAGGATGCCGCTTATGAGCGAACCGCGCTGTACTACGCGCAGCGTGCCACCGCCGGCCTGATCGTCAGCGAGGGCACCCCCATTTCCCGCGAGGGCCAGGGCTACCTGTTCAATCCCGGCATCTTCACGGCCGAGCAGATCGCCGGCTGGCGCCTGACCACCGATTCGGTCCATGCGCTGGGCAGCCGGATGTTCGCGCAGATCTGGCATGTCGGTCGCGTCTCGCACCCCACCATCCAGGCCAACGAGGCGCGCCCGGTCAGTGCCAGTTCGAAGCTGCCGGTCGGCGCCCAGGCGTTCGGCTACAACGAGCAGGGCCAACCCGCGCTGGTTGCCGCCCCGGCGCCGCGCCAGCTGGAGACCGATGAGATTCCTCGCATCGTGGCGGAGTTCGCGCAGGCGGCCGCCAATGCCATCGAGGCCGGCTTCGACGGCGTGGAAATCCACGGCGCCAACGGCTACCTGCACGAGCAGTTCATCAATCCACAGGTGAATGACCGCACCGACCAGTACGGCCCGCAGTCGCTGGACAATCGCCTGCGCTTCACGCTGGAGGTGATCGACGCCGTGGTCGCGCGTATCGGCGCCGCACGGACCGCCATCCGGCTCTCGCCCTATGGCCAGTTGTTCGACATGCCGCACTACCCGGAAATCGACGCCACCTATACCGCACTGATCCAGGCGATCGGGCAGCGTGGCCTGGCCTACGTGCACCTCATGGACCAGTCCGGTTTCAAGGTCGGCCAGAAATCGGTCGATGGCGCTGGCGATTCGGGCTTCGGTGGTCTGTTGCGCACGTTGAAGCCGCATCTGCCCGGGACCGCCCTCATCCTTGCCGGCGGCATGACCCGTGAGCGGGCCGAGCAGCTGATTGGTGCGGGCCTGATCGACCTGGCGGCCTTCGGCACCCCGTTCATCAGCAACCCGGATCTGGTGGCGCGCCTGCAGAACGGCTGGCCGCTGGCGCCCGCCGATCGGGACACGTTCTATGGAGGTGGCGCCACCGGCTATATCGATTACCCGGCGTACGCCCCGACCGACGAACAGGCAGCCTCCGAGCCCGCCTGACGGAATTCGCCTCCCCCTGCTCATCCCTCCCAGCTGATGCCTTTGGGCGCGCTGGAGAACCCGGCCGCCCGGAGCGCGTCCATCAGGCCATCGCGTCGCGCCGGCGCATCGTCAATCAGTTCCACGGTGAACGAGGTGCGCCGGCCCCGCCGCAGTGCGGCGGCCAGTGCGTGCGCCGCGGCAGCCGTCGTGCCGGCCAGGGACACATCGTCCGCATCGAAGAACGTCAGCAGCTGGCGGCCCCCCTGGGCCAGGTACATCAACAGGTGCCCACCGCCGATCACCACCACGGCGCCGGCGCGGCGCACCGGCCGCACGCGCGAGCCGTGCACCGGCCAGGGCACCACGGTACCGAACGGGTTGGCCGGGTCCACCGCGGACAACCCGATCGCCACCTCGCCAGCACCGGGCCGCAGGGCATCGGCGACGCCACGCAGGCGATCGACGATCAGGCGATCGGCGAACTGGGCCCCGCCCAGCCCTTCCACGAAGCGCCCGCGCAGCACCCGTCCCGCATCCTCCATGCCGCGATACACCTGTTGCAGCGCCGGGAAGCCGCCGGCGATCCCTTCGGCCATCGCGGCCCCGCGGGTCACGATGCCGTGCCGGTCCAGCAGGCCCTCGGCCAGCGCCACCGCGCGCGCCGTGTCACTGATCGCCTCACGCTGCAACAGCGACCAGCGCCCGGCCAGCGCGGGGGCCGCAAAGCTGGCGATCACGGCCGGCGCGCCGTCGGCCAAGGGCGTGTCGTGCATCGGGATGCCACGGACGCGTCGACCGCGCCGCGAGGCGCGCGCGACCCGCGGCCGTGGCGCGCGGCCCCCGGCCATGCCACGCAGCGGCGCCCACAGATCCGTGGTCAGGTGCCCCGACCAGGCCAGGCCCCACAAGGCGTCGTGCAGCTGCGCGGCGGTGATCTCCGTCGGCGGGTTGCCGGTCCGCGCCCCGTGCGTGCCCACCGCGGTGACCAGCTGGCGCGCGAAGTACGCGCCCCCGTCGGCCAGCACCTGCAGCAGCGCGTCCTGCAGCGGCGACAGCGCGGTTGCCCCCGCAAGCGCGGGCAGCGTTTCTGCCGCGAATTCCTGCAGGTGCAGCGAGACCAGGCCATCCTCCTCGCCAAGCCGCCCGTGCCCGGCCCACACCACGGTGCCCGTAGCGAGCAGCTCATCGAGCATCGCCGGCGCGTAATCGACCACGCGCGCGGGCAGAACCTGCTGTTCCCACACCGACGCCGGCAATGCCACGCCCGCCAGGAGTTCCACCACGCGCAGCACGCCGTCGATGCCCTCCAGCGCACCCGGCCCGCGGTGAGTGATGCCACGTGCAGCCTGTTCGGCATCGGCCAGCAGCCCATGCCGCTCCAGCAACAACAGGGCATAGGCGTCGCGCGTGACCGGCCGGGTCGCCTCGCGTGCCGCCTGCAGCGAGCGCACCCGCAACCGACGGAATACCGCCTCACCCACCCATTCGTGACGGGCCAGCGGCGCCGGCTCGGCGGCCGCGCCGACGGCCTCGTCATCGCGACGCGCCACACCGAAACGACCCTTGAGCAGCTTGCCCTGCGTTTCCAGCTGCGTGAGTGCCGCATCGGCCACCGCCACGCCCAATCCGAACGCGGCCGCCACCTCGGCCGTGGTGAACGGCGCGTGGGTACGCGCATATCGGCCCAGCAGCTCGCCCAGCGGGTCCGATGAGGCCTGCAGGAAGGTCTCGGGGATGCCGCGCGGAAGGGTGACACCCAGCGCATCGCGCAGGCGCGCGGCATCTTCGATGGCCGCCCAGTGCAGGCGGCCGGCGATCTGGACCTGGATCGCACGCCGCTCCGCAGCGAGATCGTGCAGATGCCCGGCAGGATCGTCATCGACCCGCCGCAGCGCCATCGCTTCATCGGTGAGTGGGCCCAGTTCGCGCAGCAGATCGGCCGCCCCTTCCTTGCCGCGCGCCTGGCGGTCGGGCGCCAGGCGCTGCAGCTCGCTGCCCACCTGCTCCACCACGGCCGCATCCAGCAGTTCGCCCAGGTCGACCTGGCCGAGCAGATCCCCCAGCAAGCCGCTGTCCAGTGACAGCACCGACGCGCGTCGCTCGGCCAGTGGCACATCGGTGCCGTACATGAACTCGGCGACGTAGCCGAACAGCAGGTTTGCCGCGAATGGCGACGGTACCTCGGTGGTGACATCGGCGATCGCCACGCGGCCGTCGGTCAGCCGCTGCATCAGCGCCCCCAGCGCATCGAGATCGTAGACGTCCTGCAGGCACTCACGCGCGGTCTCGATCAGGATCGGGAACTCGGGATAGCCCTGCGCGATGGCCAGCAGTTCACCGGCGCGCAGGCGCTGCTGCCACAGCGGCGAGCGGCGACCCGGCGTGCGCCGCGGCAGCAACAGCGCGCGTGCGGCACATTCGCGGAAGCGCGCGGCGAACAGGGCCGAGCCGCCCACGGCGCGCGTGACGTCGCTGCACAGCCGCTCGGGCTCGAACAGGAACAGCTCCGCCCCCGGCAGGCGCCCCTCCGCGTCGGGCAGCCGGGCGATGATGCCGTCGTCGCTGGCGACCACCGCCGGATCCACCCCCCAGCGTTCGCGGATGCGCGCGGCCACCGCCAGCGCCCAGGGATCGTGTACGCGCCGCCCATAGGGGGAATGCAACATCAACCGCCAGTCACCGGCCTCATCGCGGCAGCGCTCCAGCACCAGCGTGCGATCGGTGGGCAGCACGCCGGTGGCCTCACGCTGTTCGGCCAGCAGGCCGGCGATGTTGGTGATCGCGTTGTCCGCCAACCCGCAGGCCTGCAACCGCTCCCGCAGCCCGGCCGGCATGCCAGCTTCGGCAACACCGGCATCCAGCGCACCGATGAAGGCACCCACCGCCTCGCCCAGTTCGGCCGGGCGGCCTACGCCCTCACCGCGCCAGAACGGCAGGCGCGCCGAACGCCCCGGTGCGGGAGTCACCACGACCTGGTCATGGGTGATCTGCTCGATCCGCCACGAGGTGGCGCCCAAGGTGATGACATCGTTGACCCGTGATTCGTGGACCATCTCCTCATCCAGTTCACCGACCCGGCGCGACCCGGCACGCTCCTCGCCTTCCGGAAGCACCACGCCAAACATGCCGCGGTCCGGGATGGTGCCCCCGCTGGTGACCGCCAGCTGTTTCGCGCCCGGCCGCGCGCTCAGCGCACCGGTGTCGCGGTTCCAGACCAGCCGCGGGCGGAAGCCGGCGAAATCATCGGAGGGATAACGCCCGGCCAGCATGTCCAGGGTGGCATCGAAGGCGCTGCGCGGCAGCGAACGGTACGGCGCGGCACGGCGCACGCGCGCATACCAGGCGTCCACGTCCAGTGTCTCCATCGCCGCGGCGGCCACTGTCTGCTGGGCCAGTACGTCCAGCGGATTGCGCGGCGGATCGATCGCTTCGATCTCACCGGCCAGCATGCGCTCGACCGCCACGGACGCATCGATCAGGTCGCGGCGCGTGCGTGGGTAGACCAGGCCGGTGGAGATGCCCCCGACCTGATGGCTGGCCCGCCCCACCCGCTGCAGCGCGCTGGCGACCGAAGGCGGCGCGGCGACCTGGATCACCAGATCGACCAGCCCCATGTCGATGCCCAGCTCCAGGCTGGAGGTGGCCACGACACAGCGCAGCTCGCCGGACTTGAGCGCCTGTTCGATGTCGCGGCGCTGTTCCTTGGACACCGAGCCATGGTGCGACCGGGCGATCAGCGCCTCCGCTCCGGCGGCCCGCCCGGCGGTGCCGCCGTTGAATGACCCGTAGTGCTCGGGGGCAGCGGCCGCCATCGAGGCAAGCGCCGTAAGCTGGCCACCGGCGACACGGTCGGCATGCAGTTCATTCAACCGGGCAGTGAGCTTTTCGGCCACGCCGCGCGAGTTGGCGAACACGATCGTCGAACGTCGCGCCAGCACCTGGTCCAGGATGCTGGCCTCCACATGCGGCCAGATCGAGCCGACCCGGCCGGCGGACGCGGGTGCATCGGGGGCAGCAGGATGCGGCGGAATGTCGGCCATGTCCTCGACCGGCACCACGATCCGGACCTCCAGCGCCCGCTGCGACGGTGGATGGACGACGGTGACCGGACGGTCGCCGCCGAGGAACCGCGCGACCTCCTCCACCGGGCGTACCGTGGCCGAGAGCCCGATGCGCTGCGCGGGCACCTGCAACAAGGCGTCCAGGCGCTCCAGGCTTAACGCCAGGTGGGTGCCGCGCTTGCTGCCGGCTACCGCGTGGATCTCATCGATGATCACGGTATGCACGTCGCGTAACGTCTCGCGCGCCTGTGAGGTGAGCATCAGGAACAGCGATTCGGGCGTGGTGATCAGGATGTCGGGCGGACGCCGCAGCAGCCGTGCGCGCTCCGCCGGGGTGGTGTCGCCGGTGCGGATCGCGACGGACAGGGTGACCGCCGGATTGCCGCGCCGCTCGCGTTCGGCGCTCACCCCCTGCAGGGGCCTCTGCAGGTTGCGCTCGACATCGGCGCCGAGCGCCTTGATCGGCGAGAGATACAACACACGGGTGCCGCGCTTGGTGGACGTCGCCGTCGCCGGCCGTCCACCGCCCTGCTGCTCACCGCTGCGGAACAGCTGGTCGATCGCGTGCAGGAACGCAGCCAGGGTCTTGCCCGAGCCGGTCGGCGCGATGACCAGGGTGTGCTGGCCGGCGCTGATCGCCGCCCAGGCATGGTCCTGCACTGGCGTGGGCGCAGCGAAGGCGGCCGTGAACCAATCGCGCGTGGCCGGGGTAAAGGTGGCCAGTGCGCCGGGGGCGGGGTCGTTCGAGGTGGGCATGGATCCGGACGTCGTGGGGCGCTCGCCCAGCGACGGCCGCGAGCGCAATGGAACCAGACTAGGGTATGCCGCGTCGGGCGTCCGTCAATCGGCGCGGGACCGACGTGTCTGCGGCTGGCACCACCCGCCCCTGAGCCCCCGCCACTCGTCCCTTCATCACCGACATCCGGCCCCAGGCCGGGGCCCGCGGGCCTCTGCGGGAACACACTCGCTGGCATCAACCACGCTGCTGCCGCAGGAACCACCCTCATGAAACGACGCGATTGCCTCAAGGTCGGCCTGACCCTGCCGCTGCTGCCAATGTTGTTCAAGGCAGGCCCCGCCTTGGCGACCAATGGTGCCCGCGTGCGGCCGGACAGCGCCGGGTGGCCCGTCGCCGCCGAGTGGGATCAGCTGTCCCGTGCAGTCGGCGGTCGGCTGTCGGTCCCGCAGTCCCCCTTTCTCGCTGATGCCGCTACCCGCGCCGCCGCACTGGAGCAGCTGCAGAATCCGTTCTTCCTCGGCGATGCGCCCGCGCTCACCCAGACCAGTGGTTACTTCGGCGCATGGCGGTCAGTGCCCAGCGCGAAGGTGGTGGCCGCCGCCAACAGCGCTGATGTGGCCGCTGCGGTGAACTTCGCCCGCACCCACCGCCTGCGGCTGGTGGTCAAAGGCGGCGGGCACAGCTATCACGGCACCTCCTGCGCGCCGGATTCGCTGCTGGTCTGGACCCGCGCGATGAACCAGGTCGAGCTGCACGATGCCTTCGTCGCCCACAACGCCCGCCCGGGTACGGCGCCGCAGCCGGCGGTCAGCGTGGGCGCCGGGGCGATGTGGATCGATGCCTACGATGCGGTCACCACCCGAGGCGGACGCTATGTCCAGGGCGGCGGCTGCACCTCGGTGGGCGTGACCGGCCTGGTCACCGGCGGCGGCTTCGGCAGTTTCTCCAAAGCGCATGGCACGGCCGCGGCCAGCCTGCTCGAAGCCGAGATCGTCACCGCCGACGGGCAGATCCGCACCGTCAACGCCGACAACGACCCGGAGCTGTTCTGGGCGTTGAAGGGCGGCTGCGCCGCGAGTTTCGGGATCGTCACCCGGATGACGCTGCGCACCCATAACCTGCCCGATACCTTCGGCGGCGTCTCCTGCCAGATCCAGGCCAGCGACGACGCCAGCTGGCGGACCCTGGCGGCGGAGATGCTCCGCTTCTACCGCGACACGCTGTGCAACCCGCACTGGGGTGAGCAGTTCACGTTCAAAGACACGCGCCGGCTGTCGATCTCGATGGTGTTCCAGGGTCTGTCGCGCGACGCTGCCGAAGCGACCTGGACGCCGTTCCTGGACTGGATCCGCGCCCGGCCGGCATACACCATCACCGACCCCCTGCAGGCACTGGCGATGCCGGCCAGAGACTTCTGGGACGCGGACTTCTTTCGCCAGCACGCCCCTGCCCTCATTGCCGAGGACACCCGCGCAGGCGCCTCCTCCCGGCACATGCTGTGGAAGGGCGACCAGGGCCAGGTCGGCTGGTTCCTGCATGGCTACGCATCGGCGTGGCTGCCATCGGGATTGTTGGACGATGCGCAGCGTGACCGGGCTGCTGCGGCAATCTGCGCCGCGGCCGATCACATGGATGTCGGCATGCACTGCAACAAGGGCCTGTTCGGTGCACCAGCGGAAGCGCTGGCCGCCAGCCGCGATACGGCCACCCATCCGGCGGTGCTCGATGCTTTCGCCCTGGCGATCATCGGCAATGCCAGCGGGCCGATGTATCCCGGCCTGGGGCGCACGGTGGATGAGCCTCGCGCACGCCGGGGTGCGTTGAACGTGGCGCGTGCCTACCAGGCCCTGAGCGTGGTGGCACCGTCCGCCCCGGCCTATGTCTCGGAAAGCGACTACTTCCAGAAGGACTGGCAGCAGGCGTTCTGGGGGCCGAACTACCCACGGCTGCAGGCCGCCAAGCGCCGCTACGATCCGCAGGGCCTGTTCGTGATCCATCACGGCGTGGGCAGCGAGGACTGGAGCGCGGATGGCTTCGAGCGCGTCGGCAGCTGACGGCGCGGCAGCACACCTCCCCCCGAGCGCACGCGTGACGATCAATACGTGCGCTGGCGTACGTGCTGGCGTAGCCTGCCCGCAGCCTGCCCGCCAACGGAGATCGCCCTGTGATTCCGACCACGCCCGCCCGCCGACTTCCCGCCCTGCTCGCACTCGCCATCGCCGGGACCCTCACGCTTGCATCCGCGGGGGCACATGCACAGGCGCCGACCACGACAGCCGCGCCTGCCGCCGCCGGGTTCAATGCGCTGCTCGATGCGCAGACGATGGCGGCGATCAACGCCGATCCGGAGCTGCGTACGATGCTTGGCATCAGCGGCGATGCCGCCGGTGATCTGTCCGGCCAGCTGACCGACGTCTCGCTGGCCCGGCGCGAGATCAACCGCCGCTTTCTTGTCGACAATCTGGCGCAGATCCGCGCCTGGAAAGGCGCACCGCTGGACCCGCAGCAACGCCTCAGCGACGGCCTGGCGCGCTGGTTCTACCAGACCCAGATCGATCTGATGGCCGTGCCATGGGCCGCGGCCTGGTTGCCGGTGGGCGGCAGTACCTACGCGATCGACCAGCTGTTCAGCCTGCCGGTCAACCTGCCGCAGTTCATGGACAACCAGCATGCGGTAACCGACGAGGCGAGCGCCCACCGCTACATTGAACGGCTGCAGGCGATGGGCACCAAGCTGGACCAGGTCCGCGCGAACGTGGACATGCAGGCCCAACAGGGCGTGGTGCCGCCGGCAGTTGCGCTGGAAGGCGCGGCCAACCAGTACCGTGCCCTGCTGAAACCGGCGCCGCAGGACAGCCTGTGGGTGCAGTCATTGCAGCGCAAGCTGGACAAGGTGCCGTCCATCCCGGCGGCCCGGCGCGCTGAACTGATCGCGCAGGCAACGACCGCGGTGCGAGACGCAGTGAATCCGGGGTATCAACGCCTGCTCGACAACGTGCAGGCCACGCTGGCGACCCACCCCGGCAACAAAGGCGTATGGGCGCTGCCGGAGGGCAAGGCGTACTACGACGCGGCACTGCGCTGGTACACCAGCACCGATCTGGATGCCGATGCGATCCACCAGATCGGGCTGCGCGAAGTGGCCCGGCTGGACAAGACGATGGATGAACGCCTGAAGCAGCTTGGCCTGCGCGAGGGCAGCGTGGCCGCCCGCATCGAACAGCTACGCAAGGACCCGCGTTATCTTTACGAGGACAGCGACGCCGGCCGCAGGCAGCTGATCGGCGACATCGAACAGCGACTGCAGAATCTCGATCCGATCCTCCCAACCTACTTCGGCCATCTGCCGACGCAGAAGCTGCTGGTGCAGCCGGTACCCACGCACATGCAGGCCACCTCGCCCGGCGGCTACTACTACCCACCGGCGATGGACGGCTCACGGCCGGGCACGTTCTTCATCAACCTGGGCGACATCACCTCCAATACGCGATGGAGCATTCCGACCCTCACCTACCACGAGGGATCGCCGGGGCATCATTTCCAGATCTCGATCGGCCAGACCCTGACCGATCTGCCGATGCTGCGGCGGAGTCTCAACCCGAGTGCCTTCAGTGAAGGCTGGGCGCTGTATGCCGAGCAGCTGATGGCCGAAACCGGCGTGTACCGCGATGACCCCGCCGGTGATCTGGGCCGTCTGCAGGCCGAGATGTTCCGCTCGGTGCGGCTGGTGGTCGATACCGGCCTGCATCGCAAACAGTGGACACCCGAGCAGGCCATCGCCTACATGCAGGACAAGACCGGCATGACCCCGGCCGACGTGCGCATCGAGGTTTACCGCTACCTGGTACAGCCTGGCCAGGCCGCTTCCTACAAGATGGGCCAACTGCGGCTGCTGGAATTGCGTGAGCAGGCACGCAGGGAACTGGGCGAGCGTTTCGACATCCGCGCCTTCCACGATCTCATCCTGGGCAATGGGGCCCTGCCGATGACGGTGGTCACCCAGGCGGTGGAGGCATGGATCGCAGTAGGTGGACCATCTTCGCGCGGCATCGACGCCACCCTCACCCAGCACTGACAGATAAAAATAAGTCGATCGCACTGCATCCGCCCCGACACTCCCGCCGTAATTGAAGGTGCGTCATACCGGCGCATCCATTTGGGAGTTTGGTCATGAAGATCCAGTTTGCAGGCCTTGTACTGATCGGCTGTCTCGCTGCTACCGCATCCCCGCTCGTCTTCGCGCAGGCGCCGGCCCCCATGGCGGGCGCGCAGCACAGCAACCCGATGGTGGGCGGCGCAGCGATGTATGCCAACAAGGACATCATCGACAACGCCGTCAATTCCAAGGACCACACTACCCTGGTGGCTGCGGTCAAGGCAGCCGGTCTGGTCGATACGCTCAAAGGCGCCGGCCCGTTCACCGTGTTCGCACCGACCAATGCGGCGTTCTCCGCCCTGCCCAAGGGTACGGTGGAAGGCTTGCTGAAGCCTGAGAAAAAGGCCGACCTGACCAAGATCCTGACCTATCACGTCGTGCCGGGCGCAGTCACCAGCACCGACCTGATGGCCAAGATCAAGCAGGGCGGTGGCAAGGCCAGCCTCACCACCGTCGAAGGTGAAGCGCTGACGGCCCGCGTGGTCGGCAAGGGCATCACCCTGACCGACAGCAAGGGTCAGGTAGCCAACGTCACCATTGCCGATGTGAAGCAGAGCAATGGCGTGATCCACGTGATCAACAAGGTGCTGATGCCGTAACCGGATACGGCGGTCGCAGCATGCCTGCGGCCGCCCCGGGTGGGAGGAAGAGATGACCTGGCGCGCCGTCTTCAGAACGATGACGGGGGAGACATCACGCTGTGCGAACGGCGCGCCAGGTCAAGACGGTCCCTCGCCGGCGCACGTTTGCGCCGACGGGGTATGCGGGAGTGTCGTCGTTTGTCATGACGCCGCGGTTCAGCGCGGCAGTGCCCTGCCCGACAACTCCACGCGGCGGTTGGGCGCCAGGCAGACAATCAAGGCCTTACGCTGCGCCTGCTCGCACTGCACCAGCGGGTCCGCTTTGCCGCGTCCTTCGGCAACGATGGCCGCTGCTGGCACGCCGCCAGCGATCAGTGCATTGCGCACCGCTTCGGCGCGACGCTGGGACAGCACCAGGTTGTACCGGTCGCTGCCGATTCGGTCTGTATAGCCGATCACCTGGATGGTCTGCACCCGGCTGGCATCTCGCACTTGCTGCAGCAGTGCCGTGACATTGTCGCGCCCTTCGGATGTGAGCACGGCACTGTCGAAGGCGAACATCGCATCGGCGGACAGGCGCAGTGGCTCAGCCGGCATCGGCGCAGGTGCCGGAGGTGCGGGTGGACGTGGCGGTTCCAGCACGGCCGCGCAGGCCTGCGGCTTCCAGTGCGCGACCTGGGCGATGCCCTTGCCGTCGAACTCGACCTTGAACTGACAGGTGAAGTAGTCGCCGCCCGGGCTGCTGCGGAAGTTGAACAGGTAATTCCACTCGCGCACGCCCCACATACCCTCACCAAAGTGTGGCGTGCCCAGCAGTGCGTACAGCTGGCGTTTGCTCATGCCACGGGCGAACAGGCGCAGGTTGTCGACGTCCACGAACAGTCCCTCCTTCAAGCTGGCTTTGCCCGGATCCGGGACGTTCGTTGCGTCGGCATCAATGGCAGTGCCGGGCGATGCGGGACGCGGGTCGCCGTGGCTGGCGCAGGCACTCAGCAGCAGTGCGGCCAGGCTCAGGCCCAGTGAGCGCATCAGCGGCTGCTGGGCGGTGAATCCGGGTTGCGTGGACATGGTCTTCCCCCTGTAAGCGTTGAATGCGGACCACGAGCCGGTGCCGGTGGCTGTCCGGCACCGGACGTGCTCACCACTGGATACCGGCACCTACCGCGACGCCACCGTCGCCGCGGCTGTTGGTTGAACCGCTGAACTTGTAGATCCAGCGGCCGCCCTCGGAGACTCCCGAGATGCCCACCGCCACGCCGGATTCACCGTTGAAGCTGCCTGCGGCAAGCGAGGCCATGCTGCGGCCAGCCTCATAGGGTTGCGGCAAGGCCGCCACCGCCATCGCCGAGGCGACGCCGGCCGAGGCGCGGTTGTCGGTCTTCTGCAGGTTGCGATCGAACGAATCCATGCGTTCGTCGGTATAGGCCTTGGACCAGTCCAGGGTCTGGGCCATGCCGCTGCGCAGTTGGTCGACGTTGACGGCATCGGTACCGGCCGTGCCGGGGGCGACATTGCGCACCGTGGTCGGGCCGGTGGCGGTGCTGCCCAAGGTCACACTGCTGAGGTTGGTGGTTCCATTGATGTTGCTGTCATAGCGGATCGTGCCCTGCTGCGAGGCCTGCAGCTGGCGGACGTTGACCGCGTCGGTGGCCTGGCTGCCATCGGCAACGTTGGCGATCTGCCGCTCGGCGCCACTGCTGCCCACCGAGACCGTGTTGGCACGGTTGGCCACCGAACCGGCGCCGAGCGCAACGCTGTTGCTGCCTTGTGCGCTGGCACCGTTGCCCAGTGCGGTCGCGTTGCTGCCCGCCGCGACAGCGCCGGCACCGCCGGCCACCGCGTTGTCACCGCTCGCCGCCGGTGCAGCCAGGGCCTGCGTGTTGTTGACCTGGAACATGCCGGACGTGCCGTTGTTGATGTTGTTGATCTGCGTATCGGTGTAGGTCCTGGACTCGCTGATGGCGTAGTTCACGCCGTTCTGCAGCTGGCCGACGTTGACTGCGTCGTAGCGCTCCGAGCCGTCGGCCACGTGGGTGACCTTGCGCTCGGCCCCGGTGCTGCCAACGGCCACTTCACCCACCGAGTTGCTGGCCCCGGCCTGGCCATAGGCACCGGTGTAAGCGGTCTGTGCCCCCACGCTCGCCACCGAACCTGCACCGAGCGCGACGCTGTTGTCCGCACTGGCGTTGGCGCCGTCACCGATGGCCGCACTGCCGCTGCCCGCCGCGCTGGCCAGCGGCCCGATCGCGACACTGTCTGCTCCCCCTGCGGTGGCCGCCGCCTTGGTCGAGTTGATCTGCACGTACTGGCTGTTGCCGCCCGGCTGCATCTGGTCGATGCGGGTGTTGAGCGTGGTCAGCGAGCTATCCACGGCCGAGAACGCCACGGTGACGTCGCTGTAGTCGTTGGCGATCACGCTGCCATCGGTGGCGATCGAGGAGATGCGGAACGTCGGCGCGGTCCAGATGCCGGTGTTGCCGTCGAAGTTGGTGGTGCCACCAAAGTAGCCGACCAGCGCGTTGTTGGTCTGGAACAGCTGGTTGCCGTTGATCGCCTCCAGGCTGCCGGCCAGCACGCGGCCGTCGGCAAGATTGGCCAGTGTCACGGCCGCACCGCTGGCATCGCCGGCCAGCGTAATGGTATTGGTGGCGTTGCCACCGGCATCGGCGTCGTACTTCACCGCCAGCCGATCCACAGCGCCGGCCTGGTCAGCGACGTTGGCCAGCGAGCTGCTGACCGCATCGAAGGCACTGCCGACGTTGTCGTAGGTACCTGACGTGACCTGGCCATCAGTAGCCACGCTGTTGAGGGTGTACGTCGGGGCGGTGACCTGCCCATTGGCATCCAGTGCCGCGCCGCCACCAAGACGGGTGGCCACGGCCTGGTTCGCATTGAACAGCTGTCCCAGGTTGACCGCGTCGGTCGCCTGGGTGCCAGCGGCGACGTTGACCACCTGGCGCTCTGCACCGACCGCGCCCACCGACACCGTGCCCTCCCGATCGGCGATTGCGCCGGCACCGACCGCGACGCTGTTGGCCGCCACCGCGGTTGCCGCGGTGCCCACCGCGATGCTGTCCAGTCCGGCAGCAGCGGCGTCCGCGCCAGTCGAATTGATCTTCAGAAAGCGGCTGCCGGCACCGTTGCGGATGTCGGTGATCTGCGTGTTGAGGTTCACCAGCGAGCCATCGACAGCGGAGAACGCATCGCTGGCGTTGTCGTACACGCCCTGGGCGACCGCACCGCCGGTGGACACCGTGGAGATCTGGAAGCTCGGCGCGGTCCACGCACCGGTACCCGGATCGTAGGCGGTGACACCCCCGAAGTAGTCGACGATCGCGCTGTTGGTGTCGAACAGCTGGGCGCCGTTGATCGCCTCGGTACTGGTCGCAGCGACTGCGCCGTTGGCCAGGTTGGCGATCGTGGTGGTCCCGGTACCGCCGCCGAGGGTGATGCGGCGGAAGTCGGCCGCGCCGGTGCCGTCGTCGTCATAGGTCACCGCCAGCGTGCCGACCGCGTCGATCTGCGCGATCGCGCCCTGCAACTGGGCGACATTCACCGCATCGCTTGCCGCGCTGCCCGCAGCAACATGGCTGATCTGGCGTTCGCCACCGGCGAAGCCGACCGAGACCTCACCGGCCGACACCTGCGTGCCGTTCAGGCCGAATGCGGTGTAGCTGGCCTGCGCACCGCGATTGGCGGCCGAACGATAGCCCAGCGCGACACTGTTGGCTTGGCTCGAGCTGGCCTCCGCGCCCAGGATGGTCTGGCCGTTGGCCGTGCCCAAGGCACTGTCACCGACGATCACGGAATGTCCCATGCGCGCGGCATAGTCCGCAGTCGGCACGCCCGTCGGATCCCCGGCATGGTTCAGACCCGCGCCCGGGAATGCCACATTCGCATCCTGCATCGGCAGCTCATGACGAGCATTGGCACCGATGACCACCTCCTTGGAACCATTGGCATACGCGCCGTCGCCGACCAGCACTTGATAGTCCTGGGCTGCATTGACCGCCCAGCAGTCCACGCTGGCAACGAGCGCGTTGACACAGGTGTTCGACCACGCTGGCGATCCGTCGGGCAACAGCAGACCCAGCAGGCCGTTCGGATTGCCGTTGTTGATGTTGTAGATGTAGCTGTCGGAGGTGACACCACCAATCAGGGTGAGGTGCGAGCTGCCGCCCGTGCTCGCGTTGCCCAGGCCGTCGAGCAGCGTACCGACAGGCGTCAGGTTCACAGTCGGGATGCCCAGTACGTTGGTCACCGCATACGTCTGCATGACGTTGGCGCTGCTGACCGCCAGGTTGCCGTTGCGCACATACCCATCACCGCCCAGCAGTCCTTGCCCGGTCGGGCCCACCAGCTGGGACAGGGAGCCAACCAGACCACCGGTGCCGATGATCAGCCCGGCATTCGGGTCCGCCGGCGCCGGTGCCTTGGGGTGGCCCGGCGGCAAGGAAGTGGGTGACGGGAGTACCGTACCGATGATCGGGGTGGTGATCGTGCCCACCGCCCCGAGGACCGGCGAGGTGATCGCGCCTACCGTGCTGCCCACGCCATCGAGCAAGCCGCCCACAGCGCCACCTACGCCATTGAGCAGGCCACCCAGTGCGTTGCCCAGCCCATTGGGTGCCAGCGCCATTGAGGTGGTCTGCACTGCAGTGATGCCGGCATCGACGAGCTTGGGGTTGCGGTCGGCGGCATCGACCACATGGCCGAGCGCATCCACGCGCACACGGCCGGCCACGTTGCTGGCCAGCGAGCCGTTTACTGCGTCAGGTGCATCCGGCGTGACGGTTGCTTCGGCGATGAGCGCCGCGGTCGCCTCCACATCCGCCGCCACGCGTGCCTGTGCGGCAACATCGACCTTGGTGGTCAGGGCAGCCTTGAGCGCGGACGGCGACGCCGCCACGGCGACGTTCGCGTTCGTGCGGACCTCGGCGCGCACCGCGGGTGCGGCAACGCGCTTTGGCGGCGCCGGTTGGCTGGCCGGCGGTGTGCCGAGCGTGAGGTTGACGCTGGCATCGGCACTCAGCAGCGGTGCGGTGCCACGGTCCCGTGCGGCTGCCGCCAGGGCAACCTCGGCGTCCAGCTTGACCGGCAACGGCGCGGTGTACTTGGCCGCCAGTGCCTGGAGATCCGTGAGCGTCTGGTTTTCTCCAGCCCATGCACTGCCTGTGCACAGCGCCAGCGACAAGCCCAGCGACAGGACCGACATCGGCACCTTCAGGTGCACCACCACCGGGCCGGCGGCCAGGCTGCCGCGCGCGGTGGCGATTTCGGAGACGACCACCAGGGCATTCAGCCGGTGGCTCCACACCAATCGAAAGATACGGTTCATCAGGTATTCCCCCGTGTACGAACGCGTTGAACATCACCGGTGCCTGAGGGCACGTGGATGTCATTACAGACGAGGGGGCAAACCGCGGGCACTTCATTCCGGCAGCACGAACGTGCGTTCCGGCAAGACGACGGGTAAAACCGGCAGCGGTATAGGCAATTCCGGCAGGTTGCCGAATATGTGCACGCCGCACCGGCGCGGTGGAGAAATGAATCAAACGAAGACGATCAGGCCGGGCTGCCCATCTGCGCAGGGGCGCGCATCAAGGTATCTCTCGGCAATTCACCGAATACCCGGCGGTAGTTGTCGGCAAAGCGCGACAGATCCCACAGACCGCAGCTCAGTGCGATGGCCTTGACCGATTTCCGGCTTGAATCGGCCATGGACAGGCCTCGGCACGCCGCGCACAGGCGAAGCATCGACAGATAGCGGTTGGGCGAGGTTCCGAAAAGATCTTCGAACGCATAGCGCAGCGCACGCTCACTGACACCGGCCGCATCACAGATTTCATTCATGTAGATATAACGGCGCAGATTCAGCCGCATGAAATTCTCGGCCCGCTGCGCAATCAGATAATGCGTCCGCCGACCACGGCTGCAGACGGGGTGGTCATCGCCACCGGCGCCGAGCAGCGCCTGGATGTGGTCGTGCAGCAGCGTGTCCACGGCATCGCTGGCGAGCGGTTCCTGCTGCGCGGTCAGGCAGTGGTGCAGTGCTGCATACCGTTCCCGCAAGCGGATACCGCCAGGCCCGCCACCGGTCTGGAACAAGGAGAGGCCTTGACCGGAAGGCAACGTACTGCGCAGGCTGAGTTCGGTCAGCTTGCGTTGCACGCGCTGCACCGGGGCCAACAGCAGGGTCAGATGGGTACCGGCACTGAGCGTGAACTCGCTGATGCCTTCGGGCAACACGGTCAAGGCCATGCCTGCCGCCAGCGGCATGCCGTGGCACCAGCTGATCGCCTCGTCGGTGTCATGGATCATGCCCAGCAGGCACCAGTCCTGGGGCAGCATGAAGCGGCCGCGGAAATGGAAACCGCTGGTTGCAGTGCAGAACAGCGCCTGATCGTGCACCTGCGATTCAATCGACGCGCGCGGTCCGTTCCCGTCCAGCAGCACCATTTCCAGATCGCAGACACGCAGCACGCCGCTGAGCGTGGCCAGGTCGAATGGCCTCAACTCGCGCTCGATACGGTCGTCCACTACACCATCTACCATGACAGTGATGCCCCCTCTGGCCTGGATCCCCGGTGCCGCGGCTGCACGCCCACCGGGTTCGCACTCCTGCGTTTCCTGCTGCGCATTGTGTTACGGCGCACCTGCCACGACGATGCCCATCCGCACCGCCTTCTAAATCACTCAGCGACTCTGACTAAATGACCCGGTCACGTTTCCGCCGGATGCCCGAGAGATTATCCCTGCGCATTTCCGGAAAGTATGCCCGAACTGGACGCAGCATAAACAGAATCACGCTGCACGTCACAAATGTGGCCTGAACCCGCGAAACCCCACGTTTATGCGGCTTATAACCGCGCCAATTAATTGACATCACGCAGCCATCACATTCTGTACACCTGACGTTTACTTTGCGGCGCTTACATGGAGCCACACCTATAGCGACAGTGCGGCGTGCAGATTCACTCAAGTTGATGCCACCACTGCCGATTTTGTGCATTGGATACCGCGTTATTCGCCGAGCATCCCATCAGGACGCCCGGCTGCACCGAAGCGGTCACCGCGACGTAGAGAAACAAGGGGGAACGCCATGGACAGCAACCTTCACCGCGACTGCCTTCACTGCCGACGCCGCACGCCGGCACCAGTGACCGCACTGTCCAACGCGATCTGCCACCAATGACGTCGGCCGGGCATTGCCCGGGCGATAGCGCAGGCCAGTAATGGCCGCACCACGCAGGACGCGTGGTCGGGATGGCAGTCCTGGCGGAGCCAGGCAACACCATCGGCACAGGGGCTGTATCCGCCCGTTCGGGCTCTGATTGGGAAAGGGAGAAACCGTCATGAATGCATCCGTTCGCAAGTTCCTCGTGGAAGAAGATGGTGTGACCGCACTCGAGTACGGCCTGCTGGCCGCGGTGATCGCGGGCATTCTGGTCGCGGTGGGCAAAGACCAGATCACGGACTTCTTCGAGAATCTGTTCGATAAGCTCGGCAAAGTCGTCGACGACGCTACGGCGGAAGCCGCCTGATCCAGCGATGTTGACTGCGAGCCTGTCGCCCGGCGTTGCCGCGGCGACAGCGCGGCGTGGGCCGGAACGTCGCACGACCGATTCGGGGGACTCAACGCATATGGAACTTCTTCCCCTGGTGACACTGTTGCTCGGCGTGCAGGTAGTCATCAACGACCTGTACGCCCGGCGTGTGTCCAACCGCGGGTTGCTGATTGCTTCGGCGGTCGCGCTGATCGGCCTGGCCTGGCAGTGGCTTGGCGCTGCTCGCGGTTTTCCAGCCATGCACCTGATCGGCTTCGCGCTGGGCCTGCTGTCGCTGTTGCCGTTCTACGCGATCGGCTGGATGGGCGCGGGGGATGTGAAGTACTTCGCCGTGCTCGGGCTGCTGCTCGGGGCCGGCCCGTTGCTGCCAATCTGGATCGTCGCCAGTCTGCTCGCCGGTGCCCACGCGGTATGCGTGATCGTGGCGCGTCGCTGGGCCCCGCGCCTGGCGGGCCTGCCACTTGCCGATCCGAGCGGCCCGGTGACGCGTCGGCTGCAGCCGGTCATCGCCCAGTGGCGTCAGGCTCGCCAGGGACGCGTTGGCATTCCGTATGCCGCCTACCTTGCGCTTGGCAGCATGGGGTGGGTGGTGCAGCAGTACCTGGGAGCGCCCAGATGAAGACCGCCTTCGCGCGCACCGGAACGACCCGACGCCAACGCGGCATCGCCACGCTCGAGTTCGCCTTGATGCTGATGTTCGGCCTGTTGCCCTTGCTGCTGGTGATGTACTCCGGCGTGATGATCATGGCCGTGCAACAGACGCTCTCGGCGGCTTCCGCCGAGGGCGCACGTGCCGCCTTCCGGCATGCGACGCCCACAGAACGGCGCACCGCGGCCTGCCTGGCGGCACGCCGCTCGATGCAGTGGCTGCTCACCTATGCCAAGCAGACGCCCAGCTGCACCACACCGGGCGCAGCACCGATCCATGTCTCGGCCCCTGCACCGTGCGCGGACCTGCCCAGCGCGCAGTGCATCAGCGTGCAGGTGAGCTACGACTACCGCACGCACCCCTTCCTGCCCGGTACCGGGCGTGTCTATGGCTGGGTGATGCGCACGCCCCTGCGCAGCACGGCCGTGTCGCAGCTGGATTTGGGTGGCAATTGATGATTTTCCGGAGAACCCCATGCTCAAGTTGACCCGCGTCGCCGCGATACTGCTGATCGGCCTGGCCGTGATCCTGGCGATCGTTGCCTTCGGGATCAGCCGGCGCGCCGCACCGGTGGCACCGGGCATCCCGGCCACGGCCAGTGCGCCGGCGCAGCCTGCCACCTGGCCGGTGGTCGAGGCGGCCGTCGCGCTGCCGGCAGGACGCCCCATCGAAGCGGGGGATCTGCGTGTCGCCGGCCATCCCGAACAATCCACGGGAGGCTATACGTCAATCAACGCGTTGGTGGGTGCCGTGCCCACGCAGGACATTGCCGTGGGAACCCGAATCAGCACCTCCCAGATCGCGCAAGGTTTCTCGCTGCGCCTGAACCCGGGCGAGCGTGCGCTGGCGGTGCCGGTGGATGAACTGGCTGCGGCGGGCAACCGCATCCAGCCCGGCGACTTCGTGGATGTGTTCCTCAACCTGCGTGCCTCCGGGGGGCTGCGCAACGAGGGCGACGCCCAGACGCGGCTGCTGGTGTCGCGCCTGCGCGTGCTCAGCTACGGTGCCCACGATCTGCAGACCGCCACCGACCTCGCCAGCGATGGCGCTCAGGCGACGGCGGACAGCCGCGCACAGGACATCACCGGCGAAGGCAGCGCCAGCAACCGTTCGCGCAATGACCCTGCCACTGCCCCTGCACGCAGCGCCGTGCTGGCGGTGCCGGTCGCCGAGGCGAACCGGCTGCTGCTGGGCGCGCAGCAGGGCAAGCTGTTCCTGGCCCTGCGCAATCCCGCCGACATCGGCCTGCCCGACCACGCCTTGTTCCCCACCCCGGGCGGCGTACTCAGCCCGCGGCGCGAACTGTCCGCCGAGGAACGGTTGGCGTTGCAGCGACCCGAGAACGATGCCTATGCGGGTCTGGACAGCGATGCGCTGGCCGGACGCGGGCGCAGCAGTGTGGCCGCGCTGCCCGGTCCATCCAGCACGCCGCGCCGTGCATCACCGCGAGCGGATCGCGGCATCGAGATCATCCGTGGCGATGTTTCCTCCCACAGCGGGTCGCGTTGAGCCCATGCCGAGACAGCCCATGACCGAATGCCCCACCCTCGCGCATCGCCTCCGCCACGCCCTGCCACGCTCCCTGCTGGTGGCGGTTCTGATCGGCAGCCCGTTGCTGGCCAGCGCCGATGCCGAGCTGGTGCTGCAGACCCGCGAACAGCGTCCGTGGTCATTGCCGGCCAATCTGGAGCGGGTGGCGATCGCCGACCCCAGCGTGGCCGACGTGGTCATGCTGCGCAGCCGCGAGGCCCTGCTGGTCGGCAAGGCACCGGGGAGCACCACGCTGCTGCTGTGGCGCAACGGCAGCCGCGAGCCGGAACGGCTGCAGATCGAAGTGCGCAGCGCGGTGCAAGGCGCGTTGACCGCACAGGGCGGCGGCACCGGGCTGATCGTGCAGGATGGCCAGGGCCTGCTGCAGGGCCTGAGTCCGTCACTGCTGGACCACCAGAACAGCATCAAAGCCGCGGCAATGGCGGTGGGCAAGGAAGGGCAGTTGGCCGACATCTCGACCATCGGCAGCGGTGGCGTGGTCCAGGTGGAAGTGAAGATCGTGGAGTTCAACAAGTCGGTGCTGCGGCAGATCGGCATGAGCTTCGGCAACAAGAACTTCAACGGCAACAACGGCTTCTACTACGGCATCACCCGCCCGGGCGCCACCCTGCCCGGCGTGCTGCCCGTCGGGGAATCGGCAGGCGATGATTTGATCGTCACCAACCCGCTTTCCTCCGCGTTCGGGCTGGTGTTCAAGTCCCTCACCCACGGCTGGGATGCCAACATCGAGCTGCTGCAGAGCAACGGCATGGCCCGCGTGCTGGCCGAACCGACCCTGGTCGCGCTTTCCGGGCAGAGCGCAAGCTTCCTGGCCGGTGGCGAGCTTCCGATCCTGGAACCGCAGGGACTGGGCACCACCACGGTGACCTTCAAACCGTTCGGCATCGGCCTCACCGTGACCCCGACCGTGCTCGGCCCCAATCGCATCGCCCTGAAGGTCGCTCCCGAAGCGAGCGATCTGAACTATGCCGCCGGCATCACCTACAACAACGTGCAGGTCCCTTCGATCACCACGCGCCGCGCCGATACCACCGTGGAGCTTGGCGATGGCGAGACGTTCGTGATCGGCGGGCTGGTCAGCAACAACGTCTCGTCCAACGTGGACAAGGTGCCGCTGCTCGGCGATCTTCCGATCATCGGCTCGTTCTTCCGCACGCTCAACTACAAGAAAGAGGAAAAAGAGCTCGTCATCATCGTCACGCCGCGGCTGGTGCAGCCGCTGGCCCAGGGCACGGAAGTTCCGTTGCCGGGCCAGCGCGAGGCCTCGCCGAATCTGCCGGTCTGGGGCGCCTGGCTGTTGAGCCCGGCCTCGTCGGACCAGCTGCCCGGGTTCTCGCGCTGAACCCGATGACAGGAACCCGCCCGTCATGTCCACCGCCCTCCAGCTTGTCCACCCCCGGGATGCGTCGATGAAGCTCGTGCTGTTCGCGCCGGATCGCGAGCTCGCCACGCTGTTGTCGGCATTGCTGCCGTCGCTGGGTGTGCAGTGGCTGGACAGCGCAGCGCCGGCCTCCGCGCTGGAACCGCTGCGCGATACCGGCTGCGTAGTGCTGCTCGATTTCCGGCATCAGCACGCGGCGTTTTCCGCGGCGCTGACCCGCCAGCTGCAGGCCCAGGCACCGGAGCTGCCACTGGTGGCGATCGGATCCACCCATGCCGACCATATGGATGGCGTGGTCGCCGCCCTGCGTGCGGGGCTGCGCGATCTCCTCGACCTGGACGGTGCGCCGCAGGAAATGGAAGCGGTGCTGCGCCGCGCCGCTGCGCTGGCCCTGCGCGGAGAGAGCGCCGCCACGGCCGCACTCCCGGCGCCGGCCAAGGCGCGGATGGTGCTGCTGCTCGGGGCCCGCCCCGGCGTGGGCAGCAGTACGCTGGCGGCGCACCTGGGCGTACTGGACCAGCAACTCGCCGCCAGCCAGACCCCGCCCCCTGAGGCCGCCCAGCCCGGCAACCATCTGCTGCTGTTGGATCTGGGCCAGCCGACTGGCGATGCAGCGCTGTACCTCAATGTCGACCCGACCTTCCACTACGAGGATGCGCTGCGCAACGTGGGGCGGATCGATGCCACCCTGGCCCGCACCGCCATGGCGCAGCATCCCACCGGGCTGACCCTGCTGGGGCAGCCGCCGGGCATGGAAGGCACTGCACTGGCCGACCCGGGCATGCTCATGCAGCGCCTGCGTGGCGTCTTCCATACCGTGCTGTGTGATCTCGGCGGGATCTGCCCGCGCCAGTTGCCGATTTCCCTGCTCAACAGCGCCGACGAGATCTGGCTCATCGCCGATCAATCGATCGGCACGCTGGTCTCGCTGGATCAGTTGCTGCGCCACCTGGAGCAGGTCGGTGCACGCGACGCACGCCTGCAACTGGTGATCAACCGCCACGATGATGCCAGCGGACTGAGCCCCGACCAGATCGCCGCGCGCTTCGCGCTGCCGTTGCTGGCCACCCTGCCCGACCGCGCCGCCCTGCGCTCCAGCGCCAGCCATGGCCGCCTGTTGCTGCAGGACGCCCCCCGTGACCCGTATGTGCGTGCCCTTGCCCCGCTGCTGTCGCACCTGGATCCGGCGGCTCCCGCGCCGGCCAGGGGCTGGCGGGAACACCTCGCCCTTCGCCTGAGTGGTTCCCCATGGAAGACAAAGTGACCCCGTTCCCTTCCGGTGCCACGCGTGCCGACGCCGGTCCCGAACCGGACGGCCAGCCGCCCTCGTTCGAGCAGTCCGAGCAGTACCAGAAGGTACTGATCGCCGCGCATGAGCACCTGCTCAACAGCATCGAGGATGAGCGCATCGACATCGACGCGTGGGCGCCGGACACCGTGTCGCGCTATGTGCACGCGCAGACCGCCGGCTTCGTCCACGAATGGCGTATCCCGATCAACGAGGCCGAGAAGGACATCGTCGCCAATGCGCTGGTCAAGGAGCTGACCGGCTTCGGCCCGCTCGACGATCTGCTGCACGATCCGGAGATCGAGGACATCCTGATCAACGGCTACAAGGACATCCATGTCTCTCAGGGCGGCATGCTCAAGCGCGCCCCGCAGCGCTTCAGTGACGACAGCCACCTGCTGCGCATCCTGCGCCGCATCCTGGCCCCGCTCGGCCGCCGCCTGGATGAATCCAATCCGATGGTGGATGCCCGCCTGCCCAATGGTGGGCGCCTCAACGCCATCATCTCGCCGCTGGCCGTGGATGGGCCGATGGTCTCCATCCGAAAGTTCCGCAAAGACCCCTTCACGCCGGACGAGCTGCTGCGCATGGGCACCTTCGACCGGCCGATGCAGGCACTGCTGCACGCGATGGTGCTGGGCCGCTGCAACATTCTCGTGTCCGGTGGCACCAGCTCGGGCAAAACCTCGCTGCTCAATGCACTGGCGAACTACATTCCGGCCAATGAGCGTGTGATCACGGTGGAGGACACCGCCGAGCTCTCGCTCAACCACCCGCACGTGGTGCGCCTGGAAAGCCGCATCGGTGGCGCCGACGGCAACGGCGCGATCAGCATCCGCGATTTGGTACGCAACAGCCTGCGCATGCGCCCGGACCGGATCGTGGTCGGCGAAGTACGTGGCGCCGAAGTGCTGGAAATGCTGCAGGCGATGAACACCGGGCATGACGGATCCATGGCCACCATCCACGCCAATTCGCCGCGCGACTGTCTCTACCGCATCGAGATGCTGGCCGGCTTCGCTGGTTTCCAGGGCAGCGAGGACAGCCTGCGCCGCCAGATCGCGAGTGCCATTGATTTCATCGTGCAGATTTCGCGCCTGGGCAGTGGCCGCCGGGTGCTGGTCTCGATCACGGAAATCACTGGCGTCACCGACAACATGATCGCCACCCAGGAGATGTTCCGTCACGAGGTGCAGCTCGACGCCGACGGAAAGGAATACGACCGCTGGGTCGGGCTGGGCTTCCAGCCGCATTCGCACAAGCTTGAGCCGTTCCGTCGTCAATTGCGCGAAGCGCTCGGTGGAGGTTTCTGAGCATGGTCACGGTCCTGCTCCTGTGCAGTGCGGCGCTGGTGCTGGTGGCGCTTGCCGTCGGCCTGTGGAGCGGTGCCAGTGCGCGCGAGCAGCGCCGGCTCTCCACGCAGCACGCCGAGCAGCGCCTGAGCCGGACTGACAGTGCGCCGCGGCTGGCCGGGCTGGGCGACGCGCCCGCACCGATGCCGGTCAGCAACGCCGTGCCGGCCGGCCTGCCGTGGGACGCACTGATGCGCCGCGCCGCCCTGCCGACCGGCTGGCGGGTACCGCTGCTGATCCTTGCGGGCGCCGCGTTGCTGGCATGGATCACCGCCGCACGTCTTGGCACTGCGTGGGCAGTGCCGATCGTTCTGGCGCTGAGCGCACTGGCAAGCGGGTTCTGGATATCGCGGCGGATCTCCCGCCTGCAGTCCAAGCTGTTGCGCCAGCTGCCGGACTTCCTGGACAACCTGGTCCGCCTGGCGGCCCTCGGCAACAGCCTGCAGATGGCCTTCCAGACCTCGGCGGCACAGGTGCCGATGCCGTTGCGTGGGCTGCTCGACACGACGCTGTCCTACACCCGCAGCGGGCTGGACCTGGACCGCGCCCTGGCGCAGGCGGCGCAGCCCTATCGGCTCGAAGCCTTGAACGTGCTGTCGGTCGTGCTCGGCGTCAGCGTACGCATCGGTGGGCGGGCCGATCAGATCCTGCAGCGCATGGCCGATTTCATGCGCGACCTGGACCAGGCCCAGCAGGAGCTGATGGCCACCACCTCCGAGACGCGCATGTCGGCCTGGGTGCTCGGCCTGCTGCCACCGATCAGCGCGGTGCTCATGGCGATCACCAGTCCCGACTTCTTCCAGCCCATCATCCACGAGCCGCTCGGCCACACGCTGCTGCTGTGGGCATTGGGGCTGGAACTGATCGGCGGCTTCCTGCTCTACCGTCTGGCCAAATCGATATGACACACCGCCGCCCCGCGTCCGCCCAAGGAGGCCATCAATGAGCGCCGATCACTGGTGGATCGCGGCCCTGTTGGCCCTCGCTGCCGGCATTGCCCTTCTGGGCCTGCGCGGCTGGGTGTTGAGCAGCCGTGATCAACGCAGCCAGCAGGCCCTGCAGTCCGCACTGCGCCCGCGCGATGCCGCAGCCATACCAGCAGCGTTGCCCACGCCCAGGCGGTCGCTGCGGCAGCACTGGCTCGATGCCATTGCCGCGTTCGGCGAGCGCTTCAACGGCGGGCGCATCGAGGCGGCCCTGCTGGCCCCGGAAGATCGTCTGCTGCTCGACCAGGCCGGATGGAACACGCAGGCCGGTACCGCCATCTTCCTGGGCCTGCGTGTTCTGATCGCGGTCGCTACCGTGCTGCTGGTGCTGGCCTTCAATCACAGCACCGGCTTCAGCCGCGCCATGGTGATCTTCGGTGCGCTGGCCTTCGGCATCCTGTTGCCCAAGGTCGCCCTGCGCGCGTGGGCAACGCGTCTGCGCAGGCAGGTCACGGCCGAATTGCCGCTGCTGATCGATCTGCTGCGTCTGCTGCAGGGCGTCGGCTTCAGCATGGACCAGAGCCTGCAGACACTCGGCGACAAGCTGCGCAACGCCGTGCCGGTGCTTGGCCGTGAGATCCACCAGGCGAACCTGGCCTACATGCACGGCCGCAGCCGCGAGCAGTCGCTGCGCCGGCTGGGTGAATCGTTCGACGACGAGGATCTGCGCAGCCTGGTGCAGCTCATCCTGCAGGTCCACGCCCACGGCGGCGCGGTACAGGAGCCGCTGCGCCAGTTCAGCCTCCGCCTGCGCGAACAGCGCCGGTCCACCCTGAAGGAGAAGGTCGGCAAGCTCTCGGTAAAGATGACCGTCGTGATGATGTTGACGCTGTTGCCGGCGCTGATGCTGGTGCTGGCCGGCCCGGCGATCATCGCCCTTGCTTCCGCCCTGACCAAACTGGATTGACCACCATGCGCCATGCCGTGCTGTCCCGCGTCTGCCTGCTGCTCGCCGCCACCGCCGTGTGCGCCGCGTGTTCGAACATGCGCAACGGCTATCGCCAGGATCCGATGGCGCTCGCCTCGCCCGAGGTGCAACCGCAGGACGACAAACAGCTGTATGCCGAGCTCATCGCCAAAATGCAGCAGCAGGGCGCTTACTACGCCTCGCTGGCGCATGTGGATGCCTACCGCCAGCGCTACGGCGACAGCCCGCAGCTGCGCCTGTTGAATGCCGATGCGCTGCGCGAGACCGGCCAGCGCGAGGCTGCCATGACGATCTACAACAGCCTCACCAGCGGGCCGCAGGCAGCGGCGGCCTGGCACGGCCTTGGCCTGATCGCCGCCCGCGAGGGTGACGCCGCCCGCGCCGAACAGGCCCTGGCCCGTGCCGTGCAACTGCAACCGCTCAACACGGGCTACCTGGGCGATCTCGGGTTTGCGCGGTTGCGCGCGGGCGACTGGTCGCGCGCGCAGGAGCCGCTGGCCAAAGCCGCCGAACTGTCGCCCGGCAGCGCCAAGGCGAATGCGAATCTGGCGGTGTGGGCCCTGCTGCGGGGCCAGAACGAGATGGCCGAGACGATCATGCGCAATGCACGGCTGACCGATGCCGCACAGGCCGAGGTCCGCCGCCTGGCCGACCAGCTCCGCCAGCAGGCCACCCCGGCCCCCTCGATACAGCGCGCTCCGGCCAGCGTGGCGGCAACAGAGGCCACACCCACACCGACATCGCGCCCCGCGCGAGTACCTGCATCAGCACGCCGCGTGGCGGTCGATACCGAACGCCGTATCGGCGCCGACGCGCGGCTTGCGCCGTCCATGCTCGAGCGCTTTGGCGCCTCCCCCCCTTCCAGCGAGATCACCCCATGACCCGGTTGCCACGCCTTTGTACTCCGTTGCGGCGCGTTGGAACGACCGCGGTGCTTCTGGTCGCTGTGCTGCCCGCGCTCGCGGCTGCGCAGCAGGCCCCGCTGACGGGCCAGATGCTGGGGGGACACAACGCCGCCCCGGCCGCCCCTGCACCGCTCCCTGCGGCTCCGCCGGCAGGAGCTGCCCCGCTCCCCACGGCGAGCGCGCCGGTCGAGCGGTACACGCCTCCGTCACCGCCGCCACGTACCGAGATCGGCCAGACCACTCGCGATCTGCTGCGCATGCAGGCCCAAGGAACACACGCCGGCCCGCGCCTTCCGATCCTGGGCGATCAGGCCGCCGCAAGCTACCAGCGCTACCTGAAGAGCTTCGAGCATGAGATCCCGGAGTTCCTCAAAACCAGCGTGAAGAAGGATGTCAGCGGGACCAACTAAGGAGGTTGAGGCCATGTACCAGTCCAGCGTCCGTGTGCCACGCACCTCCCGGCAACGGCTGCGCGGCGGGATGTCGGTGACGATGATGCTGCTGCTGCTTGGGCTGGTCGGCATGCTCGGCCTGGTGGAAGTGGGTTATCTGTACTGGGCCAAGCGCGATGCACAGAAGGTCGTGGACCTTGCCGCACTTGCCGGCGCCCAACGGTTGGACCTGTGCGCCGCAGACAACCGCGACAACCGTGCCGCGCGCGGCAACGCAGAGGGCGACAATGGCTTTGCGGGCACGTTGGCGATCCAGTGCGGCAACTGGAATCCCGCGCACACCACTCCTGATCATTTCAGCGTGACGCTGGATGCAGGCAACCCGCTCAATGCGGTCAAGGTCGAGGCGACCCGCTCGATCGTGCCGTTCTTCGGCCAGAACACCCGCCTGCCAACGCTCCGCGCACAGGCCGTAGCGACGCGCGCTCCCCCCATGGCCGTGTTCTCGGTGGGCTCGCAGCTGCTGCGGGTCAATGGCAGCACGCCGCTGGGCAACGTGCTCAATCTGATCGGGGTGAACCTGGATCAGACCACCCTGCTCGGCTACGACGGACTGGCGCAGGCAAAGGTCACTCCGGGCGGTCTGCTGCAGGCACTAGGCATTCCCGTCAAGGCCGATATCGGCGTCGCCGAGTTCAATGCCCTGCTTGCCGCCAACCGGGTTTCGCTCGGGCAACTGCTTGATGCCACCGCCACCGTGCTGACCAACAGCGGCGTCGCCCATGTGGATCTGACCGCGTTGCGCACTGCGCTCGCGGCGCGGATGGATCTCAACCAGCTCAACGTGCAGCTCGGCAGCACCGACAGCGCGGGCGGCCTGTTTGCGCGCGTGGTGGCCCCCGAGGGCCTTGCATCGCCCGCCCTGCAGGCCGACGTCAGTGCGCTGGACCTGATCACCACCGGCATCAGCATCGCCAGCGGCGGCAACGGCGTTGCAGTGAACAATCTCGACATCCTGGGCCTGGTACAGACCCGCGCGGCGATCATCGAGCCGCCGTCCATTGCCATCGGCGGCGTAGGCACCCGTGCCTACAACGCGCAGGTCCGGCTGAAGATCAACATCGATACTGCCGGGCTGGCGCTGCTCGGCCCGGTCCTCAGCGGTCTGGGCATCCGGCTCAATCTGCCGATCCATGCCGACGTGACCAACGCGATGGGCACGCTGGAATCGCTGCAGTGCGGCGCCACCCCGCCCACCGCGACGGTGCGTGTGCAGTCCTCGTTGCTGCGCGCATGTGTCGGCAAGGTCGCCGAAGCGAATCAGTTCTCCCAACGCAACGTCTGCGATGCCGGGCTGCAGAACGAACAGCTGCTCACCCTGCTCGGCGCCCCGCTGGTGACCGACAAGATCATGCTCGATACGTTGACGCACACTGAGAGTGTCACCCTGACCGCGGGCGAGACCGCCTCCACCCGCTTCAACCAGGCCCAGGTAGGCGCGGCGGTGTCCGCGCTGGTGAGCGAGCTGCTGCGCGTGCTGAGCAATGTGGTCACCCCGGGCAAACAGGGCAGTAATGATGCCGCCACGGCCGCGCGGCTGGCGGATCAGTATCTCAAGGCAGCCAATCCGGGTAACGGGTTCTACGACGCAAAGAAAACCATCGAGCTGCTGCGCCATGGCGATCCGGCCCGCGGCATCGGTGCGCTGGGTGACTGGGAAGTACCCAACGGCGTGCCCTATCCGTGCGGCCTTCTGAATCTGGAGACCTGCTTCAAGCCGGGTTCGGTCTGGGTCGGTTACAACGCCACGGTCACGGGGGAAGGCATGGGCGGACTCAGCGGCGTGCTTGGCCCGATTCTCGGCGGACTGCTGATCAACCGCTGCAACAGCCTGCTCAGTACCCTGCTCAACTACAACAACTGCGTCAAATCCAACCTGACCTCGTACCTGCAGACCCGGCCCGGTGGCCTGCAGGATGTGGGCGGGGGCAGCGGTGTGGCCGAGCCCGGCACCGACCAGGTCCGCTGCAGCGGCCTGCTGTGCCTGGCCCTGACACCGGTACTGGAAACGCTCAAGCCACTGCTCAATGGCGTCGGCACCCTCCTCTCCCAGACCCTCGGGCAGATACTCGGCGTAGAGCTGGGGCGGACCGACGTGCACATGCAATCGATTCAATGCACGCCGGCACAGTTGGTTTATTGACGCTGCCGTGGAATGCAGGCCGAAGGAAAGTGCATGCTAGACTCCGGCTGGGGACATTACTTCACTGATAATCCACTTGTGGATGGCCTGAATATGCGAGAGAGAAAAGGGGTTGGTTCCATCGTCACGCACACGCTGACCGGTGGGATCGTATTGCTGCTGTCGTTGAGCCTTGTGCCGCAGGCAATGGCCGCACGCACGCCGCGTGCCGAGCCGGCGTTGGATGCTGACGCGCGCCAGGCACCGGTGGTGCGCAATACCGTGGACGAACTGCGCCAGCTGGTGGATTCCAAACAGCTGACCGAGCTGCGGACCACCTATAACGGCAGTTACGGTGCCAGCCTGCTGTTCAATACCAGCACGCTCAATTACTACGTGGCGCTGTTCCACGACAAAGACTTCTGGCGCGTGATCAAGACCGATTCGGTGGACAACGCGGAGAAGGTCTACCGCACGTTTGTGGAGCAGACCGAACAGCTGGCCCAGGTGTATATCGATACCACCCGCCTGCAGGCCGGCAAGCGCTATACGGAAAACCTGGTCGCCTACAACGAACAGCGCCTGCGCAGCCTGCAGCAGGAAGCGGATCTGCAGCGCCAGCAGTCGCTGCAGGTCAGTGCCGCACTGGAACAGGCCAAGCAGCAGGCGGTCAGCCTGAGCACGGACCTGCGCAGCAGCCACAGCGAACTGGACGCGCTCAATCAGCGTATTCAGACCCTGCAGGCCCAGCAGCTGAACCCGGCCATGTCGCTGCCTTCGGCCGAGGCGGCCACGCAGCAGCCGGCGTCGCAGGGCAATCCCGGCACACCGTAACGGCGGGCAGCGCCCTGCCTTGGCAGGGCAGGTGACGGACGGCGCCGATGGAGCGCGACCGAGGGCAGCGATCGTTCACCATGAATGAACCTCAGCGGCAGGCATCGTGCACCAGGTCGTCCATCTTCCGGCTCAGCGCCAGGCTCGGCCGGTCGCCTGCCTTGCGGTACGTCGCCTCGCGCTGACGGCGCGCGGCGGCGCAACGGACCGGATCGGCATGCACGGAGATGACCGCACCCCGGATGGCAGGCAGCTGCCGCAGGCCGGGCCGCTGCGATCGACGCGGGCGCACCGGCGTCGATTTTTCGCCGTGTTTGTCCTTGAGCGACTGACGAAGCGATTCGATGTACAGCTCATTGGCCCAGGTGTCGGTGACCGGTGGCATCTCGCGGATGCGTTCGGTCCGGCCTGTGCAGGGCAAGGACTGGTACTGACGAGCACCATCCACGACACAGGTATGCACTTGCCGCGGCGCAGGCACGTTCACTACGGCGCCCATCATCATGGCGAACATCCACACAGGCATGGCTCAGCTCCATCCAGGAGAGCTGCAGCATGTCCTCGCACCGTGACTCATCGCCGTGACCGGCCGCACGCAAGTGGTGCGATGCGCAGGATTCCGACACGGAATCACTGCCACGCCCTACGCAAATGTTACGGCGTCGCGCCCACGTGCAGTTCCAGCACCTCATCGCCCAGCGCATCGATCTCGCCGGTCGGTCGCCAGCCCAGGTAGCGATAGAACCCATGCGAGCGCACCGCCGGATCGGCCGCACACCCCAGAATCAACCGCGAATGCCCCGCCTTCACCAGATCGGTGATGGACAGATCCAGCAAGCACCGCCCGATGCCCTGCCCTTCATACGCCGGGAGCAATGCGAGCACCACGATCTCGCCGCCCTCGCGATCGCCGAAGCAGTAGCCGACCATACGCTCACCCGCCAGCGCGATATGCCCCGGCAGTGCGTCGTCACGGATGCCCGCCGCCCAGCTGTCTTCGGTAATGCCGAGTTCGGCGAGATCGGCCGCGGAAAAAGCGTTCTCGCGGGTGCGGCCACGGAGATCGATCCAGGCAGCGGCATCATCCGGCAGCGCGCGGCGATAGTGAATCAGATCGGTCATACGTACATCCTTGCAATCACCGAATGCTCGGCAGCGCGCAGTATGCCGTCGCCTGCATTGAAAACCCAAACGCAGCGGGCCCGGCATTGCCGGGCCCGCGAGCGGATTACAGGAAGCGGTAATCAAACTCCAGCCATAGCTGACGGCCGTAAGGATCGTAGTTGCCGACCGGGTAGAACGGCCAACCACCACCGTTCTTGTCTGCCGGTGGGCGGCTGTCGCGCAGGTTGTTGACGATCAGGCCCAGCGTGGCGTTGTCGCTGAGCTTGCGGTAGAGACTGGCGTTGTAGGTCATGTACGGCGCGATGCGGCCGCTGCCGTCGGTCTTGGGCAGCGAGCCGTAGCGCATGCCGTACAGCGTGGCGGTCCAGTCGTTGATCGCCCAGGTCACGCTGCCGTTGACCTTGCTGCGCCACTGGTAGGAATCCAGCGAGTTACGCTGGTCCTGCACGTCATCGCCGGCGAACTGGCGGTAGCGGTGATCGATCACCAGCGAGTACGCCATGCGGGCGGAGAAGCGACCGTAACGGCCCGCATCCCAGCGCACCGTCGACTTCAGGTCGATACCGCGCACGGTTTCGGAGGCGGCATTAATCGGGTTGATCAGCACGCGCACCACCTGGTTGGGCTGCACGGCGGCATCGGCCGGGTTGCGGATCACCCGGCGCAGCGCGTCCTGGCATTGTGCCGAGCCGATATCGCGTGCGTCGCCGCCCATGGTCTGCCCAAGGCGGCAGTCCGCTTCATCCTGGAGGATGCGGGCGGCATCGAGGTTGGTGACCTCGTCGTCGATGCGGATGTCGTAGTAATCCGCGGTGAAGTCCAGATTGTCCGACGGCGACCACACAAACCCCAGTCCATACGATTTGGCGGTTTCCGGCTGCAGCTGCGGGTTGGCGCCACTGGTGTAGTCGATCGCCAATCCGCTGAAATCGCAGTCGTCATATGCTTGGCCGGCGCTGCGACAGCGCCAGTAGTCGGTCATGCCGGGGTTGTAACCCCGCGTTTCGGTTGCGAATACATAGTTCATGTCCGGCGCGCGGAAACTGGTGGCCGCACTGGCGCGCAGCAGCAGCGTATCGAACGGACGGAACTCCAGGCCGGTGCTCCAGGTCGCCTTGCCCAGGTGATCACCGGCCGCACGGTACTGGTCATAACGACCGGCCACCGTGGCGGTCAAGCGCTCCAGCAACGGCAGCTGCAGTTCCACACCAGCCGCATACCGGTCACGCTCGCCACCGGCGGGGACGCCCGCGTTGAGGTTCCAGAACACGCCCTGCGCCAGGGCCGGGTCCGGGCGGTTGCGGTAGCCCTGGCTGCCCGCTTCAACGACCGCTGCCAGCGCGGCACGGCCACCGGGCAGATCAAACAGCTGGCCGTTGACGCTGACGCTGGCCGTCTGCAGCCACGCGGCGTTGCGGCTCTCATACCGGCCCGACAGGCCTTCATACTCGCCCGGGGTCAGCGGCTGGTACAGGCGCGACGGATCCGGCGCATACACCTCCACGCCATCGCGGGTGCCCAGCTGCGGGCCGAGCAGGTACGTATTGACGTCGACCAGCAGGCCCGGGCGCTGCGTCCTGTTCTCATAGCGCGAACGGCTGTAGGCCGCTTCGTAGTCCCAGTCCGAACTGCCGATGCTGCCGCGTGCGCCCACGTTGAACGACCAAGACTGCTCCAGGAATCGATTGGCATTGCGCTGCACGCCGCCGATCTCCTCCGGTGCGAAACGCCGGTACCAGCTTTCCAGCTGACCGCTGTTCTGGTTGTAGAAGTAGTTGCGCGAAGACGTCCAGCTCGGTGCACGGGTATTGTTGTAGATGCGCGCGGTGCCGATGGCCGCATCGGCGAACAGTTCCTGGCGATCATTCAGACGCCAGGTCACTGCACTGTAGGCATCGATGTTGCGCTTCTCGGTCTGCACGGTCCAGAACGTGGGCGAGGCTTCATTGCTGCCGCAGTACCAGCCCTGGCGCGGATTCTGTGCGCGGAACACGCTGCCGCCGTAGAGCGCGCTGGAGGTATCGCAGCCGTCGGCACCGGGATCGATATAGTTGTTGGTGGAGGCGTTGCGGCGATACGCCACCGCCGTCGCCAGCGGCGTGACGCCACGCGGGTCATCGGTCAGCGAGTCCATGAAATCGCGCTGCGAGCCGTAGATCGCCTTGCGGTTGGCGATCTCCAGGCCGAAGATCGCGTCCCACTGCTCACCCGAGCCGCCGCCGACCGCCTGCAGGCGCTGGTTGTCACCGCCGCCCTGTTCGGTGGTGCCGGCGCGCACATTGATGCCGACACCGTCATAGGTCTTCTTCAGGATGATGTTGACCACACCGGCGATTGCATCGGAGCCGTACACCGCCGAGGCACCCCCGGCCAGCACTTCGATACGGTCGATCAGCGCGCTGGGAATGTTGGCCAGGTTGACCACATTGACCGAGCCTTCGTAGGCCAGCGGGTAATCGGACTGACGGCGACCGTTGACCAGCACCAGGGTGCGATTGGGGCCAAGGCCGCGCAGATTGATGGTGTTGGCGGCCGGGGTGAAGGTATTGCCGAAATCCTCGCCCTGCACGTTGCCGGTGTTCTCGGTCAGCGCGCTGAGCGCTTCGAAGGCACTGCGGTAGCCCTGCGCCTCGATCTGCTCCTGGGTGATTACGGTCACCGGAGAGGGGCCTTCCACACTGGCGCGGGGGATGCGCGAACCGGTGACCGTGACCGCATCGAGCTGGGTGGGCGGATCGGCCGCATGCACCAGTGAACTTGCGCCAAGCAGGGGCAACAACGACAACACCAAGGCCCGCCGACGCAGCGGGCGATACAGCACAGACATGCAGAATTCCGGTAAATAAGAACGCGCCAGCGCGGGAAGGCCCGCGCCGGATCGTGGTGGAGAGAGGGCCGGGATTTTGCTGAACAGGCAGCGAAGGGGGAAATGACCGGCCGGGATATGCTTATCGGGAATTTGCCTAAGCCCTGCCCTGCAAGGACTCCGCATGCGCTTCATCCAGACCTTCCAGTTGTACCCCTTCCTGGACACCGTGGTCAGCCTGGTGGCCGCCTTCGTGCTGGGCACACTGATCGGTGCCGAGCGCCAGTACCGTCAGCGCACCGCTGGGCTGCGCACCAATGTGCTGGTGGCGGTCGGCGCGGCGGCCTTCGTGGATCTGGGCATGCGCATCGCCGGCAGTGTCGAGGCGGTACGGGTGATTTCCTACGTGGTGTCCGGTGTCGGCTTCCTGGGCGCGGGCGTGATCATGAAGGAAGGCATGAACGTGCGCGGCCTCAACACCGCCGCGACGCTGTGGTGTTCGGCGGCGGTCGGTGCATGCACCGGTGCGGACATGCTGGCCGAAGGCGCGCTGCTGACGGTGTTGATCATCGCCGGCAACACCCTGCTGCGGCACTTGGTCAACGCGATCAACCGCATCCCGATCAATGAGGCCGCCTCTGAAGCCACCTACGAGGTGCGCCTGAGCGTGGACCCTGCCGCCACGCCCCTGGCACGCGAACGCCTCGTCGACGCGCTGGAGGCCGCACAGTATCCGGTCAGCGATGTGCAGGTGATCGAGCACGGCGACGGCCCGGTGGAGCTGGTCGCGATCCTGGTCAGCACCGCCGTCAGCGCCGATGAGCTCGATACCGTGGTCGCGCGGTTGCAACGTCAGCCGGGTGTGGTGCACGCCAACTGGGAAGTCAGTACCCGCGACTGATCGCGGCGGTTCCCGAACAATGAAAAACGGCGGCCCTGTGGCCGCCGTTCCGGTTGCTGCCTGCGTGCCGGGCCTCAGGCCTCGGCAGGCACCTGGCTCTGCCGGTTCACCAGCGCGCTGAAGCGCGCCAGCGAGCTCAGGTGGTGATGCACCAGGGCCAGCCAGCCGCTGCGGTGCCACGCCACCACGGTCTCGTCCGGCAACGCGGCGAACTTCTCCACATCCACCACCTGGAAACCGTTGACCGACATTTTCCGACCATCGGCCAGGGTGACATCAATATTACGGTCGATGAGCAGATCGTTCTCGATCAGGGCGGCCGAGAAGCGACGGGTATGTTCGTGCTCGCGGGTGTAATCGCCGCAGAAACGCATCGCGTTGTCGACCAGTTCGGTCGCCTTGCCATCCTGGAACAGCGGCAGGCCTTCTTCGCTGTCGCCCTGGTTGACCTGCTTGGCGGCCGCATCCACGGCGAGGACGTAGTTGTCCGGCTCACCGGCCTGCATGAACACGAACGGATAGCGGCGCACGTACGCCGGTACGTAGCTCTGCTCATCCCATACGCCATCGGCGACGAACAGATTGCGATGGGACAGGCCCACGGCCACCAGCGGCATCGCATCCTGACCGGTGAAGATGATCGGGTAGTGCTGCGCCAGCGAGCCGAACTCGCCGATCACCGCGGGGATCGCGTTGGTGTCAGCCGCGAAATTCGCGGTGTCAGGCAGCAGGCGCCAGTTGGCGTGCTCGTCCGAACGCAGCGGCACAGCCTGTTGGTAAAACAGCGGACCGGTGGCCTGGGACGGCGCAGCGGTGGGCGGAGTCGTGGTTTCAGCAGTCATGGAATAAGTCGAATACGACGCGCCAGTCAGCCCGGGCGCGAAAGCGGGAATTGCATTGAATTAGCACTATAGCGTGCCGGGCCTCACAGCACGCCATCCAGCGGGCCTGCCGCCCCGGTGAGGGCTGCGCAGGCGTGGTCCTGCAGTTCCTCGCCGCTGGCCTTGTTGCCGGCCTCCAGATCCAACCGCGTGGCCAGCAACACGAAACCCGGGGCGCCGGCGACATCAGTCTTGCCGGCCACCACCAGCGACCAGTTACCGAGATCGGTGGGGTCTTCCAGATAGTCGGCAAGCAAACGGACCGGGTTGGCCGTCAGTTGGGCCCCCGGCAGCCCGCGGGCGAGATACGCATGCCCACGCAGCGGCTCCGGCAGCGGCTGCCAAGCGGTACCGATGGCAGGCTGCAGCCGGTGCAGCTGCGTCATGACATCAGCGCGCAGGCAATCCACGTGGATGTGCAGCTGGTGCTGGGAACGTCCGTGCGGTGAGTTCAGGGCCAGGCTGGCCACGTCACGCGGTAATGGCCGGCCCAGCGCCCGCTCGGTGTGGCTGCGGGCGGCCCAGGCGGCAGCGAAATAGTTCGGCGCATCAGCCCTCAGCAACGTCGGGCTTTCAATGCCCGAGACCCGGTCCAGCGGCAGCACCAGGAACTGGAAGTGGCCGTGCGAATCCTTGAGCAGCACATCGCGCCGATGCGCGTCGGCGGACACCGCAAGGCAGCTGCCACGGGGTGCGCCATCACCGGCGCAGTCGCGCTGGATGATGCTCCACAGGGCATCCGGGTTGGCGGTGGGCTTGGCCGGCGGCAGTACCGGCGTGGCGCAGGCGGTCAACAGCAGCAGCGCACAGAACAAGGACAATCGGGCGATCACGGACAGGCTCGTACAAGGGTGCAGGCCCGGCCAGGTACGGGCGGCGGGCGATCGCGATTGTACCGTGCCGGTTCTGTCGCTTTCGTGTCAGTACGTGCTGTAGGGCACCTCGACCACCACCGGCGAGGCGGGCGCCGGCGGCTGCAGGGTGTAGCGATCCAGCGCACCGTTGTCATCGGCGAACCGCTGCGACTGGGTCTGCAGGCGGTAGCTGGTTGCACCGAGCTTGACGCTGCCGCCCTCTTCCAGCGCGGCACCGGCCGGCAGCAGCAGCCCGCCCAGGTCGCTGTAGGCACCCCCGGCATCGGAGAAGACGTGATCCACCAGAGCATCCTCGCGCTTCATCGCGAACACGTGGCGGTCGCCATGACGCTGGTTGAAGTCTTCGTTGCCGAGCAGATCGGCGATCCAGACGCCGGGCAGGCGGTAGCGGGTTTCCAGCGCGATCGCATCGAGCCGTTCGCTGTCCACGACCAGGCAGCACACCGCCTGCTTGTTCTCGCGGTCCAGGACCGCAAAGCGGCTGCCCTTGGCGACGTCCCGCGGCAGGATCGCGAACGGCAGATCCTCCAGCACGGGCGCCGCCCCATTGGCCGAATGCAGGTTGCGCCAGCCGCCAAACACCGGCGCTTCCGGCTCGGCGGCCATCACGCTGCCTGCCAAGGCCATTCCCACCGTCACGATCAAGGCGGCCGTGATCTTCCTGCTCTGCATGCTCTGTTTCCGTTGGTTGACCTGTCGCGGCGATATCGCCGGACCTCACAAGACCGCGACACTATGCGCCAGCGACAGGCCGACGGGCAATCGGTGCCGCTCAGCCGATCACGATGTAGTCACTGACCAGGGTGATGCCCTGGTGGTCCCCGCGTTCGAGCTGCACGTGGCGGCCGCCGACCTGATCGATGGCGATGCAGTCATCCACTTCCAGCAGCGCATCGGTATGCGGCTTGAACCAGCTGGCATCGCGCAGCGCCTTGGCTTTGCGCTTGGCCTCTTCGACACTGGTGGCGACCAGCAGCTGGTAGTCATGCGCCTCGCCCAACGCGCCGGCGGCATACCCACCGAGATTGAGAAAATACAGCCGCGGCCCACCGGCAGCCGGAGCCACATCGGCGAAGCGAACCCGGTACTCCTCCACTCCATCCACGGCGAGCCAGCCATCGACATGCAACCCTTTGCGCTCGCCGAACCAGTCCTGGCGCAGCTGCGGGTAGGCGTCCTCGATGACATCGACGTTGGCGAACGCCACATCGTGGACCTCGATCCGGGCCCGGGCGTGCCGCCCACCAAGCATGAACACGTGCAGCACCTGCGACTCCCGGCATGACCGATGTTGAGCGGGTCTCCAGTGTAACGCCAGGCCGGCGGCGTCCTGGCCCCGCGCGCAGTCCACGCTGCGTCGAATAGTCGCGCGGTAGCCACCACACGTCCATGCGCGCCGCGGTGGTATGGTCGGCGCCTGACCCCGCAGGAGCGACCCGATGGCATCCCTTTCCCGTTATCCCCTCGCCGCGATCATGTTCGCAGGCACCCTGTCACTGACCGCCTGCGTCAGCACGCCGGGGCCGGAAATCAAGGGGCCGGGCCTGTGCAAGGCCGACGCGCTGGGCTGGGCCGTGGGCCAGAAGGCCGACGAAGCCAACATGCGCAAGCTGCTGGTGCAGAGCGGCGCCGGCCTGATCAATCCGATCGGCCCGGCCACGATCACCACCCGTGACCTGCGCCAGGACCGCCTGCGGGTGTTCATCGACAAGGACAACGTGATCACCGCCGTCCGCTGCGAGTGATTCCACGCAGGTTGAGCCACCCCACGGGTGGCTTGGCCACTAGATGGCAGGGTTTTCGTGCAGCCACCCATGGGGTGGCTCTGCCGGTGGTTGGCGCCGTTGGGTGGCGTCCACCAGCGAATCGGCACCGATATCGGCGATGGTCTTGGCGCCGGTAAGCGTCATCGCCACGCGCATTTCCTTGGCCATCAGGTCCAGCAGATTGGCGACGCCGGCCTCGCCCTGCGCAGCGAGCGCATACACGAACGCACGCCCCAGCAGCACGCTGTCCGCGCCCAGGGCAATCATGCGGACCACATCCAGGCCGTTGCGGATGCCGGAGTCGGCCAGGATCTTCAGCTCGCCCTTGACCGCGTCGGCAATCGCCGGCAGCGCCCGCGCGGTGGACAGCACACCGTCGAGCTGGCGCCCGCCATGGTTGGAGACCACGATGCCGTCGGCCCCGAAGCGGACCGCATCTCGCGCATCCTCCGGGTCAAGGATGCCCTTGATCACCATCGGGCCGGTCCAGAACTCACGGATCCACTCCAGGTCTTTCCACGAAATGGACGGATCGAAGTTGGCGCCCAGCCAGCCGATGTAGTCGGCCAGGCCGGTCGGGCTGCCGCGGTAAGTGGAGATGTTGCCCAGGTCGTGCGGGCGCCCGAACAGGCCGACGTCCCACGCCCAGCGCGGGTGCGTCACCGCCTGCAGCATGCGCCGCGCCGGTGCATTCGGGCCGCTCATACCCGAGTGCGCGTCACGATAGCGCGCGCCCGGCGTGGGCATGTCCACGGTGAACACCAACGTGGTCACCCCGGCCGCCTTGGCCCGCTCCAGCGCATTGCGCATGAAGCCGCGATCCTTGAGCACATACAGCTGGAACCACATCGGCCGATCAATCGCCGGAGCCACTTCCTCGATCGGACAGACCGACACGGTAGACAGCGTGAATGGAATCCCCCGACTCGCCGCTGCCCGCGCCGCCTGCACTTCACCGCGGCGCGCGTACATCCCGGTCAGCCCGACCGGCGCCAGTGCCACCGGCATCGCCAGGCGTTCCCCGAACAGCTCTGTCTCCAGGCTCAGGTCGGACATGTTGCGCAGGATGCGCTGGCGCAGCGCGATGTCCGACAGGTCGGCGACGTTGCGCTTCAGGGTGTGCTCGGCGTATGCGCCGCCATCGATGTAATGGAACAGGAACGGCGGCAGACGGCATTGTGCCGCTGCACGGTAATCGGTGGAGGCGGAAATGATCATGGGTCATCTGCGCTGGAACAGCCTCCAGTGAACCGCAGAATGCAGAGCATGCCAACTAGACCATTGGTCGAGCGCCTTTCCGGCAGCTCTGCGGGCTATCAGCCGCAGTCGCTGGAGCGACCCTTCAGTTCCACCAGGTTGCCGTCGGGGTCACGCAGGCGCAGCGACAGCCCATCGCCTTCCGCGCCGTAATTGCGCTCGGCCTTCCCTTCCAGCGTGAGCTGCTGCCCCTCCAGATGCGCGCGCACGTCTGCCTCATCGAAGGGCTCCACGCGCAGGCACAGATGATCGAGGTTGCGTCCTTCGCGTCCCGGCGCCGCACCGCCTTTGACGCCCAGGGGGCCGTCCACGCTGACAAGGTCGATCATCGATTCGCCTGCATGCAGATGCACCATGCCCAACGAGGGACGCTCACGGGCGACCGTGCAACCGAGAACGTCGCGGTAGAAGCGCACCGCACGCGGAAGATCCTGCACCCGCAGCACCACATGGTCGATGCGTTGGATCTGGAAGGGACGTTCGCTGCTCATGACGAGGACTCCAGTTTTTTGGCGATACGGCTGAACACCACCAGCACGATCAGGCACAACACACTTACGCCGATGGCGATCACGTACTCACCGATGCCGACCGCGATGCCGATGGCAGCGGCCATGATCAGCGAGCTGGCAGTGGTCAGTCCGCTGACCTGATCATCGCGCGAGCCCCGCAGGATCGTGCCGGCGGCGACGAAGCCAACGCAGGCCACTACCGCTTCGATCAGTCGCACCGGATCGACCTGCAGCAGGTCGCGGTAACGCTCTTCCTGGAAGTGTTCGGCGATGCTGTCACCGAGCCCGACAATCAACGCGGCCGCGCCTGCGATCAGCATGTGCGTGCGCAGGCCAGCCGCATGCTTGCCCATCTCGCGCTCGATGCCGAGCGTGGCCCCCAGCAGCATCGCCACGGCTATCCGCAGCAGGATCGATAGATCTTGTTCCAGTCCCATCTGCGTCTCTCATCCGGCAATGGACGGAGCGTCGCAGACAGGGGCGTCTGAGCACCGTGAAGCAAACGGCAGGCCTTGGTGAGCCTGCCGTCGCAGGGCCTACTGCGCCAGATAACCGCCATCGATCGCGTAGTACGTGCCCGTCGCAAAGCCGGCATCGGCACTGGCCAGCCAGGCTACCAGCGCGGCAACTTCTTCCGGCTTGCCGAGACGCCCCAGCGCATGCTTGCTTTCCAGCGCCTGCTTCACCTTCGGGTCCATCTTGTCCAGCAACGGCGTGGCGATGAAGCCCGGGCCGACCGCGTTGATACGGATCTTGTCCGCCGCGTGTTCCCACGCGGCCGTCTGGGTCAGGCCGACCACGCCATGCTTGGCTGCGACATAGGCTGCTGAATTGTTGAACCCGACCTGGCCGAGGATGGAGGCCATGTTGATGATGCTGCCACCATTACCCGAGCTGCGCATCGCCTGGATCTGCGCCCGCTGGCACAGGAACACGCTGTTGAGATTGACGTCGATGACGTTCTTCCAGCCATCCACCGGGTAGTCACCGCTGGCCGCCGACGGCCCGCCGATACCCGCGTTGTTCACTGCGATATCCAGCCCACCGAGTTCCTCGACGGTCTGCTTCACGGCCGCTTCAACGGCGTTCTCGTCGGTGACGTTCAACGCGATGCCGATCGACTTCGCGCCTTTCCTGCGCAGCGCTTCGGCAGTCTTCTCGACGGCATCGGCCTTGAGATCCCATACCGCGACCGCGGCGCCGGAATCGGCCAGCAATTCAGCCACGGCCAGGCCGATACCGGAGACGCCGCCGGTGACGATGGCGACCTTGCCCTTGAGTTGATAATCAATCATCGCGTTGTTCCTCGGGTTGGAATAAGGCTGCGGGCAGTGCCTGCCCATGCCTCGACCATACGCCGCGAAAGCGTTACAGAACGTGCACAGCAGGCTCCGCAACAATCCTTCCCATCGCTGCAACGCACCTGGGCCTATGCTCGGGGTCGTATGCCCACATACCTGTTTCATCCGCCGATGGCGGTCCCCCTCCCCCAAGGTAAGCCCATGACAGAGTCCAGTGACGGCCAGTTGTTCTCCCCCACCCGTCTGGGGGCCATCGAGGTCGCCAACCGCGTTGCGATGGCACCGCTGACCCGCAACCGCGCGATCCACGACCGCATTCCCAATCCCCTTGCGATCCAGTACTACGAGCAGCGCGCCAGTGCTGGGTTGATCATCGCCGAGGCCACCCAGATCAGCCCGATGGGCCAGGGCTATCTCGACACGCCCGGCATCTACAGCCAGACGCAGATCGATGCCTGGAAAAAAGTCACCGATGCCGTCCACGCGCGCGGCGGAAAGATCGTGCTGCAGCTGTGGCATGTTGGCCGTATCTCGCACACCAGCCTGCTGCCCGAGGGCGAGGTTCCGGTAGCACCGAGTGCACTGCGTGCCAACACCAAAACGTTCACCGCCAAGGGCTTTGAAGAGGTTTCCGAGCCCCGCGCCCTGCGCCTGGATGAGATTCCCGGCCTGATCCAGGACTTCCGCCAGGCCGCGCGCAACGCGATCACCGCCGGCTTTGACGGCGTGGAAGTGCATGCCGCCAACGGCTACCTGATCGATCAGTTCCTGCGCGATGGCAGCAACCAGCGCACCGACGAATACGGTGGCAGCATCGAGAACCGCACCCGCCTGCTCGATGAAGTGGTCCGCGCGATCGTCTCTGAAATCGGCGCCGAACGTACCGGCGTGCGCCTGTCACCGGTGACGCCGGCCAACGATGCCGCCGATTCCAACCCGCAGCCATTGTTCGAACTGGCGGTCGAGCGCCTGGATGCCATCGGTCCGCTGGCCTTCATCCACGTGATCGAAGGCGCGACCGGTGGTCCACGCGACAACATCGCCTTCGACTATGCCGCGCTGCGCGCCAAGTTCACCGGTGCCTGGATCGCCAACAACGGCTATGACCAGGCACGCGCGGAAGCGGCCGTGGCGTCCGGCTATGCCGATATGGTCGCGTTCGGTCGCCCCTTCATCGCCAACCCGGATCTGGTCGAGCGTTTCCGTCTCGGCGTGGCGCTGTCCGAGCTGGACCAGGACACGCTGTATGGCGGCGGTGCGCAGGGCTACACCGACTACCCCAGCGTTTCAGGCTGATCCGCGTGCTGCTACCGGTCGCGCATCGCATCGGTCACATCGCCGCCGGCCAGCACCGGCAGCAGCGCTGCAGGTAACTTGCAGGGGCGCGTGGGCACACTGTCCACGCGCCACCCGCGTCCGAGCAGGACGCCCTTTCCCTTTGAAGGCGGACCATCGCCGGGTGCCGGGCAGCTGATATCACTGAGCAGCACCTGTCCGTCGCGATCCAGCCATTGCTGGACGAAGTACTCGCCATCGGCAAAACGCATCGTGCCGAGATTCACCAGCGTCAGCGGCTGCCGTTCCACATCCCCCTGCCAGGTGGACTGCAGTTCCACACCACTGAACAGCAGACGTCGTCGCAGCAGTACCTGGTGGTTCTCGTCCAGCAGGGTCAGCGCCTCATCGCCCCCGTCCAGATGGCGGCGCGTCCAGGTGCGGTCCGTGCCCCAGGGCAGGATATCGAAGCTCTCTGGCGGCGCCGGTTCGCTGCCATCGGCCAGCATCATTCCCAGTTTTCCGTCCCGGCGGAATACCACCCGGCCCCCGTCCATGCGCACCACACCTTCGAAGGGACGCCCCACGATGCGGCCACGCTCGAGGTTGTACAGGTGGTTGACGCCGGCGGCCTGCTCCCGGAGCAACAACAACGGGGGGCTGACGTGGTCATCGTCGATGGCCATGTCGGCAGGTACCGTGAAGGCCGTGCGTCCATCCCACCACAGGCGGGGCGAGGATTCGCCGACGAGCGTGCCCAGCAACCCGCCGGCAACCGAATCGAAGCTGTCCACGTTCGGCGGCGCGAACACCACCTCGCCGTAGCAGTCCAGTACCGCAGCGGTATCTGTATCGGTGGCATGCCGGACGCGCCACGGCGGTGCCTGTCGCTGTTGGGCATCGGGTTCGTCGAGCACGACTGCCAGCGCCGCGGGGGCGGCGGTGGGCGGAATGGCACCCGCCTTGTCCAGTACCTGCCAGCGGCCACCACAGTAGTCCAGGCGCACGTTGCCGTGCTGTGCGGCAAAGTGTCCGTCGGCCATCAGCCAGCCGGGCTCGGGCGTGTCCTCGGCGCTGCCGGTGGCGTGCCGATAGACCTGCTCGGGCCAGTCGCGCCGGCCTGCGCTACCGCCGTACTGTCGGTAGCGGGGATACAGACCATCCTGCTGGTAGCGGGCGATGTCCGTCGCCCTGCCCTGTGCATCCACCCGCCGCCACAGCTCGCCCTTGCGCAGCCACCAGCCACCGTCGGTGACCGGCAGCAGTGCGTCGATGTCATCGGAAAACAGCGTCGTACCGGATTCATCCCGCACGTCGCAGTGCTCAGGTACCTGGACACTGCACGCGACATACACGTGGCGGCCGGCGAACGGCCCAGCCACCCATTGGACCTGCCGCTCGTCCAGCTCCATGACCGCCCGCCCGTGCAGGTCATGGAAGCGCAGCGGACCACTGCGGGCGTTCCACAGCACGCGATCGGGTACCGCCAACGGCACCCATTCGCCATCCTTCAGCGCTGGAAAGCGAACCTGACCCAGCGCATCCACCACGCCCCGGCCACCGGCCGCCTCACCATCGGCCTGGATGAACGCCTCCCACAGCGGATCACCGGAGACGGCCTGCCGCAGCACGAACCGTTCGTGGTACTCGGTGTAACCGCGGTCCTCACGCAGCAGGCGTCCTGCATCGTCGTACCACTGCTGCGGCGTGGTGGGGCCCTGTGCGCGCATCCAGCGGTCGGCGGACAGCCGATGCATGCGCGCGCCATTGGGCGGCACCAGCAGGCGGCCATCGAGGGACACCAGCGCCTCGGCGCCGAAACTATTGCCCAGCACGGTGAACGACTGCGCGGGCGCGCCGCCTGCCAGCGACATCAGCGCGCCTGCCACGAACATCCTTTTCATCGGTCGCATCATGCAAAGTGGAGCTGCACGCTAGCGCCTGTCCCTTGGCGATGCAATGCATCTGGCACCATCCGTGCGCGCGATACTCCTGGACTCAGTACACCGGCAACGAAATGAAACTGGCCTGCTGCGGCGCGTGCCAGATCTGCTGCGTCGCCTTCTGGTAATCGCCCGGCTTGGCAAGATAGATGTTCGGCACGAACGTCTGCGGATTGCGGTCGTACAGCGGGAACAGGCTCGACTGCACCTGCACCATCACCCGATGGCCCGGCTGGAACACATGGTTCGCCGTTGGTAGACCGAACGTGTAGTCCAGCACCTGGTTGCTTGCGATCGCCTTCGGGTCGCTGAAGCTCTCCCGGTACCGGCCACGGAAGATCGCCATCGAGACCGACAGCTCATAGCCGCCCATCTCCGGCGTCGACGGCATCTGGTCCGGATACACGTCGATCAGCTTCACCACCCAGTCGCTGTCACTGCCACTCGTGGCTGCCTGCAGATTCACCTGCGGCGCACCGCCGATCCGCAACGGCTCGGTCAATGGTTCGCTGACGAAGGTCAGCACGTCCGGGCGACCGTCCACGAAGCGCTGATCCTTCACCAACCAGCTCGTCCACATATCGCGGTCGGCGAAGCGCACCGGGCGCGGCACGAACGGCACCGGCTTGGCCGGATCGGACACATAGGCCTCAAAGGTCGCTTCACCGGCCTGCGGTGCCTCGAAGGACAGCTTGCCGCCCGCCCGCAGGTACAGCGGCTTGGACTGCGCCACGCTGCGCGGCCACTGCTGCAGCCTGTCCCAGTGGTTCTCGCCGGTGTTGTAGATCAGCACCGGCGGTGTCTGCGCCTTGGGCGCGCCATCCACCAGGTACTGATCGAAGAACGGCTTGAGCACATCGCGGCGGAACTGCAGCGCGGTGTCCCCGTCGAACTTCAAGGCGCCCAGGCTGCTGCCGTCATAGTTGACCTGGCTGTGCCGCCACGGCCCCATCACCAGATAATTCAGCGTGTTGCTGGTGTCACGCGGCTCCATCGCCGCATAGCTGTGCACCGCACCCCACATGTCTTCTTGGTCCCACAGGCCCTGCAGCCACATCGTGGGCACCTTCAGCTCGGTCTTGGCCATGCGCGCGTCCAGCGCCTGTTCCTGCCAGAACGTGTCGTAGCTGGGGTGCTCGATCAGTTTGTGCCACCACGGCAACTGGTCCAACCCATTGGCCTTGGCGTAGTCCCCGGCCGAGCCGGCGCGCAGGAAGGTGGTGTAGTCGTCGTAGCCCACGCTGGGAATGGATGGGCCTTTGCCACGCTTGGCCAGCTGCCCGGTGAAGTAGCCGAAATTGACTTGCCGGAACGCGCCGTAGTTGAGCCAATCATCACCCATCCAGCCATCGATCATCGGGCTCTGCGGCGCAGCCACCTTCAATGCCGGGTGCGGGTTGGTCAGCGCCATCACCACGGTGAAGCCCTCATACGACGAGCCCAGCATGCCGACCTTGCCATTGCTCTCGGGCACGTGCTTGACCAGCCAATCGATGGTGTCCCACGCGTCGGTTGCGTGGTCCACCTTCGTGGTGTTGAGCGGCCCACGCAGCGGCCGGGTCATCACGTAATCGCCCTCGGAGCCGTATTTGCCGCGGATGTCCTGGAACACCCGGATGTAACCGCCATCAACGAACACCTCATCGCCCTGCGGCAGGATGTCGCGCATGTTCGGCGAATCCATGCGTTTGGCGCGGTTGGCGGCATCGTACGGCGTGCGGGTCAGCAGGATCGGCGCGTGCCTGGCGCCCTTGGGCACCACGATCACCGTGTAGAGTTTCGTTCCGTCACGCATCGGCACCATCACCACGCGCTTGTCGTAGTTGTCCTGCGCCGTGGGCGTCACGAACCCCTTGGCCGGAATATCCGGGGTCATCGGCGAGGTCTGCGCCGACACACTGGCCGCCACCATCAGACTCAACAGCGCAACTGGCACTACACGCACACGCATGGGGGCTCTCCCGGCAGTGATGGCAACCTCCGCAGCCTAGCGCCGCGCGGCCTGCGCCGGTAGATGCCGATCGGCGTGTTGTCGGGCCGCTTGGCGCATTCAGCCGCCAACCGCCGTTTCATGCAAAGCCTGCCAGCGCAGCGTGCCGTCCGGGCGGCTCACGAGAACCGCCAAGGCCTCACGTCGATTGCCGGTGGCATCCGCGCCGATCTGATCCTCGCGATAGCGCACCGCGCAGGCGTTGGCACCCAACGGCAGATACTGCAAGGCACCGACGGTGATCTGCAGGCCTGGCCGGCTGCCATGGGCCGATCCGAAGAAGCTTGCCAGCGCCGGCTTGTCCAGGCGGACGCCACGAATCCCGACCATGCTGAAGTCCTCGCTGAAACGGGCCAGCAGTGTGTCCAGCGCAGCCAGTGGCGAGCGCCCGGTGAACCAGTCTTCGATCAGCACATGCAGGTCATGGATCTCGTTGAAGGCAAGCGTGTCATTCATGGGGAGGTTCTCAGGGAAAGGGAGGACGCCGACAGGCGCCACAACAACAGGGTCGGCAGCAGGCTCATACCGGCCGCCAGCATCAGGGTGAGCGTGAATGCCTGTGCCGGCAGGACGGCGGAGAGCAGCGCCAGGACGCAGGCCAGCAGTGCGGCGGCCAGGCAGAAACTGAGCTGGCGGTTGAGATTCCACAGCGCGCTGCCCGGCAGCAGCTCCGCGTCCGCCAGCCCTTGGAAGGCGAGCGTCTGCGCGCTGCTGCTGCACAGGCTCCCGCCCAGCCCCATCAGCCCGAAGGCCAGCACGGGCAGCCAGGGCTGACCGGCCTGCACGCCGATCAGCAGCACGATCCCGACGGCCTGGCATCCCATGCCGACGCTCAACAGCGGGCGCGCCCCGATGCGTGGCAGCCAGTGCCTGGTGGTGGCGATCGCGCAGGCCGAGGCGATCGCCCACGGCAACATGAAGCCACCAATGGCAGCGGCGCCGTAACCCTGCCGATGCAGCATCAGCGTCGCCACCAGTTGCGTGCCGATGAAGGTGCCCGGCACCAGTAGATAGACCAGCATCGCCAGCCGCAGCGAGGCATGTCGCAGCAGCGACCAGTGGAGCACCGGCTGATCGGTTCGATGCGCACTGCGGGCGTAGAGAAACAGCACCACGGCGGCGGCAACCAGCAGCCCAGCGCCCACGCGCCGCTGGCCCGGTTCGGCGATCAGGCTCAGCGCGACCAGCAGCACGCTCAGCCCCGTCGAGCCCAGCAGCAGCCCGCGCCGGTCCAGCGCTGGCGCGGACAGCGGCGCACCCGGACGGACCCAGCAGGCCGCCAGCACCAGGGCCACTACGGCCAGCGGCACACTGACCAGCAGCACGCCCCGCCACGAGCCCCACTCCACCAGCAGGCCGCCCAGCGTGGGTGACAGCGCCGGCACCAGCAGTGCGACCGCCATGATGCGGGCGGTCAGGCGCCCACGATCGGCCGGTGGGCATTCGCGGTAGGCCATCGCCTGCCCCACCGGAATCAACAGCCCACCGCCCAGCCCCTGCAGCAGGCGCCACGCGATCAGCCACCCGATGCTCGGCGCGGTGCCCGCCAGCACGGCGCCTACGGTAAACAGGGCCAGCGAGAGGCACAGCACCCGGCGCTCGCCAAGGCGCGCGGCCAGCCAACTGCCCAGTGGAATCACCACGGTCAGGCCGAGCATGTAGGCGTTGCCGATCCACGCCAGCTGCGGCACGGAGGCCTGCAGGTCGGCGGCGATGGCCGGATATGCGACGGTACCGATGAACATGTTCACCAGGTCCAGCGAGAATCCCAGCAGGTACAGCGTTTCCACCCTGGCCCGGTATGTCATGCGGTGCTCCGATTGCGAGGCGGCAGCATGCGCGTTGGCGGCGGCTGGATAAACGGGCAACCGGATGCAAGACTGTCAAACCATTTTTGACAGTAAAAACGTCGCCATGGTCAGCCTGGACCGCTTCGAGACCTTCAAAACGATTGTCGATGCCGGCAGCCTGACCGCGGCCGCGCAGCGCCTTGGCCAGAGCCGGGCCGTGGTGAGCTTCAACCTCAAGCGACTGGAGCAGGAACTGGGCGTGACCCTGCTGGTGCGCAATACCCGCAGCCTGGCACTGACCGAGGCCGGCGAACGCTTCTACCAGCACTGCACCGCCCTGCTGGCGACTGCCGAGCTGGCGATCGAGGAGGCCCGCAGCGAACAGCTGCAGCTGCGTGGCACGCTGCGGCTGACCACCACGCCGGAATATGCGATCGCACGGGTCGTGCCGGTGTTGGAGTCGTTCCGCGCCCTGCATCCTGAGCTGCGCCTGCACCTGTCCACCTCACCGGCGCCGGCGGACCTGATTCCCGAGCGGTTCGATCTGGCGATCCGGTTGGGGCGGCTGCAGGACTCGCAGCTGCGCGCGACCCTGCTGGACGAACACGCGCTGTGCGCGGTCGCCGCGCCGTCGTTGTTGTCCACGTTGCCGGATGATGCCGCGCGCGATGACCCGGACTGGGTCCGCATGCTGCCACGATTGGGGTATCCGCGCCTGGCGGATCTACCGCTGGTGGCGCCCGATGGCAGCGACCAGGTATTTGCCTGCAACCCCGCCCATGCGGTGGTTACGGTCGATAACGCCTCCACCCTGCGTGCCTTCGCGCTGGCCGGGGCCGGCGCGACCGTGTTGCCGCAGTGGTTGATCGATGACGATCTGGCGCAGGGCCGGCTGCTGCCGATCCTGCGCCGTCATCGTTTTCCGCGCCAGGGCGTCTATGCGGTGTTTCCCAACACCGCCCAGCCCTCGCGCCGGGTCCGGCTGCTGCTGGCGCACCTGCGCGAGCACCTGCCGGGGTAACCGGGGCACGACCCACGGCCGTGCCCCGCCCGTCAGCTCAGCGGACGACCTGCTCCGTCAGCTCCAGCGGCACGCGCTGCACCGGCGCATTGGCCGCGCGCGAGAGCTGCACTTCGTACTGCCCACCGGCAATCTTCCACTGCTTGGCGGCGGTATCGAAGCTGGCCAGCGTCTTCGGCTCGGCTTCGATGCGGATCCGGCGGCTTTCACCCGGCTGCAGCGTCACCTTCTGGAAACCGATCAGGCGGATCGGGGTGGTGCTGCCCTGCGGCAGCTGCAGGTACAGCTGCGGCACGTCCGCACCGGCAACCTTGCCGGTGTTGCGCACGTCCACGCTGGCGACCACACGCTGGCCTTCCACCACCACCTGCAGGTTGTCGTAGCCGAAGCTGGTGTAGGACAGGCCATGGCCGAACGCGTACTGCGGGGTCAGGCCCTTGGCGGCGAACCACTTGTAACCGACGTTGGCACCTTCGATGTTGTAGTCGATGGTGTCATCCGGCTTGTTCTTCGGGTTGAAGCCCAGGCCGTTGACGTGCGGGCGCGGCAGCTGGCTGACATCGGTCGGCCAGGTCACCGGCAGGCGACCGGACGGATTGACCTTGCCGGTCAGCAGTGCGGCGATACCTTCACCGCCCCGGATGCCCGGGTACCAGGCCTGCAGGATGGCCGGCACCTGCTGCAGCCACGGCAGCTCGACCGGGCCATTGGTTTCCAGCACCACCACCGTCTTCGGGTTGGCCTTGGCCACACCGGCGATCAGCTTGTCCTGGTTGTCCGGCAGCTGCATGTGCGGCAGATCGACCGATTCGGCCGACCACTGCGTGGCGAACACGATGGCCACATCGGCGGCCGCGGCAGCGCGCGCGGCGGCGGCCACATCGCGGCCATCCACGTAATCGATGCGGGCATCCGGACGCTCGGCACGCAGCGCTTCCAGCGGCGAGGACGGGTGGAAGATCACCGGGCCCGGCCAGGTGGTCGGCATCACGCCCGGCACCGCATTGGTGCCCCGCGCGGTCCAGCCCACCATGGAAGAACCACCGCCACCGATCACGCCCTTGTCGGCATGGCCACCGATGATGACGATGCGCTGCACGTCCTTGCCCAGTGGCAGCAGATCATCGGCATTGCGCAGCAGCACGCTGCCTTCTTCAACGGTGCGCTGCGCGGCATGGAAGCCGGCGTCGTCGTCGATCGGCTCATGCACCGGCGGCAGATCGAAGTTGCCGTGCGCGAACATGGTGCGCAGGATGCGACCGACCATGTCGTCCAGGCGCGCCTGCGGCACCACGCCACCGGCCACGGCCAGGCGCAGCGGTTCGTCGAAATAGACCGCCTTGTCGAACACTTCGCCGGCCGACTGCTGGTCCAGACCGGCCAGCGCCGCCTTGGAACCACTATGCACGCCGCCCCAATCGGACATCACGAAACCGGGGAACTTCCATTCCTGCTTGAGCACCTCGTTCATGAGGTAATCGTGTTCGCAGCCGTAGGTGCCGTTGATGCGGTTGTACGAGCACATCGCCGAACCGGGCTTGCCGATGTCCATGGCGATCTCGAACGCCAGCAGGTCCGATTCGCGCATCGCCTGCTCGCCGATCTCGGCACTGTGGAAATTGCGCGAGGTCTCCATGTCGTTGAGCGCGAAGTGCTTCATCGTGGAGATGACGTGCTGGCTCTGCACGCCGCGGATCGACTCGCCGACCAGCACACCGGCCAGCAGCGGATCTTCACCGGCATATTCGAAGTTGCGGCCGTTGCGCGGATCGCGCTGCAGGTTGACGCTGCCGGCCAGCAGGATGTTGAAGCGCTGCTGCCAGGCTTCACGGCCCATGGTGGCACCGCCAGCGAAGGCGATATCCGGGTTCCAGCTGGAGGCCGTGGACGGGCCCGACGGCATCGCGGTGGCGTGGTCGCCCTTGCGGATGCCGCCCGGGTTGGTCACGCCGACACCGGCATCGGCCGACTGCTGCGAGGGAATGCCCAGGCGTGGAACGCCCGGCACGAAACCGGCCGAACCGACCGCGCCTTCCGGCAGCGGACCGCCGTCTTTGCCCAGCCCGAAGTAGCTGTGCAGCATCTGGAACTTTTCGTCCACGGTCATCTGCGCGACCAGGGCCTTGGCACGGGCATCGGCGTTCAGGCCGGTGTCCATCCACGGCGTCTCGCCACCCACCGGCGCGGCATAGCCCAGGGTCAGCAACGTGGCGGCGGTGGTGCCCTTTTTGCCCTCATGGGTGCGCAGCTTGATCGCCGCCGACGTGGCCGACTGGAAGCCATCGCTGAAGTAGCTCTCGTTGGCTTCCAGCGCGACGCGCGACGGATCGAACCCGGCGGTGGTGGCCGCATCGGCGCTCACCGCGCCCAGCAGCACGGCCGGTGCGCCCAGGCGCGAGCCGGTGACCAGTGGCGGCAGTGCTGCGGCATCGGCGGCGCTGGTGTACAGCGCGACCACGTGGCGGCCATCGTTGAGGCGCAGGTAATTCAGCGACGGCTGCTCGGTGCCCGACTCGGCCTCGATCGGCAGGCGGGTCAGCACGACGCTGCCGGTCTGCTGGGCGGCGGCAGGATCGGCGGTCACGAAACGATAGTGGTAGCCCAGCGCATCGGCCAGACCCTGCAGCGGATCCACGCGATCGGCGCGGCGCTCCACGTTGCGCACGGTCACGGCATCGACCTGCAGTTTGTCCAGCTGGGCGGCGACCACGGCCGCATCCAGGTCGCCCGGAGTCTGCTCCAGGGTGAGCACGGTGAACGCGTCGGTGGTGGCGACCGGGGCGGCAGCCCAGGCGGAAGCGCTCAGCGAGAGCGCGATGGCGGCCGTCAGGGCCAGGGGCTTTGAAATCGTTTTCATGAGCGGACGAAACACCTTTGCTTGCGCAATAAATCCAGGGAGTCTTGCCGCAGAAGGGTGCAGCGCCATGTCGGCGGGAACCACGCGCGGGCGCGCGGAACCGTTTACAACGCAAGGCGATGACGGCTACGTCCAGGCCCCTCCGCCCGTCGTGACAGCCGCACCACCCGGGAGGCCCTGACCAGCGCCTCACCCCCGAAGAGTGTCCGAGCCTGTTCATGCCTGTCAACAGGATGCTTACATTTGAGACGCCAGGGGCGTTCCCTTTTACGCCGAAACCGGCTTGATCACTGCTGTAGCGGCGGCGTCCACGACCTGCCCGCGCTGGTCACGCGGCTGCATCAAGGCCAGCGGCAACCCATCGCTGGCGGCCTGCAGTACCGAGCGCGGCTCGCCCGGCGCGAACAGGAATGCCTCGCCCCATTGGCGCAGCGCCACCACCAGCGGGAACAGCGCGCGGCCGCGCTCGGTGAGCACGTACTCCTGATAGCCGCGGCCCTCGCCCAAGGGCTGCTGGGTCAGCACGTCCGCCTCCAGCAAGGCCTGCAGGCGCTGGCTGAGCATGCTGCGCGACATCCCCAGGCGGCGTTGGAAGTCACTGAAACGGCGCGCCCCATCGAAGGCCTCGCGCACGATCAGCAGCGACCAGCGGTCGCCAACCAGATCCAGCGCGCGTCCAACCGGGCAGGTGGTTGTGGGTTCGATTGCCATGAGCACTCTCCTTTCAAGGTTTCATTTTAGAACCACTTACCCCAGACTCAACTGGTTCTATTTTGAGACTATGCCGTGACTGTCCTCACTCCACCCTCCGCGTCCCGCCTTCCGTCCGCCCTGCTGCTGTTGTTTGCCTGCGCCGCGGGCCTGAGCGTGGCCAATGTCTATTACGCCCAGCCCCTGCTGGATGCCCTCGCCGCCGATCTGCAGATCAGCACCGCCCGCATCGGCGCAGTGATCGCCGCGACCCAGCTGGGTTCGGTCGCCGCGCTGCTGTGGGTGGTCCCGCTGGGCGACCGCATGGACCGGCGCCGCCTGATGGCGATCCAGACCGGCGGCCTGGTGCTGGCGCTGTTGGCCGTCGCGATGGCGGCGCAGGCCTGGAGCCTGCTGCTGGGCATGTTAGCGGTCGGCCTGCTGGGCACGGCGATGACCCAGGGGTTGATCGCCTATGCGGCCGCCGCCGCAGGCGAGCACGAGCGTGGGCGCGTGGTCGGCGCCGCACAGGCGGGGGTGGTGGTCGGCTTGTTATTGGCACGCGTGGTGGCCGGCGCGGTGGCCGATCTGGGTGGCTGGCGCGCGGTATACCTGCTCTCGGCGGCGGTCATGCTGGTGACGGGCACGCTGTTGTGGGCGCGCCTGCCGCGGTTGCCGGTCTCGACGTCCCCCACCGCGCGAACCGGGTTGATCGCCTTGCTGCATCAACAGCCGGTGCTGCGCCAGCGCGGCGTGCTGGGCCTGCTGCTGTTCACCGTGTTCGGCCTGTTCTGGAGCAGCATGAGCCTGCCGCTGGGCGCACCGCCGTATGCCCTCAGCCACACCGCCATCGGCGCCTTCGCGCTGGTCGGCCTGCTCGGTGCGTTGGCGGCCGCACGCAGTGGGTACTGGAGTGACCGTGGCCATGCCGGGCGGGTCACCAACGGTGCCCTGTGGCTGATGCTGCTGAGCTGGTTACCGATCGCCGCGATGTCCCACCATCTGGGCTGGCTGGTGCTCGGCGTGTTGCTGCTGGATCTGGCGGTACAGGCGCTGCACGTGACCAACCAGAGCCGGATTCTGGCCGCAGCCGCGCACGCACAGGCCCAGGTGATCGCCGCCTACATGCTGTTCTACGCTGCCGGCAGTGGGCTTGGGGCGCTGGCTGGCAGTACGTTGTTTGCCGCGTTCGGCTGGCCCGGGGTCTGCATGGCCGGCGCGGGCGTGTCGCTGTTCGCGCTGGTGGTGTGGTGGGCGATGCCGGGTCATCTCGCCCCGCGCCCAGCGCGTAGATCCACGCCCTGCGTGGATGGGCGCCTGAAGCATTCAGCACCTTCAACCGGTTCGGAATCCGGTCGCCGAATTCGTTAGCATTTTTACTAATTGCGGGTAGGATTGTCGGTCTCAGCCTTTGACACGCGTGCTGCCGATACTCGCCGCCATGCCCTTGTTTCCTGCCCGTTTCCGCCTGCTCCAGCCCTGCCGGGAGGCCCGCTGATGGGCGCCGTGCTGGCCCTGGACCGGCTGCTGGAAACCCGCCGGGTCTGGCGGGGGCAGCCGCGCGCGGCCTTCCCGGAGGTGGCGCCCCACCCGACCGGGCACCCCGCGCTGGATGCCCGCCTGCCCGGCGGCGGCTGGCCGCCCTCGGCGCTGTCGGAGGTGCTGCTGGCCTCGCCCGGGGTCGGTGAGCTGGCCCTGGTCTGGCCGACCCTGGCGCGGCTGAGCCAGCAACAGCAGACCGTGGTGCTGATCGCCCCGCCGCACCTGCCGCATGCCCCGGCCTGGGCCCGCGCCGGGTTGGCACTGGGCCAGGTGCAGGTGGTCCAGGCCAGCCCGCGCGATGCGTTGTGGGCCGCCGAACAATGCCTCCGCTCGGCCGCCTGCGCGGCAGTGCTGTGCTGGCCACAGCAGGCCGATGACCGGGCGCTGCGCCGGCTGCAGGTGGCGGCCGAAACCGGCCAGTGCCTGGGCTTTTCCTTCCGCGATGCCCGGCACGCGCGCAATCCCTCCCCGGCCGCGCTGCGCCTGCAGCTCGACGATGGCCAGGTGCGGGTGCTCAAGTGCCGCGGCGGGCTGGCACCGGCGCAGCCGTTGCCGCTGGCCGTGGCCCATTGAGCCGCCATGGACTGGGCCTGCCTGCTGCTGCCGCACCTGGCGCTGGATGCTGCCCTGCGCCAGCAACCGGACCCGGCCGCGCCACTGGTGCTGGTCACCGGCCCGGCGCAGCGGCGCGTGCTGCATGCCGTCAGTCCCGCGGCACGGCAGCGGGGGCTGCGCCGCGGCATGCTGCTTTCGGCCGCGCAGGTGCTCACCCGCGACATGCTCACCGTGGAGTACGACCCGCGCGCCGAACAGGCCACCCAACAGCTGTTGGCCAGTTGGCTGTACGGCATCAGCTCGCAGGTCAGCCTGGATTTCCCGCACGCGCTGGCGTTGGAGATCCGGGCCAGCCGCGCGCTGTTCGGTGATTGGCCCAAGGTCGAGCAGCGGCTCACCCGTGGCCTGACCGAACTGGGTTTCCGGCATCGGCTGGTGGCCGCACCCAATCCGCATGCCGCCAGCGTGCTGGCCCGCGTGCATGGCCGGCTCGGCGTGGATGCACATCAGTTGGATGCCGCGCTGGCACAGGTGCCGATTGAACGCAGCGGGTTGCCGGTCGAGGCGGTTACGGTGCTGGCGCGCTCGGGCCTGCGAACGCTGGGCGCCGCCTTCGGTCTGCCGCGCGAGAGCCTGGCCCGGCGCTTCCCACCGCAGGTCCTGGCGCATCTGGATGCGCTGCGTGGGATCAGCACGCCGCCGCTGCGCTATTTCCAGCCACCGGACCGCTTCGATGCGCGCATCGAGTTCGAGTACGAGGTCGAGTCCACCCAGGCCATGCTGTTTCCGCTGCGCCGGCTGACCGCCGATCTGGCCGCATTCCTGTGCTCACGCGATGGCGGCGTGCTGCAGTTCGATCTGTGGTTCGAACACGAACACCATCCCGATACGCGGCTCTCGATCGGCCTGCTCGCGCCCGAGCGCGAACCGGCGATCCTGTTCGAGCTGGCCCGCAACCGTATGGATCATCTGCAGTTGCCAGCCGGCAGCCGCGGCCTGCGCCTGCAGGCCGAGCAACTGCCACCGTTCGTGCCGGCCGCACGCGATCTGTTCGACCCGCGCCCGCAGCAGGCGATGCCCTGGGAACAGCTGCGCGAGCGTCTTCGCGCCCGGCTCGGCGATGACGCCGTGCAGGGGCTGGGGCTGCGCGCCGACCATCGGCCCGAACGCGCGACCGGTGATGCCCAGTGTGCGCCCAAGGCTCCGCCCCCGGCACTGCCTATGCGCCCGGGCTGGCTGCTGGCCCAGCCGCAGACATTGCAGGATCCGCACCTGCGCATCCTGTCCGGGCCGGAGCGGATCGAATCGGGCTGGTGGGATGCCGAGGACATCCGCCGCGATTATTACGTGGTCGAAACCACGCAAGGCCAGCGCGGCTGGGCCTACACCGCCGCCGATGCACGCAGCGGACCGTTCATGCTGCACGGCTGGTTCGCATGAGCGCACCGCTGCCCGGATACGCCGAGCTGCATTGCCTGTCGGCCTTCAGTTTCCAGCGCGGCGCGTCCATCGCCGAAGAGTTGTTCGCGCGCGCCAAGGGCCAGGGCTACCATGCGCTGGCGATCACCGATGAGTGCTCGCTGGCCGGCATCGTGCGCGCCTGGCAAGCGGCGCAGAAGCACGCACTGCCCTTGATCACCGGTGCCGAATTCCAGCTGGAAGATGGCCCGAAACTGGTGCTGTTGTGCACCGATCAGGGCAGCTACGCCGCGCTGTGCCAGCTGATCACCACCTGCCGCCGGCGCGCGCCCAAGGGCGAGTACCGCTGCCTGCGCAGCGACATGGAACAGCTGCACGCCGGCCTGCTGTGCCTGTGGGCAGACCCTGCCCCCGGCATCGAGGATGCGCAGTGGCTGCAGGCCTGCTTTCCACAGCGGCTGTGGCTGGCAGTCGAGTTGCACCGCGAGGCCGATGATCGCGCGCGCCTGCAGCGCCTGCGTCGTTTCGGCCGCGACCAGGGCATTCCACTGGTGGCCAGCGGCGATGTGCACATGCACGTGCGCCGCCGCCGCGCACTGCAGGACACCCTCACCGCGATCCGCCACCACTGCACGCTCGGCGAAGCCGGCTGGCGCCTGTTCCCCAACGGCGAGCGCCACCTGCGCACCCGTCAGGCCCTGGCCACGCTCTACCCGCCCGAGCTGCTGGCCGAAACCCTGCGCATCGCCGAGCGCTGCCACTTCGATCTCAAGCAACTCAAGTACACCTACCCGCGCGAACTGGTGCCGGCCGGACACGACCCCGCCAGCTGGCTGCGGGTGCTGGTGGAAGAAGGCATGCAATGGCGTTGGCCAGCGGGCGAGACGCCCCAGCAGCGCCACCAGATCGAACACGAACTGGCGCTGATCCATACCAAGCAGTACGAGTCGTACTTCCTGACCGTGCACGACATCGTGCGCTTCGCGCGCGGCCAGCAGATCCTCTGCCAGGGCCGCGGCTCGGCCGCCAACTCCTCGGTGTGCTACGTGCTGGGCGTGACCGAGATCGACCCCAGCGAGATGGCGCTGCTGTTCGAGCGCTTCATCTCCGCCGAACGCGACGAGCCGCCGGACATCGACATCGACTTCGAGCACGAGCGCCGCGAGGAAGTGCTGCAGTACGTGTTCAACCGCTACGGCCGCGAGCGCGCCGCCTTGACCGCCGTGGCGATCAGCTACCGGGGCCGCAGCGCGGTGCGTGATGTGGCGCGTGTACTGGGCCTGCCGCCGGACCAGGTCAACGAACTGGCTGCCTGCCTGGACCGCTGGAGCAGCCACGAGCCGCTGCCCGAGGCCCTGCGCGAGCGCGGCTTCGATCCGGAGACCCCGCTGATGCGGCGGGTGGTGGCGCTGACCAGTGAGCTGGTCGACTTCCCGCGCCACCTGTCCCAGCACCCGGGTGGTTTCGTGATTTCCGAACATCCCCTGTCCACGATGGTGCCGGTGGAAAACGCGGCCATGGCCGACCGCACCGTGATCCAGTGGGACAAGGACGATCTGGATGTCACCGGCCTGATGAAGGTCGACTGCCTGGCGCTGGGCATGCTCACCGCGGTACGCAAATGCCTGGCCATGCTGGAGGCGCATGGCGGACCGGCGATGACCATGGCGAAGATTCCGCAGGACGATGGGCCCACTTACGACATGATCTGCCGCGCCGATACCCTGGGCGTGTTCCAGATCGAATCGCGCGCGCAGATGGCGATGCTGCCGCGCATGCAGCCGCGCTGCTTCTACGATCTGGTGATCGAAGTGGCGATCGTGCGCCCTGGCCCGATCCAGGGCGACATGGTCCATCCGTATCTGAACCGGCGAAAGAAACTCAAGGAAGAAGGCATCGAAGAGGTCGACTACCCGCCCGAGCTGGAGAAGGTCTTCAGACGCACCCTTGGCGTGCCACTATTCCAGGAACAGGTGATGCAGCTGGCGGTCGCCGCCGCCGGTTTCAGCCCCGGGCAGGCCGACGCACTGCGCCGCTCGATGGCCGCCTGGAAGCGCCACGGCGGACTGGAGCCGCACCGCGACAAGCTGCTCGCCGGCATGGCCGCCAACAATTACAGCCGCGAGTACGGTGAGCGCCTGTTCGAGCAGATCAAAGGCTTCGGCAGTTATGGCTTCCCGGAAAGCCATGCGGCCAGCTTCGCCCTGATCACCTATGTCAGCTGCTGGCTCAAGTGCCATCACCCCTCCGCATTCGCCGCCAGCCTGATCAACAGCCAGCCGCTGGGGTTCTACACCCCGGACCAGATCCTGCAGGACGCGCGTCGCCACGGCGTACCGGTGTTGCCGGTGGACGTGCGCTACAGCGCGTGGGACTGCACGCTGGTGCCGCCTACCTCGCCGGGCAGGCCGTTCGGCATCCGGCTGGGCATGCGCCTGATCGACGGCTTCAGCGAGGCCGTCGCCACCGGCGTGGTGCAGGCGCGCCACCGCGCGCCCTTCGACAGCGTCGCCGACCTGAGCCAGCGCGCACAGCTGGACCGTCGCCACCAAGGCCTGCTGGCCGATGCCGGCGCACTCAAGGGCTTGAGCGGCCATCGCCATCGCGCGCGCTGGGAAGTCTCCGGCGTGGAGAAGCCGCTGCCGCTGTTCGAGGCTGCACGCGCCACCGCCGAAGCCGCCGTCCCGTTGCCGCTGCCCAGCGCGTTCGAGGACATGCAGGCCGACTACAACACCACCGGCACCACGCTGGGTCGGCACATGGTCTCCTTCATCCGCAGCCAGCTGCGCCAGCGCCGCTGTCACCGCTCCGACGAGCTCGCCGCCCTGCCACACGGGCGCAGCGTGCGCTTTGCCGGGCTGGTACGCATGCGCCAGCGCCCGCAGACCGCCAGCGGGGTCACCTTCCTCACCCTGGAAGACGAATGCGGCATGGTCAACGCGGTGGTCTGGCGCAAGATCGCTGACCGCCAGCATCGCGTGCTGGTTGAAGCGCAACTGATGCAGATCGATGGCCGGCTCGAACGCGTGGACGGCGTGCAGCATCTGATCGTCCGCCAGATGCACAACATTGACACCCTGATCGACGGCGTGCGCACCCACAGCCGCGATTTCCGCTGAGCCATCCCGTGACAGACGTCACGCTCTGAATGTAATTCCAGACTTTTCCGACTGGTGTCGTGAACGGCCTATCCGGTATCGTCGCAGCCTTCCAAGGATCCGGAGAACTGCATGTCGCGCGCGTTGACTGTCACCACGCTGGTCATTTCCAGCCTCGCTCTGGCCATCTCCGGCTGGACCGCGCTGCAACTGCATCAGAGCCAGTCCGATGAGCGCGTCATCACTGCACGCGGCCTGGTGATCCGCGATGCCAGCGGCCAGGCGCGGGTGATCCTCGGCGCGCCGGTCCCGGATCCGCTCACCCAGGACGCCCGCCAAGGTCCGCGTGCCTCGCCGTTGTCCGGCATGGTCCTGCTGGGCACGGATGGCGCCGAGCGTGGCGGCTTCGGCACCGCCGAACTTGGCGATGAGGCGATCCTCACCCTGGACGATGCCACCGGCACCACCGAGGTGTTCAAGGTGACCGCCAATCCGGACCGCGGCGCGACCCTGGTGATCAAGCACCAGAACAGCACCGGTGCGATGCTGACCTCCTGGCAGGGCAAGCCGGAACTGATCTTCGTCAATGACAACGGGCAGTCGCACTACGTCAGCCCGAACGCCGCCGCCGCACCCTGAGCTCAGCCGGCCATCGCCTCGCCCAGATCCTTGGCGAAGCGTCGCGCCTCCGTGGCAGTGAGCATTGCAGTGGTGATACGCAGCCCGTGCACGGGCGTATTCACCGAGAACACCTCGCCGGCCCGCACCTGCCAGCCACGCTGGGCCAGGGCCATCACCAGCGGTTGGCTGTCCTGCTTCAACGACAGCCACAGATTCAGCCCGTCCATCTGCGCCGGCACCGCGATACCTTCGTCCTGCAGGGCCTGCCGCAGTCCTTCCCGGCGTGCCATGTAATCGTCGGCGGCCCGCTTCACCCGCGCAGCCACGCGCGCAGAACCCAGCGCCGCAGCGGCTGCGTCCTGCAATAGATGGCTCACCCAGCCCGTGCCCGGCGCCATCCGCAGGCGTAGTCGCGCCGCGGTTTCGGCGTCACAGCCGACCATCGCCAGGCGCAGGTCCGGCCCCAGTGACTTGGACAGCGAGCGCACCAGTGCCCAGCGGCGGGTCGTGGGCGGAATCACGGCGTGATACGGCTGCCGGGACAACCATGCGAAATGGTCATCGACCAGCACCAGCACCTGTGGGTATCGTTCCAGCACCTGCCGCAGCGCGCGCGCACGGCGCCGGCTGAGGCTGGCGCCGGTCGGGTTGTGCGCCCGCGGGGTCAGCAGCACTGCCCGCGCGCCCCTCGCCAGGGCCTGCTCAAGTACCTCGATCTGCATGCCCTCTTCGTCGATTGCCACGGCCAGCGCGTCGTAACCGGCGGCACGCAAGGTATTGAGGCTGCCGAGGAAGCACGGATTCTCGACCGCCACAGGATCGCCAGCCACCAGCCAGCACGCCAGCACCCGCTCGATCGCGTCAACCGCCCCATGCGCCAGTTCCAGCGCATATCCGGGCGGACAATCACCGGCCAATTGCTGATGCGCGAGCGCGGCCAGTACCGGATCGATCGTCGGTGTGCCATACAGACGCGGCGGCCGCGCCGGCAGCAGTGCGCGCAGATCCGGCAGGCAGCGCGGGTCGGGATTGCCGCTGGCCAGATCGTGCAGCGTCGAGCCCGGCTGCGTGCCTTCCTGTGCGCCCTGGCTGGGCCGGGCGCTGACTACCGTCCCGCGCCGGCCCTGGGTCTGGGCCAGTCCTGCGGCATCCAGTCGTTTGTACGCGGCGGCGACCGTGTTGCGGTTGATGCCCAGCGCGAGCGCGAGATCGCGCACCGGAGGCAACAGTTGCCCGGGCGCCAGTGCACCACTGAGCACCTGCTGACGGATGCTCTCGAACACCGCACTGGCGGTCTGGCCGATGATTTTCATTTTGTCCTATGCCAATATATCCATCGTCACGGGACAGTGTTGCACGTGCGACGCCGCCGTGCAGCCTCCCCCGCCTCCGGAGCTGTTCATGCCCATTGCTGCCCCCACCTGGCCACAGGCCACCACCGTCGATGAGATACGCCACAACCTGGAGGCGGTGCGAGCGCGCATCGCCCGCGCCTGCCAACTGGCCGGCCGCGACCCGGCCAGCGTGCGCCTGTTGCCGGTCAGCAAGACCGTCGATGAAGCCCGGCTGCGCCTGGCCTGGGACGCCGGTTGCCACGAACTGGGCGAGAACAAAGTGCAGGAAGCCCAGCGCAAAGCGGCGGCCATGGCCGACCTGCCCGGCCTGCGCTGGTCGGTGATCGGCCACCTGCAGACCAACAAGGCACGCGACGTTGCGCGCTTTGCCAGCGAGTTCCAGGCACTGGACAGCCTGCGCGTGGCGCAGGCACTGGATCAGCGTCTTGAACTGGAGCAGCGCACGCTGGATGTGTTCGTGCAGGTCAACACGTCCGGCGAAGACAGCAAGTACGGCCTGGACCCGATCGAGGTCGCCGACTTCGTGCAGCAGCTGCCCGCCTTCTCCAACCTGCGAGTGCGCGGCTTGATGACCCTGGCGCTGTTCTCATCCGACCCGGAACAGGTACGCCCCTGCTTTGCGCGTCTGCGCGAGCTGCGCGAACGGCTGCGCCCCACGCTGCCGCCGCGCATCTGCCTTGACGAACTTTCGATGGGCATGTCCGGCGACTTCGAAATCGCCATCGAAGAGGGCGCAACCGTCGTGCGCGTGGGCCAGGCCATCTTCGGCGCGCGCTCGACGCCGGACAGTTTCTATTGGCCAGCGCCTGCGACGGAGGGCGCGCCATGATGCCTGCTGCACGTCGCCACGCCGTGGCCATCCATCACGTCGCCTTCGAAGACAGCGGGACCCTGGCACCCTTGCTTGCCGAGCGCGGCTGGGCGCTGCAGCGCCTCCAGGCGGGCATCGATCCACTGGAGGCTGCCGAACATGCCGACCTGCTGATCGTGCTGGGTGGCCCCATCAGCGCCAATGACCACGACAAATACCCGCATCTGGTTCGCTTGCAGGCGATGCTGCAGGATCGCCTGTCGGCGCATCGCCCGACCGTGGGCATCTGCTTGGGCGCACAACTGATCGCCCGCGCGCTGGGTGCCACGGTGACCCCGATGGGCGGCAAGGAGATCGGCTTCGCACCGCTGTCGCTGACCGATGCCGGACTGGCGTCACCGTTGCGCGCGCTGGTTGGAATCCCTGTCCTGCATTGGCATGGCGAGGGCTTCAGCCTGCCGGCCGGGGCAACGCGATTGGCGGCGACGGCCGCCTGCGCCCAGCAGGCCTTTGCTGTCGGCCGCCATACGCTCGCGCTGCAATGCCACCCCGAAGTGGACGCCACCCACCTGGAAACCTGGCTGATCGGCCACGCCGACGAACTGGATCATGCAGGCATCGACCCACGCACCCTGCGCGAACAGGCCCAGCGCTACGCCGCGCCGCTGGCGGCTGCCGCGCGCGATCTGTTCGGCAGTTGGCTGGATGGGTTGCCTGTCCGTACCGCTGACACACACAAGGCCCACGCATGAGCAACTATCGTCTCATCGTTCATTGCCACGACCAACGCTGGGGACAGTTCGACAGCGACGGTCCGCAGGCACGTGAGCATCTGATCGCCCTGGCCGCCCGGCTGCCCGGCGCGGAAGGGTTCAAGCTGCAGTGGCAGCAGACCATCGGCGAGCAGCGGCTGCTCCACAGCGGTCCGGATGGATTGAAGGTACTGAGCAGCCAAGCGCTCTATCGGGACATGCCCGCGCCCTGAGCCTGCAGAAAGAAAATGGACGAGCCGCCGAAAAGCAGCTTGTTCAGTTGCGTACCCGCGATGCCCTGCTTTCCAGCCGCAGGCGGCCGGCATCCTTCGCCGGCGGTAGGCCGAACAGTCGCGAATAGTCCCGACTGAACTGCGAGGGACTGTCATAGCCCACCGCATACCCGGCATTGGCCGCCTCCATCCCGTCGCCCACCATCAAGCGCCGGGCTTCCTGCATGCGTAGTTGCGTCCTGAAATCCAGCGGACTCATTGCCGTGACGGCCCGAAAATGCTGGTGGAAGGTGGATCGACTCATGCCGGCCACACGTGCCAGCTCTTCTACCCGGCAAGCGCCCGTGAAGTTCGCCCGGATCCACGCAATCGCGCGGGCAATCTGCCCCTGCCGGCTGTCGGCCCGCGTCATCGCCTGCAGCACGCCACCATTTGGGCCCGTCAGCAGCCGGTACAGGATTTCCCGGACGACCAGGTCGCCCAGGGCCCGTGCGTCGTCCGGTGCATCCAGCAAGGCAACCAACCGGGTGCACGCGTCCAGCAGCCCAGGTGTCATTGCAGTGAGGGTCAGACCCGCGGCGACCGCGCGCTCGCCGGCCGGTCGAGGGTGTTGCAGCGCAAGCTCACTCACCAGTGCCGGATCCAGATCGAGTTGAAGGCTCAGATAAGGGTGCGCCGGCGTCGCTTCGATCACGGCGCCCATCACCGGCAGCCCCACCGAGGCCATCAGGTAACTGGTGGGATCGTAGTGAAGCACGCTGGCGCCCAGCGTCGCGCGCTTGCGCCCCTGTGCCACGAAGCAGACGGTCGGCTCGTAAATGACCGGCATCGGCATCGTCGGCGTCGCGCAGCGGATCAATCTCACCCCGGGCAGCACGGAGGCGAAGGTGCCATCCCCCGGCGCGTGCCGGGCGATGGCGTCACGGAACTGCGCCAATGAGGTCATACCAAGGATCTCCGATCATGCGCTGGGCGACCCCATCATCCGTCGCATCCGGACGATCGTGCAAGCATTCCGGAGGACGTTGCTACCGGCCCGGCATGGGCTGACGGAACAATGCGGCCACGCAGGCACCGCCCTGTCCCGCCATGGAGAACGCCCGCATGACCTCACCCACCTCGCTCGATCACTATCGCCTGCTGGGCCGCTCCGGCCTGCGCGTCTCGCCGCTCTCACTGGGCACGATGACCTTCGGCGCCGACTGGGGCTGGGGTGCAGACGACGCCGAGGCCCGGCGGATCTTCGATGCCTACCTCGACCGTGGCGGCAACTTCATCGACACCGCGGTCAACTACACCAACGGAGCCGCCGAGCAGATCCTCGGCCGTTTCGCCAAGGCCCAGCGCGACCGGCTGGTGCTGGCCACCAAATTCACGATGGCCCGTGATCCCACCAATATCAACGCCGGCGGCAACCATCGCTACAACCTGGTGCGCTCGGTGGAGACCAGCCTGCGCCAGTTGGATACCGATCGGATCGACCTGATGTACCTGCATGCGTGGGACTTCACTACCCAGCCGGACGAAGTCATGCGCGCACTCGACGATCTGGTGCGCGGTGGCAAAGTGCTGTACCTGGGTATCTGCAACACCCCTGCCTGGCGCGTGGCCGAACTGCAGACCCTGGCCGACCTGCGTGGCTGGGCCCCGTTGGTGGCGCTGCAGATCGAATACAGTCTGGTGGAACGCACCGTGGAACATGAGCTGCTGCCGATGGCAAAGGCCCTGGGGCTGGGGGTACTTCCGTGGTCGCCACTGGGCGGCGGCATCCTGACCGGCAAATACACGCGCGACGATCTGTCCGACGAAAATGGCGCGGATGTGGCGAGCAGCCGCAAAGGCGTGATCGCATCGATCGGTCATCTCAACGAACGCTCACTGGCCATCGCCGAGGTGGTGGGTGAGGTGGCCGGCGAACTGGGTGTCTCCCGCTCGCAGGTGGCCATCGCCTGGACGCTTGCCAACCCGGCCGTGGTCTCACCGATCATCGGCGCACGCACCGTGGCGCAGGCGGAAGACAACCTGGGCGCGCTCACCGTGGTGCTGAGCGATGCGCAACTGACACGACTGGATGAGGCCAGCGCCCCGGCACCGATCTTCCCTGCACGCTTCATCGGGCGGCCCATGGCCCAGCAGCTGATCTTCGGCACCTCCACCCTCAACGGGCGACGGTAATCGATGGCGATCACCCAACCGACAGATTGAGTGAAAAAGCCTGCCAGACCCCCGTGAGACAATGTGGTTCATGACTTCACCGGACTCTCAACGCCCGCTCCTGTCCAGGGACGCGTGGAAGCGGCGTGCCGCGCTGTGGGGCGGCGCGGTAGCCGTCGCTCTGGTCGCGATCGTGTTCGCCAAGGCCAGCGACGCGGCCTTCCGGGTGTTCCAGTGGATCATCGCGCATTCGATCTGGTGGGCGCTGCTGGTGACGCCGGCAGTGTTCGCCCTGTTGGCCTGGCTGACCAGTGGCGCACTCAAGCCGACGCGTGGCAGCGGGATTCCACAGGTGATCGCCGCACTGGACGTTGCCACGACCGAGTTCCGGCGCGACAACCTCTCGCTGAAGGTATCGGCCGGCAAACTGGCGCTGACCACACTGTCCCTGCTCGGAGGTGCATCGGTGGGCCGTGAAGGCCCCACGGTGCACGTCGGTGCCAGCCTGATGTACATGTTCGGGCGCTGGTTCGGCTTCCGTGACCCGAAGGAGCTGTCGCATTTCCTGCTGGCCGGTGGCGCAGCCGGTATCGCCGCCGCGTTCAATACACCGCTGGCTGGCATCGTGTTTGCCATTGAAGAGCTCAGCGGCCGCTTCGAGCACCGTTTTTCAGGCACCTTGCTCACTGCGGTCATCGTCGGAGGCGTGGTGTCGCTGGGCCTGCTCGGCAACTACACCTACTTCGGCAAAGTCAGTGCCACGCTCCCGTTGGGTCAGGCATGGCTGGCGATCCTGGTGTGCGGCACGGTCGCAGGCCTGCTCGGTGGCGTGTTCGCCAAGGCGGTACTGCTCACCATGGAGGGCCGACCGCGATGGCTGGGCAGGCTGCGCCAGCGGCACCCGGTGCTGCTGGCTGCCCTGTGCGGGCTCGCGCTGGTGCTGCTCGGTGCCGCCTTCGGCGCGGGTGCGTTCGGCACCGGCTACGAGCAGGCCAGGGGACTGGTCCAAGGCGGCGCAACCGTCGGTCACGAATTCGGCCTGATGAAACTCCTCGCCAATCTGGTGTCGTACGTTGCCGGCATTCCGGGCGGGTTGTTCTCGCCCGCACTGGCCGTTGGTGCCGGGCTGGGACACAACCTTGCCGCCATCATGCCGTCCGTGGATGAGCGCATCTTTGTCCTGCTCGGCATGTGCGCCTATCTGACCGGGGTGACCCAGGCCCCGCTGACCTCTGCGGTCATCTCGCTGGAACTGACGGACAGCAGCGACATGCTGCTGCCCATCCTGGCGACCGTCCTGATTGCGCGTGGCGTCTCCGGGCTGGTCTGCCGCGTGCCGATCTACAAGGCCATGGCCGAACAGCTGGTCAAGCAGCTGCCGGGCCCCCACCCGCGTTCGGCCTAGCGCACTGGCGAGAGGCTGGAACCAACGCCCTTCGTCAGCGTCCGGCGGCAGGATCACGCGTTGACGTCGACCACCGTGCGGCCCTGCACACGCCCCTGCAGCACCTGCTCGGCCAATGCCGGCACCTCGGCCAGGCCGATCATCTGCGTGGTGCGAGCCAATTTGCCCAGATCCAGATCGGTGGCCAGCCGCGTCCAGGCCTGCTCCCGCGCAGCGTAGGGCGCGTTGACCGAATCAATGCCCGCCAGGGTCACGTTGCGCAGGATGAAGGGAAGGACGGAGCCCGGCAGATCCGCGCCCTGGGCCAAACCAAATGCAGCCACCACGCCGCGATAGCGGGTCTGCGCCAGCACATTGGCCAGGGTGTGGCTGCCCACCGCATCGATCGCACCGGCCCAGCGCTCCTTGGCGATCGGGGCTCCGGCCTCGGAAAGCGTCGCGCGGTCGATGATCTCCGCCGCGCCGAGTTCCTTGAGATAGGCCGATTCCTCCAGTCGGCCGGTCGACGCGACGACCCGGTAACCCAGCTTGGAGAGCAGTGCGATCGCGATGGACCCGGCACCGCCGTTGGCGCCCGTGACCAGAATATCGCCCTGCCCCGGTGACACGCCGCCATGCTCCAGCGCCAGCACCGAGAGCATCGCGGTATAACCGGCGGTGCCGATGGCCATTGCTTCCTGGCTGGAAAACGCGGCGGGCGTTTTCACCAGCCACTCGCCCGGCACACGCGCCTTCTGCGCATAGCCGCCATGGTGGGTCTGGCTCAAGCCCCAGCCGTTGACCAATACACGGTCGCCCGGCGCGAAACCCGGATGGGCGGACGTTTCGACCACACCGGCCAGATCGATGCCGGGGATCAGCGGGAAGGTGCGGATCACCGGCGAACGGCCGCTCAGCGCCAGCGCGTCCTTGTAATTCACCGTGGAGTACTCCACGGCAACGGTGACGTCGCCGGGCATCAGGTCCTGCTCGGTCAGCTCCACGACGCCGGCACTGATGGCGTCACCGTTTTTGGTCGCAAGAAGGGCATTGAAGGTCATGGGATCTCCGGTTGCTGTGCATGAGGGACGTTGCAGACGGGGTAAGTGTGCGCACGGCGCTGTACCGTCCTGTTAAATCATCCTTTTCGGGCGGGTGCCTCACTCGTCCAGTATGTGCGCAATCGCACGCGAGAGCAGGCCCCGCACGGTCTCCGCCGCGAGGTCTGGATCGCGCACTGCGCGCATCGCCAGCCCCTCGACCAGCAACCGCATCAGCAACGTGCGCCGTTCCAGATCGGCGTTCTCCGGCGTGCGCCCACGCGCGCTGTCGTGCTGCCGAAGCCAGCCGGTGATGGCCGCGCTGGTCTGCCTGTCGTGCCGGCGCAGCACCTGCGCGACCACCGGATCGCGGTGCGCTTCAGCGGTGATCTCCGCATACAACGCGACATTGGCGATGGCATTGCCACGGGTTTCCAGCGTCTCCCCGCGCGCCCACAGCTGGTAGCAACGCAGCAGTCCGTCAACCAGATCGGCCGCCGCCGGCATGTGGCCGATTGCGTCCTGGTCGTAGGCGAGCTGTCGTTCGATCAGCGCCAGGATCAGCGCACGTTTGTTCTCGAAGTAGCGGTACATCAGGCCCTGGCTGATCTCCGCCTCTGCGGCGATGTCACTGATCGAGCCGGCATGGAAACCGCGGGCGATGAAACAGCGCTGCGCGGCGTCCAGGATCCGCTGGCGCTGCGCTTCGGCACGCACGGCTGCAGCGTCTTCGGCGGCGGGGCCGGAAAGGGGGGTAAGCGTCATTGCTAGTCGTAGATGGCGTCCAGTTGAGGGGTGATGGTACGACAACCGGACGCTGAATGAACGGTCATTCATCTGTCATTTTGCGCGCACAGACTGCGCCGGCCCCCTCCTCCCGTGAACGAACCCGATGCGCCACGCCCAGCTGCACCGCCGCCTGTTAGCTCTTGCCATCGCTACCGCCCTGCCCGGCCTCGCCGTGGCCAATGACGCCACCACTGTCGCCACCGCCGATACCGCCGCCCGCGATGTGGTCGCGCTGGACCAGGTGGTCGTTACCGCCCAGAAGCGTGCCACCAATCTGCAGGACACCCCTATCTCCGTGTCCGTGGTGGATGCCGAAGCACTGAAGGACCGCAGTGCGATCTCGATCGGCAGCCTCTCCGATGGCTCGATCCCCTCACTGCGTGTCACCCCCTTCGCCACCCGCAGTTCCGCGCTGAACCTCGGCATCCGCGGGATCGGTGCCTCCGGTGACGCCAACCAGCCAGCGCGCGATGCCGGCGTCGGCGTGTATGTCGATGGCGTGTTCATGGGCCGCGCGCAGGGCCTGGGCAGCATGCTGTATGACGTAGAGCGCATCGAGGTGTTGAAGGGCCCGCAGGGCACCCTGTTCGGCCGCAACACCGAAGGCGGTGCGATCAGCATCGTCACCAGACAGCCCACCGGCGAGTTTGGCGGCAGCGTCAGCGCCGGCGTCTCCAACTACAGCGGCTACACCACCGGCCTGCATCTGGACCTGCCGAAGGTGGGCGATGTGAGCTTCAAGATCGACGCGGTGCAGGCCAAACGCGGCGGTACCACCGACAACCCGATGCGCGGTCAGCGCGACTTCAACAGCTACGACAAGCGCGGCGCACGCTTCACCGCGCTGTGGCAGCCCAGCGGTGATTTCTCCGCGCTGTATGCCTTCGACCGCTCCTACGATGCCACCACGCCGTACCACACCCAGTTACTGGTGCCGGGCGCCTACGTGAGCCCGCTGCAGAAGGCCAGCGCCAGCGAGGATCGACGCGATTCCGCCATCCTCGGTGGCCCGCAGGAAGACAACATCGGCCGTACCAGCGGGCATCTGCTCAACCTTGGTTGGACCCTGAGCGACAGCCTGGAACTGAAGTCGATCAGCTCCTACCGTGAACTGACCCAGGGCCAGTTCGACATGGGTCTGGTCGACGCGATCTCCGCCTATGGCGGCCCCAACACGCCGTTCGGCCGCTACAGCCTCGCCCAGGTCTACCAGCACCAGTACAGCCAGGAATTCCAGCTGATCGGCACCACCTCACAGGTGCAGTTCCTGGCCGGTGCCTTCTACTATCACGAAACCGCCGGCGACAACGCCCAGACGCCCAACATGCTGCTCTGGGGCCCGGGCGGCAACAGCTACACACTCAACCCGGCCACCACCCCCTTGAATCTGGGCAACGTGCGCATCGACCGCGCCAGCAAGGCGTGGACCGACAGCCTCGGCATCTTCGGCCAGGCCACCTGGACGCCGGCCTCGCTCGAACGCCTGCACCTGACCGCGGGTGGCCGCTACACGCGCGATGACAAGAAGGGCAGCCTGTACATCGTCAATGGGGCGGCTAAAGACCTCGCCTTCGATGATGCATGGGGCCGCTTCGATCCGATGGTCAACATCGCCTACGACCTCGGCGGGAACGCCATGGTCTATGCAAAATACAGCACCGGGTTCAAGGCAGGCGGTGCCAACTCGCGCTCGACAACCTATACCGCCTTCGCGCCCGAAGAGGTGACGGCGATCGAGCTCGGCTTCAAGTCGCAGTTCTGGGACAACCGCGCGCGCCTGAACCTGGCCCTGTTCGATTCGAAGATCGAACACAAGCAGATGGATTTCTCGCTGCCGTTCGATCCCAACAGCGGCGAAACCCGCACCACGATGGTCACCACCAACGCGCTCAGCAACGGCACCTCGCGCGGTGCGGAGCTGGAGTTCAACGTGATGCCGGTGGACAACTTCACCGTGGGGTTGAACTACGCCTACACCCGCATCGATGCGCAGAGCGCGGTCGACCCGTTCGGCGCCGGCGTGCAGGTCACGGTGCAGCCATTGCTGGCGCCGAAGAACGCCGGCAGCGTATCGCTGGACTATCTGGTGCCGTTCGCCAACTTCTCCGCGCTGAAGTTCCATCTCGACGGCAACTGGTCCGACGGCTTCTACACCAGTGAGTACGACCAGATGCTCACCGACAGTTCCTTCATCGTGAACGCCCGTGTCGCCCTGATAGACGTGCCCCTCAACAGCACGGGCTCGACCATGGCCGTCTCACTGTGGGCGCGCAACCTGCTGGACGAAGAGCACCTGTTCTACAAGCTCAACAACGCCTCACTGGGCCAGAGCGGAATCTTCAATGACCCGCGCACCTATGGCCTGGACGTCACCGTCACCTTCTGATCGCCCTGGAGATCCTGATGCACCTGCGCCGCACCCACCTTGCCCTTGCCGTTGCCCTCAGCCTGCCGATGCTCGCTGGCGCCGGCCTCGCACTGGCCCGCTCGCCCGTCACCGATACCGCCGCCGCGCCCACCACCGCGGCAAGCGCCAACGTGCAGCCGGTTGCCGCCGATGCGCAGCGCGTCATCCCGCTGCAGGGCGCCTGGAACACGCGCACCTTTGCGGGCCTGCAAGGCAGCCATGGTCCGATCCCGGCCAGCGCCTTCGTGCGCACCTCGGACCTGGGCCGCCTGACCCCCGCCGACCGCGACGCCCTGGCCGCTGCCGGCGTCACGCTGGATATCGACCTGCGTACCGCCGATGAGCAGGCGCAGTCGCCGGATCTGCTGGCCACCGATGCCCGCTTCGCCTACCAGCGCACCTCGCTGATGGGCACCGAAAAGATGGACCTGCAGAAAATGATGACCACCTTCCCCGACTCGCTGGGCGCAGCCTATGTGCAGTGGCTGGATCACAGCCAGCCGCAGTTCAAGCAGGTCTTCCAGCGCATTGCCGCCGAGCGCGACGGCACCGTGCTGTTCCACTGCACCGCCGGCAAGGACCGCACCGGCATCATCGCCGGGCTGCTGCTGGACCTGGCGGGTGTGCCCCGGGCGGACATCGTGCACAACTACGCGATTTCCGCGCACTACCTCGAAGGCCAGCCCAAGGACAGCGCGATGAACGCGCAGATCATGGAGCTGATCAAGCAGAACCCGGAGATCGGCAGGAAGATGGCCGGCATGTCCGGCACCGCGCCGGAGAACATGGAGATGTTTCTTGCCGCTCTGCATGCGCAGTACGGCGGTGCCGAGGGCTATCTGAAGTCCATCGGCGTCAGCGAGGCGGAGATCGATCAGTTGAAGGTGCGGTTGGGTCAGGCGGGCTGATCTGACCAGCGTGTCGCGTGTCGGCCATGGATGGCCCACACGTCACGCACTGCATGGCGCATGCCGGCGCTCGCCACTGGCAGGACGTGCAATCGGCTGGATCGAACCCACTGAGGTTGTCTGCGCTGGTTCGGCCATGATGCGCTCGATCCAGTTACGATAGTGACTCACGCGCACATTGCAGGTGACCTGCCCATAGCGCCCGGGCCGGGTGGTCAGCACATTGCCCTGGACGACCTTCCACGCGCCCTGCCCGGCCAGCAGCCACTGACCATCGCGCTCGATGAGCACGGGGCCACCGCTGTCACCGTTGCCCAGCACGCCCTCCAGGGGCAGCGCTTGCGGCGGTTCGTCGAAGACATAGCAGAGCCAGCGGTCGTAGGCACTGGTGATCGTGTTGAACGCGCGCCGCAGCTCGGTGCGATTGGGGCCACTGGGAGAATGCCCGGTGGCGCCCGTGCCCGTAGCGCCCTTTCCCAGAATCTTCGCGATCTGACCGGCCTCGTCGGTGCCACTGTAGATGGCCACAGGCGCAACGTCGGTCACCGGCGCCTTCAGCCTGATCAACGCAACATCGTCGCCCGATGCAAGGAACACTACGATCAACATTGCCTCGCCACTGGCCATCGCCTGATCGATCAATGTCTGCGGCAGCGTCCTGTAGCCGGGATGGACGACAACGCGCTCGACGTCCCGGGCCGTTCCGTTGATCACTACCTGCTTGAGGTCGGCATGCATCGGCAGCGTGTGCGCGGCCGTCAGCACCCATTGAGGGGCGATCAACGCGCCGTGGCCTTCGCCGGGCATGTCCACGAGCGCGGGAAACTCGGTGGCGGGAACGCGATACTTCGCATCATCCACGTCATGCCGGATGACGATGGCATGGGCAGTTGCGGACACGGCGAGCAGTACCCCGAGTAACAACAATCGCTTCATATGTGATGCCTTGTGAGGTTCCGACAGCGGGATCAAGATGCCGGGCGCGGCACCGCAGGCTGGCTGGGTGTGCCGTTACGGCTCACGCTCACGGGATTCCAGCGCGCCGGCGAACTTTGCCATCAATCGCACCAGCTCCGATACGTCCTGCGCGGGCCATGAGGCGAAGATCTCCCGTCCGATCCGCTCGCGGGCCGCGTCCAGCCGGTCCGTCATGTCTGCGACAACCGACGCGGCCGGGAGGTCCATCAGCTTGATCTCGGGTACGCGGACGCATCGCTCTCGCTACCGGGCGAGCCCCGTACCGGACGCATCAACCCCGGCAGCCACGCTCCCGACGCCCTGTTGCAGGGCGCAGGTGGGCAGCCAATGCGCTTGTTTGAGGTGCTGCGCGGGACGCATTGGACGTTTTATTTGCGAGCGGAACGTGCGCTGCTTGCCTCGTTGTCCTGCGCAGCCTCACGGCTTTTCGCGAACTCCGGGAAAGTTTCGGCTATCGAAGCGTTGTCCGGCAGAACGTAGAACACTCCGCCCCGCTCGAAGGTGGAACGGATGACCGCCTCGTAAAACCCTGGCGAGACATTGATGCAGCCGTGCGTCACGCGGTTGTCGTCGGGCGAAGGCGATGCGAGGCGTTCGGCGCGCCTCTCGGCCGGCACACCGGTAGCGGTCGGGTGAATGGAGACGGCGGACTCGTAGTCCACCCACAGCACGCGCCCCGCATCGATTGATGGGCCGTAACCGCCCACAAAGCGACCGGCGGGTGTCGTGCGGTCCCGCCCTGGAATTTCGCGAAGCGCGAGGCCGGCAACGCCGGGCGCCGTGTGGTCCCCGGTTGCCGAGCCAAACAGACCGGACGCCGCGCCGCGAAGCCGGCCGTTGCCATCAAACACCAGTACCTGTGCCGCCGCTTTGTCCATGATCGCAAATGGATAGCCTTGCGCATCCTTGCTTGCGACCACCCAGCCGGCAAGCTCGATCACGGTTTCGGACACCTCTTGGCCCTGCGGCAGCTCGTCAACGGCCGCCGCCGGCGGCGCGGCCGCATCCTCAGCGCCAGCGGTGCCGATACCAGCAAATGCCAACGCCATGGCCAACGCACCGGCAAGGGCACGGTTCACGGGGTATGAGTGCGTACGAATGGGACACTTCCTTTCAATGCAGACGGTACCGCCAAAGGAAACCAGCGGCCTGCATCGGCCACTGGTCCCTGATTCAGACGTTCCTCACCAATGGTGCAGGAGCGATCAACCGCGCGGCTTGCGGCGAGGGGCCTGTTCAAGCTGCTGGACGCGGCCTTCAATCTGATCCAGACGCTGGTTGGCCTGCTGTGCGGATTGATTGGCGGACTCGGCGCTCTGGGCTGCGCCCTGCACCTTCGTGTCGAGCTGATCAAGGCGTGAGTTGATCGTGGCGAACTCGTCCTTGTACGTGGCGCAGGAGCTGAGGCCTACGGTAGCGATGATTGCCACAGCCAGCGTACGCGCCGTCGTCAGTTGCTTTGTGGTCATAAACATTGCGGTGCCTCCTTTGTCTGGGGTGTTCGGACTATAGCGGCGTTTTTGCCAGCGCCATGACCGGCATTCAGTTGAAGCTGGGAGACGTGGAGGGAGCGTGATGACGGCTTACCGCGGGCGTGATACAAGACGCAGCCTTCCGCTCAAGGCGGAAGTCAGGACGGGGCAGCTTGGTTGATCAGCACTGCGCCTGCCCAGCGACCGATGAATCGACGGCCGCAGCGGACGCCAGCAGACCCGCACTCAGCGTTGTTGGTAAATGACCAGAATCCTCCGATCACTACGCCAATCAGCGCACGGCCGATCATGTTGACCGGGTAGTTCGGCGCCAAGGCAACCACCAGGCCGGATACCGCCATCAATGCGGTGAGCATCAGAAGCGCCGTTCGCCTGTTAAGGTTTCCGGCCATCGGGAAATCGACAGGCCGACAAGCACGGCGACGGCCCCCTGAGATCACCATGCCGTACGTCGACATGGCCGTGATGGGCGTCGGCTATCCTTCTCACCTTGACCAGAACACGGAATAAACCGCATGGCGTCCATCGATGTGCGCGCTGGATGTGCCCTTTGCCGCGATGCGAATCCGCTGCAGTTCGACTTCAGTTACGCATTCCAGCCCATCGTGGATGTTCATGCACGAAAGGTGTTCGCACATGAAGCGCTGGTGCGCGGCCCTGCCGGGGAACCGGCAAGCTCGGTACTGTCACGTATCACCGCGGACAACCGCTATTCGTTCGACCAGGCCTGTCGCGAGAAGGCGATCCGGATCGCTGCGTCGTTGAATCTGCCGTCCCATCTTTCAATCAATTTTCTGCCCAATGCAATCTACCGGCCCGAGGTGTGCATCCGCTCTACGCTTCAGGCCGCGGATCGGCATGGCTTTCCGGTTGAGCGAATCATCTTTGAGACCGTTGAGGGAGAGCAGGTCAGCGATGGCAAATGGCTGGCTGAGATCCTGAGTGAATACAAACGGATGGGCTTCAAGACCGCGATTGATGATTTCGGGGCCGGGTTTGCCGGTCTGAACCTGCTGGCCGATTTCCAGCCGGACATGGTCAAGCTGGACATGGCGTTGATCCGGGGCATCGACCAAAGCGCGTCACGCCGTGCCATCGTGGCCGGCGTGGTACGCATGTGCGGGGAATTGGGTATCGACGTGATTGCTGAAGGTATAGAAACCGGTGATGAGGCGAACTGCCTGTCCGATCTCGGCATCCGGCTGATGCAAGGCTACTGGTTCGGCCGCCCGCAGTTCGAGGGCGCTGCGCGGGAAGCCGACATACCCATGCATCCTGCATGAGGAGCGGGCTCCCTGCTTACCTGACGCGTAGATCGCAGGCGCGTAGGAACAGCGCGGCCGTTGCATGACTGTCAGGCGCTCGCCTGCGCCCTTGAGGCAAGCCATGCTCTGCAAGAAGGAGGCTGACAAACCGCTCCCCGTCGCCGGAGCAGGTCGAGCCGACAGAAACGCGCTCAAAGGCCTTTTCCGCCAGATCGAGATACGGTTCCAGCACCGTGCTCCAGCGTTCCCGGTAAAGGTCGATGCCAGGACCGGAGCGCAACAACGATCTGCAGAATGCCAGACACGAGGGGTTTGCGGCCAATCGTTCAATGCCGCCGGCGATGCACATCAACGCGTCGCCAAGATCGGTGCCCGCAGGCAGGCTGAGCTCGCCTGACGTCATGGATGCCAGATGACCGTCCATGACCGATGTGTAGAGACGCTCCTTATCACGATAGTGGGCATAGATCGTCACTTTGGTGACACCACAAACGCTGGCGATTCGCTTCATCGTGGTGCGCTCAAAGCCGTCCTCCGCGAAGACGGTACCGGCCGCGTCCAGGATGCACTGCCGGCTCTGCGCCCTCGCCCGCTTCCAGCGCAACGCGGTTCTGCTTGGGAAGGTGGGTGACTCAACCGTGCTCATAGACGTGTTCACAGGCGCCGGAATACTGCACTGGCATTCACGCCACCAAAGCCAAAGCCATTGGTCAGCGCAAAGGCCATATCGGCATGACGAGGCTCCCCGGTGACGATCGACAGCCCTTCCGCCAAGCGATCTGGGCTGAGGAGGTTGAGCGTCGCTGGCGCGACCTGATCGCGCAGCGCGAGCACGGTGAAAATGGCCTCGATGCCGCCAGCCGCCCCGAGAAGGTGGCCCGTGCTGGACTTGGTGGCAGAGATCAGAAGATCGGGGCGGGAACCGAACAGCGCCCGCATCGCCGCGAGCTCCGCCCGATCACCCACCTGGGTGGACGTCGCATGCGCATTGATGTGATCAACCTGATCCGGCGTAATACCCGCCTGCGCCAGCGCAATTTCCATCGCCCGCCGCGCGCCACTGCCGTCGTCGGGGCCGGCCGTCAGATGGTAGGCATCAGAGGTTGTGCCGTAGCCCACCAGCTCGGCAAGCGGCTTGGCACCACGCGCCGAGGCGTGATCCAGACGCTCGATCACCAGCAACCCTGCCCCTTCGGACATGACAAACCCGTCCCGCTGCTCATCAAAGGGGCGAGATGCAGCTTCGGGCGCGTCGTTGAACGACGTGCTCAACGCCTTGGCCGCCGCGAAGCCGCCGAGGCTGACCCGGTGCATCGCCGCCTCGGCACCACCGCACAGCGCGATGTCCGCCTCACCTGAGCGGATCAGGCGCGCAGCATCGCCGATCGCCTGGACGCCCGCTGCGCATGCCGTGACGGGTGCGCCCTGCGGACCCTTGAACCCGTAGCGGATCGATGCCTGCCCTGCCGCCATGTTGGCCAGAAAGGTGGGCGCAGTAAACGGTGACAACCGACCAGGCCCACGGCTTTCGGTAGTGTGGACCGCATTGACGATCGATCCAAACCCGCCGATTCCAGTGGCAATCACGGTAGCGGTTCGCAGCAACCCCCGCTCATCAGCATCACGCCACCCCGCCTGCGCAAGCGCTTCGTGGGCAGCGACCAGCGCGAACTCAACGAACCGATCCATCTTCTTGAGATCTTTCGGCGCGATGATCCCGGTGGAATCAAAGCCCGCCTCCGGATCTTGAACGCGGTCAGGCACGCGGCCGCCTACTTCGCAGCCGGTTCCCGCCGCAAGATCGGCACCCAGCGACCCGATCCCGGAGCGCCTCGCCAGGAGGCGCGACCAGACGATCTCGACCCCGCAGCCGAGTGGGCTGACCACGCCCATTCCGGTCACCACGATGCGGTCTTTGTCAGCAATGCTCATGAATCACTTCCCATATAAAAGAGGTCCGGGCCAATGTCAGGCAACGGGGGTCTTTTCCGCTCGGACCTTGAACCAGATGGCATACATCGCCGGAAGGAAGGCCAGCGTCATCACGGTGCCGGCGATGGTGCCGCCGATCAGCGTGTAGGCAAGCGTTCCCCAGAACACCGAATGGGTCAGCGGAATGAAGGCAAGCACCGCAGCCAATGAGGTCAGGATCACCGGGCGCGCCCGGTGAACGGTCGCCTCGATGATGGCGTGGAAGGTCTCCATCCCAGCTTCTTCGTTCTCGTGGATCTGCCCGATGAGGATGAGCGTGTTGCGCATCAAGATGCCCGACAACGCGATCAATCCCACCAGCGCGTTGATGCCGAATGGCTGCTGGAACAACAGCAACGTCGGCACAACGCCGATCAGCCCCAACGGACTGGTCATGAAGACCATGATCATTGCCGAGATGGACCGCACCTGCAGGATGATGATCAGCAGGGTCACCGCCAGCATGATCGGGAACAGCGGCAGCATGGCGCTCATTGCCTTGCCCGATTCCTCGATGGAACCGGCCTGGGCAATGGCGTAACCCTCTGGCAGAGCAGCAATGAGCGGCTCAAGCTGCTTGCTGATCGCGGTGGATACATCCGGTGGTTGCAACGCATCGTCAATGTCACCCCGCACAGTGATGGTGGGCACCCGATCACGACGACGCAGCACCGGCTCTTCCATCCGAACCTCGACCGTGCCGATCTGGGAAAGGGGCACGCGCTGGCCAGCAGCCCCGACCAGGGTGAAGTCCGCAATCCGCGCAGGATCCAGGCGCGTGTCCCCGCCTGAGCGAGCAACAACCTCGACGGTGCGGATGTCCTCACGCACGGCAGTGACCGGCACCCCGCTCAGGAAGAACTGCAATTGTTGTGAGACGGATGCCGACGTCATCCCCATCGCCTGCAGACGGTCCTGATCCAGGGTGAAGTGCAGCGTCGGCGTGCGCACGCCCCAATCGGTATTCACAGTGCGCATCATCGGGCTGGCGTGCAGGGTCTGCTCGACCTTGGCCGCAATCCCACGGATGACATCCGGATCCGGGCCACTGACACGGTAGGCCACCGGATAGGGCGAGTAAGGCCCAAACACCAACTGGGTCACGCGCACCCGCGCCTCGGGCGCCAAGCCCTCGGCCACGGCCTGACGGAGTTTGGCTTTCAGTGCATCGCGCTGTTCCTGGCTGTCGGTGCGAACCACGATCTTGGCAAACGCCGGGTCCGGCAGTTCCGGGGAAATGGCGAGGTAGAACCGGGGCGCGCCCTGACCGATGTAGGCCGTGACGATCTTCGCTTCTTCCTGCCCAGCGAGCCACTGCTCCACCTTCCTGGTGGCCAGGCTGGTCTGTTCGATGGCGGTGCCGTAGGGCATCTGCACTTCGACCAACACCTCCGGACGGTCGGAGATGGGGAAGAACTGCTTCTTGACCAGCCCCATGCCCACCACAGAGAGCACGAACAGCGCGATCACCGATCCGGCGGCAAGCCACTTGCGCGCAATCACGCGCGCCAGGATTGATCGGAAACGGTGGTAGCGCGGCGTGTCGTAGAGGCTGCTGTGCCCGCCTTCCACGGTCTTGAGTTCAGGGAGAAGCTTCACCCCCAGGTAGGGCGTAAAGAACACCGCGACCACCCACGACACGATCAGCGCGATGCCCACGATCCAGAACATGTTGCTGGTGTATTCGCCCGCGGTTGACCGGGCAAAGCCATTGGGCATGAAGCCCACCGCCGTCACCAGCGTGCCGGCGAGCATGGGCGCTGCGGTATGACTCCAGGCATAGGCCGATGCCTTGACCCTGCTGTAGCCCTCTTCCATCTTCACTACCATCATTTCGATGGCAATGATGGCGTCGTCAACCAGCAGACCGAGCGCGAGGATCAACGAGCCGAGCGTGATGCGGTCAAAGTTCTTGCCGGTGGCGGCCATGACCAGGAACACCGCGGCCAGCGTCAGCGGCACGGCTGCCGCCACCACGACACCCACCCGCCAGCCCATGCTGACAAAGCACACCAGCATCACCACCAGCAGCGCGGCGAAGAACTTCATCATGAACTCGTCAACCGACGCGCTGATGTTCACGGCCTGATCGGTGACCTTGTCCAGTGCCATGCCCACAGGAAGCCCGTCATTTATCTTCTTGACCTCCGCGTCGAGGGATTCACCAAGATCCAGGCCATTCCAGCCGTCACGCATGACGATACCCAGCAGCATGGCCGGCTCGCCGCCGTTGCGGATCATGAAGGTCGATGGATCCTCATAGCCCCGCTTGACGGTGGCAATGTCCTGCAATTTGAGGGTCTTTCCCTGTGCAACGATGGGCGTATCGCGAATCTTGTCCAACTGATCCAGTGCGCCATCGAGGCGAATGAAGATCTGTGGGCCCTTGGCCTCGACCGAGCCTGCGGAGGTCAGGGCATTCTGTCCGTTCAGCGCTCCGAAGACCTCCTGTGGCGTGATACCGAGGTTCGCCAACCGCTCGTGGGAAAGCTCCACATAGATGCGCTCGGATTGCTCACCGATGATGTTGACCTTTTTCACGCCAGGAACGTGCAGCAAGCGCTGACGCAGCGTCTCGGCATCACGCGCAAGCAGGCGGAACGGCTCACCCTTCGCTTTCAGTGCGAACAGAGCGAAGGTGACGTCCGCATATTCGTCGTTGACCATCGGGCCGATCACGCCTGCGGGCAGGTTCGCCGCTTCGTCATCCATCTTTTTGCGCGCCTGATAGAACTCCTCCTGCACCTCCGAAGGCGGCGTGCCGTCCTGCAACGTCAGCGTGGTGAAGGACAGCCCAGGCCGCGTGTAGGTTTCGCTGCGGTCATACCAGCGAAGCTCCTGCAATCGCTTTTCCAGCTTCTCGGCGACCTGGTCCTGCATTTCGGTGGGCGTAGCGCCAGGCCACGCCGTCACGATGGTCATGACCTTGACCGTGAAAGCAGGATCCTCAGCGCGGCCGAGCTGGAAGAAGGACACGATGCCGGCCACGGAGATCAGAAAGATCAGGAAAACAGTGATGGCGCGCTCGCGCACCGCAAGCGCCGACAGATTGAACCCACTCACTGATGGGCTCCGTTTGCAGCGGTGGTCTTGGCGCTGTCAGCCAGGCGAACCACCTGCCCTTCGCGGAGCATGTGTGCGCCAAGCGCCGCCACGCGATCAGAGGCCTTCAATGCGCCTTCGACCAAAGCATGATCATCGCCCAGCTGCTTGACGGCGACCGGCGTCCAATGAGCTTTGAGCGGCTCACCGTTGATTACCCATACGCCCGTTCCGGTGCCAGGATCGAACAGTGCGCCCAGCGGAACCGCAACTCCGGCCGAGACGCCGACAGCTGCGGCGCCTGCAAGCTCTACGGCCACCGTTGAACCCAGCGGCAATGGGGTGTTGCCCTCTTCCAGCGTGTAACGGGCTTCGAAAGTTCGGGTGGCGGGGTCTGCCGATTGAGAGAGCACGCGCAACCGTGCCGGGATCTTGCCGCTTCCCCCAAACGAGGACGCCGAGGCCACGGAGCCGATCTGGGGACGAAGCGTCTCTGGGAGCTGAACAACTGCTTCCCTGCTCCCAGCGCGGGCAAGCCGGGCGACAATCTGCCCCGCCGCCACAACCTGACCGGGCTCAGCGGAGATGGCCATGACCATCCCATCGGAATCTGCAACGAGCGCGGTGTATTGACTGGCATTACGCGCTACCCGGGCTTGCGCTTCGGCCGCGTTGAGCTGTGCCGTTGCTGCGTCTGCCCCCGCTTTGATCTGATCATAGGCCGACCGGGACACGACACCCTTTGCCGCCAGATCTCGATACCGCGCTTCGTCGGCAATGGCCTGAACGCTTTGCGCACGGGCCGCAATCACCGCTTGCTGCTGAGAGGCCGCTGCCAAGTTCAGATCGATCGGATCAATCCGGTAAAGCACATCGCCACGCTTGACCGTTTGCCCGGTCTCGACGAGGCGTTCAGTGATCTTGCCACCCACTCGGAAAGCGAGATCGCTCTGCACCCGCGCGGCGATGGTCCCCGTAAACGTGCGTGCATTTCCGGCGCCTGCTTGGACCTGAGCAAGCCGGACGATAGGCGGCGAAGTGCGGGGGTCGATTTCGTCAGACTTTCCGCAGGCTACAAGGAAAAGCGGAGCGACACAGGAGATGGCTACGACTACAAAGCGGCGACGCATACGGCCTTCCGGAGTGGGATATCCGGACGCATTCTGTTCCTAGTGACCGCTTTCGTCAATAGTCACAACCGTTGAGGTGAAAGGCTCCTGAGAACCAGCTCCTGCAAGGCTTTGGGCGATTCTTCGTGCATGACCGACACGTGTGGAAGCGTCACCGGATTCAGATACGGGACCAGGATCTGGTACACCGCGCGACTGGTCTGATCGAGCGGTGTCTGGGTCTCAAACGCCCCGGAGGCGCGGCCATCTTTCAAAATGACCTCGACAAGCTGCCGGATGCGGCCTTGGTAGGCCTGGGTCGACGGCCATTGATCCGTCGCGGCCGCCACAGCGATTTCATAGAGGCGGCGATCCTGGAGAAACAAGCGAAGACTGGCCTCCACGATGGTGGTGAAGAGCACCCGCAGCCGATCGGGCGCAGCGTCTACTCCCCGCAAGGCCTCATGTACATCACTTTCGATCTGGGCGAGGCAATTGGCACAGATGACCTCTCCGATCGCCTGCTTCGAGGCGAAAAACTTGTAGATATAGGCCTTGGAAAAGCCAATCGCCTTGGCCAGGTCGGACACCGTGGTCTTGTCGTAGCCGTAATGGCTGAAATGCGCGGTGGCAGCCTCGATGATCTGCGTGCGCACATCGTGCTCAGCGGGGCCGCGCCCGGCGTCCAGTGCTGCGGAGGGTGAAATAGACATCGGGCAAGGGTAGCGCCGTGTGCCGATGCGGGCAAACAGCTACCATTCGAGTATGGGGTCACGCGCGCCATGCACTGCACACCGATCACACCGCCACATGCCCGGTTCCGTTCTTCCATGTCCGGTTAAGGCCAGAAGCAGACATCCAAGACGTCGTCCGACTATCAACAACCACCTTGGCGCTTGACTGCTGCGATCAGTTAGTAGACTCCTGCTGTCGGGTCTATGATCAGTTGCGCCTTGTTGGTTACGCACCACTGTGCAAGCTCACTTCTAAGCTCCAGCCAAAGGTGCTCGGCCCATGAGGGCGCCGCTCTCTTGAACGCATCTTCAGTTGGGAGGTAGGCAGTAAGAATTCCCATTGGCAACTCAAGGACGAACGTGCCGCCCGGCCCGGTGCAGACCAATTCTTCCTTCCACCTTGCCCTGAACTCGAAGACGGACATTAGCACCCAGCCTCTTAATATTTGAACGCACAGGACAGATTATCCCATTAATACCCGGCATCCTCTGGGTCGATAGCCAACAGTAGCACTGGCGGGTTGCTAAGGTAGTCCTCATATCAGCTTTCGGCCAAGAGCAGCCGTTCCCAGCAGACAGTCAGGCCGAGCCGCAAAGCGGCGTCGCCTTGAATGAATTCTTAGATCCGCTCACAGGTGGACTCGACAGCCGCATCTTTGTAGATGGAGTTGACTGGAATGGAGCGCGAGTGCGTGCCATTGAACTCAAGGATCCGAGATTCATAGACGGACTTCTTGGCTAGCTGCTCATCTTGCGCCCTCTGCCCGGCATCCTTGGTGATCGATGGATCTGATGCCGAGAGAAACTCGACATGGTTGATCCGAGACCTCACGACGTCACCGACAAGCTCCCACGTGCCGCTACTGCGATCTTGGAGTGCGAGAGGAGCCTTACCTGGAGCGGAGATCACGCTACGGGAGTGACCAGTGAAGGTGCCGTCCGGAAGCTTGGTGGTTTCATCAGTTACCGTGACAGTGAAGCCTGGTCCCTGCATGACAGTTGGGCCGCACCGCCAAGTGCCAAAGAAATCTGATGGACTGAGGGGCGACGTCGCTGCCGCTGCGGAGCCGGCAGCGACGAGAAAAATGGCAGCTGCACATTTTCGATGCATTTTTGCTCCAAGCGCATTCAACTCCGGAATCAAGCCGACTCGCGTAGCGAGTGAAGTCCTTGGGCCCGGAAGCTGGATCTTAGGGCGGCTGGGTGCAGCTAACAAGCCAGCGTCTAGCCGGTCCCCGCGATCGTAAGCTCCCCCGGCACCCAGCCTTGCGGATCGTCGATGCCTCGTTGATCATCCTGTGCCCGCTCACTTCCGCGGGTGCGCCTGCACTACTTCGTACGTTTCACCGGATGTCCATCGCACGCAGATCGGCCATCCCCTGAAATCTGCGCAAGACCCTGAATGCCACTACCCGCATGGAATGCACAATGTCCCCCTTCCCCCGTGCGTTGGCTGTCCTGCTGAGCGTGTGCCTGCCGGCGGCGGCCCAGGCCGAACCTGTTTTCTTTACCAGTTATGGCGATTTCTACCGGTCACTCGGCGGTGCCTTGTTTCCGGAATCGGGAACGTCGCTGGGCATGCCTTGCACGGAATCACCCCGGAACTGCATCTGGGTGACCTCCATGCACCAGGCGCTGCGCCGGTACGACCAACCGTTGTGGACCACGCCCGGCGATCTGCCCATGATGCCGCCCAAGGGTGGCCTCGATGTTGCCTTTGATGGCCAAGCGTTGATGGTGGGGACGCGGCGCTGGCCACTGAGCCGTGCTGTGAGCCTGGCGTCATCGCACTGGCGCAGCGAGACGGCGATCGACCCGGAGAACCTGACGGCCGTAACGGCCTGGCAGCGCGGCACGTCGGTTTGCCTGGATATGCGCTATTCCAGCAGTGGCACAGCCGTCCGCTACACAGTGGTGCTGTTGTTGCATGGTGAGCGCCTGTACACGCTGCCACCGCTGTTTGCCACGTGTGCAGCCGTACGGAAGGCGCCCCATGGCGGCTTCAGCTATCCGAGCAACACCTACCTCGGTGCTGAGCAGGAACACCCTCGGCCCGGCCTGCAAGTGGACTATGTGTTGCCCGATGGCAAGACACGCATTGCGCGCTACTTGCTGCGCTTTTCCGATCAGGGCAATCCCTACCGCTTTGAAGCAACACGCGGCGAATGACCGTGATGCCAGTCACCGCATCAGGGCGGTGCCGCTGACGGCGGCGGGGAATCGGGTGTTCGCGGGGAAACCCCTAGCGGTGTCTGTTGGGCACACCACCCAGCCGCGCCAGCACGTCGTCCCGGCACGCATCCAGGATCTCGTCCGCCAGCGGCGAGTCGTCCGGGCAGGACCTGGACAACACCATCGCGCCGACAGCCTGGGCCATCAAGGCGATACGCCGCGCACGCGCCTGTTCGGACCTGGGGCCGTCTGACTGGCCTTCCGGGTAGTGGCGGGATACGCCCAGCTGCGCCTCGATACCTGCCGCGAAGGCCGCCTTGACCGGATCCGGCTGACGCGACGCGTCGGTGCACAGCGCTGACATGGTGCAACCCTGGCCTGGCGCGTCACGATGCTGCCGGGAAAGGTAGTGGCTCATGAAGCTCGCCAGGTCCATGTCGGCCGCGGCATCGGCCGATTTTTCCAGGCCGCAGCTCGCCGCCTCCGCCATCAGGTCGGCCTTGGAGCCGAAGTGCTTGTAGAAGCCGCCATGGGTAAAGCCGGCGGCCGCCATGAGGTCTGCCACGCCCACACCGTCGTAGCCCCGCTCCCTGAAAAGGGTGGAGGCGGTGTCGACGATGTGCGCCCGGTTGGCCTGCGCCTGTGCCTTGGTGACCTTCATGACTCGTTGTCTCTTGACGCTCTGCCGCGATAGGCCCGCAGTTTACCAAGTATAGATGGCCATCATCATCAAACCATTGACACCTAAGATTACGATCGTCATCATTGCAGCGCTTCCAGGCGCCGCCACTGCCGGCCCGCCCGCGCCACCCCCTCAACGACCACGACCCCGCACCCGCCATGACGACCTCGACACTCTTCCAGCCCTACCCCTTGGCCCGCTGACCCTGGCCAACCGCATCGTGATGGCACCGCTGACGCGCAACCGCGCCGGTGCCGGCCTGGTGCCCGGTCCGCTCGCCGCCACCTACTACGCCCAGCGCGCCTCGGCCGGCCTGATCATCACCGAGGCCACCCAGATCTCGGCGCAGGCCCAGGGCTACCAGGACACCCCGGGGCTGTACACCCAGGATCAGATCGATGGCTGGCGCAAGGTCACCGACGCCGTGCACGCGCGCGGCGGACGCATTTTCGTGCAGCTGTGGCACGTGGGCCGCATCTCCCACGTGGATCTGCAGCCCGGCAACGCCGCGCCGGTGTCCGCCTCGGCCATCCGTGCACAGACCAAGACCTTCGTCCACAACGGCTTTGTCGATGTGTCCGAGCCGCGTGCACTGGAGATCGACGAACTACCGGCCATCGTCAACGACTTCCGTCAGGCCGCCGCCAATGCGATCGCCGCCGGGTTCGACGGCGTGGAACTCCACGGTGCCAACGGCTACCTGCTCGAACAGTTCATCAAGGACGGCGCCAACCAGCGCACCGACGCCTACGGCGGTTCGATCGAAAACCGTGCGCGCCTCCTGCTGGAGGTCACGGCCGCCGTAGCAGCCGAGATCGGTGCCGATCGCACCGGCGTGCGCCTCTCGCCGGTCTCCCCGGCCAACGCCATCGCGACCATCAGCGATCCGCAGCCGCAGTACGACTACATCGTCGATCAGCTCAGCGCGCTGGGCATCGTCTACCTGCATGTGGTCGAAGGCGCGACGGGCGGCCCGCGCGATGTCGCCCCGTTCGACTTCGACGGCCTGCGCCGCCGTTTCACCGGCACCTACCTGGCCAACAACGGTTATGACCGGGAACTGGCCAACGCGCATCTGGCCAGTGGCAAGGCCCACCTGTTCGCCTTTGGCCGTGCCTTCATCAGCAATCCGGATCTGGTCGAACGCCTGAAGACCGGCGCGCCCTTGAACCCCCTGAATCCGGCCACGTTGTATGGCGGCGGCGCGGAAGGCTACACCGACTACCCCGCCCTGACCGCCACGCTCGCGCAGTAACTCCGTCGCCATCGCCACGCTGCATCCCCAATGCCCCATTACTTTTCAAGAGACACACCATGAGCCTGCTTCCTGCTGTCCTCATCACCGGCGCCTCCAGCGGCATCGGCACCGTTTACGCCGAACGATTCGCGCGCCGCGGCCACGATATTGTCCTGGTCGCGCGCGACACGGCGCGGCTGGACGCACTGGCCGCGCGCCTGCGCCACGACACCGGCGTTGCCATCGACGTACTTCCGGCCGACCTCACCCAGCGCGCCGACCTGGCCGCCGTTGAAACCCGCCTGCGCGACGATGCCCGCATCGGCATCCTGATCAACAACGCGGGCATCGCCCAATCCGGTGGCTTCACCGAGCAGTCGGCCGACAGCATCGAACAACTGATCACGCTGAACACCCTCGCCCTGACCCGCCTTGCCGCTGCCGTTGCACCGCGGCTGGCCAGCGCCGGCGAAGGCGCGATCATCAACATTGGCTCGGTGGTTGGCCTGGCGCCGGAGTTCGGCATGTCCGTCTACGGTGCGACCAAGGCGTTCGTGCTGTTCCTGTCGCAGGGACTGAGCCTGGAGCTGTCGCCCAAGGGCGTCTATGTGCAGGCCGTGCTGCCCGCGGCGACACGCACCGAGATCTGGGAGCGGGCCGGGATCGACATCAACACGCTGTCGGAGGTAATGGATGTCGGCGAGCTGGTTGATGCGGCGCTGGTCGGCTTTGATCGCCGCGAGACCGTCACCATTCCACCGCTGCATGTGGCCGAACGCTGGGACACGCTGGACGCATCGCGTCAGGGCCTGCTCTCGGACATCCGGCAGGCGCAGGCGGCGGAACGCTATCGCCCCACCGAGTGAAGCCCTGACCCCACAGGTACGCGACCATGACGCTTTCCAGCACGCTCCCCGAATCCAGGCACGGGTTCGAGAATGCACCAACCGGCTCGCTGGAGGTCGATGGCACCCGGTTTGCATACCGCGAACTGGGGCCACGGCACGGCATCCCGCTGGTCATGCTCAACCACTGGGGTGCGGTGCTCGACAACTTCGACCCGCGCATCGTGGATGGCCTGGCCAGCAGTCATCGCGTCATCGCCATCGACTACCGTGGCATTGGAGGATCAGGTGGGAAAGCACCGCTAACCGTCGCGGAAATGGCGCAGGACACGATTGCGCTGATTCGCACGATGGGCTTGGGCTGCGTCGATCTGCTCGGCTTTTCGCTCGGCGGCTTCGTCGCGCAGCAGGTGGTGCTGGACGCGCCCGACCTGGTGCGGCGGCTCATCCTGACCGGCACCGGGCCGGCGGGTGGCCGCGGTATCGACCGGGTGGGCCGCGTGTCCTGGCCCTTGATCCTCAAGGGCCTGCTGACGCGGCGCGATCCCAGGTACTACCTGTTCTTCACCGCCAGCGCCCGCAGCCGACAGGCAGCCACCGCGTTCCTGCAACGCTTGAGGGAACGCGCGAATGATCGCGACAGGCCGGCCTCACCCGGGGCGTTCCTGCGGCAACTGAAGGCGATCACCGCGTGGGGCAGGCAATCGCCCCAGGACCTGGGCGACATCCGCATCCCGGTACTGATCGCGAATGGGGACAGCGACATCATGGTCCCCACGCCCAACAGTGGCGATCTGGCGCACCGCATTCCCGATGCGACGCTGGTCCTCTACGACGACGCCGGTCATGGCGGGATATTCCAGTATCACGCAGAGTTTGTACGGGACGCGCTGGCGTTCCTCGATAACTGATGCACCCACCACCCCCCTGCCCCGCAGCCCGACGGCATCCCTCAACCAGAGACACACCGCCCATGAAAGCCTTCGACCGTTATGGCAAAAAGGAGACCGGCGGCATCGGTGACGCGCCGCAGCCGCCCCTGCGCGATGACGATGTTCTCATCCGTGTGCACGCGGCCAGCGTGAATGCACTGGACACCAAAATCCGGACAGGCGAATTCAAGTTGATCCTGCCCTATCGCCTGCCGCTGGTTCTGGGCAACGATGTGGCTGGGACGGTGGAGCGTGTCGGTGCCGGCGTACGTCAGTTCAAACCGGGCGACGAAGTGTATGCACGCCCCGACGATGATCGCATCGGCACCTTCGCCGAGTTCATTGCCATCAAGGCAACCTCTGTCGCCCTCAAACCCGGCAACCTGGGCATGGTGGAGGCCGCCTCGCTGCCCCTGGTCGCACTGACCGCATGGCAGGCGCTGGTCGAAACCGCCCAGCTCAAACCAGGCCAGAAGGTCTTCATCCAGGCCGGCTCCGGCGGCGTCGGGACGGTGGCGATACAGCTGGCCAAACATCTGGGCGCTTTCGTTGCCACTACCACCAGCACGGCCAATGTCGGGTGGGTAAAGGCATTGGGGGCGGATGTCGTCATCGATTACAAGCAGCAGGATTTCGCCACCGAACTGGCTGATTACGATGTGGTGCTCAACAGCCTCGGCAAAGATGAGCTGACCCGCTCGCTGAAGATTCTCAAGCCGGGCGGGCATCTCATCTCCATCTCCGGGCCGCCCACGCCCACCTTTGCCACTGCGCGCGGGCTGGCTTGGCCACTCAAGCAGGTGATGCGCCTGCTCAGTCATGGCATCCGCAGCAAGGCCGAGCAGAAGGGCGTGACCTACACGTTCGTGTTCATGCGGGCCAGTGGGCAGCAGTTGGGCGAGATCACCTCGCTGGTGGAGGTCGGTGCGATCCGTCCGGTCATCGACAGGGTCTTCCCGTTCCAGGAGACCCAGAGCGCCTTGGCCCATGTCGAGAGTGGCCGGGCCAAGGGCAAGGTGGTGGTGGAGATGCGGTAGGTCGCAGGCGATCCAGAACCTCTTCTACCTGCGGTTAGCACCTTCCTTCAGGCTCGTCAGACGCCAGCCGTCAGAGTCCTTCTCCAGTTGCCAGCCCTCGCTGAGAGCGAGGGTCCAGCCTGGTCCTGTCCAGTTCGAAGCACCACCAGCAAGCGCGCCGCCGCCCAGGGTCACAAGCGTCCAGTCTTTCGACAGCAACGCACCAGATTCCGCCGTCAGCTCGCCCCATTCGTCGCGCACCGTCAGCGGCGTATAGACGGTTCCCGATTCGCCCAGCGGAAAGAGCGTGCGAGGATCGAACGACGCGGAGGGCTTGCTCAGTGGCAGGCGAACTGCATCACTTCCGAGGAACCGTTCCCGATACACGGCACTGCGCTGCGCCCGGATCGCTGCGCGCTCCTGCTCCTGGGCACGCACCTCCTCCATCTCATAACGGCGACCGACACGTTCCGCGCCGGTCGCGGTGATCGGAGTGCCCAGGTATTTGGCCAGCAGGCCAGGCAGGTCAGAGGCAGGCGACAGGCCGTTGCGCCAGTGCGGCGACCACCGATCCAGCAACATCGCGTACGCCGGCCCGGTCACGTAGGCTGCCGAGCGTACGAAGCTTGGTGAGGCATCCGCCGCAGCCAGAGACTCCACCAACGCCGGCACCACGTTCCCCCCGTTGGCAGCAGCCGCGACCCGGCGGCCTGTGTATTCGGCAAGGCCCTCATTGCGCTCAACCCTCGCCTCTTCCGCCAGCAAGCGGGCGCCCGATGCCGAGCCCGCCGAACGAAGTGCGCGGAATCGCAGCGCTGCGGCGACATGCGGCCGGGCATCACGATCATCGTTGGCGGACAGTGCCTTCGCCAACGCACGCATCTCCAACCTCAGCGCCATTCGGCCAAGCTCACCATCAAGATGCGCTGTGTCGCCTTCGGAAGCCGAAAGACCAAGCACGGCCTGCACGCAGTGCCATTGCTCATGCCAGAACAGCGTCGCGAGTACGTCGTTGTCTGTGGGCAGCGGCAGCATCAACAGGACGTTGGCGGCGCCGTCGATATCAATGCATGTATTCGCAGGCGGCTGGTCCTTCCGCAGAGCAACAGACTCCACATCCCCCGTGGCGACGTTTCGACGCCAACTCGTTCCGGTAGCGCGGTCATGCAGCACCACAGGGGCATCCATCGGAACTCCCCAGAGTGCCTCTGCTGCCTGCTTCGACGCGGGCATCTGCGCAATCGTCGTCACGCGTTGCAGCGCCTCTTCCAGCCCAGACGGCTGCGCCGCTCCCGCTGCCGCAAATGGAATCATGCCAGTAACGGCAATCGCAACGCTACGAAACTTGGCTATAGACATCCGTGTCATCTCAGGCGCGTCTCCTTGACGGTGGGATACCGGACATGATCCGCGACACGGCGAAGGTCTGCTTCGGACAGTTGCATGCCAGGTTCCGCCGATTCTAGTCTTCGCGGCGCTTGAAGGTGTAGGGGCGCGGTCTCCGTGTGGAAGTTCCGCCCGAGAGGTAGCCTGGGCTTGTAGCGGCGCGCTCCTGCTGGCCGAAGCCGGGTTGCTCGATGGCCGTGAAGCGACGCCCGCTTGGAGCGATGTCCGAGAACTGCGCGAACGCTATCCCAGGGTGCGTGTACAAGCCGACGCCATCTATACCCACGACGGCCGCGTGTGGACCTCGGCGGGAATCACTGCGGGAATGAACATGGCCCTGGCCTTGGTCGCAGAGGACCATGGGGCATCGCTTGCACTCAACGTGGCAAAGCGGATGGTCATGGCCAACAAGCGCTCTGGCGGGCAAAGCCAGTTCAGCAGACAGCTTCAGTCACTGGATCTGCCTGACCAGTTCCAGCAGCTGGAGTACTGGATGCGCGACAACCTGCATCAGGGTTTGAGTGTGGACGAGCTTTCGCAATGCCTCCACATGAGTCCCAGGCAATTCAACCCTGCACTTCCAGGTGACCACGCGACCCGGGATCATGAGCAGCGAAAGGTTGCCGTTTGTGCTTGATCAGTTCCGTGCCAAAGGATCTTCGGGCGCATGGAGCGTCAGACACAGTGAGTTTCCGTTGGCCGAGAGTGAGTTGGAACTTTGATGGCGGGATAGTGGCCGATCATAAGGATAGACGACGGTCGATCTCCGCACTCCGGAATGATCGACCGTCGCCCAGCAGACGGCCCCCGCTCTGCTCCGATCAGCGCCAGCCGCGGTTGTGGTTGCGGCGGTCATGGTCCCAGCGACGCTGGTCATGACGACGATCGTGGCGGCTGGTGCGCTCGTAACGATGGTCGCGGTCATAGCGGCGATCGCGATCATGGCGATAGTCGCGGTTGTCGCGGCGATCCTTGGTGGTCACATTGCCGATCGCGCCGCCGGCCACAGCGCCGCCAGCGGTCATCATCGGGTCGCCGTTGGACAGCACGTGCCCCGCAACGCCACCCACGACGGCACCGACCAGTGTGTTCCTGTCCTTGCGCGACAGCGCGGAGGCATCGCCTGCGGCGATGACGCCAGCGGTCAGAGCCAATGCCATGGCCAGGCCACGGAAGCTGAAAGCGGTTGAGGTGAGCATCGTTGGATCCTCCAAACGTATCGGTGTGGAATCGAATCTGGTGGCCGAAGATTGCCGGAACATTGCGTACCCTCCACTGAACCGCCCCCTGTTCAGGTTGGAGTCCGGCCGGTCGATGCGAACGCCATCCGGACGTTACTTCCGGCATTCGCAGGATGAGTCGGTAAAGCCGCATCGTCACGCTCCGTCTACCGATGAGTCAGTCGCCCATGCTTCGCGCCGCGCTATATGTTGTGTTGCTGGTCGCCCTGCCCTCACTGGTCCATGCAAGAATCCAGGCTTCTGCCGTGTCGTGCGACGATGCGGCGCCGTCGCCGCAGCTGCGCGACTCGCGCTGCATGACCGTGCAGGTACCCCTGCGGCATGCCGAACCGGACGGCGAAACGATCTCGTTGTTCGTTCGTCGCGTTCCGGCAGCGACCGATCTCGCAAGACGAGGAGAGGTCTGGTTGCTGTCCGGCGGTCCCGGCGAAGCCGGCGCCTCGCTGTATCCGATGCTGTCTACCTACCAGCGCGCGTTCCCGGGCTTCGACCTGGTGATTGCCGATCACCGCGGCACTGGACGCTCATCGCGGATCTGCCCGGTTCAAGAGGCACCCGACAGCCCAGACGGTGTGGGGCTTGCCGGGACCGAATGGGGGCCGTGCATCGGGGCAATGTACGCCAACCCCACGCGGACCATGGCGTTTTCCATCACCGAAGCCGCGCAGGACCTTGGTCTTCTGATCACAAGCCAACGCGGCAGCGGCGAGTTGCTGGTATATGGCGTTTCCTACGGCACCCAGCTCGCGCTGCGGGCGTTGCAGGTCGCACCCTTTCCGCTGGACGGACTCATTCTGGACGGCTTGGTGCCACCCGAGGCAACCCAGCAGTGGGACCTGAGCCGGCGCACGGCACTGGTGGACGAAGTCGGCCGTCAGGTGCTGCGCGGCCCTGATGTGGCGGCGTACTCGCAACTGCTTGCGTCTGGACCTGATGCGTCTTGGCGTAAGCAGGTGCCCGGCGGCGACCTGCGCCGGTTCTATGGCGCGCTGCTGAGCTTCCCGGCGCTGCGCGATCGTATTCCACAGATGACGCGGGACCTCTCCCGCGGCGATGCCCGCTCGCTGGAGCGCACAGTGACCGACTGGAATGCCGCATTGGCGCAGCTCGGACAAAGCGGGGACAACCGCCCTGCCCTGCCCCTGGTGATGCTGATCGCCGCATCGGAAAACAATGCGCGCCCGGACCTGACCAAGGCCACGGTGGAGGCCGAGGAAAAGGGGAAACTGTTCGTCAGTCCGATTCCTGGATTGTTGGTCGACAGCCCGGTGCCGCGCTATCCGCGCGACGCGTGGTTCGGCAAAACGCCAACCGGCCTGCCAAAAACGCTGGTGGTGCACGGCACACTGGATCCGAACACGGCTTACGCTGGTGCCCGCGAGCATGCCGCCGAGCTCGCCAGGACCACGGCACTGACATTCCACACAGTAGACGGTGGCGCGCACCTGCTGGCGTTGGTTGCGCCATCCTGCTTCGCCAACGCGGCGCGGGCCTTCGTTGAAGGGCGCAAGGTGTCCCAGCGGTGCACAGAACCGAAGGAGCCCTGATCCTGGTCGAACGGCTTGGCGCCAGCGCAACCGCTGTTCCAGGCAGCATCGCGCGCGAAAAGATGACTTCACACCGGCATTTGCTATGGTGCCCACCGACAGTCCCCTCTTACTTGGAATTCCATGCCCCGCAAGCCCTCCACCGCCTCCTCCGCATCAACGATGAACGCCACCTTGGCAGCTGCGGTCGCGCGATCGGGGATGGATGAAAGCGCGCTGCTGCGGGCCGCCACGAAGGAGGCGTTCGAGCGCGCACTCGTGCTGCTTACCGCCTCCTACGCCGATTTCAGCCCGGAACAACAGCGCAGGATCCGGGCAGCGGTGGGCAGCGAGGGATCGGCCAGCGCCATTGCACGCGCCAAGCCAGCGAAAGTCCCCCGCGAAGCGCTGCCGCCCCGCTTCTGGCTGCCGCACAGCGGTGCCACCTGGTCCGGCCGCGGGCGCATCCCCGGTGCCTTCCTCGCCTGGGAGGGCACCGTGGCACATACCGAATGGAAGAAAACACACCCGGATCAGCGCTTCCCGTCCTACCCGGGCTGAGCAGGCACTGCGTTTCGCGACGCAGGGCGATTGATCCAAACGACTATGATGGTCGCCATTGAACGAAGCAGTGGTTGCACATGAGTCGCGGAATCAAGATGCGCAAGGCCGTGGGAACGCACGGCACCCTGCACCGGTTGGCCGACCTGCAGAAGCGCCATGACGCGCAGCAGACCCTGCCCACGTTGCTCTGCGATGGCTGCGCCGTGCCGGTCCGATTCGTCCCCGCGCACGACAGGAGCGGTGCCGACGGCGCCTTTCCCGCCTCGGTTCCTGCGTACATCGCGTTGAACAAGGGGACTGAGCACCTGCCAGGGTGCCGCTACAACGCCCCCTCACATCTCCAGACCCTGCTCGCCAGCGGAACCGATCCCGAGTTCCTGCCCGCCTTGGGTGATGGCGCGTATGAGCTGCGCCTGTTGATTCTCCAGCAGGCCCTGAAGCGCCGCAGCGCCGGATCGACCCTGCTCCCGGCCGACGCGCCACTCGACGGTTACCTGCGCACCCTCACCGACCTGCTGATCCTGCAGGCGATGTGCGAGGACGACGCGCTGCTGACCTCGCAATTGACCCTGCGCCTGGGCAAGAAGCGGGTCGACTGGGCGAATTTCCTTTACGGCCAGGACCGCTACGACGAAGCATGGGAACGGCTGGGCACGGCATCCAGCGAGCTGCCGCTGGCGCTGCTCGGGACGGTGCGGTCACATCGCACGCCGCAGCCCGGTGATCCCCATGGCGTCACCTTCCTCAACTGTGCTCCGAAGTATCAGCAGACCGGCGTGACCGACCGCAGGGACTTCTACGAAGTGAGCGTCGGGCACGCCGATGCGGCATGGCTGAAGTCCTACCCGGTGGGCGCGGCGATCGTGATGTTCGGGCTGTGGCGCCAGGGCAGAAGCACCACCGCCTCACGGCCGCACCCGACCGACCCGCGCCGGACCATCACCAGCATCACCCACAAGCTGGCACTGCGGCCGGTGGTTGCCGGACAATTGGTCTTGGTGGAATGACCGGTTCGTTGGCGCCCGCCTGGTTGCCAACGTGTTCCATGGATGACATCGCTATAAGGAGATAGCAGTCGATGAAGAAGAAGCACTACTGGTTTGTCGCGCGGTCCCATGGCTGGGGATGGGGCCTTCCGTGCGCCTGGCAGGGATGGGTGGTTTACGCCATCGCGTTCGCCCTTCTGGCGGCCGGGCCGTTCGTGTTCTCGCCCTTCAAAGAACCGGTGGTATTCCAGGTTTGCACGTGGACGGTGGTGGTAGCGCTCGTCCTGATCTGCTGGAAGAAAGGGGAACCGCCGAGCTGGCGCTGATAAAGGGGACACACAGCAAACGTATCGTTACATTTCAAATGCGAATGGTTCGTGATACGATTGTTAAGAGTTGTTGAAATTCCCCACACGGACGTCCCCAAGCCATCGCCAGCGGACCCCTCTTTCCCAGGAGTACTGCGTCGATGTTGTCCCCCTCTCCCCGTTCCCGTCGTTCCGTTGCCACCCTGACTGTCGCCATTGGCCTTGCCCTGGCGAGCCAAGCGCATGCAGATGCCTCCGCAGATGCCGCCTCGGCCAAGCAGATGGACACGGTCGTCGTTACTGCCACCGGCGCCCAGCAGTGGATCAAGGACGCGCCGGCCAGCATCAGCGTGATCACCCGCGAGGAGATCGAACGCAAGCCGGTCAGCAGCATCGGCCAACTGCTGAGCACCGTTCCCGGCGTCACCGGCGGCTATGCGCTGTCGGGTGCGCAGTCCAAGATCCGCCTGCGCGGCCTGCCCGAGCAGTACACCCTGATCCTCATCGACGGCCGCCGCCAGGGCAATTCCTCGGGCGTGAACTACCGCGATGATCTGGGTCCTCAGGATCTGAACTGGCTCTCGCCGGACATGATCGAGCGCATCGAGGTGGTCCGCGGGCCGATGTCCTCGCTGTACGGTTCCGACGCCATGGGCGGCGTGATCAACATCATCACCCGCAAGATCGCCAACGAATGGGGCGGCTCGGTCACGTTCAACTACAGCAAGCCCGATTCCCCTACCCGCGGTGATACCACCCAGATGGGCGCGCTGTTCAGTGGCCCGCTGACCGAGAACCTGGGCCTGCGCGTCGGCGCCAATGTCACCAACCGCGAATCGGATACCGGCCGCCGGCAGACGCCCGGCAACAAGGCCGAGAACGCCAACGCCCTGCTGAACTGGCGCGTCAACGACGACCACACCGTGGGCTTCGAAGCCTCGCGTGGCGAGCAGCGCAACAGCGGTGCCGGCGCGGTCGGTGCGTGGGGCCTGTCCAAGCTGGTGCAGACCGGCTACGTGGTCATGCACGATGGTCGCTACGGCGATGCCGCCACGTCCAAGACGACGCTGGTGCAGAACGACTACGAAGACAAGGGCAGTGCGGTCGGCAACCACTCCAAGGAGACGGTGTTCGATACCGCGTTCACCCGCAGCTTCCACTGGGGCTTCGAGCAGAGCTTGAACGTGGGCGGCCAGTGGAAGCGCGAAGAGCTGAAGAACACCGACACCATCGGCACCGTGCCGGTGACCTGGACCGGCACTGGGCGCATCAGCCCGGTCAGCGAAGCCGACTCCTGGGCGCTGTTCGCCGAAGACCACATCACCCTGCACGAGCGTTTCATCCTCACCGTGGGCCTGCGCTGGGACAACACCGACAACTACGACGACAACCTCAGCCCGCGCGTCTACGGCGTCTGGCACCCGTCCGATGACTGGACCGTGCGCGGCGGTGTCTCGCAGGGCTTCCGTGCGCCCACGCTGAAGCAGGGCACGGCCGGCGCGGCGACGCAGTCCGGTGGCAACGGCTGCACCGCGTTGACCGTGGAAGGCTGGACCAACCGCTCGGTCAGCGCCGATGGCACCACCGGCTGCTACATGGCCGGCAATCCGAACCTGGAACCGGAAACCAGTACCAACTACGAGCTGGGCGTCGGCTTCGACAAAAACGGCTGGTCGGCCTCGGCCACCTACTTCCTCACCGATTTCGATGACAAGATCCAGCAGGTTCCGCTGCGCGAGATTCCCGGCCAGACGACCAGCTTCGTCAACGGGTTCTGGTGGACGGTCGCGCAGAACATCCAGAAGGCCCGCACCCGCGGCGTGGAAGCCAGCGTCACCGTGCCCCTGCATGAGCGACTGAACTGGATCACCAACGCCACGCGCATGCTGGAATCGAAGAACCGCACCACGGGCGCCAGCCTGCTGGTGGTGCCCAAGCTGACCGCCAACACCTCGCTGGACTGGCAGGTCACCGATGCGTGGTCGCTCAACCTGAGCGCGCAGCACATCGGCGAGCAGCTGGTGTCCTCCACCAGCGCGACGTTCGCCAAGGCGTACACCACCTGGGACCTGGTCACCGGCTATGACGTCAACGAGCATCTGACCGTGCGCGCGGGCGTCCTCAACCTGGGCGATGTCTCCACCATCGAGGAAGGCAACAACTACGACGGGGGTGCGCGCACCTTCTTCGTGGGTGCCACGGCGCGGTTCTGACCGCGCCGGGTCGAGTGCAGACCTGAAGCAACCCAGGGCGGCGCGGACTTAACCGCGCCGCCCTTCTGCGTTGTGGAGCAGCGCATCGTTGCGCGCCACCGTCCATGCCCGCAACCCCGTTACGGCCAGGCCGACGAACACCAGATACAGCACGGCGGTCACGTGCAGTGACTTGACCATGTACATGCCGACGTAGACGACGTCGACCAGGATCCACAGCCACCATGCGGCCGTGTGACGCCGCGCCTGCCACCACTGGGCGACCAGGCTCAGCGCAGCCAGCATTGCATCCAGCCACGGCAACGCTGCATTGGTAAGGAAGTGCATCGCCGCGCCGAGCGCAATCCCGAAGGCCACGCCGATGCCGAGGTCACGCCACATCGTCACCCGCGCCAGCGGCACGATCGCGACCCGGCCATCGTCCTCGACCTGGCCTCGCCAGCGCACCCAGCCGTACACCAGGAAGCCACCGAAGACGACCTGCAGCAGCGTGTCCGAGTACAGCCGTGCCTCGGCGAACACCAGCGCGTACAGCGCGACCGAGATCAGTCCGACCGGCCAGGCAATGGTGACCCGGCGCGTCATCAGCCACACGCCAAGCATGCTGACGATGGCGGCCGACCACTCCAGGATTGCCGGGTTCATAGTGCGAACGTGACCGACAGCCGGGCCTGACGCGGTGCGCCCGGGAACAGGTAGTAGTCGCCGGAACTGCTGCCGGTGTCACGCCAGTAGAAGCGGTTGAACAGGTTGTCCACCGAGAGGTTCCAGGTCACCGGATGCTCACCCAGCTGATGTCTGAAGCGCAGGCCGGCGTCGAACACGCTATACGCCGGTGCGCTCACGCGACCATCGGCAGTGGCCACGTTGGAGGCCGCGTAACGCCAACCGCCGGTCAGCCCCAGGCCGGTCACGAACGGCAGCTGGTACTCCGCATGCACGGTCGCGCGCGTCTTGGGCACGTTGATCAGCTGGTGGCCTTCGTAGTCTGGCGTGCCGGCATCGCGGGCGCGGGCGCGCAGCACACTGGCGCTGGCGGTCAGCGACAGGCGCTCGGTGAGCTGGCCCTGCGCGGTGAGCTCCAGCCCGGTATGCGTCTGCTGCCCCTCCTGGACGAAGCTGTAGCCGGCATCACTGCCGTCCGGCTTGGCGTACTGGAACGGCTGCGAAGTGCGGAACAGAGCGGCACCCAACGTCAGCGCATCGCTGGGCACGTACTTGACGCCTACTTCGGTCTGGCGCGACAGCACTGCAGGCAGGAACGTGCCTTCGTTGGAGGTCCAGAACGGCGCTTCCTGGCCGAGCGAAATCCCGCGCACGTAGCTCACATAGGCATTGACCTCATCGGTCGCCTTCCAGACCAGCGCGGTCTGCGGCAGGAAGCGCGACAGGCGGCTGTGGCGCTCGGGGTTGCCGCGCTTGTCATAGGCACGCTCGTCCAGGCGGACAAAACGCCCGCCGGCCAGCCACTGCCACTCGCCGAAGCTCATCCGGTCCAATGCGAACACTGCGGTCTGCGCACTGTCCAGACGCCGCGCGGAGGGGCCCGGCATCAGCGGCGACGGTTCGAACTGCGGCACCTGCGCATCGTGGATGTTGGCGGTGCCCACGTACTCATTGACGTTGCGTCGCTTGTCCACGGTGCGCTCGAAACGGTCCGCACCCACACTCAGCTCGTGCCGGACATCGCCGGTGGCGAAACTGCCGCGCAGCTCGCCACGGAATTCCAGGTTGCGGCGGGTGTCGTCCGGGCTGCGGTAATCGTAGATGTCGTAGTCGCCGTTGGGCGCGAAGTAGTTGCCCGGCACGCTGCCATCGGCACAGCCGGCGGCGTAGTAGCAGCCGTAGGCGAAGGCGACGTTGTCGTCGATCACCGAGCGGCTGTAGCTGGCCGACACCCGCGATTGCCACCTCGGGCTGAAGTCGTAGGTATGCAGTGCAGTGAGGTTGGTGCTGTCGATGCCGACCGGCCGCTGCCACGCCTGGTAGCCCAGCATGTGCTTGCGGTCCACGCCGCGCGGCAGCTCGGTGGCGCCCAGCAGCTGATAGCCCGAGGCCGAGCGCTGCGCGCTGGTCTGGTAGTTGGCGTCCACCTCCAGCTTGCCGCGTTCGCCGATCAGCCAGTCGGTGGCCAGCGAGTAGAAGTTGCGGCGGCCATCGGCGTGGTCGATGTAGGAATCGCTGTCTTCCCAGGCGGCATTGAAGCGAACGCCAAAACGCGGCGACAGCCAGTGGCCGAGATCCACCGCGGTGTAGCGGGAGCCTTCCGAATCGGTGCCGAGGGTGACGTTGCGGACCTCGGCCGGGCGCTTGCCCACGTAATTGATGATGCCGCCGGGCGCCATGACGCCCGCGGCGAGACCCGCCTCACCCTTGAGGATCTCCACCGACTGGATGTTCTCCAGCGCCAGGCGCTGCTCGCCGGTGATGGCCAGCCCGTTGAAGCGGTAGCCGGTGCCGGTATCCAGCGGGAAGCCGCGGATCGCGATGTTCTGGTAGTAACCGACCGGCGCGTAGCTGTCGCCCAGCGAGGCATCGTTGCTGGCCAGTTCGGACAACGTGCGGACCTGGCGGCTGTCCAGCAGATCGCGATCCAGGACGTTCACCGAGGCCGGGGTGCTCTTCCAGTCACCCGCGCCGAAACTGCTGGTCTGCGTGGTGGTGGCTGCCGGCTGATGCGCCTGCACGCGCACGGCGGCGAGCTCGGTCGGCGAGCGCTCGGGCGCGTCCGCGAGATCGTTGGCATGAAGTGGCAGCGCGGCGCAGAGGGCGGCGGACAACAGCGTGGGGCGGAAGCAACGGTTCATTCGATTCGTCATCAGCTGGGGGAGACGAAGCGAAGGCACGCAGGCGCACCGACCCATCACGGCGGTATGCCTGCTGCTCAAAGCTCCCTACGCCGGTGCAAACCGGATCAGGTTCCAAGGGACTCTCTCAGCCTGGTTTCGCCAGGCACCCCCGCTTCTGTGACTATTTCACTACAAACCGTACGGATTTGCGAGCCTGCCCTCAGGCGGCGGCGTGCAGCGCCTTCAGCAGGCCCTGCCCTGCCGGGGTGCTGAACCAGTCAGCATGCCCGAGCAGGAAGGTGTGGTAGGCCACGTCGGCATTGGCCGGCGAGTGCGTCACGCCCTCGAAGTACTCCACTTCCGACAGCGCGAAGTCGAGCTGGACGATAGGGAGCAGGTCGGCCAGCAGGTGCACGCGCTCGGCAGACAGCGGCACGATCTCGCGGTAGCCGGCCAGCAGAGCCAGCGCGATATCCACGCGCACGGCCGCCTCGCCGCTTTCCAGCGCCAGCCAGGCCACCGCGTTGCGTTCAATGGCGGTGGCCAGGTCGAACAAGGCACTGGTCGGCGATGCCAGGCCGACATCGAGCACGGTATCCACCACGTATCGCTCGCCGTCCTGACGCCAGAGCAGGTTGGACACATGGAAATCGTTATGCGCCCAGAGGCGCGGCTCGGCCTGCAGGCGCTCAGCCAGCCCGGCGTGCCAGGGCAGCACCGCCCGCCGAAGATCGGCCTGCCAATCCTGGCGCGCGAGGTAGGCCGCCAGGCCCGGACGATCGCCGAGCCCGGCCTGCAGGGCCGCGATAGGATCGGCGGCGCGGAGCAGATCATCGCGCGCGACCAGCAGGTGCGTGCTGCGTTGGGGTGCGTGATAGCTGGCTGACGCGTGATGCAGTCGCGCCAGCATCCGGCCGGCCTCGCGCGCCTGTGCGGCGTCGGTCAGCAATGTCCAGGACGGCGCATCGCGGTAGATGTCCTGCCCACGGCCCACGGTATGCAGCTCGTAAGTCCAGCCATCGTGTTCGACCGCGGTTGCGCCGTCCCGATCATGCAATACCTCGACCACGGGCACGCCCTGAGCGGCGAGGTGCTGGAGCAGGCGATGCTCTTCGGTCAGCCCGGCCGCCGTGCGTACGCTGCCATGGTGACGCTTGACGAACACCCTGCCCTGTTCGCTCTCGACAATGGCGGCGGCGGACATCGGCCGCGGGCTGTGCCACAGCACCTGGCTCGCTTCGCCCAGCTGCGGAAACCGCTCACGCAGCCAGGTGATCTCCCGGTCGGTGATGGCGGGCCAATCGGCGGCCACCTCATCGTTGTTGAGGCCTTGAACGCGGTGGGGGCTGTTGCTCATGGGATGACGGGTCGATGACGGCGAGAGGCACGCTGTCACCAGACAGAGGGCGCGGCGAGGATACCAAGCCGGGCCCACCGAGGGGAGCCAATCACTCTGTCAGGGCGTGCCGTTGCCCTGCTTCGTGGCGGCCGGCTTGGCCGGCAGCAGCCGCGGCTGCTCGGCATACCAGTCGCGGGCGCCGGCAAGGTGCCACTTGCGCTGCTGGCCCTGCAGCTCGATGCCGGCCCCCAGCACGCCCCAGCGCAGGTAAAGATCGCCGCGGCGCTTGCCATGACTCAGATCCAGCCGCGCCTGCAGGGACAGCCGCTCGTTCTCGGCCTGCAGATCCTCCACGATCAGCTCGCCACTGCGCCAGCGCAGCTGCCCACTGGCCTGCACCTCCCCGGAATCCAGCATCCCGAGCACCCAGCGCGGGTATTCGCTGCGCTGGGCGAACACGCCGAGCAATGGCCCGGCATCGCGCAGGCGCAGGTCGGCCAGGCCATCCACCTGGAACGGCGCGGCCGCATCAATGTGGCCACTGCGGATCGCCACCTTGCCCCACCAACGCCCGTCACTTTTTTCATCCCCCACGTGGATGTTGCGCAGGTCCACGGTGGTGCCGCCGAGATCGAACTGGCGGCTGTCGAAATCCGCACGCTGCAGGCGCGCCTGCAGTTGCGCATCGCCGCGCATGGCGATGCCCGCCACACTGAGCCGGGCCCCGGTGCCGCGCAGATCGGCACTGCCCTTGCCTACCCGACCGGAGGCATCCAGCGAGACATCACCGCTGAGCAGACCGGTCCCGCCGAGCAGGCGCACGTTGTCGTTGCCCAGATAGCGGTTGTAGGCGGTGAGGTCGGGCACCCGCGCATCGGTGAAACGCAGCTGGGCGCGCATGCCATCACTCAATTCCTTCAATCGGGCATCGCCGCGCAGGGTCAGCGCCAGCTGGCGCCCATCGAACAGCACCGCCTTCGGCGCATTGGTGGGCGCAGCCTGGAAGCGCGGGATCTGCACCTTCAGTTCCGCCTGCGGTGGTTCGCCCTCCACGATCCGGCCCTGTGCATGGGCGTCGCCGCGCATCCTGACCCCTGCAACCTCGGCCACGGCAGCCACCTGCGGGATATCCACCGTGCTGCCCGGCGCCAGTTGACCATCGGCGAGGATGACGTCTGCCTTGAGCAGCCCACCGCCATCAAGGTGGAACCACGGCTTTTTCACGAACAGATCGCTGATCCAGTTGAGCGACTGGAACTGCCAGGCGCCCTGCACTTTGCCAGACAGCCGTGGAAGCAGCTCGCCCGGCGCCTGGAACGGAATCTTCCGGCCGGTCACGCGCAGATCGGCATTGAGTTCGCTGCCCGTTTCCGGATCACGCGGTAGCCGGGCCTGGACGCGCATGTCCTGCGCCACGTCCAGTTGCAGCGACAGCAGGCCACGGTCATCGGCGTGGACGCCGGCATGCAGGGGCAGCCGCCAGACCAGCCGGCTGCCCGGTCGCAGCGCGCCCTCTTCCAGGGTCACGTCCGCGGTGAGGCGGGCATTGGAGACCGCACTGCCCACTTTGACGTGCGGGCCACCGGTGTCGATGCGCAGGCCTTGGCTGCGGGCATCGATCTGCAGCTGCGCCCAGGTGATGCCAAGTTTCTGCAATCCCGGCGCGTCGTCACGATAGTGCCGCGGGAAGTGGAAGCGCGCGGCGATATGGGCATCGTCCAGCACGTTGACCCCGTCGAAACTGACCTGGGCATCATCGAAGCCCGCCGTGGAATCGAACAGCTCCGATGGCCCGCCCTTGAGTTGCTTGAGGAAACCGACATTGCCGCGCCCTTGGCCAACGATCAGCAGCTTGCCGAAGCGCCCACTGCGGATAGTGTCGCTGTGGATCGCATCGAACCGCAGCGTCCAGCCACGGTCACCCCGCGGCGGCGGGGGAATGGCCTTTTCGACCCGCTCGACCTCGGCTTCAACCCCCGTGGCATCAATGCGCGGAATGCGCACTTCCTTGCGCAACAGCGCCGGCAGATCGATCCAGGCACTCGCCCGGTCGGCACGGAACACATACTGCGTTCGATTGGCCTGGCCGCGCATGCGGATGTTCCAGACCACGGCCTGCCCGGGCATCAGGGTCAGCGCCGGCCCGGTCTGCATTGTGAACTTTTCAGGTTTGCGGTTGGTGACCGCATCGAACAGCGGCGTATTGAGGAACACATTGCCCGCCAGCAGGTACAGCGCGTAGAGCGCCAGCAGCGACAGCAACACCACGCGCCACGGCCGGGGCCAGCGCTGCACGCGCTCGGGAATCAGGGGCATGTGGGTCCGCAACAGGAAGCAGGATGACGTCCCACTATCGGCAAGACGCAGCCGTGACCGCGTGAAGGCGTGCTACGGAAGCTTCGCGATCACCTTGATCTCCACGTCGAATCCATACAGCCAAGTCACGCCGATACCGGTGAGCGTGGGATACGGCGCCTCGCCCCAGTACTCCGGAACGACGGCCCACACCCGCTCGAAGATCTGCTCGGGATTGACCAGGAACACGGTCACGTCGACGACATCATCGAACGTGCACCCGGCCGCGCCAAGCACCGCGTTGAGGTTGTCGAACGCACGCCGTACCTGCGCCTCCAGCTCGGGCTCGGGCGAACCGTCCTCGCGGCTGCCAACCTGCCCGGACACGAACAGAAAGCCATTGGACCGTACTGCCGGCGAGTAGCGGTTGCGCTCGTACAGGGCCTGGCGGCCCGGCGGAAAAACGACGTCACGTGTTGCCATGAACCACCTCTGCCCTGGGCCGATACCGGCCCATCTGGAATGAAAGGCCACAGTAGACCGCCGTGGGCACCGGATAAACGCGGTCCGCTGCCCAACATTGTTTGTAGAATCCAAACAATCAGCCCCCAGGGAATGCAGATGGACCGGTTCGACGCAATGCAGGCCTTCGCCCGGGTGGTGGAAACCGGCAGCTTCACCAAGGCCGCCGAAACGCTGCACATCAGCCGCACCACGGTCACGCAGCTGGTACAGCACCTGGAGGCCCGGCTGCGGGTGCGCCTGTTGAACCGCACCACCCGGCAGGTGAATGTCACCGCCGATGGCGCGGCCTACTATGCGCGGGTGATCCGGCTGCTGGCCGACATCGACGACGCTGAAACCAGCCTGTCCACTGCGGCTGCCGCGCCTCGCGGGCGCCTGCGGGTGGACGTGCCCGCCCCATTCGCACGGCGGGTGCTGGTGCCGGCCCTGCCCGACTTCCTTGCCCGCTATCCGGAGATCCAGCTCGATCTGGGCGTCAGCGATCGCCACGTGGACCTGATCGACGAGAACGTGGACTGCGTGATCCGGGGTGGACAAATCACCGATCAATCGCTGGTCGCCCGCCATATTGGCGATCTGCCGGCCGGCATCTACGCTTCGCCCGCCTACCTGCAGCAGGCGGGTATCCCTTCGCATCCGCAGGACCTGGAGCAGGCCCCGCACCGCGTGGTCGGCTACCTGCGCTCGCGCAGTGGCACGGTTCTGCCCTACACCCTCCAGCGCGGCGACGAACCGGTCACCGTGAAGGGGCACCACCTGCTCGCGGTCGATGATGGCAATGCGTATCTCGCCGCGGGCGTGGCGGGCCTGGGTGCGCTGTGGCTCCCGGACTACATGGCCGCCCCGCACGTGGCCGCCGGCGAGCTGGTCCGGCTGTTCCCGGGGTGGCGCATCGATGCGATGCCGCTGCACCTTGCGTTCCCCCCGAACCGGCATGTCAGCGCCAAGCTGCGGGTCTTCATCGACTGGGTCGCGGCGCTGGTGGAGCAGCGCATGCCGCGTATGCCTCCGTAAGCGCGGACGGCGGACGGCACTCGCCGCGCCCCCCTGCTATCGGCCACGCGTTGGCGTCTGTGGCTCCAGCGCAACCGCACGATCATCGGGTGTTTTCTTCAGCGGCGCGATGACCAGTGTGTCGCCCCTGCACACATCCACATCGCGGTAGACCACCCGTCGTCCGTTGCGGAACGCGACACGAAGATCGAACCGGCAGCCCTCGTCGGCCAGGCGGATCATGGTGCTGCCGCCGCCACCCGCAAGAATATCGATCGACCGCGGCGCAAACGCTTCCGTGCCGGCTGGCGCGACATCGACGGTCACCACGCTGTCGTGCGCCCGGTTGAGCAGACCCAAGTAACGCGCCTGTCCGCCGTGGGCGCTGGCGGCGAGCAGCAACGAAACGAGCAGAAGGGGGCGGATCAGGATCATGGCGGTGCTCCAGGCAGGTGATGGACACCCGCATCACGCGCCCGCCGGCCGGATCGGCCAACCGGTCCGGGACGAATCGTCGCCACGACCAGGCCAATCGTAATGGGCCGTCATGGCGCTTCCCGCCCTCCCGCCGCCTGCCTAAGATGAGCGTCGCCAGAGATGCCTGGCCCGGAATCGACCATGTACATTCGCCTTGGCAGCACCCGGATCCGCCTGTCCCGCTACCTCGCCCTGTGGACGGCGGTGGCCGTGGTGTTCGCCCTGCAGACCTCGATCAACGCCGGTCTACCGAACAGCCAACAACCCCTCTGGGATCTGCTGCGGTGGTCGCTGATCCAGTGGTACACGTGGGCTGCCCTGGCACCCACGGTCTTCCGCCTCGCCGAGCGCTTTCCGGTACGCGGCAGCGGGCGCCTGCACGGGCTCGGCGCACAGGCGGTGGCCAGCGTCGGCATGACGTTCATTGCCATGGTCGTGGGCGCGATGGTCTCCACCCTGTTCGAGCCGAGCGGTTTCTTCGAGCAGCTGGGCTACTTCCTGGAGCAGCACTTCGCCATCGGGCTGCTGACCTACTGGACCCTGTTCGCGATCCAGCAGGCCATCCATTTCCACGCCGAGAAGGCCCGCCGTGAACTGGAGGCGAGCCAGCTGGCCACCGAGCTGGCACAGTCGCGTCTGCTCTCGCTGAAGTCCCAGCTGCAGCCGCACTTTCTGTTCAACACCCTGCACGCGATCATTACCCTGCTCGACGAGGACAAGGTCTCGGCCGAAGACATGCTGCTGCGCCTGAGCGACCTGCTGCGCGCGTTCCTGGAAGACTACGACGGGCAGGAAATCAGCCTGCGCCAGGAACTGGACCTGATCGAGCTGTACCTGGGCATCCAGCGCACCCGATTCAAGGATCGGCTCACCACCCGCACGTACATCGCTCCGGACACGCTGGACTGCGCGGTGCCCAGCCTGATCCTGCAGCCGCTGGTGGAGAACGCGCTGCGCCATGGCATCGGCCAGCGCGTGGGCAGCGACACGATCGAGATCGAGGCCCGCCGCGATGGCGACACGCTGTGCATCGAAGTGCGCAACCGCAACAGCACCCTGTCGGCCGAACCGACCGCATCGGCCGGACACGGCATCGGCATGTCCAATGCACGCCTGCGCCTGAAGGAACTGTACGGCGATGCCGCCGACGTCCGGCTGGACATGCTCTGGCCAGAGGGTGTCGCCTGCCGCGTCCGCGTGCCGTTCCGTGAACTGGACAGTGCCGACGAGGCACCCGAATTCACCCCCGGTACAACGCCGGGGATCGCGCCGGCATGAGCCTGACCGTGCTGGTGGTCGATGATGAGCCGATCGCCCGCCATGCGATCGTGCGGTTGCTGCGCGATGATCCCGAAATCGACATCGTCGGCGAATGCGGCGATGGCATCTCGGCGGTCGGCGCGATCCGCAGCCACTCACCGGACCTGGTGTTCCTGGACATCCAGATGCCCGCGATCAACGGCATGGACGTGGTGGCCACCCTCGGCGCGGCGCGAATGCCGGCCACCGTGTTCGTCACCGCGTACGAGCAGTACGCAGTGAAGGCCTTCGAGGCCAATGCCGTGGATTATCTGGTCAAGCCGTTCAGCCGCGAGCGCTTTGCCGCCACGCTGCAGCGGGCGAAGGCGCGGCTGTCGGCGGCGAGCGGCATGGGCGCACAGGCCTCGGCGCAGATCCTGCAGGCGCTGGATGCACTGCGCCAGCGGGACGACTACCTGCAGCGCATCCCGGTGCGGGTCGATGAGCATGTGGTGCTGGTGGCGGTGGAGGACATCGTCTGGATCAAGGCGGCACGCAACACGGTCGAGATCCACCTGGTCGACCGCATGCACGAGCTGCGCGAGACCATGACCACCCTCGCCGCCCGGCTGGATCCGCGGCATTTCGCGCGCGTGCATCGCTCGGCGATCGTCAACGTGCGCCGGGTCAAGGCGATCCATCCGTGGTTCAACGGCCACCACGTGGTGACCATGGACACCGGCCAGCAGCTACGCATGAGCCGGTATCAGAACGAGGCGTTCCTCAAGCTGGTCTCCACGCGCAGCGAATGAGGCCGCCGAGCCAGGTCCGGCGGCCGCGTCAGCGCACTACGCGCTCGTCTGCCCGCAACGTCAGGACGTCGACTCCATCGGCAGTCACCAGCACCGTGTGCTCGGCCTGTGCCGAGAGCTTCCCGTCACGGGTGGTCACGGTCCAGCCGTCGTCGCTCATGTCGATGGCCGCGCGGCCCTGGTTGATCATCGGCTCGATGGTGAAGGTCATGCCCTCTTCCAGCTCCAGCCCGTCGCCGCGGCGCCCGTAATGCAGCACCTGCGGCTCTTCGTGCATCTCCTGGCCGATGCCATGGCCGCAGAATTCGCGGACGACGCTGTAGCCATGCGCCTTGGCATGCTGCTGGATCGCAAAACCGATGTCGCCCAGCGTCGCGCCCGGGCGCACCACGCCGATCCCCTTCCACATCGCCTCGCGCGTGACCCGAACCAGCCGCTTCGCCGCGTAGTCCACCTCGCCGATCAGATAGGTCTTGCTGGAATCGGCGATGTAACCGTCCTTCTCCAGGGTGATGTCCAGATTGACGATGCTGCCGCTGCGCAGGATGGCATCGGGCGATGGCACCCCATGGCAGACCACGTTGTCGATGGAGGAATTGAGCACGTAGGCAAAGCCGTACTGGCCCTTGCTCGCCGGGCGCGCATGCAGCTGATCGACGATGAAGCGCTCGACCCAGTCGTTCACCTGCAGCGTGCTCATGCCCTCCAGCGGCAGCTCGTCCAGCGCCTCGAACACCTGTGCCAGCAGGCGCCCCGATGCGCGCATCAGCGCCTGTTCTTCAACGGTCTTGATCATGCTTCGGCCACCCGCAACGCGCCCGGCTCGACCCCGGCAGCACGCAGTTCACGGCTGACGATCTCCTGGTAGCTCATACCCGGATTCATTTCACACAGCATGCCGATCTTGATCCAGAAGCCCGCCTGGGCATTGATGGAACGGCCCGAAACGCCGCTGGCGCGGCGCAGGTTGTCGTGCAGTTCGTCGTCGATGTTGACGATGCCCATGGGCGAGCCTCAAAAAGTGGATATACACATCATATATGTTTCGTATATCACAGTAAAAGGCTCGCCCCGGAGTCGCTCAACGGGTGTAGGCCGTCGCCTCGATCTCAAACAGCATGCCGTCCAACGCCAGCCGCGGCACCGGGATCAGCGTGCAGGTCGGCGCACGGCCCAAGCGCCAGCGTCGGCCGATCTGTTCGGACAGGATGCCGAGTCGGTCCTGATCGTGATCGACCACCAGCACGGTGAGCTTGGCCACGTCGGCCAGGGTGGCACCGGCCGACGTCAGTGCAAGGCTGAGATTGTCCAGCGCTTGGGCGACCTGCGCATCGAAGCACGGCGGCAGCGCGCCATCGGCGGTTTCCCCGCCCTGCCCGGCGATGTGGATCACGCGGGCCGGCAGCCGCACCACCGCAACGTGGGAATAGCCGTTCGCGGTCGGGTCGTACAGCCCGGACGGATTAATGAACCCAAACAGGCCGGCAGGCGCAACAGGGGCATCGGTCAACATGGGGGGAGGCTTGGTCAAGGAATGAGTACGCAGTCTCTTGCCTCAACCGCGGTTGAGGTCAACGCAGGGCATTGCAACGCTGCGGTGCAGTCATGGATGATTCGTGCACTCCCGGCCATCCGGGCGGGTCGTACGTTCCTTCAAGCACGTTCACGAAGAACACCACCGGAGCTCAGGATGAGAATGGTCTGGACTGCACTGCTGTTGCTGATCGCCCTTCCCTGCCTGGCCGGGCCGCAGAACCTCAAGGAAAGCGCCGCACTCAAGCCCGACGAAGGCCTGCTGATCACCACCAGCCACTGCCCGGAGAACACCTTCGGCATGCAGTTGTACGCGCCGGGCACTTCAGCCAAGGGGCTGATCGGCCCGTACCGTTTCAAGGGCGTGATCGTCTGCAACGAGCCCACCACGTCGTTGCGTATCAAGGCCGGGCGCTATTACATCGGACTGCTGTTTTACCGGCAAGGGCAGACTTTCGCCCTCGACGAGGCCGATGCCCCACGCCTCACGATCGAAGCCGGCAAGGCCACCTACATAGGCGATGTGTACGTCGTGACGGGCGAGCCGAGCCAGCAGGACGCCCGCCGGGTGATGGTGCACAGCTTGGCATTCACCGACCGGCGCGATGACGCCCAAGCCGTGCTGGAGCGTGACTACCCCTGGCTGCTGCCGCGCTACCCGTTCGTGGTGTCTCTGCCGCAGAACGCAACCATCATCTCGACGTCCAGTGAGAGCCAGACGGCCCCACCTTGAGCGCTTGCGCGCCGAGTCAGGTCCAGGCCGGATCGGCCGTGAAATCGATGGTCAGCCAGAACTCGCTGCCGCGCGCATCCAATCGCTCGGCGATCTCGTCGCGCATCGCGTCCACGTTGCCGATGGTGCCGATCACCGTTTCCGGACGGGTCAGGATGTGGATTTCCACGAACCGCATGCGGCCCATCTTGGCCACGTGGCTGGTGAAGTCCAGATAGCCGTGCTCGGCGACGAAGTCCTTCATCACCGCCTGCACGCGCGCATCCAGCGTATCCGGCGCCACCTGCAGCACTTCGCGCATGGCCTTCCAGGCGCTGCGCAGCGGTACCGGCAGCACCGCGACACTGATTGCGGCCAGCACCAGTGGATCCAGATAAGGAATCCAGTGGGCGTGCTCGCCGCCGCGCAGCAGCAGCGCGATCGCGAACGCCAACACCACGGCCAGGCTCATCAGCCCGCTGAGCAGCCAGGCGCGCACGTCCAGCCACAGCAGCGCCGAATGCAGCTGCATCGCACGGGTACGCACGAACGCCGCCATGGCCAGGTTGCTCACACACAGTACGGCGGCCCACAGCAGCGCAGGCCCAGCCTTGACCTCATGACCCCCGGTGGTCAGCCCGATCACCGAGTTGGCCAACGCATAGATGCAGGCCAGCGACAGGATCGCCCCGCCAAGCGCCTCCACCATCGGCTCCAGGTGCCAGTACCCATACTGGAAGCGCGGGCTTTCTTCCCGCGCCACCAGCCGCAGCACCGACAGCGCCACCAGGGTCAGCGCCACATCCACCAGGCTGTAGACGCCGTCGAACAGGATGGCCTGCGATCCCACCAACAGGCCGCCGATGAAGCCGATGGCGCTGACCGCCATCGTCACCCCGATGGAGAATGTGAGGACCCGCTGCTCGCGTGCTGTATCCATCGCTGGCCGAAGGTTCTCCGCGCAGGCGTCAGACCTTCAGCACCTCCACCTTGTAGCTCGGCGCGTCGCCGTCGGTGTCGATGATAAGCCCGTGCACATCCGACTCGAAGCCCGGGAAGCGCGCGTTCTGCTCGCGGGCGATCCGCAGCGACTGGATGATCGGCTCATCGCTGGCGCCGAAGCGCTCACCCGGCATGATGGTCGGAATGCCCGGCGGATACGGCACCAGCATGGTGCCGGCGATACGACCGCTGAGCTGCTCGATATCGACCCGCTCGATCTGGCCGCGCACCAGGTGGTCGTAGGCCTCGGCCGGCGTCATTACCGGCTCGGGCAGATCCACGTACATCGCGCGCATCACCTGGGCCACGCCGAACTCATCGTTGAAGGCATGCAGCGCATCGCACAGATCGCGCAGGCCCCAGCCGGCGTAGGCGATCGGGAACTCGGCGGCGAGCTGCGGCAATGCGCGGGTCAACGGCGCGTTGCTGTCGTAGAGTTCCTTGAAGGCCATCAACTCGGTGACCAGGGTGCTCCACTTGCCCTTGGTGATGCCCATCGAGAACAGGAACAGCACCGAGTAAAGGTTGGTCTTCTCCACCGTGATGCCGCGGGTCCACAGGAACTTGCTCAGCACCGCGGCCGGGATGCCACGCTGGCCCATCCCGCCGTCCATCGACAGCCCGGGCGTGAGCAGGGTCACCTTGATCGGATCGATCAGCACGTAGTCATCGACCAGGCCATCAAAGCCGTGCCAGTGCGCGCCCGGCTGCAGGTACCACTCGCTGCGCTTGGCTACCATCGGGGCCGGCGCATCGCCCTTGGCCAGCGAGCGCTCCAGCTTGTCCGGCTGCCAGACGCTGAACCACCAATCGTCGCGCCCCAGATCCTCACGCACGTGCAGCATCGCGCGGCGGAAGGCGATCGCTTCGTCATGCATCTCCTGCACGAGCGATTCGCCTGCCGCGCCCTCCATCATCTTGGAGGCCACATCGCAGGCCGCGATCACCCCGTAATGCGGGCTGGTCGTGGTGTGCATCATGAAGGCTTCATTGAAGCGCTCGGCATCCAGCTCACGGGAGGCCGCATTGCGCACGTGGATCATCGAGGCCTGCGAGAAGGCGGCCAGCAGCTTGTGCGTGGAGTGCGTGGTGAAGATGATCGCATCCTGCTCGCGCGGCTTGCCCTTGGCCATGCCGTAATGGTTCTCGTAGAACGGATGGAAGGCGGCGTACGCGTACCAGGCTTCGTCGAAATGCAGGAAGTCCACCGCGCTGCCGATCTCCTCGGCGATCTTCTCGGCGTTGTAGCAGAGCCCGTCGTAGGTCGAGTTGGTCACCACCGCGATGCGCGGCTTGGACCCGGCCTTGTACGCCTTGCTGGCCAGCGGGTTGGCCGCGATCGCCTGCTGCAGCGACGCGGGGGTGAACTGATCCAGGCTGATCGGGCCGATGATGCCGTGCGCATTGCGGCTCGGGGTGAAGTACACCGGGATGCCCCCGGTCATGATCAGCGAGTGCAGCAGCGACTTGTGGCAGTTGCGGTCCACGAATACCACATCACCCCGCCCCACGGTCCCGTGCCAGACGATCTTGTTGGCAGTGGAGGTGCCGTTGGTGACGAAGAAGGTATGGTCGGCGCCGAAGTTGCGCGCCGCTTCGTTCTCAGCGTCCTTGATCGGGCCGGTGTGGTCGAGCAGCGACCCCAGCTCGGGCACCGAGATCGACAGATCGCTGCGCAGGGTGTTCTCGCCGTAGAACTGGTGGAACGCACGCCCGACCGGCGACTTGGTGAACGCAACGCCGCCGGCATGCCCCGGCGTGTGCCAGGAATAGTTGGACTCGGCCGCGTGGTGGATCAGGGCCTTGAAGAACGGTGGCAGCAGGTTCGCCATGTAGTCTTCGGCCGCCCGCATCACCTGGCGGGAAATGAAGCTCTTGGTGTCTTCGAACAGGAAGATGTAGCCGTGCACGAACTTGAGCAGCTTGCTCGGCACCTTCTCGATGGTACGCCGTTCGCCGTACAGGAAGACCGGCAGGTTGGCGCGGCGGGCTGTCTGCTCGCGCAGGAAGCCCAGCAACCGCTGGAACTGCTCGGGATTTTCCTCGGTGCCATCGATGGAGATCAGCACCGCCGAGGCCGCCACATAGGTGCGCGCGCCGGCCTGGGCATCGGCCAGGGTCAACCCGCACAGCACGCGCTGGTCGTTCTTGCGCAGCTCGTCCACCAGCGCACGGATCAGGATGCCGCCGATGCGCGGGGATTCGTAGTCGTCATCGATGACGATGATCGGATAATCAAGGGACTTGAAGTACACAGGGATTCTCCTGGGGCAGTATCACGAAAGCGTCGTGCGGACGGCGGCGTCAAGCGCGGGCAGCTGGCCGCGCTGGCGGCGACGCTCCTCGCTGAAGAACGGGTAGAACACCGTGATGAACAATACGAACAGGAAGGCGTACTGCACGATGTTGCCGGCCGAACCGAAGATCGCCCACAGGCAGTACACCACGGTGACACTGGTCAACAGCCAGAACGCACCGGTATGGACCAGCGTGTGCGAGCGCTCGACCACGAAGTAGCAGGCCACGCAGGAGTAGATGTACGGCAGCAGGGTCAGCACGACGGCCGCCGAGGTGATCACATCGAACTGGGCCGAGGCGGTCTCGGAGGTAGAGGTGACCAGCACCGCCAGGGTCATCAGGACCGCCACGATCAGCACGCCCTTGACCGGCACATCATCCTTGTTGGTCTTGCTGAAGATGCTCGGGAACAGGCCGTCATCCGAGGCCGCCTTGGCACTCTGCGCGGTCAGCAGGATCCAGCCGCCAAGCGAGCCGGCCGCACCGACGAAGGCGCACAGACTCACCAGTGCTCCGCCCCAGCCACCCACTGCATTGGCGGCAGCCAGCGCAAACGGCGCATCGGAGACCTGCAGCTCGCCATTGGGCACCATGCCCATGATCACCGAGGAGCTGGCGATGTAGGCGATCGCGGCCAGGAACACGCCGGCCAGCGTCGCGCGGGCCACGTTCTTCTCGGGGTTCTCGACCACACCGGCAGTCACCGACGCCGATTCCACACCGATGAACGCCCACAAGGTGAGCGCGGCGGCACTGGAGATTGCGCCAAAGTTGGATTCCCCGGACACGTTGTAGGCGCCCTTGAAGATCGTCGGGTCGAAGAAGAACCAGCCAAAGATGGCGATGCCCAGGATGGGCACCAGCGCGAAGCTGGTGGTCACCGTCTGCAGCTTGCTGACGAACGACGGGCCGATGACGTTGGCGAAGCTCAGCGCCCACACCAGCGCCAGCACCGCGATGCAGCGCGGGAGTGGTTCGGACAGGATCGGGAAGAAGTAACTGAAGTAGCCCACCGCCGCGATCGGAATGGCGACATTGCCGATCCAGTTGGCGAACCAGTAGACGGCATTGGTCTGGAAGCCCATGTAGGGTCCGAACCAGTCACGCGCATGGGCATACGGTCCACCAGCCTTGGGCGCCAGCTTGCCGAGCTTGGCGAAGACAAAGGCCAGCAGCAATGCGCCGGCCGTGGTGATCAGCCAGCCCCAGATGGAGGCGGTGCCGATCTTGGCCAGGCTGGAGGGCAGCAGGAACACCCCCGACCCCATCATGTTGCCAGCCACCAGGAAGGTGGCACCGACGACCCCGATCTTCTTTGCTTGTGCCATGACGCTTGCTCCTTTGCCAGGCCGGAACCCGGTCGTGCCGGGTGGAGGGAGTTACTTGATGAAGTTGTATTGCAGGCTGCCCTGCAGCCGCACCGTGTCGCCGCGCTGTCCGCCTTGCTGCTCCAACTGCCCGTAAAGCAGCTCCATACCCATCGTCCATGAGGGCGCCGGGCTCCAGAGCAGGTTGAAGACGCCGTAGCGGCTCTGCCGGAAGGCATCGGCGGCCAACGCCTCGTTGCGCCCGCTGGTGAGCTGGCCGTAGATCAGGTTGGATCGCCACAGCGGCGACCAGTAATGCGTGTATCCAACGAAGCCGCCGTACAGCGACACCGCCTGCAGGCGGCCATCGGCGGTCACCACTGCATCCATGCCAGACCCGGTCAGGTCGGCCGTGTAGCGCGCCAGCCCTTTACCACCGAGCATGCCGAACAGCAGCAGGTCCTGTTCTCCCGCCGCCGCCGAACCGCTGAGCTGCACGCCACCGGCAAAGCGCCGGCCATCGCCGGTATCGCCGTCGTAGCCCAGGCTGCGCGCGACCGCGCCCAGCTGCAGGTGACCCCAGTCACGTTCCATGCGGGCGGTAACGGTGACATCCGGCAGTTGATCGACCGGCATGATCCCCGCGGCAGGGTTGCTCAACTGAGTATCCGGATCTTCGGCAGCCACGGTCAGCGTGTTGCCCTTGCCCATCGCGAAGCTATGGTGGATGCCGGCCACCAGCAGGTAGCCCGCCCCGCCCGGCCCGGCAAAATCCAGGGTGTCGGGCAGGCTGTCGGCGTCCATGAAGGTGGAATAGCCATAGCCGGCATAGGTATTGCCGAGTTGGCCGTAGGCATGGCGCAGGCGGAATTGATAGCTGTCACTGCTGCCGAAGAAATCGTTCTCCAGATAAAAGCGCAGGTTGCCGTGCGTGGTCGGGCGCCGCGCTTCGAAGCTGAAGCGGGTCTGCTTGGCATGCAGGGTGAAATTGGCGACATCGCGGTGCGTGCTGCCGACCGGAATGGACGAGGTGATGAACTGTTCCTGGTCGCCGGCCGCACGCGCATCAGTGATCGCATCAAGCTTGGCGTAGCCGCCGATGCGGATCAGGGTGTCGGTGTTGGGGATCGCGAAGAAGCCTTTCAGCTCGGGATCGGTCGGGCCGGCAGCGCTGTCCGGGCGGGATGCGGCGGTGGACGGATCAGCAACGGAGTCGCGTTGCGGGAGGATCGCCCGGCCCATGCCCGGCACCTGTGCCTGGGCGGTCGGCGGGGCTGGGGGTGCAGCGGGAAGATCGGTCGTGCCGGCTGCAACGGGTGCGCTGATGACGCCCCCGGTAGGCGGAGGCTTCCCGGATTCAATCGCCTGCAGGCGTTTTTCCATCTGGTCCAGCGTCAGCCGCAGCGTCTGGATATCGTGCCGCAACGATGCGGCCGAATCCTGCGCATGCGCCGGTACGGCAGCCAATGCTGCCGCGCACACGATCATCACTGCAGGCAGGCGCATCACCCCATCCTCCATGACCCGTAAACAGCCGGATGCACCCTCGCCAGCCGGCGTCGGTGACGTCGCGGGCGATGGGCACGCTCACACGGGATCCCCTCATCCCTGAGGGCAACACTGCCAGCGCAGCGCTGCCAGCGGCTTGAGTAACAAGCGGGAAGTGAGAACATCGTGAACGTTTGCAGGCAGTTTCCTGACTGAACGCTCCCGTTTTCGGGACGGACCGGGCATTTCAGCAGAGTGCGCATGGACACCAGCGTAGCCAGCCACGCGAAACCGACCTTGATTCAAATCAAAGTGAACACGCGCAGGCGCAGCCAGACCGTAACATCGCGCGCCGGGCAGGACCCGGCGCGAGAGGCAACGTTCGGAGGACGGCTCAGCGCGGGCCGAGCACCACCGTCATGTCATCGCCCTGCGGCATACCAGAACGGCGCTGCACCATTCCCTTGGCGTCCTTGAACAGGATGCCCGGAGTGCCCTGGAAGCCCAGTTCGATCATCAGCACCTGATTGGCATCGAGCTTGTTGGCCACCTCGGCGGTCAACGATGCCGCCGGCTTGATGCCACCGCGATCAAACAGCCGCTCATTCTCCAGCAGCGCAGCGCCGGGGTTGGGCGCAGCAAGAATGGCCGCCGCCTTGGCCGGGCTGTCTTCACGGATGACCCCAACCAGGACGTGGCGAAGCTGCACCTTGCCGGCATCCACCCACGGCCGAGCTGCTTCCCAGAAGCGATGACAGTAGGGGCAATTGGCATCGCTGAAGGTGTAGACCACGCGCGGGGCATCGGCGCGGCCATCGCGCACCCAGGCGCTCTCGTCGAGTTTCTTCCAGGTGCGCTCGGACATCGGCTTGGCCACCAGTTTTTCCAGCGGCGCCTCGCCCACGTCCTGGCCGTTGGCATCGAACAGGCTGCCGACCACGACGTGCTTGCCGTCTGCGGTCACATACGCCGCCGCCGGCTGCTGCCCGCCAACCATCCCAGCGAAGCCACGCAGGCCACCGGGCGCATCGAACTCACCGATGACCTCAAACCCGTGTTTTTCGATGCCCTTCAGAACGGCCGGGCGATCAGCGGCGGCCGGCGCCGTTGTCGCATCACCAGCCTTGGGCGTCTGCGCCTGGCTGCAGCCGGCCAGTGCGATCAGCAACGCGGTGACCAGCGTGCGCGGGGAATTCAACGTCATGACAACTCCAGATTCAAAAGACAAACGACTCACGACTCACGACTCACGACTCTTAGAGATCGTCGAGCTTGGATTGCAGGCCCGCGGCGGTCAGCTCGCCAAGGTGAAGGTGCTGCAGGCGGCCCTGCCCATCGAAGAACAGGGTAGTGGGATACGCGTGGACCTGCAGCTGCTCGGCGGTGAGCGCGTCTTCATCAAGCAGTACGTTGTGCAGCGCCAGCTGCTCGGCCGCCATGAACGCGTCGACCTCGTCGCGCGTTTCTCCTTGGTTGACGAACAGGAATCCGACATCCGGGTGGCGCTGCTGCGCACGGGCGAGCACCGGCATTTCGCGGCGGCACGGGCCGCACCAGCTGGCCCAGAGATTGATCACCACCGGCTTGCCCTGCGTATCGTTCAGCGCGGTCGGGCGGCCGTCCAGCGAGCTCAGCGTGATCGCCGGCAACGTCACCCGTGATTGCTGAAGCCACCCAGCACCGGTCGACAGCACCGCCCAGCTCAGCAGACCCGCCAGCGCAGCGGCACCCACGCGACGGCGCAGTGCGGGCCAGCGACGCAGACGCCATGCGCCCCATCCCAACCCCACCAGCAGCGCCGGCCACAGAAGGAATCCACCATCGCCGATCCGCAGCATCGCCCAGGGATCGGCGGCATAGTCGCCAGCATGCCGGATCACAAAGCCGGCGCGTCCCGCCAGCAGGCCCAGCAGCAGCATGTCCACTACCACCGACCGAGGACGCGGCGCGCCTTCGGTTGCCGTCCCCCGCATGACGCTGGCCACCAGCATCGCGATACCGGTGGCCACCAATACCCACACCACCGCAAGCGGTACCGGGCCTGCACTACTGATCATTCGTCGTCTCCACCGTCGCGCAGGTTGTTTCCGGGCGACAGCTGCATTGCATCGGGCCCGCGGGCATGGTCACCGCAAGGCCCTGGGGGATCAAGCACGAAGACCTTGCACGATTCAGGCAGCCGAGCGGATCGGCTCCGCCACCCGCCCGGATGGGCCGCTGGTAGCACGCTCGCGGTGCTGCGCCGCCACCTGCCGCCGATAACGCGCCGGTGTCAGCCCGACGATGCGCAGGAACAACCGGCGGAACGCGCTCTGATCGGAGTAGCCCACGGCCCAGGCCACCTGATCGACTACACCGCCGCTTTGCAGCAGCAGCTGTGCCTTGGCGATGCGCAACCGCTGGCAGTACTCGATCGGGCGCATGCCGGTGGCTTTCAGGAAGCGCCGCTGCAGCGTGCGCGGTTCAAGCCCGGCCTGCGTGCAGATATCATCCAGGCCCACGCCACGGGCCGCGATGCCGTGCAGCCAGCGCTGCGCCTTGAGAATGCACCGGTCGCCATGCGCGAAGTTGGGACTGAAGCGCTCCAGATCGTCCAGCTCCGTCCGCGGAATCACCAGTTGCAGCTGCTGGATCACGGTGTTCATCACGCTTTGGCCGTAGACGCGGGCCAGAAGACGCAGGCTCAGGTACTTCCACGCCTCCTGCCCGGCGGCGGTGAGCAGATCGCCATCGTCGACCAGGGTGCGTTCGCTGGGCAGCCAACTCGGCACCATCGTGCGCAGTGCCGGGCAGCGTGCGGGATCGGGCACGCTTACCGAGCGTCCCGCCAACACGCCGGCGGCGGCCAGCAATAGACCCCCTTCGTCGCAGCCGGCAAGCAGGCTGCAGCCCTCATGGCATTCGCGCAGCCACGCCAGCAGGCGCTCATCGGGCGGCGCCATGGCCCAGCTGGACTCGCTGCCCGGGATCACGATGATCGTCGGCAGCGTATCGCCGAACAGCTCGGCACCGGCGACGCGCTGCATCCCGCGCGGCGAAATCGTCCAGCGGGTCACCAGCATGCGGGCACCCGTGCGCCGTCCTGCCGCGACGGTGCGATTGCAGCGCTGGGCCAGCTCGGACAGGATCGGCGCGGCAGCACGCAGGCTACCGGGAAACTCCACCACAGCCACTTCCATCAGAGTCGGGGTGCCCAGCCGACGATCGGGCTGGAGCGTAATACGGGGTGCATCCATGGCCAAACTCCTGAAACGTTGCCGCCGGGCGTGGTGGCCGGCGGGCCTGAGCGGTTCGTAAGATCGCTTGAGGCTACGACTCTCCCGGAAGGACAGCCATGCAACTAGTTGCAAATTTCACGTGGAATGAATTTCCAGTGAGGTTTCAGCAAGGCTTGACTCTGGACCAGACTCCAGGGTTCACAATCACCCCATCATCCAGGAGGTGGTCATGAACATTGGACAGCTCGCACGCCAGGCCGGCGTACCTATCGATACCGTCCGCTACTACGAGCGGCAGCACCTGCTTCCCACGGCGCAACGCAGCGCGGGCGGCTACCGCGTCTTCAGCGTCAACGACCTCACCCGCCTGCAGTTCATCCGGCGGGCCAAGGCATTGGGCTTCACCCTGGAGGAAATCGGCGAACTGCTCGGCCTCAGCGATCAACGCGGCCAGGATATGGCCCAGGTCCGCGACAGCGCGGTGGTCAAACTCGCCGACATCGAAACACGCATCCGCGAACTCCAGCGGATGCACGCCGCGCTCAAGCAGTTGGTGGATGCGTGCCCGGGCCATGGCGATCTGCAGCAGTGCCCGATCCTCTCCGCACTGACGGAGACTCACTCATGAGCACACCGCACGCGCAGGGTGGCGGAAGTTGCTGCAGCGCCAAGGCAGGGAGCGGCGCCACTACCGTGAAGGATCCGGTCTGCGGCATGGATGTGGATCCCGCCACCTCCACCCATCACGCGCGGCATGACGGCAGCGACTTCCACTTCTGCAGCGACGGGTGCCGGCGCAGGTTCAGCGCCGATCCCAAGCGCTACCTGGATCCGTCCTCGCATGTGGCCGAGCCAGTGCCGGCGGGCACGCTGTATACCTGCCCGATGGACCCGGAGATCGTGCAGGAAGGCCCGGGCACCTGCCCGATCTGCGGCATGGCGCTGGAGCCGATGATGCCCAGCCTCGACGAGGGCGAAAACCCGGAACTCACCGATTTCCGCCGGCGTTTCTGGTGGAGCCTGCCGCTCAGCGTGGCCACGATGACGCTGGCCATGCTGGCGATGACGCCGCTGCTGCACGGCCTGTCGCCGGACCTGCGGGTGTGGATCGAGTTGGTGCTGGCTACTCCGGTGGTGCTGTGGGCCGGCTGGCCGTTCCTGCAGCGTTGGGCGCAGTCGATCCGCAACCGCAGTCCGAACATGTGGACGCTGATCGGGACCGGTGTACTGGCCGCCTATGGCTACAGCGTGGTCGCCACGATCGCACCGGATCTGTTCCCACCCTCGTTCCAGCAGCATGGGCATGTCGGGGTGTATTTCGAGGCGGCCGCCGTGATCATTTCGCTGACCCTGCTCGGCCAGCTGATGGAGCTGCGGGCGCGTGCCAAGACCTCGGCTGCGATCAAGGCACTGCTCGGTCTGGCGCCGAAAACCGCCCGCGTCCTTCGCGAGGATGGCCACGAAGAGGACGTGGACATCACCGCCCTGCAACCCGGCGATCGCCTGCGCGTACGGCCCGGTGAGAAAGTGCCGGTGGATGGCACGGTGCTGGAAGGCCGTTCCTCCATCGACGAATCGATGCTCACCGGCGAGCCCGTTCCGGTCGGCAAGGCCGTTGGTGACACGGTGATCGGCGCCACGCTCAACGGCACCGGCAGCCTGGTGATCCGTGCCGACCGGCTCGGCGATGACAGCATGCTGGCGCAGATCGTGCAGCTGGTGGCGCAGGCACAGCGCTCGCGTGCGCCGATGCAGCGCATGGCCGACACCGTCGCGTACTGGTTCGTCCTCGCCGTGCTTTCCGTTGCGTTGCTGACCTTCTTCGGCTGGGGTCTGTTCGGACCCGAACCGTCCTGGACGCACGCGGTGCTGAGCGCTGTGGCCGTGTTGATCATTGCCTGCCCCTGCGCACTGGGGCTGGCGACGCCGATGACGATCATGGTCGCCACCGGCCGCGCCGCGCAGCATGGCGTGTTGTTCCGCGACGCTGAGGCCATCGAAGCACTGCGCCAGATCGACACGCTGGTGGTCGACAAGACCGGCACGTTGACCGAAGGTCGGCCGGCATTCCGCGCAGTGCAGCCGGTTGCACCGTTCAGCGCCGAAGAGGTATTGCGCTGGGCGGCGAGCCTGGACCAGGGCAGCGAACACCCGCTGGCCGCGGCGATCGTTGCCGAGGCGCGTGCACGCGGTGTCACGCTGGCCAGCGTGGATGGGTTCGATTCCCTCACCGGCATGGGCGTACAGGGCGTGGTCGAGGGCAAGGCATTGTTGTTGGGCAACACGGCGCTGATGGGTGAGCACGGCATTGCGCTGGATGCGCTGCAGGACGCTGCACAGCATCTGCGGGAAGCCGCCGCCAGTGTGATGTACCTCGCCGTGGACGGTCGGCTCGGTGGTCTGCTCGCCGTTGCCGATCCTATCAAGGCGTCCGCCGCTGAAGCGATCGCGCAGCTGCATCGGGATGGCCTGCGCATCGTGATGGCGACCGGCGATGGCCTCGCCACGGCCAACGCGGTCGCCGCGGAGCTCGGCTTGGATGAGGTGCACGGTGAGATGCGCCCCGCCGACAAGGCCGCGCTGATCCGTTCGCTGCAGGCGCAGGGACGCAAGGTAGCGATGGCCGGCGATGGCATCAACGACGCACCGGCACTGGCGAGTGCGGATGTCGGTATCGCGATGGGCAGCGGCACCGACGTGGCGATGTCGAGCGCGCAGGTAACCTTGGTCAAGGGCGATCTGCGCGGCATCCTGCGTGCACGCCAGCTATCAACGGCGAGCGTGCGCAACATGCGCCAGAACCTGGGTTTTGCGTTCCTCTACAACGGGCTGGGCATCCCGGTTGCGGCCGGCGTGCTGTATCCGCTCGGCATCGCGCTGTCGCCGATGCTGGCCGCGGTTGCGATGAGCTTGAGTTCGGTATCGGTGATCAGCAACGCATTGCGTCTACGCCATCAACGATTGCCCAGCCGATGAGCGCGCATGCATGATGAACTTTCTTCACTTTTTCCTTGCCAATCCAAAACGTCGTCGCTATGATTTCGCTCCTCACGACGTGGGGCCATAGCTCAGCTGGGAGAGCGCCTGCATGGCATGCAGGAGGTCGGCGGTTCGATCCCGCCTGGCTCCACCAATCCGATCATTAGGCCGATCAGATTGCAGTGACAAAATTTAAAGTTTTCGTGCGTCCCCATCGTCTAGAGGCCTAGGACATCACCCTTTCACGGTGGCGACCGGGGTTCGAATCCCCGTGGGGACGCCAATTGCAACGCACTAAGCCCTGACTTCGGTCGGGGCTTTTTGTTTGTGACGCACCAATCCATGGTCGTCATTGGCGGCGTGTTTTTCCGCGTGCCTGTCGATGCACTCGCCTGGGCAAACACCAGCCTCTGCCGTTGTGCGCCTGCGTACCTTCTTTGTTCGTTATTTCAGAAAAAAGACTTGGCGAACGCTTCGCGGCCGCGTAGAATTCCGCCTCCAGCATCGTGGGGCCATAGCTCAGCTGGGAGAGCGCCTGCATGGCATGCAGGAGGTCGGCGGTTCGATCCCGCCTGGCTCCACCACTCCGGACCTTAGGCCGTTCGGGTGTGCTGAACAATTTGATGAGTTTATGCGTCCCCATCGTCTAGAGGCCTAGGACATCACCCTTTCACGGTGGCGACCGGGGTTCGAATCCCCGTGGGGACGCCACTCATCAGAAGAACACCGAGGCCCGGCATGCCGGGTCTTTTTGTTCACCGCCTACTCCAGTTGCGACGCGGATGCCTCAAAGGCTTCCACAAACGTGAACAGGCAGATATACTAGGCGGCTCGCGGTACAACGTGGGGCCATAGCTCAGCTGGGAGAGCGCCTGCATGGCATGCAGGAGGTCGGCGGTTCGATCCCGCCTGGCTCCACCACTTCTCCGGACACAGGCCGTCCGATAGAAGCCAAAATTCGGTTTAACGCGTCCCCATCGTCTAGAGGCCTAGGACATCACCCTTTCACGGTGGCGACCGGGGTTCGAATCCCCGTGGGGACGCCAGCTTCAAACAAACAGCCCTGACCTCGGTCGGGGCTGTTTGTTTTTACGAACCCCTTCCCATTCGGCAAGACCGCCGCTATGATAGGCGGCTCGCAGCACAACTGTGGGGCCATAGCTCAGCTGGGAGAGCGCCTGCATGGCATGCAGGAGGTCGGCGGTTCGATCCCGCCTGGCTCCACCACTTCTCCGGACACAGGCCGTCCGATAGAAGCCAAAATTCGGTTTAACGCGTCCCCATCGTCTAGAGGCCTAGGACATCACCCTTTCACGGTGGCGACCGGGGTTCGAATCCCCGTGGGGACGCCAGCTTCAAACAAACAGCCCTGACTTCGGTCGGGGCTGTTTGTTTATGGGCGCTATGCCACGACCTTGGCCATGCCCACCGAACGCGGCGCAGTCAACGCAAAGCCGAACTGCGCATACAGCCGGTGCGCCTGGCCGTCGGCGATCAGGCTCACATACGCACCCACGGCATGGCCCCGCAGCCACTCATCCAACTGCTGCATCACAGCCTTGCCCAGGCCCTGCCCTTGGCGGTCCGGCACGACCGCGATATCCACCACCTGCAGGAAACAGCCGCCGTCGCCGATGATCCGGCCCATGGCCAGCAGCCGGTCACCTTCGCGCAGGCTCACGCCAAAGACCGTATTGGGCAGGCCCCGCGCCGCCGCTTCGGCGGTCTTGGGACTCAGCCCGGCGAGTACCCGCAGCGCGCGATACTCCTCCACGCTGGGTGGCAACGGACTGCAGTGAACACCGGCGGGCAGTGACATGACGCGGCTCCAGTAATGAATGGACGCTCAGCTTGCCCGAGCGGTTTCGCAGGATGTGCGACACATCGGCCTATCCTGTCCCCCTGCCCGCCCTGTTGCCCTGCCATGTGCTATTCCGCCCAGATCCGTGCCGACTACACCAAGCTGGTTCGAGAGTACGGCGCCATGCTGTCGCTGGACGAGTTTGCCCAGTTGTATGCGCACGACGCCGGCAAACAGCGACCCAAAACCCCCAAGGCGATGGACGATGGCTTCGCCGGCGCGCGCACACCCCAGGGCCAGGAGATCGTGGCGCGGATCCAGCAGTGGCATGCCGAGGAAATGAAGGCACTCGACGAAGAAGTCCGGCTTCAGGGCGCGCGATTGAAGGCGGCCCAGGCGCAACTGGACGTCCGGCCCACGCAGAAGGCACGCAACGAGGCACGCGTGGCCGGCAACCGCATCGAACGCGCGCAGGCACGCCTGTCCGACCTGCAGCGCGCCGGCCTGGTACCACGCGACAGCCGCATCTTCCCAGGCGTGTACGCACCGGTGATCGTGTCCGAGCAGGGCCAGCGCGTGATCAAGCCGATGCGCTACCAATGCCGGCTGCCGGACAAGCCCGCGCGCAACGACGTGCTGTATCCCGGCACGTACAACGCGCGGCGCGACAGCCTCGAGGCCTACTGGAAATCCGCGTTTGGCCATCAGCATGGCGTGGTGGTGGTGCAATCGTTCTACGAGCACGTGCCGCGGCACGCCTTGGAACAGCGCCCCCTGTCCGTGGGCGAAAAGGCCGAGAACGTCGTGCTGGAGTTCAGCCCGCAGCCACCCCGCGATCTGCTCATCGCCTGCCTGTGGTCGGAGTGGGAAGGGCCGGAAGGCAGACTGCTGTCGTTTGCCGCGATTACCGATGCGCCGCCGATGGATGTGGCGCGCACCGGCCATGACCGCTGCATCGTGCCGATCCGGCCGGAACATCTGGATGCCTGGTTGAATCCGGATCCGCAGGACCTTGCCGCGCTGTATCGGATCCTCGACGACCGCGAGCCGGTCACACTGGCCCACGCCGAAGCCGCGTGAGTGCTGCTCAGCCGGCGACGGAATCGCCGACCTGCGCGCGCGCCAGGGCGGCGTTCAATTCAGCCGTCAGGTACGGCTTGCTCAGGATCACGCCCGAACGGAAGGCATCGGGCAGATGGTCAGTGGCCATGCCGGTGGCCAGGACGAAGGGGATCTGACGCGCAGCCAACGCTGCGGCCACGGACTCACTCGTTTCGTTGTTGGCCAGCCGATAGTCCAGCAGGGCAACCTGCGGCTGGGTCTCTCCCAGCAGCCGCAACGCCTCGCCCACCGAGGCCGCCAGCCCGACCACGATGGCGCCGGACTGGATCAGCTGCATCTGCAGCAGGGATGCGCTCATTTCGTCGTTCTCGACCACCAGTACCCGAAGATCCTGCAGCGCGCTCATAACGACTCCCTGTATGGTTCAGCGCGATGAGTATAGCGTTCTGTGTAGGTGAAACCCTGACAGGAGCTTAAGCATTCAGGCCTGCACAGATGTATGAATTTTGTATACACTACGCGGCCAGCCAGCCGAAGTGGCGGAATCGGTAGACGCAGCGGACTCAAAATCCGCCGCCCTTAAAAGCGTGTGGGTTCGAGTCCCACCTTCGGCACCATGGAAAACCAGAACGCCCCGGATCGACGGATCCGGGGCGTTTTTCGTTAACGCTCAGACCAGCCGAAGCGTCGGATGTGCGGCATTGGCCGCCGCCGCTCGCGCCACCCCGCCCGTCGCCCCCACCCGGAACGCCGCCACCGTCTGCAGCAACTGGGTGGACTGCTCTTCCATGCTGCGCGCGGCGGCCGACGCTTCCTCCACCAGGGCGGCATTCTGCTGGGTGCTCTCGTCGATATGCTCGACCACCTGGTTGATCTGCTCGATGCTGTCGCTCTGCTCACGCGCGGCCGTGCTGATATCCGCCATCAGATCGCTTACCCGCTTCACGCTGACGACGATCTCGTCCATCGTGCGCCCGGCGCTTTCGACCTGGCGCGTGCCCGCCCCGACCTTCTCGACCGAATCCCCGATCAGCTGCTTGATCTCCTTGGCCGCCTCGGCCGAGCGCTGCGACAGCGAGCGGATTTCCGAGGCCACCACGGCAAACCCGCGCCCGTGCTCACCGGCACGTGCCGCTTCCACGGCTGCGTTGAGCGCCAGGATGTTGGTCTGGAAGGCGATGCCGTCGATCACGCCGATGATGTCGACGATGCGGCGCGAGGAGTCATTGATCAGCGACATCGTCGATACCACCTCGTTGACCACCTGACCACCCTGCGCGGCCACTGCCACTGCCCCACCCACCAGTTGATTGGCCTGCACGGCGTTGTCGGCGGTACGCCTCACGGTGGCCGTCAGGCCCCTCATGGAAACGGCGGTTTCTTCCAGTGCGGCTGCCTGCTGCTCGGTGCGAACGGAAAGGTCGCTGTTGCCTTCTGCGATCTCGCTGGCACCCACTGCGATGGTGTCTGCCGCCAGCTTGATCTGGGCGATGATGCCGGCCATCGCTTCGACCAGCGCATTGATGCCTGCGCAGAGCTCGCCGATCGGCCCGCTCTTGTCCTGTGTGTCGATATGCCCGGTCAGATCCCCGCTCTGGGCGGCCGCGACCACTTCGCGCGTCTGGGACACCGCCGCCTGCAGCGCCTGCGTGTCGCGTACCTGCGCGGTGATGTCGGTGGCGTACTTGACGACCTTGAACGGCCGCCCGTTCATATCGTAGATCGGGTTGTACGAGGCCTGGATCCAGACCTCACGTCCGCCCTTGCCCAGTCGCTTGTACTGGCCCGCATCGTACTCGCCACGGCCGAGTTTCAGCCAGAACGCGCGGTACTCGGCACTCTCGCGATATCCGGCCTCGGCGAACATCGAATGGTGCTGCCCGCGCACTTCGTCCAGCGTATACCCCATGGCCGCGAGGAAGTTCTCGTTGGCCGCCAGGATACGGCCGTCCAAGTCGAACTCGATCACCGCCTGGGACTTGTTGATCGCCGCCAACTGGCCGGCAAAATCGGCGGTCTGGAATTTCTGCGCGGTGATGTCGGTGGCGAACTTGACCACCTTGTAGGGCCGCCCGTTGGCGTCGAAGACCGGGTTGTACGAGGCCTGGATCCAGATATCCCGCCCCCCCTTGCCGATGCGGCGGTACTGCCCCGCGTCGAACTCACCGCGGCCCAGATTGGCCCAGAAGTCCCGGTACTCGCTGCTCTGCGCGTACTCGGGATCGACAAACATGGCGTGATGCCTGCCTTGGATTTCCTCCAGGGTGTAGCCCAGCGTCTGCAGGAAATTGTCATTGGCGTGCACGATGGTGCCATCGAGCTGGAACTCGATGACCGCCTGCACCCGATGCAGGGCCTTGACCTGGTCTTCCAGCTCGCACTGACGCTGTCGGGCGGCGGAAACAGCGCCCTCCGTGCTGCGGCGGGAAGCGAACAATGCGGCGAAAGCGTGTCGCGGGGACCATGCACCTCTATCGGAGGCACGGTCGGGCACATGCGTGTGCAAGCCTGAAGTAAGCATCGTTAGACCTCGGTGTCCGTTTAGCGAATAGGTCAACCCCGGGCGGTGGCCCGGTAGCGGTATTCCGTTGGCTGGACTCACGAAGATCGCCAGTGCGGCTGACGTTGCTTCAGTGCGCTTCAAACACCGCGCCAGGCGGCGGCAATGAACCGTTCGAACAGGTGTAAAGCCAGATATCCACGTGAGTGTGCAGGCAATGACTGCGAGTCATATAACGGCCGCGATTGCGCGAGCTTTAGGGCGCGCCGCAGTTCACCCTGAACCGGCTCACTCGCCACCCTCCGAGCCGTCCTGGCTCTCAAACACCTCCACGTCCCCCGCCACCAGAGTCTCCACCTGCACGTTGTCACGCCCCATCGCCTTGGCCCGGTAGCACTGCGCATCGGCGGCGGCCACTGCATCGTCCACGCTCATGCTGCCGCCGATCCGGGCGATGCCGATGCTGGCGCCCACCTTCAGCCGCTGCAGGTCCCAGGGAATGGACAGCCCGCGCAGCGACTCCAGCAGGTCGCTGGCGATCCGGCGCGCGCGTTTGAGCGAACAGCCGGCCAGGATCACCGCGAATTCATCGCCCCCCAGCCGCGCCACGATGTCCGAATCACGCACGCCATGGCGCAGCAGACTTGCCACCGCCCACAGCACGGCATCGCCGGCGAGATGACCATGGGTATCGTTGACCGGCTTGAAGCGGTCCAGATCGATGTACATCAGTGATGCCGACTGCCCGGTCCGCGCGACCCGGGTGATCGCCTGCTGCAGGTGGGCTTCAAACCCGCGCCGGTTGCTCAGTTCGGTGAGCGGGTCGACCTCGGCCAGGTGCCGTGCTTCCCGCTGTCGGGCGCGCTGCTGGGTGACATCACGGATGACCCAGACCGCGCCGGTCGTCTGCCCGTCCTCGCCGCGCAGCCAGGCGCGGGTGACATCCACCGGCAGCAGGTGGGCCCCCACCGACAGCAGTAGATCCGAATGGAGATCGACCGCATTGCTCTCCGGGTCCAGCAGCACCGCCAGGTCCAGCGGCGAGCGCGGCGCGTATTCGGTGGTCAGCTCCATGACGTCCTGCAGCTGACTGCCCGCCAGCGACTCGGCGCCCTCGCCGGCCAGCGCGCGCGTGGCTGCGGCGTTCGCGTACTGGATGCCACCGTGCAGGTCCAGGGTCAGCACCATGTCGGCGACCGCATCCAGGGTGACCCGGGTGCGCTGTTCTGATTCGCGTAGCTGCTGGCTACTCTGGTGCTGCACCGTCACGTCCTGGATCTGTGACACGAAATGCAGCGGCTCGCCGCTCTCCGAACGCACCAGCGAGACCGACAGGCGCCCCCAGACTAGGTTGCCGGCCTTGCCCAGGTAGCGTTTGTCCATGTGGTAGTGGTCGCGGCGCCCGGCCAGCAGATCGCCAAGCAGGGCCAGATCGGTGTTCAGGTCATCGGCGTGGGTGAGAGTCTGGAAATCGATCAGCAGCAGTTCGGCACGGGTGTAGCCGAGAATCCCGCACAGCGCATCATTGACGTCCAGCCAGCGCCCTTCCAGCGAGACCAGGGCCATGCCCAGCGCTGCCGAGGAAAACGCACCGGCAAACTTCTTCGCCGCCACGTACGCCCGTTCGCGCACTTCCAGCAGCGGGGTCAGATCCACTGCCATGCCGACGTAGCCGATCAATCCGCCCGCACCGTCGAGCGGACTGATCGACAAGCGGACCTGGCGTCGTTCACCATCCTTGCGCACGAAGGTCCACTGGCGTGACCACGTCCCCTGCGCCGCCCGTGCAGTGAGTGCCTGGAAGATGGTCGGCAGGCGCCCATCGGCATCGGTGTCGGCCTGCAGATAGGCGCGCATCTCATCAGGATCGTGGAACTGCCCAAGGTCGAGCCGGCCGATCACGTCCTCGGCGGCGTAGCCCAGCAACTTCTGTGCTCCGGTGTTGAACAGATTGATCACGCCGTTGACGTCCGTGGCGATCACCGCCACTTCGTCGGACGCATCGACCACGGCCTGCAGCCGCTGGCGCATCTCCGCCGCGTCCTGTCGGGCCTGCTGCAGATCGGTGACATCGGCATGCGCGCCGGCCATCCAGACCGGCCGGCCCTGCGCGTCCCGTTCGTAGACACGCCCGCGATCCTGCACCCATATCCAGTGCCCGCGCTTGTGGCGCATCCGGCACAGGCTCTCGTAATGCGCCGAGCGCCCCGCCAGGTGCTCGTCCAACAACATGTTGGACTGCGCCAGATCCTCGGGATGGACCAGCCGGAAAAAGGTCTCCGGCGTGATCGGCGCCAACTCCTCACGTGTATAGCCGACGATCTGCGCCCAACGCTCGTTGACCCGCATCAGGCCGTCGGGAATGTTCCAGTCCCAGGTGCCGGCCGCAGTGCCCTCGATGATCATTTCCAGGCGTCGGGCGTGTTCAGCCATGGCCGGCAGGGCGGCCTCGGCTTGAACACTGTGGCCCGGCCGGTCGCCCGGTTCTGCCTGTTTGTCGGTCATCTGGCCTCCCCGCCGCCCGTCCACCATACGGGCATTCAACAGGAAGTCTGCGTAAACGCACGTCAAACCAGAAGTGCCTTCGGCACGAACGGGTGGCCAGAAACCCCAAAGGCCGCCCGAAGGCGGCCTTTAAGGTGTACCCGAGCCGGACTCAACCGCCGCGCTTGGCCCGCGCGAAGGCATCGGCCAGCGCATTGTTGGCCGGCGGCGCGGCACTGCCCGGCCGCGGGCCGGACGGGGTGCCACGACCACCACCGCGCGGCCCATTGCCTGCCCCACCCTCGCGGCGACCGCCACCGGCTGGGCGCGCATCGCGCTCGCCGGGGGCCTTGGCCGGGGCAGGGGTGTCGTCCAGGCGGCGGGTCAGCGCGATGCGCTTGCGCGCCACGTCCACCTCCAGCACCTTCACCTTGACGATGTCACCGGCCTTGACCACGTCACGCGGGTCCTTGACGTAGGTGTCCGACAGCGCGGAGATGTGGATCAGGCCATCCTGGTGCACGCCGATGTCCACGAAGGCACCGAACGCGGCCACGTTGCTGACCACGCCTTCCAGAATCATCCCGACCTTGAGATCCTTCAGTTCCTCGACACCGTCGGCGAAGCGCGCGGCCTTGAACTCGGGGCGTGGATCGCGGCCCGGCTTTTCCAGCTCCTTGAGGATGTCGCGCACGGTCGGCACACCGAACGTCTCGTCGGTGAACTGCTCCGCCTTGAGCCCACGCAGGAAACTGCCGTCACCGATCAGCGCCTTGATCGGGCGCGCGGTGGCGGCCACGATGCGCTCGACCACCGGGTAGGCTTCCGGGTGCACCGAGGAGGCATCCAGTGGCTGATCGCCATCGGCGATGCGCAGGAAGCCGGCGCACTGCTCGAAGGTCTTCTCGCCCAGGCGCGGCACCTTGAGCAGGTCCTTGCGGCGCTTGAACGGGCCGTTGTCATCGCGGTGCCGCACGATGTTCTCGGCCACGGTGGACGACAGCCCGGACACGCGCGAGAGCAGCGCGGCAGAAGCCGTATTGACGTGCACGCCGACCGCGTTGACGCAGTCTTCCACGCGCGCATCCAACGCGCGCGCCAGGCGGTACTGATCCACATCGTGCTGGTACTGGCCCACGCCGATCGCCTTGGGCTCGATCTTGACCAGTTCGGCCAGCGGATCCTGCAGGCGGCGGGCGATCGAGACCGCACCGCGGATGGACACGTCCAGGTTCGGGAATTCCTTGGCCGCAAACTCCGACGCCGAGTACACCGACGCACCGGCTTCGCTCACGACGATCTTCTGCAGCTTGGTGTCACCCAGCGCCTTGATCACCTCACCGGCCAGCTTGTCGGTTTCGCGGCTGGCGGTGCCGTTGCCGATCGCGATCAGCTCCACGTTGTGCTGCACGCACAGCTGCTTGATGGTGTGCAGCGACTGGTCCCACTGGCGGCGCGGTTCGTGCGGGTAGATGGTGTCGGTCGCGACCAGCTTGCCGGTGGCATCCACCACGGCGATCTTGCAGCCGGTGCGGATGCCCGGATCCAGGCCGAGCACGGCCTTCGGGCCGGCCGGGGCGGACAGCAGCAGGTCCTTGAGGTTGTCCCCGAACACCGAGATCGCCTCGGCCTCGGCTTTCTCACGCGCTTGGTTGAACAGGTCCAGCAGCAGGTGCATGTGCAGCTTGGCGCGCCAGGTCAGGCGGCAGGCGTCGAGCAGCCACCGATCGCCGGGGCGGCCGGCATCGCGGATGCCCGCGTTGTGCGCCACGCGCCCTTCGGCATACAGATTACCAGCCTCCGCATCGCTGCCCGGGTCCAGCTCCAGGAACAGGATCTCTTCGCGGCGCGCGCGGAACAGGGCCAGCAAACGGTGTGAGGGAATCTTCGCCAGCGATTCTGAATGCTCGAAGTAATCACGGTACTTGGCGCCCTGCTCTTCCTTGCCCTCGGCGACACGCGCGCGGATCACGCCGTTCTCGCCCAGCCAGGTGCGCAGCTCGCCGACCAGCGCGGCATCTTCGCCCCAGCGCTCCATCAGGATCGCGCGGGCACCTTCCAGGGCTGCCTTGACGTCGGCCACGCCCCTGTCGCTATCGACAAAGGTCGCGCCGAACACCTGCGGGTCCAGGCCCGGATCGGCCAGCAGGCCATCGGCGAGCGGCTCCAGGCCGGCTTCGCGCGCGATCTGGGCACGGGTGCGGCGCTTGGGCTTGTAGGGCAGGTACAGATCTTCCAGTCGCGACTTGGTGTCCGCGCCGAGGATCTCGTTGCGCAGCTCGTCGCTGAGCTTGCCCTGTTCGTCGATGCTGGACAGCACCGCGGCGCGGCGGTCTTCCAGCTCGCGCAGGTAAGTCAGCCGCGTTTCGAGGTTGCGCAGCTGGGTATCGTCCAGACCGCCGGTGACTTCCTTGCGGTAGCGGGCGATGAACGGGACGCTGGCACCTTCGTCCAACAGGGCGATGGCGGCGAGGGCCTGGGCGGTCTGGGCACCGATCTCATCGGCGATGGTCTGGGCGATCTGCTGGGCGAGCTTGATGTCAGGCATTGCTTCCGGCCGGAGCCGCTTTGCGGAAAGAACCCATTCTGGCGATGCGCGGCGGCGGGGGAAAGCCGTTGACAGGCCGTGCCGAACCTGTCGCCCCGTGGCGATGAGCACACGAGGGGTCCTGCATTCACGCCGGCATCCTTGCGTGGGGCTGGGATGCCGGCGCGGGCGCCCGCGACAACCGGGCGCCTGAGCGGTGTGGCTGGCTTACCGGTAATGCACGGCTGCGCGCTGGTGGACGATCTCATCCTGCATCGACTCCAGCGCCATCACCCGCACCTTGCCCACACCCTGCAGTTCCATGAACCGTTCGGTGTAGATTTCCGGGCCCAGCTCGGTATCGGCCTGGGACTTGCTGAAACCATGGGGCACCAGGCCCTTGTCGCCATCCTTGCTACCACCGACATAAAGAACGATTGCCATGTGATGTATTCCTCCAGGTAACGTTACTGCTCATACAGCCATGCAAGCTTACCCCGGCAAACCTGACTGATTCGTCATGGAGGCTAATGACGTTTTTTTGCATGCAGATGACGTCGCGTTGTCGACGTTTTTCTTACATGGATTTAACGCGGAGATAACGTCACTGCGCAGCGCGCCGTGACGGCCACCAGCCGCGCCCCTGCAGCGCATAGACATCGGCCGCGCGCTCGAACGGATTGCGTGCACTGACCCCACCGCACAACAGGTACACCGGCAGGTACAACGGCCCCAGCACCAGATACTGGTAGACGTGCGCACGCTCGTGGTCGTGCAGCCCGATCACCGGCTCGGTGGCGTGACCGGCCTGGTGCGCATAGGTGCGGCACGGCACGTCCAGCACCGGACCGGTGTGCAGGATGACGTTGCCCAGCGTAATCGCCCCGCCCGGCCCCCAGGGAAACTCACGGAACACGATTGCGCAGTCGCGTGCGTTCCACGAAGGACGGGCACCGGCCAACATCCCGGCAGTGCCGGCAGCCAGGCCGATCAGGGTATTGGGCGACGTCCACAGCGCGCCCAGCCCCTGCAAGGCGCGCAGCAGCACCGGCGCCAAGGTCAATCGGCCTCGTTGGGGATCAACAGCCACAGGATCAGGTAGACCAGGATGCCCGGGAAGGCCGCCGAGCCGATCGACACCAGCACGAACAGCACCCGCACCAGGGTGACGTTCCAGCCGTAGCGATGTGCGATCCCGCCCATTACCCCGGCGATCATGCGGTCGTTGAGCGAACGGGACAGGGGGCGTGGCGGTGTGTTCATGCACGGGGTCTCGGTCCGGAATGGGCCGACTCTAGCGCGAACCGTGTCTACGGGGTGCGTTGGCGCAATGCCTTGAGCCGGGCAGCGAACCAGACGGCGGCGGTCTGCTCCGGCTGGCCCGGGCAGGCGATCCGGTACGGCTTGCCGCTCATGCTGCTCTGGCTGGCGGCCCGCTCGATGAACTGCTCGGCGGTGTCCACCTTGTCCTTCTTGAGCAGGTAGTCGTACTTGCGCTGCAGATGCGCGCGCGCCTCGGGCGCATCGTGCCAACTGCCGTTGCGCTGGAACCGGCAGCGCGAGCCATCCAGCGCACCGATCAGGCCGGCGATCTCGCGGCGGGCAGTCTCACTGGGGGCCGCGTGCGCGGTACCGATGCTCAACAGACCCACGGCCAGCCAGATGAGGTGACGCATCTTCATCGCGAGCGCTCGTTCAACCAACCGGTGATGGTCGCGGGCACTTCGCGCTGGGCGCGCCCGGACACGTAAATACCGATATGACCGCCGCGGAAACTGCTCTCCGTATAGTCCGTGCTGCCGATGCGGCCACGCAGCGCGCGGGACGCATCCGGCGGGACCAGATGGTCCTGCTCGGCGTAGATGTTCAGTACCGGCAACGTGACCTGCTTGAGGTCGACGGTGTCCTCACCGATGCGCACGCCATCGTGCATCAGGCCATTGCCCTGGTAGAACTGCTTGATGAAGTCACGGAAGGCTTCGCCGGCGAGATCAGGCGAGTCGAAAATCCACTTCTCCATGCGCAGGAAATCTTCCAGCGCGTCCTTGTCGTCCAGGATGTCGAGCAGCCCCACGTACTTCTGCACGTTGAGCCGGAACGGCTTGAGCATCAGGTAGCTGGCATTCATCAGGTCGGCCGGGATGTTGCCGAGCGTGTCCACCAGCAGGTCCACGTCCACCTGGCGCGCCCAATGCGAAAGCATGTTGTCCGGCGTGTGGAAATCGACGGGGGTGACCATCGTGATCAGATTGGCCAGCTTGGCTTGGCGCAATGCGGCGTAGCACAGCGCGAACACGCCGCCCTGGCAGATGCCGAGCATGTTGATCGGCTCGCCACCGTTATGCGCCTGCAGATGATCCACCGCGCCATCCACGAAGCGCAGCAGGTAATCCTCCAGCGTCTGGTAGCGCTCGGAGCGGTCCGGGTAGCCCCAGTCCAGTACATAGACGTCGTGCCCGAGCGCCAGCAGTTTCTGCACCAGCGAGCGGTCGGTCTGCAGGTCGACCATGTACGGCCGGTTCACCAGCGCGTAGACGATCAGAAGTGGTGTGGCATGCAACGGCGGCTCGCTGCCGACGAAGCGGTACAGCGTGACCTTGCCGTCTCGCCAGACCTCCTCGCGGGTGGTCGCGCCGTAATCGACATCGTCCACCGAGGGCAGCAGCTTCAGCCCGTCCATCAGCTTGCGCTGCATGGCCAGGGTTTCCTGCAGCAGGTCTTCGGCGTTGAAGCCCAAGGGGCCTTTCATGCGCTGCGCTTCCTGGGCTTGGTCGTGGGCTTGGTCGTGGGCTTGGTCGTGGGCTTGGTGGCCTTGGCCGGCGTGGACGCCTTGGCTGCGCGCTGGGTCGCAGCGGCTGGTTTGGCTTCTGGGTTGCTTGCCTTGGCCGGACGCGCTGCGGCAGGTGCCTTGCCCTGCTTCGGTGCTGCCTTGCCGGGTGCTGATTTCTTCGCGCTCGCCTTCTTCGCACCTGACTTCTTCGGCTCTGCCGACCTGGTGGCTGATCCAGCACCAGTTCCCGCCGCACCCGCCCCCGTGCCTGCACCGCTGGCCATACGCCGCACCAGCCGCTCCAGCTCGGCAATCCGGCGATGGGCGGCATCCATTTCGGTGCGCGTCGGCAGGCCGAAACTCTCGGTCAGCCGTTCGATTTCCTGCTGGGTGGCTGCGCGCAGCCGCATCTGGGCGTTGCCCAGCGAGGCATATACCGCCTGGAACGGCTCGGACAGCGCGACCTTCGCATAGGCTTCCTCGGCCGCGTCGATCCACAGATCGAACATCGCACGCGCGCTGGTCAGCTGGTTGCCCGGCTGTTCGTGCTCGGCCAGGCGCTGCTCGAACAGGGTGAACGCATCGTCCAGCGCCTGCTTGATCTGCTCCACGTAATCGCGCGAGTGCGCCTGGTAGTCCTGCTGGGCGCGCAACAGCGCCTGCCAGCGGGCCTGGTGCTCGCGTCCGGGACCGAATGCCGGGCTCTGCAACCACGGCCCGAGCTGGCGCTGCAACGTTTCCAGCAGCTGCAGCAGATCCGGCCCGTCGGCGTGGGTATGCCCGCGTGCGCCCTGCAGCATCCACTGCAGCAGCCCGTCGCCCTGCCCCAGCACGGCCGTGCGCCAGGCCTGTGCGACGTCGGCGCTGGTGGTGTCGCGGCCGGCGAACTGCGCGGCCACCTGTTGCATGGTGCCGTACCAGCCACCGGCCTGCTCGCGGAAGCGGTGCACGGCCTCGTCGGCCGGACCGCTGGCGGCATTGGGCATCATCTGCGCCCAGCTGTCGATTGCCTGCTGCCAGCTGCCCTGGCCTTCAGGGCCGGGGGTGTAGCCAGGCGGTGCCGCAGCGTGCCGCAGAGCATCGCCCCAGGCACTGAAATACTGCCGCGCCAAGGCTTCCACATCGCCTGCGCCGCTGCCGCTGCCCGCCGTGGTCATGACCGTCCTCCCGTCTCGGGAAACGATGATAGCAATGCCGCGCTGCCGTGCCTCACGGCTTGGGGATGCGCAGGGTCTTGCTGATCATCAGCGAGCCGGACAGCGCGAACAGCAGCACCAGCGGGTGCAGCTGCCACGGGCCCAACTGCCACTGGCCCAGCCACAGGTCCGCGCCGGTCGCGCCGACGCTCGCCGCCACGGCCAGCACCACCACCAGCGCCAGACTGGTCGGAATCGGGGTGCCCTCGAAGTACGGCACCTTGTCGCCTTCGCCCGCCAGTGCCTCGGCGGTCACGTTGTAACGCGCCAGGCGACTGACGCCGCAGCAGACGAAGTAGCTGAGCACCAGCCAGTCCCAGCCGCCCTGCATGCCGCAGGCGTAGGCCAGCGCGGCCGGGGCGACGCCGAAGGAGATGATGTCCGACAGCGAATCCAGCTCACGCCCCAGGGTGGAGCTGGATTTGCGCCAGCGGGCGATGCGCCCGTCCAGCGCGTCGAAAATGAAGGCCAGGGGGATCAGGGCCATGCCGAACAGCAGATAGCTGCGCTCGCCATCCTGCAGGTAGCGCATGGCGGCGAAGACCGCACCGGTGCCGCAGAACGCGTTGGCCAGGGTGAACCAGTCGGCCAGGTGGAACTCGCGCAACATCGAGAAATGACGTTTCATGGAAGATCGGGTGGCGGCAATCGCAAGAGAGTACCGCGAGCGGCCACACCGGGACACCCCACCCTACGCCACCGTACCCCCGCCTTGCCGCGCCGTTCACGCCGGGGCGACCTGCGGTGAATTTTTGGCCACCCATCTTGACAGCGAGTGCCAGCGGGGGCCGAAGCGGCTTATCCACAAACTTGCCCACGAGTCATCCACACCCCCTGTGGACAACTCGATCTCAATAGACGCGACGATGGTCATTTGTTGATCACCTCTCCGCATTGCGTCGGCCCGATTTCCGCGTGGATGCCTCCCAACAGCGGTCTCCCGTCGGCTAAGCTGGTCGATGGACTCCGCCGCCGCCAGGTCCTGCCGCCCACCGACAGGATTCTTGCGCGTGCTTTCCCCCGATGATCTGGCCGCCCAGTTGCGCCACCCCCATGGCGAGCATGCGCTTGCCGTGGCCGAATCGATGAACCACAGCAATGGCGAGCTCAACCGTGCCGCCATCGCCCTGCTCTCGGTCACTCCGGGCGAGCAGGTGCTGGAGATCGGCCCAGGCAATGCGGCCTTCGCGCAGGACCTGCTGCGCACGCCGCGCAGCCGCTACGTGGGTGTCGATGTCTCTGCGGCGATGGTCGACGCGGGTAACGCGCTGCTGGCCGCGCACGGGCTGCAGGATCGCGCCGACGTCCGCCTGGGCGATGCCCATGCCCTGCCCTTGGACTCGGCCTGCATCGATGCGGCGCTGGCGGTGAACACCCTGTATTTCTGGGACGAACTGAAATTCCCGTTCGCCGAACTCACCCGCGTGCTCCGCCCCGGGGGTCGGCTCTGCCTGGCCTTCGGCGATGCCGCCTTCATGCGCACCCTGCCGTTCACCGGCTACGGATTCCATCTGCACGAGCTGGCCGAGGTCGAGCAGGCGCTGCGCAGCGCCGGATTGACCGTGCAGGCCTGGCGCACGCATCGCGAAACCGGGTGCAGCAACGACGGGCGCGAAGTGAACAAGCACTTCCACCTGCTGCTCGCCCGCCGATAGTTCCGGCCGCTGGCCGGCAACCACGCACTACAGCCGGGTGTAACTCCACGACTGCATGGCGCCGTCACGGTACGGCATCACCCCATGGAACGCGCGCGGTTCATCGTCGAAGACCAGCGGCAGGAAGCTGCGATCGCCCTCCCACAGCGGCAGGCTGTCGATCTTGTCCACGTCCACCCACTCCAGCGTGCCCTCCGGGTTGGAGGTCAGCGGCGTGCCGGTGAAGTCATCGATGACGAACACGAAGCCGAACCAGTCCTCACCGTTCTTGCCGAAGCCCGGCCAGCTGATCGTGCCGCGCAGACGCATGGTGCCGCACTCGATCCCGGCCTCTTCGCGGATCTCGCGGCGCATGCAGGCGGCGGCATCTTCATCGCGCTCCATCTTGCCGCCCAGCCCGTTGTATTTACCCAGGTGCAGGTCACCGGGGCGGGCGTTGCGGTGGATCATCAGCACTTGCTTGCCGTCGGCGGACAGCACGTAGCCCAGGGTGGCCACGATGGGGGTATAGGGCATATCGCACAGGCTCGGGAACACAGACCCCCGATTATGCGTGATCCGCCCGGGGGTGGCTCAGGGCACCAGGCTGGCGCGGCGTGCGTCGGCCGGTGCGGTGACCGCGCCATCGCGGCGCAGGGTAGCCACGCCGTGGCCGCGTTCGGCCAGGTATTCCAGCCATTTGCCGAGGAAGGTGTTCATGCGCATGCGGTGGCTGATCAGCTCGGCCGGCGGCGGGTACATGCCCACCACGTCCTGCCAGCGGCGGCCCACGTAGCAATGGGTGGTCTCGGCCTGGCGGGCGTCGCGGTACAGGCGCACGTAGGCCGACGGATCCGGCTGCCCGGTGACCGGGTCGGCGAAGTCATAGGTCAGCCGAAGTTCGACCGTATAGCGGTGGCATTCGATCACGTCCAGGCGCACATCCAGCCCATCGCCGATCGAAGAAACGTAGCTGCCGGGGACGAGCTCGGCGGGTGCGAACAGGCGCACGAGGTGCTGGTAGTTCTCGGCGTACAGGCCCATCAGCCAGCTCAAGCGGCTGAGCCGGGGGATGCGTTCGATACGGGGCGATGCCTGGGCCATGGGTCGATCCTACACGTTGATCTCCCAACGTGGGGGCGGCGCCGCCCCGGCCAAAGGGGCGGCCCGCCACCGGTTCACGTCGGTCAATACATCTCGCGCTGCAACCCCAGCGTGCCCAGCACCTTGCTCGAGATTTCCTCGATCGAGGTATGGGTGGTGCTCAACGTCGGGATCCGCTCCATCCGGAACATGGTCTCGGCGGCGGCGACCTCGCGGCGGCAGGTCTCCAGGTTCGCGTAGCGCGAGTTCGGGCGGCGCTCCTGGCGGATCTGCTGCAGGCGGTCGGGGTCGATGGTCAGGCCAAACAGCTTTTTGCGGTACGGGCGCAGCCGCGGCGGCAGGCGATCCTGCTCCAGGTCCTCATCCGTCAGCGGGTAATTGGCCGCGCGGACCCCGTAATGCAGGGCCAGGTAGATGCAGGTCGGGGTCTTGCCAGCCCGGGACACGGCCACCAGGATCACGTCGGCATCGTCGTAATTGATGGCAATGCCGTCGTCATGGGTCAGCGCGAAGTTCATCGCGTTGATGCGGCGGTGGTAGGTCTCGAAGTCGACCATGCCGTGCGCCTGGCCGACCCGGGAATGCCGATTGACGGCGAGTTCGCGCTCCAGCGGCTCGATGAAGGGGGCGAACACGTCCAGCATCAATCCGCCGCTTTCGGCCAGGATGATGCTCAGCCCGCTGTCCACGCAGGAACTGACCACGATGGGCCGAACCTGGTACCGCTCCCCCGCTGCACGGATCCTTTCACAGGCTTCGCGCGCTTTTTCCGGATCATCGATGAACGACATCCGGTCGGTGATGAAGCTGAACCCGGAGAACTGGGTCAGGAGGCTATGCCCAATGGTTTCAGCGGTGATACCGGTTCCATCGGACACGTAGAACACCGGACGGATCGTCGACATACGGCTTTTACCCCCTCCGAAGCTTAAAAAGGCTGTCGATACAAGCTTGTGCCGACAGCGGTCTGCCCGGCATCATATCGGCTTCTTCCTACGGACGTGGCCATCCAGCCCGCCTCGGGCGATGGCCAAACGGAGCATCGCGCTTGAACGAGAACATCCTGTGGTTGCACGAACTGCGCCTGGCCGATCTGGCCCGCGTAGGCGGCAAGAATTCGTCGCTTGGCGAAATGATCGGCAATCTTGCCGGTCTGGGGGTGTCTGTCCCCGGCGGTTACGCAACCACCTCTGAAGCCTTCAAGGACTTCATCGCCCACAACGATCTGTCCAAGCGCATCTTCGACAAGCTGGCCACGCTGGACGTGGAAGATGTCGGTGCCCTGACGGTGGCCGGCAAGGAAATCCGCGGCTGGGTGATCGATGCCCCGCTGCACCCGGCGCTGGACCAGGACATCCGCACCGCCTACGCCAAACTGTGCAGCGAAAACGGCGGCGGCGATGTCGCGGTCGCGGTGCGCTCCTCGGCCACTGCCGAAGATCTGCCCGATGCGTCCTTCGCCGGCCAGCAGGAGACCTTCCTCAACGTGACCGGCGCCGACGATGTCGTGCACAAGGTCAAGGAAGTGTTCGCCTCCCTGTACAACGACCGTGCTATCGCCTACCGCGTCCACCATGGCTTCAAGCACGAGGACGTGTTCCTGTCCGCCGGCGTGCAGCTGATGGTGCGCTCGGGCGTGGGCTCCTCCGGCGTGCTGTTCACCCTGGACACCGAATCCGGCTTCCGCGACGTGGTGTTCGTCACCTCCTCGTTCGGCCTGGGCGAAATGGTCGTGCAGGGTGCGGTCAACCCGGACGAGTTCTACGTCTACAAGCCCACCTTGAGCGCGGGCAAGCCGGCGATCCTGCGCCGCTCGCTCGGCAGCAAGGCGATCCGCATGGTGTATTCGGATGTTCCCGGTGAGCGCGTGCGCATCGAAGACACCCCGGCCGAGCTGCGCAACACCTTCTCCATCAGCGACGAGGACGTGCAGGAACTGTCCAAGCAGGCGCTGGTGATCGAACAGCATTACGGCCGCCCGATGGATATCGAGTGGGCCAAGGACGGCGTCAGCGGCAAGCTGTTCATCGTGCAGGCGCGTCCGGAGACCGTGAAGTCGCGTGGCCATGCCACCCAGATCGAACGCTTCGCGCTGAACCAGAAGGACGGCAAGGTACTGGCCGAAGGCCGCGCCGTCGGCGCCAAGATCGGTGCCGGTACCGCCCGCGTGGTGCGTACCTTGGACGACATGGCCCGCGTGCAGCCCGGCGACGTGCTGATCGCCGACATGACCGATCCCGATTGGGAGCCCGTGATGAAGCGCGCCTCGGCCATCGTAACCAACCGTGGCGGCCGCACCTGCCACGCGGCGATCATCGCGCGTGAGCTGGGCGTGCCGGCCGTGGTCGGCTCGGGCAACGCCACCCAGCTGATCCAGGATGGCCAGGAAGTGACCGTCAGCTGCGCCGAGGGTGACACCGGCTTCATCTACGACGGCATCCTCGAGTTCGAGCGCACCACCACGGATCTGGGCAACATGCCGCCGGCGCCGCTGAAGATCATGATGAACGTGGCCAACCCGGAACGTGCCTTCGATTTCGGCCAGCTGCCGAACGCCGGCATCGGCCTGGCCCGTCTGGAAATGATCATCGCCAGCCACATCGGCATCCACCCGAACGCGCTGCTCGAGTACGACCGCCAGGACGCGGCGACCAAGAAGAAGATCGACGAGAAGATCGCCGGTTACGCCGATCCGGTCAGCTTCTACGTCGGTCGTCTGGCCGAAGGCATCGCCACCCTGACCGCGTCGGTCGCCCCGAACCCGGTGATCGTGCGCCTGTCGGACTTCAAGTCCAACGAGTACGCCAACCTGATCGGCGGTACCAACTACGAGCCGCACGAAGAGAACCCGATGATCGGCTTCCGCGGCGCCAGCCGTTACGTCGATCCGAGCTTCTCGGCCGCCTTCGCCCTGGAATGCCAGGCGGTGCTGCGCGTGCGCAACGAGATGGGCCTGGACAACCTGTGGGTCATGATCCCGTTCGTGCGCACCCTGGAAGAGGGCCGCAAGGTCGTCGAGGTGCTGGAACAGAACGGCCTCAAGCAGGGCGAGAACGGCCTGAAGATCATCATGATGTGCGAAGTGCCGTCCAATGCACTGCTCGCCGATGAGTTCCTGGAGATCTTCGACGGCTTCTCGATCGGCTCCAACGACCTGACCCAGCTGACCCTGGGCCTGGACCGTGATTCCTCGATCGTCGCGCACCTGTTCGACGAGCGGAACCCGGCGGTGAAGAAGCTGCTGTCGATGGCGATCAAGTCCGCGCGCGCCAAGGGCAAGTACGTCGGCATCTGCGGCCAGGGCCCGTCCGATCACCCGGATCTGGCCGAATGGCTGATGCAGGAAGGGATCGAGTCGGTGTCGCTGAATCCAGATACCGTGGTGGATACCTGGCTGCGCCTGGCCAAGCTCAAAGCCAAGGGTTGATCCTTCCGGCAATGAGATGAAGAACAACACCCCGCGCAAGCGGGGTGTTGTTTTATGCGGCGCCGGTAGAGCCGACCGCTGGTCGGCCGCAGCGCATCGCGCGACGGTTTCCTTCCCGCATAACGCGAGCGCCTTCAGGCCTCGGCGGTTGAGGCGATCAAGTACGCTCGGCCGCCAGCATCGAATAGGCCGCCCGAACGGTCTCGTAGCCGTAGGTCCGCTCCAGCCGGCGCACGATGAAATGACCGCGCGCCACGTCCTGGTAGTAGTCGGTGAACATGGTGTTGAGCGTCGCACCGGCCACCGCCCCCACGATCGGGACCGCCTGCGCGGCGAACTTCTCGGTGACCACCACGCCGAAACGCGCGGCGACCTTCTCCACGAGCTTGGCCAGCCACTTCCCCGCTTCCTTCGGGGTCAGCCCGATCATCACCGGGCTGCCGCCGACCGCGCGGCCGGCCAGCTCGGCGGACAGGTGACGCATCACCTCGGCAGTGAAGCCACGCGTAATGTAGTAGCCGGTCTCACTGGCATCGTCCTTGCCGGAGTTGCCACCCAAGGCAAACACCTCCAGGCAGGCATGCCGGGTGCTCATCTCACGCAGGTCGAAGCCCTCGCTGCGGGCCACGTCCGCCACCGAACGCATCATGATCGTGGTGGACACCGGCAGCTCGATGAACAGCGTGGTGAAGCCGAACGCGCCGCCCACCGCACCGGAGGTGGCCGCGGCCAGCTTATGCCAGCGCGTGGACGCTGCTTTGCCCGGTGTGTTGTCCATCGTCCACAACGCGGCCTGGGCGGATTTGAACAGCGCCGCTTCGACCGCGCCGTGGATGCGGCGTGACACCGAATCCGGCAGGCGTTTGACCGCGAATTCCAGCGGCGAACCGATCAGGTTGGCCATCTTGGCAGTCAGCGTGGGCGATTCCAACAGGTCCACCGCACGCTGCAGGTCGCGCCAATCCTGCGAGGTCGGCAGGATCGAGGAGGACAGCGGCGGCGGTTGCGGCGAGGTGATGGCGTTCATGGCCGCGATCATAGCGCTGCCGATGTATACCGCTCGTTGCCACGCCTGACGCTGGCTGAACGCCTGTGCACAGGCCGCGTTGCCACGCAGACGTGGCGGTTGGATCAGGCCGGCAGGCCCGACAGCGCGCCCATGAACTGGCGGTAATGGCGAAGCTCTTCAATGGAATCGTGCACGTCGCTCAGCGCGGTATGGCTGGCCGTCTTGCCGACGCCGGCAGCGACGCCGGGGGCCCAGCGCTTGGCCAGTTCCTTGATCGTGGAGACGTCCAGATTGCGGTAGTGGAAGTACTTCTCCAGGCGCGGCATTTCACGGTGCAGGAAGCGACGGTCCTGGCAGATCGAGTTGCCGCACATCGGCGACGCGCCGGCCTTGATCCACTGCTGCAGGAAGGCGATGGTCTGCGCTTCGGCCTGGCCCAGGGTGACGGTGCTGTCGACAACACGCTGCCACAACCCCGAGCGACGATGCTGGTTGCGATTCCACTCGTCCATGGACTCCAGGCGCTCGACCGGATGATGGATCGCGAACTCCGGACCTTCGGCCAGCACGTTCAACTGCGCATCGGTGACCACGGTGGCGATCTCGATGATTGCATCGTTGTCCGTGTCCAGACCGGTCATTTCCAGATCGATCCAGATCAGTCGCTCGCCTTCTGCGCCGTTGTCCGCCATGTGTTCGCCTTGTGCTGGGCCGCCGCTTGCGCCGCGACCAGGAATGGATAAGGCCACATGATACCGCCAACCCGTCACGACCCTGTCGCTGTGGCGCCCTTATTCCAGCAGCAGCGGTGGTTTGCCGCGCTTGGCGCGGAAATAGTTGGTCAGCCGGGTACTCGCATCCTTGGCCAGTACGCCACCGTGGATCTCCACACGGTGGTTGTGCCGGGGGTCGCCGATCAGGTCGAACACGCTGCCGCAGGCACCGGTCTTGGGGTCGGTGGCGGCGTACACCAGCCGCGCTACGCGTGCGTGCACGATGGCCATCGCACACATCGCACACGGCTCCAGGGTGACGTACAGCGTGCTGCCGATCAGCCGGTGGTTGGTGATCGCCCTGCCCGCCTGCCGCATCGCCACGATCTCGGCATGCGCGCTGGGGTCATGGTCGGCGATGTTGAGGTTCCAGCCTTCGCCGAGCACGGTGCCATCGGCACCGACGAGGACTGCGCCGACCGGAATCTCATCGAATTCGCGCTCGGCACGCTCGGCCAGGCCCAGCGCGTGGCGCATCCAATGCTCATCCTGGTCGTGCACGGGCACGCCCAACGGGGGTGGCGGCGTGAGGCGCTCAACCATGGCCGTTGGCCTTGCGCACGAAGGCCTCGAACGCGGCCAGGGTGGCCTCACTGACGTGATGCTCGATCCCTTCCGCGTCGCGTCGCGCCGAATCGGCGTCCACGCCCAGCGCCAGCAGGAACTGCTCCACGGTCTGATGGCGGGCGCGCATCTCCACCGCCAACTGCTCGCCGGCCGGGGTCAGGAACACGCCGCGATACGGCCGTTGGATCGCCCAGCCTTCCTTGACCAGCCGCTTGAGGGCCTTGGCGACGGTGGGCTGCGCTACGCCGAGCCGGGTGGCGATATCCACCTGCCGGGCCTCGCGGCCATCGGCGATCAGGTCCGCGATCAGCTCCACGTAATCCTCGACCAGCTCGGACCGGCGCGCTTCGCGCACCTGCACGAAGCCCTCGACATGCACCTGGGCATCGATCAGGGGCGAGGCGGCTTTACGGGTCGAGGACGGCATGGTGGCTCCAGCAATGGGCCGGTGGCGAAGGGCTGCGGCGCCGGAACAGTTTACCTAACGCCGTACCTCAGCGAGGCCGCCGCTGCAATACCGTCTCGAACAACACGGTCCCGTCTTCGTTGACGGCCACCAGTGTGCCCCCATGCGCACGCGCGAACTCGCTGGCGATGAACAGCCCCAGCCCCAAGCCGCGACTGTCGTGGAAACTGGCCTTGAACGGCTCGAACAGCCGCGGCAGCAAGGCCTCGGGGATCTGCCCCGCATTGCGCACCTGCAGCCGCAGCGGTCCATTGCGCTCCCCTTCCAGGCGGACAAGCACCGGCGCATCGCCGCCGTGCAGCACCGCATTGCTCACCAGGTTGGACAGCAGCTGCGCCAATCGATCCGGGTCGCCCTGGACATGCGCATCGCCATGTACCTTCAGCTCGATCGTTGCCTGCGGGTGGGCGCGGCCGATCTCGGCCACCACCAGCGAGGCAAGCTCGGCGAGGTCGCACTCGGTGCTGTGCAGGCGCAGGCCGCCGGTACGGATCCTGGAGAAATCCAGCAGCTGCTCGACCATCCGCACCATGCGCTGGGCACTGTTCTCCAGATGCACCAGCGTGCGTTGGACCTGGCTGTCGTCGGGCAGGTCCAGCGACAGCTTGTCGGCACACAGCAGGATCGCGGCCAGTGGCGTCCGCAGGTCGTGGGTCAGCACCGCCATCATCGTTTCATTGAGCTTGAGGGCATGCTCCAGCGCCTCGTTGCGCGCCTTGAGCAGCTGTTTCTGCTGGTAAAGCTCGATGAAGACGTTGACCTTGCTCATGATCACCTGCGGCTCGATCGGCTTGTGCAGGAAATCGACCGCGCCGGTCTCGTAGCCCTTGAAGGCGCGCACGGGATCGTTGGGGGACGCGGTCAGGAAGATGATCGGCACGTCGCGGCTGCGCTGGGAGCCACGCATCAGTTCGGCGAGCGAAAAGCCGTCGATCTCCGGCATGTGCACATCCAGCAGCGCCAGCGCCACCTCATGCTCGAGCAGCAGTTCAAGCGCTTCAGCGCCGGAAGCGGCACACAGGATCTCCAGGCCCGGGCGGCGCAGCAGCGCTTCCATCGCAACCAGGTTCTGCGGAATGTCATCGACAATCAGCAGCTTCACGCAATCGGTGGTGGCAGTCGACCCGGCGGGCTCGATCAGGTTCATCGGGTAAGACCTTTCATACGCGTGCAGATGGAGGTGAGCGGGAGCACCGCGTCGGCGCCGGCGTGCGCCAGGGCCGAGGCGGGCATCATCGAGGAATACGCCTCCTCAGGGCATTGGATCCAGGCTTCGCCGCCGGCCTGGCGGACCGCGGCGACCCCATCACTGCCGTCGCTGCTGGCACCGGTGAGCAGGATCGCCAGCACACCGTCGCCAAACACGTCGGCAGCGCTTTCGAACAGGGGGTCGATCGCCGGGCGCGAGAACAGCACGGGCGGATCGATGGACAGCGCGAGCGTGGCGCGGTCCTCCACCAGCAGGTGGTAGTCCGGTGGGGCGAAGGTCACGGTACCGGGGTGCAGCGGCTGCTTGTCCTCGGCCTCGCGCACCGGCAGCGGGCAGCCGGCGTCGAGCAGGTCGGCGATGCGGCTGGGCCGGTCGCGCGGCAAATGCAGCACCACCAGCACGGGCAGATCCAGCGTCGCCGGGAAAGCGGACAACAGCGACTGCAGCGCACTGACGCCGCCGGCGGACGCACCGATGACCACCAGATCGAACCGGCTGCGCTGCGACGTACCGATCATCAGGCCAGCTTCCGATACAGGCGCTGGTCGCGCGCGCAGGCTTCGAAGGCGCCTGCGTGTTCACCGAACTGCAGCGATTCCTTGCTGCCCAGCCCCAGGAAGCCCCGATGTACCAAGGCCTCATGGAACAGACCGATGGCACGGTTCTGCAGCGGGCGCTGGAAATAGATCAGCACGTTGCGGCAGGAGACCAGGTGCACTTCGGAGAACACGGTGTCGGTGGCCAGGCTGTGGTCGGCGAAGACGATGTTGCGCTTCAGGCGGCGGTCGAAGACCACGCTGCCATACCCGCTGCTGTAGTAATCCGACAGCGAGCCGGTGCCGCCGGCGGCCAGGTAGTTGCGGCTGAACTGCGCCAGCCGGTCCAGCGCAAACGCACCGGACTCGGCGGCCTGCAGCGCCTCGGGATTGATGTCGGTGGCGTAGATGATCGCCCGATCCAGCAGGCCCTCCTCATGCAGCAGGATCGCCAGCGACCACACCTCTTCGCCGGTGCTGCAGCCGGCCACCCACAGCTTGATCGAGGGATAGGTGCGCAGTACCGGTACCGCATGCTCGCGCAGCACCTTGAAGTACGGCGGGTCACGGAACATCTCCGAGACCTGCACGGTAAAGTACTGCATCGCCTGGGCGAACGTCTCCGGCTCGTGCAGCAGCCGGTGCTGCAATGCGCCCATGGTCGGGCACTCGAAGCGCGACATGGCATGCCGCATACGCCGCCGCAACGACGCCAACGCGTAGTCACGGAAGTCGTAATGGTAGCGCTGGTAGACCGCCTCCAGCAGTACCTTCAGCTCCAGATCGAACAGCTCCGTTTCATTCATCGGCGCGAGCACCACACGCGGCACAGCGAGACCAGCTTGTCCACGTCGATCGGCTTGGCGATGTAATCGTTGGCGCCGGCCTGCAGGCAATGCTCACGGTCATCGGGCATCGCCTTGGCGGTCAGCGCGATGATCGGCAGGTCGCGCCAGCGGTTGTCCGCGCGGATTTCGCGCATGGCGGTCAGCCCGTCCATCTCCGGCATCATGATGTCCATCAGCACCAGGTCGATCTCGGGGCGCAGCTTGTCCAGCGCCTCGCGACCATTGCGCGCGATTTCCAGGGTGACGCCCAACGGCTCGAGCACGCTGGACAGCGCGAAGATGTTGCGCACATCGTCCTCGGCCAGCAGCACGATGCGGCCATCAAGCACCGCATCGCGGCGGCGTGCTTCGCGCAGCAGACGCTGCTGGTCGGTCGGCAGCGAGGCCTCGACGCTGTGCAGGAACAGGGTCACTTCGTCGAGCAGGCGCTCCGGCGAGCGCGCACCCTTGATGATGATGCTCTTGGAATAGCGGCGCAGGCGCTGTTCTTCATCGCGGGTCAGCGCGCGGCCGGTGTAGACGATCACCGGCGGGAAGGCGACGGCATCGTTGCCCGCCATCCGCTCGAGCAGGTCGTAGCCGGTGCCATCGGGCAACGCCAGATCGGTGACCATGCAATCGAAGGTGGAGCCGGCCAGTTCGGCCATCGCCTCGGTGATGGTGCCCACCGCGGTGATTTCGAGCTGGTCGCGGCCGAGCAGCAGCTGCAGGTTGGAGCGCAGCTCGCTGTCATCCTCGACGATCAGCAGGCGGCGCACATCGCGCTGGCTGGTGGCTTCCAGCTGCTGGATCGCCCCGACCAGGCGCTCGCGCGTGGCCGGCTTGATCACGTAGCCGATCGCGCCCAGCTCCATCGCCACTTGGGACCGCTCCAGGCCGGAGACCACATGCACCGGGATATGGCGCGTCGCCGGGTCGCGCTTGAGGCGCTCGAGCACGCTCAACCCGGACACATCGGGCAGGCCGATATCGAGCAGGATGCCGTTCGGGCGCAGCTCGGTGGCCAGGCCCAGGGCTTCCTCGGCAGTACCGGCGACCACGCAGTCGAAATCCAGCTCGTGCGCCATCGAGACCAGCGCGCCGGCGAAGGTCGCATCGTCCTCCACCACCAGAATCATGCGGCCGGCACGGCTGCGACGGCCACGGTCATCGATGACCTTCGCCGCAGGTGCAGGCGCCTGCGCAGGGGCGGATTCGGCGTGGGCGCGGCCCAGCGGAGCAGCGGCAGGCAGGGCCGGTGCCGCCACGGCGGCGGGACGGACGTCGTGCACGACGCTGTGCGCGCTGCCGGTGCCACCGCCCGCCAGCAGCGGCAGTTCAAGCGTGAAGCAGCTGCCCCGACCCGGCTCGCTGGAGACGGTGATGCTGCCTCCCATGCGTGCCGCCAGATCGCGCGAGATCGACAGCCCCAACCCAGTGCCGCCGTAACGGCGGCGGGTGCTGCCATCGGCCTGGCGGAAAGCCTCGAAGATCACCGCCGTCTGTTCTTCCGGAATGCCGATACCGGTATCGGACACCGCGAACTGGATTCGCCCTGCCCCGGCACTGCGCACCTTCAACGACACGCTGCCGTGTTCGGTGAACTTGACCGCATTGGCCAGCAGGTTCTTGAGGATCTGCTGCAGGCGCTGGCTGTCGGCCAGCAGTTGGGTCGGTGCGTCCGGCGTGGCGCTGATCTCCAGGCTCAACCCCTTCTGCACGGCCATCGGCTCGAAGGTTTCCTTCAGGCGCTGCAGGACGCTGGACACCGCGAGGTTTTCCTCGACCAGCTCGACATGGCCGGCCTCGATCCGCGACAGGTCCAGAATGTCGTTGATCAGCGCCAGCAGGTCGTTGTTGGAGGAATGGATCGCCTGGGCGTATTTGACCTGCTCGGCGGTCAGCGTGCTTTCCTTGTTGTCGGCCAGCAGCTTGGCCAGGATCAGCGAGCTGTTGAGCGGCGTGCGCAGCTCGTGGGACATGTTGGCCAGGAACTCGGATTTGTAACGCGAGCTGGCTTCCAGCTCCGCGCTGTTCTGCACCAGCTGGGCCTGGGCCAGCAGCAGCGCCTGCTGGCGCGACTCCAGCTCGTGGGTGCGCTCTTCGAGCTGCACATTGGTCTGTTCCAGTTCGGCCTGCTGCTGCTCCAGGTTGGCCTGGGAATGCAGCAGGCTGCGGCTCTGCTCTTCCAGTTCCTCGTTGGCCACGCGCAGCTCTTCCTGCTGCGTCTGAAGCTCTTCGCTCTGGCGCTGGGTCTCTTCCAGCAGCTCCACCAGCTGCGCATTGAGCAATGCCGCGCGCAGCGCAATGCCGATCGGCTCGGCGCACTGCAGCAGCAGGGCCATCTCCAGGCCTCGCGCAGGCGAGACGCCGGCACGGCCCAGTTCAATCACGCCGATCACCGCGCCGTCGGCCGTGATCGGGCCCAGCAGGCGCTGGTGGACCGTGGTGCGGCCCAGCGGAGTATCGATATCCAGCGGGCTGTCACTGTCTTCCAGCCGACGCGCGCGGCCCTCGCGGATGATCTCGCCCCATTGGCCGGCATGCGCCGGCAGGGTCTCCGGCAGCTGCGAAGGCAGCGCGGCGCCACCGACCAACACCAGCCGCTCACCCTGCAGGCGGTACATCGCACCGACATCGGCGTTGAGCTGCGCGCACAACGCGCGCATGGCCTGGTCAGCCAGCTCACGCGGGGTGGGATCGCCCTGCAGGCTGGTGCCGACCACGTTCTCGCCGGCCTGCAGCCACAACGCATCGGCGGCTTCGCGGCGGGCGCCGATGGCCTTCATCACCGTCAGGGCCATCATCAGGAAAGCAACGCCACCGATGCTGCGGTTGACGAAAGAGAAGGCCGAATTGCTGCTGGCGGGCGCCACGTTGTAGCCCACGGCCAGCAGGATGCAGGACCCGATTGCCACCAGCAGAGGCACCTCCATCCGGCGCTGGAACAGCGTGATGCCCACCGCCATGAAGTAGGTCAGCCAGACCGCGTAGCCCAGTGGCACCACCATCTCCGTGCCCAGCGTGGCCGCCATCAAGGCGGCCGACGCAAGCCAGATCCAACGGTCACGGGAGGTGGGCGCAGAATTCATGCCGTGTTCCAGCTCAAAAGGGGGCTGATGGTACCCGAAGCAGTAAACGGCTGTTAAGCGCCAGAAGTCAGCGTGTTTGATGCACGTTCTTGACACTTTCTTCACATGATGGCCCCTACGGTTCGGTCCCTGATCGGGGGAGTCGATAGCCGTCGTGGTCCAGGCCGTATCCAGCGTCACACCGCTCGCCGATGAAAGCCGGCAGCTGAAGCTGTTGATCGACAACGTGAGCGATCACGCGATCTATCTGCTTGATACGCAAGGCAGCATCTGCAGCTGGAACCGGGGCTGCGAGCGGGTCAAGGGCTATACCGCCGACGCGGTGATCGGCAAGCATGTCGGCCTGTTCTATACCCCCGAGGACCAGCAGCTGGGTGTCCCGCAGCAGGCACTGGAGTATGCGCGTGACCATGGCCGCTTCGTCGGTGAAGGCTGGCGCGTGCGCTGCAATGGCGAGCGCTTCCGTGCCGGCGAGGTGATCGAGCCGGTGCGCGAGGATGGCTGCCTGCTCGGCTTTGTCAAAGTCACCCAGGACGTCACCGAGCGCTACCAGGCCCAACGTCTGCTGCAGGATGCGCAGCGCGCGCACGTGCAGCAGCGGCAACTGGACAATGTCGGCCGGCTGACCCGTGGCCTGGCCCATGAATTCAACAACCTGCTGACCACCATCGGCAACGCACTGGATATGATCGCCCTGCGCCCCGGCGCCGACGGGCGCACCCAGGAGCTGGTGGACCTGGCGCAGGCGGCTGCCGACCGCGGCTCGCTGCTGACCCGCCAGTTGCTGGCGTTTTCCTCGGATCAGACCCTGGTGCGCGAGCCGGTGGTGGTGCAGGACTTCCTGCTCGATGCCCTGCCCGTGCTGCGTCGCGCGTGCCCGGTCGGGATCGAAGTGAAGCTGGACCTGACTCCGAATCTGCCCCCGATCATCACCGATGGCGTACAGTTGCACAGCGCCGTGTTGAATCTGGTGCTCAATAGTGGCGAAGCGATGCCCCAGGGCGGCACGGTCACGATCACGGCCGAGGTCGAACAGCGACTGGCACCGGATCTGTCCCAGCCCATGCGCCGCCACTATGTCGCCATCGCAGTGACCGATGAGGGCAACGGGATGCCCCCGGACATCGCCGAGCGCGCCAGCGAGCCATTCTTCACCACCAAGGAAGTCGGCAAAGGCAGCGGGCTGGGCCTGAGCCAGGTATTTGGCTTCGTGTCCCAGTGCGACGGCTTTGTCGACGTACAAACCGCCCCCGGACGGGGCACCACCGTCCGCCTGTTGTTACCTGTCATTGAGGAAGTCGAGCATGTCTGAGCCCCTACGCGTATTGATGGTCGAAGACCAGCAGGACCTGCGTGAACTGATTGGCCAGGCGCTGCAGGACTTCGGCATCGAGATCCATACCGCCGATGACGGCCCGGCCGCGCTGCGGCTGATGCAGGATCCGGGTGGGTTCGATGTGGTGTTCAGCGATATCAGCATGCCAAATGGCATGAGTGGCGTAGAGCTGAGCGAGCATGTGGCCGATGTGCTGCCCAATGCGCGCATCATCCTGGCCTCCGGTTATGCGCGCTCCCAGCTGCCGCCGCTGCCGGAACATGTCGAGTTCCTGCCCAAGCCGTATCGCCTGCGCCAGCTGGTGACCCTGCTGCAGTCTCCCGTCTCGCCCTGAGCGGGCGAAACGCGCCCAGCGTGAACGCTTCATCCCAGCTGCATCTGCTTCACACCGGTTCTGCACGACACCCCGGATAGTAGCCGTGACGTCGGCACAGGGCGCGGTAGATGCTGGACAGGGGCAATGATGCAGATCGGATCGCGTTGATCGAGGCGCTCAACGTGATGGATCCAGCGTTGGGTACCGCGCTCGATCCCATTGCCGAGTTGACCGCCTTCAGCTTTGGCGTCCCGATCGCATGGGTGTCCATCCTCGATGCCGATCACCAGCACATCATCTCCCAGGTCGGCCTGGCCATCAGCCACACCGAACGGCATGCCTCCATCTGCGCACGGACGCTGGCAACCAACACCGTCATGCAGGTCGCCGATCTGCGACAGGACCCGCGCTTTGCCGACAACCCGTTGGTGACCGGACCGGAGCAGCTGCGCTTCTACGCCGGCGCGCCGCTGGTGACCAAAGCCGGCGTTGCGCTCGGCACGCTGTGCATCATGGACCGTACGCCACGGCAGCTCGGCGCTGAAGAGCAGCTGCAGCTGCAGACCTTGTCGCGGGTGGTGGTTGCGCAGATGGAGCTGAAGATGTCGTTGGGCCGACGCGAGCAGATCAGCGGGTTGCCCAACCGGCACCAGTTCCAGGCCGATCTCAACGCCTTGGCCCGCCATGCCGACGCGCGTGCATTCACGGCCGTGGTGCTGGATGTATTCGATCTGCAGAGCGCCAACGATGCTGGCCAGGCGCTGGGCATGAAGCCGGTGGAAACCCTGCTGCGGCAGGCCGCCCTGCGCGTGCAGGATGTGCTGCGTGACCTGGCGCAGGTGTACCACATCGGCGTGACCCGCTTTGCGTTCCTGCTGGCCGACCACTCGCATGAGCAGACCGAAGCGCTGCTGGATCGGCTGCGCATCCGCATGCGTCGGCCACTGATGGCCGGCAGCATTCCGATGTCGCCGCAGTTCCATGCCGGTGTCTGCGATTTCCTCTCAGTGCCTGAGCAGACCGGCGATCTGGTCCGCAAATGCCTGGTCGCCATGCACCACGCCATCCAGACGGACGCCTGCCTGTGCTGGTACTCGCAGGAGCGTGACGATGCACTGCGCCGCCGCTATCGGTTGGCCTCCGATGCCGGGCGCGGTCTGGCCCAGCACCAGTTCAGCCTGGTCTATCAGCCGCGCTTCGATCTGATCACCGGGCTGCCGGTATCGGCCGAGGCGCTGCTGCGCTGGACCCACCCGATGCTCGGTCCGGTCAGCCCCGGCGAGTTCATTCCGGTGCTGGAGCGCACCGCGCTGATGCCGGCCATCAGCCGGTGGGTGATCGATCATGCGCTGGCCCAGGCGGCGCAGTGGCAGAAGATCGTGCCCGGCTTCAGCCTATCGCTCAATCTTTCCCCGCGCGATTTCGACGACCAGCGGGTATGGAACGTGCTGTCCGAACGGCTGCACGCACATGGGCTGGTACCGGGACTGATCGAAATCGAGATCACCGAAGGCCAATGGCTGAACCACCACCCCGCGGCCCTTCCCCAGCTGCGGGAGATGGCCGCCGCCGGCATACGCATCGCGATCGATGATTTCGGCAGTGGGTACAGCAACTTCGGTTACCTCAGCGAGGTGCCGATCAGCCATATCAAGATCGACCAGACCCTGGTCACCGGACTGGCGCGCTCGCGCACGGCACGCCTGAAGGTGGAAGCCATCATCAAGCTGGCCCGCCAGCTTGGCTATCGCACCGTGGCAGAGGGCGTGGAGAACGAGGCCGAGTTGTCCCTGTTGCGCCTGTGGGGCTGCAATGAAGCGCAGGGCTATCACCTCGCCCGCCCGATGCATCCCGACGCCGTGCTGCACCTGGTCAGCGCCTGCCGGGCGGGGCCACTGCCGGACGCGGGCTGATCGCGCGACGGCGTCTGCACCTCAGGCGATAATGTCCAGCCCGCCTGCCTCACGTGCCAGACTCATGTCCGATCTCGCCCCACTGCCCACTCTGCCGCTCGGTCACTACCGCCACTTCAAAGGCGGCAACTACGAAGTGATCGGCGTCGTGCGCCACAGCGAGACCCTGATGCCGATGGTGCTGTACCGGCCGTTGGATTCGGAGATCGGCCTGTGGGTGCGTCCGTTCGAGATGTTCGTCGCGCAGGTGGAGGTGGATGGGCAGTGGCGTGCGCGCTTTGCGCGGGTCGATTTGGACGGCTGAGGGGCCAAAGACCTGCGCGTCGCTGCCCAGCGGCGCGATCAGCCCAGGACCGCCCGTCGCGCGTCCACCAGCTCACGCAACCGCGCGGTCACCGTGCGGAACTGCTCCGGCAGCATCGTCGCATCCAGGGCCTCGACCTGCCGGGACAGCACAGATAGTGCCTCGCTCATGCTGGTCACCGGCTGGCCTGTCTCGTCAGACCCGTGCGGCACGTCCAGTTGCGCGCCGATGATGCCCGCCAGTACCTCGAATGCCTTCACCGTGGCGGCATCGAGCTTGGAGGGGTTCGGGTCCAGCGCGCACAGGGTGCCGTGGAAGCCACCATCGCGGCGGAACATCGGCACCGAGATGTAGCTCTCGAAACCGTACAACGCCGGCGTGCGGTGGCTGGAAAATACCGGGTGGGTGCTCGCCTGGTCGAACTGCACCAGATGGCGATGCTCACGGATTTCATCGCAGATGGTGGTTTCCAGCACCAGGTCTTCGCCCGGCCGCAGACCAAAATCCAGGCCGTCATGGACGGCGCACGCCGTCCATCGATCCGCCGTGACGCGTGCCACGGCGACAAAACGCATGCCGGTCATCGCACTGGCCAACTCCAGCATGCCCGGCACGGCGGGCATCGCCAGCAGTGCGGCAACATCCGCCAGACGCGGGTCGGACGAGCTGGCAATCAGCGCCACCGGCGCGGAGCCCGGGCCATCCTCCTCAAGCGGATTGTCCATCGCTGCCAAACGGCGATCCAGTGCTTTCGCGTTGATCTCGTTGAACAGAGTACGCACCGAGGCTGACAACGCGCGCGGGTCCTTGATGGCGCCCACAAAGTGGATGCCCTGCCCGACCAGCCGGATCTGCTCGACGCCATGATCCAGCCGCAGCGATGGCCACGCCTGCCGATGCAGCATGCGCATCCAATCGTTGGGGGGCGTGTCATCCAGAAGTGCGGTGACGATCACGCGTGGCGCGCCGGCGGCCTCCTGGTGACCCGGCAGATCAAAGCCGATGAGCGCTGGAAAGCCCGCACTGGTAGACATCTCAACCCCTTTGGCCGCATGGCGCAGCCATCGACAGGTGGTGGCTTTGACGCTGAATTGTCGCACGAATGGACGAGACTGGCCGTGGCGCTGGCCGCGACCGCACTCGAGATTGATGCCGATACCGCCGTACAGCGCTGCGGCTATCATTCACGAACGGACTTTCTGACAGGTACAAAGGAATGCGCATCGCTGACGGTTTCTCCCTTTTCCTTGCGCTCGGCTGGGCGGTGTTCGGGCTGTTGTGGATCTTGGTTCCCTTCGCCATCTTCGGCATCAAGGGGCTGCTACGCGAGATGCTGGCCGAACAGAAGCAGACCAACGAGATTCTCAGGCGTGCGCATGGGGCCAGCACACCGCTGGACATGCAGGATTCCCAGCCGTTCAGGCCCGTGCGATATCCGTGAAGAACCGGCAATAGCCAGTCAGGACGGGCCTCGCAGGCCTCAACGGCCAGCGAGGGTGCGGGTACGCACGGCCGCCCGAATCCAGCGTTCTACCCGATGCACTGATTATGCTGCGCTGCAGCAGTACAATGCCGCGCTCCCCCGTTCGACGCCGCCTGAATGAGCTCTTCTTCCGTCCCCCTGGCCGCCCGGCTCTCGCCGCGCGAGCGCACCCTGATCCTGCTGGCCTTGTCGCTGGGCGGCTTTGCCATCGGCACCAGCGAGTTCGCCAGCATGGGGCTGATGCTGGAGATCAGTCGCGGGCTGTCCATCAGTGAGACCCAGGTCGGTCACCTGATCAGTGCCTACGCCGTCGGCGTGGTGGTCGGCGCCCCGGTGCTGGCCTTCGCCGGTGCAGGCTTCGCCCGCCGCAACCTGCTGCTGGCGCTGATGGGCTTCTACGCCATCGGCAACCTAGCGAGTGCACTGGCCCCCAACTACGGCACGATGCTGCTGGCCCGGTTCGTCGCGGGTCTGCCGCATGGCGCGTACTTCGGCGTGGCGATGCTGGTGGCCGCCGCGATCAGTCCCCCGGCCCAGCGCGGCGCGGCGGTATCGAAGGTCTTGCTCGGCCTGTCCGTCGCCATTCTGGTCGGCAATCCGCTCACCACGTGGCTCGGCCAGCAGCTCAGCTGGCGCACTGCATTCGCCGTGGTCAGCGTGTTGGCGATTGCCACGGTGGCCATGATCGCGCGCTTCCTGCTGCCCGATCCGGATGAAGTGCGCACCTCGCCGATGCGCGAACTGCGCGCGTTCAACCGCACCCAGGTGTGGCTGGCGCTGGCGATCGGTTCGGTGGGCTTTGCCGGCATGTTCTGCGTCTTCACCTACCTCGCCCCGACTCTGGTGCAGGTCACCGGGCTGGCCGAATCGTGGATGCCGCTGGCGGTAGGCATCTTCGGCATCGGTGCGATCATCGGCAACGTGGCGGGCGGCTGGCTGGTCGACCGCTTCCAGTTCCGCGCGGCGGCCGTGGTGCTGGTCTGGTCGATCATCGTGCTGCTGGCGTTCCCGCTGGCCGCGCAGTCGGTGTGGAGCGTGTTCCCGATGATCATCGCGGTGGGCACCATGGGCGCTCTGGCCGCAGTACTACAGACCCGCCTGATGGATGTGGCCGGCGAAGCGCAGACCCTGGCGGCGGCCTCCAACCACGCCGCGTTCAACACCGCCAACGCGCTGGGCCCGTGGTTCGGCGGCATGGCCATCGGCGCCGGCTTCAGCCCGGCCGTGACCGGTTACGTCGGCGCGGCCACCGCGCTGGGCGGCCTGCTGCTGTGGGGCGTGGCGATGCTGGTGGATCGCCGTTCCCGCAGCGAGCCTGTGCTGCAACAGTAAGCGCACCGCACCACCGCAGACCGACTCGACATCCCCGCCCAGGCGGGGATTTTTTCATTTCCTTATCATGGGTGTCCGATCAAACAGCGCTTACCGATGACGTACGAATGGGCCCCGAGCGACTGGGGTCAACGCCTCACGCGATCGCCGCACTGGCGCCTGCGCCTGGAAGACGACCAGCTGCTGCTGACCATCGACGGTCATCCGTACCACGCGCCCCTCTCCGCGCTGCAGGTGCACCCGCGCCTGCCGTGGGCGCGGCTCACCCTGCACCGCGATGGGCAAGCGCCCCTGACGCTGGGTGGCCTGTCTCCGGCCGCTGCCCGGCTGCTGGCGTCCGCCCTGGCCGACCGACGTGGCGCGCAGCATCAACGCGACCATGTCGCGCTGTTCCAGCAGGCCCACGCCGCGATCCAGCGCTGGCTTGCGCAGGTGCAGACCGCTACCGACCTGGCCGACGATGAGTCCCTGTGGTTTACGCATGAGCAGCAGCAGGCACTGCTGCGGGCGCGCCCTGACCTGCCGCTCGATGAGGACGCACTGTGGGCGGTCTTCGATGACGCCGAGCTGCGCAGTGCGTTGGACGGCGATCCCTCGGCCATCGAAGAAGCCCTGATGCTGTGGCTGGCCGACTGGCCGGCCGTGTGGGCGCGCCGCAATGAAGCGCATGAGGCGCGCGAGTTGATCGCCTGCCGGCCCCTGCTGGACCGTGTTGAAAGCCGCCCGCTCACCGACGAGCAGGCCCGTGCGGTGATCTGCTTTGACAGCCGCGTCCAGCTGGTGGCGGCAGCCGGTTCCGGTAAAACCTCGACCATGGTCGCCAAGGCGGCCTACGCCGTCGAGCGCGGCCTGGTCGCGCCCGAGCGCATCGTCATGCTTGCCTTCAACAAGGATGCCGCTACGGAACTGCAGGCGCGTGCCGACCGCGCCTTTCAGCGTCTCGGCCTGGGCGAGGTGCGGGTGGAAGCGCGCACCTTCCATGCGCTGGGCCGGCACATCATCGCCCAGGCCACTGGGCGGATGCCGCAGGTACCCGAGTGGGCCGTCGATGCCACGCAGGGGTTCCATCGGCTGGCCGAGATCATCGACGCGCTGAAAGACCGCTCCCTCCACTTCCGCACGCAGTGGGACATGTTCCGGCTGGTGTTCGGCCGTGATCTGCCCGTCATCGGCGGGCCCTTGGAGGCCGAAGAATGGGACAAGGACGGCCAAGGGTACGTGCGTACCTTGCAGGGCGAGCGCGTGTGCAGCATCGAGCACTGCGTGATCGCCGACTGGCTGTTCTACAACGGCGTGGCGTACACCTATGCACGGCGCAACACATTCGATGCCGGGACCGATGCGTACCGCCAGTACCGCCCGGATTTCCACTATCCGGGCATCGCGCTGTATCACGACCATCTCACCCCGGAGGGACACGACCAGGCGCCGGCCGATCACGGTCGCGCTCCGGTCACTGGCCATGGCATCGAGCGGGTCCAGACCACCTCTCACCAGTTGCGGACCGGCGACCTGTTCGTGCGGCTGGGCGAGGCCTTGTCACAGCGTGGCATCGAACTGGACCCGAATCCCGACCGCGAGCTGCCTGACGGCGGTGCAACGCCGATGCCGGACACCGAGCTGATCGGCCTGGTCCGCACCTTCATCAGCCACGCCAAGAGCAATGGCCTGCAGGTAGAGGACATGGTCGAGCGTCTGCGCCGCCTGCCCGACGATCACTTCAAGCACCGCTACCGGCTCTTCCTCGAACTCATCATCCCGATCCTGGACGGCTGGGACGATGCGCTGGTCGCCGAGGGCGGCATCGACTTCGAGGACATGCTGAACCAGGCCGCCGAACACCTGGAACAGGGCCGCTTTGTCGCGCCGTTCGATCTGGTGATGGCCGACGAATTCCAGGATGCCTCGCGCGCGCGGGCACGTCTGTGCCGAGCGCTGGTGCAGGCGCCGGGCAAGCATCTGTTCGCGGTCGGCGACGATTGGCAGTCCATCAACCGGTTCGCCGGCGCGGACGTCTCGGTGATGACCGGCTTCGTGGACTGGTTCGGCCAAGGACAGGTGCTCAAGCTCGAGCAGACCTTCCGCTGCCCGCAGGCGCTGTGCAATGTCTCCAGCGCGTTCGTGTCACGTAATCCGGCGCAGATTCCCAAACAGGTCCGTTCGGTCACGCCCGCGTATGGGGCGGTACTCCAGGCCTTCCAGGTGGCCTCGCGCGACCGGCTGGTCGGGGCGGTCGAACAGCATCTGGCGCAGTTGCACCAGCAGTTGCTGACCGGTCAGGTCCCGCCAGGCCGCGATGGCAAGGTCACGGTGTTCGTGCTCGGTCGCTACAACGCCGACCGTGCAATGCTGCCGGCCACGTGGCGCGCACGCCATGGGCAGCACATGGAGGTCAGCTTCCTTACCGCGCACCGCTCCAAGGGCACCGAGGCGGACTACGTCATCCTGCCCGGCATGCTGGATCGGCGCTTTCCCAACACGCGTGCCGACGACCCGGTACTGGCCCTGGCGATGCCCGAGAGCGACGCCTATCCACTGGGCGAGGAGCGTCGCCTGTTCTACGTCGCGCTGACGCGCGCGCGCCGCTCGGTAGCGATGTTCACCGTACAGGGGCGCCGCTCGTCGTTCCTGACCGAACTGGTCAACGACGGCGCGGTACGGGTCACCTCGATGACCGGCGATGCGATTCACGAGCAGGCCTGCCCGGCCTGCAGCGTGGGCGTGATCGTGCCGCGGACCGGGCCGTACGGCGCGTTCCAGTCGTGCTCGGGGTATCCACGCTGCGAGTACAAACCGCCGAAGGTGGGCGGGCCGGCAAACACCGATCCTCGCGCCTATGGCTAGATCAACCGGCAGTCGACACGCGCCAGGTCAGTGCGAGGCAGCCGCCAACTGCGCATCGATCTGTTCAATCAGCACCCGCCGCTCCGGAACGCCGGGCATCACCCGCACCAGATTGCGGACCATGCGCAGGTCCTGCTGCCAGCCCAGCTGATCGCTCAGCGCATGCAGGGCACGCGCGTGCCTGGTGTGCCCGGGTCCCTTGATCGGCACCGCGCGGGACGGCGCCAACCGCGGCACCGCCTCCAGTTGCATGCGCAGGCGACGCACCCTGCGGCGCCAGCGATGCAGGTCGTCGGCATCGTGGCTGCGTGTCGCGCGCTTCTCCGCCTTCTGCGTACGCCGTTCACTGCGCGCCAGCCCCTTGCGGATATCACTGCCTCTCAGGGATTCCCATGGCTGCGCCTGGAGATCGGTCGCGATACGCAGCAGGGCCGCCTGGCGGCGTGCAAAGGCAGGATCGCGCGCCAGCACGCGGGCGAGGACCGCCTCGCGCCGCGCGGTCAAGCGCATGCACACCGCCTCCCACCGTTGGTCGGGCTGCGCTGACGCCAGCCGTGCGCAGGTTTCCACCACCACGTGCGCGTCACGCAACGCCGAGAGGCCATCTCCCAGCCGACGCAGCGCGGCGTCCGCCGCGGCTGTCTCGAGCGCGCTGCTTTCCAGCAACGCCAGCAGGGCACGAAGGCGCCGGATGGTCTTGCGCGCCCGGTGCACCGCCTCGTGCACCTCCGGCGTGCGCTCAAATGCGTCGGCGATGGCCTTGCACTCACCGTGTGCCAGCGCACGGGCGGCAGGACCGATCTCAGGTGGCGTCATCGCGGTCTCCCCTGGGGGCGTCCGGCGATTGTACTCATGCCGTCGCGCGAGGTCCGCTCAGCCCGGATTGAACATCTGCCGCACGCCCCGGAGCAGCTCGTTCACGCTGAACGGCTTGGGCAGCAGGGACATGCCCTGCCCGAGGAACTCGTTGCGGACCACCGCGCTTTCCGTATAGCCGGTCACGAACAGCACCGGCAGATGGGGGCGCAATGCCCGCGCCGCATCGGCGAGCTCGCGGCCGTTCATGCCGGGCAGGCCCACGTCGGACAACAGCAGGTCCAGCTCGCGGTCCGAATGCAGCTCCAACAGGGCCTGCTGCGCATTGATGGCCTCCACGACCTGGTAGCCGGCCTCGACCAGCATTTCCCGGACCATCATGCGTACCGAATCGGTATCGTCGACCAGCAGAATCCGCTCGGCACTGCCACGGGGCAGTTGTGCAGGCGCCGATGGGTGCGCTGCGGCGGGCTGGAGCTGCCCCTCGGGCAGCAGCAGCTCGATCTCCGTCCCCTCGCCGCGCTCGCTGGCGATGCGCGCACTGCCACCGGACTGACGCGCGAACCCGTAGGTCATCGACAGCCCCAGACCGGTCCCCTCGCCCTGCGGCTTGGTGGTGAAGAACGGCTCGAACACCTTGGTCAACAGCTCTGCGGGGATGCCCACGCCGTTGTCGAGCACGGTCACGGTGATGTAGTGGCCAGGTGCCAGCTCATGGTCGCGCTCGATCTCGGCACGCCCGGCGCGGATGCGGATCAGGCCTTGGCCGGCCAACGCATCGCGGGCATTGATGACCAGATTGAGGATCACGTTCTCGAACTGGTTCGGGTCGGCCACCGCAATCAGCGGTTCAATGCCCAGTTCCAGCTCAAGCTCGATGTTCTCACCGATCGACCGCTGCAGCATGTCTTCCAGCGAGCGCACCCGCGCCACGACATCGAAGGTCTGCGGGTCGAGCGGTTGTTTGCGGGCAAAGGCGAGCATGCGCTGGGTCAGCGCGGCCGCACGGTGTGCCGAGCCGGTGGCGATCTCGACGTAGCGGGATGCCTTGTCCCATTTGCCGCTGGAGGCGGCGATCTCGATCATGTCCAGCCCGGAAATGATCGTGGTCAGCAGATTGTTGAAATCGTGCGCGATGCCGCCGGTGAGCTGACCCAGCGCGTCCATCTTCTGCGCCTGCATCAACTCGATTTCAGTGCGCTCGCGCTCAGCGATCTGGAAGGCGAGCTCGGAGGTCGCACTCTCCAGTTCCTGCCGCTGTTCATTGGCGCGCGCATGCTGTTCAGTGGTGTCTTCGATCAGCACCAGCCCCTGCCCGGCGGCCTGGTACGGCGTCACCCGCCATTCCGTCATGCGGGTGGCGCCACCGACACGAAGGCTGAAGGTGCCCTGCCAGCGCTCGCCTTCGGCCAAGGCCACTTTCAACGCGCTGAGCGGAGCGACCTGGTCCTGCAACAACTGATCAAGCTGCCCCGGCCCCACCTGCTGGCCCAGCAGGCGGGTAAAGGCATCGTTGGCATCGTGGGCATTGAGCGAGGCATCCAACACCGCGATCGGGGCATTGATGTGCCGGAAAATCTCGCGGAAGCGTGCCTCGGTCTCGCGCAACGCCTCCTCGGCGCGGCGGGCGCGCAGCAGACTGCGCAGTGTGGCCAGCAGCACGTCCGGATCGACGGGATGGATCAGATACGCATCCGCGCCCGCGTTGAGGCCGGTGATCATGTCACCGGTGGCGATCGATGCGGCCGAGACATGCACTACCGGCAGCAACTGCAGCCGGCTGTGTTCGCGCAACTGCCGCACCACATCGAACCCGCTCATGTCCGGCAGATTCACATCCAGCACCAGCGCGCCGAAATCATGCTCGGCCAGCCGTCCCAGGCCCTCACCGCCGGTACCGGCTTCCTCCACATGGAACCCGTGGTGCTCCAGCACGCGGCGCACCGCGTAACGGGTCGCCACGTTGTCATCCACGACGAGGATGCGATCAGGAATCGCCATGCACGGCCTCCGTGGCCAGGGTCAGCGGCAACACGACGTAGAAATGCGAGCCGGTACCGATTTCGCTCTCGACGCCGACATGGCCACCGAGCAGCTCGGCGAAACGCTTGCACAGCGACAGCCCCAACCCGGTGCCGCGCAGGCGCTTCTGCAGCGGGGTATCGACCTGCACGAAATCCTCGAAGAGGGTCGACTGCAGTTCGGCCGGTATGCCGATACCGGTATCGCGCACGCTGAAGCGCACCGCGTTCTCACCCTCCAGCTGGGTCGAGACCACCACCTGGCCGCTGGGCGTGAACTTCAGCGCGTTGGAAATGAAATTGCGCAGGATCTGCGCCAGCTTCTTGTCATCCGTGTACAGCATCGGCATCACCGGCGGGTCCTCGAACAGCAGGTCCACCTGATTGCCTTCCACCAACGGGCGGAACATGCCACGCAGTGCCGAGAACAGGTCCATCAGATCGAACCAGGCCGGCGAGATGGTGATGCGCCCGGCCTCGATCTTGGCCAGATCCAGCAGGTCGTCCACCATCTCGCGCAGCTCACTGGTGGAGGCGCTGATGAAACGCACCTGTCGGCGCTGCTCCGCGGTCAGCGGGCCATCCATCCCATCCTCCAGCAGCCGCGTCATGCTCAGGATCGAGCCCAGTGGCGTGCGGAACTCATGGCTCATGTAGGACAGGAACCGGCTCTTCAGCTCGGACACCTCACGCAGCTGCTCGGCCTGCTGATCCAGCTCGGCGTACAGCGCCAGCACGCCCTGATTGGTTTCATCCAATTCAGCGCGCAGCGCATCGGCTTCCAGGCGCAGCTGCTGCAGCTCCTGATCATGGGGTGAGGCGCTCAATGCAGGTCTCCAAGACGCAGGGCAACGATGCCGGCGTCATCCCGGCCACGATCGAAATCCCGGTGCAGCACCGCCACGATCAACGCGGGGTGGCGGTGGAACAGGCCGGGGTAGTCGCGCAGGCTCCAACGCGCCTGCAGTCCATCACTGTGCATGACCAGCAGCGTGCCTGCCGCGGCGTGAAAATGGAATGGTTGTGCCTTGCGGTACTGCACCCCGACGATGCCCGGGTGCGAGGCCATTCCGCGTGAGCCGGTGGGCTCGCACAGGCTGGCGGCAATGTTGCCGATGCCGGCGAACTCCACCTGACCGCTCGCCACGTCCACGCAGGCCACCGCTGCCGCACCGCCGCGGGTGCCGGACATGCCCGCGTGCAGGATGCCGATCAAGGCCGGTGCCCCCGCCGCGGAGGCCTGTGAAACGGCAGCCACACCGGCCTGCGCCGCATCGGCGGCCGGGAGTCCATGCCCCAGCCCATCGATCACGGTGACCGCCACGGTGTGTGCATCGGCACGCAGATGCCAGGCATCGCCACAGGCCAGCTCGTGGCGCATCGGAATCCGCAGCGCACCGTAGGGCACGTCGATATCGCCAGGCGCACGGCTGGCATAGATGCGCGCCACCACAACGGCACCTTTGGCATCGGACCAGGCATCCAGCACGGTGGCCTGGCGCTGGATCGCGCCCAGCCCCAGCCCTTGGGTGCCGCCTGTCGAATAACCGTCCGGAAGACACTCGGCCAACGAGAACCCAGGGCCGGCATCCACCGTCACCAGTTCCACCCCGTTGCCGCCGCGACCGCACACTGCGGACAGGTACATGCGGCCACTGCGGCCGTGCTTGAGCACATTGGTGGCCATCTCGGTGGCCACCAATGCCGCACGGCCGGCGTCCATTTCGTCCAGGCCGACATGATCGGCCAGCGCCAGCGCTTCGCGCCGGGCCTGCCCGACCTGTGAGGATTCCTCGACCACCACGATCCGCGTCACCTGGCCGCCGAAGTTCAGCTCCATTTGGTGATCGTGATACGGGTGCCCTGCCCCGGTGCACTCTCCAGTTCGAACTCATCCACCAACCGGCGCGAACCGGACAGGCCCAGGCCCATGCCGGAGCCGGACGACCAGCCATCGGTCAGGGCCTGTGCGACATCCGGGATGCCAGGACCGTCATCGGCGAACACCAGCCGTACGCCCTTGCGCAGTCCCTTCTCGACCACTTCCCAGCCCATGGTCCCGCCGCCACCGTAGATGACGGCATTGCGCGCCAGCTCGCTGGCCGCGGTGACCAGCTTGGTCTGGTCGATCAGGCGCAACTTGCACGCCACGCAGATCTGCCGCGCGGCCTGGCGGGCGAGCACGACATCCTGCTCGATACGGATCGGCAGCGAACCACTGGAAGCACTCATAAGGCGGCGTCGTCTTCGTCGTTACGCTGCAGCAGCTTCATGCCCCGCTCCACATTCAATGCGGTGCGCACGCCACTGAGGGTCAGGCCCAGCTCGACCAGGGTGATCGCCACGGCAGGCTGCATGCCGACCACCACCGTGGTGGCATCCATGATCCGGGCCAGCGATGAAATCGTGGCGATCATCCGCCCGATGAACGAATCAACGATATCCAGTGCGGAGATGTCGATCAGCACACCGCGTGCAGAGGTGCTGCGGATCTTTTCCGTGAGGTCGTCCTGCAGGGTCAGCGCGAGCTGGTCATGCATGTCCACCTGGATGGTCACCAGCAGCAGATCGCCCATCTGCAGGATCGGGATGCGCTCCATCTCAGCGGGCGGTCCGGGTAACGGTCTGGCCGGTGCGCTTGAGCGCCAGCGCCAGTGCGTCGGCCAGGTTGGCCTTGGTCACGATCCCCTGCAGGTCCAGCCCGAGGTGGACGATGGTCTGGGCGATCTGCGGACGCACACCGCTGATGATTGCGTCAGCGCCCATCAGCCGGATCGCGGTGACGGTCTTCAGCAGATGCTGGGCCACCAGCGTATCCACGGTCGGGACGCCGGTGATATCGATGATGGCGATTTCCGAACCGGTATCCACGATCCGCTGCAGCAGCGATTCCATCACCACCTGGGTGCGCTGGGAATCCAGCGTGCCGATCATCGGCAATGCCAGCACACCCTCCCACAGCTTCACCACCGGCGTGGACAGCTCGAGCATCTCTTCCTGCTGGCGCTGGATCACGTCTTCGCGGGTCCTCTGGAACACGGTGACCGTGTGCAGACCCAGCTGATCGATCAGTTCAGAGATCGCCCACAACTGGTCGCCCAGCTGGGCCGGATCGTCCGCGTATGCCTGCTGGATCACCTCGAACAGCGGTCGCTTCAGCGAGAAGATGAAGCTGGCGGTTTCCGAGGAGTTGAACCCCTTCAGCACGCGCTCGCGCGACAGCTCCTCCAGGAACCGCCGGACGTCCTGCCACTCGGCCCGAGCCACGGAGCTGACGTCGGCCGGGGACAGCGCCTCCAGAAACAGGCGCCAGAACTCGCGGACCTGGGTATCCAGCTCACGGGAAGAAAGGCGGCCGTCCTGTGCCTGGCCGGAACCGGCGAGAGTGCCGGCCCACGCGGCCAACAAGGGCTCCTGAAGGCTGCGGATGAGATCAATCGTGCGCTGCTGCAAAGCCGCCATGGAAATGTCCTGGAAGATGAGGGAACACCGGATGCGCTGGCGACCCATCACCCCTATGAATGGGGGCCGCAATCTCGAAAGCTTAAATGAATTCAGGAAGATTGGGCATCACGGGTGATGCTGAAGATGTGAAGACGATCTGCACGTGGCTGACTGGTTCATGCAGCCGCCGTGCTGCGCCATGTTGATGCGATCAATCCGCCGCCCTGCAAACGCATCAGGCCGCCCGAAGGCGGCCTGATGAGGGGTGCTCAGCGCAACAGCGCGAACAGGAGCAAGAGCGGAATCGGAATGCCCAGCATCCACAACAGAATGTACTTCATGGTGTTTCCTCCTTAAGGATGGTCAGGCTCACAGGTCGCGGCGGCGGCCGCCCCAGGTAGCACTCAGGCTGGCGATGAAGGCACCGATCAGCAGCGTGATGAACAGCCACAGCGCGGCATACGCGGTTGCCTTGCGTGCATCGTCCGCCGCCTGCTTGGCCTGCTGCGTGGCGTTGTCCAGTGCCGCACGCAGGCGCGTCTGCACATCGGTCACGCGGGCCTGCGCTTCGGCTTGGCTCATGCCGGTCTGTGCCGCCACCAGCTGGGCCAGGTACTGCGTATCGGCCGGGTCCATCGTGTCGGACTTCAGGCTGTTGAGGATGATGCGGTTGACCTCGGTACGCACCTCACGGCTGTCCGGGCGACGGTCGGCACCCGGCATCGGGCGCGGCGGCGGCGCACCGTTGGCAACCGGTGCCGGGGGAGCGAGGGCGGGCGCATCGGCCGGACCGGCGGGACCGGCCGGCGGCGCCGGTTGCGCTGCGGCCGGGTTGGCACGGAACAGCGAGTCCACCCAGTACTGCACGTCGCCCTCATCGCTGCCCATCGCCGCAGAACCTGCACCTGCGGCGGCAATACCGCCCGCGGTCGAGGCCGCAGCGCCGGCAGTGGCACCGGCCACCTTGGCACCTGCACCAAGAATGCCGCCGATCGCCGACGTCAACAGCGCAGCGGTCAGCAAGGTAGCCACGGCCCACGACACGAACCCATGTGCGGTATCGCGGAAATAGGTTTCATCGCCGTGGAGGTTGCTCCACTTCGTCCGCAGGCGGCCGGCCAGATAGCCGCCCAGGCCGGAGGCTGCGATCGCAGTGAAGGTCAGCCAGGCAATACTGGACCAACCGAACGTTTCAGCGGTCACCCCTTCAAACGACCAGGGCGACACCGACGACAGGCCCAGGCCCACACCAAGGATGACAAGAATCAGCGAGAGCGCAGCGGCGGCGATCGCACCGGCGAGAATCGCGCCCCACGACACTGCGCTGTCGCGCGGAATATCCACCACCGGCGGTGGGGTGACCACGGCCACGGTCGCTGCGGCGACGGGCTCGGGGTGGGCGTAATCGCCTCGGGTATTCATAGCAGGTGACACTCCTTTTCAAGCACTGCGGACGCAGCGCGCACCGGCAGGCTGCGCCTCAGGTTGTGAAATACGCGAGAGGCTGAAAACAAGATGGTGTGGATGCTGGGCCGGGATAACACCGGCACTCGCCCGTGCGATGGATGGCGCAGGATGTGCATGGACGGCACACGGCGCTGATATCAAAACGGTTATCAGCCTGCCATCGTCGCGCCGCTGAATATGCTGATGAAGATGCGTTCCAAGCCGCGATGAACTTTTACGACAATCACGTGGCAATAATCCCATCACGCCATGGATGGCACAGGACCGGCCACGGACGGCCATTCTGCGGATGCAGTGGAACGGGGGCTGCATCGCCGGCGACTTGGCGCGACCAAGGGGATTATCTGGAAGCACTCTCATGACACTGGCATTATCCGGTCGCGTCGTCGCGACCCTGTTCCTCGCCTCAAGCCTCTTGTTCGCTGCGCCTGCATCTGCTGCGGCGAAAGCACCGTTCCCCGCCGAAGGCATCTGGCGGGGCGAGTTCACCATCGATGGCGACCCGATTCCCTTCAATTTCGAAGTGAAGGGCAAGCGTGCGCAGGACGCGACCTTCACCCTGCTCAACGGCACGCGTACGGATAGATTCAACGTCACACCGCGCGATGACGGGACGTTCTCGGTGCGGATGAACACCTACGATGCCGTACTGGAGGGCAAGGTGTCCGAAGATGGAAAGCACCTCGCCGGCCAGTACAAGGACCTGGTGCCCAGCCGCAACGGTGCGCGCAACCTGGCCTTCACCGCCGAACACGATGCAGCCTGGCGCTTCGTCAAACCCGGCCAGGACGAGGCACCGGCGGCAGACCTCAGCGGCAAATGGGCCGTGCAGACGATCGACAAGGCCGCCCGCCAGGACAAGCGCAACCAGGTCGCCCTGCTCAAGCAGGAAGGCAATCGCCTCTCCGGCGTGTTCATGACCGTCGTCGGCGATACCCGCGAGCTGGAAGGCACCGTGCAGGGCAACCGTTTCTACCTGTCCGGCTTCAGTGGGCCCAGCCCGCTGCTGATCCGCGGCACGATCGATGAGGACGGCAACATCCAGGGCGCATTCGGCAGCGGCATCTACAACGTGGTCAAGTTCGAGGCCGAGAAAAGTGACAAAGTGGAGCTGCCCGATCCGTACAAGCTCACCTTCCTCAAGGATGGCCAGGAACGCATCGATTTCAGCTTCCCCGATCTGCAGGGCAAGCCGGTCTCGCTGCGGGATGACAAGTACCGCGGCAAGGTGGTGATCGTCGAAGTGATCGGCACCTGGTGCCCGAACTGCACCGACCAGACCTACTTCCTGGCACCGTGGTTCAAGCAGAACCAGCACCGTGGGGTGGAAGCGGTGGCCGTGGCTTTCGAGCAGGAAGACAACTTCGATTATTTCCAGAAGACCCTGACCACGTTCAAGGATTACTTCGACATCCGCTACGACATCGTATTCGGCGGCATCGCCGACAAGAAGGTGGCGACCGAGAAACTCAAGGGCCTGAACTATATGGCCGCCTTCCCGACCACGATCATCATCGGCCGCGACGGCAAGGTCCGCGAGATCTATACCGGCTATACCGGCACGGTCACCGGCGAGTATCACAAGGACTATGTGACCCGCTTCAACAGCCTGCTCGATGGGCTGATCGCCGAGCCGGATCCGTACGCCGTCAGCGCCGCCACACCCAGCACCGCAGCGTCCTTGGCGGTCGCTCCGTAATTCCCTGTGGCGGCCAGCACGCCTGGCCGCTGCTTCCCCTCCTGCACCGCACACCCCGCACGGCGTCTTCGTGATGCCGCGGGCGACTGCGCGCCACTGCCTAGAGACCTTCTCATGCGTCCTTCCCTGTTCCTGGCCCTGCTTGTCATTTCCAGCGCCCCCGCCGTGGCGAACGCCGCGCCGGTGACCTACCAGCTCGATCCCACCCACACCGACGTGCTGTTCACCTGGAACCACAACGGCTTCTCCTTCCCGACCGGCCGCGCGGCGATCAGCAGCGGCACGCTCATCTACGACGCGGCCAAGCCTGCTGCTTCGCAGGTACAGGTGGAGCTGCCACTGGCTGAGCTGGCCACCCACGTCCCGAAACTGGACGAGATCGTCAAGGGCGACAAGCTGTTCGATGTCGCCACGCACCCGCAGGCCAGCTTCCGCAGTACCTCGGTGGTGCCGCAAGGCACCGGTCGTCTGAAAATCACCGGTGATCTGACCCTGCATGGCGTCACCCGCCCGGTCGTACTCGACGCCACCCTCAACAAGGTCGGCGAGCATCCCAGCCGCAAGGTCCCCACGATCGGGTTCAACGCCACGGCCGTCATCCGCCGCAGCGAGTTCGGCCTGACCGGGTTCCTGCCCAACATCGCCGACGAGGTGCAGCTGCGCATCACCACCGAGGGCCAGGGGGCGAAGGAGTGAATCGCAGCCTTGCCCCATGGGTCGCCGCGCTGCTGCTCATCCCGTTCGGCGCGGCCGCCGCCGATACCCCGAAGGTCGCCCTCGATCCGCGCGTGGAAGCGCGCCCCGACGGCACCCGTGAACTGGTGATCGACGCCCACATCGAACCGGGTTGGATTCTGTATGCCTCCGATTTCGAGCAGCCGCAGATCGGCCCGCGGGCGGCGCGGATCAGCCTGGCGAACGGGGTGCAGACCGAAGGGCCGCTGCGCTCGGTAGATGCACGCGAGGGCCACGGCCGCAGCTTCGCCGGCGACTATCGCTACACCTTCTTCAGCGAGCGTGGGCAGCTGCGTCTGCCCATCGCCGCAGGCAGCGCCCCGGTGAACGGCACCCTGCGTGCGCAGGTCTGCTTTGAAGAGAGCGGCCTGTGCGAACTGGTCCAGCAGGAGATCGCTGCGCGTTGAGCGCGGCAATGTCATGCGCCGTCCTGCCCGCTCCCTCGCCCTGCTGACCACACTGATCGGTGTTGCCGTGCTGTCGCCGGTGTTTTCCGCCGATGCGCCGACCTATGACGGCGATCTGAGCGGCAACCCACGCGCCCAGCTCGGCCGGCAGCTGTTTTTCGATCCCATCCTCTCGCGTGATCGTACCGTCTCGTGTGCGAGCTGCCATCAGCCTGTGCGCGCCTTCGCCGATGACCGCGCCGTCAGCCTGGGCGTAGAAGGCCGCGCAGGCACCCGCAATACCCCCAGCGTCATGAACAGCGCCGGCCGGACCCGGTTCTTCTGGGATGGCCGTAGCGAAACCCTGGAAGAACAGGCCTTGGGGCCGATCGCCAACCCGCTGGAAATGGACCTGCCGGTGGATGACGCCGTCGCCCGCCTGCTTGCCGATCCGACCTGGGTGGCGCGCTTCCAGGACACCTACAACGCACCGCCCAGCCCGCGCACCCTGGGCCGTGCCCTGGCGGCCTACCAGAAGACCCTCAATACCGTGGACAGTCCTTACGACCGTTATGCCCTGGGCCAGGAAGACGCGATCAGCGATGCCGCCAAGCGTGGCCGCCTGCTGTTCATCACCAAGGCGCAGTGCGTGAGCTGCCATGCCGGCGAGGACTTCACCTCGGACCGCTTCAAGAACATCGGCATCTACAACGGCCGCCAGTTCAACGACGAGGGTCGCGGCGGCATCACCGGCGATCCGGCGCAGAAAGGCGAGTTCAAAGTGCCGGGCCTGCGCAACGTCGCGCTGACCGCCCCATATATGCACAACGGCATGTTCAACACCCTGCGCGAGGTGATCGTCTACTACGACGATCCCGGCAAGGTGATCCCCGATTCGATCGGCCGCGATGCGCAGCTGCGCGACCCGCTGCACCTGACCGAAGCGGAGATCGATGACATCGAGCAGTTCCTGCATACCCTCACCGACGATCGCTTCGCCGCCCGCACGACCTCCCCGACGGCCTCCCCGCCATGACGCTGCCCCACGTCCGTTTCGCCATCGTGCTGGCCATCGCGCTGTCCGTCACCCTGCCGATCGCCTCCCGCGCCGCCCCGCTGACCACTGCGCCGCCCGCGGGCCAAGTTGCACCTGCCCTGCAGTGGACGGATCTGGACGGCAGACGCGCGACGTTGGCGCAATGGCGCGGCCGCCCGGTCCTGCTCAACTACTGGGCCAGCTGGTGCGGGCCGTGCCTGAAGGAACTGCCCGATCTGCAGCGCTTCTCGCAGGCGCAGACGCCCCTGCCTGACGGCGTACACGTGGTCGGCATCGCCCTGGACGATATCGACGCCGCCAAGGCCTTGCGCGACCAGCTTCAACTCACCTACCCGCAACTGGTGGAGGGCGACGGCCCGCCCGGCACCGCGGCCGCCTTCGGGAACCGCATCGGCACGCTGCCGTTCTCGGTCCTGATCGATGCGCACGGCAAGGTGCTGCAGGTCCACAACGGGCCCCTGCATCCGGCCGACCTTGCTCGCTGGGCGGCTGCCGCAGGCGGGGCGCCGTGATCGGCACCAGGCGCATTGCCGCTGCCGGGCAACGCTGTTGTCCAGGCCAGTCGCGCCAACACACCTGCTGACCCGACCGTTCCAGTGCCGACTGCCGGTGTGCATGTCTGCACCTGTGTCCATCTGTCCGCCGCCATCGCTGCCGCACCGGCCCACCATTTCCCCGGGGGATCTTCCATGCTGTCCACGCACCATCGCCTGCCACTGGTTGTCGCCGTCCTGTCGGCACTGTCGCTGCCCCTCACCGCCCACGGCGCGCCCGAGGTGGACGCCGCCACCAGCGTCAACACCGCCACCCTGGATACCGTCACCGTGACCGGCACCCGCGCGCAGGGCCGCACCGTGCGGGAGAGTGCCGCGCCGATCGATGTGCTGTCGGCCGAGGACATCCGCGCCGCCAACGCGACCAGCCTGCTGGATGTGCTCAACACCACGGTGCCGAGTTTCAACCTGCCGCTGGAAACCGGCGATCTGAACAGCATGGTGCGCGCCGGGCAACTGCGCGGGCTGAACTCCAGCCACGTGCTGGTGCTGGTGGATGGCAAGCGCCGCCACGCCACTGCACTGCTGGGCGCGGGCGGCTTTGGTGGCGCTGCCCCGGCCGATCTGGCCTTGATCCCCACCGGCGCAATCGAACGCATCGAGGTGCTGCGTGATGGCGCTTCGGCAATCTATGGCTCGGACGCGATCGCCGGCGTGATCAACATCGTGACCAACAAAGCCGCACGGGGGGGCAACGTCTCCTACCGCGATGGCACCTACTTCGCCGGCGATGGACGTTCGCGCGTGGTCCAGGCCGATGCGGGGTTCGGCATCGGCGATGGCGGCTACCTGCATCTGGCCGCCCAGCTGGACGACCAGCACGCCACCGACTACACCAGCCCCGCGCGCGACACGTTCCTGTACTACTTCCCCCGCAACGCCGCCGGCAATGCGATCCGGCCCGGCGGCAACCAGGCCAGCAACCCGACGCTGCCGGCCGGTGCCACGCCGGACCCGCGCGAAGCCACACGCGACAACAACGCCTGGCGCAACCGCGGCATCCGCGCCTTCCGCACCAAGACCGCCACTGCCAATGCCAGCATTCCGCTGGCCGCGACGGTCGACGCGTACGGGCTGTTGACCCTCGCCCAGCGCGACGCGTGGGCACCGCAGAACTTCCGCCAGCCGCTGCGCAACGAAGTCGTGCGTGCCATCGATCCGGATGGCTTCGCCCCTACCGAGCACATCGATGAGAACGATGGCGCGCTGACGCTCGGCCTGCGCGGCCAGCTAGGCCAGTGGGATTGGGATCTGAGCAGTGGCTACGGGCGCGATGCGATGGACATCAATCTGCACAACAGCATCAACCCGACCTACGGGCTGGACAGCCAGACCGACTTCTACATCGGCGACCTGCGCTACAGCGCCTGGACCCACAACCTGGACCTGCGCCGCCAGCTTCAGACGGCGTCGCTGGCCGCGCCGCTGGAGTTCAGTGCAGGCGCGGAATACCGCGACGAGCGCTACCGGATCGGGGCCGGCGATGTGCAGTCCTACACCCATGGCGGGCAGCGGGTGCTGGATGGACCGTATGCCGGCACGGTGCTGGGCATCGGCCTGGGTGGATCGCAGGCACTGCCGGGCTATCGGCCGGAGGACGCGGTAGATGTCAGCCGCAACAGCGGCGCGATCTACCTCGGGGTCGCCGCCGATCTGGGCGCGCGCTGGCGCGTCGATCTGGCCGGCCGCCACGAGCGCTATTCGGATTTCGGCAGCGAGACCACCGGCCGTCTGTCCACCCGCTTCGCGCTGCATCCCCGGCTCGCCCTGCGCGGCACGATCAGCAACGGCTTCCAGGCGCCGTCGCTGGCGGCGCAGGCCTATCGCAACACCTCCAATGGCAACTTCTACACCGACCACATCCTGCAGGCCGGCTCGCCCCAGGCCATCGCCCTCGGCGCGCAACCACTTCGCCCTGAAACGTCCCGCAGCCTCAGCCTGGGCATCGTCGCCGAGCCGTGGCAGGGCGCCTCGCTGACGGTGGATGCCTACCGCATTGATGTGGACGACCGCATCGCGCTGTCCACCACCTTCCGCGAAGGGCTGTACCCGGGCTCGGGGGCGCTGGTCACCTCGGTAGGCCTGGGCGCCCAGGATGGCGTGCGCTACTTCATCAACGCTGCCGACACCCGCACCGAAGGCGTGGAGGCCACCCTGGAAGGCCGCTGGGACCTCGGGCGCGGTGGCAGCCTGCGCTGGACGCTGGCCAGCAGCCACACGCGCGCCAAGATCACCGGTCTGGCCCCCACGCCGCCAGTGCTGGCGGCCTTCAACGTGCCGGTGTTCAGTACCGGCTCGCAGAACGACCTGCTGTACAAGGCGCCCCGGTCGCGGCAGGTGCTGGGATTGGACTGGACCCTCGGGCGCTACCGGGTCGGCCTGCGCCAGAGCCGTTATGGCGACGTCCAGCGCTACGGCTCCCCCACCACCGTGGCCACCAGCGGCCCTTACGCCGGCCAGGCCGAGATCGCCTACGACATCGGGGGGCTGTGGATCACCGATCTGGAACTCGGTGCCACGCTTTCGCGCGGATGGGACGTATCCCTGAACGCCAACAACGTCTTCGACCGCAAGGTCACGAAACTGCCCGCGCCGCTGCTTGCGGCGAACGAGTACTACCGTTACGCCAATGGCGGCCCGATCGATGGCTCGGGGGGGCTGTGGTCGGCCACCGTGCGTTACCGCTGGGAATGAGCTTCGCGTGTCGCAAGGAACCCCGTCGCATCCTCACAGATCAGGACCGTCGCCTATGTAAAAATACAGGAACTGTGGCACACCGCGTCGCAGTGGACGGTGTGTGCTCCTGAGGGTCAGGCGGCGCCGTGCCATTCGAACGGTTTCCAGCACTATCAGGAGTCAATGAATGTCCTCGAGGAATTCCGGCGCAAGCGCCTTGGATCTGTCCAGCTGCGCGCGTGAGCCGATACGGACCCCGGGGGCGATCCAGCCCTACGGACTGGTCCTGGTCCTCGATCAGGCGACCTTGACCGTCAACGCCCGTGCCGTTGCCCGGCCGGAGCTGCTGGAGCACCTGGGCGATCCGCTGGGCCAACCGCTGGATCACGTGCTGGACGGTACCCTTGCCCACTGCGGGCCGGTCCTGGCGGCGCTGCAGGACGGCGCCTCCCATTTCCTCGGCGCGTACCAGGTAGGGCGCGCGGGCAACCACCACACGGTGGCGCACCGGATCGGGACGGACATCATCGTGGAGCTCGAGGCGCCGGTCGCCGGCGAACCAGGCTCCCTGGAAGACCTGTACCCCTCGATCCGCCGCTTCATGGCCGCCATCGAGCACGCGCCGACGACCCAGGCATTGTGCGAACTCGCTGCCGCGCATATCCGCGAGCTGACCGGCTTCGACCGCACGATGATCTACCAGTTCGACACGGACTGGAACGGCGCCGTAGTGGCCGAAGACCGCAACACGGTGCTGCCCTCCTACCTCGACCTGCGCTTCCCCGAATCGGACATCCCCGCCCAGGCGCGCGAGCTGTACCGGCAGAACCGGGTCCGGCTGATCGCCGACAGCCATTACACCGCGGTGCCGCTTGTGCGTGTGCCGGCCTTCGCCGATGCCCCGCCGACCGATCTCGGCCCGGCGATGCTGCGCAGCGTCTCCACGGTCCACCTGCAGTACATGCGCAACATGGGCACCGGTGCATCGATGTCGGTCTCGGTGCTGTGCGAGGGTGAGCTGTGGGGTCTGATTTCCTGCCACAACCAGGTCGCGCGCCGGGTGCCCTACCACGTGCGCACGGCCTGCGAGTTCATCGGCCAGATCCTGTCGCTGCAGATCTCGGTGAAGCAGCGCGCGGTGCTGATCGAAGAACGCATCGCGCGCCGGGCGATCCAGGTCCGGCTGCTCGGGCGGATGGCCGGCGATACCGACTTCATGGCCGCGCTCGGCCGCGACCAGCAGAGCCTGCTCGCGCTGACCCAGTCCGCGGGTGCGGCGATCGTGCACCGTGGCGAGTGCATCCTGCATGGCGAGTGCCCGAGCCAGCGCCAGGTGATGCAGCTGGTGCAGTGGCTGACCGCGCAGCAGATCGAGGGCGACATCTTCTGCACCGACACGTTGCCACAGGACTGGAAGGAGGCCGAGGCCTTCGCCGGTGTGGCCAGTGGCGTGCTGGCCATCTCGATCTCGCAGATCCACGACAGCTTCGTGATCTGGTTCCGGCCGGAGGTGGTCCGTACCGTGCGATGGGGCGGCGACCCGCGCAAGGAAGAGACCGGTCAGCCGCTGTCGCCGCGCACCTCCTTCGAGGGCTGGAAGCAGACCGTGCGCCAACAGTCGCTTCCCTGGAACGATGTGGACCGCGATGCCTCGCTGGAGCTGCGCGCGGCGATCGTGGACATCGTGCTGCGCAAGGCCGAAGAAATGGCCGCGTTGAACGAACAGCTGCTGCGCAGCAACAAGGAGCTCGAAGCGTTTTCCTATTCGGTGAGCCATGACCTGCGTGCGCCCTTCCGCCACATCGTGGGCTACTCGGAGCTGTTGTGGTCCTCGGCCGGCGAGAGGTTGAACGATTCAGAAAAGAGATTCCTCGAGACCATCGTGGAGTCGGCAAAATCAGCGGGAACGCTGGTGGATGACCTGCTCAGCTTCTCGCAGATGGGCCGCTCGACGATGGGCCAGATCGCGATGGACATGACCGCCCTGGTGGATGACGTGCGCCACAAGCTCGACATGGAATACACCGGCCGCGCCATCGACTGGCAGATCGCGGGCCTGCCCAAGGTGCTGGCCGACCCCGGCATGCTGCGGCTGGTCTGGCAGAACCTGCTGGCCAACGCGATCAAGTTCACCCGGGACACGGCCGAGCCACGCATCCAGATCGGGCACGAACGCAACGACACGGAGGACATCTTCTTCGTGAAAGACAACGGCTGCGGTTTCGACATGCGCTATGTGGACAAGCTGTTTGGCGTGTTCCAGCGGCTGCATCACGTCGATGAGTACGAAGGCACCGGCATCGGCCTGGCCAACGTGCACCGCATCATCACCCGCCATGGCGGCCGGACCTGGGCCGAAGGCCAGGTTGGCGCTGGCGCGACCTTCTATTTCACCATCCCCTTTGTTACTGGAGACCACCTATGAGAGATCTGCGACCGATCCTGCTCGTAGAAGACAACCCGAATGACGCAGAATTGACCATGGCAGCGCTTGCACGCTGCCAGCTGCTCAATGATGTGACCCATGTGCGCGACGGCGTGGAAGCGCTGGAGTATCTCCGCTGCCAGGGTCGTTATGAAGGCGCCATGCACGGCGGGCCCGTGGTCGTGCTGCTGGATCTGAAGCTGCCCAAGCTCAATGGCCTGGAAGTGCTCAAGGAAATCCGCACCGACCGCGCGCTGAGCAGCACCCCGGTGGTGATGCTGACCTCCTCACGCGAAGAGCAGGACCTGATCCGCAGCTATGAGCTCGGTGTCAACGCGTTCGTGGTCAAGCCGGTGGACTTCAAGGAGTTCCTCGAGGCCATCCAGGGCTTGGGCATGTTCTGGGGCATCACCAACCAGCCCCCGCCCCACGGCACTCTGTTTGGCGGGAAGAGTAGACAAGATGGCTGAGGCTGCCACAACAAAGACCATCAGGATTCTGATGGTCGAAGACAGTGCGCTGGATGCCGAGCTGATCACGGCCCAGCTGCGACGCGCCGGCCTGCCCTTCACCTTCGAACGGACCTGGTCCCACGATGGTCTGGTCCAGGCGCTGGCCGCTGGCGGCTTCGATGTGATCCTGGCCGATCACGTCCTGCCCGGGTTCGACGGCGATGCCGCGCTCGCCCTGGCCAGTGAGTTGGCCCCCGAGATTCCCTTCATTTTCGTTTCCGGCACGCTCAGTGAAGAGCTTGCCGTCAAAGCCCTCAAGCGAGGTGCCCGCGACTACGTGGTCAAGTCGCGTCTGCAGCGCCTGCCCGATGCCGTGGTCCGGGCCATCCATGAAGCTGACGAGCGCCGCCGCCTGCAGCGCGTGGAGGCCGAGCTGCACGACAGCCACCAGCGGCTGCGGCTGATCACCGATTCATTGCCCGCGCTGATCGCCTACTTCGGGCACGACCACCGCTTCCGCTTTGCCAACAATGCCTACGTGGAATGGCATGGCCTGACGCCGGACAGCCTGGTCGGCAGGCATACCCGCGAAATCATCGGCGAGGAAAGCTTCACCGAGGTGCAGCGTCACCTGGAGCGCGTCCTGGGCGGGGAGAAAGTCAGCTTCGAAATGCTGTCCCGTCGCAGCATTGGCGAGTCACGCCACGCCCAGATCGACTGCGTCCCCGAGCTGGCGCCGGATGGGTCGGTGCTGGGGTATTACGCCATGGCACGCGATATCAGCGAGCTCAAACTGGCGCAGTCGCTGTTGACCGCCAGCAATGCCTCGCTCGAGCGCCAGGTGGGTGAGCGCACCGCCGAACTGCATCGCAGCGAGAGCCGCCTGCAAGCCCTGTTCGAGTCCAGCTTCCAGCACCAGAATCTGCTGAGTCTGGACGGGCGCATCATCGACACCAACTCCGCCTCGTTGGCTGCCATCCTGGCCGACAAGGAGGACGTCCGTGACGCCGTGTACTGCGAGTCGGCGTGGTTCGCCGATACCCCCGGCATACCCCAGGTCGTCTGCGCGGCCGTTGATCAGGCGGCGGCGGGCACTGCCTCCCGGCATGAGCTCGAACTGCGCCTGCCGACCGGCAAACGCGCCTTCGAGTTTTCCTTCCGGCCATTGCTCGATCACAACGGCCAGATCACCGCCGTGGTGTCTGAAGCGGTGGAAACCACGGCCCGTCGCCAGGCCGAAGAGGCGCTGCGGCAGAGCCAGAAGATCGAGGCGGTCGGCCAGCTGACCGGCGGCATCGCGCACGACTTCAACAACATCCTGACCGTCATCGCCGGAAACATCGAGTACGCCAAGATGTTGACCGACCGGCTGGGCGACACGGCCGGCAATTCGTCGCGCTCGCTGGACAATGCGATGAAGGGCGTGATGCGCGCGGCCAACGTCACCCAGCGCTTGCTGGCGTTTTCGCGCCGGCAGCCGCTGAAGAACATGCCGGTGGATCTCAACGAGCAGCTGCGTGGCATGCAGGACATGCTGCAGCGCTCGTTGGGCGAGCTGGTTCAGATCGAGATGGTGTACAGCCCGGATATCTGGTGCGTGGAGATCGACCCCAGCCAGCTGGAGGCCTCCGTCCTCAACCTGGCGGTCAATGCACGCGATGCGATGCCCGAGGGCGGCCGCCTCACCATCGAGGTCGACAATATCCATCTGGACGAGGATTACGCCGCGCAGCATCCGGACGTGCCCGCCGGCCAGTACGCCATGGTCCGGGTCCGCGACTCCGGCCAAGGCATGTCGGCCGAGGTGATGACACGGGTGTTCGAGCCGTTCTTCACCACCAAGGAAGTCGGCCGCGGTACCGGGCTGGGGTTGTCGATGGTATACGGCTTTGCCAAGCAGTCCGGCGGCCATGTGCTGCTGGATTCGACCGAGGGCGCCGGCACCACGATCACCCTGCTGTTCCCGCGCTCGGCTGCGGCGCTGCCCAGCGAGCGCCTCGCCGACGAGCAGGCGCTGAACGCCTACGAGGCACAGGACGAGACGACCGTTCTGGTGGCCGAGGACAACGACGATGTGCGTGCCTACACCGTAGAGACGCTGCGCCAGCTCGGCTACCGCGTATTGGAGGCCCACGATGGCCCCTCCGCACTGCGCCTGCTCGAACGCCCGGAAGCCGAGGTGGACCTGCTGTTCTCGGACATCGTGATGCCGGGCATGTCCGGCTGGGCGCTGGCCAAGCAGGCACTGGGCCAACAGCCCGGCCTCCGGGTACTGTTCACCTCGGGCTATCCCCGCGATATCGAGGCCAGTGGCGCGGTCGGCCGGAACATCGCCATCCTGCCAAAACCCTTTACCCGTACCGACCTGGCACGCTCGATCCTCGGCGCGCTTCGCGAGGATGGCGGCGCCCCTTCGGGCAATGCGCTGAATTGAGCGGTGTGTGGGAGCTGCCGACGGGGGCAGCTTCCTGGGACTCATGACGCCGATCTGCCGCGCGGTGCACGGCGGGCTAACAGGCGCGGGCGCTAAGGTGGACCTCCACGCAGACCACTGCATGCCACGAGGACGCTTGACCGCGATGACCGTTGTGACAGACCACCCGCGATGCCGCGTGCTTCTGGTCGAAGACGATGCACCCATCCGGGAGATGACCAAGGACATCCTCAACGAAGACGGCTTTGATGTCCTGGATGTTGGCGATGCCGAAACGGCGCTGGGGTGTCTGAAGCAAGGACCGTTCGATCTGCTCGTCTCCGATGTCGGGCTCCCCGGCATGGATGGCCGCGACCTGGCCACGCTCGCTACCACGCTCCACCCGGCCATGCCGATCCTGCTGGTCACCGGCTACGCCGGTCAGGCGGGTGCCCGCCCCGACTTCCTGGCCTGCGGCATCAAGCTGCTGCGCAAGCCGTTCACGCTCAGCCAATTGCTCAGTACCGTGCGGGCGCTCGTCTAGGCGCCCGGAATGCGTTCTGCGCCGGCAGCAGACAGCAATGCACGCGCCCTGCGCTCCAGTTCGGTAGTGGTGAACGGCTTGGTGAGCACCTCCATGCCCTCCTCCAACTGCCCCGCGCCTACGGCCGCCGACGCCGCATAGCCGGTAATGAACAACACGGGCAGCCCCGGGCGAACCTGACGCCCGGCATCAGCGACCTGACGACCGTTCAACCCACCTGTCAGACCGACATCGGTGATCAGCAGATCGATGGTCTCCTCCGAGCGCAGCACCTCGATCGCCTGCCCGCCCTCCGGTGCCTGCAGGACCCGATACCCGGCCCCACCCAGCACCTCGGTCAGCAGCGCACGGATCGCCTCCTCGTCCTCGACGACCAGAATCGTCCCGACGCTCGGCGACATTCCTGAATTCACATCCTGTGTGCGTTCCTCTGCCGTCTCATCCACCGCTTCACCAAGGAACCGCGGCAGATACAGCTCCACGGTCGTGCCCTGCCCGACCTGAGAATCGATCCGCACCTGCCCGCCGGATTGCCGGGTGAACCCGTAGATCATCGACAACCCCAACCCGGTGCCCTGGCCGATCGGCTTGGTGGTGAAGAACGGCTCGAACACCTTTTCGATGACCGCCGCGTCCATTCCCGTACCGGCATCTTTCACTGCCAGGCGGATGTAGTCACCCGGCGGTGTATCCAGCGCTGCCGCTGCCGCCCCCCGCACCGTGACGTTCGCAGTACTGATGATGAGCGGCCCGCCGTCAGGCATGGCATCACGCGCGTTGATGCACAGGTTCAACAACGCATTCTCCATCTGTGGCACATCGACCAGCACCGCCCAGGGATCGGAATCCAACTGCGTGGAGATCGAGATCGAGGGCCCCAGCGTTCGGGAAATGATATCCAGCATGCCGCGCACCATCGCATCGGCCACCACCGCCGTCGGCGCCAGCGTCTGCCGGCGTGAGAAGGCCAGCAGACGCTGGGTGAGCGCGGTGGCGCGCGAGGCACTGGACTGCGCCATCTCCAGGTAGCGCCCCACATCGTCATAACGCCGCTGATCGATACGCAGCTCAAGCAGTTCCAGGCCCACCGAGATGGCGGTCAGCAGATTGTTGAAGTCATGCGCCAGGCCGCCGGTCAACTGGCCGACCGCCTCCATCTTCTGGCTTTGCCGCAACCGCTCCTCGGCCACCTGCAGCTCGGCGCTGCGGGCCTGCACGCGCTCTTCCAGGGTCAAGGTCAGCTCACGCAGTTGTTCCTCGGCCAGGCGACGCTCGGTCACATCGGCGGCGGTGCCGAACCACTCGGTTACATCGCCCGCAGCATCCAGCAAAGGTACCGCCCGCATCTGCACCCAGCCCACGCTGCCGTCCGCGCGCAACGTGCGGTGTTCCAGTTCCAGCGGCTGACGATGCTCCATCGCACGTGCGATTGCCTGCTCCAGCAGGCGCATGTCATCCGGATGGACATACTTGTCCCGCCAATCGGTGATCGCCGGGAAACCTTCACTGGCCGGCTCCTCGCCCGTGGCCAGGATCTGCCGCATCTCACGCCAGTCGGCGGTGACCGCATACAGCGACTCGGAGGACGCACTCACCAGCGCGCCCAGGCGGCGCTCGCTGTGTACCAGCGCGGCACTGGCCCGTTGTTCCTCGGTGCGGTCGCCCAACACCTTGACGAAACCCAGCACTGCGCCATCTTCGCCGCGCAGCACGGTCATCGCGCCATTGGCCCAGAAACGCTCCCCGGACCGGCGCATCAACCAACGCTCGCCGCTGACACCGCCCGATTCGATCGAGACGACGCGATTGTGATGGAGGCGCCCGGCCTGGATGTCCTCCGGTGTATAGATCACCTCGACGTTCTGGCCCAGCATCTCGGCTTCGGTCCAACCGAAGATGTGCTCGGCACCCGCGTTCCAGAGGGTCACCCTGCCCTCCAGATCGGAGGCCACGATCGCGTAGTCCTTGGCACTGTCGATGATCTGGCGATTGCGGGCCTCCACCCGCCGCATCGAGCGCTGCAGCTCGATGTGCGAGGTGACGTCCAGGCCCTGCACGAAGACACCGGCGGTGCTGCCATCCTCGCCGGCCACCGGCTGGAACACGATGTCCAGCATGCGCCTGGCCGACGACGGATCGGATGGGAAGGGCGCGTCGTACACCACTTCGTTGCCGATGTACGGCTTGCCGGTGCGATACACCTCATCCAGGATCGGCAGAAAGCCCTGCTCGACGATCTCCGGCAGCGCCTCGCGAATCGATTTGCCAAGCACGTGGCGGTTGCCTACCAGCCGCTCGTAACCGGGATTGGCCAGCTCCACGCGATGCTCAGGCCCACTCAGGAACGCCATGAACATCGGCGACTTGTCGAACAGTGCGATGAGACGCTCGTTCTCACGGGCCAGGCGCTGCTGGGCCACGATGATGTCGGTGACCTCGTTGGTCACGCAGAACGCACCGCCTACGCTGCCGTCGTCCAGATAGATCGGCGAGAAGGAAAAGGTCCACCAGGTATCTTCCGGCTCACCGCGGCGGCTCATGGAAATGGGCAGGTTCTCGTAGCGCGACGCGCTGCCCGCAAATGCCGCCTCGATCGGGACTCGCACCGCATCCCAGGCATCGGCCCACAGCTGCCTCAGCGGGGCGCCCAGCGCTCCCTCCAATCGAGGGCCCAGAATCGGGCTGTAGGCGTCGTTGAAGAAGAACGTCAGGTCCTCGCCCCAGACCACATACATGCTCTCGGGCGAGGCCAGGATCAGGTTGATGGCGTTGCGAAGCGCCCCGGGCCAGGTTTCGATTGGCCCTACGGGCGTGGCCTGCCAATCAAATGCCCGCACCTGCTCGGCCAGCGGACCGGTGCCGCCCGGAAAACGCCCTTCCCGTCCGCTCACGCAGACCCCCACGGCATCGGCGGTATGCGCGCACCGCGCACCGGCGCGACAGAGAAGGGACGGACAGACATCATCGGGGCACCAGAGCTTGAACGGAAGGCATTGCAGAGCGCGGGACGTAGCGGCGGGCAGCGGGCGGCCGACCGTAACGGAGGAGCAATCTACGCCACCGCCTGCAATTCTGCGTCAACGCGGTGGCCGGTGGAATCCCCGCGCCGATGCCCGTGCGGCCACGGCCTGCACGCGGCCCGGACAGCCGGTTGAGGATGATGCGCTTCTCCCCCTCCCCTGCGCTCCGCCATGGCCAAGCCAACCGGCTCCCGTCTCGTCATCTACGCCGCCCTCGCCGGCAACCTGGCCATCGCCATCGCCAAGTTCATCGCCGCCGGCATCTCGGGCAGTTCAGCGATGCTCAGCGAAGGCGTCCACTCGCTGGTGGACACCATCAACGAGCTGCTGCTGTTGTACGGCCTGCGGCGGGCCGAGCAGAAACCCGATACCACCCATCCGTTCGGCTACGGGCGTGAGCTGTACTTCTGGAGCTTCATCGTCGCGCTGCTGGTGTTTGCCGCGGGTGCGGGCGTTTCGGCCTATGAAGGCATCCAGCACATCCGCAACCCGGAGCCAGCCACCAATCACCTGATCAGCTACGTCGTGCTGGGCGTTTCCCTCGTGTTCGAGGGCGCCTCCTGGTGGATCGCGCTGCGCGAGTTCCGCGCCACCAAAGGCGCGATGGGTTACTTCGAGGCCTTCCGCCGCAGCAAGGATCCGTCCACCTTCACGGTGTTGCTGGAGGACAGCGCGGCCCTGCTCGGCCTGGGCTTCGCACTGATCGGCCTGCTGGCCGCGCAACTGCTGGACATGCCGATCCTGGATGGCGTGGCCTCGCTGTGCATTGCCGGCGTGCTGGCCGTCACCGCCTTCCTGCTGGCGCGCGAAACCAAGGGCCTGCTGGTGGGCGAGCCTGCGCACCCCAGCGTGGCCAAGCGCATCCTCGCCGTGGCCACCGGGGATGCCGATCTGCGCCGCGCCAATGGTGTGACCACCATGCAGATGGGCCCGGACCAGGTGGTCGCGATGCTGAGCGCGGAGTTCGAGGATGATCGGACGACGCCGCAGATCGAGGCGTGCATCACGCGTATCGAAAAGGCGGTGAAAGCGGAGTATCCGGAACTGGTGGCACTGTTCGTGAAGCCGCAGACGCCGGAGGTGTTCCAGGCGCGCAAGGCGGCGTTGGGGGATCCCCACTCTCCAAGCTGAAACGCACGAACACCAGCACGACACCATCACAGCCGCCGGTGGATGCTCACTCCACCCCACTCCCTCAGGACCAACGATGCCCCATGCACGTCCCTTCGTTGTCCATGCCTTCGAGGCCGCCTACTCCTACGCAGGCGCGGTCGAACGCATCATCGCGCTGACCGTCGAATGTGGCCCCTGCGGCACCACCTCCTCGGCCGATGCCAGCCTGATCCACCTGCCCGGCGGCGCGCTGTTCCGCTGCCATCACTGTGGCTCGCACCAGGCGATCAGCCACGCACGGCTGGATGCCTGCAACGACATGGCGCCGCAGACTTCCAGCGTCGCCCTGCTCTGAGCGAAGCGGCCCCGGAATCCGGGGCCATGAGCCAACGCCATGCGCCGTTTTGCACAAGCCATTGCTGACACAGAGTCGCTTCCTGAGGGACTCCCGAGGGCGCTTGCCCGCGCTCTGGCGACCGCGCCAGACCACTACAACATCGCCAAAGGCGGCGTCGCCGCGCTGATCGCACGTGACCACGATGGGACGATCGTGGTGGCGGACATGGTGTGGGGCTTGGTGCCACGCTGGTCGAAGGAACCCGCCACCCCGTACACGACGGTCACCGCGCGCCTTGATCGCGCGCCGCGAAGCAGGATCTTCGCGCAGGCATGGGCGCAGCGCCCCTGCGTGCTGCCCATCACCGGCTACTACAAATGGGACAGGGAGCGCCGGCCACCCTGGCCACTGTTCGTGCAGCGCAAGGACGGCCTGGCCCTGCTCGCAGCGGGGCTGTGGGAGCACTGGGAAAACGAAGATGGCCAGCAGCTGGACAGCTTTACGGTGTTGACCGGACCGAACAACGCGATCCCCTCCCCACTTACACCGGACGGACCGATATTCATCGCGCCAGCCACCGCACTGGAGTGGTTGAGTGGCGCCTTCAAGACACCTGTGGCATTACGTGCCCACGCATCCACCCCAGCGCTGGAGGCCTATCCGGTCAGCCGCGCATTCCGTGATCCTTCGCGCGACGATTACACGCTGTTGGAGCCTGTCGATCCGGACGCCGCCGCAGCTATCGCCGAACCGCAGCAATGGGATGGTGATGGATGGGATGAGCGCGATGCGGATGAGTGACGTGCAGCGCATGTGAGCATCAACCTTTCCCGCGCTTGAACAGATTCCGCGGTCCCAGCGAATTTCACCTTCGCGCCACTGCGCTCGCGTCAGGGTGGAGATGCCCGGCAACACGGGCCCTCTCTCTAACCAATCGTGGAGTCAACCATGGACAAGAATCGCACTGAAGGCGCCAAGAACCAGGTCAAGGGCACTGTAAAGGAAGTCGTCGGCAAGGTCACCGGCGACAAGACGAAAGAAGTGGAAGGCAAGATCCAGAAGGGTGTTGGCGAAGTCCAAAGCGACGTAGGCAAGGCGCGCGACGACGCACGCCGTTGATGCTTGATCCCGCGGCTCTCTGACCCGTTCAGGGCAGAGAGCGGCAGGAAGGCGGCAAGCTCTGGGGTGTCATTGAGGCAGCAATCGTCTACTCAAGCAGACCCATCAACGAGTGGTGTACGGCTACGCCAGCCAACGCGCCCTCACCGACGGCCAATGCGATGCTCCCAGCCATTCGCGCGGCATCGCCGCAGGCAAACACACCCGGCACGGTTGTCTGCTTGGCGGAATCGGTCGTGATGCATCCGCCATCCTTCAACTCGCAACCGAGTTGGTCGGCCAGGTGACTGGACAGCCGGGAGTGCGGAGAAATGAACAGCGCATCTACGCCCACGCGGCGTCCATCGGCCAGCACGACGGTCGAGGTGTCTTCCACGGCACGCACGTGGGTCGATTCGATCACTACCCCGCTTTCTTCCAGCCGGACACGCTGCGCCGCATCGATCTGCGCCGACGCTCGGCTGCAGAAGAGCGTGATCTGACCCCAGTCGCTCAGCAGCAGCGCCTGCGCTGCGCCGCCATCCTTGGCGCACCCGATGACGCCGATCCGCCCTTCGAACACTTCATAGCCATGGCAGTACGGGCAGTGGAAGACACTTCGGCCCCAACGCTCGCCGATGCCCTCGATTTCGGGCAGATCGTCGCTCACGCCGTGCGCCAGGATCAGTCGATCAGCCCGAATCGTCTGCCCCTCCTCCGTGTTGATCTGGAAGGCCCCGCTGCCTTCGACCGCCGCGCCCCGCAGGGCCTTGCCGGCCAACCACGTCAGCGTGGGGTAGCGCAGCAGTTCGTCGCGGGCCTGGGAGGCGATGTCCGCCGGCGCCAGCCCCTCCCGCCCCAGAAAGCCATGGGCCACCTTCGCATTGCGGTTACGCGGTTGCCCGGCGTCGATAATCACTACCCTTCGCCGGGCACGGACCAGTTGCAACGCCGCGGACATGCCCGCGTAGCTGCCGCCGATGATGGCGACGTCGTATGTCTCGTTTTCAGTCGCACGTATCGGCATGGGAGTTCCAGGTATCGGTTCGGGGGATGGCTTGAACAGGCATCATGCGCCTGCCGGCGAGTGGGCGCATGACAGAGAGTGTGTGGTGCAAGCCCGCCGCCCGCGCGGGATGGGAATGCGTGTTCATGCAGCGAGCGACCAGAACCCCTGTGCACGGCTGGCGGGTTACATCGTTGATCGCACGACCGGCCAGTCTCTGGACACCTACACCGAACGCCGTATCTTCAAGCCACCCGGCATGAACAGCATTGTCTTCTTCACCAATACGTCTGGAGCTGAGACCGAGAAGGCCTATGTCGCCATTCTCAAGGCGCTGTTCGAGCAAGCAGAGGCACTTCGCCAGGGGCAACACGAGTAAGGCGTTGCGCTCGGTCTGAATGACTCACGCACCGTCAACGCGACAATGGCATCCTGCATGTTCGTGCGGGAGCCCAACGATGCAGATGACCGGAAATTCCATTGCTGCCACTGCTGTCACGCTGAAGGTCGGCGTGGTGTTCTGGGTACTGGTGGCCTGGCGGACACCTGGCGGCGAGCCTTGGGATGCGCCTGCGTTCTGGACCGTCGTCTATCCCATCGCACTGGCCATTGCCGCAGTGCTTGGTGCCTGTTTTCCCCGTAAAGCATGGCTATGGGGATTGTTGTTCATGGTGCTGCAGGTGCCAGTGGTGGCCGTGATGTCGGGCGTTGGCCCGTTGTTGCTGGCCGGACTGGTGTATGCGCTGGTGCTGGCGTTACCTGCGATGGCGATCGCGTGGGCGTCTGGCTTGCTGCGTAAACGCCTGCATGGGAGGGCTTGAGAAGCTCATCGCTTCGCCGGCTGCCACCCCGCTCGCAGTGCATCCGCAGGGCTGCAGAACATGCGCTCGCCGCGGCTCAGGTCGATGCTCGTGCGTTCGTAGTCCCGCTGGCCTGGCACGTGGTAGATCCTCCTGCCTTCGCGGGAGATGTTGCCCTTGATGCGACATCCTCCCGGCGCCGGCGGCGAAGCCACCGGGGATTGTCGTGCCGTCTGCTCACGCCTGCTGCGACGATAGTCAGCTGGCATCTGGAATGGCCCCTGCCAGAGATTCCGCTGGTGCTGGCGCGCGTCGCCTTCGTCTGCGATGAATGCCGTCGCGTACTGGCGATACGCGACCGCCCAACCGGCGCGCACCATCCGCCGATTGACCGACTGCCCTTGGACAAAGCACTCCGCCACCACTCGGCCGTAGCGGTCCGTGTCTTTCGGCCGGCAACGAACGGTTTTATCCAGCACATAGCCATCCAGGGCAGCCGCGGACCGTCGGCCACAAGGCCATGGACGTCCGTCGTTGCTGGTGCATTGCTGGGCGCTTTCCGGCGCATCAATGCCCCACAGGCGGATGCGCTGCTTGGCGATGGTGAGCGTGTCCCCGTCAGTCACCGTCGCGCGGCCGACCAGCTCTGCTGCCACACCAGGAACCGACGCCAACACCAAAAACAACACCACAAGACCTTTCAACACCATCAACAACAACATCCTCTAAGCGCATGCTCGGGTGCGAGCGCCAGTTCAACGGGGTGCGACACTCTAGCGGAAGTGGTCGGCTGTCGGCTAAATATGAAACGCTGGACCTGCCGACAACGTCGGCGGGCTCACCCTGACCCTCAGCGCGATGAGCAGGCTGGCGAGCAGCATTACTGCCGCGGCAACGGTGAGGACGGCAACGATGCCTCCCATCCCGAACACCAAGCCGCCCAAGGCGGCGCCCGCTGCGATGGAGGACTGCACTGCAGCGACCACCATCCCGCCGGCACTCTCGGCCTGATCGGGCACCGCGCGCGCGACCCAGCTCGACCAGGCAACGGGCACGCCACCGAAGGCCAGGCCCCAGAGCGCGACCAGGATCGCCAGCCCGCCGACGCCCACCGGCAACAGGAGCATGCCGAGCGCGGCTGCGCCAACCAAGGCAGGCATGATCACCAACGTGACTTTCAGACTGCGCTCCATGAGCCAGCCCGCCAGGAGTGTGCCGACAAAGTTCGCCACACCGAATCCGAGCAGAATCAGCGCGAGGCCATCAGCGCTCATCTGCCCCAGGCTCTCCAACGTGGGGCGGATGTAAGTAAAGAGCGAGTACTGACCGGTGTGCGCCAGAACGCAGCCCAGCATTCCGACCGCGATGCCTGGCCGGCGCAACAGGCCCACCACCGACTCTGGGAGCGCCGCCTTGCGTGGCGCCATACGGGGCAGCGTGAACCACTGGAACGCAAACGTGAGTCCACCCACCGCCGTCGCCGCCCAGAAGGCGCTGCGCCAGCCCAGCAATCCTCCCAGGTAGCTCCCCAAAGGAACCGACACCACCGTGCCGACCGCAATCCCGCTGAAGATGATGGACAGCGCGCGAGGCACGCGCTGTGGCGGCACCAACCGCATGGCCACGGCCGCTGCCATGCTCCAGAAGCCGCCCAGCGCCACGCCCAGAAGGACGCGCATCACCAGGAGGACGCCCATGCTGGAAGACAGCGCCACCAAGGCGTTGGAGAGGATCATCAGACCCGTGAAACTCAACAGCACCAGGCGCCTATCGATCGAACGGGTCAGCCGTGGCACAAGCAGGCCGGCGAACAGGGCCACGACAGCGGTGACCGTCACTGCTTGACCGGCCAGCGCCTCCGATACCCCCAGGTCCGCCGCCATAGGCGTCAACAGGCTGGCAGGCAGATACTCCGCCGTGAGCAGCCCAAAGACGCCCATGGCCAGCGAAAACACCGCCACCCAGGCTGATGAAGACGGCTCTCCGCTGCCCCTCTCCACAGAATCAGGCGCGTTCGCGGCGTCAACTACGTTATTGCTCATCAAAGATCCCAGTGCGTTCGTGCAGCCGAGAGTCTAGGGAGCCAGATCAGGATGATCTATGATTGTCCAACCTGTATTTTTGATCGAAACCCCGGGCCATCTCCATAAGCCACGCTCCACCCCAGTCCACCGACCTGATCAGCGAGCTGCTGACCGGCATGCGGCTGCATGGCGTTCAATACCGACGCATCCAGACCGGGCCGACCTTTGGGCTTGGATTTCCACCGAAGCCGGGCCATGCCTACTTCCATTACCTGGCAGTGGGCACTGCGATTCTTCGTGGCGCGGACGGCAGCCAACACGTTCTCTCCGCCGGGGATGTCGTGCTTCTTCCCCGCGGAGAAGGCCACACATTGATCTCGGGCGAGGACCATCCCGTCCAGTGCCTGGAAACGATAGTCGCAGCCCCACTGGGTGAGGCAGTGAGCGGGATAGACACGTGCCCGAGTACACATGCCGTGCCAAGCGCAGTGCTGTTCCACGGATGCATGCTGTTCGATCTGGGGGGCATGCAAGGGTTGAGCAAGTTGATGCCGGCCGTGATGTTGGCTGATGGCAACGCCACTGCCTTCCCTGGGCTGCTGCCGATGGTCGACGCGATGAAGCGCGAGGTGTGCTCCGGACGCATTGGCTATGCAGGCATACTCGCGCGGCTGGCGGATGCCGTCGCCGCCATGATCGTGCGTGACTGGGTTGAGCGCGGTTGCGACGGCGCATCCGGCCTGGTCATGGCAATGCGCGACCCTCGTCTGTCGCTGTCGTTGCTTGCGCTGCACAGAGACCCTGGGCGTGACTGGACTGTCGAAGCGCTGGCTGCAGAATCAAACACCTCGCGTTCGGTCTTTGCAGACCGGTTCCAGAGTGTGATTGGAACCGCGCCTCTGCGATACGTGACTGAGCTGCGAATGCAATTGGCGAGTCAGTGGCTGAGCCAGCAAAGCCTATCCATCGAGGTGGTGGCAGAGCGTCTTGGGTACGCGTCGCAGGCGGCTTTCAGTCGCGCTTACAAGCGGGTTATGGGGCAGTCTCCTGGCGCGACTCGGCGCGGGCGCGCCTTGGCCTCAGCATAGGGGGAGCCAGTCCTTCCTTCGAACATCGCCTCGCGCTTCGCGGCTCATCGCCGCTGCGCCGTCGGTGCTTGGCCCGCCTTGAGCTTGGGTCAGCCGCAGACCGAGGTCGGCCGCTGCTGCGCCTGATTCTGCTTCAGGCACCTACACTTCAGTCGGGCACCATGCCTTCGCCTGAGGAGAGCCACAGGATGCAAAAACTTCCGAGTTCCATCTCGACCGTCGGCATCCCCTCTGACCCCTGCACGCCGTCTCGTGACTTAAGGGAGCCCTGCCCCATCCCCAAATCGGGAAAACGGCCATCAAGAGCCAAACGCGCCTGTCAACGCGTGCCACCCGAAGGTGGTGCCTCGGTCAACAGCAGTCAACTGGATCAGTACCAACCAAGGTAGAGCGTCGCCACTCCCCACGTATCGATCAAGCCGTGCGCCAACACGAGCGACCAGAGGTTGCGCCCAGATCGAAGGTAGGCAAACCCAAAAAGTGCACCGACCAGACCCGTCACGACGATCCCCGACAGCCCTTGATTTGCATGCATGAGGCCGAAGACCAGTCCGCCCATCAACGACGCGGGATAGATCCGACCAGGCACCTCACCGAATAGCGCGTGAAGCTGGTGCATGAGGAACGCGCGAAAGACGAGTTCCTCGCCGATTGCCGCGCTAAGCCAAGCGCCGGCAACAAGCGTCATTGCAGCGGGCAAATTGCCAAGCAACGGTCCGTAGCCGCTGTAGTCGGCCTTCGTGTCCGTCAGATGATCCACGAGGGGTTGAATGAGCGGGTCGACAAGGCCCACGACAATCCCGACCACCAGGGCCATCCACGCCAGCGTTTGGCCGAGTGATCGCCGTTGCAGCCCGCAGGACGACGGTGAGCGAATCTCCATCCAAACGAACGTGATGCCTAGCAGACCGACCAAGGGCATGCGCCAAGGGAATGGGAGCCACGGGAAATATGCCAATGCAAGCACACATGCCACCAGCAACAGCCTGATCGGCATTGCTATCCGGACGTGCGGGCGTGAGGGCACTTTCGAGTCAGAGGTGGTCTGCATAGGGGATTGTTGGTGTCAAAGGTCAGTCATCACCTTGGGAGCGGTCTCGGTCCTTGCAGCGACTAACGCCACAAGGCGTGGAAGTGGTGGACAGGACCCTGACCCTGGCCTACGTCGAGCTTCTCAGCTGCGTTTATCGCACCACTTAGGTAGGCCTTTGCCTCCCCAACTGCATCGACTACGGGCATTTTGGGGATCAACGCGGCAAGTGCCGCAGATAGCGTGCAGCCGGTTCCATGCGTGTTGCGCGTGCCGATCCTCGGTGCGTTGAAGGTCCACCTCCCTCCATGTCCGGCCAGCAGGTCGGTGCTCTCAGCACCCTTCAGGTGTCCACCCTTCAACAGCACCCACTCGCTCCCAAGCTTCATCATTGCCTCCAGGGTTTGATGCATCTGCTCAATGCTGGCGGCCTCTGGCACACCAAGCAAATCGCTGGCCTCGGGCAAGTTGGGAGTGACGATCGTGCATAGCGGAAGCAGCTCATCCCTCAGCACTGCAACCGCGTCTTCCTCCAAGAGGCGGTCACCACTTTTGGCCACCATCACTGGATCCAGAACAATAGGGCACGTGGCACGCTCACGGAGCGTCCTGGCAATAGCACGGGCAACGCCCGCATTGGCAACCATGCCAATTTTGATTGCATCCACGCGCACATCATCGAAGACAGCCTCAAGCTGCGCTTCCACGAAATCGGGGTCAAGTGCTACAAATCGCCAGACACCTTGGGTGTTTTGGGCGACAACGGCAGCAATGACAGTCATGCCATAGGCACCCAGCGCTGAGAACGCCTTAAGGTCTGCTTGAATGCCGGCGCCGCCGGTGGGGTCTGTTCCTGCAATGCTCAAAACGTTGGGGATCACGCATTCCTCCAAAATCCGGTCAACCGCAGAGCCGGAGAGCTTAGCGCTCGGCCTGCGCAGGGTGAACTGCCAATTCGTTCACTTCGACGAGGGGAGCGAGTCACGGTCACTTTTCAGTGCCGCTCGCAGGAACCGGATGACAGCCGCCCCACCTTCGCGATCCGCGCGCGCATAGCCCTCCGGAGTGCCGCCCACTTTGAGGTAAGGACCCAGGTCGTGTCGATACGTGGTTGGCTGCCAGAACAGGGAGATCAAGTGCCCGGCATCACTGAAATAGACGATCTCGTCGGACTTATCACGATGATGCTTCGCCAGATACCGACTCGCCACCGCCGCCATCTCACCAGAGAGACCAAGCCGGTCGTCTCCAGCCGCTACGAGCATGAGCGGGCCGTTGATCTTATCGATCGGCAACATGGCATATTTCAATGCCGACTGCGCCGTAGCGTCTTCCTCATCAAGCCATCGCGAATCCTCCATATACGGCAGGAAGGGCAGATCCTTCCCCTTCAAGGTCAGACCGGGCTCATCGACCGCACGGAAATCGGCTGGTGCGATATCTCGCCGTATGCCTCGGAAGGGGGCAGGACTTCCCACTATCGAGACCACGGCGCGTAGGCGCTGGTCATGCGACGCGGCCGCCATGGCAATGGTGCCGCCCCAAGACCCTCCCAACACACCTATTCCAGACGCGTCGACGTAGCGTTGCTCTTGCAGCCAATCCACAGCCACCGACACAGGATCAATCGGAACGCGCACGAGGTCCTTAGGCAAGCCAGGCATGCGGTAGTAGGCCACTGACATGGCCAAGAACCCATGAGAGGCAAGCCACGCGGCATACATGTTTGCGCTCTCAATACCACCCTCGGAGCCACCGAGCGTAATGACAACGGGATGACGGCGGCCGTCTGTCAGCGCCCCTCTAGGTGCATAGATGTTGGCGACCAGGCCAGGAGACTCCACAGTGAACGCGGAAACCTCTTCGCCGTCGATCCAGCGGCGGAGTTCGACGGTTTGCGCGACGTTTCCTTCAATAACCATTTCGAGCGTGAAGATCGCAGGCTCGAATCGCAGGTCTCCATCCCTCCTTTTGATGGGGAAAGGCGAGGGTTTTCCTGGACCGTCCGGCTTCATCGACCAGAACAGTCCCGCCTGATCGATTCCCGTATAGCTGCCCGCCTCGGCGGCCGTCGTCGAGGGGTCAACCCTGCCTTCCAGATCCGCTCGATAAACCGCGTTGGAGCGCCAGTTGGTGCCTTTTGAGTCACGCATGGCCAGCCTTAGCTCAACGACATCCGTGGGCCGCATGCCTGAGACAGACACCCCCAGTGGCGCGTCAGCTCGACTGTCTGCCGAGATGATGTTCAGCGTCGCGGCATAACTATCGGCGCAAGCCAAAAGAAGCGAAAGGAGGGCGAATCGACGCATCGAGGTGGCGCTCTGAGGGAGACCTCAAAGCTTGCGGGCAGGACGCATTCCTGAGACGGACTTTGGCGTGAGCCGTGCTCTACGTGGCGCCAATCGTGCAGACATCTACGGCAATCGCGGCAAACTGGCTTCAAGTTGTGTTCGGAACTGTCTACTGACCCGAAGGATCGTGCCGTCAATGAGTTCCAGGAGAGCGTCCTGGTTGCGTGCGGGACGAAGTGCCGCAATGCGTCTTACATTCACCACTGAAGATCGGTGGATACGGAGGAACCCGCTCGGCTCCAACGCCTCCGCAAGACTTGCCATGCTATCGCGGCGCAGATACGTGTCCTTTCCCACATGGATGCAAACGTAATGGCCAGCTACGTCAACATAGTCAATGTCTGCCGGCAACAGATAGACCGTCCGATCGCCCGATTGAACCGCTAGACGCACGGCGCGTTCGACCTTTCCCTCCAGGCGCTCCCGGACACGGCGCATGGCCAATTGCAACCGGTGTGGATCCACCGGCTTCAGCAAGTAATCCAACGCCCCTGTCTCGAAGGCGCGAACAGCGTGTGCACTGTAAGCAGTGATGAAGACGATGTGCGGCACCAGTTCCTCAAGATGCCGCACAAGATCCAAACCACTGCCATCCGGCAGCCCGATATCTAGAAGAACGAGATCGATATCACCAACCTTGGCGCGCTCAAGCGCAGCTTCCAATGTTGATGCCTCCCCTACGACCGTGACGTCAGGCTCGCTTGCCAGCAACCGAATGACTCGCTCTCGCGCAAGAGTAATGTCGTCAACAATCAGTGTACGAATCATGGTTGATCGTGTTCCATCAGCGGGAGACGGATCGAAGCAACAAACCGATTCTTCCCAGACTGGGTCGTCAAGGATGCCCCAGCCCCATGCGCCAGTATCAATCTCTTCCTGAGGTGGTCCAAGCCAATGCCCAGACCGCCAGATGAGCGCCCATTAACAGAGTTCACCACACTGATGACAAGATCCCCATCTTGAAGGGTGGCCCCAATGTTGATCTCGACGGCCCCGTCAGTATCCGCGCCGTGTTGGATGGCATTCTCTAAAAGCGGCTGCAAGACCATCAAGGGGACGGACGCATCCCAGGCACCAGGCTCGATCTCCGCAACGAACGTGATGTTGCCGGACAGCACCTGATGCAACTCGATGAATTCAGCGCATGCCCCAATCTCGTCCCTCAAAGCCACCGCAGGCGCGCTTTCCAGCAGCGCTCGAAGCAAGTTTGCAACATGACCCAAGGCCCGGTCAGCTTTGGGAGCATCACGATATCCAAGCTCACCGATGGCATTGAGTGCGTTGAAGATGAAGTGCTGGTGTAACCGTGATCTCAGTGCTTCTTCGTTCAACCGCGCCAGAAGCCTCTCTCGCTCGCTTTTCAGGGCCGTATGGGCCAACAGCTGCCCTACCCCCATGACAGCCAGGTAAAGCGGTATGGCAAATAGAGCGGTGGCGACCAAAGCACGCTGGCTGCTGCGCAGCTCCAACTGCCCTTGCCCAGCAAGTCCGAGCATATTTAAGACGCCATGCCCCAATCCCCAACCCGCCCCTGTTAGAAAGGGAATCGCTAGAAGACCGAATAATGCAACCCAAATCAGGTGGTAAGCAGTCCGACCAGTTCCGATGATCCATCGTCCTGACAGACCGAGCAGCATGGGGGTGGCCAATGCCCATGGCGTGTAGCTGCCGGCGAGAAACAAGAAGGCATGCAGGAAATCCGAAGCCTCCGGCGTACCCGCTGAGGGGGCAGTCAAGACGACGGCAGGTGTGTAGGCAAACGCGAGCACGAGCCAAGACAGCCCAACCCAATGCCCCCGAACTCTCAAAATGGAGCGATTGCGCGTCATCCGGGCGCTTAAAGGCGTAGAGATGGTGTTCGACCTGATGAAAGGAGGTGCGGGCATCGAATCATCCGGCCCACTTTCTACTCCCTTAGACAGACTGCAAGAGCAAGCCGCAGCTCAACAAGGAGAGCCTTGGCGAGTCCTTACCACCGCAAAAGTGCCCACCTGGTAGCTTGCCGACGGCGGTGAGCCGAGAGCGGGCATCTGGCTAAAAGGACACATCAAACGTTCTTATTTAGAATCAGTGACTACATGATTGGCGGAGAGAGTGGGAATAAACGTGCCGACTCTTAAGCCGTTGATATGCCTACAGAACTCAAATCGGACTGTGTCCTGGTGAGTGTCCTTCAAGTCTACGATCTGGGCACCCGCCAAGCAACATTAGCCCCACCGAGTCTTATGTCCATGGGCAGCGGGATGATCGCTCTTGGTTCCCATTGTCGAGCGCCGCTAGTCACTCAGCACAAGTCTGCGCGTTCAGTATGGTGCGTTCAGACAGTCGCGTGCGTCCCCCATTTAAGCCTTGGGTCGAGCAGGGCGTGGGCGAAGATCAAGCTGGCCATTGGAATGAACGCCGTTCCGGGCGTCACCCTCGCCTAGGTTGATGCCTGAGCTCCTTGCACGGGGTCCCTTTATGCCAAATCTTCGCTCAAGGTGGTTGCCCGCTTCCACCATCTGCTCGCGAGCCTGATTGATCGCTTCCGCTTGAAGCGCCCCTGCGCGCTTGGAAATGTGCGCCTTGGCACGGAAGTAGCGCTGCTTGGCACGAGCAGCTTCGCGAGATGTGGGCGTAGCGTCATACTCGGACAGCTTAGCCCGAGCCGATAGGTAGGCCATGCGGGCACGCTGAGGCCTCACGACCGCATGCGCGTAGCTCATCACCGCCAGCGCCAAACGTTCAGTGTCCTCATACAAGAACGAACTGGTCGCATAGGCGTCGACTCGTCGACACATGAGTGTGGTGTAGGCTTTTTGAAACTGTGGTTCGATCTGGATGCCGCCCACGCTTCTAAGCATATCAAGCGAGTCTTGCGCAGCTTGGCGCTGGCTCTCCAACCATTGTTCGACAAGCTCTGCTTCGGCGTTAAGAACCTCCGCGTCTTGCCCAGTCGCCCGTGCCAAACGCATAACCCGGCTGATGCGTCGCGTAATCCCCACTGGAACGGCAGTGGGCATAATCCGTGCACCAGTCGGTCTCGCTATGCCTGCGGTGTTTCCTCTGCCTGGCGTCCCCTCCGGTAGGGCCGCCTGTTCGCGCGCACGGTCCGCCAACGCGGCCTGGTGGGAGTGTCCTTCGGGAACGCCATGCGTCAAGGTGGTTGTTTGCAAGCGCCGGCTAATAATCCGCTCCACGAAGCTCCCTGCTGCAAGCGCGTGTTCCACACCCAACTTACTGACCTGGCGCATCATCTCGGTCCGGGTCTTGCCCATATGCTTCGTTGGAGGACGGCTGAACTCTTTGGCTCGCGCGAAATCTTGCTTCAATGCCGCTTCCCGCGCTTGAGCCCTTAGGGATCGGTGGTCTACTCGATCCGTGCCACCTGCGCGCTCTAAGTGCGCGTTGATGACCCCTTCAATGGCTTTTCGAAGTTCCCGAATAGCCTTGGCGCCGCCGCCCTGGCGCGAGTCAAACGCCATGCCGGCGCGCTCGCCGAGTCCTTTAGAGCCGACCTGTCGCGCCGACATCAACAAGTGCACATGGTGATTACGCTGATCGCCTTCTTTGGAGGGGGCGTGAATGGCAACCAAGACTGCCACTTGATAGCGGTCCACCATGAGCTGCTCCAGATCCAGCGCAAGGGCCTTGCGTTGCGCGTCTGACAGGCTGTGGGGCAAAGCGACCTCGACCTCACGGCAAACGCGGGCGTTAGCACGTGTTTCGGCTGCTTCGTTGGCGTCCCAGAACTTTTGAGGGTCGTAGCACCAGCTTGGGGCCCCAATTGGCGCGAGCATCTGGTGGTGAGCAACGCCATGACGATGAGAGTAGCGGTGGTAAAGACCAGTGGCGTTGTCGACGAGATCAAACCCGGCACGATAGGCAGCAGCGGCGACAGACGATTCGCCTTTGCCACGCGAGAATGATTTGAGTGTTGCGTGATAAATAGCCATTTTTTTAGCGCTCCTGTGGATGACACCCCCAACTAAACGCGCGACTTCTCTTCGTCTAGTGCAAACGGTCAACTGCGTGAGCGAGCTCTAGCTCACACTTTCCTCTGCGACTCGATTGGTCTGCCTGCCTGGCCATTTGACCCCGTCAAATGCGAGCGCGTCAGCGATCGGCCAAACCCTGGCAGGCCGCACGGTTTACGCGAAGCGAAAACCATAAGTGCGGTTTTGACTTCCTGTTTTAGGGGTCTTCCACACCCTAAATCCCGCCCCAATTGACGCCCCCAATCGCCAACAAACCTACGCTGAGCGTATCTTTTTGTGAACGCAATATGAATGGAGAGCACCAGTGGTTGACGCTGGCGCCGTTTGCTCTCGCGCTAGACTGAGATGCTGGTCACAGAGAGGGCCCCGTCATGCGGCGCGTCGTCCCAGTCCACATTTGCAAGGAATGCTATGCCGATCACCGGGGTCAAGATCAAGGGTATGAGCTGTTTCACCACAGAGTTCTGCGGCTTCGACGAGTTCAAGCTGATCAACGTCATCATCGGGCGCAACAACACTGGCAAGTCGCAGCTGTTGAAGATCATCCAGAGCCTCTGCTCGCCCGATCACACCAAGTCGCGACTTCCTGCCTCGTATCGTTTTACAGGCACATTCGACGAGGTGACGCTCCAAGGAATTTTTGCCAACTCTCAGCGCTCTGGCGCCCTCGGCGTTCCAAACACGGACAGCAACTGGACGTTTCACGGCCTGCGCTTCGTTGATACACCAGTGAGCTGGATCGAGAATGCGCACGGATCCGTAAATGACCTGTCACATCAGGCGAAAGAGATGTCTGATGCCTTGGGCAGGATCCTCTCCCATCAGGTTAACGAAGCGACGGAGATGGAGCTTGCTAAGGCAGCAAGTCGACTCAAAAGTCCGTTCACCGACAAGATCTTTCGTCATATGCTGGCTGATCGCGACATACGGAATGAGCCTGCCGCCGCTAAGCTCGCTCTTCGCTCAGATGGACAAGGGGCGACAAATATCATCCGCGATCACTTGATCCGGGCTGACAACATCATGGTGACGCGGCGCCGCATTCAAGATGAACTGCGAGGGGCACTTAACCATATCTTCGGCCCGGACGGGTCCTTTTCTGCAATTTCTGTGCAACAGCATGAGGACGGGGAATGGGAGATCTTCCTTGAAGAGGCGGAAAAAGGGCTGATCCCGCTGAGCAGCTCAGGCAGTGGCTTGAAGACAGTCATCCTCGTTCTGCTCAACCTCCTGGTGATCCCTACGCTTGAGAATAAAGCGGCAAGTGACTATGTGTTTGCGTTCGAAGAGCTTGAGAACAACCTTCATCCTGCGCTTCTCCGACGCCTGCTGCGGTTCATCGACGGGTTCGCCGACGAACACCAATGCCCGATCTTTCTGACTACCCACTCCAGTGCCACGCTCGATCAGTTCAGTCGCTCGGATCACGCCCAGTTTGTGCGCGTTTCACATGATGGGACTGCTGCATCGACCCAGACCATCTCCGCGCATTTTGATCACTCTCAGGTAGTCGGTGACCTAGGTGCCCGCGCGTCAGACATCTTGCAAGCGAACGGAATCATCTGGGTTGAGGGTCCCTCAGATGCCATCTATCTCAACCATTGGATTGAGACCTTCTCCGAAGGTAGTCTCTTGGAAGGCCGTGACTACGCCTGCGCCTTCTACGGCGGATCATTGCTCTCTCGGACCACGCTCAGTGACCCTACGGCAGCCAACCCGGAGTTGATCAAGCTCATCCAACTCAACCGCAACGCAGCAATGGTTTGCGACAGCGATCGGTCATCAAAGAGCAGTTCGCTCAAAAAGCGAGTTCTGAAAGCGCAAGAAGAAATGGCAAAGCTGCGTAATGGATACATGTGGGTGACTGCCGGCAAAGAAATTGAGACTTACCTGCCTGGCTCAGTGATTGGCAAGGCACTCAGCCTGAAAGCCGATCCCGTTGATCCTGCGCAGTTCGAGCTCTTCTTTCCAAGCGCATCTAAGTCGAAGAAGGGTGACTCTTACGTTGAGGCCAAGCTCAATCGGGCCAGCATTGACAAGGTTGAGCTTGCCCTCGCCTCTCGCGAACACACCACATCAGCCATCATGGCGCCACGCTTTGACTGGGCCGAACGCATGCGAGAACTGGTGGCCACAATCCGAACGTGGAACGATTAGTCCGGCTCGGTGAGGCGCTTCAAATGCTTGTTCAGGACCCATCCGAACCGCAACGCGCCCTCGTCGTCCACCGTTTGGACAAAACGCCACTTGCCGGCAGCGCGCAGGACCTGCACTTCCTCACCGTAAGGCAACCAGTGGGTGGCTGGCTCAGAGAGCTCTGCCCGAAATGGAGCGGAACGGACGATGACCTGGTAGGTGTGATCAGCCATCTCTAGATCCAATATGGCTTGATTTAGCGCGACCATCTGACGCCCGCTTCGATTCTGCTCGTCAAGCTTGGCGTTCATCGCCTGACTTTGCGCGTCAATCTTGGCCATGTGCTCAGCGTGATCTTGATTGCTTCCTATTTCCGTATAGAGGAAGCAAGCGATTGTCAGCGCATATCCATAGAGGACCATTCGATCTGCATGCGGTAGACCGGATGATCGCAACGCAGCCAAACACCCCACCAACCATGAAACCAGAGACGTTGCCGTTGCCGGCATTGCAGCAGGGGGCGTTGCCATGTCTGGTGACGAGGCTGACGTATCCTCCGACGCCTCCTGCAAAAGCTGCTCCATGCGCTCTTGCATCTCGACGCTGGACATCTCCGATAGCCAAGACTGAAATGCCGGCGATTGGCTCAGCTGCGCTGCTACGTGCAACTGCTCGCCGAACTGCTCAGCCAAGCGCCTGACAGGTCCAATGCTTGACTCGAGTCGGCGCATCGCCTCGACGGCAGCGTCGCGTTGGGGCGCATACCGGTCGCGCCAAGCAAGAATGTCATTTGCCGTTCGGCTTGCAGCTATCGCGAGTTCGCTGACAACCGGCTGCCAAGGCATGAGGGACTGGCGCAATGCCATGGCTGATCGCCTGGCCATCTCTGCATACTCGTTCAACTGACCCATGCGGTCGGCCAAGTTCTGTCGTATGCCTGAGGACATACGCAGCACGTCGCTGTTGGCCAGCTCTATCGCAAATCGGGTAGCGGGTGACTCGATATCTCGCATAGCCGCAATCGATGGATGCTGCTGGGCCGCGTGGAGAGCATGAATGGCTGAGTTGCGTTGCATCTGCTCAACAAGCCGCGTTGCCGAGCTTCGGTCAATCACACGCGTGAGCCGCGCACCCGGCGTTTGGTCTGGCTGACACGCGTCTTCCTGGTCCGAAGTCATTGGCAGCTCGCAGATAGGTTGCCCTATCTTAAAAGCAGCCTACCCGCTCGGCCAGCTTCCGCTGCGCAGTTGGGTTCTACGCAGGCAAACCGCTACGGCTGATCCTGCGCTGTGCGATCAATCTGAGCGTGGCGAACCCGGATTTCTTCGGCTAGTGCCCGAAGCTCTTCGGGTTCGTAGTCCTGGACAGCTTTGATCAGCTCGGCTAGTTCCGGCGTCTCGGCAACCAAATACGCCACGGACACGCCCAAGGACTGGGCGATCTTCAAGGTCGTTTCCCAGTCGGTCGCATGGACGCCGCTCTCATAGCGGCTTATGTAGGGCCCCGCCCGCTTTTCATCCAACCCCACGCTCTTCCCCAGGGCCCGCTGAGAGACGCCAGACGCTTTGCGGACCTCCTTCATGCGGGTCGCGATAAGGGTCTGGATCGAGAGGGCGAGCGCGTTCATCTGGGAATGATGAACGTCAGTTACGCCCAACGCAAAGTTACGTTGAACGCATCATACGTTTGACGTAACCTTTTTGGCAAGCCCGCTCCGGATCGGCACCCCTCCATCGCCTGATGCTCGCTCAAGCGCGCTCGTCCAATCGGCCCCTACGGTCTCCGGCCGAGTCCCGGGACCTGCCTAAACCTTTGTCCACACTCCCTGCCCTCACCCATCCGCTTTCAGACCTCAAAGGAATGACCATGCCCAAGACCCTTCTGGCTTCGCTTGCCACCGCCTTGCTGCTGACTGCGTGCTCTGCTGCACCGTCTGCAAACAAGGCGGAAGACGCGATGCTTGTCTTTGTGAAGGCCAACGGATCTGACGAAGCTCGCTTGACCAAGTTTGCTATCGGCAAGTGCGAGAAAGGCGACGGTGGCTACAACTGCCCCGTCCAGGCCCGCGTCTTGGCCATGAATGGTCGCTTTGACGAAGACTTCAATGGCGTCTTTACGTTCGCCGAGGTGGACGGCAACTACCGAGTCGTCGGCGTCGTCAGTCGCACCCTTTGATTGACCCCGACGCACTTCGCACCGCAGCCCGCGCTTATCACCCCAGAGCCAATCAGGAATTCCCATGACCGTCGGCACGTTCTTCCTCCTGCTCGTCCTCGGCGCCACCGCGCTTGTGCTTATTGGCTTGGGCCGCAGTTTCAAACTGCGGAGCGAGCGCGGCAACTTTGAGCAGGACTACGCGCGAAGCTACTTCTATCGCTCGGGCGCCATCGCGCTGTCCCCTGAGCAAGCGAGGATCAAGCTTCGTGACCGCAACCAGACCAAGATCTACCCTTTTGCTGACGTGCGAGCCTGGGAAAAACACTGGCACAACACCAAGCGCGAAGGGACACTGACGGTGAGTGTGCGCGACGTCGACCAGCCTGTCTGGACGATCAGGTTCGGCAACGAAGCGGAGATGAATCGCTGGTATGAGCTTCTGAACCAGGCAATCAACGCCGACTAAGCGGATCAAAGAAGAGGGCAGGATGATCCCGCCCTCTTCGCCCTCACTTGCCCAGGTGGCGCTTTACATCCTTGGTCATCACGCCCACTGCCGCCACAGCCTCTTTCAGCTTTGCCGGTGTGACGTTGAAGTGCTTGGACCAATCCCGCAGTTCCCACGCTTCATTTACGTTGATACGGATTCCATCAGGCGGGCCGCGCTTGCTCAGATCATCTGCCATTGCCAATCCCCTCCACGCCTCGAAATGTGAGGCGCCTCACGGTCTCGCCACACCTAGCCTCAGTCCAGTCGGATTTCTCCGCGACCAAACGTAGGCCATTTCCTACTTCCGACAAGCCCAATCCTTGCTTGATCTGAGCACAGGGAAGCGGACGCAGATGCGGGCGATCCAAAGCATCGCGGCGTGGCGGCTAGGGGCACGCCACGGCGCGTTGGCCTTCCCAAGGCCGACCCCGATACCCGAGGACCCGCCACCAGTAGGCGGAGCAAGACAGCAAGTCAATCAGACCTCGCCCTGCGGAACCAACTGCCGGCTTTGGCATATGCGTCCGCTGGGGAGGCAGCAGTCGTTGTCCCTGAGCAGTTACAAAGGTCGGAATGGCGCAATGATTGATTGTCGGCATGAATGGCGACCGGGCGAGCAGCCGACTTCTTTTTTAGCGCTTGTAGGGGCGCGCGTGCTCGGCCCTGCACATCAAACGGGCACGACTACCAATCTAAGCTTTATACGCCGTCAAGAGATTTGACAACATCGCGATTCCTGTTAGGAATCAGGCATGAATACCATTTCCTGTAACCTCAACGCCTCAGATTTTCCCGACTTTGACGAGCCAAACACCCCGGAATCGCGCCGAACGCATTTGCGCTTCTGGCTCCGATGCTTAGCTGATCGGGGAGAACAACCGGACGCCCGCATCCATGACGCTTTAGGTCGGTATGTCGATGGCACCTATGATCTTCATGCACTCAGCCGAGCAGTCATCGAGCCCTACCTGCACTGACTATTAGCTGACCGCTAGTAACTAGGCGTCTTAGCGCGAGACTGAGTCTACGACGCCCAGGAGGATCGCTCGTTGACGGCATGCTTGGCGCGCGAGCCACCAAGCAGACCATTCGTTGTTGAGACTTTGCGCAACCTTACGACAGGCGATGCGAAGGCGCGCCGTTCGCCTTCTGCCATGCCGCAAGCACCGGGTCACTGTGGCTCGCAACAGTTTTGTTGTCGACAGCAGGCCATGGCCAAGCGACGTTTTTTTCCTGATGCGCCAGCATTGCGCCTTCGAACTCTTTGACCAGTCTGGACAACAGGTGCCCTGGGGACGAGGGACGAGCATTCGCCTCTTTGGCACGCAGTTCCGCGCGTCCAGCACTTGATGCCTATTGCAGGTGCGTCTTGACGGATTGCATGACGGTTGCGCGAACCCATTCGACCTGTGGCTTGCCATTAATGACGCCATCGAGCTCACGTGTCTTCTGAGCGAGTCCCCGCGCATCTACCTTGCGTGTCGTTGCCAGGAGGTGGGCGTAGTAGTGGCGAGCATCTGCATTCTTAGGCGGTTCGTGCATGCTGACTTGAATGGCGAACTGGAAACGCAGCACAAGTTTGCGAGCGACATCCAACGCGAGTTCCCAGCGCTGATCATCATCAAGCTCGTGGGGCAGCGCTATCTCGAAGTCACGAGCGACCGTGCTGTCTTTGCGCCTCTCAGCAGCTTCGACTGCGCTCCACAACTGCTGAGGATCTTCCGTCCACTCAGGCGAGCCGATGGGGCTGATGCAGATGACGCGCTGGACGCCAGAACGAGTTTGATAGTTGTGCACGATCCCTGTGCGCGTGTCTGTAAGGCACAACGCACCGCGATAGGCGGCAGCCGCGACGGCTGAGTGTTGTTTGGCACGACTGAAGGTCTTAACGCGAGTGTGGTAAATGGCCATAGATGCTCCTTTGATTGAGCATCCATGTATAGGCGGCTGGGGCTAACAAACAAGGAGTCTGGTCGATAACAAATCAACACAAGAGTGACGCCTAAAGGCCATGGATTTTCGCTCCCGACATGTCATTAGGCGACCGTTCAGCCACGCTCCGCCGCATCGTTCACTGCTTGGCCACGGGAGTAGATCTCACACTTTCCGGCAAAAACAACACACTCGTTGGCAACTCAGCCTCGGGATAAATCAGCAAAAATATGTTGTGCTTCGTGTCGAACCCCTCGCCGATGCACTGGTGCCTAGTCCCATTCTGATCAGCGTAGACGAAGTCGCGCGGCGCCGTCATGCGCTTCCCAATCGGAATCAAGCTAGCAAGCGCGTGCTTGTGATCAATAACGAGATCGGAGGGCCGGCCAAACCTCAGCAGAAAACTGGGAGACGGCTCGATCCTACGCACCTCTGCCTTAAATTCACCCGAGTCGACAAATTCCAGCGGATTGAGGACGTATACGACACACGGCGCATGGTGAGTGCGTGCAAACTCGCGCGCCGCAGCATAGTTGGACGAGCCAAACCGCTTGGCGAGGGTAATGGGCGCACGGATTCCCATCTTGAGATCCGCAGCAGCATTGCGAAATGTATCGCCTTGAAAGAGTACGAAGCGGGCAAAATTGTTGGCTTCGCGCTCGAATCGGTCAGCAATGTCAGGCGCAAGCGTTTGCTCACAGTCCTGAAAAAACTTGAACACGGTCTTGTGAGTGGGCATCTCGTGGTGCCCCGCCTCATGAAGTTTTAAAAACGTTTGCTTGGTAGGGCCGACCCCGTGGTCGATATGAACAACGCCCTCCATAGAGTCATAGAGCCCGAGAACCTTGCCGAGCGCGCGCTTTAATGTTTCCGCAGCCTTGTGTGTCTTCTGCTTGATGTAAGCAAACAACATTGCCGGGTCAAAAGCACTTTTAGGCGCGACTTGAAGCTTCGCCGCCTCCATCAAAGTATCGACTGGCGTTGGAAAAACGCCCCATGCGTCCGCTCGATCAAGGAATAGCTTTGCACGACCTTCGACAACAACAAGGTCACCTGGATCAAGCGAACTGTCATCGGGCTTCATGTTCGTTTCTTCGTCCTGAGAAATTGTAGGTAGTCGAGAAGCTCGACTTCCTCATCCTTGCTTAAATTATGCTCGGCGAAAGTGGCCGCTCGACCATGACGGGCCAAGTCAGGGCGCTCACTTATAGCAGGCAAATAACCCGCCAGCTGCATCAAGGTGATGTAATCAACAGCGTAGGCTTCGGCTAACGTGTGCAGAACATTGGGGCTTGGAGTAGTAATGCGACCGTTCTCCAACTGACTTATATAGGCGTTGGATACCTCTTTGTTTGTCGCCTCCTCTACTTGTCGTAGTGACATTTTCCGATCAAGTCGGATCGAACCTAAGTATTGGCCAAGAGTCAGGGCCACTTGGTCCTCCTAATCGTGCAGGGGCGATGGATTGTAGCCAGCCGCGCTTGATCCGTCAAGCATGCTCCAGGTGCTTGACAAACTACGCATGCGTTCCGCATCATGTGGTCAACGGGGCACCCTGCTTCCGGGAGACGTGACATGACCATTGAACTGGCTGTTGAAGAAGACGTTGAACGCGTAGTGATGGCTGGGCGCGCCGTGAGCCATGAAGGACCTTGGCGCATCCAAGTAGGAGACGACACGCTCCAATTCCGCTCCATCGTCGTGACGGACCCCATCATGACGGGAAGCCAGATCCTGGCCGCTGCGGGCGTCCGGGACCGGGTTGAGCACCTGGTCTACCAGATGCTGGCTAATGGGCTTCTGGAGGAAATCAACCCGGAAGAGACCACTGATATCCGCTCCAACCGCGCGGCCCGGTTTTTGGTGTTCAAAAACGACAGGTCATTCCGCTTGCTGGTAGACGACCGAACGCTGGATTGGGGTGCAGGACACATATCCGGCGCAACGCTGCGCGCACTCGCGGGACGCGATGAGGCTGATCTTTTCGTCTGGCAAGACATGCGCAACCAAGCCGATCTGCTCGTTTTGGACGAGGATCTTGTCGATCTCACCTTGCCGGGCGTTGAGCGTTTCTACCTGCGAGAGGTGGCATTCAACATCTTCGTCAACGGATCGCCCGAGACCGTATCCCGCCCTCGCCTGGCGTATTGGGACGTCGTCAAACTTGGCTTCCCCGATGCGAACGCTGCCGAGGAGATCGTTTACACCATCGATTACACGGGCGGCCCGCACCAAAATCCCGAGGGCACGTTGTCAGCTGGCCAGTCCGTTCGGATCAAGGAGGGGATGAAATTCTATGTCACACCTTCTGACAAGTCGTAATCCCGCCCTGGCCAAGCTGGTCCAGGAAGGCTATGAGCTGGAGTTCCGACCTGGACTCTTGCTCGTCCACGCCGTGCCTTATGTCAATGCGGCCGCACAGATCGCCCACGGCACACTCGTGTCTGAGCTTTCGATGGAGAGCCCTGATATCGTCGGGAAGCCTGGTTCCCACCAGATGCACTTCATCGGTGATCATCCTTGCTTTGCGGATGGGCGCATCTTTGCGCCCGTCCAGCACAGCTCCGGCGACTTCCCCTTGGGCAACGGTGTGTCTGCCCATCACCACTTCTCTCACAAGCGCAAGGATAAGGACCGTAACTGGATCGATTATGAGGACTACTACGTCAAGGTGAAGACGTATGTGGATGTGATCTCAGGTCCAGCAAAGATCATCGATCCTTCTGTCGATGCGCGAACACGGAAGGTCGCTACTTGGAGCGATGATACGACCCCGTTCGTTTACTCCGACACAGCTTCGACTCGAGCGGGGATTTTAGCCATAAATGAGCGTGCTTCCCAGGTCCGGGTAGCCATCGTGGGCCTTGGCGGGACAGGCGGGTATGTCCTTGATCTACTTGCCCCTACGTATCTACCAGAAATTCACCTTTTTGACGGCGACCAACTTCACCAACATAACGCTTTCCGCGCGCCGGGTGCCGTCCCAGCCGAAGCATTGGGTCGGCATCTACACAAGGTGGAGTGGTATGCGGAGCATTACAGCAACCTGCGTCGCGGAGTTGTGCCTCACTCCGAGATGATCCACGAAGCAAACGTTCACGAGCTGGCTCAGTTTGACTACGTGTTTTTGTGTATCGATCGCGGACAAGCTCGGGCGTTGATCCTTGATCATCTCAGAAAAACAAGCACGGTCGTGATTGACTGCGGCATGGGGATGAACGTCGCAAAGGATGGGCAAAAGCTATGGGGCACAATCCGGACCACAGTCAGCACACCGGCAAACCGCGATGAAGCGGCCAGCTTGATGCCCTTAGTTGATCGAGATGACGATCTCTACCGGTCTAACATTCAGATCATCGAATTGAACGCGCTCAATGCCGCAATGGCAGTGCTACGCTGGAAACGACTGATCGGAATGTTTGCTGACGACCGCTTAGAGATGGAGGGCACCTACAACACAGCCCTTAACCAGATCGGAAACAAGCCGGAGCCACTATGAACACCGCGTTCCCCCACCGCTTTGTGGACGTGATCCCTAAGGAGCCGGAGGAGAGAGTGTTGTTCGTCTCGATCGAACACGCGGTAGCAGTGCACCGTTGCGCTTGCGGCTGCGGTCGAAAGGTTGTGACACCCTTGGCACCAGTCCATTGGAAGCTCATCTTTGATGGCAGCTCTGTGAGTCTCTACCCTTCCATCGGCAATCACGCTTTTCCGTGCAAGTCCCACTACTGGCTCGAAAACGGCCGAGTGAGATGGTCATATGAGATGTCGCAGCATGAAGTAGAAGCCGTCCGAGCTCAGGATAAACGCCGTCGTGCTGAGTTCTATGGAGAAACCGGGAAGAGCTCGACCCGACCTGTTCCACCGTCTCAGCAGCCAAGCACTCAGCCTGCCAGGCAACCGAAGCTGGATGCCCCCCGGCCTTGGTGGAAACGCTGGTTTGACTAAGCGCCTCCACCTCAGTGCGTCCTTTCACGTGCTGCAAGCAGGGGTATTCAGACGATGCCCCTGCCCCCCATCCCTTTAGGCAGGCGCCGAGCCGGCCTAACGCCCTCATCTTCGTTATAGCTGAGCGCTTCTGACCAACATCGACAACGGCAATCCCAAAGCATCTGCCAAGCGCATTAGGGTCGAGAGCTGGAAGTCCTTCTTGCCCTGCTCAACATGCCCAAGCTGCGTGCGATGCATCCCCAACGTCTTGGCCAGCTCAAATTGTGTCAGCCCTTGGCTCGTCCGTGCACGACGAATGGCATCGCCTAGTGCCCGCTGCCCCGCGACGACCGGCGCGGAGCGGGACGCGGACTGCCCCGGCTTTCGGCCACCACGATTGGCGCTCAATAATGCGAACGGCTCCATTGCTAGTTCGCAGGCAACTGATCTCTAGCCGAGAGCACCGACCGCAGGCGCGCGACCTCTGCCTCGTCCACGGGCTTGGCTGCGTTACCCCAGGAAATTCGGATGTAGTCCAGCGTTTCGGCGATCTGGCGGTCACTCATCTTCCAGGCAAAGGACGGCATACCAGCGCCTGTTGGTTTGGCATCTGTCGCAGCTGCGCGTTCACCCACAAGCATGACGTGCATCAAGCTTGCCGCATCATCCGATTGCAAGGATCGGTTGCCGGCAAACGCGGCGGTCGTGCCGCCCATCCCCTCGCCCCTTACTCTGTGACAAGTTGCGCAGTCCACCTCGTAGCGCAGCGCACCGCGCTGCCGGGGTTGCCGGTGCTGACCCTGGAGTCACTTTGCCCCCGCCGCTTCCCCTGGGAGGCGGCCCCAAGCCTGGCGACCACCGGGGCGGATGGTCTGCCGCCACCCGCCTGCCGGTGCTGTACAAGCACTTAGCCTGAGTCATTTCCGGCAACAGCATCATACCGTCCAAATATGACAGCAGCACCTTCTATTTGGATACGCAAATCAGACAGGCGAGACGCCGTCAACGCCAGTTATTCTTAATTTCCACTTTTTGATCAGCGCGCACTGAATGGATCCAGCCGGCGAGCCCACAGAATGCCTAAAGGCCATCTTTAGATACTACCGGCATCGCGCCCAACCCGACTCATTTATCTTACGTTCATATTAAATTCCAATTATTTTTGGCGTATATACATAACTAAACACTATGGCAAGTTCTTTTATAACAATGCATAGATAAACTCTAGGGGCTATACGCCCCAAATGTTCTACGGCAATTCTTAGCAATAATATTCTTCAAAAATCTACTTCGATTGCAAGGCGATTTCTCAACGCCCGGGCATCAACCATCCACGAGAAAGTAGTTCAAAATTGTCAATTGACAGAACATGTTTATCTCTTATCAACAGTCTACCTTCATAAATACGGATTGTAGATGCCCTCTGATTTACCCCACTTCAACCCCGAAACACCGCTCAGCGCCAACGACTCACTTCAAATCAGCAGCATCAAGCTCGGCAAGCTCGAACTGAGAGACGTCGTCGTCAACAGTCGCCAGGCTGGCATCCAGCTTTACGAGATCTTGCAGCTTACGATCCAGCAGATCGAAAACTCTCGACGCCGTCGCAATAGCACGCGCTTCCCGGACGCGCTTCCAATCGCGAGCCCTGCCCGGCGGCTATCAGAAGAAGTTGCGGACTACTTAGCCGACATGACGCGCCGCGCGTTGCAAGACACAACGACCAAAGCAGCTGCGCGCTCGTTGAAGATCTTACAAATAACGTGTGGCGACATCCCGGTGTCGATGATTGACCATCGCCACATACATCAGATGTGGAACCTGCTGCGCTCATCGCCGCCGACCTTGACCTCTGACCCTAAGCTTCAATGCATGACGGTTGATGCACTGATTGCCCTAGGCAAAAAACTCAACGTGCCTGCCCCCGCCATAGCGACTTTAGAGCTTCATCGTCGAATGCTTACAACGTTCTTCCAAGCGCTGGTCAACACCAAGGCCATCCCCCACTCGCCGATGGCCGCGTTCCGCCCGGTCAAGGCAAGTCTTTTAGAAAGCAGCAAGAGCGCAGAGCGGCTGCTAAGCACCGCAGACGTGCAAAGGATCTTCAATCCAGACACGTTCACGCCGTGGGCATCCAAGTTCCCACATCGCTGGTGGGCAACGATGATCGGCCTCTTCACTGGGGCACGGGTCAACGAAGTCGCACAGCTTAAAGTTGCAGACATCATCCAAGACCAAGGCACCTGGTGCATCGCAATTCGGATGACCAAAGATGCTGATCTTGCTAAAAGCGACGGGCAGCAAACCCGGCAGCGCCTCAAAGGAAAAAGCGCGATTCGCACGATCCCTGTGCACCCTGCCCTTCTAAAAGCTGGACTCCTGGACTTCGTTGCTGACATCCGAGCATGTGGGCACCCTCGCCTGTTTCCACAGCTTTCAGCGGGTGTGAACAAGGCAACGGGCAGGTCAAACGCAAGATACAGCCAGGCGCTCGTCATTCAGCTCAGCAACTACTTCAAAGACTTGGGCTTCCCGAAAGGTGTTGGCTTCCACGGCTTCCGTCACACGCTTGCCACGGAGTTGAAAGCTGCCGGCGTCAGTGAAGAAGACATTGCACTTATAACGGGCCACTCGATCTCTAAGAAGGTGCCCGTGCTGCATACCAACTACATCCATCGCTCGCCGCAGCTGGTGCGAGAGCGACAAATCGCGGCACTGGCAAAATACAACCCACCCGTTACGCTTCCTGTATACCAGCGTGGACAGTTCAAGGAAAAGCTTGGCAAAGGGGCGAGAATGTATCCGTGATAGTCCTGGCGTCATAGCTGCTCTGGTCGCAAAGCCAGCGCTTCCCTATCCAGTAGAGGATAGGCTATCGTCGCAGGAAACAATACGTGGCGGCGATGATGACTTTCTTCGAGGTACTTTCACTGTGTATCGCGCTTCTAGCCGTCATTCCGGCGCTTGTTGCACTGATCAGACAAAGCAAGCAGCGCAAACGCCTAGACCTCATTGAAGAAGCGCAGCTACGGCAGAACCGAGCGACAGCTGCGCTCCACGAGAAGCAGCTTGAGCTTTTGGTCGCTGCTCCAAGTGCCACGTCGGCTGCGCAAATCAAGCTGGAACTCATCCGCGATGACAGGAACTACCGCTTCCGCGTCAGCAACATCGGCAACGCACCGGCCCGATCAGTCAAGGTCAAGATCCTCCCCGGCGCAGAGGGCCACGACCCGACCGTGGACGGCGACTATGAGGCCAAGTTCCCGGCACCAATCATGGAGCCCGGGTCCTCGATCACCTACCTCGCCGGCATCTACCTCGATAGCCCATCTGCTTACAACGCGCTCGTCTCTTGGCAAGATATGGATGGCAAGGACGTTGTTCGAGAGACCTATGTAGCCATATAGCGCTCGAGGCGACAGGCCACCTAATTAGCCATCACGAATTCTATGCCCAATACCTCTAGCGCTCGTCAAGTAGCGCCCTCTGTGAGGCCGCGCGGCAAGATCGACCCAAAACGCTTCGCAGGCGACGAGGCGAAGCTCCTTCGTGCCGCGACGAAAGAAGCGTTTAAGCGCATCACATCACTGCTAGAGGCCTCCTTTTCCGATTTCAGTCCCGCGCAGCAGCAGCACATACGCCAAATGGTCGGCCAGAAGACAAGCCTCAGCTCGCGTGGGCAGCTTCGGACGAATTCCAAGCCAGTGGCTAATGAGTCACCACCGCGCTTCTGGCTTCCGTGCAGTGGTGAGACTTGATCAGGTCGGGGCCGTCCGCCAAAGGCGTTTGTCGCTTGGGAAGGGACCGTCGCGCACAGCGACTGGAAGAAAAACCACCCAAACGAGCGCCTCCCCGCCTTCCCGGGTTGACGGCATCCGATGCCCTAGCCTGGGAACGGGCCTTCCGTGCAAGGACAGCGGACGCTCGCGCGGGGATCGAGGCTGGCCTTGCAGCAGGAGCCATCGTCTTGAATGTTGGTCCGCGACCTCCCGAGCAAAACGCTCGCATCATCGACATTGCCTCGCTGGAAGACCTCACCATCGACGTCATTGGAGATGCCCTTAACATTGACTATGTTGAGCGCAACACCAACCCATAGTTGCTCGCATTAGGATGTGGTGCTGATAAGCGCTCCATGTGTAATTGGAAGCGACACGCCGTGAACCTCCCTACTGCTGTTTCCCTATTCCATGGAAGGATGCCAATGAACGCTCCCGCGACACCTGCCGCCAAACCAACCGCCCCCTCTGAGAAGCCAGGCCCCAGTGCATTGATGACACTGGCCACCATTGCCGGCGGCCTGGTGGCATTAGCCACGCTGCTTGGATTTGTTCTTCATGGCTGCGGCCATGTGGCATACAGCACTTACCTCAATGACTGGGGCGTGCAAGAGGGCTTGTTCCCGCAAACAGCGGATTGGAAGGTCGTTCGGGGCTACTACGCCATCGTGCTCCAAGGCAGCCAACTGATCTCTGATATCCCTTGGCTCCTTGTCTTCTACGCGTTCTGTGGCATGACGATAGCCATCTTCGCCGCAAACCTGCCCACCGTTCAACGCACAGCCTTTCACGATTGGTTTGCAGCACGACCATTCTGGGTCCGCGAGCCGGTCAAAGCGATGGTGGGATCCGCCGCCGTGCTCTATGTGGCGCTAACGATGACTTTGATCGGCACACTTCTCGCCCTCATCCCTGGGTGGCTCGGTGAACGGGCCGGGCATCATCAGGCCTTGAAAGAGCGCGAAGCGATCAAAAACGAGGACGGCGCCGAGCTTCCTTCTGCTGAGCTCTGGCGAGACGGAAAGAAGGAGGTCAGCGGCAAGATCATCGCCTCATCTGAGGCGCTGGTTGCCATCTACGACCAAGATCTTGACTTGGTTCGCACGCTCGAACGCACTGGGTTTGAGATCCGAGCAGGGAAAGCGCCACTTACTGGGAAGTGAGCGCACCTGCGTCAGATGGGCCTCAGCACTGTATGAGAGCGAACTACCAGCACTTGTGGCGGTCTAAGTAGTGGCTGGCAGATTTATCTGGCCCTCCAAAATCTCTGACTCCCAACGTCACTCGGCCTCGACGACACGTGTTGAAGGGCTTAGCGGGCAGTTGGCGAACTGCCGGGTAGGCAATGCGACTTGCGGTAGAGCGCCTTCCGTGCCGGCGCACGCGTCGAGAGCTATCATTTCGCACCTCAAGATTTCGCGCCAGCAGTCGCTAACGAGCTACCGCTACTGCATGGACGCACGATGGAAACGACTGCGACTTGGAAAGAGATGTTCACGTTGCTTGAAGCGGCCGTGACATTGCTGGCACTGCCCTGCGCCGCACTCCTTCTCTGCTACATATCGGGAACGCTTCACCCGCTTCGAAATCGACTGATGCGGCTTTTCATCAGCCGCGACGATGTGGAGCACGGCACCATTCGAGGCAGTATTTCTGACCGCTCCGCCGTCGTTTCCTTCGGCATGATCTACGGCATCCATCTGGATACCACGGCCGAAGTCGAGTCAATGATCAAGGGCGCGCAAACGCACGACGTGCCGCTTCACCTCATTGGCGCGGCGGGCAGCGCATTTGATCGTGAGGCATTTGCAGTCAAGCCGCACAAATCGCCTGGAAAGTGGGGAGACGCGATGAGCAGCATCGCGCTCATGATCTTCTACTTGGCGACAGTATGCCTTCTGTTGGGAGCCTTTAGCAGCGAGGTTTTGATCCGAATTAGGGACACCGACACGCTTCTGCGGGTGACCACAAAAGGTGATGAAGGCACTGCTCACGGCATCTTCCGTGACAAGAACCTCACTTTCTCGCAGCAAGAGTGCGCCGCTCTTCCGCAGCCGATTGAGATTGAGCCCTTCGTTGACGACGAAGCACGCTATAACTTGTCGGTGCTTTGCGCGATCTGGACCTTGCCGGTCGAGCGAAAAGAACTCACGGAGTCGCTGCCCGTGCAGCGCACTGCATTCGGTGCAGCCGCATTGGTGACCTTCATGCTCCTGCTGGCGTGCTGGCGCTCGTTGCTCAAACGATTTGCCATCCGAAAGCTAGAGCGCAGGACTGGCCTTGCGCGACCGCCAGTGGCTTCCACCTCACAGCGCCAGTTCGTGCTGCGAGTTGGAAAATTGTTCTATCTACGCTACCGCAAAGAATAGACTCCTTCCCATGGCTCACATACGCAAGAGTAGTTAACCCGAAGCGGCGACCGGGGTCGGTGCGGGCAGTGGACCGCCAAGGCGGAGAACACGGCGCCATGGACACCTAGCCAGCACGGTCATGCAATCCTGGTGAGCTCCTAGATCCGTGCAGGCCGATGCCGCTTCAATGCGGGAACGCTTGTTTGATCACCTAGGTGCTTCCGCGTTTGGGTAGCCTGACGCTCGGCGATGAGCAAGGCAAGGCGCGACTTTCTGTCAGGAAGGTAGAGCGCCCGCTCAGCTTCGGCGTGATCAGCGTGGTCCAACAGTGCAATCGCAGTTTCCCGCTTGCCTCCCTCGATGGCTGCCGCTAGAGCGTGGGAACACACCGACTGACTCACTACCCCAATCAGACGCTCAACAATGCGCGTGTGCCCAGCTCTCGCCGCCTCATAGATGGCCTTGTTGCCGAACCCGCGTGGTGCGCCGGCTTTGGTGATCGCTGGTACTAGCACATTGACCGTATCCAGATGCCCGTTCGTCGCCGCTGCATCCAATCCCGTTGCATAGGTATCGCCCGCATCGGGCAGCTTAGCCTTGAGCAAGATTTTGATGACATCCGTCGCGCCGCGCGCAGCTGCATCGGGCAGGATGCTCATCGCGCAAACGATGGCCGACGAGACGGGAAGAAGGAGCTTCACGATGTTGAGGTGTCCGTGGGTTGCAGCCTCCCAGAGTGCACGGTTGCCATTCGCCTTGGGATCGCTCAGCGGAATGAGAAGCGCAACGATCTCTGCATGTCCCTCCCTTGCAGCGTGAACTAACGCGTTTGAGTCGCTTGCCAAGGGATCAGTGAAAGGAAGAAGCGCTTCTACGGCTTCAACAGATCCACTTCGTGCAGCCCAAGATAGCGCCAACGATTCGTCGGCCCTGGGGTTAGACAGCGGAATTAACTTGCGAAGTATCGACACCTGCGCCCGCGAAGCTGCAACGGCCAGCGGGAAGGCACTTTGCGTCGGCAGGAGCGACGGCAGTAATGCGTCAATGACCTCCTCTTGGTTCGCCTCAACTGCCTCTTGAACGGCCTCCCAAGCCAGTCGAGAACTGATCGGGGACGCAGCCACGATCTTCAATACACGCGCCACGTCACCCGCCTTCACCGCTTCTTCTAACTTCTCCCGCTCTTTCACTGCGCTCAGCCCCTCAAAAAGTCGACGCTAAGGCAGATTCTGGATCAGTCAAGCAATTGGCCAAGAGCGGACAAAAGATCCATCTCTGTGGGACAAGTCATTCAGCCTCCAAAGGAAGCATCAAGCCCACGCAGCGCCTCGACGATACGCCGCAGCGTTGGCTCCTCAAAATCCTCACGATCTTCTTCTTCGTGGGTTCCCTTGTTCAACGACATCCATGCCAATGAGTTTTGACGGGCGTTGACGATGGTTTCCATGTGATCTCGCCTAGTGATCCAGACTCCGTCTAGGGTGCCAGCGCTGACCGCCTTGTTCAGAGCGCCCAGCAGCGACTGAGCAATGTTGCTCAGATCGGTAGGCGCGCCAGGTCGTCGCGTCTTCAATGAAAGCTCGGCAATGTTTGGCGCAGTATCGGCTAACTTCTTCCACGTCTTGGTGACCATGGCTTCGAGCGCCTGTCGACTACACGACAGTGCCGCTCGCGAATCAAAATCAGCGATGTGCGACTCCGCCCGCTCAATGTAGTTGCGTGTTTTGCCCCCTGACACAAACGGGTGATGATCTCCGCGATGGTGTTTCAGAATATAAAGCGGGGCGCCCTTAGTGTGATGGTTGAAGATGTCCTTGATGAACTCAGGGCTATGGCAAGTCACAATGAGCTGCTTTTCCTTCAACGCCGGATGACCAAACAACGTCACACGGATACCTTCTCGATGTTCGTGATCGATGGCGTTGACGGCATCGTCAAGCAGAACTGTCGGGAGATTAAGTTTGATGTTCTTAGCCAACAGGATCGAGAGGCCCAGGCAGCGAAGATGTCCTTCGCTTAAGATCGCCAAAGCGTTGTGGAAGCGCTCTGGCTCGCGTGTAAATGCAATCTCAAGCGGCGCCCCGCCTCTCAACGGAAGACGCAAGGTGTGGATCAAGTCATCTGCGTGGTCATGCGCATTGAAACTATTGTAAAGCTCTACCGTGATCTCGTTGAGATCAGCCATCAGCTGCTCAGGCAGCGCTGCCAGGTAAGCTCTCAACAATGCCAGGAAAGACTCGTAGGCCTCTTTGATTTGCACCTCGACACCGTGCGCTGCTGCCTCTTTTGCCACCTCCACCACCAAGCCGGCGGTCTGAGTTTCAAATGTCGCAACACGCTCCCTAGCTGACGCCACATCTGCGTCGAACTGGCGCTGCTGACCTGCAATTGTTGCCAACAGCGCCCTGGCTGCTTGCAGCCTCTCAGCCTCTGCCTCCAACGCTTGCCGCTCGACCCGCTTTCCGGCCAGACCTTCGTCAACGCGTTTCAGCTCCCGAGCTGCCGCTAGTAATTGACGCCAACTTTGCCCATCGGCGTTTGCCAATAGCTGCTCTACTGGCGCAAGCGTGCCAACATTGGGGAGCTTCGCGATATGTGCGAGCGCTTGACGTAGGCCGATGTCTAGCGCGCCCTGGCCCCTGATGACCTGTCGCTCCAATCGGTCCGCTTTTGCTTCAAGCTGTGAGAGTTCACTGAGTGCCGCCAAGCCAGCCGCTGCCCGACCAAACGGATTCATGGCTACTTGGTCCAGCGGGGTCTCGCACGCCGGGCATCTGTCTGCATATGCGTCTTGGAGCGCAACGACAGAGTGATACAGCTCCCGATACGACACCTCCTGAGCCCGCGTTGCCAGCGCTCTCTGTGTTGCGTCCAGCTCTTGGGTAAGATCGCGATGTTCTCGACGCAAAGCGATCAAGTGCTCAGGACGAATTCCCGTCTCGGCGGCTAAAGGTGTCGCCAGGATCGCGCGGATCTCTTGAAGACGGCCGGGGACCTGGGCAGTTCCAATTCGCGCCTTTAACCCTAGATAGTCAAGACCAAACTCGAAATCGGTGGCCACCTGATCACGCTGTGCATTCAGTGCAGCGTGTGTGGCAGCTTCGGACGCGATCTTGGTGCCGTCGGCCTGGATTGCAACACGTCGCTGCGCCAGGTCAGCTGCCTTGGGAAGAGCAAGATTGAGTTGTCGATCCAGACTCCCACCAAAGCCCGCCACGAAATCATTGAAAGCGGTGAGGCCGAACAATGCCGCCAGCATCGACGTGGCCTCCGCTGGCCTACGCGCCCCTATACGCGCAAATGACTCAATACGGTTGCGCTCGATGATGATGAAGCGATGGCGCTCCTCATCTGGGCGAACTTGGTGCTCCCTTCCGCTGCTTTTAGCAATCAATACAGGCAGCTGGTGGCTACCTTCATGGGCGTTGTCAAAGTAGCGCCGAGCATCTAATGCTCGCTCATCGGCTTCTTCGATGCGACCGAGCAGTGCAAGTTCAAGCGCTTCACAAAGACTGCTCTTACCCGTCCCGTTGGCGCCCAAGACGAGCACCGTTGGATGGTCAAGCTCAAACACCTCTTGGCGGCGGAATCCCCGAAACGGTCCAAGTTGCACCCTGGACAAACGGGTCCATCCCAGCTCTGACTGCACCACCGGCGCTGTCTCTGGTCTTTCGGGAAGCGGGCGCGACAGCGCGGCACGAATAAGGGGCGTAATCATCCGTGACCGCTGTCCGCCCGCATGTGTCGTCCGCCCGATTTGACTTAGGTTGGCTTCAACCACCGAGCAGATCTTTAATACTGCTTCGGTTGGTCGCTGCTCTGCCACCCATTGCTCAAAGCGGTTAAAATCGTTGTAAAGCGCCATCTTGGCTCCCCCTTTCCAGAGGCCAAGAGTAAGGGAAAGCTGGCGCTATCGCTATTCGGGCAGTGCTCTGCACGGCGGAATCGGATGAATTCTGGCTTGCGCACCCATGTTCAAGCATCGGAATTCAAACACTAGGGTCCGGGCGGCGGCAGCGCAGGCTGGCCCTTGATTAGTGATCTATTATGATGTTTCTCAAATGCAAGTCGGGCTGTGCGGTAGACCGCTATACCCGCAGCGTCTAGCTCGCCCATTCTCGGATAGACCTTTGACAAAGCGCACGAGAACCACGCCTCATTGTAATTCAGAACTGCCGTGCGACTCAGGTCGAACATTGTCGGCTTAACTCGACTAGCACGCTTCGCGGAGGCATGGTCATCGGCAGGCGGGATGACGAACTGCCACGCCCCGGCTACCTGCACTTTGCTGGTGCCGTAAGCCACAAAAACCTGCCAAGGATTTACTTTGCGGTTGATCGCCAAGACAAGAGCCGGATGATAATCAAGTCCTGGGCGACTGACGGCTTCTCGATAAGGAAAATAGGAAAGCAGTATGTCGCCAGGCTTGATGATCGTGCTCTGCCACTTTACCGGCGTGAGCGCCGCTGGATCGACTGACCGCCGGGGCTGGCGCATTGATGAGTTATACGTCCGTGTATGCGCCATCCCTCAGAGCGTCTCCCAATCCTTCATATCGACATCCTGATCCACTGCCTCGCCTATCCTCACCAACATTTGATCGGTAGGAAGCCGGGATTTTGAAAGCGAAACGGCGACCTGGCGCTTCAAGACGTTGAGCCTATGAGCGCTAAGAACCTTCGGTGAGCGTGACAGCGCACTCCCACTAGAATCGTTGCGCACAAGCGCAACCAACGGCGGTGACTGCTTGAATTTCACACTCACGGTTCCTCTCCCATCATGGGGCCAATACCCCACCTTAGACCTTAATTAACTCCTTGTCAATTTATCATCATCGTGCTAGGTCCATTTTTTCAGCGTGCGGTTATATGGAAACCAACGCTCGTTCTGGTGCCATATCGGTGTGCCAAGGCACCGAGGTATAGCGCTAAAAGGTATCTTTCGCACCCAAGCGCAACTCGTAGTTCAATGCCGCAAGTCCAGGCGAATGCTTGCCCACTCCGTGCAGCTTTTCCTTCGCAGTGAAGGCACGACTGTAAGTGGCGTGATGTTCATCATCCAACTCATGACCGACGATCTGAGCACGCAATTCAGACGCCACACCGAGTGTTTGCAGCTCTTGGATGAAGGTCTTCCGCAAAGAGTGAAAACCCCGTTTTGCCTTCGGCCACCCCTTGCCGATTGTCGCCAGATGTCGGCTAAACGCTTTGGTGATCCAGTTTCCCTGGCCGTTTAGTGCGTCACCCTTCGCTTGGGGGAACAGGCGTTTGTGCCCTGCCGCTTTGCGCGTTGCAACCCAATCCATGAAGCCCAGTGCCAGGAAATCTGGATGCAGAGGAACGGTCCGAAGACTGACCTCCGTTTTGACTTTTTGGTTCTCGCCCTCGTCCGAAATTCGAATGCAAGGGACCTTTCCTTCCCACACGATGTCTGCAATCAATAGCTGCCCCACTTCCGACGCTCGAGCGCCTGTGTAGAGGCCAATGAGCGACGCCCATCGAGCGTTCTCAGAGAGCTTCTCGAAGTTGCTTGGCGAGAAGATCGTTTGGATCTGATCACGGTCGTACGCCTTGAAGCCGAGCTTGCGCCGAGCGCGTTTCTCCCGCAGCGAGTAGCTCACATGCCCAGTTGCGGGATTGTCGCCTTTTGGGTAGTAGCCGGACGCAATCGCCCAGTCGAAGAAGCCCGCTTTCCCACCTACATAACTCTGCTTGTTCGTCAGCGTAGGCGTGGATGCCCCACCGTCACGAAGATGTTGATACCAACGCGCCAAGTCAGGTCTTGTGACAGTGTGAAGCTTGGACTTGGGTTCTAGAAACGCAACGAGTGACTCTATTGCGGCTTTCTTGATTGTGTAAGTCTTTGGCAACGTGCGCGGCTTGATGCTAGCCAGCCACGCATCGCGCGCCTTCTCCAACGAAATCGTCTCCGTCACTTGCGGACGAGTTTCGCGAACCGGCCTAGGTCCCGGATCAAGGACGCCGATGGCGGCCACCTCTGTCGCCGTTGCAAAGCTTTGGGCTTGGCGAAACAGTCGGACATCGTCGTCGCTGTCGATCTGCCAGCGTTCCGTGATCGTGCCGTCCGCAGCCTGCGTCCGATGAAGCGTCAGATCGCGCCGATCTGCACCGCCACTCAATCGCTCAACAAGCGCTTCCAGATCCTTCTTGCTAAACCGATCCACCCGTCGATCCCTCAACACGTCATACGCGTGAGCATAGCCTGATGCCAAGACGATCGCGCGCAGTCTGGCGGAGGCTAAGTTCGCGGTACGAAGCGTTTGCTTGATGAGCTTACGGCCGATGACGGCCTGCAAGTCGTTCGGCACGCGCTGACGAAACGCGTAAGTGCCGGAAGGAGTGCGGATGAGGTGATGGGGGATGCGCATTTCGGGAGATATGTCCCGATTTGTGTCCCGCCGGCAAACCTAACTATCCAAAATAAGTTCAATCAAATCAATAACTTATATAGATATTGGCGGAGAGAGTGGGATTCGAACCCACGGAAGGAATGACCCTTCGCCGGTTTTCAAGACCGGTGCCTTAAACCGCTCGGCCATCTCTCCGGTGTGCGGTCCGGCGCTTGGCCGGGGCCGCATTCTCGCATGACAGGCCCGGTTTACCCAAGCCCGCGCGGCTCACCCCGCATCCACCGCCAACGCACCCAAGGCACTGGCCTTGATCTTCTCCTTGGCCCGCTCGCACGCCCCACCGCAATCCAGGCGCGAGGCCTCCAACTGCGGCGGCAGGTGCTCGGCCAGGAAGTCGATGAACACGCGCACCGCCGGCAGCAGGCCACGGCGGGAAGCGAACACAGCGTGGCAGATGCCCTGCGGCAGCGACCAGTCCGGCAGCACCACTTCCAGCTCGCCATTGCGCACCGCGTCGGCACAGACGGTCTCCGGCAGCATGGTGATGCCGAAGCCGTCCTTGACCATGCTCTGCAGCAGTGGGAAATCGAAACCGGCCACGCGCGGCTGCAGGTCCACCCGACGCACCGCGCCTTCGGGGCCGTGCAGTTCCCAGCGCTGACGGGCTTCGTCTTCGCTGATGCTCAGGGTGACGTGATTGGTCAGCTCGTCCGGGTCTTTCGGGCGGCCGGCGCGGTCGAGGTACTTGGGGCTGGCCACCAGCAATTCCTGCACCTGGCCGAAGCTGCGCATTACCAGGCTGCCATCGTCATCCAGGCGCGAACGCACGCGCAGGGCGACGTCGTAGCCTTCGTTGATGATGTCCACGCGGCGGTTGCTGATGTTCAGCTGCAGCCGCACCTTGGGGTACTGCGCCAGGAAGATCGGCAGCAGCTTGGGCAGCTGCATCTGCGCCAGCGAGACCGGCACGCTGGCGCGCACGAGGCCCCTTGGCTCGGCGCTGAGGCGATCCACCACCTCACGCGCGGCCTGGGCCTCGGCGAGCATGGTCTGCGCGTGGCGATGCACGCTGGTGCCGACGTCGGTCACCGCGAAGCGGCGCGTGGAGCGCTGCAGCAGGCGGACGCCCAGGTCGGTTTCCAGCTGGCTGATGCGGCGGCTCAGGCGGGATTTGGGGATGCCGAGCGCGCGTTCTGCTGCGGCGAAGCCACCATGATCCACCACCATGGCGAAGTAGTAGAGGTCGTTGAGGTCTTGCATACCGAAGTTCCAGATATAGAACAATACGTGGTATTCAACCACCTTTATTCCAATCAAGCAACAACCTAACCTGTTCTTCGTCGGCGGCGCCTTGCCCCGCCCCTCCCCAGATAACAGGTGATTGCCATGAAGCTTCTTCACATCGATGCCAGCGTGCTTGGCGACAACTCGGTCTCCCGCCAGCTCTCCGCCGCCGTGGTCCAGCAGTGGCGCGACCAGGTGCCGGGCCTGGAAGTGAGCTACCGCGACCTCGACGCCCAGCCCGTGGCCCATCTGCGGAGCTCGTCCCTGGCCCAGTCCGACCCGGCCGAAGTGGCCGACGCCGAGCAGGTGCTGGAACAGTTCCTGGCCGCGGACGTGGTGGTCATCGGCTCCCCAATGTACAACTTCAGCGTCGCCTCCACCCTCAAGGCGTGGATTGACCGCCTGGCCGTGGCCGGGCGCACCTTCAAGTACACCGAGAATGGCCCGGTGGGCCTGGCCGGCGGCAAGCGCGTGATCGTGGCCAGCAGCCGCGGCGGCCTGCATACCGGCGCACCGACCGACTTCCAGGATCCGTACCTGCGCCAGGTGTTCGCCTTCTTTGGCATCGACAACGTCGAGTTCGTGCGCGCCGAGGGCATTGCCTATTCGCCGCAGCACCGCACCGACGCGATTGCGCAGGCCCTGGCTTCCCTCCCGCAGCCGGAAGCACTCGCTGCGGCCTGAGCCGCCGCAACCCACACCGTTCCCTCCCCCTCGTCGTGACGGTGTGGATGTGGCACGGATGGCCCCGTTCGGGGCCATCTTTTTTTCAACGGCCCGCCTTACTGAAGCTCACAGTCCCGCGTGACCGGTGAGCCCAGCATCATGCCATTGCCCGTGCAGGCCACAATCACGGCGTCGCCCTTGCTGAGTCCTGCCGCCTCATCTTTGGAGAGGCCGGAAATCATCACCTGCTCGATGGGTCCGGCTTTCAGGTGGACCTGCGGTAGATCCAGCAGATCCGTCTGGATCATCGCCACTTCGCCGGCGATCAGCAGTGGCTTGCCCTTGTAGAGGACGTCCGCCGCGACCTCATTGGCCTGATAGTCCAGATACAGCTGGCGCGCCGCAACTTCCACGGCAGCGGCCTGCGCTGTAGCCGTTTCGGTTGCGCTGTCCGGGTCGGCACGGATCTCGGCAGATGGCTGGCTCATCGCTCCGATGGCGCCCGCGAAGACCACGCCCCCCACGAAGTACACCAGCGGCGACACGATCAACGACAGCAGAAGCTGGAAAATTCCCTTGCCTGCGCCTCCCTTGGCCATCGCAACGACCGCCAGAATGAAGGCCACCAGATTGAGTGGCCAGCCAACCACGATGCCCAGCCCAGGGAACGGGATCAGGAAGCACAACCAGGCGATGCCCAGCATCAGCCATGCGGCGATTCCGGCGGGATTGGAGGATGGGAGGGGTGCGGCCGCTTTGTTCACGGGGCGTCCTGTAGGAAGTGGATATCAGCGCTCAGCCTGTCTGCTCCGTGGCGCCGGAAATGGGCGCCGATCACATCTCATCCTGCCGACCCTGCCGCTCGCCTGACCCGTGCTGGCGCCATGCCGCGTCGTCCACGCGGCGGTTGTTGGAGATCGCGTCGCGCTACGCGTCACGACTGGTCACTTCGCCTACATCGCATCGCTGAAATATCCGACATGCGTGAGCGCTTTCCGGGAAGCCATTCAACTGACGCGTTCAGCCCTACGGCGTTCGATGCATGGCCGGTAAGCTGGACCCTTTGTAGACGGATACATCCGCATGGGCGCCGATGACGCCCCGGGTGCCAACAAAAAACCCGCCTTTCGGCGGGTTCTTCTTCATGCGGTCACAGCGCTGGATCAACCGATGGTCTCAACGCCACCCATGTACGGCTTCAGCACGTCCGGCACGGTAATGCTGCCGTCGGCGTTCTGGTAGTTCTCCATCACCGCGATCATTGCGCGGCCGACCGCCACGCCGGAACCGTTGAGCGTGTGCAGCAGCTCGGGCTTGCTGGTTTCCGGGTTGCGCCAGCGGGCCTGCATGCGGCGCGCCTGGAAATCACCGCAGTTCGAGCACGAGGAAATCTCGCGGTAGGTGTCCTGCGAGGGTAGCCACACTTCCAGGTCGTAGGTCTTGATGGCCGAGAAGCCCATGTCGCCGGTGCACAGCAGCACCTTGCGGTACGGCAGGCCGAGCTTTTCCAGCACGACTTCCGCACAGCGGGTCATGCGCTGGTGTTCTCCGTCGCTCTGCGCCGGGGTGCATGCGGCGACCAGTTCCACCTTCTCGAACTGGTGCTGGCGGATCATGCCGCGCACGTCCCGACCACCGCTGCCGGCTTCGGCACGGAAGCACAGCGAATGGGCGGTCATGCGCAGGGGCAGCTGCTCGGCATCGATGATCTCATCGCGCACGATGTTGGTCAGCGGCACTTCCGAAGTCGGGATCAGGTAGCGCGTGGACTCGCCCACAGCGGTCTTGAACAGATCGTCCTCGAACTTCGGCAGCTGGCTGGTACCGCGCAGCGACTCGGCATTGACCAGCGCCGGCACATTGGTTTCTTCATAGCCATGCTCGCCGGTGTGCAGGTCGAGCATGAACTGCGCCAGCGCACGGTGCAGGCGCGCGATCGGGCCACGCAGCACGGTGAAGCGCGAGCCGGACAGCTTGGCGGCGGTCTCACCATCCAGCCAGCGGTTGCGGGCGCCCAGCTCGACGTGGTCAAGCACCGGGAAATCGAACGCGCGCGGGGTGCCCCAGCGCTTCTGCTCGACATTCTCCGACTCGTCCTTGCCGGCCGGCACATCCTCGGCGGGCAGGTTCGGAATGCCCAGCGCGATCGCTTCGATCTTCTCGCGCAGCTCATCCAAGGCCACTTCCGAGGCCTTCAGCTCATCGGCGAACGCGGCCACTTCGGCCATGATCGCCGAGACGTCTTCGCCCTTGGCTTTGGCCTGGCCGATGGCCTTGGAACGGCTGTTGCGCAGGCTCTGCAGCTCCTGCGTGCGCACCTGGATGCGCTTGCGATCGGCTTCCAGCGACTCCAGCCCGGAGACATCCAGCTCGAAACCGCGCGAGGAGCGCAGGCGTTCGGCAAGGTCGGCGGGCTGTTGGCGGAGCAGGGCTGGATCGAGCATGGCGGCAGAGGGGTCTACGGATTCGGAGGGGGATTATCGCCTGTTATGCGTTTTTCTGCCGCCGGTTCATCCCGGGCGTGGCAGAATCGCGGTGATCCATACGGTATGCCCCATGTCTGCTTCCCGCTCGACTTCTGGCAAGAACATCACCTTCCACCTGCCCCGCCGCAGCCTCGTGATCGCCGCGATCGCCTTCGGCGTCGGCCTGCTGCTGTTCCTGGTGGTGTGGCTGAGCAGCCGCAACAACGAGTTCTACAAGGCCGACCCGGCCGCGCAGACCCCTGCCCAGGTGGCCGAGGTGGTGCCGCTGCCCGAGCCGCTGGCCGCTGCTGCCGGCTCCAGCGACATGCCTGATGCCAAGGCCCCGCCGGCCAATGAAGAGAAGCCGCAGCTGGTGGAGACGGCCCCGCCGCCACCGCCGGCCGCCCCTGCTGCGCCCGTTGCACCGGCGGCCCCCACGGCGATGGCGCCTACCGACCGCCCGCAGCCGATCGCCGACCAGTCGCCGCCGCCGAGCTACCCGCCGGCCGCATTGCGCCGCGGGGACCGCGGCACGGTGGTGGTGCGCGTGGATGTGGACGCCACTGGCTATCCCTCGGCCGTGACGCTGATCCAGCGCAGCGGTTCACGCGACCTCGACCGGGCGGCCTCCGATGCAGTGCGGCGCTGGCGCTTCCAGCCGGCGCAGAACAACGGCGTACCGGTGCCTGGCAGCCTGGAAGTCCCGTTCGACTTCACTCCCCAGTAAGCGTTCGCCGCCGAGGGCGGCGATTTGGCAACGGCTCAGCAAACTGAACCCCGATGGGAATGCAGTCGTCGCGTTGACGTTGCGCTGACACATCCACAACCGCGCACGGGCAAGACTGCGGGTGTCACATCGACACCAGGAGTCAGCCATGAGTGTTACCCATGCCCCGGACATGCCCCGCTCGCCGCAGCATCAGCGCGACGTGAGCGATGAACCCCACCATCGCCGCACGTCGCCCTGGTTGTGGGTGGCCTTGATCGTGGCGATGTTCGCCGCCGCACTGGTGTGGCTGCGTTATGCCACCCCGGGCGATACGAATGACGCGCCAGTGGGCCAGCGCATGCTGCCGGCCGCCGAAACCGCCCCCGTTGCTACCGCGCCTGCCCCGGCAGCGCGCCAGGCGGCACCAGTCGCTCAGCAGCGCAAGGCGACCCCGGCGGTGCGCAACCGTGAGGCCCGCCCGCTGGCGAGCAACGCCAAGCCGGCCTACCCGCGCACTGCGCTGCGCAGCGGTGTGCAGGGCAGCGTGGTGGCCAGCCTCAACGTGGACACCCGTGGCCAGGTGACCGACGCCAGCATCGTGCAGCGCACCGGTACGCGTGACCGCGATCTGGATCGCGCCGTGCTGACCACCGTGCGCGACTGGAAGTTCGAGCCGGCCATGAACAATGGCCGTGCCGTCGCCAGCGTGGTGCGCGTACCGGTGGATTTCCGTACCGAGCGCTAAGGTGATGCGCTGAGGCGGGAACGAAAAGGGAGGCCACTGGCCTCCCTTTTTTTGCGCCACGCGAGAAATGCGTCAGCCAGCGCGAAGCCCGAAGCCCGCACCGGTCGCCAGGCCATCGAAGTCCGGGAACGAGGTCGCCACGTTGGCGATGTCGTTGACCCGCACCTCGCCGCTGCTGAGCTGGCCGGCAATCGCGAAAGCCATCGCGATGCGGTGATCGCCGTGACTCTCGATGGTGCCGCTGCCCAGCACGGCGCCGCCGTGGATCGTGGCGCCATCATCGGTTTCATCCACCTGCACGCCCAAGGCCCGCAGACCGGTCGCCATTGCGGCCAGACGATCCGATTCCTTGACCCGCAGTTCGGCCGCACCGCGCACCACCGTGTTGCCCTGCGCTGCTGCCGCCGCGACGAACAACGCCGGGAACTCATCGATCATGTCCGGCACCAGCGCTTCGGGAATTTCAGCACCGTGCAGCGGTGCGTAGCGCACCACCAGATCGGCCACCGCTTCCCCGCCCTGCTCGGCATGGTTCTCTTCGGTGATGTCCGCGCCCATCAGCCGCAGCGCCGCCAGCAGGCCGGTACGGCGCGGGTTGAGGCCCACCGCGCGCAGGCGCAGCTCGGAACCTGGAATCACGCTCGCCGCCACCAGGAAGAACGCCGCCGAGGAGAAATCGGCCGGCACCACGATATCGGTCGGGCGCAGGCGCTGGCCACCGCGCAGGCGCGCCTTGCCTGGCGAAAAATCGATCTCCACGCCGAACGCGCGCAGCATGCGCTCGCTGTAATCGCGGGTGGGGTGCGGCTCGGTAACGGAGGTTTCGCCCTCGGCATACAGGCCGGCCAACAGCACGGCGGATTTGACCTGTGCGCTGGCCACCGGCGAGGCGAACGTGATGCCGTGCAGCGCCCGGCCGCCATGCACGCGCAGCGGCGGCGTGCCATCGGCCTCGGTATCGATCTTCGCGCCCATCTCGGCCAGTGGCCCGGTCACGCGACGCATCGGGCGGCGCGACAGCGATTCATCGCCGACCATCACCGAATCGAACGGCTGCGCAGCCAGCAGACCGGCCAGCAGGCGCATGCCGGTGCCCGCATTGCCGCAGTCCAGCGGAGCGCTCGGCGCCTTCAGGCCATCCACGCCGACGCCGTGCACGATGCGCTGCGAGGGCGACGGCGTTTCAATGCGCACGCCCATCTGCGAGAAAATCGCGGCGGTGGCGCGGGTGTCTTCGCCTTCCAGGAAGCCATCGATGCGCGACACGCCATCGGCCAGCGCGGCAAACATCACCGAGCGGTGCGAGACGGACTTGTCGCCGGGAATGGTCAGGCTGCCCTGCAGGGGCTGGCCCTTGTGGGCGATCCAGTACGGAGAAGCGGTCATCGGAAATCCTTTGAGGCAGGCCGCCACGGCGGCGATGCAACGGTGTGCGGGAGGGGCCGCGGCGCCCACACAGGCGCCGGGCCGGGCGTAGCGCGCGAGGCGGCTACGCCGATCGGATCAGGGCACGGCGACCGGATAGGAGCCGAGGATCTTGATCTGCGCCGAGTGGGCTTTCAGTTCGGCCAGCGCCGCCTGCATCGCCTCGTCCTCGACATGGCCGGCCAGATCGATGAAGAAGCCGTACTCCCACTTGGCGTTGTGCGAGGGGCGCGACTCGATCCGGTTCATGCTGATGCCGTGCCGCGCGAACGGGCTGAGCACATCGAACAGTGCACCGGGCTTGTCGTGGATGAACACCAGCACCGAGGTGCGGTCATGGCCGGAGGTCGGGAAGATGTTGCGGCCGATCACCAGGAAGCGCGTGGTGTTGTCCGCATCGTTCTGGATCGGCTTGGTCACTACCTTCTTCAGGCCGTACACATGCCCCGCACTTTCGCCACCGATCGCGGCAGCGTCATCGGCATTGCGCGCGCGGCGCGCACCTTCGGCATTGCTGGAGACCGGCACCTTCTCGGCTTTGGGCAGGTTGGCGCGCAGCCACGAGGAGGTCTGCATGAACGACTGCGGGTGGCCATAGACACGCTCGACATCTTCCAGCCGGCCACTGCGCGACATCAGGTACTGCTGCACGCGCAGTTCCACTTCGCCACAGATCTTCAGGTTGGAGGTCAGGAACATGTCCAGCGTGATCTGGATGGTGCCCTGCCCCGAGTTCTCCACCGGCACCACGCCGAAATCAGCGTTGCCCGCTTCCACTTCCTGGAAGACTTCTTCGATGCTGGCCAGCGGCAGCCCCAGCGCCGAGCGCCCGAAATGCTTGAGCACGGCCTGCTGGCTGAAGGTGCCTTCCGGACCGAGGTAGCCGATCTTCAACGGCTCCTGCTGGGCCAGGCAGGCCGACATGATTTCGCGGTAGACGTGGACCAGCACTTCATCGCTGAGCGGGCCCTCGTTGCGGTCCACCACCATGCGCAGCACCTGCGCTTCGCGCTCGGGGCGGTAGTAATCCACGGCGGCAGCGAGCTTGCCCTTGGCCTTGCCGACCTGGTGGGCGAAGTTCGCGCGCTCGGCGATCAGCGCCTGGATGCTGCGGTCGATATGGTCGATCTTGGCGCGCACGTCCGACAGCACGGGCGCGGCAACCGCCGGCGCGGCATCGCGCTTGGCGGCCTTGGCCTTCTTCGCGGGGGCAGCCGCCTTGGGCGGGGTCGGTGCCGGCTTGGCAGCCTTGGGCTTGGCGGGTTTGGTGGCCATCTGGGTTCCAATTGCAGTGGGGCGGCGAGCGCCCCGGGAAAAACGAATTCTTCAGCCGTTGCGTTGCTGGAAATCGCGCATGAAGGCGGCCAGCGCCTGCGCGCCCTCCACCGGCATGGCGTTGTACAGCGAGGCGCGGATGCCGCCGACCGCCTTGTGGCCCTTCAGCGCCAGCAGGCCGGCCGCCTTGGATTCACTGACAAAACGCGCATTGAGCGTGTCGTCGGGCAGGAAGAACGGGATGTTCATGCGCGAGCGTGCGGCCGGCACGACCTCATTGCGGTAGAAGCCGCCGGACTGGTCGATCGCCCCGTAGATCAGGCCCGACTTGACTGCGTTGCGGCGCGCGAATTCCTCCACGCCGCCTTCGGCCAGCATCCACTGGAACACCAGGCCGGCCAGGTACCAGTTCCAGGTGGGCGGGGTGTTGAGCATGGAATCGCGGGCAACGTGCGAGCGGTAATCGAAGATGTCCGCGCGCGGCTGGCCACTGCGCTCGAGCAGGTCGCGGCGCACGATCACCACCGACACACCGACCGGGCCGAGGTTCTTCTGCGCGCCGGCATAGATCACGCCGTACCTGCTGACATCCAGCGGCTCGCTGGCGATCGAGGAGCTGAAATCGGCGAACAGCGGCACAGCGCCCACGTCCGGGGTGTCACGGAACTCGACCCCGTGGATGGTTTCGTTGGCGGTGATGTGCACGTAGGCCGCGTCATCGGAGAGCTGCCAACCGTCGCGCGCCGGGATGTCGTGGAAGCTGTTGGCCTCGCTGCTGGCGGCGACGTTGACCGTGACGTACGGGCTGACCTGCTTGATCGCGGTCTTGCCCCAGTGGCCGGTGACCACGTAATCCACGGTCTGGCCGGGCTGGGCGAAGTTGAGTGCGAGCAGGGCCTGCTGGGTGGTTGCGCCACCGGCCAGGAACAGCACCGCATAGTCGTCCGGGATGCCGATCAGGCGCCGCAGATCGGCGTCGGCCTGGGCGGCAACGGCCATGAACTCCGGGCCGCGATGGCTCATTTCGACAATGGAGGCGCCCGCGCCGTTCCACTCCAACATCTCTTCCTGCGCCTGGCGCAGGACCGATTCCGGCAACGTTGCAGGGCCGGCACTGAAATTGAACGCGCGCGTCATGTCACACCTATGGGGCAAGACCCCTAGTATGCCGCAGCGCACCAGCCTTTAGGCCTTGCAGGACAAGGCGAATTTGGTTGCAAACGAATCTAATGGCCCACGCGGGACGTGCCTGGTTGCCGGCCAGCGGCCGGCACTACCTCGCCCCGAACCAGAGCAGCCCGCTGAGCGCTGCGGCCAGCAGCAACGCACTGGCCAGCAGCCACGGCCAGCGGCTCACCCGCTTGGGCACGGCGACCGGTTCCGGACGCTGACGCGCCTCGAAGCCGTCGTCCTCTTCTTCAACCACGATGCGCTTGCGGCCATCGTGCGGGACTTCGAGCACAAAGCGGTGCTGCGCATCGAAGACCAGCTGATCGCCCGGCTGCAGCCAGCAATGGCGAACGGTGACGCCATTGACCCGCGTCGACTCGCCGGCGCCCAGGTCGCGCAGCAGCAGGCGCTCCCCGTGCTGCTCCAGGCGGGCATGCTGTTCGGCGAAGGCAGGGTCGTCGATGACGATGTCCGCGTCCGGTCCCCGCCCGATCACGCGCGGCCGATCCAGCGTGAAGCTGCGCCCGTGGTGCTGGCCGCCGACCCCGCGCAACAGCCGCTGGTCGTCGCCGCCATCATCGCTGCGCGGCGGCGCATGGACGACGGCCTCGCAACCGCCCTGCACCACCATCTCCACGCCATCGGCGTAGACCGCGTCACCGGCGCGCAGCAGTGCCATCCGGCGCACCGGGCGGCCGTTGACGTGGATGCCGCGGATGCCGTTGGCGACCTGCAGCCACAGGCCACGGTCGTCCAGGCAGAACTGAGCCAGCAGCAAGGTGCCGGGCGTGTCATCGCCAAGCCGGACAGTGCCCGAAGCATGACGCACGATGCGCTGCACCCCGGGCCGCAGCGGCTGGTCGGGATGTTGGCGTTGAGTAAAGTGAACTAGCAGGTTCTGCACGCGGCGCAGCCTAGCAGGTTGAATGTCAGGGAAGAAGAAGTGTGACGCAGACCTTGGAGTTGTGCCTGAGGATGCGCACAATGCACGCCCATATCCGCGCCGTTGTCCGCCAGGAGGCTGTATGTCCACCATCGATATCCGTCACGCCCACACCCTGCCCGCCGAAAATGCGCGCAAAGCCATCGAGGAAGTCGCCGCCAAACTGTCCGAACGTTTCGGCCTGGAGTCCAACTGGGTGGGCGATGTGCTGAACTTCAACGGTTCGGGCGTGGATGGCGCGATCGCCCTGCAGCCGGGCCAGGTGCAGGTCACCGCCAAGCTTGGCTTCCTGCTCTCTGCCATGAAAGGCATGGTGGAAAGCGAGATCCAGCGGGTGCTCAAGGAAAAGCTCGGCTGAACCGACGCTCGGCCTGGCGCCGCACGGGCGCCGGCCATCACATCGCTTGAAGCCGGCGATGCATACGATCCAAGGGTGTCCACCCACAGGGATCGCCCCATGAATTCACCCAACGACTTCGACGATCGCATCCCGGGCGAGAAGCCCTCGCTGCAGGATCAGGCCGAGCGCTTCTCGCGCAAGCTGACCGATTCGGCCCAGCAGATCTGGCTGGCGGGCCTGGGCGCCTTCGGGCGTGCGCAGGCCGAAGGCAGCCGTGTTTTCGACAACCTGGTCAAGGAAGGCGAGAACATCGAGGCCCGCAACCGCGAACAGACGGACGACACGCCGCGCTGGCGCGACAATGTCGAGGAGCACCTCGGCGAGGCCCGCGAAAAGGCCAGCGGCACCTGGGACAAGGTCGAGAAGGCCTTCGATGATCGGGTCCAGGGCGTACTCAAGCGCCTGCACATTCCGACCGCCGAGGACGTCGCCGCGCTCAATGCCCGGATCGACGCGCTCAACACCCGGGTCAACCGGGCCGAGGCCCGCAATGCCTCGCCGTCGGGTGCGCCGTCCCCAGGCACCCACCAGTCGCCGACCTCCGACGCCTGACCTGACTGTCGATTGTTGCAAAGCAGCACAACTTTGTTGACAATCGAAACCGACCCGCCAATCGCTTCCACCGCCGTTTGTTCCCTCCCCTCACGGCTCTGGATTGGCGGGTTTTTTGTGGGCGCTCGATCCGAGGATCGCCACAAAGTGCGACGGCCGTCACCGACGTGATCACCGGCCCCCTCCCAGTGCGAAAACGACGCGCCGCAGACGTGCAAAGGCGCATATAAACTGTCTATCGCACTTCCCTGTTCATATCCCCCTGCATGCTCTCCTGGATTCTGGCCCTGCTGTTGGCCCTCATCGTGTGGTTGTTGGCCACGGCCTACTTCTGGCTGATCAAACGGAAGCAGAAGGAGACCCAGCTTGGCCTGACTGCTTTGGCGGGCATGCACTGGCGCGAGTTTTCGATGATCGTGCGGCGCGCGATGCACGAGCAGCGTGGGCTGCAGGACGTGGCCGACGAGGCTGCCGACCGCGGTGAACCTCGCAGCGATTTCCTGATGCACGATGGCCCGCAACGCTGGCTGCTGTCCTGCAAGCATGGCCGTGCCTACCGGATCGGCACGGCGGCGGTGAACGAGCTGGGCGCCGCCGCGCGCCTGGCCGGTGCCCGCGGCGGCATCCTGATCACCGAAGGCAAGGTCGAGCGCGATGGCCGCATCGCCGCTGAAAAACAGGGCGTCGAGGTGCTGGATGGTCCGCTGCTGTGGCCGCTGCTCAAACCCTACCTGCCCGGCGACATGGAAGCCCGTGTCGAGGATGGCGCGCGTGGCGAGGCGATCCGCCGCATCTCGATCGCGGCGCTGGGCGCGGCGACGCTGGGCCTGATGGTGGGCTTGGGCTCATTGACCGCCGGGCTGGAGAAAGACGGGTCCGACGACGAAACCGCGGTGGCCGCACCTGCCGCCGCTCCATCAGCCGCGGGGGATGCCCCCGCAACGGTCGGCACACAGCCCCCTGCTGCAGCGACGTCCGCCCCGACAGGCCCGGGCAGCACGGAAAACCGCGCCGCCGATGCTGTCCCGTCTGCGATGGAAGCGAACCCGGACAACGCGACGCTGGACCGGTATCAGCAGGAACTCTCCCGCAAGGTCGCGACCCGTCCCGGGGTGGCCAGTGGCATCTGGCTGACCCGCCAGACGCTGGCGATCAACCGCACCGGTGAGATCGAGACGATCTGGCCGCTGATCTGCGAAGAAGTGACCCGCTACCCCGCGCTGCGCACGGTCCGCATCCAGCTCAACCCGCGCCCCGGCGTGGATGAGCCGGTCCGCTGGCGGCAGTGCACCACGCTGTAAGGCTCAGCGCGCGCCCGGCGAGAAACGGGCAACCAGATCGTAGGCATCGCCCAGGAACATCTGCCGCACGCAGGTGATCGGCTGCTCCCCGCGCCAGGTGAGGCGGTCGATGACCAGGCACGCCGTGCCGGGTTTGACCTGCAGCAGCGTCGCTGCCGCCTCATCGGCGCCCCAGGCGCTGATCCGGTGCTGGGCGCGCGTCCACGAGACGTTCTGCAGCAGCCAGCTGCCCGGCGCCGTGGTCTCGAAATCCACCTCCAGCACCTCCGGCACACCGACCGGGCTGATCAGGCGGTGCTCCAGCGCCAACGGCCGCCCATCGGCCAGATGCAGGCAGCGGATCGCCAGCAGCTTCTCACTGCCGGACAGCGCCGTTTCTTCGGCCACGTGCTCACGCGGCAGCCGGTACGCGCGCTCCAGCAACTGGTAGCCATACACATGGCCACGCGCCTGCACCGCCATGGCGATGTCGGGAATCTCCAGCGCCACCTGTTCCAGGTGCGGCGGCTGGCGCGCGACGAACGAGCCCGCACGCCGGCGGCGTTCGATCATGCCGCTCTCGGCCAGTGCAGTCAGCACCTTGTTCACGGTCATCCGCGAGCAGCCGTACTGCTCCATCAGTTCGTGTTCGTAGGGGATGCGGAAGCCAGGCTCCCACTGTCCACTGAGGATGCGGCTTTCCAGATCAGCACGGATGCGCTGATTGAGGGTTGCTGCTTTCTTGCCCGTCACTCTGGATTCCTGCATGGGAGGGTCGGATCAGACCCTCAACAACGGTCGAAGTGCCGCGGCGAACCGTGCGGCCACCGCCTCGCGTTGCGGGTGGCGACCATCACGGACCAACTGGCGCCCTTGGCGCCACACCGATCGCACGGCGCCATTACGTGCGGCGAATACCCAGCTGTCAAGCAAGGCATCGCCATCGCGGGCGATCAGCGCCGGGTGGTCCGGATCGAGCTCGACCAGATCCGCCGGTGCGCCGGCCCGCAGGCCGGTGGCCACGCCCAAGGCCTGCGCGGCACCGCTCAACGACTGTTCGTACAGCCAGCGGCCGGTGGATTGACCATCGCCCGGGGCCAGCACATTGCGGCCGCGCAGTTGCAGGCGCTGGCCGTACTCGAGCAGGCGCAGCTCTTCGGCCGCGTCGATCAGCACGTTGGAATCCGAGCCGACCCCGAACCGTCCGCCGGCACGGGCGAAGGCCTGCATCGGGAACAGGCCGTCGCCCAGGTTCGCCTCGGTGATCGGGCACAGCCCCGCCACCGCATGGCTGGCCACGATCTGCTGCATCTCCGCCTCGGTGATATGGGTGGCGTGCACCAGGCACCAGCGCGCATCCACCGGCGCGTGTTCGTACAGCCACTGCACCGGGCGCATCCCGCTCCAGGCGATGCAGGCATCGACCTCGCGGGTCTGCTCGGCGATGTGGATGTGGACCGGCCCGGTGTTGAGCGGCAGCAGCGCCGACAGTTCCTCGCCGGTCACCGCGCGCAGGCTGTGCGGGGCAAAGCCGAGCACCGCATCGTCCTGGTCCTGCAGCGCGCGCGTGCAGCCCTGCAGCAGCTCGGCAAAGCCGTCGACGTCGTGGATCAGGCGGCGCTGGGCCGGGTTCGGTGCGGCGCCGCCGAAATCGGCATGCGCATAGAACACCGGCAGCAGGGTCAGCCCGATCCCGCTGGAGCGCGCCGCGGCGGCGATGCGCTCGGCGATTTCGGCACGATCGGCGTACGGCACGCCGTCCGGACCATGGTGCAGGTAGTGGAACTCGCCGACCCGGGTGAAGCCGGATTCCAGCATTTCCACATAGGCCTGCTCGGCAATCGCCTGCATCGCCTCGGGCCGCAGATGCGCCAGGAAGCGGTACATCAGCTCGCGCCAGCTCCAGAAGCTGTCGCCGCTGTTGCCGCCGATCTCGGTCAGCCCGGCCATGCCGCGCTGGAACGCGTGGCTGTGCAGGTTGCCCAGACCGGGCAGCACGATCGCCAGTGCGGTATCGCCCGGCTCAGCCGACACACCTTCGGTCACCTCGAGGAGCGTGCCGCCCTGGCTGAGGATGCGCACATCGCGCGCCCAGCCATGCGGCAGCAGTGCATGGGCGGCATGGAAACGAAGGATCGGTGCGGGGTTGGCTGGCATCACTGGACATCCCGGAAGAGGCGCCTATATTGTATAGACATATACGCCGATGTGGTTGCTGCCATGCACTGTGACACCCTCTGGTACCACGCCAACCTGATCACCGTCGATGGCCCGGGCCTGGGCGTGATCGAGGATGGCGTCATCGCCGCCACCGATGGCCGCATCGTGCATGTCGGGGCGGCGGGGTCGGCCGAGCATCTGCAGCCGGCCCAGCGCGTCGACTGCGCAGGGCGCTGGATCAGCCCCGGCCTGATCGACTGCCACACCCACCTGGTCTATGCCGGCAACCGTGCCGGCGAGTTCGAGCAGCGCCTGCAGGGCGTGAGCTATGCCGACATCGCCCGCGCCGGCGGCGGCATCGTTTCCACCGTGCGCGCCACCCGCGCCGCCAGCGAGGCCGACCTGCTCGCCGCCAGCCTGCCCCGGCTGGATGCCATGCTGGCCGAAGGCATCACTACGCTCGAGATCAAATCCGGTTACGGACTGACCCTCGCCGATGAGACCAAGCAGCTGACCGTCGCGCGTGAGCTGGGCCGGCAGCGCGCGGTCGAGATCGTACCGACCTTCCTCGGCGCGCATGCAATTCCGCCGGGCCGGCAGGCACAGGAGTACATCGACGAGGTCTGCACCGTCATGATTCCGGCCGTTGCCGCCGCCGGGCTGGCCGAGGCGGTGGATGTGTTCTGCGAGAACATCGCCTTCAGCGCCGCGCAGGCCGAGCAGGTGTTCATCGCCGCCCAGCAGCACGGATTGGCGATCAAGATCCACGCCGAGCAGCTCAGCAACCAGCACGGTGCAGCGCTGGCCGCGCGTTACGGCGCACTGTCGGCCGACCATATCGAACACCTCGACGCCGATGGCATCGCCGCCATGCGCAGCGCCGGCACCGTAGCCGTGCTGCTGCCGGGCGCGTTCTATTTCACCCGTGATACCACCCTGCCCCCGATCGCCGCCCTGCGCGCCGCCGGCGTACCGCTGGCGCTCGCCACCGATTCCAACCCCGGCACCTCGCCGCTGACCAGCCCGCTGCTGGCGATGAACATGGCCGCCACCCTGTTCCGCATGACGGTGGAGGAGTGCATCGCCGGCTTCACCCGTGAAGCGGCGCGCGCACTTGGCCGCCAGGACCGGATCGGCCGGCTCGCCATCGGACTGGACTGCAATCTCGCCCTGTGGGACATCGAGGCGCCTGCCGACCTTGTCTACCGCATGGGCTTCAACCCCCTGCACGCCCGCGTGATGCGCGGCCAACCCGTCTGAATCTAGTGATGTCTGGAGATTTCATGAGCACTACCCTGACCCTGCACCCCGGCGCCGTCACGTTGGCGCAATGGCGCGCGATCCACGACGGCGCGCGGGTGCGGCTGGACCCGGCGTCTGCCGCGGCCGTGCTGCGCAGTGCGCAGACCGTGGCCGACATCGTCGCCAAGGGCGCGCCGGTGTACGGCATCAATACCGGTTTCGGCAAGCTGGCGAGCGTGCGCATCGAGCGCGACGACCTGGAGACCCTGCAGCGCAATATCGTGCTCTCGCATGCGGCCGGCGTCGGCGAGCCGATGCCCACACCGGTCGTGCGCCTGATGATGGCGTTGAAGCTGGCCAGCCTGGCCCAGGGCGCCTCGGGCATCCGCCCGCAGACGCTGGCCCTGCTGGAAGCCTTGCTGCAGCACGACTTCATTCCGGTGATTCCGTGCCAGGGCTCGGTCGGCGCCTCCGGCGATCTGGCCCCGCTTTCGCATCTGGCGAGCGTGATGATCGGTGTCGGCGAAGCCTTCGTCGATGGCGTGCGCCTGCCGGCTGCCGAGGCGCTGGCCAAGGTCGGCCTGGCCCCGCTGGTGCTGGGCGCGAAGGAAGGCCTGGCCCTGCTCAACGGCACCCAGTACTCCACCGCCTATGCACTGGCCGGGCTGTTCGCGATCGATACCGTGTTCCGTGCAGCGCTGGTCACCGGCGCGCTGTCGGTCGAAGCGGCCAAGGGCTCGGACACCCCGTTCGATCCGCGCATCCACAGCATCCGCGGCCAGCGCGGGCAGATCGCCACCGCCGCCGCGCTGCGCACCCTGATGCAGGGCTCGGCGATCCGCGAATCGCACCGCGACAACGATGTACGCGTGCAGGACCCGTACTGCCTGCGCTGCCAGCCGCAGGTGATGGGCGCCGCGTTCGACGTGATGCGCCAGGCTGCCACCACGCTGGCGATCGAAGCCAACGGTGTGTCCGACAATCCGCTGGTGTTCACCGATACCAACGAGGCCCTGAGCGGCGGCAATTTCCACGCCGAGCCGGTCGCGTTCGCGGCGGACATGCTGGCGATGGCCGTGTGCGAAATCGGCTCGATCAGCGAGCGCCGCACCGCGATGCTGGTCGACCCGGCGCTGTCCGGGTTGCCCGCGTTCCTCACCCCGAAGCCCGGCTTGAATTCCGGCTTCATGATTCCGCAGGTCACCGCCGCGGCGCTGGTCTCGGAAAACAAGCAGCGCGCCTACCCGGCCAGCGTCGACTCGATCCCGACCTCGGCCAACCAGGAAGACCACGTCTCGATGGCCGCACATGGTGCGCGCCGCCTGATGGCGATGGCCGAGAACGCCGCCAACGTGATCGGCATCGAGCTGCTCGCCGCTGCGCAGGGCTGCGATTTCCATGCCCCGCTGCGCTCCAGCGATGCACTGGAAGCCGTACGCCAGCGCCTGCGCGCGCAGGTGCCGACGCTGGAAGACGACCGTTACTTCCACCCGGACATGGTGGCCGCGACCAACCTGGTGCGCAGTGGCGTGCTGGCTGCCGGGCTGGACGACATCCTGCCGCCGTTGGAGCCGCTGGCATGACGACCCAACCGGATTGGCTGCAGATCCACCGCGGCGACGTGCCATTGATCGTCAGCTTCCCGCACACGGGCACCGAGCTGCCCGATGCACTGGCCGCGCAGTTCGTGTCGCCGTGGCTGGCCCGCCGCGACGCCGATTGGTGGGTGCATGAGCTGTACGGCTTCGCGCAGGCGATGGGCGCCACCACGATCCGCTCGGCGGTATCGCGCTCGGTCATCGACCTCAATCGCGACCCCAGCGGCACCTCGCTGTACCCGGGCCAGAACACCACCGGCCTGTGCCCGCTGACCACCTTCGACAACCAGCCGCTGTACCGCGATGGGCACGGCCCCGACGAGGCGGAGATCGCGCGCCGCCGCGATACCTGGTTCGCGCCTTACCACGACGCCCTTGCTGCGGAGATCACGCGCCTGCGCGCCGTGCACGGCACCGTGGTGGTGTATGACGCGCACTCGATCCGCTCGCACATCCCGCACCTGTTCGATGGCCAGCTGCCGCAGTTCAACCTCGGCACCAACGGCGATACCACCTGCGACAACGCGCTGACCGATGTAGTCGACAACCTGTGCGCCATGAGCGGCATGAGCCATGTGCGCAACGGCCGCTTCAAGGGCGGCTACATCACCCGCCATTACAGCGACATCCCCGGCGGCGTGCACACGCTGCAGATGGAGCTGGCCTGCCGCGGCTACCTGCACGAGCCCGAGGCCGTGGATGAGCACAGCTGGCCCACGCCGCTGGATCCCGATCACGCTGCCCCGCTGCGCGCCACGCTGCAGCAGGTGCTCGATGCCTGTCTCGACTTCGCTACGTCCCGGAGTGCTGCATGACCCGTCTCGATTCTACCCGCACCATCCTCGCCCCGACCGGCACCACGCTCACCTGCAAGAGCTGGCTCACCGAAGCGCCGCTGCGCATGCTGATGAACAACCTGCACCCGGACGTGGCCGAGCGCCCGCAGGAGCTGGTGGTCTACGGCGGCATCGGCCGCGCCGCGCGCGACTGGGAGAGCTACGACAAAATCATCGAGACCCTGCAGCGGCTCGAGGATGACCAGACCCTGCTGGTGCAGTCCGGCAAGCCGGTCGGCGTGTTCCGCACCCACGCCGATGCCCCGCGCGTGCTGATCGCCAACTCCAACCTGGTGCCGCGCTGGGCCAACTGGGATCACTTCAACGAGCTCGATAAGAAGGGCCTGGCCATGTACGGCCAGATGACCGCCGGCAGTTGGATCTACATCGGCGCACAGGGCATCGTGCAGGGCACCTACGAGACCTTCGTGGAAATGGGCCGCCAGCATTACAACGGCAGCCTGGCCGGCAAGTGGCTGTTCACCGGTGGCCTGGGCGGGATGGGCGGCGCGCAGCCGCTGGCCGCGGTGATGGCCGGCGCCTCCTGCCTGGCGGTGGAATGCCGCAAGAGCAGCATCGAGATGCGCCTGCGCACTGGGTATCTGGATACCTGGACGGACGACCTTGACGAAGCGCTGCGCCTGATCGAGGAATCGTGCACCGCGAAGAAGCCGCTCTCGGTCGGGTTGCTCGGCAATGTCGCCGACGTGCTGGACGAGCTGCTGATCCGCGGCGTGAAGCCGGACCTGCTGACCGACCAGACCTCCGCGCACGACCCGGTCAACGGCTACCTGCCGCAGGGTTGGACGGTGGAAGAATGGGACGCCAAGCGCGTTTCCGCACCGAAGGAAGTGGAAGCGGCCGCACGCGAATCGATGGCCAACCACATCCGCGCCATGCTCGGCTTCCACTCGCTCGGCGTGCCGACCGTGGACTACGGCAACAACCTGCGCCAGATGGCGCTGGAAGAAGGCGTGGAAGATGCCTTCGACTTCCCCGGCTTTGTACCCGCTTACATCCGCCCGCTGTTCTGTCGCGGCATCGGCCCGTTCCGCTGGGCCGCACTGAGCGGCGATCCGGAAGACATCGCCAAGACCGACGCCAAGGTCAAGGAGCTGATCCCGGACAACCCGCACCTGCACCGCTGGCTGGACATGGCCGCCGAGAAGATCAAGTTCCAGGGCCTGCCCGCGCGCATCTGCTGGGTCGGCCTGGGGGACCGTGATCGACTCGGTCTGGCCTTCAACGAAATGGTCGCCAATGGCGAACTGAAGGCGCCGGTGGTGATCGGTCGCGATCATCTGGATTCGGGCAGCGTCGCCTCGCCCAACCGTGAAACCGAGGCCATGCAGGACGGCTCCGATGCCGTCTCCGACTGGCCGCTGCTCAACGCCCTGCTCAACACCGCCAGCGGCGCCACCTGGGTCTCGCTGCACCATGGCGGCGGTGTCGGCATGGGCTTCTCGCAGCATTCGGGCATGGTCATCGTCTGCGACGGCACCGAAGCCGCGGCCAAGCGCATCGCGCGCGTGCTGTGGAACGACCCGGCGACGGGCGTGATGCGGCATGCCGATGCGGGGTATGAGATCGCGGTGGAGTGCGCGAAGGACAAGGGGCTGGATCTGCCTGGGATTCTGGGCTGATCTGGGTGGGCCCCGGCCGACGGTCGGGGCCTTTCACGACCGGGGGTGACTTCCGCCGCATTGACCGGGGTGCCAGCGCTTCCTACTGTGCGGGCTCACCCACGAGGATGCCCGCAATGCGTCGTTTCGCCTTTGTCGCGGTCCTGCTGCTCGCGGTATCGACGCCGTCCGGCACCGTGCGCGCCGCGGAGTTAGACGCCCGGATCACCCGACAACTCCACACAAACGCAGCTCGCTATGGCATCGCCGGCCAGGCACTACTGATACGGCACAACGGCACGCTGCTTGCGCAGGCCGTCGCCGGAGAGGCCGACCTCACCACGCACCAACCGGTGACACCCGAGACGGTGTTCAACACTTACTCCCTGGCCAAACTGCTTGTCAGCGCTCTGGTCATGCAACGGGTGGAGGCCGGCAGGGTCGAGCTGGATGCACCGGCCAGCCGCTATCTTCCCGATCTGCCCGAGGCCTGGCAGACGATCACCGTGCGGCAGTTCCTCAACCATGCGTCCGGCGTTCCCGAGTATTTCCAGTATCGGGAAGGTGAGGTGATCACCTCGCAGGGCAACCGCTTCCCGACCACGGCGGCGGAGGTGTTCAAGGCACTCGCCGGCGCACCACTGCAGTTCACGCCGGGCACTGCCAATCGGTATACGCAGACAAACTATCTGGTCCTCACCGCGCTGTTGGAAGCGCAGTACCAGCAGCCCTATGCGCAGATCGTCCAAGACCGCGTGCTTCGTCCGCTGTCGATGACGCACACCTCGCTGGGCCCGGCAACGGATGTGCCGCACGACATTACCATCGCCTATATCGGCAAACAGGGCGCCCTGCAGCGCGAAGACGACATCGCCTGGCCATCCTATGCCTACGGGCATGCCGCACTGCATACCACCGTCGGTGATCTGGACCGCTTCCTGATGGCCCTGACCCGCGGTGAACTGGTGGGTCGTGCCACGCTGCAGCAGCTGTGGCAGCCACAGCTGCTGGGCAACGGACGGCGCAGCGGCTTCTCCACGGGTTGGGAATTCGAAGAAAGCGGCGAGTACCGCTTCGTGGGGCATGACGGTGGCACGCGGGTACGTGCACGGATAGCCTTCCTGGACGGCTTGGGTGGGGATACCTACAGCTTTATCTACCTCACCAACGGCAGTGCGACGAATGTGTGGTCGCGCACGCTGGTGGACAGCACCATGGCGGTGGTGGCCCCGATGCAGTTCCCTCGCGAGGCCCTGTCGGAAAGGCTGATCACCTACGCACTGGAGCCGCAGACGGCCGCACGCACAACCGCGTTGAAACAGTGGCTCATCACTACCGGGCGCGGTGATCAGCCGATGCTGGAGCAGGACATCAACCGCGTGGGCTACGCGGTGGCCGAGAATCTGGGCCATGCCACCGCGCTGCCGCTGTTCGCCTTCAACGCGACGCTGTTCCCGCGCTCGGCCAATGCCTGGGACAGCTTGGCAGAAACGTATGCCGCCTTGGGCGACGCAAAGCAGGCCGAACGGCTGTACGCCAAGTCGAAAGCGCTGGCAGCGGCCCGGTAATGCCGGCCGCTGGCCGGCAACCACGCGATCCTGGTTCTCACGCAATGGAATCGCACAGTTCCTGGCGAGCCGGCCAGCGGCCGGCACTACCGACATCCAGTTGTCGGCACGCGACCGCCCCCATGCGCCTGCCCCCATACGCCCCACACGGGTGACGAACACGCAACATCCTGTTAACTTGCGCGCCCCACATGAAGTTGACAGGGTGCCGCGGCGACGTGGGCGCTGTCCGCACTGATACCGCGCACGAATGACTACCCTCCCGCATCGTTCCACCGCCCCTGCCCTGTCCCTGCTGGCCGCCGCCCTGCTCGCCAGCCTTGCCGCCACCAGTACCGTCAATGCCGCGCCCGCCGGCCAGGCCGTCACGCTGAATGCAGTGAACGTCACCGCCGCCGATGCCACCCAGGCCGCGCGCCGCGCGCTCGACCGGGTCCCCGGTGCAGGCAACGTGGTGGATCTGGCGCAGGTCGGCCAGGGCCGCGTCGCCGGCACGGCCGATGTACTGGCGTACCAGCCCGGCATCAGCGCGCAGAGCGCCGGCAATGAAGGCGTCAAGGTCTCCATCCGGGGCTCGGGCCTCAACCGCGCGCCGGGTGCGCATGCCTCCGGCCTGTCGGTCTCGCTGGACGGCCTGCCCCTGACCGGCCCGGGTGGCACGCCCTACGAGCTGCTGGAGCCGCTGTGGCTGAGCCGTGTCGAGGTGCTGCGGGGTGCCAACGGGTTCGAGCGCGGCGCGTTGGCCTTGGGCGGTGCGATCAACTACATCACCCGCAGCGGCCGCGATACGCCGGGGCTGGAGCTGCACTACGAAGCCGGCGCACGCGGGTACCAGAAGCGAGGCATCAGCGTCGGCGGCGTGCACGACGCTGTCGACTATTTCCTGGCCTACACCGACACCGAGTACGACGGCTATCAGCAGCACGCCGCCGGCAAGGGCAAGGGTGCGGTGGCCAACATCGGCTGGCAGCTCACGCCGCAACTGGAGACGCGCTTCTTCCTGCGCTACCGCGAGACCGATCACGAAACCCCGGGGCGCCTGACCCGCGCGCAGATCCGCAACGATCCCCGCGCCGCCAATCCGGCCAACGTGGCCATCGATGCGCGCCGGCCGCAGCCGGGCAGCACCTGGATCGGCAACACCACCACCTACACGATCGATGAAGATTCATCGCTGCAGGCCGGCCTCGTGTATCACAAGTACCCGATGGACTTGAACGAGAGCCTGTACCGCCAGCAGCTGGATTACGCCAACCTCAACGGCACGCTCGACTACCGCCGACGGCACGCGCTGTTCGGGCATGACAGCGTGACCACGATCGGCGTGCGCGTCACCCACGATCTGGATGCCAACGTGCGCGAGACCCTGCGCTTTTCCAGCAACGGGTATGCAGCCGGCACGCACACCCGCGACTTTGAGCATTACGGCACCGACAGCGTGCTCCACGTCGGCAATGATCTGGCGCTGAGCGACACGCTGCGCCTGCAGACCGGCATGGCGTTGATCCACACCCGCCGCGATGTGCAGGTCACCTGGCCCGCGACGCCGGAGAAATTGTCCGAGCGCCAGTGGGATTTCGCGCCGCGGCTGGGCTTCACCTGGCAGCAGACCCCGCAGACGCAGTGGTTCGGCAACCTGAGTCGCTCGGTGGAACCGGCGCATCCGTGGTCGATGATCTGGGGTTCCAACCAGTACTTCGCCGCCGGCAATGGCGCCTCGACCGGCCGCCAGCGCGCGCCGGTGCAGCTCGACAACCAGACCGCGACCACGCTGGAACTGGGTGCACGCGGCGACAACGCGCTCGGCCGCTGGGAGCTGACCGGCTATTACGCGCGGCTCAACCACGAACTGCTCACCGTGGAAGTGCGGCCGGTACCGAACCTGTTCATTGCCGAATCCAATGCCAGCCCGACCGTGCACCGCGGCATCGAAGCTGGTCTGGACAGTGCGCTGTGGCAGGGCGTCGGCGGTCGGCTGTCGCTGCGCCAGGCCTACACCTTCAGCGACTTCCGCTACCGCGACGATGCGCGCTTCGGCAGCAACCGCCTGCCCGGCCTGCCGCGCCACTACTACCAGGCCGAACTGCGCTACGACCACCCGGCCGGCTTCTACGCCGGGCTGAACACCGAGTACGCGTCGAAGATGTTCGTCGACTATGCCAACAGCATGGCCGCCGACAGCCACGTGATCTTCGGCACCCGCATCGGCTATGACGCCGCCGGCGGCCGCTGGCAGGCCTGGGCCGAGCTGCGCAACCTCACCGACCGCCACTACGCCGCCACGGTCATCCCGGGCTACGACGACGCAGGCCGGGATGTGGCCCGCTCCACGCCGGGTGATGGGCGCGGTGTGTATGCCGGCGTACGCTGGCGCTTCGACTGACGTCGTTGCGCTCTGGTTGGGCCAGCCGGCTGGAACCCAGTCTCAGCGCGCCAGTGCCTTGGTGACGGCAGCCTCGGCCAGCGGCACCATCTTGGCGTAACCGGCCGGCGTGGGATGCACGCCATCGCTGGCCAGCTCGGGATCCAGGCCGCCGTCCTTGTTGGTCAGGGCCGTGTGGTAGTCCAGATAGACCACGCCCTGTTGCTCGGCATAGGCGCGCAGGGCCTGGTTGAGCGCGGTCACTTTGCCGGCGGGCTGCACGCCCGGCTGCCACGGGTAATCGCTGACCGGCAGCACCGAGGCGAGCACGATGCGGATGTTGTGCGCCTGCGCCAGTTCCACCATAGCGTGCAGGTTGTCCTCGATCATCGCCTGCGTGGTTGGCCCGGTATTGCCGGCGATATCGTTGGTGCCGGCGAGGATCACCACCAGCGCCGGTTTCAGCGCGATGACGTCCTGCTGGAAACGCACCAGCATCTGCGCCGTGGTCTGTCCCGAAATACCGCGGTTGACGTAGGGCTTGCCCGGGAAGAAGCGATCACTGCCAGTCGGTCCCCAGCCCTCGGTGATCGAGTCGCCGTAGAACACCACGCGCTTCGTCCCGGGCGCAACGGGTGCCAGGGCGGCGTTCTCGGCGCGGTAGCGCTGCAGCTGCGGCCAGTCCAGCAGGCGCTGCTGCATCTCCGTGATCTGCGCGGGCGTCGCCTTGTCGGCAGGCACCAGATACAGCGGATTGGTCGCAGGGCGATCCTGCGCCTGGGCGAGTGGTTGAAGCGCGCACAGCACCAGGCCGGCGGCAAGGGCGAAGGGACGGGTCAAGGCTGGCACGATGCAGCGCTCCGGTAAGGGCAAGCCGGCAGTCTCCGCGATCGGCCACCCACCGCACAAGCTGCAGTGCGACGGGATCAAATGCGCGATGGGCCCAGCGCTCCAGCGGGCAAAGCGGCACCGGCGTTGCCTGGAAAACGGCCGGCCCGACGGGTGGCTGCGGCGTTCAGACCACGCGCCAAGGCAGGATAATGGCCTTGGCCGCCATCGCCTGTTCGATCACGCGCAGGCACTTCCCCTCCGGACTGATCAGATACCACTGCTCGCTGTTGCGCAGCAGTGGCAGATCCGCGCGATGATCGGTGTAGGCGATGCGCCACGGTGGCGGATAGCCGCGCTCGGTCAGCATGGGAATCTTGTTCTCACCGAGGCAGTGGTTTTCGCTCACCCAACCGCCGACACACGGCCGCAGGGTCGAGGCGACCAGCGGTACGTCCTTCAGACCTTCGCGTTCCAGCAACGCGCGCGCCAACGGCTCCCAGCAGCCGGTGGCGATGACAACCTCGTCGCCCTGGGCAAGATGGTGGCGCAGTCGTTCAACGCCCTCAGGCAGGAACACAGGCGCCGGGCCGGCGAATACCTCGTCGGCATGCGCCACGGCGAGCTTGGCCAGCGCCTCGCGGCTGCGTCCGAACGTCGCCATCCACACCGCGAAGCGTACCGGCCTCCGTCGCGTGGGCGGTAGTGCCCAGAGCGGCACCAGCACCGGCAGCGCGAGCACGACACCGGTGATCCGCCATGGCTGGCGGCGCAGCAGACTTTTGAAGAACCGGCTTGCCGTTTCCCAGCGGGTCAGCGTCAAGTCGAAATCAAATACCACCACAGTGCGGTCTGACATCCGTATCAGCTCCTTTCAGAAGACGCCTTGCACCAGCAGTTTGTCGTCATCGGTCGGTGTGAGCACCAACCCGTAAGCCTCGTTTCCGCGATGGAAGCCTGCCGAGCAGATCGCGTCCCAGCCCTGCCCGCAATCCACCTCGGGATGCGCGGCAAAGACGGGCGTGCCCTCGTTGTCGGGCGCGGATGCGAGCCATCCGGCCTTGATGAGCAGCGCCTTGGCCTGCGCGTACGGCATCCCCACGGTAATGCCGATCTGCGTCCACGCTGCGGGCAGCGACGGTGCATCAGCGGCATGCACGTGGCCGGCAGACAGCAGGAGAACCACAGCCAGGAACATCGATTTCATCGGCATCACATCAACACCATGGCTGCACAGCATAAAGCGCAGAGCCCATCAGAACCCATCCAGCGTCCGCAGCAGTGAGCCAAAAGTCAGATAGAACGAGTTGTGCCCGCCCTGCGCGCGGCCGTAGCCAAGAAACACCGGCCCCAGGAACGTATCGGCGCCGACGAACAGGCTGCCTGCGGTCTGCATGCCATCCAGGCTGACATCCTCGCGGCGCTGCCAGAATCCGCCCCACTCCACGCTGCCGCCGACGTACAGCGGGATGGTCAGCAGCGAATCGGCGTGCGCGACGCGACGGTAATACACCACCCGGGCCAGCGCGGTCTGCGGCGCGAAGATGGATTCTTCCGGATAGCCGGACAGATTGCCCAGCCCGCCCAGGAAGCCGTAGGTGGCCAGCAGATCATCGCCACCGTGCGCGGAGGACGCACGCAGCCCACCCAGCCAGCGGTTCTGACCGTGCGCCCATGCCCCATCCCACTGCACCCGCGTCACCGCCGCCGAATTGTCGGTGCCGAGCGCATCGAGATAGTGCTGGCGCGTCAGTGACACGCGCTGGCCGCGACTGGGGAAGGCCGAGCTGTCGATCGAATCGTGGCGCAGCTGCCAGCCGACGCTGCCCATGTCGGCGCGGTAATTGCCCAGCTCGGTGGGGTTGCCGACGTCCAAGCGCAGGCGCTCACGGCCGCGTTCGCCGAAGAGCGCGATTTCCCAATCCGGATGTGGCGAATACGCCCAGCGCAGTCCACCCAGCCACTGGCTGTAACGGAACTCGGCGAGTGCGCCGCCGCGCATCAGCGCCAGGTCCAGATCGGTGGCGCGGTATTTGGCATAGGTCGACAATGCATGCCGGCCACTGCTGCCGAACGGCCGGTAGTACTCGGCGAACGCCTCTTCCACTTCGCCCAGCCCAACGCGCAGTTTCAGCTCCGCGCCCTGCTCGCTGAGACCGGTGCGGGTCAGCTCCGTGATGAGCTGGTAGTTGCTGCTGCCGTCGAAATCATCGGACAGGCGCAGCGCGAAATGCAGGAAATCCGGCCCCCACCGCTTGTCCTGGGGCGCCAGTACCAGACCCTGCTGCCCGTCGCGCTCCTCCAGCCGCCACTGCACCTGCTGGTAGCGGCCTTCGCCGTAGGCCGTGGCGACCTTCTGCTCCACGCGGTCCGGCGCCAGCGGTTGACCGACCTCCGGCTGCAGGCGCTGCTCGATGTAGCGTGCGGTACGCGTTTTATCGCGCAGCACATCGATGAAGGCCACGATCGGCGTCTCGTAGGCTGGCGGGCGATGCTGGCGCTGGAAGGTGGCGTAGCGGGTGTCGTCCACCTGGAAGCGACGAACCGCCGCCACCTCGGCCTGCGCGGCCTGCTCGCCGACGCCGACCGCCTGTGGCGAGCGGTTGAAGTCCTGGCTGCCCATCTCGCCCAGCGGCGGTGTGATCAGCAGATCCTGCGAGCCGAGCGTGGCCAGCTGCGCCAGCACTTCGCGCTGCATCAGCACGCTGGCCATCTGGTGGCTGATCGCCAGCGGCGAATCCAGCTGCGCCTCGGTCATCAGCGGCGAGCCCACCCGCGAGACGATCAGCCGCTGCGCGCCCAGCCGACGCGCTTCATCGATCGGCACGTTGTCGACCACCCCGCCATCGACCAGCAGATGGCCCTCATAGCGGACCGGCGCGAACACGCCCGGCACCGACATGCTCGCGCGGATGGCCAGGGCCAGATCGCCCTGCCCGAACACCACCTTCTCGCCGCTGACGATATCAGTGGCGATGGCCCGGAACGGAATCGGCAGATGATCGAAATCGCGCACCTGCCAGGTCGGCAGCAGCAGGCGGCGCAGCAGCATCTCCAGCTTCTGGCCCTGGATCAGCCCCTGCGGGAAGGCGATCTTGCCGTTGCTCAGGCCGACTTCGACGCCGCCCAGCAGGCGCAGGTCATCTTCCTTGCGGCGCATGCTGCGCTCATCGCGTGGCGGCTTGTCGCGCAGCACCTCGGCCCAGTCGATCCGGTCCAGCACCGCCTCGATCTCGTCGGCCGTGTAGCCAGAGGCATACAAGCCGCCGACCACCGCGCCCATTGAAGTGCCGACGATGCAATCGATCGGCACGCGCTCGCGCTCGAGCACCTTGAGCACGCCGATATGGGCCGCGCCGCGGGCACCGCCACCGCCAAGGACCAAACAGTTGCGGGGGCGGTCGGGATCCTGCGGTACGGAATCAACGGACGCTGGAACAGTCTGCGCAGCCGCCAACAGCGGGGCGCACGCCAGCGCTGCCAGGACGAACAGCCAGCGGCTGCACCGACGCCGCGTGGCGGTAGCGGTGAGGTGTAATGGTGTCTGCTGCATTCGATCCCTCATTCCCCGGTACCCGTCATCCCCTTGAAGCGCACTTTGCCTGCCGGCATCGGCGAGGTCCACCCGTCGGGCATGGGGCCAGCGTTTCAACTGCCACTAGAAAGAAAGCCCACCAGTGCCACGACCAGACAGACCAGGCCGCCAGCCAGCGGCAGATAGGTGGCCCATACCGGCGCGCCTTGGCCGATCGCGAAGGCAACGAACGCTTCCCGTACGCTTCGGCCGGTCAGGAACGGAATGACGACCAATGCCAGCAGGGGCAACAGCGAGGCGAGCCCGAAGCCGAGAAATGCCGGCCGATGATCGTTGTGGGCAAATCCGCCCAGCGGGTACAGGGCCAAGCCACTGAACAGCCCCGCGAAGAACAGGATGTTGGCGACCCGGATCGTGGTGCGGTGGCGGCGCCGCAGCGCGGCCCGGGACCAGCCACGGTAGTGCGTCTGCAATCCCCTCGCCCAGTACGCAACGAGCCAGGTTGCAATGATGCCGCCGACGATCCCGCTGCCCGCCGGTCCCCAAGACTGGATATCCATGCCTGCGTCCTTGTGGTCTGACCCGAGTGTAATTCCCTCCCCCGCCCAGGAATGCAGAACGGCCGCCCATTGAGGGCGGCCGTGGGTCTGATGCGAAGCGCAGCCGAGGGACCAGCGGCGCTACCGATGTCGCGCCTCAGTGCTTTGGCGGCGGCGCATTCTTCACATAGGTGTCGAACCAGCTCAGCATTTCCGACACCAGCTGCTCATTGGATTCCAGTGCGGTATACCAGTGCGGTTCGTGCGGCAGCATCACCAGTCGGGTCGTGCCGCCATTGCCGCGGATCGCCTGGAACAGCTTGCGCGACTGGAACGGCTCGGTGCCCGGGTTAGCGTCATCCTCGCCGTGGACCAGCAGCAGCGGCAGCTTGATCTTGTCGGCGTAGAAGAACGGCGAGGCCTTCAGGTAAACGTCCTGCGCCTGCCAGACCGAGCGGCGTTCGTTCTGGAAGCCGAACGGGGTGAAGGTCTTGTTGTAGGAACCACTGGTGGCGACCCCGGCCTTGAACAGGTCGGTATGCGCGATCAGGTTCGCGGTCATCAGGCCACCGTGGCTGTGACCGGTGACACCGATCCGGTTGCGATCGACCACGCCCAGGTCCACGGCCTTGTCCACCGCGGCCTTTGCATCGGCTTCAAGCTGTTCCAGATACGTGTTGTAGGCGGTTTTCGGATCGCCGACGATCGGGAACGAGGCGTTATCGATGATCGCGTAACCGGCCAGCAGCATCAGCCGGTACGGTGCCAGACGGGTGAAGGTCTGCTGCGAACCGGACACCTGCCCTGCCTGCGCCGCGTTGGCGAAGTCGGCCGGGTACGCGTAGAGAATCGCCGGCACACGCTGGCCTTCCTTGTAACCCGGCGGCGTGTACAGGGTGAACGACAGGTCCACGCCATCGGCGCGCTTGTAGGTGACCAGGCGCTTCTTGATCTCACGCACTTCGGGGGTCGGATCCACCAGATGGGTCAGTGCATCCGGTTTGGACGCGAACTGCGCTTCGCCTGGCTGGGCGCCGGCGACCGGTTCGCCGAGCAGGCGCACGAAGGCATTCGGCGCATCGGTCACCGACTGGTGCCAGGTGAGGAGGTGGCCCGGGATCGCGCTGAAGCCGATGAACTGCTCATAGGCATCGGCATCGCTGCGGAACAGGCGCTCGGTTTTCAGGCTGTCGAGGTTGAGTGCATCCAGGAAGGGACGATCCCCCTGCGGCGAAGCGCCCTGCCCGCGCAGGAACACGCTATTGCCTTCCTGGCGCACCACGTAGGCGCCGGTGGGTAGGCGCTGGTAAACGAAATTGCCCGGATCTTCGTACAGCTCATCACTGGAGATATCCCACAGCAGGCGACCTTCCTGCTTCGGGTTGTCCACGTTGACGATGCGGGTCTGGCGCCAGTGCCGGTTTTCGTCGTTCTCATCCAGGAAAGCAACGTCAGGTTGCGCGGTCCACGCAAGGCCTTCGAAGCGCTGCGCGGTGCGGGCGATCTCGGTCGGCTTGGCGGTGAACGGAGCCCTGAGCATCAGCACGCGGTCGCGGTGCGGGACGGTGACTTTCCAATCGCCTTTGTCCAAGGCTTCGGCATACACCAGCGTGGCTGGATCGGTGGCGCGCCAATCGAAATCACGCGGGCCTTCCGGCACGCCATGCACGGGCACGCGGTCGGCCAGCGGCAGGCTGGCGATCGGCGTACTGCGGCCGCTGGACACATCCAGCACCGCCACGTCATTGGCGAAACGCTGGTAGGTCACCGCGTGTGAGAACGGCGCTTTGAGCGTCCTGGTGAGCACGTGCACGCCATCCGGTGCGGCTCCGACGCTGTCCAGCAGCGCCGGTGTGCCGACCGTGCGCACGGTGTTGGCCGCGGTATCCACCACCGCCAGCTGCGACTGGCCGTAATAGGCGAACAGCGCTTCATCGTAGGCACTGGTCAGCGTATCGCGTGCCTCATAGGTGCTGCTCTCACCGGCAGTCCCCAGCGACTCCTGGATGTCTGGGCCGATCGCGCCGTCCGCAGACGGTGCCGGGCCCTGCCTGGCGGGCACCAGCTTGACCAGCAGCTGCTGGCTGCCACCGAGCCACTGCACGGTGCTGCCGAAGATCGGGTTGAGCGCGACGTTGGGGACCTGGCGGACCTGGCCGGTGACCGCATCGCCGACCCACAGCTGCACGCTGTCATCGACCACATTCTGGAACGCGAAGCGCTGGCCGTCGGCCGACCACTGCGCCATGCCGGCGCACCCGTTGGGTAGCACCACCTTGGTGGAGCGGCCGGTGGTGGTCTCCACCACGGTGAAGTCGCCCACGCACGGAGGAATGCCGTAGCCACCGGGGGTGTCATGGCGGCTGCGGTTCTTCAGCTCCAGGCGCACACCGGCCAGCTTCAGATAGGGCTGGGCGACGCGGGTGATCGAGGGATAGGTCTGCGTGGTGGTCAGCAGCAGGCGCTGCCCGGTCGGGTCGACACTGGGTGTCGGCGGCGGCGGTGCCTTGAGCACCTTGAGCAGGCTCTCCGGTGGTGTGGCGTAGCCACCGGCATGGGCGGGCATCGTGCCCAGCGTGGCGAAGGCTGTCACGGTGAACGCCGTGGACCAGAACGTACGAGCAAGCATGCGTGTCCCCTTGGATATGGTGGGAGCCGGCACGGCAGGGTCGTCGGTCGGCACCTCTCGAATCTAGCACTGCCGCCCTTCCCGAAGATGGGCCAGAAGGAATGACCGGCGGACATCGAGACCGGTATCGTGCGGTACCCTTGTCGTTCCATTGCTTCCGGGTTCCGCTGTGCGAACCGTGCACGCCCTCCGTTATGTCACCCCGCTGCGTGAAGGCGGCTCCCTGCCCGCCGTGGTCGAGACCGACGACGATGGCATGGTGGTGCTTAAATTCCGTGGCGCCGGCCAAGGCCCAAAGGCCCTGATCGCCGAACTGATTGCAGGCGAAATCGCGCGGACGCTCGGCTTGCCGATTCCAGAGATCCTGTTCGTCGAGCTGGACCGCGAGTTCGCGCGTACCGAACCGGATCCGGAAATCCAGGACCTGATACGCGCCAGTGAAGGCCTGAACCTGGGCAGCGATTATCTGCCCGGCGCGATCAACTACGACCCGGCAGCGATGCACCCCGATGCGGAACTCGCTTCGAAGATCGTGTGGTTCGATGCGTTCACCAGCAATGTGGACCGCACCGCGCGCAATCCCAATCTGATGGTGTGGCACCGCAAGCTGTACCTGATCGACCATGGTGCGGCGATGTACTTCCATCACGACTGGGCCAGCGCTGGCGAGGCGTGCAAGAAGCCGTTCGTGCTGATCCGCGATCATGTGCTGCTGCCGTTCGCCACGCAGATTGCCGAGGTCGATGCCGGGCTGGCGGCGATGCTGCCCGATGCGGAGATCGAACGCATCGTCGGCCTGGTGCCGGACAGCTGGCTGGTGGACGAACCCGCGTTCGACAGCCCGACGGCCTACCGCCAGGCCTATATCGATTACCTGCAGCACCGCCTTCGCGTGCGCGCCGCCTTTGTCCAGGAGGCCGTCCGTGCCCACACTGCACACGTATGACTATGCGGTGATCCGCGTGGTGCCCCGCGTCGAACGCGAGGAGTTCATCAACGTCGGGGTGATCGTGTCCTGCCCGGGTGCCAAGCACCTGGAAGCAGCGATCGAGCTGGATCTGGAACGGTTGCGCGCGTTCGCGCCTTCGCTGGATATCGAAGGCCTGCAGCCGTGGCTGGATGCCATCGTGGCGATCTGCCGCGGCGACGCGAACGCTGGCCCGATCGCGCAGTTGCCGGCGCGCGCACGCTTCCATTTTCTGACCGCCAAGCGCAGCTCGGTGGTGCAGATGTCGAGCACGCATGTGGGCCGCACCGCGGATCCGACGGGTGTGGTGGAGCATCTGATGCGGAAAATGGTGCGGGTACCGGCGTAGCTCACACCGGCCAGCGGCACCACGCGAACGGATAACCGTGCAGCCCCTGGGCCAACCCGGCACGTATCGGGCTGGACAGGATGTCGGTGGCGCGTGCCAGCAGTTGACGCTCGTCGCGTTGGAGCTGGTCGTAGTAGCCCGGCTGCCAGACCCGGCCACAGGCAGCATTTCGCTGTTTGAGTGCCTGGGCCGAACGCGATTTGAGCGAGCTCACCACGGATGAGAGGCGCGTGGTGCGCAGGCGGAACAGCCAGTGCACGCAATCGGGCATGACGACCCAGGCCAGCGATTCCGTGCGTTTTTCAGCATCCGAGGCACGCAGCCAGTGCACGACATCCTGCGCATTGGCGTGCTGAGTAAAAAGAGGGGAATGATTGGTGGTGACGGCGGTGACGACGTAGCAGGCGTTTTGCAGCGAACATCGCCCGTCTGAAACACATGAACTAGGCATCCGCCCATCATGGCAGTGGATGCCAGCGCACCTAAGCGGGAGAAAACACGCCCGCTTGTCAGAGTTTTGCGTGGAGCACTGTAGTCGCGTGACCAAACCGGACACGACGCAGCGCAGCCACGATGGCAACCCGGGGCGCGGTTCGTCGCCCGCCTTTCACCCCTTGGGCAGCGCGTAGGCAATCACGTAATCGCCCGCTGGGGTCTCCATGAAGTGGTGGCCGCCGGCCATGATGACCACGTACTGGCGCCCGCCAAATGCATAGATCATCGGGTTGGCCTGGCCGCCGGCAGGCAGCTTCGCATGCCAGAGTTCCTTGCCGGTTTTCAGATCGATCGCGCGCAGCAGATCATCGGTCGCCGCCGCAATGAAGATCAGTCCGCTGGCGGTGACCACCGAGCCACCGTTGTTGGGCGTGCCGATCTCGATCGGCAGACCGGAGCGGATGCCGAACGGGCCATTGCCGCGCGCACTGCCGAACGGGCGATCCCACAGCGTCTTGCCGGTGCGCAGGTCGACCGCGCGGATGCCACCGTAGGGCGGCTCCTTGCACAACAGCTTGGTAAACGGCAGGCGCCAACCGGCGTTGACGTCGATGGCGTACGGCGTGCCCACCTGCGGATCCCCCGCGCCTTCCGCGCCGCCCTTGTCCGCTTTGACGTCCTCGCGCGGCAGCCAGCCCAGCTTGTCCGCCTTTTCGCGCGGCACCAGCCGGTTGTAGTTGGGCATGTCGTTGTAGTTGGCCACGATCACGCCACGGCGCGGGTCCACGGAGACACTGCCCCAGTCCGAACCGCCGTTGTAACCAGGGTATTCGATGGAATGACGGTCCGCCGTTGGCGGGGTGTAGAAGCCTTCGTAGCTGGCCTTGCGGAACTGGATGCGGCAGACCAGCTGATCGATCGGGGTCATCCCCCACATGTCGCGCTCGGTGAGGTCCGGCTTGCGCAGCGTGTGATACAGCGAGAACAACTGGGTCGGGGAACGCTGTTCCGGCTCGACACCACCGGTCGGGACCTTGCGCTCTTCGGCCGGAGTCAGCAGCTTGCCGGTGCGGCGGTCGAGGATGTACATGTCGCCCTGCTTGGTCGGCAGCAGCAGCGCCGGGACTTTGCCGGCGGCGGTCGGGTAGTCGATCAGCGTCGCCTGGGAGCCCATGTCGTAATCCCAGACATCCTTGCGCACCGCCTGGAAGTGCCAGGCCGGCTTGCCGGTGTTGACGTCGATGGCGACCAGCGACGTGGCGTATCTGTTTTCGTTCTCGGTGCGCGAGCCACTCCAGTAATCGCCGGCCGAGTTGCCCATCGGCAGGTAGACCAGGCCGAGTTCGTCGTCGCCGGTCGCGGTAGTCCACATGTTCGGCGTGCCGCGGGTATAGGTCTCACCCGCCGGCGGTGCACCATTGCGATCGGGGCGGACCATGTCCCAGGCCCAGCGCAGCTTGCCGGTGACGGCGTCGTAGGCCTGGATCACGCCGGAGGGGGCGTCGCGACGCTGGCCATCCAGCACCTGGTGACCGGTCACGATCACGCCCTGCACGATCGCCGGCGGCGAGGTGATGGAGACATACCCGGCCGGACTGTCGCCCATGCCGACGGTGATGTCGACCTGGCCATTGTTGCCGAAGCCTGTGCACGGCTTGCCGGTCGCGGCATCGACCGCGATCAGGCGACCATCCAGCGTGCCTTCGATGATGCGGGTGGCGCAGGCGCCACGCGGCACCTGGGTCAGCACCGGCACGCCACTCGGGACGGCAAGATCCGCTGCGACGTCATTGAATGCAGCATCCTGCGCAGTGGCCGGCACTTCGTAATAGGAGACCCCACGGCAGGCCGCGGTGTACGGAATGGAGGTGTCCTTGATCTTCGGGTTGTAGCGCCAGCGCTCGGTGCCGTCGGCGGCGTTGAGCGCGACCAGCTGGTTGCGCGCGGTGCACAGGTACAGGCTGTCGCCGACTTTCAGCGGCGTGGTTTCCGCGCCCCAGCGCTTCTCGGGCAGGTCACCGGTGCGGAACAACCAGGCCTGCTCGAGCTTGCCCACGTTGTCCGGGGTGATCTGCTGCAGGGGCGAGAAACGCGTCGCGGCGTTATTGCGGCCGTAGGCGGCCCAATCGCCATCGACCGGGCGATCGGCCGGCTGCAGCGGCGCATCGGCGGTCGGCGCCAGGCCGGTGCTGGTCATCGGCTCCGGGAACGCGCCCTCGGCAGCGGTGACGCCGTGCGGCACGAAGGCAAGCGTAAAGGCCGCCACGAACACGAGGGCCAGCACGCCGGCGATCCCGCGCGAGACCTTGCGCGAGACCGGGCGATCCAGCGTCGGCAACAATAGTGACAGCACGAAGCCGATGGCCACGATCAGGCCCAGGCGCGGCACCCAGCGCCAGTAGTTGCTGCCTGACTCCCACCACGTCCACAACAACGTGCCGACGAACACCAGGGCGAACCACAACGCGCCGCTATACCGGCCCCGCCACAGCTGTCCCCCCGAGATAAGCAGTCCGATACCGGCCAGCACGTAGTACCAGGAACCACCGAGGCTGGCGAGCCAGGCGCCGCCTGAGGTGAATACAACGCCCAGCAACAGAGTGACAATGGCCAGCACTGCCACCAGCCAATGGCGGGGGTGGCGGGTCTGCGTCGTGGTGGACATCGGTCTCTCCTGAAGCGCGAAGATCGCCGACGTTGCTGTCGGTCCCGCGGCTCTTATCCCACCGGGGTCGTGAACGTTGCGCGTTCTTTGCAGCGCTCGCCAACGTCGGCAAAGCCGACGATGAAACCCGGCAAGTTCCTGCCCTGCAACGAAAAACGCCGGCGTGTGCCGGCGTTTTTCGTGTGACTCCCACTGGCAGGCCTTACGCCTCCGGCGGTGCCACCACCGGGCTGGCCTCGACGGCCGCCGATGTTTCTTCTTCCACACCCTCGTCCAGCGAGGCATCCATGCGTTCCACCGCCTGGAGCTTCTCTTCCTTGGACAGACGGATCAGGGTGACGCCCTGGGTGTTGCGGCCGACGCGCGAGATTTCCGAACCACGGGTGCGCACCAGGGTGCCACCATCGGAAATCAGCAGCACTTCGTCGCGCGGCCCCATCAGCACCGCACGCACCAGCTTGCCGTTGCGCTCGGTGGTCTGGATGCCGATCACGCCCTGCGTGCCACGGCCCTTGCGCGGGTAATCCGGCAGCGGGGTGCGCTTGCCGTAGCCGTTCTCGGTCGCGGTCAGGATGTACAGCGCGTTGTCGTCGTCAGCCCCGTTCTCGATCACGGCATCGCCGCTGTCGATCACGGTCTCATCGACCTGGCTCTCGTCCTCGTTCTCGTCCTCACTGCCGCCTGCACTCTCGGCCACGATCAGACTGACCACTTCCTCGCCCTTGGGCATCTTGATGCCGCGCACGCCGGTAGCGGTACGGCCCATCGAGCGGACCTTGTCCTCACCGAAGCGCACGGTCTTGCCGTTGGAGGCGAACAGCAGGATGTCGCGCTCACCGTCGGTCAGGCCAACGCCGACCAGCGCGTCACCCTCATCGAGGTTGATCGCGATCTTGCCGCGTGCCAGACGGAAGGCGAACTCGCTGAGCGGGGTCTTCTTGACGGTACCGTTGCGGGTGGCGAAGAACACGAACTGGCCTTCGGCATACTCACGGACCGGCAGCACGGCCTGCACCCGCTCACCGGTTTCCAGCGGAATCCAGTTGATGATCGGGCGGCCACGGGCGTTGGAACCGGCTTCCGGCAGCTGATGCACCGGCAGCCAGAACACCTTGCCTGCGCTGGTGAACGTCAGCAGCGTGTCGTGCGTGTTGACCAGCCACAGCTGTTCGATGAAATCCTCTTCCTTCGTCGACGCGGCGCTGCGGCCACGGCCACCGCGGCGCTGGGCCCGGTAGGCACTGACCGGCTGGCGCTTGGCATAGCCGGCGTGCGACAGGGTGACCACCACGTCTTCCGGGGCGATCAGGTCGAGGATGTCCAGGTCTTCTTCGCTGTGGCGGATCTCGGTGCGGCGTTCGTCACCGAACTCGGTACGCACGTTGATCAGCTCTTCGCGGATCACCTGCAGCAGACGGTCGGGATCCTCCAGGATTTCGATCAGCCCGGCGATCACTTCCAGCAGCTGCTTGTACTCGTCGGTCAGGCGGTCCTGCTCCAGCCCGGTCAGGCGGTGCAGGCGCATTTCCAGGATCTGGGTCGCCTGGATCTCGGTCAGCTGGTAGCCGCCCTCGAGCAGGCCCACACCCTTGGGCAGATCATCCGGACGCGAGGCTTCGGCACCGGCGGCGCCCAGCATCGAGCCGACCAGACCCGGCTCCCACAGGCGGGCGAGCATGCGTTCGCGCGCTTCGGTGGGGTTCGGCGAGGTCTTGATCAGTTCGATCATCTCGTCGATGTTGGCCAGCGCGACGGTCAGGCCTTCCAGCACGTGCGCACGGGCACGCGCCTTGCGCAGCTCGAACACGGTGCGGCGGGTAACCACTTCGCGGCGGTGGCGCACGAAGGCCTCGAGCATCTGCTTGAGGTTCATCAACTGCGGGCGGCCATCGACCAGCGCCACCATGTTGATGCCGAACACCGACTCCATCTGGGTCTGCTGGTAGAGGTTGTTCAACACAACTTCCGCCGACTCGCCGCGCTTGATCTCGATGAAGATGCGCATGCCGTCCTTGTCGGACTCATCGCGCAGTTCGCTGATGCCTTCGAGCTTCTTTTCCTTGACCAGCTCGGCGATCTTCTCGATCAACCGGGCCTTGTTCACCTGGTACGGAATCTCGGTGACGATGATCGATTCGCGGCCGTTGTCAGCCACTTCAACCTCGGCCTTGGCGCGGATGCGCACACGGCCACGCCCGGTCCGGTACCCGGCCACGATGCCGGCGGTGCCGTTGATGATGCCCGCGGTCGGGAAGTCCGGGCCCGGGATGAACTCCATCAGGCCGTCGACGTCGATCTCGGGATTGTCGATCAGCGCGATGCAGGCGTTGATCGATTCGGTCAGGTTGTGCGGCGGGATGTTGGTCGCCATGCCCACCGCGATACCGGCCGAACCATTGACCAGCAGGTTCGGGAACCGGGTCGGCATGACCGTCGGCTCCAGTTCCTTTTCGTCGTAGTTGGGCTGGAAATCGACCGTTTCCTTCTCGATGTCCGCCATCAGCTCATGGGTGAGCCGCGACATGCGGGCTTCGGTGTATCGCATCGCAGCGGCGGAGTCGCCGTCGACCGAACCGAAGTTACCCTGGCCATCGACCAGCATGTAACGCAGCGAGAACGGCTGCGCCAGACGCACCAGCGTGTCGTACACCGACTGATCGCCATGCGGGTGGTACTTACCGATGACGTCACCGACGATACGCGCCGACTTGAAGTAAGGCTTGTTGGCGTGCGCGTTGAGTTCACTCATCGCGAACAGCACGCGGCGATGCACCGGCTTGAGGCCATCGCGCGCATCCGGGAGTGCGCGCCCCACGATCACGCTCATCGCGTAATCGAGGTAACTCTTGCGCATCTCGTCTTCCAGGTTGACCTGGATGATTTCCTTGGCGGTTTCTGCCATTCGGGTTCCGTTGTCTGGTAGCGGTCCAGTCCGTCACGACCGCCCTTTCGGGGCGGTTGCGCCGGAATCTCGATTAACCGTTGGATTCTACCACAGCGGGCCATTTTCCGCCCGCTTTTACGGGGGTTTTACCGGCAAGAATCAGGAACTTACGGGAGCATTGCCGGCCAGCGGGCGGCACGGCCGCAGGTATCCAGCAGGGGAGCCCCCTGGGCAAGGGGGCAGCCGCAACGCGCCAGTGCTGGGGCTTATCCGAATGCAGCCTGCATATTGGCCACCGTCGGGTTCAGGATCACCCCGCGCTCGGTCACGATGGCATCGATCAGGCTGCCCGGGGTGACATCGAACACCGGGTTCCAGGCGGCGATGCCCTCGGCCACGGTGCGGGTCCCGCCCACGCCGTACAGCTCGCCCGGGTCGCGCTGCTCGATCTCGATCTGCTCGCCATCGGCGGTGTCCATGTCCACCGTGGAGGACGGCGCCACCACCATGAACTTCACCCCGTGGTGGCGGGCGGCGATGGCCAGCTGGTAGGTGCCGATCTTGTTGGCGGTATCGCCATTGGCGCAGATGCGGTCCGCACCCACGATGACCCACTGCACCGCGCCGGTCTTCATCAGGTGCGACGCGGCCGAATCGGCGATCAGGGTGGCGTCGATGCCGTCCTGCTGCAGCTCCCACACGGTCAGGCGCGCGCCCTGCAGCCACGGCCGGGTCTCGCCGGCGAACACACGGGCGATGCGGTGCTGGGCCATACCGGCGCGGATGACACCCAGGGCGGTACCGAACCCGGCGGTAGCCAGCGAGCCGGTATTGCAGTGGGTCAGCACGCCGCTGCCAGCGTCGATCAGGCCTGCACCCAGCGCGCCCATGTGGCGGTTGGCGGCCAGGTCTTCCTCGGCGATGGCCTGCGCCTCGGCAGCCAGCACCTGGCGCCAGTCCGCCCCGGCCGGGGCCAGCACGCGACGCATGCGGGCCAGCGCCCAGGCCAGGTTGACGGCGGTCGGCCGCGAGGCGTTGAGGCGCTGCAAGGCAGGTTCGAGCTTCAGCAGTGCCTGCGCGCCGTCGTCGGCCTGTACCTCATTGGCCGCCAGCACCACACCCCAGGCAGCGGCAATGCCGATGGCCGGCGCGCCGCGCACGGTCAGCGCATGGATTGCTTCGGCGACCGCGTCGCTGTCGCGGCACTCCACGTGCTCGACGATGAACGGCAGTTTGCGCTGATCGAGCAGCTGCAGGCTCTCGCCGGTCCACAGGATGGGGCGGATATGGTCGTAGCGGGCGTAATCGATGTCGGTGGATGCGTTCATCCGACCATTGTAACGGCGCGCCGTTGCACGCGGAATCGGGCGCTCAGTTGACCGCGAATTCGGCGCGGCAGCCCTTGTCCACCCAGACCCCACGGCTGTCCCAGCCCCAGCTGCTGCCCTGCTCGCAGGGCGTGCCGGACAGCTGCTTGTTGAGCGTGACACCGTGGGTGATCCCGGCACCACAGAACCGGCGCTGGCGCGACTTGGACTCGCAGACCAGGATGCGCGGTACGTTGAGGAAGCCACTGCCATCGGCGGCCCCCACTTCAAACTCGCCCTGGCAGCCGCGGGTCACCCAGATCTCATTGCGGCGATAGCCCCAGCTGTGACCTTCGCGGCACGGCAGCGAGGTGAGCTGGCGAAGCAGACGGACCGGCGCGCCCTGCAGGACGACCGGACAACTCTGCGGGCGACCATTGGATTCGCAGCGCACCACGCGGCGGGTGCGGCGTTCGCCATCGGCGCGGGTGGCAGCAACGGCAGTCCGTGCGCGGAACTCGGCGCGGCAGCCCAGCGTGACCCAGATACCGGAACGGTCAGTGCCCCACTCCGAACCACGCACACAGCTGTTGTCGGAAAGCTGGCGGATCAGATCGACGCCGCGTTCGGTGGGGATGTCGCAGTGCACCCACTCCATGTCGCGTGATTCGCATCGCACCACTTCGCCGGCATATCCGCCCGGCTGCGCGAGCGCCGTCTCCGGCATCAGCGCAGTCCACAGCAACACCGGCCACAGGGGCATGCCCGCGCCTGACAACAGCTTCATCAACACGATCCCCGCCACGCTTGAACGATCACACGACCACCTTGGGACATCCCGTGTGATCAGAGCATCATCATGCAGCCCGTGCAAGACGCGAATGCGTCAAGAACAGCTCACGCCCGGGCGAAATCGAAGGCCAGCACGTCGGCGATCCGGCCGGTGCGGTTCATCGCCATCAACAGGCGGTCCACGCCGACCGCGACGCCTGCGCAATCGGGCAGCGCCGGCAGGGCCGCCAGCAGGTGTTCATCCAGCGGCGGCAGCACGTCGCCCCGTGCGGTGCGGATCGCATGGTCGCGCTCGAAACGGGCACGTTGCTCAGCCGCATCGTTCAGCTCGTGATAGCCGTTGGCCAGCTCCACACTGCCCAGGTAGAGCTCGAAGCGCTCGGCCAACGCCGGCGCCCCCGGACGAATCCGCGCCAGTGCCGCCTGCGTGGCTGGCCAATCGTGCACCACCGTCATCGTGTCGTCACAGAAGTGCGGTTGGATGCAATGGGTCATCAGCAGATCGAGCCAATCGTCGCGGGTGAGCCCCTCGGCATCGATGCGGACGTCGGCCAGCGGTGCCTGCAGCTGGTCCAGGCTGGCCTCGAACGGGTCCAGCCCAACGTGCCGCTGGTAAAGACCGCGGTAATCGATCACCTCCACGGTGGCCTCGCGCTGGACCAGGTGCAGCGCCGCGCGCACCAGCTCGGCCGTCTCGTCGATCAATCGATGGTGATCCCAACCGACCCGATACCACTCCAGCATGGTGAACTCGGGGTTGTGGCGCCCCCCCGCCTCGCCATTACGGAACACGCGGCCGAGTTCGTAACAGTCCCCCACCCCGGCGGCGAGCAACCGCTTGAGCGGAAACTCCGGGGAAGTGCGCAGCCAGCGTTGCGGCGTGCCCGCATCGACGTGCCCACTGAAAGGGGTGTGGAAACTGTCGATGTTCGGTTCGGTGTTGCCGGCTGCGGACAGGATCGGCGTTTCCACCTCCAGCACATTGCGCGCGGCGAAGAAGCTGCGGATCAGTGCATTGAGCGCGGCACGCTGCCGCAGCGCGGCGATCATGCGCGCGCGTCCTTCAGGCGCTGCGCAAGCGGCAGGGTCAGCAGGTCACGGGTGTCATCCACATAGCCGGTGGCCAGGTACAGCCGGCGCGCCAGTTCGTTGTGGTGGTTCACTTCCAGCCGCATGCGTTCCACGCCGCGTGCGTTCGCACGCTGTTCCAGGATGGCCAACGCCTGCTTGCCGCGGCCGCGGCCGCGTGCGGCGTGGCTCAGGTACAGCTCGTCCAGCAGCGCGAAGTGACCGCCCTGCTCCAGGCTGAAGCCCATCGCCAGCGCGCCGTAGCCGACCACGCTGCCCGCCTCGTCCAGCCACAACAGCACTTCACCGTTGCGCGGATCTTCCAGCAGCGACGCGAGGGCCCTGCGCACGCGGGTGTCGTCGAAATCGAGTTTGTCTTCCGCGTAGAAATCACGCATCAGCCCGATCAGCAGCGCGGTGTCGGCCACGGTGGCCAGGCGGAAATCGAGGGGGGCGGTATGCATGCGGTTTCTCTTGGAAGGACGAAGCGCGGGGCACGGCGGCCCCGCGACAGATTCAGTGCTGCGCCAGGAAGGCCACCAGCTGGTCTTCGTCCCAGACCGGAACACCCAGCTCCTGCGCCTTGGTCAGCTTGGAACCGGCCTCGGCACCGGCGACCACGAAGGACGTCTTCCTGGAGACACTGCCGGCCACCTTGGCGCCCAGCGCTTCCAGCCGCGCCTTGGCCTCGTCACGGTTCATCTGCGTCAGCGTGCCGGTCAGGACAGCGGTCTGGCCCTCCAGCGGACCGGCAACCTGTTCGGCCTGTTCCGGCGCCAAGGCCAGCAGCCTCTGACGGTAGTCCTCGGCCTTGAGCAGCATCGGACCATGGCCTTCGCGGTCCAGCCAGTCGGCAAGGCCCATGGCCACTTCGTTGGGCAGGCCGGCGGCCACGAAGCGCACCGGCTCGGCATCCAGCACCGAGGCAGCGTCGGGCAGCATCGCCACCAGCTTCTCGGCGCGCAGGCGGGTGATGCCCGGAATCTCTGCCTCGACCAGCAGCTGCGCGAAATCCAGACCCTCGCGCAGCTTGGCGATCGGCGGATGCACATCGCTGATCCGCACCTGGCCGACCTGCAACAGTGCATCGATCGCCTCCTGGTTGCCGGCCTGCTCGAAGAAGTGGCCGAGCGAGCGTGCGACTTCGCCACCGATGTCCGGCACGCGCTTGAACAGCGGCCAAGGCAGGTGCCGGATCAGCTCCAGATCACCGAACCAGGTTGCCAGGGCCTTGGCGGTGCTCTCGCCCACGTGTTCGATGCCGAGCGCGAACAGCAGGCGTTCCAGCGTCGTGGTGCGGCTGGCGTCGATCGCTGCGATCAGGTTGTCGGCCCACTTGGTCGCGATCTTCTTCGTGTTCCAGGCGAACGTGGCCGGCATCGCCAGCGCCTGCGCGCGCCACGACTCATCGCTGGCATCGAGCTTGAGAATGCCACGCAGGTAATCGCCACTGCCTTCCGGCGGCAGGTGCAGCGCGATCTGGCTGGCCAGGGCCTCGGGCGACTCGGCATCCAGCACCAGTTTCAGCTGCAGCAGTTGGTCGCGCTGCAGGCGATACAGATCGGCCACGCCACGCACGATGCCCGCATCGACCAGCGTCTCGATGTACTTGCCGCCCAGACCGTCGATATCCATCGCACGGCGCGAAGCGAAGTGCGCGATGGCTTCCTTGCGCTGCGCGGGACAGCTCAGCTCACCCGAGCAGCGCCAGGCGGCCTCACCCTCTTCGCGGACGATCTCCGCACCGCACACCGGGCACTGCGACGGCATCTGCCACGGGGTAGTACCGGCGGGGCGACGGTCGGCGATCACGCTGACCACTTCCGGGATCACATCGCCGGCGCGACGCACGATCACCGTATCGCCCACGCGGACATCCAGACGCGCGATCTGATCGGCGTTGTGCAGCGTCGCGTTGGAGACGATCACACCAGCCACCGCGACCGGCGCCAGACGCGCCACCGGGGTTGCCGCGCCCGTGCGGCCGATCTGGATCTCGATCGCCTCCACCGTGGTGGTCTGTTCCTGCGCCGGGAACTTGTGCGCGATCGCCCAGCGCGGGGCGCGCGCAACGAAGCCCATCTGCTCCTGGCCGGCGCGGTCATCGAGCTTGTAGACAACGCCGTCGATATCGAACGCCAGGCCATCGCGGCACTCGCCGATATCACGGTAGTAAGCGAGCAGCCCGTCCGCGCCTTCCACCACCTGGCACAGGTCGCTGACCGGAAAGCCCCATGCACGCAGCTGGGCGAGTGTGGCCGAGTGGGTGGGCGGCAGTTCACCGCCGTCGACCTCGCCGATGCCATAGGCGTAGAAACTGAGCTTGCGCTTGGCGCTCATCTTCGGATCCAGCTGGCGCAGCGAGCCGGCCGCGGCGTTGCGCGGATTGGCCAGCACCTTGCCGTCATGCAGGCGGGCATCGGCGTTGTAGGCCTCGAAATCGACGCGGGCCATATAGACCTCACCACGCACTTCCAGCACTTCGGGCCAGCCTTCGCCGTTGAGCGTCTGCGGGATCACACTGATCTGGCGCAGGTTGGCACTGACATCTTCACCGGTGGCGCCATCGCCCCGGGTTGCGCCCTGTACGAAGCGGCCGTTCTCGTAGCGCAAGCTGATCGCCAGACCGTCGAGTTTGGGTTCGGCGGAAAAATGCAGCGTGCTGCGGCGCAGGCGCTCGCCGATGCGGCGCACGAAATCCTGGACCTCCTCATCGCTGAAGGCGTTGCCCAGCGACAGCATCGGCACCGCGTGGCGGACCTCGGCGAAGCGCGAAGAGGCCTTGCCACCGACCTGCCGGGTGGGCGAGTCGGCCGCGGCCAGCTCCGGGTGCGCCTGTTCGATCGCCTCCAGCTCCCGCACCAGCAGGTCGTACTCGACGTCAGGAATCAGCTGCTCGTCGCGCTCGTGGTATGCCTTGCCGGCATCCTCGATCTGGCGGCGCAGGACATCGGCACGTGCGGCGGGGCTGGGGGTCATGCGGAAGGCGATCCTGGTGGGGCGGTCAATTTTACCCCTCCCCCCGCTCCTGCGCGCAGTGAAGAACGCTTGCCGCCGGTTCGCAGTGGCGTTAGGTTGCGCCGAACCCCTTTCTGCCGGTGCACCGTGCCCCCTGCCCTTGCCGCTTCCCGTCGCTCGTTCCTGCAACTGGCCGGTACCGGTCTGGCGTTGTCCGGCCTGGGGGCACTGCCTGCATCGGCTGCGCCCTCGCGCGCGCTCCCGGCCAGCACAGGACCGGTGCTGCTGAACTTCAACGAATGCCCGTATGGGCCGTCGCCCGCCGCGCAGGCCGCGGCACGCGACATCGTCGCCGGCAGCGGGCGGTATCTGTTCGCACTGGCCGGCGAGCTGCGCGACCTGTTCGCCCAGCAGGAAGGCATCGGCAAGGATCGCGTGCGGTTCTATCCCGGTTCGAGCGAACCGCTGAACCGGGCGGCCGTCGTATGGACCTCGGCGACAGCCGGGCTGGTCGTCGCTGATCCGACCTTCGAAGCGCTGGGCGATCTTGCTGCTGCGCGCGGGGCCACCGTGGCCAAGGTGCCCTTGCGTGCGGACGGTGCGCACGACGTGCGCGCAATGGCCGCTGCCGCCGCGCGGGTCAACGCCGGGCTGCTGTATCTCTGCAACCCCAACAATCCCACCGGCTCGATCACCTCCGCCACCGACATCGCCTGGCTGCTGTCCAACAAGCCCGCGCAGACCCGGGTGCTGGTCGACGAAGCCTACCTGCAGTACAGCGGGCAGCGCTCGGTGATCGCCCAAGTGATGCAACGCGACGATGTGATCGTGCTGCGCACCTTCTCCAAGCTCTACGGCATGGCCGGACTGCGCCTGGGTGTGGCGGCCGCGCATCCGGATCGGCTGAAGGAACTGGCCAGCCTCGGCGACAACCCCCTACCGGTCACGGCGATGGCGGCAGGCCTGGCGAGCCTGCGTGATCCCGGGCTGATCGCGCAGCGCAGGGCGGAGAATGCGCTGGTTCGGCAGGACACCGTTGCGTGGCTGGGCAAGCGCGGCTTTGCGTGCGTGCCGTCGGAAGCGAACTGCTTCGTGGTCGATGTGCAGCGTGACGGCGCCGCCTTCTCTGCCGCCATGGCCGCGCGCGGCGTGGTGATCGGCCGCAGCTGGCCGATCTGGCCGCAGCGCGTGCGCGTGACCGTCGGGACCGCCGCCGAGATGGCGCGGTTCCGTGAGGCGTTCGAGGTCGTGGTCAGCGAGAACGGGTAGAGCCGACCGTTGGTCGGCTCCACTTCATCACCAGCGCGGTGCTTTGGTGAGCGGCGGGGCCTGATGCTGGCGGTCGTAGGCACGCAGCTCGTCGCGGATGTGCGCGATGCGCTGGCGGCCCAATGCGTTGCGGCTGTCATCGAGTACCACGCCGTCCAGCAGCTCGCCCATGCGCTGCACGGTCGGCAGCATCTTTTCCCAGGCATCCAGCGCGGTCAGCGGTGCCGGCAGGGTCAGGAAGAAGGCGATCGCCGGCGTTTCCATCTCGCGGATGTTGGCCATGTCGAAACTACCCGGCTTCATGATGCTGGCCATCGAGAAGATCGGGCCGCGCTCCGGGTGGCCTTCGACCAGGCGATGGAAGACATTCATGTGGCCGAATACCAGGCCGGTCTTTTCCGCGGCGACCACAATGTCTTCGCCACGCAGCTGCTCGCCCGCACGGGCGGCGACGAACAGCGAGACGATCTTGTCGAAATCCTGGGTGGCGCGCTTGCCAAGGTCACTGGCCGGGCCAGCATCCACCTCGGGCAGACCGAGTTCGGGCTGGGTCACGCCATCTTCGCCGACGACGGGCGCAGCGCCCTCGGCCGGGGCTTCGCCCTCGCCCAGTACGGGCTCGCGGCGCTGGCCGTTGGTGCCTTCAGCACCTTCGACGCGGCGGCCCTGCACTTTCTTTTTTGGACGGCCAAACAGGAAGATCGCAGCGATCAACAGCAGGCCGGCGGCCAGGATGCCGATGCGGAGCAGTGCCATGTCGGACATTCGGGAAGTTCTCCGGCTAAATCATTCAGGTACTTAAGGATGGCACGTCACGCCGCGCCCGCCAATCGCGCGGCTTCCTCCAGGTCGACACTGACCAGTCGGCTGACGCCCGGTTCGCGCATGGTCACGCCGGAAAGCTGGTGTGCTGCCTCCATCGTGGCCTTGTTGTGGCTGACAAACAGGAACTGAACCTTCTCGCTCATTTCCTTGACCATGTTGGCCAGGCGGCCGACGTTGGCTTCGTCCAGCGGCGCGTCCACCTCGTCCAGCAGGCAGAACGGCGCTGGGTTGAGCTGGAAGATCGCAAACACCAGCGCCACCGCGGTCATCGCCTTCTCGCCACCGGACAGCAGCGAGATGCTCGACACCCGCTTGCCCGGCGGCCGCGCCATGATCGCAACACCGGTGTCGAGCAGGTCTTCACCTGTCAGCTCAAGGTACGCGTGGCCGCCGCCGAACAGTCGCGGATACAGCTGCTGGACGCCGGCATTGACCCGGTCGAAGGTGTCCTTGAAGCGGCCGCGGGTTTCGCGGTCGATCTTGCGGATGGCATCTTCCAGCGTTTCCAGCGCGGTGGTGAGGTCGGTGTTCTGCGCGTCCAGATACTCCGAACGCTGTGAGGCCTCGCCATATTCCTGGATGGCGGCCAGGTTCACCGGCTCCAGGCGACGCATGCGGCCGTCGATCTGATGGACCGTCTGTTCCCAATCGGTGATGCGCGCATCCTCGGGCAGGCCGTTGATCACGTCCTGCAGCACGAAGCCGGCCTTCTCCACCGAGGCCGACAGCTGGTCGGCACTGAGCACCAGCGCCTGCTGGTCGAGTTTGCGCTGGGAAATCCGCTCGCGCTGCGCAAGTGCCTGTTCGTCGCGCTGGTGGCGCGTCTGTTCGAAAGTGCGCAACTCGGCATCGATGCCATCCAGCAACGTGCGCGCCTCACCCAACACACGGTCGGCGCGCACCCGCTCACCAAGCGCGTTCTGATGCTCGGCTTCCAGCGCCTTGACCGGCGAATCACCTTCATCCAGCTGCGAGTGCAGCTCACCCAGACGCGTGTCCAACTGGCCTCGCTGAGTGCTCATGCGCTCCAGCGCCTGGCTCAACGATGCAATCTGCGCGCGTTGCGATTCCAGGGTCAGGGCCAGCGAATGCGCCGCTTCGCGTACGTTGCGTGCCTGATCGCGCGCCTGATCACGGGCATCGGTGAACTGGCGGCGCTCACCCTCCAGCGCGGCGCGGACCGACTCCAGATCGCCCATGCTGGTCACTGCATCGTCCAGCCGCGCGCGTGCTTCACGCACCTGCTCGCGGCCGGCATCCAGCGTTTCCAGCAGCTGCACCAGTTCGCCTTCGATGCGATCGATGCGGGTGCGTGCAGCCTCCACCTTGCCCTGCTGACTCTGCAGCTGACCACCAAGTTCGGAGACGCTGCGATGGGCCAGGTACAACTGGCGCTGTGCGTCCTCGCGCTGCTGCTCGCCGGCCAGCAACTGGTCACGGAATCCGGCCAGCTGCTGTTCCAGGGCCGCTTCGCGGTCCTGCAGCGTTTCAATCTGCTCGCGCAGGGTAACGATCTCTCGCTCACGCAGCAGCGCGCCCTGCTTCGCGGCACCGGAGCGCGACACGCGCACCCAGCCCTCGCCCAAGCGCTCGCCACCGCGGGTAATCACCGAGTCGCCGTCACCCAGCGTGGCCTGCAGTGCACGCGCCGACGCAAGATCGTCGGCCGCGTGCAGGCGCGCCAGCAGGCGACGGATCGCGGTCGGGCCCTGCACCTTCGCCGCCAGCGACGTCGGCGCAACGGTCAGCGCCTCCTGTTCGGCCGACACCAGCGCGATGCGGCCTTCGCCAAGTTCGCTCAGCGCATCGACCAGTGACTCCGGGGAATCGACCAGCACACCCTCGATCAGCTGACCGAGCGCGCTTTCCACGGCGTTCTCCCAGCCGCTTTCCACGGTCAGGCGCTCGCCGACGCGCGCACCGGAGTCCAGCCCCCGTGCCTTCAGCCATGCCACGGCGGCACCCTGCTCCTGACCCAAGGCGGCCTGCTGCAGGGTTTCCAGCGAGGACAACCGGCCGCGTGCGGCCTGGGCCTGCTTGCGGATCTCGGCCAGCTCGGTCTGCCCGGTGCGCTGGCGATCCTGCAGCCCGGCCACGGCAAGTTTGCGTTCTTCCACCTGCTCGTTGAGTGTGTCCAGTGAGGCCTTCTGGGTCTCGTGCTGGATATGCAGCTCCTCGAACACCTCGGCCAATGCGTCCAGATCCAACCCGGCGCGCTCGGCCTGCAGCGACTCGCGACGGCGGTCGGCTTCCAGCACCTGGCGGTCCAGATAGTCCACGCGGGTGCGCTCGACTTCACCGGCGCGCGAGGCTTCCGAGGTATTGCGGGTATGGGCTTCCCAGCGCTGCTGCCAATCGGCCAGCCGCGCCTCGGCATCGCGCAGGGCTTCCTGCTTGATTTCGTTTTCTTCCTGCAACTGCTCCAGGCGCGGCTCGGCATCGTCCACCGCCTCGCGCAACACCATCAGCTTGGCCTCATCGCCACTGATGTGTTGACCCAGATCGGCCAGCGCCTGCTGTGCCTCATCGCGCGCCTTGTTCAAGCGCTGCGACATCTCGCGCTGGTGATGGATCTGCTGTTCCAGTCGGGCCAGCGTGCTGCCGACCTGGTACACCTCGGCCTGCGCGGTATTGAGCGCATCGGAGGCTTCTTCGCGGCGCAGGCGGCTGGTTTCGATACGGGCTTCGGCGTCACGCTGTTCGGCGATCAACTGCTGCAGACGCGTTTCCTCGCGCGACAGCGCTTCGCGCAGGCCGCCCAGGCGCCCATCCAGGCCGCGGTATTCCAGCGCCTTCCACTCGGCGTCCTTGATCTTGCGTTCTTCCTGCAGCGCCTGGTATTGCTCGGCCTGCCGCGCTTGGCGCTTGAGATGCTCGAGCTGCTTGCCGATTTCCTCGCGAAGATCGCCGAGGCGATCCAGGTTTTCGCGGGTGTGGCGGATACGGGTTTCGGTTTCCTTGCGGCGCTCTTTGTACTTGGAGATGCCGGCGGCCTCTTCCAGGTACACACGCAGGTCTTCTGGCCGGGCCTCGATGATCTGGCTGATCATGCCCTGCTCGATGATCGAGTAGCTGCGCGGCCCCAGGCCGGTGCCGAGAAACAGATCGGTGATGTCGCGCCGGCGGCATTTGGTGCCGTTGAGGTAATAGTTGCTGCTGCCGTCGCGGCTGACCTGGCGCTTGACCGAGATCTCGTTGAACGAGGCGTACTCGCCGGAGATGGTGTGGTCGGTGTTGTCGAAGATCAGTTCGACGGTGGCCTGCGAGACAGGCTTGCGGGCGGAGGAGCCGGAGAAGATGACGTCGGTGAGCGAGTCGCCGCGCAGGCGGCTGGCGGAGCTTTCGCCCATGACCCAGCGCACGGCGTCGATGATGTTGGATTTGCCACAGCCATTGGGCCCCACCACGCCGGTCATGTTGGTCGGCAGGTGCAGCGTGGTCGGATCGACGAAGGATTTGAATCCGGACAGCTTGATCGTGGACAGACGCATGGCGTGATGGTTTTCCGGGCGAAGGCCTGAAACGACCCCCACCATGGTGGATTACGGAGCGGATTTACCCTTCAAACCATTGATGTTGCAGGGCTTCAATGGTCCTGGGGGCGACGCGATAGCCTGAGTATAACGGGGCGGGTGTTCAGCGGGCTGCGGGTGTGGATGTTGGGCTTAGCTGGAGCTGGAGCCAAGGCAGAAGCGGCATTTCAGGTTAGTGCGTGGCGGGACGGCGTGGGTGGGGTCGCGGGACCCGCCGTGAACCCATCCATTTGAAGCGGGGGTAAAGCCACGCCATGCGCGGCTGGGGCGGTACGGAAAGCAAGAGCGTGGATCTACCTGGGCCTGGACCCGGAGCATGCCGACTTGGGCACCGCCCGCCACAGCCACCGGAAGCCAGCTCTTCCCACCGCCCGGACGGGATACTTGGCTGGAGGGTGCCGGGTAGCCTGGGCTGGGACCGTAATGCGCCATGGATGGCGCATTTCGAGCCCCCATGGACGGGTTTACGGCGGGTCCCGGCCCAGGCTACCCGGCGCCCTCCCCCTGATGTCATCAAGGCGCCAAGCCGTTGCCGTTGCCGTTGCCGTTGCCGTTGCCGTTGCTACCGCCAAAAACAAAAACGGGCGCCCTCGCGGGCACCCGTTTCAGTGACTCCTGCCTTTCGGCAGGGATCAGGCCTTTTCGGCTTCCACAACCACCTTGACGGTGGTTTCCACGTCGGCGTGCAGGTGAACAGTCACCTCGTACTCGCCCACGTTGCGGAAGGCGCCTTCGCCCAGGATCACTTCGCTTTTTTCCAGCGGCAGGCCGGCAGCGGTGAAGGCTTCGGCGATATCGCGCGGGCCAACCGAACCGTACAGCTTGCCTTCGGTCGACGCGTTCGCAGCGATCGTGACGCTCTTGCCTTCCAGCTTCGCCTTGCGGGCTTCGGCGTCAGCGTGGATCGACTGGGCCTTGGCTTCGTAATCAGCGCGCTTGGCTTCGAACTCAGCCACGTTGGTCGCGGTGGCCGGAACGGCCTTGCCGGTCGGAACGAGGAAGTTGCGGCCGTAGCCCGGCTTCACGTCGACCAGATCGCCCAGACCGCCGAGGTTGGTGACCTTCTGAAGAAGAATCAGCTTCATGGTGTAGCTCCAAATATGTATTCGTTAGCGAGGCTCAGGCCCCGCAGCGGATGGCTGTCCGAATATCCGAACGGCGAATCCTTAAAACCGCCCGACGCCTTGCAGCGCGGGCGGCCGGATCCGCGAAAGCGGCGACCGACAGGCCGCCCGCCTTCATCAGACGTCGTGGTTGTCGGTGTACGGAATCAGGGCCAGGAAACGGGCGCGCTTGACGGCCGTTGCCAGCTGGCGCTGGTACTTCGACTTGGTACCGGTCACGCGGCTCGGCACGATCTTGCCGTTCTCGGTGAGGTACTGGCGCAGGGTGTTGAGATCCTTGTAATCGATCTCCTTGACACCTTCGGCCGTGAACTTGCAGAACTTGCGACGACGGAAGAACTTGGACATGTCAGTGCTCCTTAAGCGGCCGAAGCGGCGTCTTCGCCGGCATCGTTGTCAGCGGCGGGGGTGGTTTCGCCTTCTTCGTCATCACGACGACGACGCTCGCCACGCTCGGGCTTGTCGCCCTTCTCGTCCTTGCTCTTCATGATCAGCGACTGCTCGGTGTCAGCCTCGTCACGCTTGATGACAAGGTTGCGCAGCACGGCGTCGTTGAAGCGGAAGCTTTCCACCAGCTCGCTCAGCACGGCCTGGTCGCACTCGATGTTGAGCATGACGTAGTGGGCCTTGACCAGGTTCTGGATCGGGTAAGCCAGCTGACGACGGCCCCAATCTTCCAGACGGTGGATGGTGCCGTTGCCGTTCTCGACCAGCGCCTTGTAGCGCTCGATCATGGCCGGGACCTGTTCGCTCTGGTCCGGGTGGACCAGGAACACGACTTCGTAATGACGACTCATGTGTTTTTACCTTTCGGATGTGGCCCTTTGAGGGCCGGACAGCCCCCCGCAGGTGAACGCGGTGGGGCAAGGGTCCTGCCCGGAATCAGGCAGGAAGCCGCGCATTGTGGCAGCAGAAGGCCTTACAGGCAAGCCGGGCAGGCGGAACAGGCCCGGCGCGCGGGCGAATCAGGCCTTGTCGGCCTCGGTGGTGAAGCTCTCGCCGCAGCCGCATTCAGCCGTCGCGTTCGGGTTCCTGAACGTGAAGGTCTCGCTCAGGCCGTGCTTGCCGAAGTCGATTTCGGTGCCGTCGACTAGGCCCAGGCTAGTGGCATCCACATAGATGCGGACCCCATCCTGCTCGAAGACGGTGTCGCCCTCGCGCTCATCGCGGGCCAGATCGGTGATGTGGCCCCAGCCGGAACAGCCGGTGCGGGTCACGCCGAAACGCAGGCCCAGCGCGCCGGGGGTCTGCTCGACGAACTTGCGCACACGGGCAAAGGCAACAGGGGTAAGGCTTACGGCCATGACAGGCAACTCCAGCGGATCGTGATCATTATAGAGGGTATGGCGCGGCCCGGCTTCGGCGGCCATAGCTGCGGTTCACACCGCGCGCAGCCCCCGGCGGACGCGAGAAATGCCTCGCAAGCCGAACACCGCACCCGTTAAACTCCGTGTTCAGAGATCGAGTCGATCAACAGAGGATTCAAGTCATGACGGTGGTCAGCGTTGAACATGCGCTTGCCGGGAAGATCCCGGAAGGCGGCGAGGCAACAGTACGCGGATGGGTCCGCACGGTGCGCGGCTCTGCGGCGCTTGCCTTCGTCAATGTCACCGATGGCTCCTGCTTCGCCCCCATCCAGGTGGTGGCCAATGACACCCTGGCCAATTTCGACGACATCAAGAGCCTGACCCCGGGCTGCTCGGTGATCGCCCGCGGCACCCTGGTCAAGTCCCAGGGCAAGGGTCAGTCCTTCGAGATCCAGGCCAGCGACATCGAGATCGTCGGCCTGGTCGAAGATCCACTGACCTACCCGATCCAGCCCAAGCCGATGAGCCCGGAGTTCCTGCGGGAAGTGGCGCACCTGCGCCCGCGCACGAACCTGTTCGGTGCGGTCACCCGCATCCGCAACTGTCTGGCCCAGGCCGTGCACCGTTTCTTCCACCAGAACGGCTTCAACTGGATCAGCACCCCGATCGTGACCACGTCCGATGCCGAAGGTGCCGGCCAGATGTTCCGGGTCTCGACCCTGGACATGGCCAACCTGCCGCGCAACGACAAGGGCGAGGTGGATTTCAGCCGCGATTTCTTCGGCAAGGAAACCTTCCTGACCGTGTCCGGCCAGCTGAACGTGGAGGCTTACTGCCTGGCGCTGAGCAAGGTCTACACCTTCGGCCCGACCTTCCGTGCCGAGAATTCCAACACCACCCGCCATCTGGCCGAGTTCTGGATGATCGAGCCGGAAATCGCCTTTGCCGATCTGGCCGAAGACGCGCGCCTGGCCGAGCAGTTCCTGAAGTACCTGTTCCGCGCGGTGCTCGATGAGCGTGGCGATGACCTGGCCTTCCTGGCCGAGCGCGTGGACAAGAACGCGGTCACCAAGCTGGAAGGTTTCATCAACGCCCCGTTCGAGCAGATCGACTACACCGAAGCGGTGAAGCTGCTGCAGAACTCGGGCAAGAAATTCGACTTCCCGGTCGAATGGGGCCTGGACCTGCAGACCGAGCACGAGCGCTGGCTGACCGAAGAACACATCGGCCGCCCGGTGGTGGTGACCAACTACCCCGAGCACATCAAGGCGTTCTACATGCGCCTGAACGACGACGGCAAGACCGTCGCGGCGATGGACGTGCTGGCCCCGGGCATCGGCGAGATCATCGGCGGCAGCCAGCGCGAAGAGCGCCTGGATGTGCTGGATGCGCGCATGGCGCAGTTCGGCCTGGATCCGGCGCACTACGGCTGGTACCGCGATTTCCGCCGCTACGGTTCGGTGCCGCACGCCGGTTTCGGCCTGGGCTTCGAGCGCCTGGTGGTCTACGTCTGCGGGCTGAGCAACATCCGCGATGCGATCCCCTACCCGCGCGCACCGGGCAGCGCCGAATTCTGATCGACCTACGGAGGCACTGAGCCATGACCCTGTTCTTCGCGCTGTGTTTCGTCGGCGTGGCGATCGCCGGGTTCAGTGCCTTCGTGATCTTCTGGCCGCTGACCCTGGTCCACATCCGCGACCGCCACCCGGTGCTGGCGGATCGTTTCGGCACGGGCGCATTCCTGCGCCCGGATGCGCTGCGCTGGCTGCTCGGCCGCGATTATCGCCAGAGCAGCGATCGCTCGCTGACCGGCCTGGCCGCGCCGGCCTGGCTTTCCCTGCTGACGCTGCTTGCTGGACTGGGCATGGCTGCCCTGCTCTGGCTGCTTTCGATGGTAATCACATGAACGACAATACCTCCCACCACGACGAGTGGTTCCTGGCCAGCCTCGGCAACACGCTGATCTGGGCCCGCCTGCGCGTGCGCCCGGCCGGCACCGCCGAGGTGCTGGACAGCGACGGCAACACGCTGAGCTACGACAGCGAAGACACCGCACGCTCGCAGCTGTTCGACGCCGAGTTCGTCGCCTACGACGGGCTGGATGAAGAAGACGCCCTGGTGCGCGGCTTCTCGCTGCATGAAGTGCAGCCGCCACAGGCCGACAGCGACGACGCACTGCACGGTCGCATGATCCAGAGCCTGGGCGCCCGCGCGTAACCTGACGATGTTCATCCCGTCCGCCTTCGTCGAGACCGACCTGATCTGGCTGGACCGGCTGCTGGCGCGCGATGCCTTCGTCACGCTGGTCACCACCGGGGCCGACGGTCTGCCGCAGGCCACGCGGATGCCGGTGCTGTACCGACGCGACGCCGACGGCATCCTGATCGAAGGTCACTGGGCCAAGCCCAACCCGCAGGCCGGCCATGCCGGCCCCGCGTTGATGCTGGTGCACGGCCCGCATGCATACGTGTCGCCGGGCTGGTATCCGGACAAGGCCGCACAGGCACGCGTGCCGACCTGGAACTACGCCGCCGCGGAACTGCGTGGCGTGCTGGAACCGACCACCGATCCGGACACATTGATCGCCATGCTGGACGGCCTGAGCGCGCACTACGAAGCGCAGGTCGGCGGCGACTGGGATCTGCTGCCGATCGAGCCCCGCCAGCAGCGCATGCTCGGCGGCATCGTCGGTTTCCGTTTCCGCCCGGCGCAGGTGCAGATCAAACTCAAGCTCAGCCAGAACCACCCCGAGGCCAACCAGTCCAGCGTGATCGATGCGCTGTCGGCACTGGACGCCCCGGCATCTCGCGAGCTGGCGCAGTGGATGCGCTGGCGCCGTGAGGGCGGCACTGCCGCCGACTGACCCTCCCTATTTCCTGCGACGACGCGGCCACGCTGGCCGCGCCTTGCCCCCACCCGACGCCAGGGACCCCGCACGATGAAAGACATCCACAAGCTGCTGCAGAACAACCGCGAATGGGCCGACCGGATCGAGAAAGAAGACCCGGAGTTCTTCCACCAGCTGGCCAAGCAACAGCACCCGGAATACCTATGGATCGGCTGCTCCGACTCCCGTGTACCGGCCAACCAGATCATCGGCATGGCACCGGGCGAGGTGTTCGTGCACCGCAACGTGGCCAACGTGGTGGTGCATACCGATCTGAACTGCCTGAGCGTGATCCAGTACGCGGTGGATCAGCTGAAGGTGAAGCACATCCTGATCGTTGGCCATTACGGCTGCGGCGGCGTGCACGCCAGCTTGAACAACACGCGCGTCGGCCTGGCCGACAACTGGCTGCGCCACGTGGGTGACGTGGCGCAGAAGCACTCGGCGATCATGGACGCGATCGAGGACCCGGCGCTGAAGCATGCGCGCCTGTGCGAGTTGAACGTGATCGAGCAGGTGGTCAACGCCTGCCGCTCGACGATTGTGCAGGACGCCTGGGCACGCGGCCAGAAGCTGATGGTGCACGGCTGGGTATACAGCCTGAAGGATGGCCGGGTGCGTGAGATGGGCATCGATGTGGGCGCACCGGAAGAGCTGCAGGCGGCCTACGAAAAGGCGTTGTCCTACGTGCCGCGCCACGGTCGGCGCGACTGATCCTTCCTTTTACGGACAGCCCCCATGCTTGCCTCCCCCATCAATCTGCTCGGCTGGATCGAGGAAAACCGGCATCTGTTGAAGCCGCCGGTCGGCAACAAGATGATCGAGAACGGCGATTTCATCGTGATGGTGGTCGGCGGCCCGAACAGCCGCACGGATTTTCATTACGACGAGGGCCCGGAGTGGTTCTATCAGCTTGAAGGCGAGATGACGCTGAAGGTGCAGGAGGATGGCGCGGTGCGCGACATTCCGATCCGTGCGGGGGAGATTTTCCTGTTGCCGGGCGGTGTACCGCATTCGCCGCGCCGCCCGCCGGGCGGTGTGGGTCTGGTGGTGGAGCGCAAGCGGCTGGCGCATGAGCGCGACGGGTTGATGTGGTTCTGCGAGCGGTGCAATCACAAGTTGTACGAGGAGTTTTTCGCGCTGGAGAACATCGAGACGGATCTGCCGAAGGTGTTTGATCGCTATCACTCCTCGCTGGAGTTGCGCACGTGCGATGCGTGCGGGCATGTGGATCCGTTGCCTGTGAAGGTGGCTGTTGAGGGGTGATGGTTCGCTCGCTTCAAGGCGTCAGCACTTGAGGGCTTGAGAGGCTGAGAGCTTTAGAGCTTTAGAGCCGGCGGTTGAGGTGCCTGCGAGTGGGCCGGCGGGGGTGGATTTCCGGGACCCGCCGCAAGTACGTCCATGTAGGCTCGTAGTGCGGCATCCATGCCGCACACGGCCCCGGAAATCCACCCCCACCGACCCATCCACACTTCGTCGGTGCGCATGGAAAAGAGCAGAGCTGGAGCTAGCGCGGCTGCTGCTGCTTCTGCTGCTTCTGCTTCTGCTTCTGCTTCTGTGATTGTGACTGCGCCTGCTGATACGGCGCCGCAGCCGCGCGGGCAAAATCAAGCTGCGCTGGTCCCAGTGCCACCAACCTCGGCACAGGCATAAATGACAATGACTGCGACTGCGACTGCGACTGCGACTGCGACTAAGTCTGGACCAGCTCCGAAAGTTGAAGCGAAGACCGACCAAATGGGCGAGCAAGCGCCGACGCGGTGTTCGATCATGGCCGGCAACATGCATCAACGAGTGGATGCATCATCCACCGATGTCAGCTCGCCGGCCCTGAACCCCAAGGATGCAACCTAGAGCACCCACAAGGCGTGGGTAGTGCCCGCCTTTACCCTGCGCACCAGCCAATTGTCAGCGGGCCGGTGTGGGTGGGTCTGCTGCGCACCCCCCATGTGTCCGCGGCCCGGTGGGGGGGGGTGGCCAGGCCCGTGTGCGGCATGGATGCCGCACTACGAGCCTACACGGACGTACTTGCGGCGGGTCCAGCAGACCCACCCACACCGGCCCGTACACTGGAACGTCACCCCGTACGCTTTGGCTTCGGCCTTGGCGTTGGCGCTGGGTCCGCCTCCGCCTTGAGCGCCAGCTACCAACCACCAGCCCACGCCAAATCAGCACCGCAAGCCAGATTCAGCCCACGCCCTCACCACCCGGATAAACTGTCAGCTCACTGACACCGCCGGTTGCACCATGTCCGAACTCCTCAGCCGCACCCATGCCGTTGCCCTGGACGCCGCCGACCCGCTGCGCACCCTGCGCAACGAATTCGTCTTCCCCCAGCACAACCACCGCGACCAGACCTACTTCGTCGGCAACTCGCTGGGACTGCAGCCGCGCGGCGCACGTGCCGCCGTCCAGGACGTCATGGATAAATGGGCCTCGCTGGCGGTAGAAGGTCACTTCACCGGCGACACCCAGTGGCTGCACTACCACCGCCTGGTGAGCGAACAGCTCGCCCGCGTCGTCGGCGCCCTGCCCAGCGAAGTCGTGGCGATGAACACCCTCAGCGTCAACCTGCACCTGATGATGGTCAGCTTCTACCGGCCCACCGCAGAGCGCCCCGTCATCCTCATGGAGGCCGGCGCCTTCCCGACGGATCGGCATGCAGTGGAATCGCAGATCCGCTTCCATGGCTTCAACCCCGATACCGATCTGATCGAAGTGCAGCCCGATGAGCCCAACGGCACCATCTCGCTGCAGGCCATCGAACGCGCCATCACCGAACATGGCCCGCGCCTGGCGCTGGTGCTGTGGCCTGGCGTGCAGTATCGCAGTGGCCAGGTATTCGATCTGGACGCCATCACCCGCATGGCGCGCCTGCAGGGCGCCCGCGTCGGCTTCGATCTGGCGCATTCGGTCGGTAATGTGCCGCTGCAGCTGCACGACATCGCGCCGGATTTTGCCGTGTGGTGCCATTACAAGTACCTCAACGCCGGCCCGGGCGCCGTCGCCGGTTGCTTCGTCCATGAACGCCATCATCGCGATACCACGCTGCCGCGCTTCGCCGGCTGGTGGGGCCATGAGGAAGCCACCCGCTTCAAGATGGCGCCGCAGTTCGTGCCCGCCGTCGGTGCCGAAGGCTGGCAGCTCAGCAATCCGCCGGTGCTGGGCCTTGCCCCGCTGCGCGCTGCCCTGGATGTCATCGACAAGGCCGGTGGCATCGACGCGCTGCGGACCAAATCGCTGCGCCTGACCGGCATGCTGGATGCGCTGGTGCGTGCGCGCCTGTCCGGCGTGCTGGAAGTACTGACGCCTTCGGAGCCGGATCGCCGCGGCTGCCAGCTTTCGCTGCGCGTGGCCGGTGGCCGCGAGCGCGGCCGCAGCCTGTTCGTGTACCTGCAGACCGTGGGCGTGCTCGGCGACTGGCGCGAGCCCGACGTGATCCGCATCTCGCCGACACCGCTCTATAACCGCTATCTCGACCTGCACCACTTCGTCGAGGAAGTGGAAGCCTGGGCCGGTCTTTGACCCGACCGCCCTCCCCGCCCCCACGGACATCGCCTTGATCGCTACCCCCTCCCGCTCGCTGAGCATCATCGGCGCTGGCCTGGCCGGTTCATTGCTGGCCATCCTGCTGTCCCGCCAGGGCTGGCAGATCACCTTGTATGAGCGCCGCGGCGATCCGCGCGTGAGCGATTACGAGTCCGGTCGCTCGATCAATCTGGCACTCGCTGAACGTGGCCGGCACGCGCTGCGCCAGGCCGGCGTCGAAGACGCGGTCATGGCCAAGGCGGTGATGATGCGTGGGCGCATGATCCACCCGCGCGACGGCGCGCCGCAGCTGCAACGCTACGGGCGCGACGACAGCGAAGTGATCTGGTCGATCCACCGCAAAGACCTCAACACCACGCTGCTGCAGCTGGCCGAGGATGCCGGTGCCACCGTGCACTTCCACCGCCGCCTGCATACGGTGGACTTTGACGCGGGCTACGCACGCTTCATCGATGACCGCGACGACCAGCCGCACGACATCCGCTTCGACACCCTGATCGGTGCCGACGGTGCCGGTTCGGCGCTGCGCGCGGCGATGAACCGCAAGCAGCCGCTGGACGAGCGCATCGACTTCCTGGATCACTCCTACAAGGAGCTGGAAATCCCGCCGACCGACGATGGCGGGTTCCGGATCGAGGCCAATGCGCTGCACATCTGGCCGCGCGGGCACTACATGTGCATCGCATTGCCGAACGACGAAGGCACGTTCACGGTCACCCTGTTCCTGCCCAATGAGGGCGATCCGAGCTTTGCCACCACCAACAGCGGGGCCGAGGCCGAGGCGCTGTTCGCGCGCGACTTTCCCGATGCGCTGCCGCTGATCCCGAACCTGCGCCGCGACTGGGAGCAGCATCCGCCGGGCCTGCTCGGCACGCTGCACCTCAAGCACTGGCACATGAAGGGCCGCGCGGTACTGATCGGCGATGCCGCCCACGCGATGGTCCCGTTCCACGGCCAAGGCATGAACTGTGCCTTCGAGGACTGCATCGCCCTGGCGGGGCATCTGCTGGAGCAGGAGTCGCTGGGCGAGGCCTTTGCTGCATTTGAAACGGACCGCAAGCCGAACGCCGAGGCGATCCAGCAGATGGCGCTGGAGAACTACCTGGAGATGCGCGACCGCGTGGCCGATCCGCAGTTCCTGCTGCAGCGTGAGCTGGAACAGGCGCTGCAGGCGCGCTGGCCGACCCGCTTTGTGCCGCACTACACGATGGTCACCTTTCTGCGTACCCCGTATGCCGTTGCGTTGGCGCGCACCGAGCTGCAGCGGCGCATGCTGGAGGAAGCCACTGCCGGGCACAACAGCCTGGCGCATATCGACTGGGCCGCACTGGAGCGGCTGGTCCACGAGCAACTGCCCGTCCTGGAGGGCGCGCACTGATGGCCGACAGCTTCCTGTTCTACGACCTGGAAACCTTCGGTCAGGACCCGCGCCGCACACGCATCGCGCAGTTCGCCGGTATCCGTACCGATGCCGATCTGAATATCCTCGACGCGCCGGTCAGCTTCTATGTCAAACCGGCCGACGACCTGTTGCCCTCGCCGATCGCCACCCTGATCACCAGCATCACCCCGCAGCACGCGCTCAGCGCCGGCGTCTCAGAGGCCGAGGCGTTCGCACGGATCAACGACCTGATGGCGCAGCCGGGCACCTGCTCACTGGGCTACAACACGCTGCGCTTCGACGATGAGTTCGTCCGCCACGGGCTGTTCCGCAACTTCTACGACCCCTACGAGCGCGAGTGGCGCAACGGCAATTCGCGCTGGGATCTGCTGGACATGATGCGACTGCTGCATGCACTGCGCCCGGACGGGATTGTCTGGCCGCAGCGCGAAGACGGCGCCACCTCGTTCAAGCTCGAGCATCTGGCCATCGCCAACAACGTCCGTCATGGCGATGCGCATGAAGCGCTGTCCGATGTCTACGCGACCATCGGCCTGGCGAAGTTGTTCAAACAGGCCCAGCCACGCCTGTGGGACTACGCGCTGAAGCTGCGCGACAAGCGCTTCGTGGGCAGCCTGCTGGATGTGGATGCGATGCAGCCGGTGCTGCACATCTCGATGCGCTACCCGGCCCAGCGCATGTGCGCCGCCCCCGTGCTGCCGCTGGCGCGCCATCCCTTCATCAACAACCGCATCATCGCGCTCGATCTGGAGGGCGACATCGAGCCGCTGATCGATCTGCCGCCGGAAACCATCGCCGCGCGCCTGTACACCCGCGCAGCCGACTTGGCCGAGGGGGAGCAGCGCGTGCCGCTCAAGGAAGTGCACCTCAACAAGGTCCCGGCGCTGGTGGCCTGGAACCACCTGCGTCCGGCCGACCATGCGCGCTTGGGCATCGACCCGGCCGCGATCGAGGCCAAGGCCGAGCGCCTGCGCCAGATCGGTCCCGCCCTGGCCGAGAAGGTGCGCCAGGTGTACTCGGGTGAGCGCACGCTCGCGCCGAGCGATGTGGACGCCTCGTTGTACGACGGTTTCCTCGCCGACGGCGACAAATCCCTGATGTCGCGAATCCGCACCAGCCCACCGGCCGAACTGGCCAGCTTCGCCGAGCGGCTGCGCGACCCGCGCATGCCCGAGCTGCTGTTCCGGTACCGCGCCCGCAACTACCTGGACACCCTGGACACCACCGAGCGCTCACGCTGGAACGACTATCGTCGCCAGCGCCTGCTCGGCGATGCATCGCTGGGCGAACAGACCCTGCCGCAGTTCACCGCGCAGCTGGATGCACTGGCCGCAGAGCATGCCGACGATGCAGGCAAGCTCGCCCTGCTGCAGCAGCTGCGCGACTGGGGCACCCACCTGCAGAGCAGCCTATGAGCACCTATTTCAGCCCGGCCACCTTCACGTTCCTGCGTGGCCTGGCCCGCAACAACGACAAGACCTGGTTCAACGAGCACAAGCCCAAGTACGAAGAGCACGTCCGGCAGCCGTTCCTGCGCCTGATCACCGATCTGCAGCCGGACCTGGCCGCGGTCAGCGAGCACTTCCGGGCCGACCCGCGCACCGTGGGCGGCTCGCTGTTCCGCATCTACCGCGATGCGCGCTTCTCCAACGACAAGTCGCCCTACAAGAGCTGGCAGGGCGCGCGCCTGTTCCATGAGCGCCGCAAGCAGGTACCGGCCCCGTCGTTCTATATCCACCTGCAGCCGGGCGAGAGTTTCGTCGGCGCGGGGCTGTGGCATCCCGAGCCGGCCACCCAGCGCAAGGTGCGGCACTTCATCGTCGACAACCCCGGCAGCTGGAAGGCGGCCGCGCATTCGCCGGTGCTGCGCAAGAAGTTCGATTTCGAGGAAAGCGAGAAGCTGGTGCGCGCCCCACGCGGGTTCGAGCCGGACTTCGAGTTCATCGACGATCTCAAGCACCGCAACTGGGTCTTCTGGCGCTCGCTGGACGACGCCACGATGACCGGCCCGCGCCTGCGCCAGACCATCGCGGCCGACCTGGTCACGCTGGCGCCCTTCGTGGATTACCTGTGCGCGGCGCTGGACCTGGAGTTCTGAACTTCACGCGCACTGACACCCGCTGCGGCAGGCTGGACCAGATGAGGACGAGGCAGACCCAATGAAGAAAGTGCTCTGGTTGACGGCCGCGGTGCTGCTGGTACTTGCGGGTGTGCTGTTCAGCGGCCCCTACGTGACCGTGCATGGCCTCAGCCGCGCGATCGAACAGCGCGATACCGCCACGCTCGACCGCTACGTGGATTTTCCGATGCTGCGCGCCAATCTGCGGGCGCAGCTGAGCGACTACGTGGTGCGCCGCGCCGGGCCGGACCTGCAGTCCAGTCTGTTCGGCGCGTTGCTGCTGTCGGCTGGTGACCGGCTCAGCGCGACCGCCGTGGACGCGCTGGTGACCCCGACCGGCATCGGTGCGCTGCTGGAGGGGCACACCCTGTGGAAACGCGCCAGCAACGACCTGGACAGCCCCAGCAACGACGCCTATGCCGCGCCACGGCCGGCGCGGCCCCTGAAGGGCGCCACCCACCATTTCGAGTCGCTGTCGCGGTTCACCGCCACCACCTACACGCCGCAGGGCGCACCGGTGGTCTTCGTCCTGCAGCGCTCTGGTCTGCGTTGGCGGCTGGTCGACATCCGTCTGCCGCTGAATCCTGACACCACCGCGCCGTCGGTCCTGCCGATCCAGTAGGTCCCCACCGTTGGTGGGTACATGGGCCGCGCGCACATCGGGGCGATGCATCAACCGCCGTTGGCAACCCCGTGCGGCACATGCCCGGCGGCCACGCTCTGGTGTTGCAGCGCGCTGTCGATGTTGTGCTGGGAATCGTCGAAGAAGATGTCCGCGCCGAAGGCTTCCAGGAACGGGCCCTTGTGGCGGCCACCGAGGAACAGCGCTTCGTCCAGGCGCACACCCCATTCGCGCAGCGTGCGGATCACGCGCTCGTGCGCGGGCGCCGAGCGTGCCGTCACCAGAGCGGTGCGGATCGGCGCATCCTCGCCCGAGGGGAACACCGCCTGCAGCGTATGCAGGGCCGACAGGAAGTTGCGGAACGGCCCGCCGCTGAGCGGCTCGCGGGCGTTCTCGCGCTCATGGCGGCCGAACGCTTCCACGCCCTGCTCGCGGGAAATGCGCTCGCTCTCGTCCCCAAAGATCACCGCATCCCCATCGAAGGCGATGCGCAGCTGGCCCAGCGGGCGACCGAGGTCGACCTGCTCGGCTGCGGCAATCGTCTCGCCCGGCGGCTTGGGCAGGATGGTCGCCGCCGCGATCCCGTGCAGCAGCGCACGGCGCACCGATTCCGGGTTGGCCGACAGGAACAGATCGGTGCCGAAGGGCTTCACATACGGCCAGGTCGGCTCGCCCGCAGTAAAGGTCGCGCGGATGATGCCCAGGTCGTAGTGCTGGATCGAATTGAAGATGCGCAGGCCGGTATCGGCCGAGTTGCGCGACAGCAGGATCACTTCCACCCGCGGCTGTTCCGGCGACTGGCCCTGGTTGAGCGCGAGCAGCTTGCGCACCACCGGGAAGGCCACGCCGGGGCGCAGCACATCATCTTCGTGCTTGCGCTGGTACTCGGCGTAGGCATCGACGCCTTCGGCCTCGAACAACGCGTGGCCCTCTTCCAGATCGAACAGGGCCCGCGAGGTCACGGCAACGGTCAGCAAACGGGGGGTGTTGTCGCCCATGGCAATCAGCAATCCAATGCGGCCGCAGCGGCCGGCCAGCCATTCTCCCACAGTGCATGGCCACCACGGCCGTGCACCGTCAGAACATGAACTGCTCGCTCAGGATGCGGTCTTCCAGATTGTGTTCCGGGTCGAACAGCATGGTGACCCGGCGCTCGCGCGATTCGCGGATGGTCACCTCCACCACATCACGGGTTTCGTGCGAATCGGCGGTGACGCTGACCGGGCGCTTATAGGGATCGAGCACGCGGAAACGCACTTCCGTGGCGGCCTTGAGGATCGCGCCCCGCCAGCGGCGCGGGCGATACGGGGCCAATGGCGTCAGTGCAATGGTGTGCGAGCCCAGCGGCAGGATCGGGCCATGCGCGGAATAGTTGTACGCCGTGCTGCCGGCCGGGGTGGCGACCAGCACGCCATCGCCGATCAGCTCGGCCACGCGCTCCTGGCCGTTGAGGTCGATGCCGATATGCGCGGCCTGGCGGGTCTGGCGCAGCAGCGATACGTCGTTGTAGGCGAGCGACCCGGTGGTGGTGCCGGACTCGGTCAGGGCCAGCATCTCCAGCGGCCGCAGGTTGGCCGGCTCGGCGGCCGCCAGGCGCGCGGGCAGATCGTCATCACGGAACTGGTTCATCAGAAAACCGACCGTGCCCAGCTTCATGCCAAACACCGGCTTGTCCAGCGACCCGTAGCGATGCAGGGTCTGCAGCAGAAAGCCATCCCCCCCCAGCGGGCACAGCACCTCGGCCTGCTCGGGCGTGTAGTCGCCATAGCGGGCACGCATCTGTGCCAGCGCGAGCTGCGCCGCTTCAGCGGAGCTGGCCAGAAAGGCGATACGGGGGGTGTCGCTCATCGGTGAATCCGGGTGGGGTATGCCGGCAAGAGCATAACCGTTCGTGCCGGCTGCGGGCCGGCACGCTCGGAAACGAAAACGGCCCCGCCGAAGCGGAGCCGTGTGTTTCTCATGCAAGGCCGTTATCAGCCCCCGCTAATCCCTCTGGAGCAGAGCCCCCCTGAGTCAGGGGGGCGCGCCGAAGGCGCGGGGGTCTGGACGCATGGTTTGCATGGGGCCCACGGCTTGCAGAGCAAACCGTGGGGCGCCAGCGCGAATGCGCTCACGCACCATGCTTACGCACCATGCGAGGCCAGCTGACCCAGGCGCTGCACCGCGACCGAAACGGTCGGGTAGTCCAGGGTTTTCTGCTCGGCCAGTTCGGCCAGCATCGCCAGCGTGAAGCGCAGGCTGCTGTCATCGCGGCCCATCCAGGCGGCAACCTTTGCTTCGGCGTTGCTGCCCTTCATCGACAGGACCTGGGCAGCCAGGTTGCGATGGTGAGCGGCCAGCTCGTCGCGCAGCACGCCACGGGCCACGGCGTGCCAGCGGCCGTTGACCTCCAGCGCGTCGATCTGCTCGAACAGCCACGGCAGCTGCAGGGCGTCGCCCAGGCGGAAGTGGACCTTGGAGACGTCCACCGGCTTGAGCTTGCGGGTGCGGGCCAGTTCGATGATGTCGAACGCCGGCTCCAGGAACTGCAGTTCCGAAAGCTGCTGCGACAACGCCGGCGGCAGACCCTTGTCCTTCCACTCCTGCACGCTGGCCTCGTAGGCCGGGCGCTGCGAATCCGGCAGCACGCCGGAGGCGTCGCGGATGTCGTTGAATGCGGCCTGGTAGCGGTTGACGGCTTCGGTGATGCCCGGCATGGCGCCCGGGCGCGAGAGCAGCCAGCGCACGAACGAGCGCTGCAGCTTCCAGATCACTTCCAGCGCGTCGATCTGCACCGACTCCGGCAGCGTGCCGTCGAGGGCGTCGATCTGTGCCCACAGCGCGCGTGCGTCCAGCGTTTCACGGCTGATCGTGTACGCCTTGGCCACCTCGGCCACGGTGCGACCGGTATCTTCCTGCATGCGCATCAGGAAGGTGGCGCCCATGCGGTTGATGGTCTGGTTGGTCACGGCCGTGGCGATGATTTCGCGCTTCAGGCGGTGACGCTCCATCGCATCGGCGTACTTCTTCTGCAGCGGCGTCGGGAAGTAGCGCTGCAGCTCCTTGGACAGGTACGGATCTTCCGGGATGTCCGACTCGAGCAGCTGCTGGAAGGCCACCAGCTTGGAGTAGGACAACAGCACCGACAGTTCCGGACGGGTCAGGCCCTGGCCACGCGCCTTGCGTGCGGACAGTTCCGCATCCGAAGGCAGGTACTCGATCTGGCGATCCAGCAGACCCTGCTGTTCCAGAGTGCGGATGAAGTGCTGCTTGGAACCCAGGCGCTTGACCGCCATGCGCTCCATCAGGCTCAGCGCCTGGTTCTGACGGTAGTTGTCCATCAGCACCAGCGCGGCCACTTCGTCGGTCATCGAGGCCAGCAGCTTGTTGCGCTGTTCGACGGTCAACTTCTTGGCCCGCACCACATCATTGAGCAGGATCTTGATGTTGACTTCGTGATCGGAGGTGTCCACACCGGCCGAGTTGTCGATGAAGTCGGTGTTGAGCAGCACGCCGGCCTGGGCGGCTTCGATACGGCCGAGCTGGGTCATGCCCAGGTTGCCGCCCTCGCCCACCACCTTGCAGCGCAGCTCGCCGCCATTGACGCGCAGCGCGTTGTTGGCGCGGTCGCCGACATCGCTGTGCTGCTCGCTGGCCGCCTTGACGTAGGTGCCGATGCCGCCGTTCCACAGCAGATCGACCGGCGCCTTGAGGATCGCGCTCATCAGATCGTTCGGCGCCATCGACTTGACGCCGTCGTCCAGGCCCAGTGCCTCACGCACCTGCGGGGTGATCTCGATCGACTTCAGCGTGCGCGGGAAGATACCGCCGCCCTTGCTGATCAGCTTGGCATCGTAATCGGCCCAGCTGGAGCGCGGCACGGTGAACAGACGCTCGCGCTCGACGAAGGTCGTGGCCGCATCCGGGTTCGGGTCCAGGAAGATGTGGCGGTGATCGAACGCCGCGACCAGGCGGATGTGGCGCGACAACAGCATGCCGTTGCCGAACACGTCGCCGGACATGTCGCCCACACCGACCGCGGTGAAGTCCTGGCTCTGGCTGTCACGGCCCAGCGCACGGAAGTGGCGCTTGACCGACTCCCACGCACCGCGAGCGGTGATGCCCATGCCCTTGTGGTCGTAACCGACCGAGCCGCCGGAGGCGAACGCATCGCCCATCCAGAAGCCGTGCGCCACGGCCAGGCCGTTGGCGATGTCGGAGAAGGTCGCGGTGCCCTTGTCGGCCGCCACCACCAGGTACGGGTCGTCCATGTCGTGGCGGACCACATCCACCGGCGGCACGATCTTGTTGTTGACGATGTTGTCGGTGATGTCCAGCAGGCCCTGGATGAACAGCTTGTAGCAGGCCACGCCGTTGGCGAACACCGCATCACGGTCACCGTTGACCGGCGGCATCTTGGCGAAGAAGCCGCCCTTCGCGCCGACCGGCACGATCACGGTGTTCTTGACCATCTGTGCCTTGACCAGGCCCAGCACTTCGGTGCGGAAGTCTTCGCGACGGTCCGACCAGCGCAGGCCACCACGGGCCACGGCACCAAAGCGCAGGTGGGTACCTTCCACGCGCGGGCCATACACGAAGATTTCGCGGTACGGACGCGGCTTGGGCAGGTCCGGCACCAGCGCCGAATCGAACTTGAAGCTGATGACGTGGCCCGGACGGCCCTCGGCATCGGTCTGGTAGTAACTGGTGCGCAGGGTCGCATCGATCACGCCCATGAAGCTGCGCAGGATGCGGTCTTCATCGAGGCTGGAGACGCGGTCCATCAGCTTGAGCAGCGCATCGCGCGCGGCATCCATCTGCACGGTGCGGTCGCCCTTGCGCGCATCGACCACGGTCTTGAGCACTTTCAGGGTGGCTTCGTCACCGCCGGCGAGCACGGTCAGGTGCGCGCGCAGCTGGGCCTGGCCCTCGGCGATCGCGTCCTTGCTCTCGTTGCCGGTGGCCGGATCAAAGCGGGCTTCGAACAGCTCCACCAGCAGGCGGGCCAGCAGCGGGTAACGGGTGAAGGTGCCTTCCACATAGGCCTGCGAGAACGGCACGCCGGTCTGCAGCAGATACTTGCAGTAGCCACGCAGCATCGCGACCTGGCGCCAGTGCAGACCGGCCGCGAGCACGAGGCGATTGAAACCATCGTTCTCGGCATCGCCGTGCCACACGCGGGCAAAGGTTTCACCGAAGGCGGCATCGACGCTCGGCGCGTCGATCGCACCCGCCACCGATTCCACTTCGAAGTCCTGCACGTACACCGGGGCGTTGTCGACCGTCAGACGGTACGGGCGCTCGGAGATCACGCGCAGGCCCATGTTTTCCATCATCGGCAGCGCATCGGACAGCGGGATGTCATCCAGCTGGCGATACAGCTTCAACCGCAGGCCATCGCCTTCGTCGCGATGCACGGCCTGCAGGCTCAGACGCAGATCGTCCGGGCCGGTCAGCGCATCGAGCTGGCTGACGTCGTTGGCGGCAATTTCGGTGCTGGAGTCTTCGATGTAGCCGGCCGGCAGTGCCTTGCCGATACGTGCGGCGATGCGCAGGCCTTCGGTTTCACCGTGGCGGGCCACCAGCGCCTCGCGCAGATCGTCCTGCCAGTTGCGCAGCACCTGGGCAAGCTTCTGCTCCAGTGCGCTGGTATCCACTTCCAGGGACTGGCCAGCCTTGGGGCGCACGATCAGGTGGACCTGGGCCAGCGGCGATTCACCGAGCACGACCGAGCTGTCCACGTACTCGCCCTGCAGGGCGTCCTTGAGCATGGCTTCGATGCGCAGGCGCACATCGGTGTTGAAACGTTCGCGCGGCAGGTACACCAGCGCGGAGATGAAACGGCTGTACTTGTCGCGGCGCAGGAACAGGCGGCTGCGCACGCGCTCCTGCAGGCCCAGCACGCCCATGGCGGTGCGGAACAGCTCGTCCTCGCTGGACTGGAACAGCTCTTCGCGCGGCAGGGTTTCCAGGATGTGGCGCAGGGCCTTGCCGCTGTGGCTGCTCGGTGCCAGGCCGGACTTGCTCATCACGTACTCGTGGCGCTGGCGCACCAGCGGGATCTCCCACGGGCGGCGGTTGTAGGCGCTGGAGGTGAACAGGCCCAGGAAGCGCTGCTCGCCGATGATCTTGCCCTTGGCGTCGAATTCCAACACGCCGATGTAATCCATGTAGCCGGCGCGATGCACGCGCGAACGGGCATTCGTCTTGGTCAGGATCAGCGCGTCCTTCAAGCCGGTAGTAGCGTTGAGGCCCTGCGCGGCGAGCGTCTTGACCGGACGTGCGGCGGACTTGTCCTGCCCGCGCATCAGGCCCAGGCCGGTGTCGTTGAGCGGCGCCAGCACGTCTTCCTTGCCCTGCTTCTCCACGCGGTACTCGCGGTAGCCGAAGAAGGTGAAGTGGTTGTCGGCGGCCCAGCGCAAGAATTCCTGCGCTTCGGCGCGCGAAGCGGCATCCACCGGCAGCTGGCGGCTGCCCAGGTCGTCGGCCAGGCTCTGCGCCTTGGCACGCATCGCGTCCCAATCGCGGACGATGGCACGCACCTCGTCCAGCGCCTTGATGATCGCCTTCTCGACGTCGGCCATGGCGTCGGCCGGCTGGCGGTCGATCTCCAGCAGCATCACCGATTCGGCGGTGCCGTCGCTGACACCGGTCAGCTTGCCGGCCTTGTCACGGGCAAAGCGGATCACCGGGTGTCCCAGCACATGCACGCCCACGCCATGCTCGGCCAGCGACATCGTCACCGTGTCGACCAGGAACGGCATGTCGTCGTTGACGATCTGCAACACCGTATGCGGCGACTCCCACCCGTTGCTCTTCAGCGTCGGGTTGAACACGCGGACGTTGGCCTTGCCGGACTTGCGCACACGCGCGAATTCCAGCGTGTCCGCTGCCAGTGCGGCCCACTCCTCCGCGCTGTGGTGCGGGAACTCGTCCGCCTCCATGCGCTTGTAGAAGTCGGCGGCAAAAGCCACTGCCTCGGCCTGCCCGGCCGACGGGTAGCGCTTGCGCAAGGCCGTGTACACCGGCTCCAGCGAGAAGCCCACTGGCGAAACAGTCTGCGTATCGGCTGGTTTGGATTTGTTTTTCACGGTCTTGGCTGCTGGTTTTTGCGGTTTCATGACGGAGCGGTGCGTGATGCTCAGTTGGGAAAATGAAATTGTAGGCCTACCGCACAGAAATACCTTGCTGCAGGACGGAATAAGGTCTTTCGGGTTGGGTCCCGTTTACATCGGGCGCTTCAATCCGACGCGGTACGGAGGATCGCGTTGAAGCGCTGCACAGCGCAGCATCGGCCGCTTCGATTGCAACTTGACGTTGGGTATCAAAAACCGCCGAAAATCAAGGCTTCTACAATTCTGAACTGGACGGTATAGTCCACCCCGTGACTCCCCCACCCCCCGCCGCCAGCTCCCTGGACGCGCGCGATCACCGCGTGTTCGATGCCGTGCGCGAGCTGCTGGCCAGCCAGGGCATGCAATTGAGCATGGACGCGGTGGCACAGCACGCGGGATGTTCCAAGCAGACCCTCTACAGCCGCTATGGCAATAAACAGGAACTGCTCAAGCGGGTGATGCAGCGGCACGTCTGCCGCGCCACCGCCGGGCTGCGCTCACTCGACGGTGACGACCTGCGCGGCAGTCTGCTGCGGTTCGCCAACGACTATCTGGATCACTTCAACCAGCCGCATGTGGTCCAGGCCCGCCGCCTGATCGCCGCCGAGTCCAGTCAGTTCCCGCAGGAAGCCCGTACGCTCTACCAGGACGGTGCCGGAGCCTTGGCACTTCACGTTTCTGAATGGCTGGCAACCCGTTCCGCCGAGGGTCAGCTGAGGCATGACGACCCGCACTTCATGGCCGAACTGCTATTGAGCATGATCGCCGGCTTGGATTTCGAGAAACAGCGCTTCCATATCCCCCACCGCGATGACGCCGCCGTGCGCCGCCGCTGGGCAGAATTCTCCGTCGACAGCTTCCTGCGCGCGTTCGCTGCGCCCGATGCAGCCACGGCTTCGTATTCAAACCAACACCGGAGCTTCTCCTGATGATCGCCCCACTCCGCACCCTTGCCCTGACGTGCGCAGTCGCCCTTGCGTTGACCGCCTGCAAAAAGGAAGAGCAGCAGGCCCCGCCGCCGCCGGAGGTGGGCGTGATCGAGGCCAAGCCGCAGACCCTGCCGCTGCAGCGTGAGCTCGTCGGCCGTCTGTCGCCGTTCCGCAGCGCCGATGTGCGTGCCCGCGTGCCGGGCGTGCTGCTCAAGCGCGTCTATCAGGAAGGCTCGGATGTGAAGGAAGGCCAGGTGCTGTTCCTGATCGACCCGGCCCCGTTGCGCGCAGCACTCAATGCCTCCCAGGCCGAACTGGTCTCGGCCCAGGCCACCGCCGCGAACGCCAGGGCCGCCGCCAACCGCGCCCGCTCGCTGGCCCCGCAGGCTTACGTTTCCAAGTCCGATCTGGACGCGGCCGAAGCCACCGAGCGCACCGCCGCGGCGGCCGTGCAGCAGGCGCAGGCCTCGCTGGCCAGCGCGCGGATCAACCTTGGCTATGCCGAAGTGCGCTCGCCGATCAGCGGCCGCGCTGGCAAGCAGCAGGTCACTGAAGGTGCGCTGGTCGGCCAGGGGGATGTGACCCTGCTGACCACCGTGGACCAGCTCGACCCGCTGTACGTGAACTTCTCGATGAGCGTGGATGAGCTGACCCAGATGCGCGCGGCGCAGGCCAAGGGCGCACTGGCCCTGAGCGGTGACGGCAAGTCCACCGTGCAGGTGAAGCTGGCTGACGGCACGGTCTACGACCAGCCGGGCACCCTGGATTTCTCCTCGACCACGGTTGACCCGGCCACCGGCGCAGTCTCGCTGCGTGCGGTGCTGCCGAACCCGCAGCAGATCCTGCTGCCGGGCGCCTTCGTCAGCTTCCAGGCGACGCTGGGTGAGCGCAACAACGCCTACCTGGTCCCGCTGCAGGCACTGCAGCGCGACACCACCGGCGGCTACGTCCTGGTGGTGGGCAAGGACGGCAAGGTCGCCCGCAAGAATGTGAAGAGCGAAGGCCAGCAGGGCAGCAACTGGCTGGTCAGCGGTGGTCTGGATGCCGGCGATCAGGTCATCGTGGCCGGCGTGCAGAAGGTCAAGGAAGGCGAACCGGCCAAGGCCGCTCCGTGGAACCCGGCCGCCGGCAACGGCAATGGCCAGGCCCCGGCGGGTGCTGCTCCAGCAGGCGCCCCTCCGGCGGCTGCCGCCAAGCCTGATGCCGCGGCCGCCCCGGCCGATGCCGCCGCCGCAACGTCCGACGCCGCTCCGGCTGCCGAACCGAACAAGCAATAACGGGAATCCTCCGTCATGCCTAAATTTTTCATTGAACACCCGGTATTCGCCTGGGTGGTCGCGATCCTGATCTCGCTTGCGGGCGTGATCTCGATCCTGGGTCTGGGCGTGGAGTCCTACCCGAGCATCGCGCCTCCCCAGGTGACGGTGAGCGCCACCTACCCCGGCGCCAGCGCCGACACCGCCGAAAAGTCGGTCACCCAGGTGATCGAGCAGCAGCTGACCGGTATCGATCACCTGCTGTACTTCAGCTCCTCCTCGGCCTCCAACGGCCGCGTCACCATCACCCTGACCTTCGAAACCGGCACCGATGCCGATATCGCCCAGGTCCAGGTGCAGAACAAGGTTTCGCTGGCGACCCCTCGCCTGCCGACCGAAGTGACCCAGCAGGGCGTGGTGGTGGCCAAGGCCAACGCCGGCTTCCTGATGGTGGTGGCCCTGCAGTCCGACAGCGCCTCGATCGACCGCGATGCGCTGAACGACATCGTCGGCTCGCGCGTGCTCGACCAGATCTCGCGTATCCCCGGCGTGGGCAGCACCCAGCAGTTCGGCTCCGAGTACGCCATGAACATCTGGCTCAACCCGGAAAAGATGCAGGGCTACGGCCTGTCCGCCACCCAGGTGCTGGCCGCGATCAAAGACCAGAACGTGCAGTTCGCCGCCGGTTCGCTGGGCTCGGATCCCTCGCCGGAAGGTCACTACTTCACCGCGACGGTCTCGGCCGAAGGCCGCTTCAGCTCGCCGGAGGAGTTCGAGAACATCATCCTGCGCGCCAATCCCGACGGCTCGCGCGTGCTGCTCAAGGACATCGCCCGGATTGCCTTTGGTGCGAACAACTACGGCTTTGATACCCAGTACAACGGCAAGCCGACCGGTGCCTTCGCCATCCAGCTGCTGCCCGGCGCGAATGCGCTGAACGTGGCCAATGCGGTCACCTCGAAGATGGACGAGCTCAAGCCGAGCTTCCCGGCCGGTGTCAGCTGGTTCTCGCCGTACGACAGCACCACCTTCGTGAAGATCTCGATCGAGGAAGTGGTCAAGACCCTGATCGAAGCGGTCGTGCTGGTGTTCCTGGTGATGCTGATCTTCCTGCAGAACTTCCGCGCCACGCTGATCCCGACCCTGGTCATCCCGGTCGCGCTGCTGGGTACGTTCCTGGGCATGAGCATCATCGGCTTCACCATCAACCAGCTGACGCTGTTTGCGATGGTGCTGGCGATCGGCATCGTGGTCGATGACGCCATCGTGGTCATCGAGAACGTCGAGCGAATCATGACCGAGGAGAAGCTGCCGCCCAAGGCAGCCACCCAGAAGGCCATGACCCAGATCACCGGCGCCGTGGTGGCGATCACCGTCGTGCTGGCCGCGGTGTTCATTCCGTCCGCCCTGCAGGGTGGCGCCGCCGGTGAGATCTACAAGCAGTTCGCGCTGACCATCGCCATCGCGATGGCCTTCTCGGCCTTCCTGGCCCTGGGCTTCACCCCGGCGCTGTGCGCGACCCTCCTCAAGCCGACGCATAACGACAACCCGAACATCGTCTACCGCACCTTCAACAAGTACTACGACAAGGTCAGCAACACCTACGTGGGCCACATCACCTCGGCGGTGAAGCATGCCCCGCGCTGGATGATCCTGTTCGTGGTGCTGACCGTGCTGTGCGGTTTCCTGTTCACGCGCATGCCGGGCAGCTTCCTGCCCGAAGAAGACCAGGGCTACGCGCTGGCGATCGTGCAGCTGCCGCCGGGCTCGACCAAGTCGCAGACCAACCACGCCTTTGCCCAGATGCGCGGCATCCTGGAAAAGCAGGATGGCTTTGAAGGCATGCTGCAGGTGGCCGGTTTCAGCTTCGTCGGTTCCGGTGAAAACGTGGGCATGGGCTTCATCCGCCTCAAGCCCTGGGCGGACCGCGACATCACGGTGCCCGAGTTCATCAACAACATGAACGGCGCGTTCTACGGCATCAAGGAAGCACAGATCTTCGTGGTCAACCTGCCGACCGTGCAGGGCCTGGGCCAGTTCGGTGGCTTCGACATGTGGCTGCAGGACCGTGGCGGCGTGGGCTATGAGCAGCTGACGCAGGCCCGCAACATTCTGCTCGGCAAGGCGGCGCAGGAAAGCGATCTGCTGACCGGCGTGCGCCCCAACGGCCTGGAAAACGCCCCGCAGCTGCAGTTGCACGTAGACCGTGTGCAGGCGCAGACCATGGGCCTGTCGGTGTCGGACGTGTACAGCACCATCCAGCTGATGCTGGCCCCGGTGTACGTCAACGACTTCTTCTATGAAGGCCGCATCAAGCGCGTGACCCTGCAGGCCGATGGTCCGTACCGCACCGGTGCGGAATCGTTGAACAGCTTCTACACGCCCAGCACGCTGCAGACCAACCCCGACGGCACGCAGGCGATGATCCCGCTGAGCACCGTGGTGAAGTCCGAGTGGGTGTCCGCACCGCCGTCGCTGAGCCGCTACAACGGCTATTCGGCGGTCAACATCGTCGGCTCGCAGGCGGCCGGGCGCAGCTCGGGCGAAGCGATGCAGGCGATGGAGCGGATCGTCAACGACGACCTGCCGGCCGGCTTCGGCTACGACTGGTCGGGCATGTCCTACCAGGAAATCCTGGCCGGCAACGCCGCGACCCTGCTGCTGGTGCTGTCCATCGTGGTGGTGTTCCTCTGCCTGGCCGCGCTGTATGAAAGCTGGTCGATCCCGGTGGCGGTGCTGCTGGTGGTGCCGCTGGGTGTCCTCGGCGCCCTGGCCTTCTCGCTGGCACGTGGCCTGCCGAACGATCTGTACTTCAAGATCGGCCTCATCACGGTGATCGGCCTGGCCGCGAAGAACGCGATCCTGATCGTGGAGTTCGCGGTGGAGCAGCGGGCTGCGGGCAAGAACCTGCGCGAGGCGACCATCGAAGCCTCCCGCCTGCGGTTCCGCCCGATCCTGATGACCTCGTTCGCCTTCATCATGGGCGTGGTGCCGATGGCCATCTCCACCGGTGCCGGCGCCAACGCGCGTCACGCGATCGGTACCGGCGTGATCGGCGGCATGGTGTTCGCCACCTTCCTCGGTCTGCTGATGATCCCGGTGTTCTTCGTGGTGGTCCGCCGCATGCTGGGTGACAAGCTGGACGAACCGTCCAAGGAGTTCCTGGAACGCCAGGGCGAAGCCAACACGGCGCACCGTCCGGATCGTTGAGGGATTGGGGCAGCCCCGGCTGCCCCTCCGGTAGGTGACCACCGTGGGTGGTCACACTGAAACGAAAAAGCCCCGGCGCGAGCCGGGGCTTTTGCGTGTGCGGTGCGTGCCGGTTAATGCGGCTCACGCCAGGCATGCATATGGGGACGAGGTAGTGCCGGCCGCTGGCCGGCTGCTCCGGGCACCCGCGAGACAAGGACCGCCTGGTTGCCGGCCAGCGGCCGGCACTACCACATGGTCTCAGCGCAGCAGCGCCACCGCTGCACAGGCGACCACGATCGCCAGCGACGGCCACTGCATCGGCAGGTAGAAGAAGTGATGGCGGGCAGGCTCGCCTTCACCGCGCGGGCCGCGGTTGAGCACCATGCCCAGCACGACATTGATCGCTGCGCCGATGCCGAAGCCGATCAACAGCTGCGCCAGCGAGGTATTACCTTTGGCAACAGCAGGATCGGGCCACAGCCACATCAGCAGCAACAACGCGACGATGGGGGTAATCAGGGTCAAGAACCCTGCGCCTCGATAAATAACCATGGGATGACCTGCAGAACGGGACCGCACATTCTGCACTACCCCACGTGCCGACCAACGGTCGGCACCTAGCAGCGGCGCCAGAATGGCGCCGCCTTCCCATCGATCAGCGCAGACCGGTTTCGTTACGCGCGATCACCAAGCGCTGGATTTCCGAGGTGCCCTCGTAGATCTCGGTGATCTTGGCATCACGGAAGTAGCGCTCCAGCGGCATTTCCTTGGAATAGCCCATGCCGCCGTGGATCTGCACGGCCTGGTGGGTGATCCACATGGCCGCCTCGGAGGCGGTCAGCTTGGCGATCGCCGCTTCATTGCTGAAGCGCTTGCCCTGGCCCTTCACCCATGCCGCGCGCAGCGTCAGCAGCATCGCTGCGTCCAGCTTGCACTTCATGTCGGCGATCTTGGCCTGGGTCATCTGGAACGTGCCGATCGCCGCGCCGAAGGCCTTGCGGTCCTTCACGTATTCGATCGTCGCTTCGTACGCCGCACGGGCGATGCCGATCGCCTGCGAGGCGATGCCGATACGGCCGGCATCGAGCACCCCCATGGCGATCTTGAAGCCCTCGCCTTCCTTGCCCAGTACGTCGTCGGCGTCCGCCACGTAGTCCTGGAACTCGATTTCGCAGGTCGCCGAGGCACGGATGCCCAGCTTCGGCTCGGTCTTGCCGCGGTGGAAGCCGGCCTTGTCGGTGTCGATCATGAAGGCGGTGATGCCTCGCGAGCCCTGTTCCGGATCAGTCATCGCAAACAGCACGATGTACTTGGCCACCGGGCCGGAGGTGATCCAGCTCTTCTTGCCGTTGATCACGTAGGTGCCGTCGTCCTGCTTGACCGCGCGGCAGCGCATGGCCGTCGCATCGGAACCGGACTGCGGCTCGGTCAGCGCGAACGCGCCGATGGCCTCGCCCTCGGCAATGGCGCGCACGTACGTCTGCTTCTGCGCTTCGCTGCCGTGGGTCAGGATGCCGTTGCAGAACAGCGAGTTGTTCACCGACATGATCGTCGAATGCGCAGCGTCTCCAGCGGCGACCTCCACCATCGCCAGGACGTAGGCGATCGGGTCCATGCCCGCACCGCCGTAGGCTTCGGGCACTTCAATGCCCATCAGACCGTTCTCGCCGAGCAGGCGGATGTTCTCCAGCGGGAACTCGCCGGTGCGGTCGTGGTGTTCGGCGCTGGGCGCGATTTTCTCCTGCGCGATTCGGCGCGCAACGTCCTGCAGCATCAACTGCTCTTCGGTAAAGCTGAAATCCACAACACCCTCCCGGGTACAGAGTGATAAGGGCCGCAGTGCGCGCGGCCCGGTCCGGCGATTGTACCGGGGGGGCGGGAAAAGGACGCCTGACTTGACCGGACCGCTGCCAAAGGACGAAAATATCTCTATATCGCGATAGGTAGATATTTATGGATCTCGAGGACTGGTCCGTCCGGCTGAAAGTGTTCGCCGACGCCACCCGGGTGCGCCTGCTGGCGCTGCTGGAACAGGAAGAACTCACCGTGGCCGAGCTGTCGGCCATCACCACGCTGGCGCAGCCGCGGGTGTCCACCCACCTGGCCCGACTCAAGGAAGCCGGCCTGGTACGCGACCGTCGCTCCGGCGTCTCGGCGTATTACCGCTTCGATGACGCCGCGCTGGATCCCGCGCAGCGCGCATTGTGGCATGCCCTGAGCACCGGCAGCGACGACCCGCTGCTGCGCCAGGATGCTGAACGCGTGGCGGCCGTCATGGCCAGCCGCGCGGCCGACCAGAACTGGGCTGACAGCGTCGCTGGCGACATGGAACGGCATTATTCCCCGGGCCGCACCTGGGAGGCGCTGGCACGCACCGCGCTGCCGCTGCTGGAAACCGGTGACGTGCTCGATATCGCCTCCGGCGACGGCGTACTGGCCGAACTGGTCGCCCCGCATGCCAAGCGCTACGTCTGCATCGACACCAGCGCGCGCGTGGTCGCCGCCGCCAGCGAGCGCCTGCGCCGGCTGGCCAACGTGGAAGTGCGCGAGGGCGACATGCATGCCCTGCCCTTCCCTGACCAGAGCTTTGATCTGGTGGTGCTGATGCACGCACTGACCTATGCGGCCAAGCCGGCCCAGGCCGTTGCCGAAGGCGCGCGCGTGTTGCGTCCGGGCGGTCGCCTGCTGCTGTGCAGCCTGGCCCGTCACGAACATCGTGCGGCGGTGGATGCCTATGGCCACGTCAACCTCGGCTTCAGCGACAAGGAACTGCGCAAGTTCGTGGAGAAGGCCGGCCTGGTCGTCTCCAGCCTGGAAACCGTGACCCGCGAGAAGCGCCCGCCGCATTTCGAAGTCATTTCGCTGATTGCCAGCAAGCCCTGAGGTCTGCCCATGTCGTCCCTGCCCTGGCTCCACCCCGACCGCGTACATGCGCTGGAAACGGCGCTGGCCCAGCGCATCCTGATCATCGATGGCGCCATGGGCACGATGATCCAGCGGCATGGGCTGGAAGAGGACGACTACCGCGGCGAGCGTTTCGCCGAGGGTTACGACCATCAGCACGGGCCCGGCTGCGATCATGCCGGGGCCGGTGACACGCCGCAGGGGCATGACCTGAAGGGCAACAACGACCTGCTGCTGTTGACCCGGCCCGAGGTGATCGGCGGCATTCACACCGCGTACCTGGAGGCCGGCGCCGATCTGGTCGAGACCAATACGTTCAATGCGACCTCGGTCAGCCAGGCCGACTACCACCTTGAACATCTGGTCTACGAGCTCAACAAGGCCGGCGCCGCGGTAGCACGCGCCTGCTGTGATGCGGTCGCGGCGACCACGCCGGGCAAGCCGCGGTTCGTGATCGGCGTGCTCGGCCCGACCAGCCGCACCGCCTCGATCAGCCCGGACGTGAACGATCCCGGCTTCCGCAACACCAGCTTCGATGCCCTGCGCGAGACTTACCGCGAAGCCATCGATGGCCTGATCGACGGTGGCGCCGACACCCTGATGGTGGAAACCATCTTCGACACGCTCAACGCCAAGGCTGCGCTGTTCGCCATCGAAGAGGTCTTCGATGCCCGCGGCGGGCGGCTGCCGGTGATGATCTCCGGCACGATCACCGATGCCTCCGGCCGCACCCTCTCCGGGCAGACGGCCGAGGCGTTCTACGCCTCGGTCGCGCACGGCCGGCCACTGTCGATCGGGCTGAACTGCGCGCTCGGTGCCAGCGACATGCGGCCGCACGTGGAGACCCTGTCCACCGTGGCCGAGTGTCTGGTCAGTGCGCATCCCAATGCCGGCCTGCCCAACGCCTTCGGCGAGTACGACGAAACCCCGGAAGAAATGGCCACCACGCTGCGCGAATTCGCCAGCGCCGGCCTGCTCAACCTGGTGGGCGGCTGCTGCGGCACCACCCCGGCCCACATCCGTGCCATCGCCGACGCGGTGGCGGACCTGCCGCCGCGCCGCCTGCCCGCACCACCGCTGGAAGATGCGGCATGACCGCGTCCGCCCCACGTTCCCGTTGTCGTTGACCCTCCTCCGCCAGCCCGTGCCAGCCTGCCCATGACGTCTTCCCGCCACACCCGCCTGTCCGGCCTCGAGCCGCTGGTGATCACCCCGGACCTGCTGTTCGTCAACATCGGTGAGCGCACCAACGTCACCGGCAGCGCGCAGTTCCGCAAGCTGGTGAAGGAAGAGCGCTACGAAGAAGCGGTGGAAGTGGCGCGCCAGCAGGTCGCCAACGGCGCGCAGATCCTCGACGTCAACATGGACGAGGGCCTGATCGATTCCGAAAAGGCGATGACGCGCTACCTCAACCTGATCATGTCCGAGCCGGACATCGCCCGGATTCCGGTGATGGTCGATTCCTCCAAATGGAGCGTGATCGAGGCCGGGCTGAAGTGCCTGCAGGGCAAGAGCGTGGTCAACTCGATCTCGCTCAAGGAAGGCGAAGCGCAGTTCATCGAACAGGCGCGCAAGGTGCTGCGTTACGGCGCGGCGGCCGTGGTGATGGCCTTCGATGAAGAGGGCCAGGCCGATACCTGCGCGCGCAAGGTCGAAATCTGTACCCGCGCCTACCGGATCCTGACCGAGCAGGTCGGCTTCCCGCCGCAGGACATCATCTTCGACCCGAACATCTTCGCCGTGGCCACCGGCATCGAAGAGCACGACAACTACGCGGTCGATTTCATCGAAGCCACCCGCATCATCAAGCGCACCCTGCCGCACTGCCATGTGTCCGGCGGCGTCTCGAACGTGTCGTTCTCGTTCCGCGGCAATGAAACCGTCCGCCAGGCGATCCACTCGGTGTTCCTGTTCCATGCCATCGGCGCGGGCATGGACATGGGCATCGTCAACGCCGGTGCGATGCCGATCTACGACGATCTGGATGCCGAGCTGCGCGAGCGCGTGGAGGACGTGATCCTCAACCGCCGCAGCGATGGCACCGAACGCCTGCTGGAGATCGCCGAACGCTACAAGGGCAAGAAAGGCGAAGTGCGCGGCGAAGACCTGGCCTGGCGCGAAAAGCCGGTCAACGATCGCCTTGCCCATGCGCTGGTGCACGGCATGGATGCGTGGGTCGAGCAGGACACCGAAGAAGCGCGTGCGCGCTCGACGCGTCCGCTGGATGTGATCGAAGGGCCGCTGATGGATGGCATGAACATCGTGGGTGACCTGTTCGGCGCCGGCAAGATGTTCCTGCCGCAGGTAGTCAAATCCGCACGCGTGATGAAGAAGGCGGTGGCCTACCTGCTGCCCTACATCGAGGCGGAAAAGGCCCGCAGCGGTGACACCGCCAAGAGCAACGGCAAGATCATCATGGCCACGGTCAAGGGTGACGTGCACGACATCGGCAAGAACATCGTCGGCGTGGTCCTGGCCTGCAACAACTTCGATGTGGTCGATCTGGGCGTGATGGTGCCGGCGCAGAAGATCCTGGATGCCGCACGCGCGGAGAACGCGGACATCATCGGCCTGTCCGGGCTGATCACGCCCTCGCTGGAAGAAATGAGTCATGTCGCCCGCGAAATGGAGCGGCAGGGCTTCACGATGCCGCTGATGATCGGCGGTGCGACCACCTCCCGCGCACACACCGCCCTGAAGATCGACCCGCACTACAAGGCGCCCACGGTGTGGGTGAAGGACGCCTCGCGCGCGGTCGGCGTGGCGCAGTCGTTGATTTCGCGAGAGCTGCGCGATGCGTTCGTGGCCGCCAACGAGGCCGACTACGCCGACATCCGCCAGCGACACCGCAACCGCGGTGATGCCAAGCGGTTGGTCACGCTGGCCAAGGCGCGCTCCCAGCGCTTCACCGGTGATTGGGCGAACTACACTCCTCCTGCGCCGCGCAAGCCGGGCCTGCATGTGCTCGATGATTACCCGCTGGCCGATCTGGTCGAGGTGATCGACTGGACGCCGTTCTTCCAGGCCTGGGAACTGGCCGGCAAGTTCCCGGCGATCCTGACCGATGAGATCGTCGGGCCCCAGGCGACCGATCTGTACAAGGACGCCCGCGCGATGCTCACCCGCATCGTCGAGGAGAAGTGGCTGACCGCCAAGGCCGTGTTCGGCCTGTGGCCGGCCAACAGCGTCGGCGATGACGTGCACCTGCGCACCGACGACGGCCCGGCCGTGCTGCACTTCCTGCGCCAGCAGGTGGACAAGCCGGTCGAACGCCCGGATTTCTGCCTGGCCGATTTCATCGCCCCGGCCAACAGCGGCAAGCAGGACTGGATCGGTGCATTCGCGGTGACCGCCGGCATCGGCATCGATCCGCACGTGGCCCGCTTCGAGGCCGACCACGACGATTACAACGCGATCCTGCTCAAGGCCCTGGCCGATCGTCTCGCCGAAGCCCTGGCCGAGCGGCTGCACCAGCATGTGCGCATGGATTACTGGGGATATCAGCCCGATGAGCAGCTGGACAACGAATCGCTGATCGCCGAGAAGTACGCCGGCATCCGCCCTGCACCCGGCTACCCGGCCTGCCCCGAGCACAGCGAGAAAGCCACGCTGTTCCGCCTGCTCGATGCCGAACGCAACGCGGACATGCAGCTGACCGAGAGCTTTGCGATGCTGCCCACTGCGGCGGTCTCGGGCTACTACTTCAGCCACCCGCAAAGCCAGTATTTCGTGGTAGGCCGGGTCACCCGCGAGCAGGTAGTGGACTACGCCAAACGCAAAGGCGTGGACCGCGTGCAGGCCGAGCGCTGGCTGGCCTCCAACCTGGATTACGATCCGGAATGAGTGCGTCACCCCGCATGACCGCCCTCCCCCGCGACGCCGTACCGGCCGTCCGCCTGTCGTCGTTCTACCTGTTCTATTACGCTGCCCTCGGCGCGTTCACGCCGTACTGGTCGTTGTTCCTGACCTCGCGCGGCATGAGCGTGACCGCGATCAGCGTGATGATGGGCATCTGGTATGCCACCCGCATCGTGGCGCCCACCACCTGGACCTCCCTCGCTGCCGCCTCGCCGCGCCCGATCTTCTGGCTGCGGCTGGGCTGCGTGCTCACCCTGCTCACGTTCTGCGCCTTCCTGCTGCCGTTGCCGCAGCCGTGGCTGTACCCGGCGATGATCGCGTTCTGCTTCTTCTACAACGCGGTGATGCCGCAGTTCGAATCCATCACGCTCACCCACCTGGGCAGCGACAGCCACCGCTACGGGTTGATCCGGGTGTGGGGCTCGCTGGGCTTCATCGCCGTGGTGATGCTGTTCGGCTGGATCATCGAAGGTGATGGCGGCGCCGGCAATGCGCACCTGCTGCCGTGGCTGATGCTGCCGCTGTTCGGCCTGCTCACCGCCTCGGGTTTTGCCAACCACTACGCACGCAACCTGCAGCGCAGCGACGGCGACGCGAGCGGGTTCTGGGCGATCGTGCGCAAACCGCAGGTGCTGGCATTCTTCCTGGCTGCCTTCATGGAGCAGCTCTCGTTCGGCCCGTACTACACGTTCTTCTCGGTCTACATGGATCACCACGGCTATGCGACCTCCACCCTGGGCGTGCTGTGGACGGTCGGGGTGGTGTTCGAAGTGGGGGTGTTCTTCACCATCGGCCGCTTCTTCCGCCGCTATGACGCCAGCTGGATGCTGCTGATCGCTCTGCTCAGTTCCACCGTGCGCTGGGCCGTGACCGCGCTGTTCCCGGAAAATCTGCCAGTGATGCTGGTTGCCCAGACCGCGCATGCGCTCGGTTTTGCCGCCTTCTTCGCCGCGGCGATGCAGATGCTGGCGACCTACTTTCCCGGGCGCCTCAACGGCCATGGCCAGGGCCTGCTGTACGGCTTCTCCTCAGGCGTCGGCGGCGTGCTCGGCGCGCTGATCGCGGGCCAGCTGTGGCCGATCGATCAGGGCCATACCGCGTTCCTCGCGGGCAGCGGGTTTGCGCTGGCCGGCGCGCTGCTGTGCTTCTTCGCGATCAGCCTGCCGCTGCTGCGGGCGCGCACGCGCTGATCGTCCGTTCCTGGTAATGCTGGCCACTGGCCGGCAACCCTATCCCCGGGATGGGGTAGGCTCAATGCTCCCCCTCACTGGAGCCGCTGATGCGACCGACCCGCCTGTGGGCGTTGCTGCTTGCCGCCACCACCACCCTGCCCGCCGCGGCAGCGCCGATCCTGTTCGAAAATGCGCGCGTCTTCGATGGCACGCGCGACCTCGGCATCACCTCCGTGCTGATCGACGGTGCGCGGATCGTGCATGTCGGCACGCCGCTGCCGGCGGCCGCCACCGGTGCCCGCCGCATCGATTACACCGGCAAGACCCTGTTGCCCGGCCTGGTCAGCGACCATGCCCACGTTGGCAATACGCAGGGACTGGAGCACGGCGACCGTTTCTACACCCATTACAACGTGGTGCGCGACCTGCGCCAGTTCCAGCGCTACGGCATCACCACGGTGACCGCGCTGGGCATGAACGGCGCGGACTTTTTCGCCATCCGCAAAGCGGTGAACGCCGATCCTCGGCTGGGGGCGCAGCTGTATGGCGCCGGCGGCGGTATCGGCGCCCCGGATGGCGCGCCTCCGGCCGATACCATGGGCCTGAGCCACGATCCGGTGGCGCGTCCGCGCAACGCAGAAGAGGCGCGCGCGGCCGTGGCCACCCAGCATGCCGATGGCGTGGACCTGATCAAGCTATGGGTGGACGACCTCGGTGGCAAACGTCCGATGATGACCCCGGAGGTGTACCGCGCCGCCATCGCCGAAGCGCATGCGCGCGGGCTCAAGGTCGCCGCGCACATCCACGATCTGGAGCAGGCCCGCGATCTGGTCGATGCCAAGGTGGACATCCTTGCCCACGGGATCCGCGACCGGGCGGTGGACCCGATGCTGGCGCGGAAGATGCGTGACCAGGGCACCTGGTACATCCCCACGATCGCCATTGATGAGGCCAACTACGCGTATGCCGAGCATCCGCAGGCCTTGCAGCAGCCCTTCCTGCGCCAGGCACTGCACGCCGATGTGCTCGCGCGCTGGTCGCAGCCGGAATGGCAGCGCACCCAACTGGCCGGCAGTGGGGTGCCGGCCGCACGCAAGGCAGTCGCCACCAATCTGGACAACGTGCGTCGCCTGCATGCGGCCGGGGTGAAGCTTGGCTTCGGCACCGATGCCGGCGCGATGCCGCAGCGGGTGATCGGCGTGGCCGAACATCGCGAACTGCAGCTGCTGGTGGAGGCCGGGCTGACGCCCTCCGAAGCGTTGCAGGCCGCCACCATGCAAGCGGCAGCCTTGCTGGGGCTGACCGACCGCGGCCGCATTGCCGCCGGCAAGCGCGCCGACCTGCTGGTGCTCGATGCCGATCCGCTGGTGGACATCGCCAACACGCAGCGCATTGGTGCGGTCTGGCAGGCGGGCGAAGAGGTCGCCGGGCCGATCACGGAGTAATGCCATCCGGGGGCGCTGCGATGCCAGCGCCCCACCGTGCCATCGGCCGTGCTGTCAGTGCGGCGTGGCCACCAGCGTTGCCTGCAACGAGGGCAGCAGCAGCCGATTGCCGTATCCGCTCAGATGGTCGCCATCGAAGAACAGCGGATGTCCGTCGCGCTGGGCACGGCAGGCGTCGGCGTCACACAGGATCGGCAACGGGTCCCAGATCACCGCACCGGGCAAGCCGGACGCCACCCGCCGCAGCGCGACCAGCGCCGGGGCGCGATAGTCGTCCATCCAGTCGCGTTGCACCTGCAGACCATTGCGGCACACCGTGTTGTCGGCGTTGAACCGATCCGAGCAGCGGTATGGCGGGGCGGGCAGTACCGGCTTGGGCGCTTCCAGCACCACGCGCACCCCAGCGTCGGCGAGCGGACGCCAGCTCGCGATCGCGCGCTCAGCCTCGGCCGCACGCCCAGCGTACCCCTGCTCGCTGTGTTCGCTCTCGCGCTGCTCGCGCGCGTCGAACAGGATGAACTGATCGGACAAACGCGGCACCCGCAGCGAGGCCAGCAGGACCACGTCGCCGGGCGTTGCGTGGCGTGCGATATCGGCACGCACCGCCGTGTCATAGCCTTGGCAGTCGGGCGCAGCCCAACGCCATTCCTGCAGGCCCAGCTGCGGGCAGCCGCCGCGGCCGTATTGCCACACCGTTGCGCCCGTCTCCAGCGCCAGGCGGCGCAGCAGTTCGTTATAGGCCATCGCGTGCGAATCGCCGGCCACGAACACGTTGCGCGGCATGCCCGGCGGCATCGGGCGATCACACTCACCGCGTGAGAACGTGCGGGCACGACCGGCCTCGAAGCGCGCCTTGCCCACCCGCAGTTCGCAGCCCGGGTAGTCTGCCGCAACGGACTTTCCGTCCGGGTACCAGTCCAGTGGATGGCGGCTGACCGTACTCAGCGACAGCCGTGCCGACTGGGAATACAGCACGGCCTGCAGGCCCCCGCCAATGAACAGGGCCGCCACGCCCACCACCACCCACCGGCGGGTGGTGAGGCGCTGCGACAACGGCCCGCGGAACGGCCGCTCGACCCAACGCCAGGACACCCAGGCCAGCAGCCCCACCACTGCTGTGGCGAACACGCGCTGGCCGACGGTCTCCACCCCTACCGTCCAGCGCATCAGCACGAACACCGGCCAATGCCACAGGTACAGCGAGTAGGACAACAACCCGATCCGCCGCAGCGGCGGGCTGGACAGAAGCCTGCCGATCAACGCTTGCGGGTGGTAATGCAAGGCCAGCAGCAGCCCGGCGCTACCCAGGACCGCCCAGAGTCCATCCGGCCAGGGCGAATGCCCTGCCCGCGCCGACCACAGGTTCCAGCCCAGCGCACCGAGTGCGACCAAGGCCAACAGCGACCATGCCAGCCGCGAACGGCCGGGCGCGCGCGCCGCCTCGGGATCGCGCTCGCGCAGATGCAGCCACTGGAACAGCAGCACGCCTGCACCGAGCTGCCAGAACCGGGTAGTCGTTGCATAGAACGCCCGCACTGCGTATTCCGGATGGCTGCCGGCATGGATGGCGTGCCCCAGGGACAGCGCGCTGGCCAGCGCGAACAGGCCCACGCTGATCGTGCGCCCGCGCCCTCCCCGGCTCCAGAACAGGAACAGCAGCGGGAACAGCAGGTAGAACTGCTCTTCCACGCCCAGCGACCAGGTATGGGTAAACGGGTTGAACTCCGCGCGCGGCGCGAAATAGTCGGTGCCTACGCCCACCAGTACCCAGTTGCTGAGGCCCACGAAGGCCATCAGACCGGTCATGTCACTGGCTTCGCTCAACCACGACTCGGGAATGAGCAGGACACTGGCCACACCGGTCAGCAGCAGGCAGCTCAGCAGCGCCGGCGCGATACGACGCAACCGACGCGAGTAGAAGCGCAGCAGCGACTGCCCCAACGGCAACGGCGGGAGCCGGTGCACCGAGGCACTGACCACGAAGCCGGAGATCACGAAGAACACGTCCACGCCGGTGAACCCACCGGGCAACCAGGCCGGGTCCAGGTGGAAGACGATCACCGCCAGCACCGCGATGGCACGCAGCCCGTCGATGTGCGGCACATAGCCGCGACTTGGGTCAGCCGTCATGCGCATCCCTGCAAACGAAGGGTCGCCGAGCTGCGACCCGGTTGGAATTACCAGACCAGGTCGTCGGGCACCTGGTACTGCGGATCGGCGTACGGATCTTCGCCCGCCGGTGCATCCGGGTCGACCTTCAGCGCCACCGACGGTGCGAACACCGCTTCGGCCTCGGCCAGCACTGCGGCGGTCACCAGCACGTAGCGACCGTTCTGCTGCAATACGCCAAGCTCACCGGCATTGAGCGCCTTGAGCTGATCGGCGGTGACGTAGATGCGCTTGATCTTGCCGCCATACGGGAAGTGGCGCGCGATGTCGGCCGCTTCAGCGTTGAGGGACTTGCCTTCCAGCAGGACCTCCAGCTTCGCCTTGGCTTCGCGACGGACGCGCGCTTCTTCCTGCTTCAGCCGCTCGGCCTCGATGCGGTCGTCTTTTTCTTTCTGCGCACGGATCGCATAGGCCTTGGCGAGATCGATGTCCTCGCGCGAGCGCGGCTTGCCAGCTGCGCCCTGCGGCGGCCGGGCACCGGCGGGACGGCCCTTGCCCTGCGGGCGGCGGTCACCGTCGCGGGCGGGACGCTGCCCCTCACCGGGCTTGCCGGCCGGGCGCGCGCCCTGCGGCTTGCCGGCCGGGCGGCCATCGCGGCGCGCATCGGGTCGACGATCCGGCTTGCGGTCGTTGGTTCGTTCGGGTTTGGGCGGGGCTTTGAAGCCAAGGCCCAGCAGCTGGTCGCGGAGAGTATCGCTCATGACGTCAGATCAGTAATGCGGAGGCGGCGGCTCTTCGGCCGAATCGGAATACAACGCGGTGCGGACCTTGCCGAGGTCTTCAAGCAGGATGCGGGTGAGGTCGGCATTGCGGTTGCCTTCCATGCGCGCATCAGCGAGTGCCTCGCTCAGTTCGGCCAGCGCCTGCTCCTGGAAGGAGACGCGCATTTCCAGCTCGATCAGGCGTGCTTCCAGTGCCTGTTCGCGCTCGGAGGGTGTGGACTCATGCATTCAACGAACGTCCCCGGCCAATGCCGTAGTAAGCCAGGCCCGCGGCTTCGATGTCCTGCGGGTCGTACAGATTGCGGCCGTCGAAGACGACCGCATCGTTGAGCATCTCGCGCAGGCGGACGAAATCCGGGCTGCGGAACTGCTTCCATTCGGTCACCACGACCAGCGCATCGGCGCCCTCGAGGGCGTCGTACGCGTTGTCGCAGAACACCAGATCATCACGCTCACCGAAAATGCGGCGCGCTTCTCCGGTCGCTTCCGGATCATAGGCGCGCACCTGCGCACCGGCCTCCCAGAGCTGCGCCAGCAGGCGGCGGCTGGAGGCTTCACGCATGTCATCGGTGTTGGGCTTGAACGCCAGGCCCCACACCGCGAAGGTCTTGCCGCGCACGCCTTCGTCCTCGCCACGATCGTAATGGCGCTGGATCAGGGCGTACAGATGACCCTTCTGGTGCTCGTTGACGGCTTCGACCGCATTGAGCAGCTTCGGCTCATGGCCGTACTGCTGCGCGGTCCGGGCCAGCGCCTGCACATCTTTGGGGAAGCACGAGCCGCCGTAGCCGGCGCCGGGATAGATGAAGTGCCAGCCGATGCGTGGATCCGAGCCGATGCCCTGACGGACCTGCTCGATGTCGGCACCGACCTTCTCGGCGATGTTGGCGATTTCGTTCATGAACGAAATCTTGGTCGCCAGCATCGCATTGGCCGCGTACTTGGTCAGCTCCGCCGAGCGCACATCCATCTCCACCACGCGGTCGTGGTTGCGGTTGAACGGCGCATACAGGCGGCGCATCAGTGCGACCGACTCGGAGTTGGACGCGCCCACCACGATGCGGTCCGGCCGCATGCAGTCGGCGACCGCGTCACCTTCCTTCAGGAATTCGGGGTTGGAGACCACGTCGAACGCGATCTCCACGCCGCGCTCGGCCAGCGCCTCTGCGATGGCCTCACGGACTTTGTCGGCCGTGCCTACCGGCACGGTCGATTTGTTCACCACCACCACCGGCAGCGTGATGTGCCGGCCGATGGTGCGGGCCACGGCCAGCACGTACTGCAGGTCGGCACTGCCGTCCTCGTCCGGTGGCGTGCCCACGGCAATGAAGATCACCTGGCCATGCGCGATCGCGGCGGCGGCGTCGGAGGTGAAGGTCAACCGCGACGCAGCGTGGTTGGCCTTGACCATCGGTTCCAGACCGGGCTCATAGATCGGGATGATCCCGCTGTTGAGACCGTCGACCTTGGCCTGGTCAATATCGACACAGATCACCTGGTGGCCAACCTCGGCCAGGCAGGTACCCGTGACAAGACCGACGTAGCCGGTACCGAAAATCGCAACGCGCATGGGCGGTGGGGCTCCAGATCCGTTACGGCAGGACGTTCAGCAGCTCGACGTCGAACGTCAGCGTCGCGTTCGGACCGATCGGACCACCCGGGGTGCCCTGTTCGCCATAGGCCAGCTCGCCCGGAATCCAGAAGCGGTACTTGGAACCGGTCGGCATCAGCGAGACACCTTCCGACCAGCCCTTGATCACCTGGTCCAGACCGAACTCGATCGGCTGGCCGCGCTGGTAACTGCTGTCGAAGACGGTGCCGTCGAGCAGCTTGCCTTCGTAGTTCACGCGCACCTTGCTGGTCGGCATCGGGCGCTCGCCCGAACCCGGACGCAGCACCTGGTACTGCAGGCCCGAGGCGGTGGTCACCACGCCCGGCACGGTCTTGTTCTTGGCCAGGAAGTTGTTGCCTTCCACGCGGTTGGTGCCAGCCTGGGCGGCGGACTTGGCCTCCATCTCAGCCTGCTTGCCCTTCATGAAACCTTCCAGCGTGGCCTTGGCCTGCTCGGCGGTCATCTTCGGGGTGCCGTTGTTGAACGTGGTGCTGACCGCGTCGAACAACGCGTCCAGATCCAGATCATCCTTCAGCGGTGCCAGCGACGGGCCCACGGCGAAGCTGCCCAGCATCAGGCCGACCTTCTCGCGGTCCACCTTCGGCGGCGCGGTACCCGGCGCAACACCCGGCACCGGCTGGCCGTTCTTGGCCATCACGGCCTGGCGCAGGGCAGCGTCGGTCTTCTGCGCTTCTTCCTGGCTGATCAGGGGCTGCTTGCCTTCAAAGGCGTTGGTCACACCGCGGCGCAGGGCGGCCAGGTCGATCTCGCTGGAAATCGGTCCGAACGAATTGGCGACATCGATACCGATGGCGTAGCCAAGCTTTTCGCGTTGGGTGTTCAAAGTGGAAGTCTCCTTGACAGCCGCGCGGGCGGCTGGTTGTTGCGACATCGCGGTACCGGTGGCACCCATCGCCAGAATCAGAACCGACGCCGCGGCGCCGCGCATTCCCATCTTCATTCGCTGCATTCCTGGAAGTGACTGGACGCCGACGTCGGCGCGAAAGCAACCATTGTCGCACGCGCGTCCGAGATGTCGATATCGTCAGCGCTTGTTGGCGGTGACAGAGAGTTCACGTTCGATCGCCGCGACGAGCTTCGGATCGTCCGGCGTGACCTTGCTCGGGAACTGCGCCACCACCCGGCCATCGCGACTGATCAGATACTTGTGGAAGTTCCAGCCCGGCGACACGCCCGTGGCGGTGGCAAGACTGCGGTAGAGCGGCGTCGCTTCCGGTCCGGTCACCACCACCTTCTGGAACATCGGGAACTTCACGCCGTAGGTCAGCGTGCAGAACTCCTGGATCTGGGCCTCGTCGCCCGGCTCCTGGCCCTTGAAGTCATTGGACGGGAAGCCCAGCACCGAGAACCCGCGTGCGCTGTACTTGCGCTGCAGGGCTTCCAAGCCTTCGTACTGCGGGGTGTAACCGCACTTGCTGGCCGTATTGACCACCAACAGCACCTTGCCACCGTACTGCTTGGCCAGATTGACCTCACCCTTGCCCGCCAGGGGCCGGTAGGTCACATCCAGCAGATCGGCCGCCTGGGCCGACGCGCCCACCAGCAGGCCGACGGCCAGCAGCAACAGCGACCCGCGCCGGGCAAGGTCGCGACGGACGGGCGACAACAGAGACACGTAATGCATCGCGACACTCCAAGGTGGGAAAACGAGCGCTCAACCGGCCCGGCAAGGGCTGCCAAGGCCGCGGCGGCACTATATCACCGCTGTTTTTGCCGCCGGATGGCCGTAGGCCGGCCCACTGAAGGGAGCAGTGTTCGGGCGCCGCTTTGCCGTTTCTGGCCGTGTCTGCTCGATGACAGGGATCCTGCAGACATCACCTGAATGCGCCCATTGCTTGCCATACCATTGACATCAATGAATGTGCGCTGGCAGAAAACGCCCGCCCGCTCAGACACCTATCCATTTAAATTCAACACCTTACGATCAACGCATGCCTGTCATACGCCCCCTGCCATCAGTTGGGTACGCCCCCCTGTTGACCTTGGGCGTGCCGGTGTTATAGTTGCATACAACACCAGTCACCTAGACAGGGGAAGCCCATGAACCGCATGCGCCACCGCCACACCACCAAAGCCATCACCGCCGCCTCGGCGTTGTTGTTGCTCGGCTGGTTCGGCCTCCCCTCCGGTGACGCTGGCAGCCCTGCCACCAGCGCAGATTTGTTTGAAGGCCCGCAGGACGCAGGCGTCATCGAGGCAGGGAACGCCAACGGCGCCCCTACGCCCCCCCGCCGGCTGCACAGCTCCCTGTCCATGCCTTACTTCTCATTCGCGCAGTCGCTGAACCCACGGAGCTGACCATGAGCGATATTCAATGGAGCGATGGTGCTCCGATCTACCGCCAGCTGAAGGAGCGCGTGATCGCCATGATGCTTGACGGCATCATCAAGCCCGGCGACGCCCTGCCCTCGGTCCGGCAGGTTGCCGCCGAGTACCAGCTCAACCCCATCACCGTATCGCGCGCCTACCAGGAACTGGCCGACGAAGGCCTGGTCGAGAAGCGCCGCGGCCTGGGTATGTTCATGACCGAGGAAGCGGCCACGCAGCTGCGCAGCAGCGAGCGCGACCGCTTCCTCAATGAAGAATGGCCATTGGTGCTGGAGCGCATCCAGCGCCTGGGCCTGAACCTCGACGAATTGCTGCCCCAGGGGAAATCCTCATGAATGCCGTTGCAAGTGATGTCGTCATTTCCGCTCGAGGCCTGCGCAAGGCCTACAAACAGACCGTGGCGCTGGACAACACCAGTTTCACGATCGCGCCCGGCCGCATCACCGGCCTGATCGGCCCCAACGGCGCCGGCAAGACCACCCTGCTCAAGGCGCTGCTCGGCCTGACCTCGGTGCAAGGCGCGCTGCGTGTGCTCGGTCTGGACCCGAGCGAGCAGCGCAATGCCCTGATGAACGATGTCTGCTTCATCGCCGACGTGGCCGTGCTGCCGCGCTGGATGAAGGTGCGCGAGGCGATCGATTTCGTCGCCGGCACCCATCCGCGTTTCGACCGGGCGCGCTGCGAGCGCTTCCTGGCCTCCACCAAGCTGCACCCCAAGCAGCGCGTACGCGAACTGTCCAAGGGCATGATCGTGCAGCTGCACCTGGCGCTGGTGATGGCCATCGATGCCAAGGTGCTCGTGCTGGACGAACCGACCCTGGGCCTGGACATCCTGTACCGCAAGGAGTTCTACCAGCGTCTGCTGGAGGATTACTTCGATGAGCAGAAGACGATCATCGTTACCACCCACCAGGTGGAGGAGATCGAGCACATCCTCACCGATGTGATGTTCATCCGTGACGGCCGCATCGTGCTCACCACCGATATGGAAGACATCGGCGAGCGCTATACCGAAGTCCTCGTCTCGGCCGACACCGTGGAGGCTGCACGCGCGCTCAAGCCGATCGACGACCGCGCCCTGCCCTTCGGCAAGACCGTGCTGCTGTTCGACGGGGTGCCACGCGCCCAGCTCACGCCCCTGGGCGAAATCCGCAGCCCCGGGCTGGCGGATCTGTTCGTGGCCATCATGAAGGGAACCTACGCATGAACACCGTCAACCACCCCATCAGCAAGGCCAGCGCGTTCAAGTGGCTGCTCAAGCGTGAGCACTGGGAAAACCGCGGCGGGTTCCTGTATGCGCCGGTGATCGCCGGCGGCATCTCACTGGTGATGAGCCTGCTTGGCATCGTGTTCGGCCTGGTGGCCATGCACCGTGCGGTCAAGAGCGGCGGCATCCAGATCGACAATGAAAGCGTCAACATCAACGGCCTGGACCTGAGTCTGCTGACCAGCAAGCTGGATGCCAAGGACCTGCACGACCTGGCCAACGGGCTGGACCTCACCCTGATCCTGAGCTCGGGCTGGCCGCTGATCGTGCTCGCCTTCGTGGTGTTCTTCTACTGCCTGGGCGCCCTGTACGATGACCGCCGCGACCGCAGCATCCTGTTCTGGAAGTCGCTGCCGCTGTCGGATACCTCCACCGTCCTGTCCAAGGCGCTGAGCGCCCTGCTGATCGCGCCGATCATCGCGGTGATCGCCTCGGCCCTGACCATGTTCGGCTTCCTGGTGATGATCTCCATCGTGGTGATCGCTCACGGCGGCGACCCGATGATGTTGATCTGGGGACCGGCCAGCCCACTGACCATCATCGCCGGCCATCTGTCCTGGATTCCGGTCTACCTGCTCTGGGCGTTGCCGACCGTCGGCTGGCTGCTGCTGTGCTCGGCCTGGGCCAAAACCAAGCCGTTCCTGTGGGCCGTCATGCTGCCGCTGTTCGCCGGCATCATCGTCAGCACCACCAAGGTCATGACCCTGTTCGACCTGACCGGTGGCTGGTTCTGGAAGCACATCGTCGGCCGTCTGCTGCTCAGCGCGGTGCCGGCCACCGACCAGTTCTACCGCGGCGAATCGATGTTCAGCGGTACCGGCGGCAACATGGACAACCTGGTCAATGAGCTGGGCCCGAGCCATCAGCTGGCCGCCTTCGCGATGCCGGAACTGTGGATCGGCGCCGCCATCGGCGTGGTGTTCCTGTTCCTGGCCATCCGCCTGCGCCGCCGCGCCGGCGAAATCTGATCCCTGCCCCTCATCGAGGAATCACCCATGATCCGCACGTTCGCTGTTGCTTCCCTGCTGTTGCTGCCGCTGACCGCGCTCGCCAATGAGCCGCAGTGCACGTTCAACGAAGCCCGTGACCTCAAGCTCGACCTGGCCGGCGCCAAGGCGGTGGTGTTCGAAGTGAACCAGCACGATCTGGTGCTCCAGGCCGGCCCGGGCGCGGCCCAACTCGGGGGGCGCGCCTGCGCCTCCAATGCGGATTGGCTGCGCGAACTGACCGTGACCCAGCAGAAGGTCGGCGACAAGCTGGTCGTGCGCCTGCAGCGCGAGGGCCGCAACACGCTCACCATCAGCGGCAGCAGCTATGCCTACCTGGACATGCGCGGCACCGTGCCGGACACCATCCTGGTCCAACTCAAGGTCGGCTCGGGCGATGCCAGCGTCACCGGTGCGCACTCGCTGAGCGCCGACGTCGGTTCGGGTGACATCAAGCTGCAGGAGATCAAAGGCCTGGTGACCGCCGCGGTCGGCTCGGGCGATGTCATCCTCGGCGGTGCCGGTGCACTGAACCTGCTCTCGATCGGTTCCGGCGATTTCAAGGCCCGCAACGTGCGCGGTGATGCGAAGGTCGGCACCATCGGCTCGGGTGATTTCGAGCTGGATACGGTCGGTGGCAACGTCGAGATCGGCGTGGTCGGCTCCGGTGATACCGACGTGCGCAAAGCCAAAGGCAATGTACGCGTCGGCACCGTCGGCTCCGGCGACACCGACCTGCGCGATATCGGCGGCAGCGTCACCGTGGACCGTCATGGGTCGGGCGATGTCACCGTCCGCGATGTCGGCGGCGACCTGCGCGTGGCCAACAGCGGCAGCGGCGATATCCGCCACAGCAACGTGCGCGGCCGGGTTGAACTGCCGCGCGGCAAGTAAGCCCCCCTTCTCTGACGGATACGCATCATGACGACTCGACTGCTGCTGCCTGCCCTGCTGTTGTGCCTGCCGATCGCAGCCTGTACCGCCCCCGACAGTGGCAAGGGCAAAGCCCCCGCCGACCAGAGCGCCGCCGCCCCGGCCACCAGCGCGCTGGATACCGATGGCATTGGCAAGACCGTGCAGGAGGCCACCGACAAGGCCCGCCGGGAAATCAGCCAGGGCAACATTTCCATCGCCAACGGGAAGACGCCGAAGGCGGAGATCAGCCCGCAGGGTGACCTGCTCATCGATGGCAAGGCGGTCACGGTGGATGCCCACCAGCGTGCGCTGCTGCTGGACTACCGCAAGCAGGTCGAAGCACTGGCCGGCGCCGGCATGGAGATCGGCGTAGCCGGCGCCAATCTGGGCGTGAAAGCTGCCGGTGAGGCGATCCGGGGCATGTTCTCCGGTGACACCCAGGGCATCGAAGCGCGGGTGAATGAAGAGGCCAAGAAGATCGAGGACCAGGCCCAGAAGCTGTGTGGGCTGCTGCCGGCCATGATGGCGAAACAGCAAGCGTTGGCGGCCGCCCTGCCGGCCTTCCAGCCCTATGCGACGATGGACCAGAGCGACATCGACGACTGCGGCAAGTAACCCGGCACTGCCTGCGACGATGCGTCGCAGGCAGGCCCTTCCGGGGGCGGGAGGACTACAATCTCCCCTCCCGCCGCACGCGTTGCCCTGCTCATGAAGAAGCTGAGTCTGTTGCTGTTCGCCCTGTTCTGCCTGGTCGCCACCGGTTGCGATCAGGAGTACCGCAATCACCGCGCCGAGCGCAGCAAGCCCAAGATCACCGTCAGCGACGGCATGGTCACCGTGCGCCGCGCGCCTGCGCCTAACATCATCATCCTGCCCAACGGGCACATGAAGATCGATGAGATCGAGATCCCGCTCAACCAGGAGCAGCACGCGATGCTGCAGGGCATGTTCGGCCAGCTGCAGGTGCTGCGCCAGAACACGCTGACCGACGCCCCGCCGGACCCGGCCAAGCGCTCGGTGAAGATACAGGTACCTGACGGCATGCAGCCGATCCCGCCGGACCTGATCACGAAGATTCCCGAGTTCAAGGATTACACCGAGACCTTCGGCAATCTGCAGGCCGATCGCCACTGAGTTCGCGCAAAAAAACGGGCCGTTCGGCCCGTTTTTCGTTTCAGGTAGTGCGAGCGCTCAACCGCCCCCGCCGCCGCCGGCATGGATGCCACCGGCGGTCAGCGCCGCCGGATCCAGCAGACGGCGCAGTTCGGCTTCGGACAGGCCACTGTCTTCCTTGGCCACGTCCAGCACCGGGCGCTGCTCCTTGTAGGCGCGCTTGGCGATGGCGGCCGCCTTTTCGTAGCCGATGATCGGGTTCAACGCCGTCACCAGGATCGGGTTGCGATCCAGTGCCTCGCGGACGCGGTCCTCGCGTACCTTCAGTCCGGCGATCGCGGTGTCGGCCAGCAGACGGGTGATGTTGGCCAGCAGGGTGATGCCATCGAGCAGGTTCGCCGCGATCAACGGCAGCGTCACGTTCAACTGGAAGTTGCCGGTCTGGCCGGCCACGGTGATCGCGGTATGGTGGCCGATCACCTGGGCACACACCATCACGGTAGCTTCGGGTATCACCGGGTTGACCTTGCCCGGCATGATCGAGCTGCCCGGCTGCAGTGCCGGCAGTTCGATCTCGCCCAGCCCGGCCAGCGGCCCGGCATTCATCCAGCGCAGGTCGTTGGCAATCTTGATCAGGGCCACGGCCAGCGCGTTGAGCTGGCCGGACAGCTCAACCGCATCGTCCTGCGCGGCGAGGCCTTCGAACTTGTTCTCGGCGCTGTCGAACTTGATGCCGGTCTGCTGCTTGAGCTGCTTGGCCACCTGCGCGCCGAAACGCGGATCGGCATTGATGCCGGTCCCGATCGCCGTGCCGCCCAGCGGCAGGCGCCGCAGACGCTTGAGGCTGTCTTCGATGCGCTCCTGCGCGGAGGACAACTGCGCCGACCACGCACCGAATTCCTGCTCGAAGGTCAGCGGCATCGCATCCATCAGATGGGTGCGCCCGGTCTTGACCACCTTGCGCAGCGCGCGGCCGCGCTTGTCGATGGTCTTGCGCAGGTGCACCAGCGAGGGCAGCAGCTGCTCATGCACACCGAGCAGCGCCGAGACCCGCAACGCGGTGGGAATCACATCGTTGGAGCTCTGCCCCTGGTTGACGTGATCGTTGGGATGCACCGCGGTCTTGCCGGCCTTTCCGGCGCGGTTGGCGAGCGTGGCGATGACCTCATTGGCATTCATGTTCGAGGAGGTGCCCGAACCGGTCTGGTACACATCGATCGGGAAGTGCGCGTCATGGCGCCCATCGGCAACTTCCGCGGCCGCCGCTTCGATGGCCTTGCCGATGGTGCGCGGCAGATGGCCGAGCTCGACGTTGACGTTCGCGGCAGCACCCTTGACCAGGCCGAGCGCGCGGATGAATCCACGCGGCATGCGCTGGCCCGACACGGGGAAATTATCGACGGCGCGCTGGGTCTGCGCGCCCCACAACGCATCGGCGGGCACCTGCAGCTCGCCCATGCTGTCGTGTTCAATCCTGAAACCCTTGCTCATTGCATCAACTCCGCACGTCTTTCGTGGATGAAAGGGAACCTGCGGCTGGCAACGGGCCTGATTCCCTGGCTGGCGGCGCACATCACGATACTCTCAAGCGCCGCTGAAACCCAAGAAAGCAACTGATCGGCTAGACTCGGGATTCGTTTCCATTCAGACAGACTGCCGCCCCCATGGGTGACGATCCCGACAGTAGTACCGGGCGTGCCGCCGCGCACGCACCGATGACCGCCCTCGCCGCCCTGGCGACCGCGGGTGCCGTTCTCGCCTTGGCAGCCATGCTGTGGGGTCGCGAATGATCGGCAACCTCCTGCTCCTTGCGCTGGCGCTGCTGCTGGTGGTGCTCAACGGCTTCTTCGTGGCCGCCGAGTTCGCCCTGGTCAAGCTGCGCCACACCCAGGCCGTCGGCCTGGCCGACAACAACGGCTGGCGCGGCCGCCTGCTGCTCAACGTGCATTCGCACCTGGATGCGTATCTGTCCGCCTGCCAGCTGGGCATCACGCTGTCCTCGCTGGGCCTGGGCTGGGTCGGCGAACCGGCGTTCGCGCACCTGCTGCAGCCGTTGTTCGATACGCTCGGGTTGACCCCGGAAGCCTCGCGCCTGACTGCTTTCATCATCGCCTTCAGCATCATCTCGTTCCTGCACATCGTGCTCGGCGAACTGGCCCCGAAATCGATGGCGATCCGCCGTCCCGAAGCGATGTCGCTGTGGACGGCCGCACCGCTGTACCTGTTCTACTGGGCGATGTACCCGGCCATCTGGCTGCTCAACAACAGCGCCAACGCGCTGCTGAGAGCGGCCGGCTGGGGCGATGTGGAGCACACCTCGCACCGCTACTCCCGCGAGGAACTCAAGCTCATCGTGGGCCGTCAGCAGCCCACCGGCACCGCGCCGGACCAGGACCTCACGCTGATGAGCCATGCACTGGAACTGCCCGAGCTGGTGGCCGGCGACCTGATGCGCTCGCGCGACCATATGCGTTCGTTCCGCGACGGGATGAGCCTGGCCGATGTCATGGCCGAGTTCGCCGAGAGCCGCTACAGCCGCTACCCGTGGTTCGACCGCGACGGCGAGGAAGTGCTGGGCATCCTGCACATGAAGGACCTGCTGGTGGAGATCGCCCGCGGCAATCCGACCGACGATCTGCGCCCGCTGCTGCGCCCGGCCAACCTGATCGCGCTGGAGACTCCGGTGCCGCTGGTGCTCGAGCGCTTCCGTACCGGCACCACCCACCTCGCCCTGTGCGTGGAAGAGCACGGCCGCATCCTGGGCTACTTCACCCTGGAGGACCTGCTGGAAGTGGTGGTCGGCGATATCGAGGACGAGCACCCGCATATCGTCAAGGATGCCCCCACCCGCGGCGCGGACGGCACCCTGCTGGTGGCCGGCTCGACCTCCATCTTCCGGCTGGAGCGCCTGCTGGGCCATGACCTGAGCGCACCGGACCATCTGAATTCGGTCGGCGGGCTGATCGTGCACCAGCTCCAGCGCCTGCCCGAGGAAGGCGAGCAGCTGGAAATCGACGGGCACCTGTTCACGATCAAGCGCATGGCCGGGCACCGGATCCAGGCGGTGACGGTGCGCATGGCACAGGCCGAGGACGCCGGGGCAGCGTAGAATGGCGGCCCCCGCTGCCACCGATCTGCGCCCTGCCATGTCCGAATTCGCCCTGCTCGCCCTGTCCCCGCTCGATGGCCGCTACGCCGGCAAGGTCGACGCCCTGCGCCCGATCTTCTCCGAATACGGCCTGATCAAGGCCCGCGTGAAGGTGGAAGTGGAATGGCTGCTGGCGCTGGCCAATGAGCCGGGCATCGTCGAACTGGCCCCGTTCTCGGCCGCTGCCACCGCCCGCCTGCGCGCCCTGGCCGACGATTTCGCCCCGGCCCACGCCGCGCGGGTGAAGGAGATCGAGCGCACCACCAACCACGACGTCAAGGCCGTGGAGTACTTCATCAAGGAACAGCTCACCGCCGATGCCGAGTTGGGCCCGGCGCTGGAGTTCGTGCATTTCGCCTGCACCAGTGAGGACATCAACAACCTCAGCTATGGCCTGATGCTCGAGCAGGCCCGCCGCGAGGTGCTGCTGCCGTCGCTGGACAACATCGCCGGCGTGCTGCGCGCCCTCGCCCACGCCCAGGCCGCCCAGCCGATGCTGTCGCGCACCCACGGCCAGACCGCTTCGCCGACCACGCTGGGCAAGGAAGTGGCCAACGTCGTGGCCCGCCTGGAGCGCCAGCGCCGCCAGATCGCCGCGGTGGAGCTGACCGGCAAGATCAACGGCGCGGTGGGCAACTACAACGCCCACGTCATCGCCTACCCGGACGTGGACTGGCCGACCTTCGCCCAGCGCTTCGTGGAAAGCCTCGGCCTGGTGTTCAACCCGTACACCACCCAGATCGAGCCGCATGACAACGTCGCCGAAATCGGTGATGCGGCGCGCCGCGCCAACATCATCCTGATCGATCTGGCCCGCGACGTCTGGGGCTATATCTCGCTGGGCTACTTCAAGCAGAAGCTGAAGGAAGGCGAAGTCGGCTCCTCGACCATGCCGCACAAGGTCAACCCGATCGACTTCGAGAACGCCGAAGGGAACTTCGGCATCGCCAACGCCCTGTTCGAGCATTTCAGCGCCAAGCTGCCGATCAGCCGTTGGCAGCGCGACCTGACCGATTCCACCGTGCTGCGTGCGGTCGGCACCGCCTTCGGCCACACCCAGGTCGCCCTGGATTCGCTGGCCAAGGGCCTGGGCAAGCTGACCGTGAACCCGGAACGCCTGGATGCCGATCTGGACGCCGCGTGGGAAGTGCTGGCTGAAGCCGTGCAGACCGTCATGCGCCGCCACGGCCTGCCCAACCCCTACGAACAGCTCAAGGCCCTTACCCGTGGCCAGGGCATCACCACCGAATCGATGCAGGCCTTCGTCGAATCCCTGGATCTGCCGGCCGACGCCAAGCAGAGCCTGCGCGCGCTGACCCCGGGCGGCTACATCGGCCTGGCGGCGGACCTGGCCAAGGCAATCTGAAGGCATGGGCGTGGCACGGCCGCGCCCCCGAATACCCGTCTATACGCTGCAAGGATCTCCCCCATGGCCGCACGCAAGATCAAAACTCCCGCCATCGAAGTCCAGGCCCGCCCCGGCCTGCCGCTTGGCATGCCCGCCGCCACCTTCCTGCGCGACTACTGGCAGAAGCGCCCGCTGCTCATCCGCGGCGCGTTTCCCGATTTCGAAACGCCGGTCCAGCCTGAAGACCTCGCTGGCCTGGCCTGCGAGGAAGGCGCCCTGTCGCGCCTGATCACCCACGATCGCGCCACCGATGGCTGGAGCGTGCGTACCGGCCCGTTCCAGGAAGAGGAGTTCCCGGGCATGCCCGACCACGACTGGACCCTGCTGGTCCAGGACGTGGACAAGTGGGACGCCGACGTGCGCGCCCTGATCAGCCACTTCAACTTCCTGCCGCGCTGGCGCATGGATGACGTGATGATCAGCTTCGCCGCCACCGGCGGCTCGGTCGGCGCCCACGTCGACCAGTACGACGTCTTCCTGCTGCAGGCTTACGGCCACCGCCGCTGGCAGATCGACGCCAGCGAATCGATCAAGGGCAAGCGCCCGCCGCTGGACTTCCGCGATGACGTCGAACTCAAGCTGCTGCGCCGCTTCAAGCCGACCCACGACTGGGTGCTGGCCCCGGGCGACATGCTGTACCTGCCGCCGAACGTGCCGCACAACGGGGTCGCCGAAGACCCCTGCCTGACCTTCTCCTTCGGCATGCGCGCCCCGGCATCGGCAGAGCTGATCAGCGACTACCTCGACACCCTCATCGACGGCGCCGACGAGTCGATCCGTTATCAGGATCCGGACCTGAAGGTGCCCGAGGACCCGAACGAAATCGACGTGGTCTCGATGAACCGCGTGGTCGAAGCGCTCAATGCGATCCGCATGAACGACCCGGACAAGCTGGGTGACTGGTTCGGCCGCTTCATCACTACCTACCGCGCCGCCGGGGAAGTGATGGCGCACGGCGAGCCGCTGCCGCGCGAAGAGATCGAAGCTGCGCTGGGCGCGGGCGTGGAACTGCAGCGCCACCCGTGGGCGCGGCTGGCCTGGCGCCGTGCCAAGCGTGGCGCCAGCCTGTACTGCAGCGGGCTGGACTTCGCGCTGCCGGTCAAGGATGCCCAGGTACTGGCCGGCACCGAACAGATCGGCGCGGCGCTGTACCAGAAGCTCTCGGCCAAGGGCCGTGATGCCGTGCAGGCGCTGGTCGCCGGCGGCTTCTACCAACTGGTGGACGATGCCGGGTTCGAGGACGAAGACGACTACGTCGCCGAGTACGACATCGTCGACGGCACCGACGCGGTCGAGGTCATCGATGACGAGGCCACCCAGGCCGACGTGCACGAGGTCACCATCCATAACGACGGCATCGAAGTGATCGTGGATTTCGACGACAGCGACGAGACCGACGGCAAGGACGAGCCCCCGCGCGGCTGATCCGCCCACCCGCCATGGCCGCCCTTGGTTTCCAGGTTGACGTGGTCGATTACCCGGCGCAGCACGCCGCGCTGCACCGGGTGCGGTTCGCCGTGTTCGTCGACGAACAGCAGGTGCCGGCCGAACTGGAGATCGACGCGCTCGACCCCCTGAGCGTGCACGTGCTTGCCCGGGACACCGATGGAACGCCGATCGGTGCCGGCCGGCTCACCCCCGATGGCCGGATCGGCCGCATGGCGGTGCTTGCGGCATGGCGTAGCAAAGGCGTCGGCGACGCCCTGCTGCAGGCCCTGATCGATCAGGCCCGGGCCCGTGGCTGGCGCGAGGTCGGGCTGCATGCGCAGTTGCCGGCCCGCGTGTTCTACACCCGGCAGGGCTTCCTGCCGGAGGGAGAGGTCTTCCAAGAGGCCGGCATCGCTCACCAGCACATGCGGCTGGCGCTGACCGGCGCGGTCGCCATCGACCGTGCCGACGAGGCGGTGGCGATCACCACTGCCCTGGTCCACCGTGCCCGCCGCCAGCTGTGGATCCACAGCCGCCAGCTCGACCCCGGTCTGCTCGATGCACCGCCGGTTCTGGAGGCCCTGCGCCGCTACGCCACTGCCCGCCACGACAAACAGGCCTGGCTGATCGTCCACGACAGCGCCGCCATCCGTCAGGCCAGCTCGCCGGTACTGAGCCTGCTGCAGCGCCTGCCGAGCGTCTTCCGGGTGCGCGAGGTGAGCGATCCCATCGACCGTGCCGTCGCTTCTGCCTGCGTGCTCAATGACGCGGGCGACTACTACTTTCGTAGTAGCGGGCATCGCGTCGAGGGAGAGGCGGGGTTGGCCCAACCGGCACGTTCGCGACCGTTGCAGGACGGTTTGCAGCGCGTATGGGAACGTTCGCGTGATTGCAGCGAGCTGCGCGCGCTCGGGCTGTAGCTCACACCCCGGTCCCGAACCTGTCTGGGAATGACACCGCAGGCCCCGCACTGGACCGTACGGTGCCCCTTCCTGTCTCGATGGGGGTACAATTTGGGGTGTTAGATACCGCCCGCGCAGGGCTATTCACTTTTCCCTGCCGGATCATCGAAGCCTTACCCCACAAGCGAATCCGACTCTCCATCGTGGACAATCAACTGAAGCAGTTTGCGCAATCTTCGCAGCTCGCCGGCGGCAACGCCTCCTATATCGAGGATCTGTACGAGCAGTACCTCGTTTCTCCGGACAGTGTCGATCCCAAATGGAAGACCTACTTCGACGGCTTCCAGGGCCGCGAAGCCGGTGATATTCCGCATTCGGCCGTCATCGCCCACATTGCCGACGCCGCCAGGAATGCCGTCAAGAGCGGCACGGCCGCCGCCGGTGCCGGCGACGAGCGCGAGCGCAATGTCGGTCGCCTGATCACCGCCTACCGTTCGCGTGGCCACATGGCCGCCCGCCTGGACCCGTTGAGCCTGACCGCGCCGACCAATCCGCCGGATCTGGGCCTGCCGTTCCACAGCCTGTCGGAAAGCGACCTGGGCAGTGAGTTCAGCACCGGCGGCGTCGCCGGCCAGCCGCGCATGAAACTGCGCGATCTGCTGGAGCGCCTGAAGAAGACCTACACCGGCTCGATCGGTGCGGAGTTCATGCACATCTCCGAGGTCGAGCAGCGCCAGTGGCTGTACCAGCGCCTGGAACTGGCCGGTGGCAGCTACAACCTGGATGCCGATACCCAGCGCCGCACCCTGGAGCGCCTGACGGCTGCCGAGGGTCTGGAGCGCTACCTGCACACCAAGTACGTCGGCCAGAAGCGCTTCTCGCTGGAAGGCGGCGACTCGCTGATCCCGATGATGGACACCATCATCCGTGATGCCGGCAAGGATGGCGTCAAGGACGTGGTGATCGGCATGGCCCACCGCGGCCGTCTGAACGTGCTGGTCAACACCCTCGGCAAGAGCCCGCGCAAGCTGTTCGACGAGTTCGAAGGCAAGTTCGAACACGACGACCACGCCTCCGCCGGCGACGTGAAGTACCACATGGGCTTCTCGGCCGACGTCTCCACCCCGGGTGGCGCCGTCCACCTGGCGCTGGCGTTCAACCCGTCGCACCTGGAAATCGCCGACCCGGTCGTGGCCGGCAGCGTGCGCTCGCGCCAGGAACGCCGTGGCGATACCGCCCGCAAGCAGGTGATGCCGATCCTGATCCACGGCGACGCGGCCTTCTCCGGCCAGGGCGTGGTGATGGAGCTGTTCCAGATGTCCCAGGCCCGCGGCTTCGCCGTCGGTGGCACGGTGCACATCGTGGTCAACAACCAGGTTGGTTTCACCACCTCCAACCCGCTGGATACGCGCTCCACGCGCTACGCCACCGATGTGGCCAAGATGATCGCCGCCCCGGTGCTGCACGTGAACGGCGACGATCCGGAAGCCGTGGTGTTTGCTGCCCAGCTGGCGTTCGAGTTCCGCCAGAAGTTCGCCAAGGACGTGGTCATCGATCTGATGTGCTACCGCCGTTGGGGCCATAACGAAGCCGACGAACCGGCGATCACCCAGCCGCTGATGTACCAGGTCATCCGCAAGCACCAGACCACCCGCGAGCTGTACGCCGCGGCGCTGGAAGCGGCCGGCGTGATCGAAGCCGGCGGCGGCAAGGCGCTGGTCGATGCCTACCGCAACAAGCTCGATGCCGGTGAAGTCACCACCGAGCTGGCCCAAGTCGAAAAGACCCCGGCCACCAGCAAGATGTACGTGGATTGGCCCAAGCTGCTCAACGGCAAGCTCTCCGACGCGGTCTCCACCGCTGTCGGCATGGAGAAGGTCAAGCAGCTGGCGCAGATCATCAACACCGTTCCCGAAGGCGTGGAACTGCACTCGCGCGTGGCCAAGGTCTATGACGACCGCCGCAAGATGGCCGCCGGCGAGATCCCGGGCGACTGGGGCTTTGCCGAGAACCTGGCCTACGCCACGATCCTCGACGAAGGCAACAACCTGCGCCTGGTCGGCCAGGACGTGGGCCGCGGTACGTTCACGCACCGCCACGCGATTTTGCACGACCAGAAGACCGACAACTATTACCTGCCGCTGCGCCAGCTGGTCGAGTCGCCGGAACAGGCCACCATCATCGATTCGCTGCTCAGCGAAGAAGCGGTGATGGCTTATGAGTACGGCTTCTCCACCACCGATCCGAACACCCTGTGCATCTGGGAAGGCCAGTTCGGCGACTTCGCCAACGGCGCCCAGGTCGTGATCGATCAGTTCATTGCTGCCGGCGAAGCCAAGTGGGGCCGTATCACCGGCCTGACCCTGCTGCTGCCGCACGGTTACGAAGGCCAGGGCCCGGAGCACAGCTCCGCGCGTCTGGAGCGTTTCCTGCAGCTGTGCGCGCTGGAGAACATGCTGGTGTGCGTGCCGTCGACCCCGGCGCAGGCGTACCACATGCTGCGTCGCCAGATGCGCATGACCACCCGCAAGCCGCTGATCGTGATGTCGCCCAAGTCGCTGCTGCGCCACAAGCTGGCCGTGTCGACCCTGGAAGAGCTGGCCAACGGCGAGTTCCAGCACCTGATCGGCGATGCCAACGCAGACACCAAGAAGGTCAAGCGCGTGGTGCTGTGCTCGGGCAAGGTCTACTACGACCTGCTGGAAGACCAGACCAAGCGTGGCCAGGACGATGTCGCCATCATCCGCGTTGAACAGCTGTATCCGTTCCCGCGCGTGGCACTGGCAGCAGAGCTGAAGAAGTACGGCAAGGCGGCCGATGTGGTGTGGTGTCAGGAAGAACCGCAGAACCAGGGTGCCTGGTACCAGATCCGTCACCACCTGCAGGCGTGCCTGGCCGATGGCCAGAGCATCCATTACGCAGGTCGCGCCCGTTCGGCATCGCCGGCCGCTGGACACATGGCTGACCACATCATCGAACAGCAGAAGCTGATCGCCGATGCCCTGGTCAACACGTTCAACGACTCGGTCGCTGAATAACTCTCCCCCTCATTCTAGAAAAGACAAACCAGGAAGCTCCCGCATGGCCACCGAAGTCAAAGCCCCGGTACTGCCCGAATCCGTCGCCGACGGCACCATCGCCACCTGGCACAAGAAGGTCGGCGATGCCGTCAAGCGCGATGAAAACCTGCTTGATCTGGAAACCGACAAGGTCGTCCTGGAAGTGCCGTCGCCGGTCGACGGCGTGCTGAAGGAGATCAAGTTCGAGGTGGGCGCCACCGTGACCTCCAGCCAGGTTGTGGCGATCATCGAAGAAGGCGCCGTGGCCGATGCCCCGGCTCCGGCCGCGGAAGAGAAGAAGGCCGAGGCCGCACCGGCCAAGGCGGCTGCTCCGGCCGCTGCCGCAGCGCCGGCACCGGCCGCCAAGTCCGCTGCCGACTCCCTGCCCCCGGGCGCCCGCTTCACCGCCATCACCGAAGGCGTGAACCCGGCCGACGTGGACGGCACCGGCCGCCGCGGCGCGGTGACCAAGGAAGACATCGTCAACTTCGCCCGCAACGGTGGCGCCGGCAAGTCCGGTGGCGCACGTCCGGAAGAGCGCGTGCCGATGACCCGCATCCGCAAGCGCATCGCCGAGCGACTGATGCAGTCCAAGAACGGCACCGCGATGCTGACCACCTTCAACGAGGTCGACCTGTCCAAGGTCTCGGCCGCGCGCAAGGAGCTGCAGGACGAGTTCGTCAAGGCCCACGGCATCAAGCTGGGCTTCATGAGCTTCTTCGTGAAGGCCGCCGCCAACGCGCTGCAGCGCTTCCCGCTGGTCAATGCCTCGATCGATGGTGACGACATCATCTATCACGGCTACTCGGACATCTCGATCGCCGTGTCGACCGAGAAGGGTCTGGTGACCCCGGTGCTGCGCAACGTCGAGCGCATGTCGTTCGCCGACATCGAAAAGACCATCGCCGACTACGCCAAGAAGGCCCGTGACGGCAAGCTGAGCCTGGAAGAACTGCAGGGCGGCACCTTCACGGTGACCAACGGCGGCACCTTCGGCTCGCTGCTGTCGACCCCGATCATCAACCCGCCGCAGAGCGCCATCCTGGGCATGCACGCCATCAAGGAGCGTCCGATCGCCCAGAACGGCCAGGTCGTGATCGCGCCGATGATGTACCTGGCGCTGTCCTACGATCACCGCATCATCGATGGCAAGGACTCGGTCCAGTTCCTGGTGGACATCAAGAACCAGCTGGAAAACCCGGGCCGCATGCTGTTCGGCCTGTAAGACCTCCCACCCCTCCGCGCCTGCGCGGAGGGGTTCTGGTAAAGAAACAAGGAATATCTCAATGGCTGAACAATTCGACGTCGTCGTCATCGGTGCCGGTCCGGCCGGCTACCATGCCGCCATCCGCGCCGCGCAGCTGGGTCTGAAGACCGCCTGCATCGACGCTGCGCTGGGCAAGGACGGCAAGCCGGCCCTGGGCGGCACCTGCCTGCGCGTGGGCTGCATCCCGTCCAAGGCGCTGCTGGATTCCTCGCGTCAATTCTGGAACATGGGCCACATCTTTGGCGACCACGGCATCAGCTTCAAGGACGCCAAGATGGACGTCGAGGCGATGGTTGGCCGCAAGGACAAGATCGTCAAGCAGTTCACCGGCGGCATCGCCATGCTGTTCAAGGCGAACAAGGTCACGGCGTACTACGGTTTCGGTGAGCTGCAGCCGGGCAACATCGTCAAGGTGAAGCAGCACGACGGTTCGGAAGTCGAGCTGAAGGGCACCAACGTCATCATCGCCGCCGGTTCGGATTCGATCGAACTGCCGTTCGCCAAGTTCGACGGCGAGACCATCGTCGACAACGTCGGCGGCCTGGACTTCACCGAAGTGCCGGCCCGCCTGGCCGTGATCGGTGCCGGCGTGATCGGCCTGGAACTGGGCAGCGTCTGGAAGCGCCTGGGCTCGGAAGTGACCATCCTGGAAGCGCTGCCGGACTTCCTGGCCGCGGCCGATGCCGAAGTGGCCAAGACCGCCTTGAAGGAATTCAAGAAGCAGGGTCTGGACATCCGCCTGGGCGCCAAGGTCTCCAAGGCCGAGGTGACCGGCAAGGGCAAGAAGAAGGAAGTCGCGCTCACCTACACCGATGGTGAAGGCGAGAAGAACCTGATCGTGGACAAGCTGCTGGTGGCCGTTGGCCGTCGCGCCGCCACCAAGGGCCTGCTGGCCGAGGGCACCGGCGTCAAGATCAACGAGCGTGGCCAGATCGAAGTGGACGCGCACTGCCACACCGGCGTCGCTGGCGTCTGGGCGGTCGGTGACTGCGTGCGCGGCCCGATGCTGGCGCACAAGGGCTTCGAAGAAGGCATCGCCGTGGCCGAGCTGATCGCAGGCCTGCCGGGCCACGTCAACTTCGACACCATCCCGTGGGTCATCTACACCGAGCCGGAGCTGGCCTGGGTCGGCAAGACCGAGCAGCAGCTCAAGGACGAAGGCATCCCGTACAAGGCGGGCAGCTTCCCGTTCGCCGCCAACGGCCGTGCCGTGGCGATGATCGAGCCGTCGGGTTTCGTGAAGGTCCTGGCACATGCTGAGACCGACCGCATCCTGGGCATGCACCTGGTCGGCGCGAACGTCTCCGAGCTGGTGCACGAAGGCGTGCTGACCATGGAGTTCAGTGGTTCGGCCGACGACTTGGCGCGCATCTGCCACGCCCACCCGTCGCTGTCCGAAGTGGTGCATGACGCCGCGATGGCCGTCAGCAAGCGCGCGATCCACAAGGCGAACTGAGCTGTATCCGGGTGTGTGCCGACCATTGGCCGGCACACACCTGCAGACGAAAAACCCCGCCTCGGCGGGGTTTTTTGTTGCCTGCAACAGCGTCGCGTGTCTTGACCCTGCAATACTGCGGTTCAATGATCAAGGCATCTGACCAAGGAAGGAAAGTCCATTCGTTTGATTCCCCTCGCCCGCACGTCGCGCGCCGCTGCGGTGATGTCGATGGCAGCATTTGCTCCACTGCTGGCCTGCGCAGCCGAACTGATGGAAGGCGACTACCGCAGAGCGTCGGTGCAACCGGTTGAAGTGAGCCCGCTTGGCGCCAACCAGATCAGGATCCGCTACAGCATGCCGGGCCAATCCCTGTTCCACTTCCCCGGCGACTTTGTAGGGCCGCATACTCGGCTGGCCGTTGCGAACATCAGCCGAGCATGGGCTCGGCTCTACAGGCGTTAGCCTTGCTTGGCTGGCGCCACCGGCTTGGGCGGGTCGTCACAGACGCGATGCTTGACCACGGTGTCCTCCACCTTCCATTGCTTCACGACCCTACAGCGCTCCTTGGCCTCGGGCGCTTTCGTAGACATCGACCCGGCCGCATCCGCCTCATCGGCAGCGGCCGTCTGCTTGCGCTCCAGCCACGCCGAGGACGGTGCCGGCGACTGCGCCAATGCCGGGCCGGCCAGCGCCGCCAGGGCAACCAGGAGCAGCGCCTTCATGCCACCACCGCACGGCCGCCCAGCACGCGGGCCGGCAGCATGAACAGCGCGCCCAGGAAGGCGAACAGCGCCGAGAACGTGATGCCGACCAGCCGGAACGGCAGACTCAACAGCCACACGAACGGCCACGCCACCAGGGCCAGGATCGCCAGCGGCCAGCACAGCACGAACAGCAGGCACCACACGCCCAGCGCGAACAGGGTCTTCATCGTCAGTCTCCATTGGCGGCACCCCGCCGCCCCGAGACCACCATCGCGCCCTGCACGGGTGCGCTGCAACGGGTTTGCGACGAAACCGGGAATATGCCGATGAAACGCCTTATTCGAACGAACCCACCGAGTCGTGCGACAGGTTGTCGAACCGGGTGTACTCACCGAAGAATTTGAGCTTGCACGAGCCGGTCGGGCCGCCTCGGTGCTTGCCGATGATGATCTCGGCCAGGCCCTTGTCCGGCGAGGTTTCCTTGTTGTAATAGTCGTCGCGGTAGATGAACACGATCATGTCCGCATCCTGCTCGATAGCGCCGGATTCGCGAAGATCGGCCATTACCGGGCGCTTGTCGGTACGCGTTTCCAGCGAGCGGTTGAGCTGTGAGAGCGCGATGACCGGCACGTTGAGCTCCTTCGCCAGGCCCTTCAACGAACGCGAGATTTCCGAGATTTCGGTCGCGCGGTTTTCGCTGTTGCCCGGCACGCTCATCAGCTGCAGGTAGTCGATGACGATCAGGCCCAGGTCGTGCTCGCGCTTGAGGCGGCGGCACTTGGAGCGCAGGATCTCCGGCGACACGCCAGGCGTATCGTCGATGAAGATCTTGGTCTCCTTCAGCATCCGGATCGCACCGGTCACCCGGCTCCAGTCCTCATCTTCCAGCTGGCCGGTACGCAGGCGCTGGGCGTTGATGCGGCCGTTGGAGGAAATCAGACGCATCGCCAGCTGCGAGGCCGACATTTCCATCGAGAACACCGCCACGCCCTTCTTGGACTTGATCGCGGCGTACTCGGCGATGTTCAGCGCCAGCGTGGTTTTACCCATGGCCGGGCGCGCGGCCAGGATGATCAGATCGGTCGGCTGCAGGCCGGCGGTCATCGCATCGAAATCGGTATAGCCGGTCGGCAAGCCGGTGATGTTGCCGCCGTTCTCGAAGCGGTTGCGCAGCTCTTCGAAGGCGTCTTTCAGCGCACCGGGCATCGCCACGAAATCGGTACGGCCGCGTGCGCCCTGCTCGGCGATCGCGAACACGGATTTTTCCGCTGCCGAGAGCAGCTCGCTGCTCTCGCGGCCCTCTGGCTGGAAGCCATCATTGACGATGTCGGTGCCGACCTGGATCAGCTGACGCAGCACCGCCTTGTCGCGCACGATCTCCGCGTAGGCACTGATGTTGGCGGCCGACGGCGTGGTGCTGGCCAGCTCGATCAGGTACGCGCCATCGCCGACCAGCTCCATCTTGCCCTGCGATTCGAACCACTCGCCCAAGGTCACCGCATCGAACGGGCGATCGCGTTCGGACAGCTCGCGGATCGCGCGGTAGATCATCTGGTGATCGCGGCGGTAGAAGTCGGTTTCGGTCAGCTGGTCGTTGACCCGGTCATAGCTCTCCGGGGCCAGCATCAGCCCGCCCAGCACCGCCTGTTCGGCCTCGATCGAATGCGGCGGCACGCGCAGGGCGTCGATGCGCATCTCATCGCGATCAAAGCGGTCACCGCGGTCTTTGCGGTCGGAACGGAAGCCAGAACGGGCGGACATGGGGGGCGTACTTCCTGCAGTGTGAGGCGTAGGACATGGTAGGCACGCGGGGAGCCCCGCAGCCATGCACAACCCTGTGGATAAACAGTGGATGAGCTGGGGATACCGGCGCCTGCCGGTACGATCGGCCGGGGCCGTCGCATCGCGTGCGACGGACGCCGTTGCGACGTCCGTCCACGCCATTATCGCAGATGCATGACCCGCTCGCGGTGGATCAGTGCGTGCCGCCGTGGGTGCCGACCCACGCGATGAATTTGTCCACGAAGCCCTGCAGGAAGTCCTTGGTGCCCTCGTTGCTGATCGTGCCGTGCGCGTCGATCAGCCCTTCCTTGAAGTGCAGGAAGGCCTCGGGCTGGCCGAGTACCGGCATGTCCAGGTAGGCCAGGATGTTGCGCAGGTGCTGCTGGGCCAGTGCGGTGCCGATCACGCCGACCGAGGCGCCAATCACCGCCGCCGGCTTGCCGGCAAAAGCGCTGTCGCCATACGGACGCGAGCCCACGTCGATGGCGTTCTTGAGCACGCCCGGGACCGAGCGGTTGTATTCGGGGGTGACGAACAGCACCGCATCGGCATCCCGGATCTGCTGCTTCAGGCGGACGCCCTGGCTGGGGTAGTCCTTGTCGAAATCCTGGTTGTACAGCGGCAGGTCACCGATCTCCACGTAGGAGAACACCGCCTTGCCGGCGGCGAGTTTCTCCAGCGCGTGGGCCAACGCCTGATTGTGCGAGCCCTTGCGCAGGCTGCCGACCAGTACGGCAATCTTGTATTCGGCCATCACGTTTGCTCCGTTGGGGGAAGGCCCAGCCTAGGCGGGCTTACCTTCGGCAACGGTGAAGGCGACGTCAGCCACGCATCGCGTGGCTGCCCTTCGTCCAGACGAACCCGAACGCGCGGCGCTACGCGCGCGTCACTTCGGCGCGCACGCTGCGCCAATGCGCCTGCCAAGCCTGGAACATCAGCACGTTCCACAGATGCGTGTGCCACTTGCGCTCGCCCTGCTTGAACTGCTGCCACAGCGGCGCCACCGCCTCGACGTTGAACACGCCCTCCTCGGCCAGCCGCGCCGGATCCAACAGTTCATCGGCCCAGCCACGCAGGTCGCCCTTGAGCCACGCGCTGACCGGGGCACCGAAGCCACGCTTGGGGCGGTGCACCATGTCCTGCGGTACATAGCGGCCCAGCACGCGCTTGAGCAGGTACTTGCTGACGCCATCGCGCTGCTTCATGGCCATCGGCAACGACCAGGCGAACTCGGCCACCCGCCAGTCCAGCAGCGGTGCACGCGCCTCCAGGCTGACCGCCATGCTGGTGCGGTCCACCTTGCACAGCAGGTCATCGGGCAGATAGGTGCTGAAATCGGCCAGCATCATCGCGTCCGCCGGTGAGCCGGCACCGTGCAGCGGATCGGCCAGGTCGTAGAAGCTGCCGGCCGCCTGTGCACCGCGAACGGCCGCCACCGGATCGCGCCAGCGCGAAATACGGTTGCGGTAGACATCGCCGATGCCGCGCGCGCCCGACTCGGCCAGCAGCGCGGCCAGCCCGCCCGTGCGCGAGGCCTCGCCCTGCGTATGCGCATGGCTGGCCATCCAGCGCCGCAGCGGCGCAGGCACCTTGCCGAGCAGGCGCCAGTTGCGCATCGCCCGCTGGTAACGGGTGTAGCCGAAGAACAGTTCATCGCCGCCGTCACCGGACAGCGCCACGGTCACGCCCTGCCGCGCCAGTTTGGCAACCAGCGCCGTGGGCACCTGCGAGGCATCGGCGAAGGGTTCGTCGAACATCGCCGGCAGACTGGGCACCACGGCCAACGCATCGGCGCCGCTGACATACAGCTCGGTGTGATCGCAGCCCAGGTGCTGGGCCAGCGACTTGGCCAGCGGCGCCTCGTCATGATCCGAGCCGGTGAAGCCGATGCTGAAACTGTGCACCGGCTGGCTTGACTGTGCCTGCATCAAGGCGGCCACCACTGAAGAGTCGGTGCCGCCGGAAAGGAAGACGCCGACCGGCACGTCGGCCACCATGCGCAGCGCCACCGCGTCGCGCAGCACGGCATCAAGACGCTCTTCAGCCTCGGCCTCGTTGCCGGTGAACGGCGCGGCCAGTGCCTGCTGCATGCGCTCGCGCGCATTCCAGAACGGCTGCTGCAGCTGGTCCGGGCGATGCGCGGCAGCGCCGGCGGCCACCGCCTCGGCGTCCAGCCGCAGCACGCGGCCGGGCATCAGCTTGAAACAGCGTGCGTGGATGCAGTGCGGCGCGGGAATGTAATCCAGCCGCAGCAGCAGGGTCAGCGCATCGCGGTCGACCTCGTTGTCGAAGGCCGGGTGCTGCCACAGCGCCTTGAGCTCGGAGCCGAACACCAGCGCTTCACCGGCCCAGCCGTAGTACAGCGGTTTCTTGCCGACCCGGTCGCGGGCCAGCCACAGGCAGCGCTCGGCGCGGTCCCACAGGGCGATGGCGAACATGCCGTTGCTGCGCTGCAGGGTCTCGTCGAAGCCCCACTCGGTGATCGCGGCCAGCAGCACTTCGGTATCCGAATGGCCGCGGAAACCATGCCCCAGCGCTTCCAGCTCGGCGCGCAGTTCGGCAAAGTTGTAGACCTCGCCGTTGTAGGCCAGCACATAACGACCATCCACCGAGGTCATCGGCTGATGGCCCAGCGGCGACAGGTCCAGAATGCTCAGCCGGCGGTGCGCCAACGCGATGCCGGCCGAGGCATCGGCCCACACCCCGCTGTCATCCGGGCCACGGTGCACCAATGCGTCGCCCATGCGCCGCGCCTGTTCTTCCAGTGCTGCCTGCTCCCTTGCCGGAGCGGGCAGCAACATGCCTGCCAATCCACACATGTATCAATGGTCCTGCGCCAGCGCGAGGGCGGCGTTCAATACCGCATTGTCGCTTGGAAGCACGCACAATGCTGCCCCCGCCAGCGGGGTGTAGGTATCGGCTCCGCATACCCGTCGGATCGGCAGGTGCCCCAGCCCGGCCTCGACCAGCGCGGTGATCACGCCCTCGCCCACCCCGGCGCTGTGCCGCCCCTCATCGACCACCAGCACGCGCTGGGCATCGGCAGCCTGCGCGGCGATGAAACCCGCATTGAGCGGCACCAGCCAGCGCAGATCGACCACCCGCACCTGCCAACCCAGCTGCTGCTCGATCGCCCGTGCCGCCCGCAGGCTCATCGGCACGCCATTGCCGTAGGTGAAGATGACCAGGTCATTGGCCTCCGGCGCGTAGACCCGACCCTCGCCGAGCACCAGGGCCTGGTCCGGTGCCGGATACGGGAACAGCCATTGCCCATCGCCCGGCGCGTGCAGGTCCTTGGTCATGTACAGCGCGATCGGCTCGAGGAACACCGCGACCCGGCCATCGACGGTCGCCAGCGCCGCCAAGGTGCGCAGCATCATCGCCGCATCGTCACCGCGCGACGGACAGCCGACCACCAGGCCGGGAATGTCGCGCAGCGCAGCGATCGAGTTGTCGTTGTGGAAATGCCCGCCGAAGCCCTTCTGGTAGCCAAGCCCGGCAATGCGCACCAGCATGGGGTTGCGGTACTGATCGTTGGAGAAGAACTGCAGCGAGCACGCCTCGCCACGCAGCTGGTCGACCGCGTTGTGCAGGTAGGCCAGGTACTGGATTTCCGGGATCGGCAGCATGCCCAGGTTGGCCAGGCCCTGCGCCATGCCCAGGATCATGGTTTCGTCCAGCAGGGTGTTGAACACGCGGCGCGGGCCAAACGCCTTGAGCAGGCCCTTGCTGACCGTGTACACCCCACCCTTCTGCGCGACGTCCTCGCCGAACAGCAGCGTGGCCGGGTACTTGGCCATCAGATCGTGCAGGGCCTGGTTGATCTGGATCGCCAGATGGCGCGGTGGCTGTGTCTCGGGCAGCTGCGCCTCACCACCGAAGGCGGCAGCACGCGCGTCATCAGCGGCCACGCGCGTGGCTTCGGCATGGACCGCCACCGGCGAGTACGGCGCCAGTGGGGCGATGACCTCGGCGAGAGCGGTCAGCTTTGGGCGTTGATCCGCTTCGGCGGCCGCCGCGAAACAGCGCGCGCGCACACGCTCGTACAGATCCAGCACCTGGCCGGCGGTCATCCATCCGGACTGCATCGCGATCGCCGCCGAGCGCAGCAGCGGATCGCTGGCCTCGGCCGCGCACAGCTCCGGCAACGGCCGCCATTCGATCTCGAAATCGGTGCCGGCATGGCCCATCAACCGCGTGGTGCGCAGGTGCAGGAAGGTCGGGCGGCGGGTCTGCCGGCAATGCGCCAGCGCGCGCTCGACCTGCGCATGCCCCTCCACCAGATCCAGCCCATCAGCGAAGAAGTAATCCAGGCCCGGGCGATGCGAGAAACTCTGCGCGATCCAGCCGTCCGGCGTCTTCACCGAGATGCCGATGCCGTTGTCCTCGCAGACGAACAGGATCGGCGCCGGCAGCCGCTGGTACGCCGCCCACGCCGCCGTGTTGAACGCGGTCTGCGCGGTGGCGTGGTTGGCCGAGGCATCGCCGAAGGAGCAGATCACCACGCTGTCCTCGGGAATCGGCAGCGTGTGGCCGATGCGTCGCCCGCTTTCGATGGCCAGCGCGGTACCCAAGGCCTTGGGCAGGTGCGAGGCGATCGTGGAGGTCTGCGGCAGCACCCACAGCGGCTTGCTGCCCCACACCTTGTGGCGCCCGCCGCTGGCCGGATCGTCCCGACTGGCCGCGAACGAAAGCGCCGCATCCATCACCGGATCCATGCCCGGCAGCTTGCGGAAGCGCTCGGCCATGAAGCCGCCGGAGCGGTAATGCAGGAACGCCGGGTCGGTGTGCCGGGCCAAGCGTGCCACCAGCGCATTGCCTTCATGGCCGGACGAACCGATGGTATAGAAGACCTTGTTCTGCACGCGCAGCACGCGCGCCATCAGATCCAGGTGGCGACTGATCAGCTGGGATTCGAACAGTTCGGCAAAGCCCTGCGCGACCAGCGTGCTGCCGGGCAGGATCGGCATCTCCGGGGCGGGTGTCGGGGCGGGATCGCCGCGCCACTGCTTCACGAAATCGATGAAGTTGGCGTCGCAGATCTCGGCCCGGTTGAGGCCTTTCATGCGCGCGGGAATCGGATCGGGAACCACGGCAAACATGCATCACCCTCCGTGACGTGTTGCGGGTGTGGACAGCCGGATGGACTCTTGCTCATACATCGCGGGCGGCTCGCCCGCGATGGCGAGTCTGGCCTCACCGCATCGGGTTTGCCAAGCGCGGGGGCAGCATCATCGTTGGCCGGCGCGACGCTGCTGCCACTGCTGCCGCGACTGGCCCCAGATCTCGATCGGCTTGCCGGCGTGTGGCGGCGGCAGTTCGCCGATGCGCAGCAGCGAACTGCCCAGCTTGCGCGCGACCACCTTGGAATTTTCGTTGGCGGCATCGATGGTGTGGATGATCTCTTCCCAGCCCAGCGTGTCGAACGCCCAGTCCATGCTGGCCGCTGCTGCCTCGGGCGCATAGCCCTTGCCCCAGCTCTCGCGGCGGATGCTCCAGCCGACCTCGGTGCCCGGCCAGTCCAGCGGCTGCCACGGGCCCATCCGGCCGACCCAGTCACCGCTGCTTTTTTCGATCACCGAGAACATCGAAAACCCGTACAGATGCCAGCTGCCAGCCAGACAGCTGAAGCTGCGCCAGGCCTGGGAAGGCGCCTGCACACCACCGAGGTGCTGCATCACCTCCGGGTCCGAGCAGAAGCGCAGGAAGGCATCAAAATCCTCGGCGCGCGGTGGGCGCAGGATCAGACGGTCGGTCTCCAGCTGGAGGTCGAAAATGCTCATGGCGTCCTCATGTGTTGCATGCGTGCCGGCATGATCGCAGATGCACTGGTCGGCGTGCCGTGCGGCTCGCCCCAAAACGCAGCACGCCGGCAGATGCCGGCGTGCTGGTGGTGCATTGATGCGGCAGGAACTTACTGCCTGTTCGCATCCAGTGCAGCGGTCTGGGTAACCAGCTGACCGTCGATCACTGGCAGGCGATCGCTGCTCGGCTTGTTGTCCATCTTCACGGTCTTCTCGGCGCCGTCATAACGGTAGGTCACGTTGTAGCCGGTGACCGCGTTGGTGGTGCCCATCGGGATGCGGTTGCCCGGCTTGCTGGCCATGCGCATGGTGCCGGTGGTGCCGTCTTCATTGCGGTAGGTGACGTTGTAGCCGGTCACGCGGGTCGACTCGGAGGTCGCGGTTTCGGTGTGGCACTGGCGCTCGGTACGGTTGACCACGCGGCCACCCACATGGCGCTTGTCGACCTGGTTACCGATCATGCCGCCAGCGACAGCACCAGCAGCCGTGGCGGCCTTGCGGCCATTGCCACCGCCGACCTGGTTGCCCAGCAGGCCGCCGATCACGGCACCGGCGACGGTACCGCCCACATTGCCGTCGCGTTCGGGCAGGCGTTCCTGCACCACCACGTCCTGGCAGACTTCATGCGGCGTCTGGGTGCTGGACGTCTCGCGCACCGGCTCGGTGCCGATCACGGTGGCGTACGCCTTTTCTTTCTTGGTCAACGGATCGACCTTGACGATGTCGGCGTATTCCAGCTTGCCCGCCTTGTCTTCAATGGCCAGCTGATCGGTGCGCGCGCCATCGTCGGCCAGCGGCGTGGTGTCCAGGGTGGGCCGGGTCTGTGCAGCGGTCACCGCCTCGGGCGAGGAACCGCCCTTCATGAAGGCAGCGGTGGCGATACCGCCAACCAGCAGCGCACCCGCAGCGACCAAAGCAGTAGTAGTTGTACTTTTCATAACCGGCTCCTTGCGGACGATCCGCAACGTTCTTGAGTGAATTCCAGCACGGCCACCCTGAACGGAATCTCCACGGATCGTGAACATCCGGGCGCCCATTCAGGTTCGGTGAGCCTCAGGCTCGTGATAGCGTTTACAGCATCTGCCCAGGAGTGCGTCATGTCCAATCCCATACTGTTGCCGGTGCTGGAATGGGCGCGTCGGCTGCGCTACCCCACCCTGTTCAAACTCACGGCCGCGCTGTTTGCGGTGACGTTGGTGATTCCCGACCCGCTGCCGTTCGTCGATGAAATCCTGTTCGGCCTGGGCACGCTGCTGCTGGCCAACTGGAAGCGTCGTGGCGACAAGCTTCCGCCGCCACTGCCCGCCAAGCGCCGCGCGTGAGGTTGATCGACAGCCACTGCCACCTGGATGCGGGCGAATTCGATACGGATCGCCCGGAGGTGATCGCGCGCGCCCGCGCGGCGGGCGTCATGGCCCAGATCGTGCCCGCCGTGACTGAGGCGAGCTGGCCCGGCCTGCGCGACGCCTGCCGGCTGGCGGATGGGCTGCACCCGGCCTACGGGCTGCACCCGATGTTTCTGGACCAGCACCGCCCGGAACACCTGGCGGAACTGCGCACGTGGCTCGAGCGCGAGCGCCCCTGCGCCGTGGGCGAGTGCGGGCTCGATTTTTTTGTCGAAGGGCTGAATCCGGACACGCAGCAGCACTACTTCCTCGGGCAGCTGCGGCTGGCCCGCGAGTTCGATCTGCCAGTGATCGTGCATGCGCGCCGCGCGGTGGATGCGGTGATCGCCGCGATCAAGCAGATCGGCGGCCTGCGTGGCGTGGTGCACAGCTTCCCGGGTAGTCCGGAGCAGGCGGCGCAGCTGCACAAGCTGGGCTTCCTGATCGGGCTGGGCGGCCCGTTGACCTATGACCGCGCCCAGCGCCTGCAGCGGCTGGTGGCGCAGATGCCGCTGGAGCAGCTGCTGCTGGAAACCGATGCCCCCGACCAGCCCGATGCCGGGATTCGCGGTGAGCGTAACGAACCGGCGCGTCTGCCGGTGATCCTGGAGACGGTGGCGCGGCTGCGCGGGGAACCGGCCGAGGCGATCGCCGCGCAGACCACCGCCAATGCGCAACGCCTGTTTGCGCTGTCCTAGCGGCGACCGGGGCCGGCCACGCCATCACCCTGTCTGGACCGGCTCGTCGTCCGTTGTCCCCGCCGATCCCCGCTGCGCCGCGTCAGACCAGATCTGGCCGGTTCAACCAACTTCGGTGTCCATGCCCTGCGGCAGTCAACTGCTCCACCAGCGCTTCCCTAGCTTTCCGGCCTCTCACGCGCACGTGTTCAAGTTCTGCTGCGGTGATCAGCACCACGGGCACCAACGCCACTGGGGAAAGCGGCATGTCTTCAAGCCGTGTCACGAAATCCGGCATCGGCGCACCTACCAGCACACCTACGCAGTCGTCCTCGGTGACGAATCGCGCGGGTATCTGATCGGTGAGGTGAGGCGCCTGGCTGGCACCGGGCAACTCCAGTGACAGCACCCCGTAGGTTTCCAGCTGGTGCCGGATGCCACCAGCATTGGCAACGGTCGAAGCAACCGTACGCACTACATCGAACGCCCAGCTGCGCATCAACGGACTTACGTCACCGACGGCGCCGCGAGTCCCTTCGGCAAGATCCCCGGTTTCCAGAAAGAGCTCCATTTCGAAACCGTTGCCGAGATGGGGGGCGCCATCAAACGGATCCGACAATCCGTCCGTAGCGATAATGACGGAATCTCCACGGCGCACAATGCGATACGCCTGCCGCGTGGACGGCCAGTCGGGCCCGCCAAGGAAGCTGGGACTGATGGCATGGCCCAGTACGTCCTGCTCGACGTCACCCACGGACTGCCAGTGACGGTCGAGGCACTCGCTCGTTGCACGTCGCGCTGCTTCATCGGCCGCATCATCCTCTTTACTGGCCGGCCCCAGCCCTTCCGACTCCATCGTCGAGCGTGTGATCGGATCAGCCGTGGATGCATCGGAAGCAATGTCCCGCTGTTTAAACGACTTGAAAAGCCTCTTGAGAAAATCCATACCCATGCACCTCAAACAATGACATTGAAATTGTCATTTTCCAGCGTTGCCTGCAACTGGACGCGCCATATGCAACGATCGCCGGATGCATGCAAGGGGCATCGCGCTGGCTCGGGCGACAGCAGCCGACCAACGGTCGGCTCTACCTGAGAGCGGCAGCTGAATCCGCCTGGATCAAGCCTCGGCGGGCGCCACACCCTTCGTCGGCTTCATCAGCATCTCCAGCGCTTTGCCCACTGCCGCGAACGCGAACGCACCGGTGATATGCGTGGCGGCGCCCAGCCCGGCGCCGCAGTCCAGCTTCAGCGCCGCGTCCGCGCCAAGGTTCGGGCGGATGCCGCACACGCTGCCGTCGGCCTGCGGATACTTTACGTTTTCCAGCGAGTACACCGCCGGCACGCCGAAGTAACGCGAGGCGTTCTTGGGGAAGTTGAAATCGCTGCGCAGCTTCTTGCGGATCAACGCCATCATCGCGTCGTGTTCGGTGCGCGAGACATCGCGGATCCGAACCAGGGTGGGATCGGTACGGCCACCGGCCGCGCCCACGGTCAGGATCGGCAGCTTGCGGCGGCGGCACCAGGCGATGGTCTCGACCTTGACCCGGAAGCTGTCGCAGGCATCGATCACCAGATCGAAATCACGGTCCAGCAGCTCGACCATGTTGGACACGGTCAGGAACGAGGCAACCGCATCGACGCTGATGTCCGGGTTGATCGCGCGGCAGCGCTCGGCCATCGCCTCGGCCTTGTTGCGCCCGTATTGCCCGGCCAGCGCCGGCAGCTGGCGATTGGTGTTGGACACGCAGATATCGTCGGCATCGATCAGGGTCAGATGGCCGACGGCCGTGCGCGCGAGCGCTTCGACCACCCACGAGCCGACGCCGCCCATGCCCACCACCGCCACTCGGCGGCTGGCGAGCAGATCCACGGTGCCCACCCCATACAACCGGTCAATGCCGGCAAATCGTTCGCGCAGTACGTCGTTCTTCATGCCCCTATTTTAATGCGCACAGCGCAGTCCGGGACGCGCCGTGGACAGGACGCGTCGTACCATCGCCGCAGCCACCCTCAAGGACGCCCCCCATGAACGACCCCGTGACCCCACCCCGCCGCCCGTCCGCCGCCTACCGCTACCTGTTCGTCGGTCTGCTCGGCCTGGTCATTGGCCTGATCGCCACGGTGATGGTCTCGCGCGCCATCCAGGCACGTCAGGATCCGTTCCCGGATTCACTGATGCACGTGATGAACCGCCAGGTGGAGCTGCTGCAGGCCGCCCAGGCCCAGAACCGCTGCAGCCTGGCCGACACCGTGCCGCGCCTGCAGACCCTGCGCTCGCTCTCCAACGATCTGGACCTGGCGTTTCCCGGCCTCAAGGACAGCCAAGGCTTCCAGCAGCACGCCAGCGCCCTGCGCGCCACCCTCAACGAGGCCCTCGCCGCACCGCCGGCCGACTGCCCTGGCATGGCGACGCTGGTCGAGAAGATCCAGGCGGACTGCAAGGCCTGTCACCAGGATTTCCGCTGATTCATCTTCCAGCCACCCTGGTGGCCCGGGATTGGCACGCTGTTCACGCAGCACAGGACACGATCTGCTCCATGCGCACCAGACGCATTCGACCACCCCTCTGGCCAGGAGATACACCATGAAGATTCAACTGATTGCCGCCGCTGCCGTTGCCACCGTCGCCCTGGCTGGCTGTGCCACCACCTCGCCGGGCTACGGCAGCAGTGGTTACAACAACGGTTACGGCAATTCCGGCGGCAACTACAACACCAACCGCTGTGCCGACTGCGGCATCGTGACCCGCATCAACCAGGTCGCGTCGGGCCGCAGCGCACCGAGCGCCACCGGTGCCGTGCTGGGCGGCATCGTCGGCGCGGTCGCCGGCCATGAGATCTCCGACCACACCGGTGGTAGCCGTGGCAACAAGAACATCGCCGCCGCCGCAGGCGCGGTGGGTGGCGCGCTCGCCGGCAACCAGATCCAGAAGAACGTCACCAGCGATACCTTCGACATCACCGTGCGCATGGATGACGGCCGCACCGTCGTCGTGAACCAGCGCGATCTGGGCGGCATCCGCGAAAACACCTACGTGCGCGTGGTCAACGGCAAGGTGATCCTGCGCTGATTGGCGCAACCGCCCTGCACGCGACAAAAAAGGGCCCGCGCAAGCGGGCCCTTTTGCTTTCGGTGTTTCAACCAGGCAGGACCCGGTCTGCGCTCAGAGCGGCTTGACCTTGTCGGCCTGCAGGCCCTTCTGCCCGGTCACCACTTCGAACTCGACCGCTTGACCTTCCTTCAAGCTCTTGAAGCCCTGGGATTCGATCGCGCGGAAGTGCACGAACACATCTTCGCCGCTCTCACGGCTGATGAATCCGAAACCCTTCGCGTCGTTGAACCACTTGACGGTGCCCTTCTCAGCCATCTCAGCTACTCCCTAACTGTCTTGTTGTTGGATACACCCGTACAGGCGGCTGACAGCAAGGGGGAAGCGGGGTGCAACGATGCAGCGGATCTGGAAGATCTACCATCATCAGGCCACGATCCACGGTGACCTTGCCAAGCTCAGCGCCTGCAACTTAACCCGAGCAAAACGAAAAAGCAACTGGCCAAAACTTTCAGATGTCAACCCCATTTCAGGAACCATACTCGACAGCATGGACCATTCATTCATCTTGTATCTACTGGCCGTCGTTCTGGTGCTCGTCGGCATCGCCGGCGTGATTCTCCCCGCCCTGCCCGGCATCCCGCTGGTGTTCGCCGGGCTGGTGCTGGCGGCATGGGCCGACGATTTCGTCCATGTGGGCTGGCTGCCGCTGACGGTGCTGGGCCTGCTGACCGTACTGTCCTTCGCCGTGGACATCCTGGCCACGGTGGTCGGCGCGCAGCGAGTAGGTGCGAGCCGCAAGGCGCTGTGGGGCACCTTTGTGGGCAGCATCGTCGGGGTGTTCTTCATGCCGATCGGCCTGTTCGTAGGCCCGCTGGCCGGTGCGCTGCTCGGCGAGTACTGGCACACCCGCGAGCTGGGCCGCTCCACCAAGGTGGGCCTGGCGACCTGGCTCGGCATCCTGCTGGGGTTCGCGCTCAAACTGGCGCTGGTGATCGCCATGCTGGGGCTGTTCGCGTTTGCCTGGTTCTTCTGAGCCGCACCCCGGAACCGGGCTTCACGCCCCGAGCACACCATCCACCGGCATAAACCGGATCAGATCGATGGATGTCGTGCGCTGGCGGGAAATCCGGGCAGCGGCCACACTGTGCGGTTAGACCCACTCATTCTTGTCACGCGGCCCTGCTCCCATGACCCTGCCCTATTCCCGCTCCGCCCTGTTCACCGCCCTTGCCCTGGCCGGCACCGTCCTGCCCGCTGCAGCGCAGGAGGCGGCACCGAAGCCGGCGTCACCGGAGGCCTGCGCTCTGGTGGACACTGACGCAGCGCGCCTGGCCTGCTACGACACGCTGTTCGGGCGTACGCCCGAGGTCACCCTGGCCGCCGATGCCGCTGCCACCGCCGCCAAGCAGGAGCGCCGGGAAGAACGTCAGGCCTCCCGCAGTGCCGACGCGCCCGCGACGCAACGGGTCAAGCAGCGCCTCGGCGAAGTGTTCAAGAACGACGGCCATGAAGACGCGCTGGCCAATGCCGGCAAGGGTTCGCTGCTGGACAGCCGCTGGGAACTGGCGCAGGACTCCAAGCTGGGCGCCTTCCAACTGCGCGCCTACAAACCCGTCTACCTGCTGCCCGCGTTCTGGACCAGCGACAAGAACCAGATGCCGCAGTCGCCCAATCCGGTCAACACGGTTACCACCTCGCAGCAGCTGGACAGCGCGGAACTGAAGTTCCAGCTCAGCTTCAAGACCAAGGTCGTGGAGAACCTGTTCGGCGACAACGGCGACATCTGGGCCGGCTACACGCAGAGCTCGCGCTGGCAGGCCTACAACGCCGACAACTCGCGTCCGTTCCGTGAGACCAATTACGAGCCGGAAGTGATGATGATGTTCCGCAACGGCTACTCGATCGGCGGCTGGCGCGGGCGCATGAGCGGGATCAGCGTCAACCACATGTCCAACGGCCGCGCCGATCCCCTGTCGCGCAGCTGGAACCGGGTGATCGCCACCGTCGGCCTGGACCGCGAAAACTGGGCGCTGGTACTGCGCCCGTGGTATCGCATCCCGGAAGACCGCAAGGACGACAACAACCCGGACATCTCCGATTACATGGGCCGCGGCGACGCCACCCTGACCTGGAACAAGAACGGTCATGAGGTCTCGCTGATGGCGCGTCACTCGCTGCGCGGCGGCGACCGCTCGCACGGTGCGCTGCAGCTCGATTACGGCTTCCCGATCAGCAATCTGCTGCGCGGCCACGTGCAGATCTTCGATGGCTACGGTGAGAGCATGATCGACTACAACCACAAGGCCACGTATGTCGGCCTGGGTGTGTCGCTGCTGGAGTGGTATTGATGGCGGTGACGATCTGGCACAACCCGCGCTGCAGCAATTCGCGCGGGGCGCTGGAACTGCTGCGTGAGCACGGCATTGAGCCGGTGGTGATCGAGTATCTGAAAACGCCGCCGGACCGCCCGACGCTGGCTGCCTTGATCACGCGCATGGGTATCGCTCCGCGTGAGTTGCTGCGCAGCAAGGAGCCAGCCTATGGTTCGCTGGGGCTGGACGACGCTGCCCTGTCCGATGCCGCCCTGATCGAGGCGATGGTCGCCCACCCGGAACTGATCAACCGCCCGATCGTGGAGACCCCGCGCGGGGCACGCCTGTGCCGACCGCCGGAGACCGTGCTGGAGATCCTGCCGGCGTAAGGCCGCGCCTCAGCTGCCTCCGCAGCGGCTGGTACATCGGCTGCGGTCCTCACCGCAGCTCAGCGCGGGCAGCCGGTTGCGGCAGTAGTCGCTGCTGGCCTGGCATGACTTACGCAGGTCCGGGTTGTCGATCTTGTCGCACTTCGCGTCGCGCTGGGTCGCCACCCCGGCACCACAGCTGTCGCCGCTGCCAAACCCGGTACGGCTGGTCATGCAACCGTCGTACTGGCGCTGGCACTGCTGCATGCATTGGTTGGCAGCGGTGACCTCGCGCAGGCTGGGCGGGGCGGCGTGGAAATCGCCATCACTGCTGCAGGCGCTGACCAGCAGGATCAACAGCAGGACAAAAAGCATCCGTGGCATCGTCGTGCTCCGTGTAGAAAGCCTCCGGCCAGCGCCGGCAGGTGTGCATGCCCGGAATGTAGCACTGCTTGTTCTCCGAATTAAGACCGGGACTCCCGGCGCAGCTCGCCAATGCCTCTCCTGTTACGTCTGCCACGCCGCGTGCACCGGCTTCGACGAATTCGTCGACTGACGCGAGTCAGCGCCAGTCGGTGATCCCCTCGCGCCGGTAGACCTCGGCAAACGCCGGCCGGGCTTTCATGCGATCCGCGTAGGCCTTCAATGCCGGCCAGGTATCGCTCGGGGTGGGCATGTTGCGCGACCAGCGCATCAACATCACCAGCATGAAATCGACGACACTCAACGCACCGCCCAACACATAGGGGCCGCGCGTGGACAGATGCTCGGCCAGATGCTGCCAAGCGCCTTCCAGCCGCTCACGTGCTTGTTGCCGGGTCGCGTCCACGTGCTCGGGGCCGGCCATTTCCTGCGGGTAGAACCACGCCCGGTACGCCGGCTGTACGGTGTTGGCGCACCAGAACATCCAGCGGTAAGCCTCGGCGCGACCGGAAGTGCCAGGCGCCGGCAGCAGGCCCGCCTCGGGATGGCGGTCGGCCAGGTGCAGCGCGATCGCTGCCGCTTCGGTCAGAACCAGCCCGTCGATGCTCAACGTCGGCACCAGACCAGCAGGATTCAGGGTGAGATACGCCGCGTCCTTGTGCTCGCGCTTGTCGAAATCCAGCAGCACCAGTTCGTGCTCGATCTGCAGTTCCAGCAACAGCCAGTGCACGACCAAGGCGGCGGTACTCGGCGATCCATACAACGTGGTGCGCATGCGTGGGGCCTCTTGAGGGAGGTGCACAGTATGCGCCCGCTCTGGGCGCCATCACATGGGTACAGAGCACGTGCGGGCTGGCGCATTCTGTCTCTGCCACTGGCTCCCGGACTCTCGCAGAATCCCCCTCTGCACTGCACGCCCACCCCAGGAACAGGCCATGCCCGATTCGTCCGCCCTGCTTTCATTCGCCCTCATCTCGCTGGGCATGGTGCTGACGCCCGGCCCCAACATGATCTACCTGATCTCCCGTTCGATCTGCCAAGGCCGCGCGGCTGGGCTGATCTCACTGGCCGGCATTGCACTGGGTTTTCTGATCTATCTGGCATGTGCCGCACTCGGCATCACCGCATTGTTGATGGCCGTGCCCCATGCCTACGATGTGCTGCGCCTGGCCGGTGCGGCATATCTGCTGTATCTGGCCTGGCAGGCGCTGCGCCCCGGCGGGCGTTCGCCGTTCCAGCTGCGCACGCTGGACTACGACAGCCCGCGCCGATTGTTCGGCATGGGCCTGTTCACCGCGCTGCTCAATCCAAAGATCGCCGTGATGTATCTCTCGCTGCTGCCGCAGTTCATCCAGCCACACGGGCATGGCAGCGTGATGGTGCAATCGGTGATGCTGGGTCTGGTGCAGATCGTGACGAGTGTGAGCGTCAATGCCGCGATCGTGATGGCAGCTGGCAGCATCGCCGTCTTCCTCGCCGGGCGGCCGCGCTGGCAGGTGGTACAGCGTGGCCTGATGGGCACGGTGCTTGGCGCGCTGGCGGTGCGCATGCTGGTGGACACGCGTCGCTGACGGCGGGTGCCGCAACGAAAAACGGCGCCTCGCGGCGCCGTCTTCGTTTCAGCGGGATACCAACCCTGGGCGATATCTCCCCGGTGACGCCGCTGAGTCAGGCCACCACAACCGGAATCTTGCCGATGCGGGCCTGCCATTCGCGCGGGCCGGTCTGGTGCACGGACTCGCCGGTGGAATCCACCGCCACGGTGACCGGCATGTCCTGCACGGTGAACTCGTAGATCGCTTCCATGCCCAGGTCGGCGAAGCCGACCACCTTGGCCGCCTTGATCGCTTTGGAGACCAGGTAGGCCGAGCCGCCAACCGCCATCAGGTAGGCCGACTTGTTGTCACGGATCGCCTCGATCGCCGCCGGGCCGCGCTCGGCCTTGCCGACCATGCCCAGCAGGCCGGTCTGTTCCAGCACCTGGCGGGTGAACTTGTCCATGCGGGTCGCCGTGGTCGGGCCGGCCGGGCCCACGACTTCGTCGCGCACCGGATCGACCGGGCCGACGTAGTAGATGAAGCGGCCCTTGAGGTCGACCGGCAACGGCTCGCCCTTGTCCAGCATCTCCACCATGCGCTTGTGCGCCGCGTCGCGGCCGGTCAGCAGCTTGCCGTTGAGCAGCAGGGTCTGGCCCGGCTTCCAGCTGGCGACGTCTTCCGGGGTGATCGTGTCCAGATCGACACGGGTGCCCTTGGAGGCGTCATAGGTGATCTGCGGCCAGTCTTCCAGCGACGGCGGATCGAGCATCACCGGGCCACTGCCATCCAGGGTGAAATGCGCATGACGGGTGGCCGCGCAGTTCGGGATCATCGCCACCGGCAGGTTGGCCGCGTGGGTCGGGAAGTCCTTGACCTTGATGTCCAGCACGGTGGTCAGGCCGCCCAGGCCCTGCGCGCCGATGCCCAGCGCGTTGACCTTGTCGAACAGCTCCAGGCGCAGTTCTTCGGCGCGGTTGGAGGCGCCACGGGCCTTCAGTTCGTTGATGTCGATCGGCTCCATCAGCGATTCCTTGGCCAGCAGCATCGCCTTCTCGGCGGTGCCGCCGATGCCGATGCCGAGCATGCCCGGCGGGCACCAGCCGGCACCCATGGTCGGCACGGTCTTGAGCACCCAGTCCACGATCGAGTCGGACGGGTTGAGCATGGCGAACTTGGACTTGGCTTCCGAACCGCCGCCCTTGGCAGCGACGATCACCTCGACGGTGTCACCCGGCACCACCTTGACGTTGACCACGCCCGGGGTGTTGTCCTTGGTGTTGACGCGCTTGCCGGCCGGATCGGCCAGCACCGAGGCGCGCAGCTTGTTGTCCGGGTAATTGTAGGCACGGCGCACGCCTTCGTTGGCCATGTCCTCCACGCCCATCGTGGCGTCGTCCCAGCGCACGTTCATGCCGATTTCCAGGAACACGGTGACGATGCCGGTGTCCTGGCAGATCGGCCGGTGGCCTTCGGCGCACATGCGCGAGTTGATCAGGATCTGGGCCATTGCCTCCTTCGCGGCCGGCGACTCTTCGCGCTCGTAGGCAGCGTTGAGGCTCTTGATGTAATCGACCGGGTGGTAGTACGAGATGTACTGCAGCGCGTCGGCGATGGACTGGATGAGGTCTTCCTGCTTGATCGATGTCACGACTTGCTCGCTTGCTGGAGGCTGGCGGGGGTTGAACCGCCGATTTTAACAAGGACGGCCCGGCGGCGTTGAGAATCGCTCGCGGTGGCGGGGTTTGGTGCACAGTGGGCGCCCTGCTTTGTCACAGCGGCCTGCCCGGCCGCGTCCTCCCGGCATGACCCCGACCGATACCTTCCAGACCCACCGCCCCCGCCTGTTCGCCCTGGCCTACCGGCTGCTGGGCAGCCGCAGCGATGCTGAGGACGTTGTCCAGGATGCCTGGCTGCGCTGGCAGGGCACCGACCCCGGGGCGATCCGCGACCCGGAGGGCTGGCTGGTCACGGCCACCACCCGGCTCGGGCTGGACCGCCTGCGCGCACTGCGCGGTGCGCGCGTGGAGTACGTCGGGCCCTGGCTGCCCGAGCCGCTGGAGATCGCCCTGGACCCGGACCCGCTGCAGGACCCGGCCCAGCGCCACGCCTTGGCCGACGAGGTCTCGGTGGCCTTCCTGGCACTGCTGGAGCAGCTCACGCCGGACGAGCGCGCGGCCTTCCTGCTCAAGGACGTCTTCGACTACGACTACCCGGACATCGCCCCGCTGCTGGAGCACTCGCCCGCCAACTGCCGGCAACTGGTGCATCGGGCGCGGCAACGGCTGCAGACCGGGGCACCCCGCTTCGTCGCTTCGCCGGCGCAGCATCGCGACCTGCTGGCACGCTTCATGGACGCCTCCCAGCAGGGCAACCTGGCGGCCATCCGCTCGCTGCTCGACGCCAACGCGGAGATGATCTCCGATGGCGGCGGCCGCGTGACCGCAGCGATCCGCCCGCTACTGGGCGCCGAGCGCATCGCGCAGCTGTACTGGGCGATCGCGCGCCGCAACGGCCAGCACCCCGCCCGGCTCGGCCAGGTCAATGGCGAGCCGGCGATCCTTCGCTTTGCCGGCGACCAACTGCACTCGATCACGATGATCACGGTCGATGCGGGGCGCATCGTGCGCGTGCTCAGCGTGCTCAATCCGGAAAAACTCACTGCGCGTGTCACAGCGCGCGATGCTGGCGCGTCCTCCTGATGAAGACGGCCGCTGCGACCGTCATGGAGTCCGTCATGTCTGCTTCTCCCCGCGTTCTGTATACCCGCCTCGCCGCCGAGGCCTTCAAGGGCCTGCTGGCCACCAGCAAGGCCGTGCACGACAGCTCGATCGATCCGGTGCTGATGGAGCTGGTGTTCCTGCGTGTCTCGCAGATCAATGGCTGCGGCTACTGCATGGACATGCACGGCACCACGCTGCGCAAGGGAGGGATCGAGCCACGCAAGCTGGATACGCTGCCAGCGTGGCACGAGAGCCGCTTCTTCGATGCACGCGAACGTGCCGCCCTGGGCTGGGCTGAAGCACTGACCCGGCTGAGCAGCGCGGCGCCGTCCAATGCCGCGTACGAGGCACTGGTCCCGCACTTCGATGAAAAGGGCATCAGCGACCTGAGCATGGGTATCGCGGTGATCAACGCCTGGAACCGCCTCGGCGCTGGCTTGCTGCCGCCCCTGCCGTAAGCGCAGGGTAGTGCCGGCCGCTGGCCGGCTCCGCACGATGCGGGATGCCACCTGGAGGCGGCCAGCGGCCGGCTCTACCGGGCTGCGGTACGCGCGCACTCCCGCGCTGTGGTGCGTACGCGTCCGCGAACTGCGCGTGCACTGACTTCATGCATCAACCACGCTCGCGGCGCGCACAATAGCGCCCATGCCCGCCTCCCCCGCTGCCGGTGCTCCCGGCCAGAAGAATCCCAGCCTGCGCGAGCGCGTCAATGCCATGCGCAACCTGCCGCCGTTCCTGCGCCAGGTCTGGCAGACCAGCCCGGGGCTGACCCTGGCCAGCCTCGGCCTGCGCGTGATCCGTGCCTTGCTGCCGGTGGCGATGCTCTATGTCGGCAAACTGATCATCGATGCGGCGGTGCTGCTCAGCCAGCATGATGCGGGTTTCCCGCCGTTCGGCGAGGCACTCTCCAGCGGGCTGCTGAATCCGCTGCTGGGCCTGCTCGCCCTCGAATTCGGCCTGGCGATGGCCTCGGACCTGCTCGGCCGCATGGTCAGCTACGCCGATACCCTGCTGTCGGAGCTGTTCACCAACGTCACCAGCGTGCGCCTGATGGAGCACGCCGCCGAGCTGGACCTGGAGGATTTCGAAGACCCCGACCTGCAGGACAAACTGGACCGCGCACGGCGCCAGACCATGGGCCGCATGAACCTGATGAGCCAGCTGTTCGGCCAGGTGCAGGACAGCATCACCGTGGCCAGCCTCGCGGTGGGTCTGATCGTCTACGCACCGTGGTTGATCCTGTTGCTCGCGGTGGCGCTGATCCCGGCGTTCATTGGCGAATCGCATTTCAATGCGGCCGGTTACAGCCTCAATTTCCAGTGGACGCCCGAGCGCCGGCAGCTGGAGTACCTGCGCCAGATCGGGGCCAGTGTGGAAACCGCGAAGGAGGTGAAGATCTTCAACCTCCATCGCTTCCTGATCGACCGCTACAAGCTGCTGGCCGAAAAGTTCTATCTGGCCAACCGCGCTCTGGCCCGCAAGCGCGCGATCTGGGGCACGCTGCTCGCCGCACTGGGGACGCTGGGCTACTACGCGGCCTACGCCTACATCGCCTGGCGCACCGTGCGCGGTGATTTCTCGATCGGCGACCTCACCTTCCTCGCCGGCAGCTTCCTGCGTCTGCGCCAGCTGCTCGAAGGCCTGCTGATCGGGTTTTCGCAGGTCGCCGGGCAAGCGCTGTACCTGGACGATCTGTTCTCGTTCTTCCAGATCGAACCGGAGATCCACTCGCGCCCGGATGCCATCGCCATTCCGCAGCCGATTACCCACGGCTTCGTGTTCGAGAATGTCGGCTTCCGTTATCCCGATGCCGAACGCTGGGCCGTGCGCCACCTGGATTTCGAACTGCGTGCCGGCGAAGTGCTGGCACTGGTCGGCGAGAACGGCGCCGGCAAGACCACCCTGGTCAAGCTGCTGGCCCGCCTGTACGACCCTGACGAAGGCCGCATCCTGCTCGATGGCCGGGACCTGCGCGATTACGACCTCGATGACCTGCGCGCCAACATGGGCGTGATCTTCCAGGATTTCGTGCGCTACAACCTCAGCGCCGGCGAGAACATCGGCGTCGGTCTTGTCGAGGCGATGACCGACGACGCCCGCATCCGCGATGCCGCGCGCCGTGGCATGGCCGATGAAGTCATCGCCGCCCTGCCTGGCGGCTACGACCAGCTGATCGGCCGCCGCTTCAAGATGGGCGTGGACCTGTCCGGCGGGCAATGGCAGAAGATCGCGATCGCCCGTGCCTACATGCGCGATGCGCAGGTGATGATCCTCGATGAACCCACCGCCGCACTGGATGCCCGCAGCGAGTTCGAGGTGTTCCAGCGCTTCAAGGAACTGTCTGACAACCGCACCGCCGTGCTGATCTCGCACCGCTTCTCCTCGGTGCGCATGGCCGACCGCATTCTGGTGCTGGCCGACGGCCGCATCGAGGCCAGCGGCACCCATGCCGAGTTGATGACCCAGGGGGGCCGCTACGCCGAACTGTTCGAGCTGCAGGCGGCTGGCTACCGCTGAAACCCGCGGCTGGCGGGCCTGTCCCGCCAGTCAATGAGAATTTATCTCATTTGAGATAAACTAGACCCGACGAAACCGACCAGAACCCCACCCCATGTCTTCCGCTTTTGGCGCCGAAACGGTGCTTGAGGTCCGTCACTGGACCGACGCCTACTTCAGCTTCACCACGACCCGCGACAGCGGCTTCCGCTTTGAGAACGGCCAGTTCGTGATGATCGGCCTGGAAACCGAGGCGCGCCCGCTGCTGCGCGCGTACTCCATCGCCAGCGCCAACTGGGAAGAAAATCTGGAGTTCTTCAGCATCAAGGTCCAGGACGGCCCGCTGACCTCGCGCCTGCAGCACATCAAGCCGGGCGACAAAGTACTGGTCGGCAAGAAGCCCACCGGCACCCTGCTGATCAGTGACCTGCACCCGGGCAAACACCTGTACCTGCTGGGCACCGGCACCGGCCTTGCGCCGTGGCTGTCGGTGATCAAGGACCCGGAAACCTACGAGCGCTTCGACAAGGTGATCCTCACCCACGGCGTGCGCTACGAAAAGGACCTGGCCTACCGCGACCTGTTCGAGAAGGAACTGCGCGAGCACGAATTCCTCGGCGAGATGATCGGCGACAAGCTGCTCTACTACCCGGCCGTGACCCGCGAAGCCTTCCCCAACCAGGGCCGGCTGACCTCGCTGATGGAAAGCGGCGAGATGCAGAAGACCCTCGGCCTGCCGCCGCTGGACCCGGAGAACGACCGCGCCATGATCTGCGGCAGCCCGCAGATGCTGGCCGACCTGCGCACCGTGCTGGACAGCCGCGGCTTCCAGACCTCCCCGCGCATCGGCACCCCGGGCCACTACGTATTCGAGCGCGCCTTCGTCGAGAAGTAAGGTGCGCGGGCGAACGGCCCTCCAGCCCGACGCCCTGCCTGCTGGTAGTGCCGGCCGCGCGCTGACCGGGCCGATCAGCCCAGCGCCGCCTCGATGTCGCCGCGCAGCGACTCGGGCTTGTCGGTCGGCGCATACCGCGCCAGCACCTGCCCATCGCGCCCGACCAGGAACTTGCTGAAGTTCCACTTGATCCCGCGCGTGCCCAATACCCCGGCCTTCTCGGCCTTGAGCCACTTCCATAGCGGATCAGCGCCGGCGCCGTTGACCTCGACCTTGTCCGACATCGGGAAACTGACCCCATAGGTCAGCGAACAGAATTCCCCGATCTGCCCCGCATCACCCGGCTCCTGGTGCCCGAACTGATCGCAGGGAAACCCGACCACCACCAGCCCCCGCGGCCCGAACTCCCGCCACAGCGCCTCCAGCCCCTCGTACTGCGGCGTAAAGCCGCACTTGCTTGCCACATTGACCAGCAGCAACACCTTGCCCCGGTACTGCGCCAACGCCTGCGGCTGACCGGACAGGTCCACGAACGGGAAATCGAAGGCAGTGGTCATGGGAGGAGGGCCTGGTGGAAAGACCTCATCTTAGCCCGCCCACCGCGTTCGGCATGGTGGGCTGAGGAGCCGGCCAGCGGCCGGCCCTACCACCCACACTCAGGGCCACACGCTCCTTCTCAAGGCGCCAATCAACTGTCCAGCGCGGGGCGGGTGGGGGTTGGCGGGGCCGTAGTGCGCCATGGATGGCGCACTACGAGCGTACATGGACGTATTCACAGCGTGCCCCGCTGGCCCCCACCC
>NZ_JBSPUC010000003.1:4590-222352 GCF_056861555.1 Stenotrophomonas sp. K-6 | reverse complement strand
GGGCGGGTGGGGTGCGGGGGCGGGCGTCGCCCCCACTCTGCGCCCCCCTCTCCCCCCCCCCCCCCCCCCCCCCCGCGGCCCCCCCCCCCCCCCCCCCCCCCCGCGCCTCGCGGCAGCCCACCGCCGCTGTTGCTGTTGCTGTTGCTGTTGCTGTTGCTGTTGCTGTTGCTGTTGCTGCAGTGACCGCGCCCTTTCCCAATGCCCCGGCCTTCGCACGGCCAAAACATGCCTTTCGACACAAGCCGCTCACCAACGGCTCGGGTTACCCTCAAAGACTTGTCTGACCGGAGAATTCCCCTTGACCACCCGTCTTGCCCTCGCCGTCGCCGTGACCCTCGGCCTTGCCCTGCCCGCCTATTCCGCCACCGCCGCCACCCCGGCCGCGACCACCGCCCAGCAGGCCAACCCGTTCTTCGCCGACAGCCCGCTGCCGCTGCACTTCCCGCAGTTCGACAAGATCAAGGACAGCGACTTCGCTCCCGCCTTCGACGCCGGCATGGCCCAGCAGCTGAAGGAAGTCGACGCGATCGCCAACAACAAGGCCAAGCCGACCTTCGACAACACCATCATCGCCCTGGAAAAGAGCGGTGACACCCTGGATCGCGCCACCACCGTCTTCTTCAGCCTCGTCGGCGCCGACACCAACGACGCACGCAAGAAGCTGCAGGCCGACTACTCCGCCCGCTTCGCCGCGCACAGCGACGCCATCGCGCTGAACGGCAAGCTGTTCGCCCGTATCCAGAGCCTGTACAACGGTCGCGCCTCCCTTGGCCTGGACGCCGAAGGCGTGCGCCTGGTCGAGAAGTACTACGAGAGCTACGTCCGCGCCGGCGCCAAGCTGTCCGAAGCCGACAAGACCAAGCTCAAGGAAATGAACGCCGAGCTGGCCAACCTGGGCACCAAGTTCAGCCAGAACGTGCTGGCCGAAGTGAACGCCTCGGCGATCACCGTCGATGACGTCAAGGAACTGGCCGGTCTCTCGCAGGAGCAGATCTCCGCCGCTGCCGAAGCCGCCAAGGCCCGTGGCCAGGACGGCAAGTACGTCATCACCCTGCTCAACACCACCGGCCAGCCGCCGCTGACCAACCTGGCCAACCGCGCGCTGCGCCAGAAGATCTACGAAGCCTCGGTGACCCGCGGCAGCCGCGGTGGTGAGTACGACAACACCGCCCTGGTCTCGCGCATCATGCAGCTGCGTGCCGACAAGGCCAAGCTGATGGGCTTTGCGAACTTCGCCGCCTACAACCTCACCAACCAGACCGCCAAGACCCCCGAAGCCGTCAACGCCATGCTCGGCCAGCTCGCCCCGGCCGCCGTCGCCAACGCCAAGCGCGAAGCCGCCGACCTGCAGGCCATGATCGACAAGGAACAGAAGGCCGCCGGCAAGCCGACCTTCAAGCTGGAAGCATGGGACTGGGCGTTCTACAGCGAGAAGGTCCGCCAGGCCAAGTACAACTTCGACGAATCCCAGCTCAAGCCGTACTTCGAAATGAAGAACGTGCTGGAGAACGGCGTCTTCCATGCCGCCCAGCTTGAGTTCGGCCTGACCTTCAAGCAGCGCACCGACCTGCCGGTCTACCACGAAGACGTCACCGTCTACGACGTGTTCGATGCCGACGGCAGCCAGCTGGCGATCTTCATCTTCGACCCGTATGCACGCGCCTCCAAGCGCGGCGGTGCGTGGATGAACTCCTACGTGTCGCAGTCCGAATTGACCGGCTTCAAGCCGGTGGTCGCCAACCACCTCAACATCCCCAAGCCGCCAGCCGGCAAGCCGACCCTGCTGACCTGGGATGAAGTGACCACCACCTTCCACGAGTTCGGCCATGCCCTGCACGGCATGTTCTCGAACGTGAAGTACCCCTACTTCTCCGGTACCTCGGTGCCGCGCGACTTCGTCGAGTTCCCCTCGCAGGTCAACGAGATGTGGGCCGATGATCCGGTCATCCTGAAGAACTACGCCAAGCACTACCAGAACGGCACGGCCATGCCGCAGGCCCTGCTCGACAAGGTCGTCGCCGCCGCCAAGTTCAACCAGGGCTTCGCCACCACCGAATACCTCGGTGCGGCCATGCTCGATCAGCGCTGGCACCAGATCGGTCCGGACCAGGTCCCGGCCGCCAAGGACGTGATGAAGTTCGAAGCCGAGGCCCTGGCCAAGGACGGCATCTTCTACGCGCCGGTCCCGCCGCGTTACAAGACCCCGTACTTCAGCCACATCATGGGCGGCTACTCGGCCGGCTACTACGCCTACATCTGGTCTGAAGTGCTTGATGCCAACACCCAGAAGTGGTTCCGTGAAAACGGCGGCCTGAGCCGCAAGAACGGCGACCACTTCCGCCAGACCCTGCTCTCCAAGGGTGGCAGCGTGGATGCGATGGAGCTGTTCCAGAACTTCGCCGGCCACGCCCCGCAGATCGAGCCGCTGCTCGAAAAGCGCGGCCTGACCTCGGGTGACGGCAAGAAGTAAGCGTCTGCTTCACGGACGTGCAGTACGAAAAACGCCCGGCAGTGCCGGGCGTTTTTTTGTTGCCCTCACCGCGGCGCCACATAGCCCCCAGGCACACCATTGGGCGATAACACCAACTGCCACAACTGCGCATGCCGGCAGCGGAAACTCGCCATCGAACCGGCCAGGTAGAACCGCCACATCCGGCGGAACCGTTCGTCATAGCGCTGCGCATCCAGCCGGGGCCACGCCGCCTCGATGTTGGCCCGCCATGCCTGCAGCGTACGATCGTAATCGGTGCCGAAGTTGTGCCAATCCTCCAGCACGAACAAGCCCTCGAACGCCTGTGTCACCTGCGCCGCGGAGGGCAGCATCGAATTGGGGAAGATGTACCTGGCGATCCACGGATCGGTACGATGCCGCGACAGGTTGCTGCCGATCGAATGCAGCACGAACAACCCCTCCGGCCGCAGGCAGCGACGCGCCATTTCGAAGTAACCGCGATAGTTCTTGTCGCCGACGTGCTCGAACATGCCCACCGACAGGATCGCGTCGAACGACTCCTCCACCTCGTGGTAGTCCTGCAGCCGGATCTCGATCGGCAGCCCGGCACACAACTGGCGCGCGTACTCCGCCTGCTCCTGCGAGATCGTCACCCCCACCCCGGACACGCCATAGCGCTCGGCCGCGAACTTCAACGCCTCACCCCAACCGCAACCGATATCCAGAATGTGCTGGCCGGGCCGCAGCCCCAGCTTGCGGCAGATCAGATCGAGCTTGGCTTCCTGCGCTGCATCCAGCTCCGCGGCCTGGCGCCAGTAGCCACAGCTGTACACAAGTCGCTGGCCCAGCATCGCCTCGTACAGATCGTTACCCAGATCGTAATGGCGCCGGCCGACCTCGAAGCTCCCCGCGCCGGCCTGCAGATTGAATACCCGCGCCTTGAGCGCATCGGCCAGATCGCGCCAGCCGTGTACGCGCTCATCCAGATGCGCCTGCATCAGATGAAACAGGAAAGCATCCAGCGCGCGGGCATCCCAGTGCCCGTCCATGTAACTCTCGCCCAGGCCCAACGAGCCCTGGGCCATGACCCGCGCAAAGAAGCGCGGATCGTGCACCGTGATGTCCTGCGGCTGGTCACCGTCAACGGTGACCCCCGCCTCATGCAGCAACCCTGTGACCCGTCGTTGCAGCCCAGCGTCCACATCGCCTCCGTCGATCAGCCCCGGGCGAACAGCCCCGCGACATCCTGCGCCACGTGCGGCACCAGCACCGCGGCCGGAACGTCCACGGTCTGCGTGCCGTCCGAGTACGGCCCTACCTGGTAGGGCGGGAACACAAAGCGTATCGCTGCGATATGCCCGTCGGCACCCGTCAACGGCTGGAACTGGCTGAAGTTGTCCGCGCTCGGCCCGGTGCCGTCGGCGATCATCCGGCTGGCGTTGCGCAGCGATTCCTGCATCTGTGCCGGCTCCATCTCATCGCCACTGAGCCGGGTGGCCACGCGCTCGCGCAGCTGGTCGGCCACGTAATCACTGATCGCTTTCCAGCCCTTGGCATCGGCCACCAGCTTGTCGGCGGTCAGCATCTGCTGCTGCTCCGGCAGCCACACGAAACGCGCCACCAGCGGCTCCCCATGGGCACCCCCGGTGTAGCGGCTGCCATCGGCGGTCACCACCACCAGCTGCGGTGTCTCCAGCACCTTCTCAAAGCTCAGCGACAGCTCATACGGCATCGTCGGCTTGTCGTTGCCCAGGCCGTCCACCGCCTGCTGCAGCTCGGCCCGCGCACTGTCGGCGTAGCCGGCCAAGGCCTTGGCCAGGCCCGGATAGCGCGCGATGTCGGGCGGATAGCTGATCCCGACCACCGCCTGCGGCGAAGTCTCGATCACGTCGCGCAGTTCGATCGGCGCGTCGGGTGCCACGGCCGGGGCAGCCGGCTCGGCGGCGGTGTCGACCGGCGCGGCCGGGGCCGCTGTTTCGCCGTCGCGCTTGCACCCGGCCATCACCACCACGCCCATGGCCAAGGCCAGCGCGCTGACGCGCAGCGCGCGACGGTTTCCTGCGATGTTCATCCTGAAATCCCCTTGTTGTAACCCACCATCATGATCAGCCATCCCTGAAGCATGACCCGCTGTCGTCATCGGACCAGCAGGTCGTCGTACTCCTCGTGCCGCTGCAGGAACGCCTCGGCGTACGCACAGGCCGGCACGACCTTGAACTTGTTGTCGCGCGCGTAACGCAGCGCCACTTTGGTCAATTCGCCCGCGACGCCGCGGCCGGCGATCGGCTCGGGGACCTCGGTGTGGGTAATGATCATCCGCTTGCGCTTGATCTGGTAGTCCAGCAGCGCCACGTGCCCTTTGACCCGGGCCTGGAAGCGGTGGTGGTCCAGATCGTGCTCCACTTCGTAAGCCAGTCCGGGCGGCGTGACCGAAGCCATGAGCGGTGTCTCCTGCGGCGACTGACGCGATAGTGCGCAGCCGACCGCCATGATCGTGTGAAGCCTGAACAGGGTCAGGCTGCGACGCGGCACGTCACTTGCCGACCTAAAGCCTGCGGCGTTCAAGCCGATATCGGCATCGGACAGGGCGTAAAAGCTGGCACGGCTTTTGCGAAGACCTAGCCAGTACGAACCCGCTTTCCGGAGGTCCGCATGGACAACACTGCACCCGCCCCCGCCGCCCACGGCGATGCCGACAGCTCGCTGCTCGAAGGCCTGTTCCAGCTGGCCGTGAATGGCCAGACCCAGGGCTGGGAATTCGATCAGATCGACAACGAGGTCTATGCCCGGCTGCTGAGCACCTATGGCGTGGACGGCAAGAAGGCTGCCTGACGGTTGGGATGCTCACGACCAACGGTCATGAGCTACCCCGCGCCAGGTACCACGCAGGAGGTACCGACCGTTGGTCGGTACGCCCTGCCTCAACCGCCGAGGCGGAAGGTCGGGTTGCTCAGCTCACGCAGGAAGTGGCTGAAGATGCTTGGCTGCATGGCCAGCATGAACAACACACCGAAGGCCGCACCGGCCAGGTGCGCGCTGTGGTTGATGCGATCGCCGCCACGGCGGTCCATCCAGATGCTGTAGCCCACGTAGAACACCGCATAGATGATCGCCGGGGCCGGAATGAACAGCACCAGGATGATCGACCACGGCTTGATCAGGATGAAGGCGAACAGCACCGCCGACACCGCACCGGACGCCCCGAGGCTGAGGTAGTTCGGGTTCTTCTGGTTCTTCAGGTAGCTCGGCAGGATCGAGACCAGCAACGCACCCAGGTAGAACGCCGGATAGGTCAGGTAGCTGCCGCTCAACTGCAGCATCACCTGCTCGATGAAGCCGCCGAAGAAGAACAGCGTGATCATGTTGAACGCCAGATGCGACAGATCAGCGTGGATGAACCCGTACGTGATCAGGCGATCGTACTGACGGTTGCGGTCCACCGCCGGCGGCCACAGGATCAGGCGGTCGGCCAGCGCGCGGTTCTTGAACGCCATCCACGACACGATGACGGTGATGGCGATCAGCAGCAGGTTGACTGGGGTCATGTCAGGCTCAGGCGGTGCGGTAGTTGTCGACCATACGATAGCGCTTGGCATACCAACCAAAGGCGAACGCCGCCAGGAATGCAAAACCGGCGAAGAAGAACATCAGGAATGCCGCCTCGCTCAAGCCGGTACTGGCGATCTGGTGGGTGACCGTATCGTTGCGCACCGCCGCGTTGGACAGCAGCACCCACAGGTTGCCGATGGTGGTGGTCAGGTTCCAGAAGCTCATCACCACGCCCTTCATCGCCTGCGGCGCCTGGCTGTAGGCGAACTCCAGGCCGGTGGCCGAGACCAGCACCTCACCAAAGGTCAGCAGCGCATAAGGCAGCATCTGCCAGAAGATGGACATGACGTTGCCGCCATCCATCATCACCTGGATGCCGCCCACCACGATCCAGGCCAGGCCACTGAAGGCGATGCCGGCGGTCATCCGGCGCAGGGCGGTCGGCTCGAAGCCGAAACGACGCAGCATCGGGTACAGCACCAGGTTGTTGAACGGGATCAGGATCATCACCAGCAACGGGTTCAGCGCCTGCATCTGCGAGGCGGTGAACCAGCTCGGCATGGCCATCTGCTGGCCCTGCAGGACCCAGGTCGAGGCCTTCTGGTCGAACAGCGAGAAGAACGGGGTGGTCAAGGCGAAGATCACCAGCACGCGCAGTACCGAGCGAACCCCTTCCACGGCTTCGGCCGGGTGCACCGCACGGGCCCGGTCGAGCTGGATCCAGGTGCCGCCACCGATGCCGGCCAGCAGCAGGACGAGCGCGATGCACAGGCAGATCACGATGCCCAAGCTGCCCACCAGACCCATCGAGGCCACGGCCAGCACCGCACCGAGGATCGCCAGCGTACGACCCGGACGGCCCTTGCCCGGCACCTGTGCCGACAGCGCGGTACGCACCACGTTGCCGAACGAATGCGGGTCCTTCGGCGGCAGCGGAACCAGCACATAGCGCTTGCGGCCCATCCAGAACACAAAGGTGGCCACGAACATCAGGATGCCCGGGATGCCGAACGCCCACGACGGACCGAGGTTCTTGAGCGCCAGCGGGATCAGCAGGGAGGCGAACAGCGAGCCGAAGTTGATGATCCAGTAGAAGGCGTCGAACACGACCTTGGCCAGATGCTTGTTGCTCTGGTCGAACTGGTCGCCCATGAACGAGGCCACCAGCGGCTTGATGCCGCCCGCGCCCAGCGCGATCAGGCCCAGGCCGACGAAGAAGCCCTGGCGGCTGTCCTCGAAGATGGCCAGACAGGCGTGACCGGCGCAGTAGATCAGGCTGAACCACAGAATGGTGTGGTACTTGCCGAAGAATTTGTCGGCCAACCAGCCACCGAGCAGCGGGAAGAAGTACACGCCGATCATGAAGCTGTGCATGATGTCCTTCGCCTCGCCGGCGCGGCCATCGGCGGTGATCTCCTGCAGCAGCAGCGAGGTGATCAGGAACTGCACCAGGATGTTGCGCATCCCATAGAAGCTGAAGCGTTCGCAGGCCTCATTGCCGATGATGTAGGGAATCTGGCGCGGCATTTTTCCTTTGCCGGCGCTCGCGGCTGCGATATTGCTCATCCTGTGGGGCTGTCCTGCGAACACGAAAGGGCCAAGATTACCGGAAGCCTGTACCCCAGCGCACGCTGCACAGCTGCATGACAGGGGCCGCCGGACATGGCAGGCCGATCCGGAACAGCGGTCCCACAGCAGCACCATGTCACGGATCGTCGACGGCGGAAGCGTAAACTTATCGTTATGCGCGCGCACATCACTGGTGGGACCCAACGCTGGCCGAGCTGGATCCTGCTGCTGTTACTGGCGGCACCGACGGCGCTTGTCCACGCACGGCAGGCCGAGGAGGCCCTGCCCTCGCTGAAGATCGCCACGCTGGAGCTGCCCACCCAGGATGATGCGCAATGGCAGCAGCGCCGTGACCAGGTGCTGCAGCTGCTCGAAGCGATGCAGCCGGACGTGATCGCGGTGCAGCGGGTACTCCAGACCCAGGGCCGCAATCCGGCCTGCTGGCTGGCCAGCCGCCTGCGCTACAGCTGCGATTTCGTCACCGCCGACCCGCCCAGCCAGCCGCTGCGGCACGGCAGCGCCCTGATGACCCGCCTGCCGGTGACCGATGATGCGGTCACCCTGCTGCACCCGCCCGGCCAGTTCAGCGCGGCCGGCATGCTGCGGGTCAAGCTGCGCGAGGAGCTGGTCAACATCTACATCGCGCGGCTGCGACCGGAACCGGACGATGCACAGATGCGCCGGCACCAGACCGGCGACCTGATGACGTGGATCGGTGCGACCGCCGATGGCCTGCCGTCGCTGATCGCTGGCGACTTCTCGGCCGAGATCGGCGAACTGGTCGGCAGCACTCCGGGGTTCCAGCCGGCGCGCAAGAATCCCGGCGAACGCGTGGATCCGCCCTCGCTGGCCGGCGCAGCGCGCGGGCACGGCCTGGACGTGCTGTTCCAGGTCAAGCACTTCGGCGGAATGCGCCAGGACAGCATCAAGCTGCCGGCCAGCGAAAGCGACCCCACCGCGATGCGCCTGGGCACCATGGCGACGCTGCGCCTGCAGACCCCGGCAAGCACCAGCGCGCCCTGAGCTGCAAGGTGTCCCCAACGAAAAACGGCCAGGCATCGCTGCCTGGCCGTTCGTCTGTCAGGTGACCGTGCCGATCAGACAATGGCTTCCTGGTAACGACGCTCGACTTCATTCCAGTCGACGACGTTGAAGAACGCGCCGATGTATTCCGGGCGACGGTTCTGATACTTCAGGTAGTACGCGTGTTCCCACACGTCCAGCGCCAGGATCGGCGTGTTGCCGTCCATCAGCGGGCTGTCCTGATTGGCGCTGCTTTCCACCACGACCTTCTTGTCCGGGGTGACGCTCAGCCAGGCCCAGCCGCTGCCGAAACGGGTCAGTGCGGCCTTGGTGAAGGCTTCCTTGAACTTTTCCAGGCCGCCCAGCTGCGAATCGATCGCCTTGGCGACATCACCGACCGGGGCGCCGCCGCCGTTGGGCGACATCACGGTCCAGAACAGGGTGTGGTTGGCGTGGCCGCCGCCGTTGTTGCGCACGACGCCCTGCAGGTTCTCCGGAAGCGACTTGGTCTTCTTGACCAGCTCTTCCACCGGCAGGTCGGCGAACTCGGTGCCTTCCAGCGCAGCATTGACGTTGTTGATGTACGTCTGGTGATGCTTGGTGTGGTGGATTTCCATCGTCGCTGCGTCGATATGCGGCTCGAGCGCGTCGTAGGCGTAGGACAGCTTGGGGAGGGTATAGGCCATGTGGTTCTCCTGGTAGCTCACTCACCCGGCAAAGACCGGGCGTTGCGGAGTCGATGATGGGGATGGCCGATGAGCTTACCAAGGGCCATGTAAAGGAAACTTCGTCCTGCGCGGTCGATGGCGTGTCGGGATCGTTACGCGAAAGTGACGGTGGCACGCACGCGCGGCGCACTTGCTCGCAATGCAGCACGCCTGTTCGGCTGGGCCTCACCGTGCGGGCCGATGATCGCAGTAGAGTAGTCGCCTCGCCCAACGCTCTTGGCCTCCCATGCGCAAGCCGCTGCTGTTGTTGATCGCCATCGTGCTCCTGGTCGGTGGGCTGGCCGCCATCAAGCTCGCCCAGCGCCCGCCCGCGCCGCAGTTCGCGCCATCGCTGACCCAGCCCGATGCCGCGCCGGTCACCGGTGCACCGACGTCATCGCCAGCATCGGCGAAGGCAGCGCGCGATCCCCTGCCCCCGTTCCTGCCCGCCGAAGCGCGCGACACCATTGCACTCATCCAGCGCGGCGGTCCGTTCCCGCACCGGCAGGACGGCAGCGTCTTCAGCAACCGCGAACAACGCCTGCCGCAGCGGCCGCGCGGCTACTACCACGAATACACGGTGGACACGCCCGGTGCCGGCAATCGCGGCGCACGGCGCATCGTCACCGGCGGCACACCCCCTACTGGCTGGTTCTATACCGATGATCACTATGAAACGTTCCGCAGTTTCGACGTTCCACCTGCCGGGAGCTGGCAATGACGCATGACGGATTCGAGTTGGGCCTGCACGACATCAACAACGCCGGCATCTATGCGATCGGCAATGACGATGTCGCCCCGTTGTCGGCCGCGATGCGCGATGCCGGCCTGCGTGTGATCCAGATCGATCTGGCCGGCTGCCAGGACAAGCGCACGCTGCTGATGCGGCTGGCCGCGCGCCTGGATTTCCCGACCGGCTTTGGTGGCAACTGGGATGCACTGACCGACAACCTGCGCGACCTGGCCTGGCTGCCGGCCAACGGCTATGCGCTGTTCTTCAACGATGCCGATGCGTTGCGCAGCGAGGCGGGCGCGGAATTCGACACGCTGCTGGATGTGCTCGACGAAGCCTGCCGCTACTGGGGCGAGAGCGACGTGCCGTTCTGGGCGTTCGTGGCGTTGCAGGACGCGGGCGTGGATGCGAGCGACGCAGTACAGCCGTAACGCTGCGCAGCCTCATCGGCTGCCGTTGTCTTCCTGCAGTTCTTTCTTGAACGGGATGTCCGGCGGCGGCCGCGCGATGGCCGGCTGGTCCTGCATGTTCGGATCACTCAGGCCGCACCCGCCACCGAACTGCAGGACGGAAATCACGCAGGAGATTGTCGAGCTTGTGCCCGGGATCGGGATCTCGACGGCCTTGATGCCCTTGCGGACCCACTCGGCCAGCAGCGATTCGTTGGGCGCCCAGTACTTGTCGAACGAGGTCGGGGTGTAGTCGTACGGCGGGCGCTTGAGCCACGTGCCGGACTGCGCGATGCGCTCCTTGCTCCATCCGTCCTTCTCGCCGCCGGGTGCACCGCGCTCGGTGTTGCCTGCTCCCGCCTGCCCTGGCACGCGCACGCTGCCATCTGCGTTGAACAGGCTGCCGCCGCTCTTGCCTGTCGCGCTGACCGCCCGCCCGTTGAGATCGGCATCCTGCGGGTGATTGGCTGCACCCCAGTCGTCCGCGCGATTCGGGGTTGCCCAGTTGCCCGGGGCCGCTGCCGCCTGGCTGGCGGGCGAAGCTGCAGGCGTCGACGCGCGGTTGGCGGGCGCACGGGTGGCGCCTGCGGGAGTGGAAGGCGCCGATGCCGTGGCAGTGCTGCTCGGCGCAGTTGGCGACGGTGGCGACGGGCGTGGTGCGGCATTGGGCACGGCACGTTCGCGCACGGCGACCTCCGCGGATCGTCCCGGGACGGTCATCTCGCGCGCAGGCAGCGTCGCGACGGTCACGGCAGGCGCGGTAACCGGCCGGATCTCGCGCTCGCGCACCTGCAGCTCGCGTTGCGGCACGGCGGCCTCCACCTGTGGGCCCGGCACCGTGACAGTCGGTGTCGGCGCCTCGACGATGGCGACCTGGCGTTCCTGCACGCTCACGTCGGGCGTACGCAGTTGCGGCTCCACCGCGCGCGGCGTTGGTACGTTGCTGCGTGGCGCCGGCGCTTCCACAGTCACCACGGTGCGCTCGCGCACGGCGATGTCCTGCGGATCACGCGTGACCACGCGCGCCTCGGTGCGGGGCACGCTGGTGGGCGGCACCACGAAATCGGATGTCGCCTGGGCCACGTCCGTCGCCTGGAGCGGCTGCTCCACCGCCGGTGTCGCTGGCGAGGGGGGCGCCGGCTGCGGTTCGCTGGGCGGCACGGGCGTGGAAGAGGGCTGCGGCGCGGATGCGGACGGCTCGCGCGCATCGGCTTCGGCCTGGGCCATCGCCTGGGCATTGGCCATTGCAGCCGCGATGGCGGCTTCAGCAGTGGCAGGTTCGGCTGCGGCAGGCTGGCCACCCTCTTCCTGCTGCGGGGTGCCACGGCCGACGAACGCGACCTGCACGCGGCCACTCTCACCGCTCTGCTCCGGCTCGCTCGGCGGCCGGATCAAGGCCACCCACAGCAGCAACAGTGCGAATATCAGATGCAGCAGCGCGCTGATCACCGCCGACGTCCATCGCATCCAGCGCTGATCGCGCGGCGCCGGATCCCAGCCCTGCCAGAGCAAGCGACGCATCGCCTGGACGAAACTCAGTTCGGGCAGGCGCCCGCCGTGCGGCACCGGCGCGCGCTGGGCCAGCTCGGCCAGCACTTCGCTGGCCCGGAACGGCCGCGGCAACGGCGACAACGCACGCAGCCACAGGCCCCACCCATAGGGGAGGCCGGTGGTTTTTTCAAGAAAGCGCGTGTCCGGCTGGCGTGCCAGCAGCCACTCGAGGATGTCGTCAGCCCGGCGCAGTGGCACGCAGCGGAATCAGGCTGCCGTGCCGCGGGGAATGTACGGCGCGTCGCCACTCTCGTGGTCGGTCGCATCGCGCACCGCAGTGATGCCCGGCACCCGCCCCATCAGGGTCTTTTCAATCCCCTGCTTGAGCGTGACATCGGCCATGCCGCAGCCCTGGCAGCCGCCGCCGAAACGCAGCAACACCACGCCATCAGCGGAAACTTCCTGCACCGCGACTTTGCCACCGTGCGACGCCAGCTGCGGATTGACTTCGTTCTCGACCACCCAGCGCACGCGCTCGACCAGCGAGGAGCCTTCGGTCGGCGCCTCGCCCTTGATCTTGGGGGCCTTGATGGTCAACTGCTGGCTGCCGGTAGCACTGGTGACGAAATCGATCTCGGCGCCATCGACCCAGGCCACACTGGTGGCGGCCACATAGAGGGTGAAGCCATCGCAGTCCACCGCCCATTCGTCACCCAGCAGTTCACTGGGATCAGCGAACTCCAGGCGGGCATCGGCGCGCGGGGTACCCGCATCGACGGCGGTCAGGCGCACACCCATGCCGGGCACGGCCTCACGTTCGATCAGCTTGCGGAAATAGGATTGGGCAGTGTCGGATATCTGGATCATCGGGCTATTCTAGCCAATCCCTTGTGATGCGCTCATTCGGTTTATACACCGGACCGCGCATTGTTCAGTCATACAGATGTGGAGGAACCCATGGCCGACCTGATTCCGCTGGCGCACGCGCACTGCGTGCCGCGCAAAGGCAGCGACCACAAGCTCGGCACCGCCCGGGTCACCGAGCTGCTGGCCCAGGTGCCTGGCTGGGAGCTGGCCGAGGCCGGCCAGGCGCTGACCCGCACCTTCCGCTTCGATAACTACCACGGCACCATGGCCTTCGTGAACGCGCTGGCCTGGGTGGCCCATCGCGAAGACCACCACCCGGACCTGGGCGTGCATTACGACCGCGCCGTGGTGCGCTTCTCCACCCACGATGTGGGCGGACTGAGCGAGAACGACTTCATCTGCGCGGCGAAAGCCTCGGCCCTGACGGAGTAAGCCCATGAAACTGCAGTACATCGCACTGTCCAGCCTTGCCCTGGCCGCCCTGGCCGGCTGTAACAAGACACCCGCCGAACCGGCTGCACCGGTCGCTGCGCCGACCGAAGTCGCCGCGGTCAAGACACCACCGCCGGAGTACCCGATCGAACTGGCCTGCCAGGGGATCGGCGGCACCAGCACCTTCAAGGTGACCATCGCCGCTGACGGCAAGCCCAGCCAGGTTCAGCTCGCCAGTGGCAGCGGCAATGCCCAGCTCGACGAGCAGGCGCAGAAGGCCGTACAGGTCTGGCAGTTCAAGGCGGCCACCCGCGCCGGGCAGACGGTCCCGACCACGATCCAGGTGCCGGTCAGCTTCAACCCGCCGCAGCCCAAGCCCGACCAGTGCTTCGCGGTTGAAGAACGGCTGCGTCGCGGCGGCTGATCGACGCAGTGTGTTGAGGTCAGCCGCCGCAAGCCTCGTGCTCCCTACTCCACGCCCCGGTGCCAATGCCCGGGGCGTGCTGCACTTCTACAAGGACGCGTTGGCGGATGCCTGATATTTCCAGTGAAAACCTGTGGATCGCCCTGGCGGTCACGTTGGCCGCCGGCCTGGCTACCGCGCTGGGCAGCCTCATGGTGCTGTTCTCCCGCCGGCCTAACCCGCGCCTGCTGGCGTTCGGCCTGGCCTTTGCCGGTGGGGCGATGGTCTTCGTCTCCCTGACCGAGATCCTCAACAAGGCGATCGATTCATTCACCCAGGCCTACGACGCCCGGCTGGGCTTCGCGTATGGCACCGCGGCCTTCCTGGTCGGCGTGCTGCTGATCGTGGTGATCGACCATCTGATCCCGAACCCGCACGAAAGCCTGGACAAGCAGGACCCTCTGTTCCGTGACAACAACAAGGCCTACATCAAGCGGGTGGGCCTGCTGACGGCGGTGGCGATCACCGCGCACAACTTCCCCGAGGGCCTGGCCACGTTCTTCGCCACGCTGGAAAGCCCGTCGGTGGGCATGCCGCTGGCCTTCGCCATCGCGATCCACAACATCCCCGAGGGCATCGCGATCGCGGTCCCGGTGTATTTCGCCACGCAGAACAAGTTCTACGCGTTCGGCGCCAGCCTGCTGTCCGGTCTGGCCGAGCCGATCGGCGCGGCGATCGGGTATGTCGCGCTGTCAGGTGTGCTCAACCACGCCACCTTCGGCTGGGTGTTCGGCATCATCTCCGGGGTGATGGTGTTCCTGGCCCTGGACGAACTGCTGCCGGCGGCCAAGCGCTACGCCAAGGGCCACGAGACCGTGTACGGCCTGGTGGCCGGGATGGGAAGCCTGGCGATCAGCCTGGTGCTGTTCAAGTGGTGATGGGCCGGTTCACTTCAACCGGTTGAGCACCTCGACCAGCTCCTCGGCCAGCGGTGCATTGATCAGGTACGGCGTCTTGCCCGCATCCAGCGCGAACTCCAGCGAGGCCGCGTGCAGGAACAGACGTTTCAGACCGATCTGCTCACGAAGCCGCTTGTTGACGTCCGGATCGCCGTATTTATCGTCACCGGCTACCGGGTGACCCAGATGCTGGGCATGCACGCGGATCTGATGGGTGCGGCCGGTCTCGATGCGCACCTCGCAGTACGAATGCCCGCCCTTGCGCTCCAGCACCTTGAAGTGGCTGATCGACTCCTTGCCGATCGGATTGACCTGCACATGCCGCTCGCCGCCCTGGCGCAGGCCCACGTGCAGCGGGGCGTCCACGGTCATGGTGCCATCGGGCATGCGGCCGGCGAGCAGGGTCAGGTAGCGCTTGCGGATGCCGGCCCCGTGGTCTTCCCGCAGCAGCGCCTGCAGCTCGCTCAGGGCCGAGCGCTTCTTGGCCACGATCAGCAGGCCCGAGGTATCGCGGTCCAGCCGGTGTACCAGCTCCAGGGTCTTGCCCGGCCGCAGCGCGCGCAGGGTTTCGATCGCGCCGAAGCTGATGCCGCTGCCGCCATGGCTGGCCACGCCCGACGGTTTGTTCAACGCCAGCAGCCGATCGTCTTCGAACACGATGGCATCTTCCAGCCGTTTCATGAATGCCGGGGGCGGACCTGCCTTGTCGCCCTCTTCGTTCAGACGGACAGGCGGAACCCGCACTTCGTCGCCGCCTTCGAGTTTGCGCTCGGCCTTGGCGCGGCCGCCGTTCACGCGGACCTGGCCACTGCGGACCAGCTTGTAGATCAGGCTGCGCGGTGCACCCTTGAGCTGGCCGAGCAGGAAGTTGTCCAGGCGTTGCCCGGCGCGGTCGGCCGGGACAGTGATGATACGTACGCTGGTCATGGCTTCAGCGGCTTTGGGGGTGGGCTCGGTAACGGTCATTGGCCTTTTATTCTGTTACACTCGGCGGGCGAGATAAGGGATTGATTTCGTTGGAAGTTGCTCTGGGCCAGAAGCCCGACTTCCCGCGATTCCGGCACAGTGCGCAGCCACCGCCCCCGGGGCGGCCATGTTAGCGGCTCACCGGCGGTCCCGGCCATCGCCGGATGTCTGACACGCATTCGCGCTGAACATGTCCCTGTGGCGCTCCAGCCTGGCTGAAAGCTGCCTCCGGCCCCGTTACACCCAAACCAAAACAAATGAAGCGCTCCCGCGGCCTGCCGTGGTGTTGTAGCGCTGGAAACCCAAACCGCCCTCCCCGCGCATGCGCGATGGGCGGTGAAGCGTGACCAGAAGCGAAACCCCATGGCGTTCCGCGCGGTAGCAGCGCGCGAGGAACGCAAGAATGAAGCGAATGCTGATCAATGCCACGCAGGCTGAAGAGCTGCGGGTAGCCATCGTGGATGGCCAGACGCTGTACGACATCGACATCGAACAGCCGTCCAAGGAACAGAAGAAGTCGAACATCTACAAGGGCCGCATCACGCGCCTTGAGCCTTCGCTGGAGGCCGCTTTCGTCGAATACGGCGGCGAGCGCCATGGCTTCCTGCCGCTGAAGGAAATCTCCCGCGATTACTTCCAGGCAGGCGTGGACCACAACAAGGCCGGCATCCGCGAGCTGCTGCGTGAAGGCCAGGAAGTCGTGGTCCAGGTGGACAAGGAAGAGCGCGGCAACAAGGGCGCTGCCCTGACCACGTTCATCTCGCTGGCCGGCCGCTACATGGTCCTGATGCCGAACTCGCCGAGCGCCGGTGGCGTCTCGCGTCGCATCGAAGGCGAAGACCGCGCCGCGCTGAAAGAAGCGCTGGACAAGCTGAACATCCCTGACGACATGGGCGTGATCATCCGCACCGCCGGCGTCGGCCGCGATGCCGAAGAGTTGCAGTGGGATCTGGATTACCTGCTGCAGGTCTGGAAGTCGATCGCCGAAGCGGCACTGACCAAGCCCGCCTCGTTCCTGATCTACCAGGAATCGCGCCTGATCGTGCGCGCCCTGCGTGACTACCTGCGCGCCGATGTCGGCGAGATCCTGGTGGACACCGAAGAGCTGTACGAGACCGCCCAGGAGTTCATGCAGCAGGTGATGCCGCAGACCCTGCGCAAGCTCAAGCATTACAAGGACGACATCCCGCTGTTCAACCGCTTCCAGATCGAATCGCAGATCGAAGGCGCGTATGAACGCAACGTCCGCCTGCCGTCGGGCGGCTCGATCGTGGTCGACCAGACCGAAGCGCTGACCGCCATCGACGTCAACTCCTCGCGCGCCACCAAGGGCAGCGACATCGAGGACACCGCCTTCCAGACCAACCTGGAAGCGGCCGAAGAAGTGGCCCGCCAGCTGCGCCTGCGCGATCTGGGTGGCCTGGTGGTCATCGATTTCATCGACATGGCCTCCAACAAGCACCAGCGCGAAGTCGAGAACCGCCTGCAGAACGCGCTCAAGTACGACCGTGCGCGCGTGCAGCTGGGCCGCATCTCGCGCTTCGGCCTGATGGAAATGAGCCGCCAGCGCCTGCGCCCGAGCCTGGGCGAATCCAGCCAGATCGTCTGCCCGCGTTGCGACGGCCATGGCCGGATGCGCAGCGTCGAGTCGCTGTCGCTGTCCATCATCCGCGTGGCGGAAGAGCATGCGATGAAGGAGAACACCGGGCAGGTGCTGGTCCAGGCCCCGGTCGAGATCGCCAATTACCTGCTCAACGAAAAGCGCAGCGCGCTGCGCGAGATCGAGCAGCGTCATGACGCGCCGATCGTGATCGTCGCCGACGAGCAGCTGCACACCCCGCATTACGAAGTGACCCGCCTGCGTGAGAACGAGCTGGGCGAAGAAAGCGGCAAGCCGAGCTACCAGCGCGGTACCCCGCGCAAGCTGCCGGTGCATGCACTGACCAAGGCCCAGCTGAACATCCCGGTCGCCCCGGTGGTGACCCAGGTCAAGCACAGCCAGCCGGCCCCGGTGCGCGAAGCGCCGGAACCCGAAGCCGCACCGGCCCCGGTCGCCGCCCCCGTTGCCGCCCCGGCGGCAACCGGCGTGGTGGGTTGGCTCAAGCGCATCTTCGGTGGCGAACCGGCCCCGGCCGCCGCACCGCAGCCGAGCAACCGCTCGGCCCAGGATGGCAACCGCAACGGTCGCAACAAGGACCGCAACGGCAAGGACCGCAACGGCCGCCGCGATGAGCGTGGCGAGCGTGGTGGAAACGGCAATGCGCAGGCGCAGGGCCGTGGCAAGGACCGCGGTGAGCGTGGCGAACGCGGCCCGAAGGGTGAGCGTCGTGACGAGCGCCGCCAGGACACCGCCGCACCGGCCAATGGCAATGCAGCACAGGTGCAGGCACCCGGCCAGGGCAAGCCGCGCAACGAGCAGCAGCCGGCCAAGCCACGCAATGAATCGCGCAATGACCAGCAGCAGCCGAAGCTGAAGCAGAAGCAGGGCCAGAACGGCCAGGCCAAGCCGCAGCAGAACGACGGCGACAAGCCAGCCATGAGCGAGAAGCCCGCGCGCCAGCCGCAGGCCGATGCATCGAAGCCGACCCCCGCTGCACCGGCCGCCGATGCCGCCGTGATCGCCGCGGCGGCCGTGGTGACCACCGATGCCGCCGCACCGGCCGCCCACGTCCAGGAAACGGCCAAGGCCACCCCGGCCGAGGATTCACAGCGGAGCGACACCGACGCCACCGAACAGGGTGACGCGCCGGCCAATGCTGAAGACGGTACCGGCGAAGGCGCTTCGCGCCGTCGTCGCGGTCGTCGCGGCGGCCGTCGTCGTCGTCGTGGCAATGGCGAGCAGGCTGCCGGCAGCGATGGCCTGAACGGTGATGACAACGGTCTGGATGACGAGGGCGACGACCAGGACGGCGATCAGGACGGCGGCAACGCTGCCCCGGCCGAGCGTCAGGTCGCCAACCATGGTCAGCCGCAGCCGGAATTCGAGTTCGACGACGAATCCAGCAACGCGCCGGCCGCTACCCCTGCACCGGTCCAGGCCCCGCGCCCGGCCCCGGTGGCGGCAGTTGCTGCCGCCGCTCCGGTCGCCGTGGTCAGCAGCCCGGTCGTGACCGCCGGTCATGCCGAGCCGGCCACGGCCCCGGTGCCTGCACCGGCGGCCGAGAAGGTCCCGACCCCGGTCGTTGAGAAGGCCGCTGCTCCGGCTGTCGAGCCGGTCGCTGAGAAGGCCCCGGCCTCCTACAACGACCCGGTGCCGTTCGTGGAAAGCCCGAAGCCGGCTCCGGCGGCGGCTCCGGCCGCCCCGGCTCCGGCTGCTGCTCCGGTAGCTCCGGCTCCGGTTGCTGCTCCGGTTGCTGCTCCGGTGGCTCCGGCCCCGGTCGCGGCTCCGGCAGCTTCGGCTCCGGTCGCCGCTCCGGTGGCTCCGGCCCCGGTCGCTGCTCCGGCCGCCCCGGCTCCGGTTGCTGCTCCGGTAGCTCCGGCTCCGGTAGTTGCACCGGCTGCTCCGGCGGCGACCGCCCCGGCCCCGGTTGCTGCACCGGTTGCTCCCGTCGTTGAGACCGCCCCGCAGGAAGTGAAGGAGCCGACCGTCGCACCGGTGCAGACCAGCATGCTGGATGCCGTCGATGCGACCCAGGCCCCGGCACAGCCGACAGCGCCGCAGGCCCGCACCGAATCGGCCCCGGCCGGCCCGGTCGTGCACAACGGTCAGCTGTTCGGTTCGGCCGCCAGCGAAACCCCGGCCGCGACCAACGCCGCCGAACAGGCCGCGCAGGCCGAAGCCCGCGAGGACATCCCCACCGATGCCCCGCAGGCCGAGGAAGGCGACAAGGCCGACCAGGAAAAGAAAGACACGCTCTGATCCTGAGTGAGTGACGCAACAAACAGACAGCGGCCTTCGGGCCGCTGTCTGCGTTTGGGGGGGGTGGATGGCGCAGGCAGCGGCGTACGTCAGGCGGTCATGAGGGCGGCACTGAGAGCAATCCACGCATGGCGTGGATCTACACAGGCCATCGAATGCAACGAGGGTAGACCCACGCCATGCGTGGATGCGGCCGTTTGCGTGCTACGCCGTCACCGACGACGCTGCGCGCACCTCAGGGCGTCGTCGCGCCGGCGTTTCCGGTACCCGGCGCGAACTGCAGCCGGGTCCACACGCCGTAATGATCCGAGGCCCAGCGGCCATCGGCGTACGGCTGGTCGAACAGGATCTTCGCCTCACGGGCAAGCAGTCGATCCTGCTGGAAGAAGATATGGTCGATTCGCGAAGGTGCGTCGTAGTAATGCCGGTTCAACGTACTGACCTGCGCCAATTCGTTGTTGACGTGCACGCTGCCGTAGCTGTCGCCATAGTGGTTGCGCAACGCGCTCAGATCACCGGCATCCACCAGTGCATTGAAGTCCCCCGCCACGACCACCGGCGCGTCGCCTGCGCTCTGCGCGATGAAGGCCAGCAGATCCGCCACCTGTTCTCCACGGATGCGGCTGCCCACCTCGTCCGAACGTTCGTTCAAGTGCGTGGCATACACATTGACCGGGCGACCGTCCACATCGATGCGCAGATGCGCCACGGTGCGGTAGTCGCCCAGCGGCGCCAGCAGGTGGTCGTTGCGCGACAGCACCGGCCGACGGGTCAGCAACGCATTGCCATAGCGCTTGAAACGCCCCGGCGGATCGGTGGACACGAACTGATAGTCGTAGCCCAGCTTGCGCGCCAGCCAGGCGGCCTGGTTGCGCACGTGGGGCTTCTGGATCACCTCCTGCAGGGCGATCGCGTCGGGCTTGAGTGCCTGCAGCTCGCGCAGGATCACCTTGCGTCGGGCCGGCCAGTCTTCGCGGTCATGGTGCAGGTTGAAGGTGACCATGGTCATCTCCTGCCCCGCCCCGGCGTTCTGCGCGAGCGCTACCAGCGGCGCCAATGCCAGCGCCGCGACCAGCAGGCCGCGCATCATCTTCGTCATCTGCCGCATCAAGGCGCCTTGCGTTCGGCCCGGCGTACCGACGCCGGAATCTCGATCTCGACCTTGGCCGGCACCTGCATCACGCGCAGCTCGCCGCCCACCCATTCCGCCGGCTCACCATTGACGGTGGTGGCGCCCGGCTCGCCGCTGTACGGCCACGGCAACACCACGCCGCCCGCCGGCGGAATCAAACCGGCCGACACAGTGAGGGTGAGCTGCTTGTCGTTGCGGATCAGCGCGTAGTTGAGCTGCCCGTTCGGGGTGCGCAGGCCCTGCACGCCGACGCCCTTGCCTTCCAGCCAGCGCGAGGGCACGCCGGCAGCCAGCACCAGGCTGTCGTCGATGTCGCGGCTGTAGGCGAACATGTCCAACGCCGAACGGACGAAATCCGAGGCTACCCACGCGTGCGGCAGGTCACCCAGGAAGAACGGTTTGCGCGGCGTGCGCGAAACGACTTCAGCCCACTGGTTCCAAGGCTGCGGTGCGCGGTCCTTGAAGAAGAACTCGGTTGCCTGCCAGGCGCGGTCACGCCAGCCCAGCCGGACGAACGCAGCCACGTTGCGCCACTCGTACGGGGTGTAGTCCTTCCACTCGCGCTTGCCGTCGCGGCGCGCTTCGAACTCGCTCCAGTAGCGCTCGAAGGTGTTGTTCAAGTACGGCTGCGGCAGGCGGCCCTGCTCACCGGCCGGCGCCAGTGCGATGGTGGTCGAGGTGGCGTCGAAATCACCCAGCTCGGCCGAACCAGGCAGGTAGTCGATCTTGTGCTGCGCGGTCGCGGCCAGCAACGATGCCTGCAGGTCATCGCGGAACTGATCGCGCGACTCGCTGATCTGCATCGCTTCTGCCTTGCCGAGCGTGCTGGCGATGATCGCCGCGTCCTTGTAGCCACGCAGCGCCCAGAAATTGTCCCAGTACGAATGCATCGGCTTGGCCGAATAGCCCTCGTGGCTGATCGAGACCGGCATCATTCCGTAGAAGGCGGGGTTGCGCGCGCGGTTCTCTTCGGTGCGCTCGCTCAGGCGCAGCTGCTCCATGTACTGGTAGGCGCCCTGCACGTGCGGCCACATCACCTCCAGGAAGGTGGTGTCACCGGTGTAGCGCCAGTACTCGGCAATGTTGAAGATCAGTTCGCCGTGGCTGTCGTTCTCCGGCACCGGGTCGCTGCCACGCGAATCCACGCAGCACGGCACCTTGCCGTTGTCGAACTGGTAGGGCGCATACCAGTTCACGTACTGACGCACCGCATCGCTGCGGCCCATGCGCAGCAGCCCTTCGGAAATCATTGCGCCATCCCGGATCCAGCTGCGCGAATACGAACGCGTGCCCGGCTGCAGGCTGGGGCCGATGCGCGAGATCAGCATGTGCGCCAGCGCGGTGCGCAGCGTATCGGCCAGGGGCTTGCCAGCCGCAGGCACCTGCAGCGTCACCTGGTCCAGCTTGGTGCGCCACATCGAGGCGACCTGCTGTTGCGCCTTGGCCGCATCGAAGGCCTTGGGCATGGTCCAGGTGCCGGTCTGCGGCAGCACGATGGCCACCTCGCGGCTCTGGCCCGGCTCCAGCTTCCAGCGGTACAGAAGTGCACCGGAGGCCAGCCCGGTACTGTCCTTCACTTCGGTGGTGCCCGGCAGCTTGCCGCTGGCCAGGTGGACCACATCCAGCTTGCTGTCGAACGCCGTGGCAAACGCCGCATCCGGCGCCTGCGCGGGGTACAGGCGAGGCGTGCCGTTGACGTCGACGTGGGTGGGGTCAACCGACAGGTTATCGATCCGGCTCACGCCGCCGACGGTATTGAGGAACTGGGTCGGCGGATTCACCTGCCATGGGCGCACGGCCAGGGCCAGGGTGTACTCGTGGGCGACCTTGTCCGGGTTGCGCAGGGTGTAACGACCGACCAGCTGCGCGTTGTCCGGCGTGCCCTGCACGAAGCCGGTCACCTGCAGGCCCGCCTTGTCGTGGGTCCAGCCGACGTTGGCGATCGGCAGGTAATCGTCCTGCAGCGATTGGCTGGTTTTGACGTCGGCCCAGCTCAGCAGCTTGTTGTCGACCAGCACGAACGGCTCCACGCTGAAGCTCGATTTGGCCACTTCCAGCGCGCCATCCTCACCGATCAGGGCCTGCTCACGGCCGCCATCCAGTCCGAGCAGTGTCCAGTACGGCTGCTCGCCGGTGAAACCACGCGGCACCGAGCCGCGCGGCAGGTCGGCACCGACCGAACGGACGAAGTCATTCGGGGTCGCGGCGAACTCGAGCGGCTTGAGCGTGATGTCACGGATACCGTAGCGCCAGCTCGGGCCGCCCTTGAGGTCGAAGCGCAGATAGCGCGCTTCGGTATCGGGCAGGGCCAGCCAGTCGCGGGCACCACCACCGGCAGTCACGTCGCGCAACGTCGTCCAGGTGCGCCCATCAGCCGAAGAGCGCACCTCATAGCGCGTGGCCTCCAGCCCAGGCAGCCATTCGATCACTGCCCCGCCAAACTCACGCACCTTGTGCAGGTCCAGGCTGATGGTCTGCTCGGCCACGCCGCCACTGATCCAGACCGTATCCGGTTTGCCATCGACGATGCGGTTCTGCAGCGCGGTGGCGGTATCGGCGATCACCGACGGGCTCAGCGAAGAGGTGTCAGCGGCGGGCAGGCCCTGCAGCGTCAGCCGGTCGAAACAGACCGTGCCCTTGCCGCCGACCTTGCTGTAGATCGTGAACTCCACCGCCGCGCTGCGCTTGAGCGTCTTGTCCGTCTCCGGGCCCCAGGCCTTGTCGATCTGGCGCTTGCGGTATTGCACCGGCGTCCAGGTTTTAGGGAAGGCATAGCCGGGGCGGTTGACCCACCACACGTTGTCGCCGCTGGCATCGATGAGCTTGAACTGCAGGTCGTTGGCCGGCGAGTCGCCGCGCAGCTGGAAGCCGAACTGGTAGTTCTCCGGGTACTGGATGCCGAGCTCGCGCCGGATGCCGACATAGCCGGACACGTTGTGGAAGTCGTAGTCCACGCACAGCGCGCGGCCACCGCCACTACCGGCCACGCTGCGCAGCGAGCCGCTGACCTGGTCGGAGACGACCAGCTTCCACGGGGTCATGTCATCGAAGCTGTCCAGCACCTTGGGCGCGGGCAACACCGGCGTCGCCGGCGGTGCGGCTGAGGCCGCCAGTGACCAGACCAGACCCAGACCCACCGCGACGACGGCATGCTTCACCCTTTGACACTCCCCAGCAACAGACCTTGGATGTAATAACGCTGCAATGCCAGGAACAGCAGCAGCACGGGAACCACCGTGACCACCGCGCCGGCCATCATCATTTCAACGTCCATGATGTGCTCGCGCGAGAGCGTGGCCAGGGCCACCGGGAGAGTGTAGTGCTCCTGGTCGGTCAACACGATCAAGGGCCACATGAAATCGTTCCAGGCGGCCATGAAGGTGAAGATCGACAGGGTCACCAGCACCGGCTTGAGCATCGGCAGCACGATCTGGAAGAAGATCCGCAGCTCCCCTGCCCCGTCGATGCGGGCCGCTTCCAGCAGCTCGTCCGGGATCGAACGGGCGTACTGGCGGACCAGGAAGATGCCGAACACGGTGGCCAGCGCCGGCACGATCACGCCACCGAAGTTGTTGACCAGGCCCAGCTGCTTCATCAGCAGGAACAGCGGCAGCATCGCCACCTGCGCGGGGATCACCAGCGCGGCCAGCAGCAGCTGGAAGATGCGCTCGCGCCCAGCGAATCGGAGCTTGGCGAAGGCGTAGCCGGCCATCGTGTTGAGCAGCAGCGAACCGAAGGTGATCGCCAGCGACACCATCAGGCTGTTGACGAAGTTGTTGGCCATGCCGGTGCGCGCGAACAACTCATGGTAGTTCGCGGTGGTCAGCGAGGACGGCAGCAGCGGCGGTGGGAAATGCGCCGCCTCGCCGGTCGGCATGAACGACACCGACACCATCCACAACAGCGGCGCCAGGCTCAGGACCGCCAGCACCAGCAGGCCGCCATTGACCCACCAGGCATGCCAGCGGGATTGACCGATTTCACGACTCATACCAACTGCCTCTTGCGGCCGAAACGCAGCATGATGCTGGTCACGCCCAGGATGATCAGGAACAGCAGGAACGCCACCGCGGAGGCGCGACCCAGGTTCCACCACTTGAAGCCCTCTTCAAACATGAAGTACAGCACGCTGACGGTGCTCTGCAGTGGGTCGCCACGCGTCATCACGTAAGGCTCTGCAAACAGCTGGAAGTAGCCGGACACGGTAATCACGCCCACCACCAGCAGCACCGGGCCGAGCATCGGCAGGGTGATGTGCAGGAACTGCTTCCAGCGCGACGCGCCATCGATGCGGGCGGCCTCATACAGGTCATGCGGGATCGCCTGCAGGCCGGCCAGGAAGATCACCATGTTGTAGCCGAAGTTCTTCCACACCGCGAACAGCATGATGGTCGGCATCGCCCAGTTCGGGTCGCCCAGCCAGTCGATCGGGCTGATGCCCAGATGGCCCAAGCCGTAGTTCACCAGGCCGTAGCTGGTGTGGAACAGGTAACGCCAGATCACCGCCACCGCCACCAGAGTGGTCACCACCGGGGCGAACAGCGCGGTACGGAACAGCGCCTTGAAGCGCGCGGCCGGGGCGTTGAGTAGGATCGCCGCACTCAGCGATACCGCGATCGACAGCGGCACGCCGACGATCACGAAGTACGTGGTGTTCCACAGCGACTTCCAGAACATCGGGGTCTGCAGCAGATCGATGTAATTGCCCAGGCCGACGAAGCGCAGGTTGTCACCGTCGGCCAGTGCGTACAGGTCGAAATCGGTGATGCTCAGCGCCAGCGCCGAGAACACCGGCAGGCCGAAGAACACCGCGATGACCAGGATGGCCGGACCGGCGAACATCCAGCCGGCAAGCGAACGCTGCTTCATGGTGCCGCCTCCGTGGCCACGGCACTGGAGTGCGCCGGGTCGCTCGCCCCGGAGGATTCCTGCCGGTGCTGCTCATGCATCCAGCGGCGTTTGGCGAGGACCTTGTCCACGCGTTCGTCCAGCTCTTTCACTGCTTGATCCTGGTCTAGGCCACCACGCACCACCTGTTCGGTGGTGATCCGCATTTCCTGGGCGATCCGCTCCCACTCCAGCACCTTCGGGGTCGGCTTGACCCGCTCGAGCTGGTCGCGGAACGGCTGCGCCAATGGGTCGTTGGCCAGCGAGGGATATTCCCAGGTGCTGCGGCGCGGCGGCAGGTCGCCGATGATGGAATGGAAGCGCTCCTGGATCGCCGGACGCGACAGGAATTCGATCAGCTTCCACGAGGCTTCTTTCTGCTTCGAATCACGGAAGATCACCAGGCTGGTCCCGCCGGCGATGCCCGCACCCGGGCCATCCGGACCCGGCAGTGCGGCGGTGCCCCACTGCCCTTCCAGTTCCTTCGGCTGCAGCTTCTTGAACTCGCGGATGTTCCAGGGGCCGGACACGTAGAACACGTTGAAGCCGCGGAAGAACTCGTCCCAGACGTTGGAGATCTGCGTCTCGGACATGCGCGGGGCCCAGCCCTGCGCGAACATGTTCTCGTAGAAGCCCAGCGTCTTGCGGAAGCCCGGACTGCTGAAGTTGCCACGGGTGTCTTCTTCGCGCAGCAGCGGATCGGGCTGCTGCAGCGCGAAGGACAGCTGCTGCTCGAATTCATTGATCGGCATCAGCACCGCGTAGCGGTTGGCGCCCTGCATCATCTTGATCGCCGCCATCATCTCGTTCCACTCGTCCCAGGTGCGGGGCGGGTGGTCGTAGCCGGCCTTGGCGAGCATGTCCTTGCGGTAATACAGCAGGCGCGTATCCACGTACCACGGCACCCCGACCAGTTCGTCGTGGATGACGTTGGTATCCCAGATGCCCTGGAAATAATCGGCCGGGTCCACCACCTTGGACTGCGCAACGTAGGGCTGCAGCGGGGTCAGGGTGTTGAGTTCGGCGAACTCGGGGATCCACGTGTTGCCCAGCTGGCACACGTCCGGCAGCCCTTCAGCGGCGAAAGCGGTCAGCAGTTTTTCATGCGCGGCCGTCCACGGGATGTTCTGCACATCCACGTGGATGCCCGGATTCTCCGCTTCGAATTCACGCACTAGGCCGGTGACGACTTCGGCCTCACGGCCCATCGCCCAGAACCGCACGGTCACCCCCTCGGGCTCCTTGCGGCAGGCACTCAACAACAGGCTGCCGGCAATCAGCAGCAACAGACTCAGCCCCAGCTTCGGGCGCGACGACAATGGCACTGCTTACTTCCCCTGCTGCTGGTTGCGGTTCGAATTGGAATTGTTCTTCTGTTCCTGCGCGGCCGCCGCGCGCGATTCGGCGATGCCGACCGAACGGGCCGTCGCGGCTTTCTCGTCTTTCTGCAGTTCCATCGGCTGATCCTCGCCTTCCGGGGTCAGCCAGCCGCCGGTGAAGCCGGCGCGCTCCAGGCCCTTGCGGATATGCGGGTTCTTCTTCATCACGTCCCAGACGAAATCGTTCCGGTAGTTGGCGATCATCGTCAGGATCGGGCCCTGGTCGATGCCGATGTAGTCACTGGCCACCCAGCCACGATCGGGCACCATCCGCCCGGTCTTGATCGGGATGTCGTAGTTGAAGCTGGGATTGAACGAATCCAGGAAGCCGTAGCTGGAATAGATGTAATCGCCGTAGCGCTTGTGCATCTCCAGCGCGGCCGGGATCACCTCTTCCGGGGCGAACACGATCGAGGAGATCGCCGCGGTCGGCGCGATGGTGCCGTCATCGAAGTTCTCGCGCAGGCCGGCGCCGCGCGAAGAGTAATGGCGGAACTGGCGCTGCTCGCCGCGGTATTCCTGCGTGGTGTTCTGCGGGCCGTCGCTGGCGGTCAGGCCCCACACGTTCTGGCTGTAATCCTTCCACTTCATCGGGTTGTCGATCGCGTATTCGCGCTGCGCCAACGCCGCCGAACGGCTGTTGAGGAAGTAGGTGCTGCCCCGCTCGCGCATGTAGGCATCCTGGATGTCGCGGAAATCGACCCACACATGGGTGTACTGGTGGCCGAACAGCGGGCCGAAGGACAGGTATTCCTGGCCCTGGTAGACGCCCCAGTCGTTGTCGTAGGTGCGCGTCCACACCGTCCACGCATCCGGGCTGACCGGGTGGGTCGGCGAACCGAGCGCGAGGATGTAGACCATCATTGCCTCGTTGTAGCCCATCCAGTCGTGATCGATGAAGCCGCTTTCCGGGAACCAGCCCATCGAGATCAGCGGTGCGCGCTGCTGCAGCCACGGCCAGTCCACGCGCTTGTAGAGCGTATCGGCGATCTCGCGGATCTCTTTTTCGCGCGCGTCGTCACCGTCGTAGTAGGACTGCGCGAACAGCACGCCCATCATCAACAGCGCGGTATCCACGCTGGAAAGCTCGACCCAGCTGTCGTAGCGGCGCCCTTCCTGCATGTCCAGGAAGTGGTAGTAAAAGCCCTTGTAGCCGCCCTTGCCGGTGCGCTGCGGACCCATCGGCAGATCGCGGAAGAACTTCAGCGTGAGCAGCGTACGGTCCACCGCCTGGGTGCGGCTGACCCAGCCGTTCTCGATGCCGATCGGATAGGCGGTCAGCGCGTAGCCGACCGAGGCGATGCTGGCGAATGGACGGGACGGGAAACGGTCCGGGCTCAGCCCGTTGACCTCGTTGGTGGTATCCCAGAAGAACTGGAAGGTACGGCGCTCGATGTCATCGAACAGCGGCGGCAGCTCCGGCTTCATCGGCCGCGGCGGCACATCCGCCTCGACCAGGATCACCGGGGGCTTTGGCTTGGCGGGGTCCTGTTGCGCCTGCGGCTGGCAGGCAACGGCGGCGACAGCGATCGCTGCAGCGGTCAACAGGTGGCGTGCCTGCATGGGCCAACTCCTTGTTCGTTGTTCGTGACTGGGAAGCATAACGTCCAATGACCTGAAATCGTTTACAGAGCGCTGCTTTAAAAAACCACGCATGCGTGGCCTTCGCGAGCGGGTCATTGCCCAGGCCGCTGCCACCCTCCGTGGCACCGGCCTGGACAATGGACTGGCCCGAAGGCCAGCCATTGCCATGAAACCGGCCCCGTCCGAAGACGGGGCCGTGTGCTGCATCAGAAGCGGAAGCCGACTTCGGCCTTCACCTGGCGCGGCGTACCGACGATATCGCCGGTCTCGTTGTAGCTGGCCTGCAGCTTGCCGTTGCTCTTGACGTAGTTGTACGTGGCGAAGTTGTCGAAGTTGAAGACGTTGATGATGTCCAGACGCGCGTACAGCTCGGTATCGCCGGCCATCTTGAACGTCTTCGTCGCCTGCAGATCGACCGAACGGTAGCCGAAGATCTTGCCACCCAGCAGGAACTTGCCATTGGCATTGGGCACCGCCGCCTGCGGGGTCGGCAGGTCGTAGCCACTGGCCTGCGGCACCGGGTACCAGTCGTTGACGGCGGTCGGGGTGGCCAGGGTGACCTTGCCACCGAAGGTGATGCCCCAGAAGCCCGCGTACGAACCGGTGACCACCAGGCGGTGGCGCGGCGCGCCGTTGGAACGGATGGTCGGGTAGTCCTCGATCAGGCCGCGGTCGAACGCGTACTTCTCGTTGATGTCGCGGTTGTGGCGCGCGGTGGTCCAGGTGTAGGCCACCGAGGTGCCCCAGCCGCTTTCCTGGGTGAACGGCTTCTGCGCCGACAGCAGGACCTGGGTCGCACGGGTCTTGATACCCTGCTGGCCGATGATCAGGCTGCCGAAGCCCGGCACGTTGCAGCTCCAGGCCTGGCTCAGGCCCGGGTCGGTGCCACCGCACAGGCGCGGGTCATCGAAGAACTGGCCGGTCGGGTAACGGTTGCCCAGGGTGAAGGCGAAGCCGTCGTAGCTCAGGGTGCGGGAAATGGTGGCATCGGTCAGCCACTCACCGACCTGGTTGCTCATGCCGAAGCTGAACTGATCCGAGTACGGCACTTTGAGGTTGTTGTTCAGCAGATCGACTTCCAGACCGGCATTGCTGGTCGAGCCGACCAGGGTCTGCAGGTTGCCGATCCCGTTGAGCAGGTTCGGGTTCCAGTCATAGCAGGCGGCCTGACCGTTGATGCAGGTACCGGTCGACGGATTGCGGAAATAGATGGTCGGCTGCGGCAGGGCCAGCTTGGTGGTTTCGAGCTGCAGGTTGTCGAACAGGTCGCGGTCGTACGAACGGCCGGCACCACCATGGAACACGTGCTGCTCGTCGGCGTTGATGTCATACGAGAAGCCCAGGCGCGGCTGCCAGGCATCCTTGAACGCCTTGCGGTTGCGGCCAGTGCTGATGTAATCGCCGATGTTCAGGCCACCCAGCGCCAGCGAATCGGCGTAGGTCTGGCCAGCGGCCGCACGCGGATCCTGCGAGTAGATCGCGTCGACCACCTGCTGCGGGGTCACGAAGTCCAGGTAGGACGGGGTCTTTTCGTAGTCCCAACGCAGGCCGAGGTTCAGCTGCAGATGGTCGTTGACCTGCCAGTCGTCCTGGATGAACAGGCCGATCTGCTTGGACTTCGAACGCACTTCGCCCGACACGCCCGACACGCCGGTCACCGGCTTGACGAACTGCGCCTTGTACGGGATGGAATCCGGGAAGTCCGGATCGCCCAGGCTGTAGGTGAAGGTCGGATTGATCTGCGCCGCATCGGATGCGTACAGGTCGATCTGCTTGTACTTGGCGCCCATCTTGATGGTGTGATCGCCGGCCCACTGGATGCCATCCAGGGTCAGGTTGTCTTCGATCGACCAGCCCTTCTGGCCCTTCACCTGCGAATCCAGTGCCGATGCGCCACCGATCTTCACCACGGTGCGGTCTTCGGTGCCGTCCGGTGCGGTGTAGGTGATGCCGTTGGCCAGGGTCAGCGGGGTCGGGTTGTTGAACGAATCTTCGTGGGTGACCATCAGTTCGTTGTAGTAACGCTCGCCGCTGTGGTTCCAGCGCAGGGCGTAACGACGGTCGGTGTTGACCACTTCACGACCGGCTTCCGGCGCGGTCTGGCCGCTGAACTGCGACTGGGTTTCATCGCGGTCCTGGAAGGTCAGCTCGATGCGATCGTTGTCGGTCGGCTCGAAGTCGACCTTGGCGAAGATCAGATCCTGCTGGAACGGCTGGCTGGCCGGACCGAGGCCGGCGGCGCCTTCCGGCGGCAGCAGCGCGGCAGCAGGGCCGACCGCGCCGTCAGGCGCGATGGTGACCGGCAGGTCGAAGCGCTTGGCTTCATAGGTCACGAAGAAGTGGGCCTTGTCCTGGATGATCGGACCACCCAATGCAAACCCGTATTCCTTCTCGGCCGATGCCTCTTTGGTCTGGCCAGCCTGACGCTCGGCCGGGGTCTTGGCGCGCATGTCTTCGTTGGTATAACGGTAGAAGGTTTCACCCTTGAACTCGTTGGTACCGGACTTGGTGGCCGCGGTCACGGCCGCGCTCGACACCTGGCCGTACTCGGCCTTGTAGTTGCCGCTGATGACCTTGTATTCGCCAATCGCCAGCTGCGGGAACGGGTTGCCGGCGCTGCCGGACTGGCCGGCCACGCCGCCGCCCTTGACGTAGCTCTTCTGGCCCACGCCGTCGATGTAGACGTTGGTGCCATCGGAGTTGGTGGCACCGCCACGCAGCGAGGTGTTGCCCTTGGCATCACGGGTGAAGATCAGGCCCGGCACCGCGTCGGCGAACTCCAGGAAGTTGCGCGACACCTGCGGGGTGGTCTGGATCTGCTGCAGGCTGACGGTCTTGCCCACTTCGGAGGTACGCACTTCCTGCAGCAGGGTCGGCGCAATGACGTTGACCGTGTCCAGGTTGGTGGCGTTGGCGGTGCCGCCGTTGGCCGGCGCGCCGCTGAAGTTCAGGGTCGCGGCCGAGGCCACGGTGACGGTCACCTTCTGGGTCTGGCCATTGGCCACGACATCGTAGGTGCCCGGATCCAGGCCCATCAGCGAGTAGCTGCCATCGGCACGGGTGGTGGCGCGGCGCACGGTACCGCTGGCGACGTTGGTCGCGGTGACCTCGGTGCCGGCGGCGGTATCAGCGACCTGGCCGCGCAGCGACGAGGTGGCCGACTGCGCCATGACGCTCGGGGCGGCGCCCAGCATCAGGCAGGTGACCAGCGCGCTGGCCAACAGGCTGCGTGCGGGCGCGCGATTGCGGTGATTGGAATACGTCATGTAACTCTCCGGGTGGTGGTGGCCGTCTTTGCGGCCCCTGTCGTTTTATGTGGTGCGTTTTTTTAGGGCGTCACGACCAACGGTCGTGACCTACTGCTCGGGTCTGGCTTTGCTCGAATCACGCACGATCAGGGTCGGCACGAGCGTCTGCTTGTCGCCAGCCCCTTCTGTGTTGTTGCCATCCATCAACTGCAACAGGCGCGTTGCGGCCTTATCGCCGAGGTCGGCGATACTCACCTGCATCGTTGTCAACGATGGGTGAACGAAACGTGCCAGCGGAATGTCATCGAAACCCGCCAACGCGACATCGAGCGGCACCCGGATCCCTGCCTGCGCGAACGCATACAGACACCCCAGCGCCATCATGTCGTTGGCGGCGAACACCGCATCGGGCAGCGTGCCGGCTGCCAGCAACTCCTGTCCGGCGCGATGGCCGGAAGCTTCGTCAAAGTCACCGGGCAACTCGATTCCTTCGGCAGCATCGCCAAAGGCCGCCAGCGCATCGCGGAAACCGCGCAGGCGCTCACGGGCGTCGTAGTTGAGGTCCGGACCGGAAATGAAAGCGATGCGCCGATGCCCGACGTCCAGCAGGTGGCGGGTCATGGTCATCGCACCGGCATGGTCATCGATGCTCAGCACCGGATGATCCTGCTCGGGCAGATAGGTATTGATCAGCACCGTCGGCAACGATTGCGGCAGGTTGTCGGTCAGGAAGCCCGGGCTCTCGGCATACGGCGAAAGCACCAGCAACCCATCGACACGACCGCGCATGGCACGCAGGGCCGCGCCCTGCTGCTCCTGGTCACCGTGATAACTGGACACGAGCAGATGCTGGCGACGCTCGCGGGCCACCCCATCGATGCCGCGCATCAGTTCGGAGAAGAATTCGCCATAGAGATCGGGCAACACCACGCCAATGGTGTTGGTCCGCCGGCTGCTCAGGCTCCGGGCCGCTGCGTGCGGGGTGTAGCGCAGACGCGCCGCCACCTCCAGCACCAGCTTGCGCACGGGCTCGGCAACATTTTCATGGCCATTGAGTGCGCGCGAGACCGTGGCAACAGAGACACGGGCTTCACGGGCGACATCTTTGATAGTGATCGCTGCCTTGTTCACTTCGCCGCCCTCCACGGCTTAGAGATCTGGGCTTGGCGCGGAATGTAAGCGTTTTCAAACCCGGATGTAAACACTACGTTAGCCTCATGTCGTACGGCGGTAACCAAAAGCTGTCCATGGCTGCCGCTCGGGGGACTGACCAGGACAAGGCGGGACAAGGGTTTCAGCGGTTTTTGACCGGTGTCTCGGCACGAATGGACAATGCGTGGATATCGGTCTCCATCATCGTGCCCAAGGCCGCATAGACGGCCCGATGGCGCGCCAACGGGAGCTTTCCTTCGAATGCTGCGCTGACCACGTGCACCTTGAAGTGCCCCCGGCCATCGCGCGCGCCCTCGTGGCCGGCATGCCGATGACTGTCGTCCTTGACCTCCAGCAGCTCCGGATCCAGCGCCTGCTGCAGGGCCTGGCGGATGCGCTCGACCCGGTTCATGGCAGGACCTTGCGGAACGGACGCACCTGGACGCGCACGTAGACGCCCGCCTCTACATAAGGATCGGCGGCGGCCCAGTCCTGGGCGTGGGTGAGCGAATCGAACGCAGCGATCACCACGCTGCCGCTGAAGCCGGCCGGGCCGGGGTCTTCGCTGTCGATGGCCGGGCACGGGCCGGCCAGCAGCAGCCGACCTTCGTCCTGCAGCGCCTGCAGCCGGGCCAGATGGGCCGGGCGCGACGCCAGACGGGCGGCCAGCACATCCGTGCCGTCATAGCCTTCAATCACATACCACACGGGCAACTCCGAGGTCTTGTTGAATCAATCCCGGGCATTCTAGCGGGGCTGGCTGGACACTGGCGCGGCAACCCCGTAGTCTTAGCTCCATTGCACGTGGCTGGACGCAGCGCCCCGTCGGCAACCGGCTCCACCGCCAGCCGACGACCGATCCACTGCCCCACACCAGCACACGTAGACGACCTCCCCGTAGTTCTGTCGCTGCCCGTCGCGGCGCGCCTTGCTGTTTGAAGTGTGGAATCGCGCCGACCCAGGCGTGTCATGGCTTGCCATCCTGCCGCCCGGCCCTGTTCCGGACGCTCGCATGGTGCGGCGACCGGTCCGTTGCAATACTGACGTCTATTTGATGACTGCCGAACTCGCGCTCGACGCGAACCCGCCAACCCGAGTGCCCGCCCCACAGCAGCAGGAAATGCCGCTGGCCGTGGTGCATGGACAACCGGTCCTGCAGATTCCGCAGGACCTGTACATTCCGCCGGACGCGCTGGAAGTCATCCTGGATGCCTTCGAGGGTCCGCTGGATCTGCTGCTGTACCTGATCCGCCGGCAGAACCTGGACATCCTGGATATCCCGGTCGCCGAGATCACCCGCCAGTACGTGGAATACATCAACGTCATGCAGGAGCTGCGCTTCGAACTGGCGGCCGAATACCTGGTGATGGCGGCGATCCTGGCCGAAGTGAAATCACGGATGCTGCTGCCGCGACCGCCCAGCGTGGAAGGCGAGGAAGCCGACCCGCGTGCGGAGCTGGTGCGCCGGCTGCAGGAGTACGAACGTTTCAAGCAGGCCGCCGAAGATATCGACGCCCTGCCCCGCCAGGATCGCGACACCAGCCTGGCACATGCCTTCGTTCCCGATCGCGCGGCCGTCAAACTGCCGCCGCCGGTGGATCTGAAGGAAATGCTGATGGCACTGCACGACGTGCTCAAGCGCGCCGAGTTGTTCACCGGCCACGCAATCAAACGTGAGGCGCTGAGCGTGCGCCAACGGATGGGCGACGTGCTGGGCCGTCTGGAAGACGGCAGGTTCTACCGGTTTGAAACGCTGTTCACGGCCGAAGAAGGCAAGCTGGGGGTGCTGGTCACCTTCTTGGCCCTGCTGGAACTGGCCAAGGAACAGCTGCTGGACATCGTCCAGGAAGCTCCGCTGGCGCCGATCTACGTCAAGTCCCTGGCCGCCGGCAACACCAACGAACCGCTGCAGTTCAACAGCGAGTTCGACGACGCCGACGCCGCCAACGAATCCGACTGAGCACCCGACCCACGCATGGATCAAGCACTGATCAACCGTATTGTCGAAGGGGCGCTGCTGGCCTCAAGCCAGCCGCTGACCCTGGCGCAGCTGCAGGGCCTGTTCCCGGAAGAGGAACCGGCACCGCCGGGCAGCATCGAACGCGCGCTGGAGCTGCTGCGCGAGGGCTGCCAGGACCGTGGCGTCGAACTGGTCGAGGTGGCCTCCGGCTTCCGCTTCCAGGTCACCAATGAAGTGCACGGCTACATCACCCGGCTGTGGACCGAGCGCAAGACGCGCTATACCCGCGCCACGCTGGAAACCCTGGCCCTGATCGCCTACCGCCAGCCGATCACCCGCGGCGAGATCGAACAGGTCCGGGGCGTGGCGGTCAGCAGCAACATCATCCAGGCCCTGGAAGAACGCGAATGGATCCGCGTGATCGGCCACCGCGACGTGCCCGGCAAGCCGGCGCTGTTCGGCACCACCAAGGGCTTCCTGGATTACTTCGGGCTCAAGCGCCTGGACGAGCTGCCGCCGCTGTCCGAGCTGCGCGACCTGGGTGAGCTGGAGCCGCAGCTGCCGCTGGACAGCGAAGGCCAACCGGCCGGACGCCTGGCCGCGGGCGCTGCGACACCGGATGCCGAGCTGGACAGTGACGCCGCCAACGACGACACCACCCCGCCGCCCGAGCCCGCGGATCCGGGCGAGCCGGTGGACCCTGCCGCCGCCCGGTTGGCAGCCCGCGTGGCGCTGGCCTCGGCCCGACTGGCGGAGCCGCCAGCCGATCCGGACAATAGTGGGGCCTCCGCCGACGCGGAGACCTTCGATACCCCATCCCATGCGCCGTTGTCGCTCGCCGACGACGACGCGGATACGACCGCCAGCGATGGCGAACCCGATACCGCGCCGGGAGAGCGCGCGGCGCCCCAGAACGAAACCGGAAACAACGCCGTCGCGAAGACGACCGTGGCTGTTGACGAAGCCGATCCCGAACCAGAGGCCGACGCACCCGTTGCCGGCCGGAGCCAAGTAAATGAGTGACACCCCCCGCAAGCCGTCGTTGAACAAGCTTTCGCTCAAGCGCGAAACCGCCTCCGAACAGCCCAAGCTCGAAGAGCGTCTGCACAAAGTGCTGGCCCAGGCCGGCCTGGGTTCGCGCCGCGCGCTGGAACAGCGCATCGCCGATGGCCTGGTCAAGGTCAACGGTGAGGTCGCGCAGACCGGCCAGTCGATCAAGAGCGGCGACAAAGTCGAGCTGGACGGCCGTGGCTTCGTCGCCACCGCGCTGACCGAAACGTCCCGCGTGCTGGCCTACAACAAGCCCGAAGGCGAAGTGACCACGCGCGAAGATCCCGAAGGTCGCCCGACCGTGTTCGAAGCGCTGCCTGCCCTCAAGGGCGCGCGCTGGATCGCGATCGGCCGCCTGGACATCAACACCACCGGCCTGCTGCTGGCGACCACCGATGGTGAGCTGGCCAACGCGATGATGCACCCCTCCTACGAGGTCGAGCGCGAGTACGTGGTGCGCGTGCGCGCCCCGGAAGGCGAAGAGAAGGTGCCGGACAACATCGTTGACCGCCTCGCCCGTGGCGTCGCGCTGGAAGACGGCCCGGCCAAGTTCGACGAGATCGAACGCATCGGCGGCACCGATTCGCACGACTGGTTCCGCGTGGTCGTCAAGGAAGGCCGCAACCGCGAAGTGCGCCGCCTGTGGGAATCGCAGGGCTGCCAGGTCAGCCGCCTCAAGCGCACCCGCTACGGCAAGGTCAGCCTGCCGCGCGAACTGCTGCGCGGCCAGTCGGTCGAGCTGCCGGCCAAGCAGGTTGAAGCGCTGCGCGCCGAACTGAAGCTGGAAGAAGGCGCCCCGTCGGCACTGACCCTGCAGCCGGTGATCGGCCAGCGCCGCGCCGCCAAGACCACCGTGCGCGTCTCGCGCGAGGGCGGTCGTGGCAATGCCTACGTGAACGGCCACAACTCGGCCGATGAAGGCCGCGAACTGCGCCGTTTCGACAACGTGCGCGAAGAGCGCGGCCGTGGCCGCGGTGGCAAGGGTGGCGGCTTCAAGGGTGGCCTGACGGTCAGCGGCGAAGCGGCCGCCAAGCAGTCGCAGCGTCCGTTCAAGGCCCGCCCGGACAAGGGCAACCGGGCACTTCCCGAAGGCAACCCGGCCGCGTTTCGCAGCTGGTATGTGCCGGACGGTGTGAGCACCGGTCCGAGCGGCCACCGCAATGCCGGCCCGGGCGCAGCCCGTGGTCCGGGCGCACGGGGTCCGGGTGCCGGCGCAGGTGCCGGCGGTCAGGGTCGCCCGTACGGCAAGCCGAAGGGCCCGGGTGGCGCAGGCGGCCCGGGTCGCGGCAGCTACGGCGGCGGCGCTGAAGGTCGTGGCGGTTATGCCGGCGGTGGCGAAAGCCGTGGCGGCTACGGCGGCCAGGGCCGTCCGGCCGGTCCGGGCGGCGGTGGCAACCGCGGTGCCCAGGGGGGCCAGGGTCCGTCCCGCCATCCGTACGGCCATCCGGGCAATGCCCCGAGCTTCCCGTCCGATCACGCCAATCCGGGCGCCAGCCCGTACGGCAGCGCGCGTCCGGCGGGTAACCGCGGTCCGGGTGGTCCGGGCGGCAATCGCGGTCCCGGTGGCCCCGGTGCCCGTGGTCCGGGTGGCGCCAACGCGCGCGGCCCTGGCGGTCCCGGTGGCCATCGCGGTGCCGGTGGCCCGGGCGGCAATCGTGGCCCGGGTGGCCCCGGCGGTCGTGGTCCCGGTGGTCCGGGCGGTCGCCCGGGTGGCAGCCGTGGTCCAGGCGGCGGTGGTCACCGTGGTGGCGGCCCGCGCGGTGGCTGATCACTGATACGCTGAGATCAAAAAACCCCGGCTTCGGCCGGGGTTTTTTTTTGGGTCCACGCGGGCGGCGATCAACCCGGTCGTGCAGAGCCACCCCATGGGTGGCTGCGTATCATGCCGAAGGCGGTGGTGCAGCCACGCAGGGCGTGGCCCTAGCCCTCAACGGCGCTCGATGGTGAACCGCCCCACGCCCACGCCCAGATCCCAGCCCTTGCCGGTACCAGCCAAGGCAAGCGAGATATCGCCCTTGGTCATCACCTGTGCGTTGCTGGATTTGTCCGCGCCGGCGTGCGCTTCAACGGCCGCGTAGGAGCCGAGCAGATCGTTCACCGAATAGGCGCCGGAGAACTTGCCCTTGCCATCGACGATCTTGGACTTGCCAACGGTGAGGCCGCCGCCCTTGGCGGTGATCTTGACCGGGATGCGCGCGCCGTTGTCGCACTGGATCGTACCCGTGCCCGAGGCGGTCTTGTACAGCACCGACCAGCCGGCCAGGTTGTAGTGCAGCTCGCAATCAATATTGCCGGCCGCCTGCGCGGCCGGCACGGCCGAGATGCCGGCCAATGCGATCAATGCCAGGGAGAACTTCTTCATGCGGGTCCGCTCGTACTGAAGGGGTAACGAGCCGAATCTAGCAGCGCACGCGTGTGGCGCGGATGATGCGTATCGCGCGCATCCGGCATCCGTTCAGCCGTCAGCTGCGTTCCTGCAGGGTGAAGCTGTCCGCGTCGAGCATGGCCGGGAAGCGCGCGCGGTGCGCGGCCAGTGCCGCCGCCGAGATGGTGGTGGTCACCACCTGCTCGCGTTCGCGTACTTCCACCTGCGGCTGACCCAGGAAATCGATCACCGCACTGTCGCCGGCGTAATGCAGCGCGTTGCCGTCCACACCGATGCGGTTCACCGCCGCCACATAGCAGAGGTTCTCGATCGCACGCGCACGCAGCAGCGTCTTCCACGCATAGGCGCGTGCCGACGGCCAGTTGGCCACGAAGATCTGCAGATCGAAATCCAGCTGGTCGGCGCGCTCCACGTTATACCGGTTGCGGCAGAACACCGGGAAACGCAGGTCGTAGCAGACCTGCGGATTGATCCGCCAGCCCTTCCATTCCACGCACAGACGCTCGCTGCCGGCGGCATAGCGTTCGTGCTCACCGCCGTAACGGAACAGGTGGCGCTTGTCGTAGTACTGAAGCTCGCCCTCCGGTGTGGCCCACAGCAAGCGGTTATAGACGCCCTCGCCCACCCGCAGCTGCACGCTGCCGGTGACCGCCGCGCCCAGCCGCACGGCCTGCTCGCGGATCCAGGCGACAGTGGGGCCGTCCATGCCCTCTGCCTTGTCGATGGCATCGTTGGAGAAGCCACTGGTGAAGGTTTCCGGCAGGATCACCAGGTCGGTCTGCCCGGCCAGCGGCGCCAGCAGCGCACCGTAATGCGCGCGATTGCCCGCCGGGTCGTGCCAGCGGGTGTCACCCTGGATCAGGGAAACGCGCAGATCCTGCAGCTCGGTCACAGCACTCATCACAGTGCCCGCAGGCGTTCGATCGCCGCGTCCATCGTGGCGTCGTTCTTGGCAAAGCACAGGCGGACCAGGCGCTGGCCGGCCGGGGCGGTCTCATAGAACGGCGACAGCGGGATCGCCGCCACGCCCTTCTCGATCGTCAGCCATTTCACGAATTCGTGGTCCGGCAGATCGCTGACGGCCGAGTAATCCACCAGCTGGAAGTAACCACCCGGTACGGGCAGCGGTGTCAGGCGCGTGGTCAGCAGCTGCTCGCGGAAGCGGTCGCGCTTGGCCTGGTAGAAAGCACCCAGTTCCAGATGGTGCTCGGGCTCGTCGCGGATCATCGCCGCAAAACCGTATTGGGCCGGGCCGAAGCTGGTGAAGGTGTTGTACTGGTGCACCTTGCGGAACTCTGCGGTCATCGCTGGCGGCGCGATCGCATAGCCAATCTTCCAGCCGGTGCAGTGGTAGGTCTTGCCGAAGCTGGAAATGACGAACGCGCGCTCGCGCAGTTCCGGATGACGCAACGAGGATTCGTGGCGGCGGCCGTCGTAAATGATGTGCTCGTACACCTCATCGGAAATCAGGTAAATGTCGGTGCCCCGCAACACATCGGCCAAGGCCTGCATGTCCTCGGCGGTCAGCATCGCGCCGGACGGGTTGTGCGGCGTGTTGACCATCAGCAGGCGGGTGCGCGGGGTGATCGCGGCACGCACGCGGTCCCAGTCGACCGCGAAGGTCTGCGGGTCCAGCGGCACGTGCACGGCACGCGCACCGGCCAGATCGATCGCCGGTTCGTAGCAGTCGTAGGCCGGGTCGAGCACGATCACTTCCTCGCCTGGGCGCACCACCGCGTGGATGGCGTTGAAGATCGCCTCGGTAGCGCCGCTGGTGACCGTGATCTCGGTGTCCGGATCCACCTGGGCGCCGTACAGCTCCAGCGACTTCTGCGCGATGGCCTGGCGCAGCGGTGCCACGCCGGTCATCGGCGGGTACTGGTTGAGCCCACCCTGCATCGCGGCGATGGTTTCATCGATCAGCCGCTGCGGTGCGGAGAAATCCGGGAACCCCTGGCCAAGGTTGACCGCCCCGTGTTCGGCGGCGAGCTGGGACATCACGGTGAAGATGGTGGTGCCCACCTTGGGCAGCTTGGTTTGCGGTTGCATCGGCAGCAGGGAAAGAACCGGGGGAACTCCCAGTGTACGCAAATCATCCAGCCCGTTCCCCCGATACAATGGCGGCCCATTCCGGTGCAAAGATCCCGCCCCTTGAACGCCCCTCCGTTGCTGGCCGCGCATGGCCTTGGCTTCAGTCGCAACGACGAACCCGTCTTCGGCCCGCTGGATCTGCACGTGGATGCCGGCGAAGCCCTGCTGGTGCAGGGTGAGAACGGTGCCGGCAAGACCACCCTGCTGCGGGTGCTGGCCGGCCTGCTGCGCGCCGACAGCGGCCAGGTGGAGATCGATGGCAAGCGTGCCGGGCACAAGGAGCGCGCCAACTACGTGGCCTACCTGAGCCACCTGCCCGCACTGAAGCCGGACCTGGACACGCTGGAGAACCTGCATTTCCTGTGCGGCCTGCACGGCCGCCGCGCGCGCCAGATGCCGGGCAATGCACTGGCCATCGTCGGCCTGGCCGGGCATGAGGACACCCTGGTGCGGCAGTTGTCGGCCGGGCAGAAGCGGCGCCTGGCGCTGGCCCGCATCTGGCTCTCGCCCGCGCCGCTGTGGCTGCTCGACGAGCCCTACGCCAATCTGGATCTGGACGGCATCAATCTGGTGAACCGCATGATTTCCGCGCACCTGCGCAGCGGCGGCGCCGCCCTGGTCACCACTCATGGCGCCTATTCCGCCCCGCCGGTGCGTACGCGCCTGCTGACCCTGGGAGAAGCCGCATGATCGCGCCAGGGACCGAGCCGGGTCTGTGGCAGACCGCACGGGCGCTGGTGGCCCGCGACATGCGCCTGCTCTGGCGCCGCCGCGGCGATGCGCTGCAGCCCGTGCTGTTCGCGCTGCTGGTGGTCGTGCTGTTCGCACTGGCGCTGGGCCGCGATCCGGAGGCCATGGCCCGCGTGGCCGCGGCGGTGATGTGGCTGTCGGTGCTGTTGGCCGGCCAGTTGGCGATGGATTCGCTGTTCCGCAGTGACGCCGAAGATGGCTCGCTGGAGCAATGGCTGCTGGCCCCGGTGCCGCTGGCCTGGCTGGTACTGGTGCGGGTGCTGGTGCACTGGCTCACCACCGCGCTGCCGCTGATCGTGATCTCGCCGCTGCTGGCAGAAATGCTGCATCTGCCGCATGACCAGCTGCCGATGTTGCTGGCATCGTTGCTGCTGGGAACGCCCTTGCTGAGCCTGATCGGCGGGGTGGTTGCCGCGCTGACGGTCGGCATACGGCGCTCTGGTATTCTCGTGGCGCTGCTGGCCCTGCCGCTGTATGTGCCGGTGCTGGTGTTCGGCGCAGGCAGCGTGGCGGCGGTCGCGCGCGGGCAGGACCCGATCGGCGCGCTGCTGATGCTGGGCGCCGGACTGGTGATTGCACTGGTGCTGGCCCCGCTGGCGACAGCCGCCGCGATCCGCATCTCGCTGAGTTGAGCGGTATGGCGTACTGTCGGTGGCGTGAGCGGCGTTGTGATCGTCACCTGCATCCGCGTCACCCGTTGCCGAGCCACTCCACGTCCGTTCCATCGTCGCCCTTCGTTGGATAGCCACTGCCGCATGCACCCGATCGTCCGCTGGTTCCACCAACTCGGTTCGCCGCCCACCTTCGACCGCTTTGCCGCGCGCTGGTCGCGGGTGTTCTACCTGGCGGCAGTGCCGGTGCTGCTTATCGGCATCTGGCAGGCACTGGCGGTGGTACCGGCCGATTCCAAGCAGCTGGACAGCTTCCGCATTCTCTACATCCATGTGCCCAGCGCGTGGATGAGTCTGTTCGTGTTCGCGCTGATGGCGCTGTACGCGGCGATCGCGCTGATCTGGCGGATCAAGACCTGTGAAATCCTGGCGATGGCCTGCGCCCCGCTCGGTGCCGGCTTCACCCTGATCACTCTGCTGACCGGCAGCATCTGGGGCAAACCGACCTGGGGCACCTGGTGGGACTGGGACCCGCGCATGACCACCGAGCTGATCCTGCTGCTCCTGTATCTGGGCGTGATCGGCCTGTACTACGCCATCGAGGACCGCCGCAGTGCCGCGCGCGCGGCCGGCCTGCTGGCCATCGTCGGGGTGAGCCTGCTGCCGGTGATCCGCTATTCCGTGGAATGGTGGGGCAGCCTGCACCAGGGCCAGACCATCCGCCTGTTCGGCGAATCCACGCTGGATGCCAGCATGGCGCTGCCGCTGTGGCTGATGGTGATCGGCACCAAGCTGTGGTTCGCCGGCTCGCTGCTGGCCAAGGCCCGCGCCGACAACCTGCTGCGCGAGGCCGGCAAGGCCTGGGTCACCGCCGGCATCCGTGCACCGCTGGAGGACCGCCGCCCATGACCCACCTGCCCTATGTGATTGCCGCCTACGCGGTGTTCGTGCTGGTGCTGGGCAGCGATGCCATCGGCTCCTGGCTGCGCCTGCGCTGGGCGCGCCGCTTGGCGGTCCGCCGCCAGCAGCGCCAACAGGCCCGTGCGGCGGCCGGCAGCGCGCCGCCGCTGGCGCCGGAGCTGACCCGATGAATCCGGTCCGGCGTCGCCGCCTGCTCTGGGTGATGCTGCTGGTGCTGGCCTCCGGCCTGGCGACCGCGCTGGTCGCGATGGCCCTGCAGCGCAATATCGCCTACCTCTATACCCCGTCCGAAGTGCTGCGCGGCGATGCCGGCGATCACGCCCGGTTCCGCCTGGGCGGCATGGTGGTCAAAGGCTCGCTGCAACGCGCGCCCGGCTCATTGGATGCCCACTTCGTGGTCACGGATGGTGACGCGACCCTGCCGGTGATCACCTCGCGGATCCTGCCGGACCTGTTCGCCGAGGGCACCGCTGTGGTGGCCACCGGCCGCCTGCAGGACGGTCGCTTCATCGCCGAGGAAGTGCTGGCCAAGCACGACGAGACCTACATGCCCAAGGAAGTGGCCGACAAGATGGGCCAGGCACACACCAAACACGATGTGCCCGTGCCGGCGCCGGAGACGTACTGAGTGCTGCCGGAACTGGGGCAGATCCTGCTGGTCACCGCGCTGTTGATGGCCGTGCTGCAGACCGTGCTGCCGCTGTGGGGCGCCCATCGCGGCCGCACCGCCTGGATGGCGGTGGCACGACCGGCGGCGTATGCGCAGCTCGCGCTGTTGCTGGGCGCATTCGGCGTACTGACGGCCGCCTTCGTCACCCAGGATTTCTCGGTGCGCTATGTGGCGGAGAACTCCAACTCGCTGCTGCCACTGGCCTACCGTTACTCGGCGGTCTGGGGCGCGCATGAAGGCTCGCTGCTGCTGTGGGCGCTGGTGCTGGCCCTGTGGTGCGGCGCGGTCGCGCTGTGGTCCAAGCGCATGCCGGCAGAGGTGTCCGCCCGCGTACTGGGCGTGCTTGGCATCATCAGCATCGGCTTCCTCGCCTTCCTGATCTTCACCTCCAACCCGTTCGCGCGGCTGATTCCGGCGCCGCTGGAAGGACGCGATCTCAACCCGCTGCTGCAGGATCCCGGGCTGATCATCCACCCGCCGATGCTCTACATCGGTTACGTCGGCTTTGCAGTGCCCTTCGCCTTCGCGATTGCCGCGCTGCTGGAAGGCCGCGTGGATGCGCGCTGGCTGCGCTGGACCCGCCCGTGGACCAACGTGGCCTGGGGTTTTCTGACCATCGGCATCGCACTGGGCAGCTGGTGGGCGTATTACGAACTGGGCTGGGGCGGCTGGTGGTTCTGGGATCCGGTCGAGAACGCCAGCTTCATGCCGTGGCTGGCCGGGGCCGCGTTGATCCATTCGCAGGCCGTCACTGAAAAACGCGGCAGCTTTGCCAGCTGGACGCTGCTGCTGGCCATCGCCGCCTTCGCGCTGTCACTGCTTGGCACCTTCCTGGTGCGCTCGGGCGTGCTGACGAGCGTGCATTCGTTCGCGGCCGATCCCTCGCGTGGCACCTTCATCCTGATTTTCCTGGCGCTGGTGATCGGTGGCGCGCTGCTGCTCTATGCACTGCGCGCCGGCGCGCTGACCAGCGAGGATCCGCGCCGCGGCTTCCTGCCAACCTCACGCGAGACCCTGCTGCTGGCCAACAACCTGCTGCTCGCCGCCGCCTGCGGCATGGTCCTGCTCGGCACGCTGTATCCGCTGCTGGCCGATGCACTGGGCCTGGGCAAGGTCTCGGTCGGGCCGCCCTACTTCGGCACGCTGTTCGTGGTGCTGATGGCACCGCTGGTGGCACTGCTGCCGTTCGGGCCGCTGGTCAACTGGCAGCGCGATCAGGCCTCGCGCCGCGTGGCGATGCTGGCACCGTGGGCGGCGCTGGCGCTGCTGCTGGGCGTGATCGCGTACTTCATGGCGCCGCAGGGCGCGTTGAAGACCGCTGCCGGCGTGACCGGTGCGGCCTGGGTCGCGTTCGGTACCGGGCGTTTCGTCTGGGCCCGCCTGCGCGGCAACGGGAAGTTCACCGCCGAGATGGTCGGCATGCTGCTGGCCCATGGCGGTGTGGCCGTGTTCCTGGCCGGTGCGCTGCTGGTGGAAGCCCTGAACGTGCAGCGCGAAGTGGCGCTCGCTCCCGGGCAGTCGCTGGTGGTGGGCTCCTATGAAGTGCGCTTCGAAGGCGTGGATCATCAACAGGGCCCGAACTACGTCGCCGATCGCGGCCACCTGCGCGTGTTCCAGCATGATCGCCAGCTGGCCCTGCTGCATCCGGAAAAGCGCCTGTACGCCAGTGGCGGCCAGGTGATGACCGAGGCCGGCATCCACGCCCGCCTCAACGGCGATGTTTACGTGGCACTTGGCGAGTCGCTGGGCAACAATGCATGGGCCGTGCGCGTGCACATCAAACCGTTCGTCCGCTGGATCTGGCTGGGCGCGCTGCTGATGGCACTGGGTGGCTTCGTCACTGCCGCCGACCGTCGTTTCCGTCGTCCCTAGGAGTTTCCCGTGTCCGATCCCCGCCCTGCCTCCCGTCCGCTGCCGCCCGTGGCCATCGTCATCGGGGTGCTGTTCTTCTTCGGGCTGCTGGGGCTGATGATCTACGGGGTGATGAAATCCGGCGCGCCGGACCGCGACGTGCTGCCTTCTGCACTGATCGGCAAGCCGGCACCGGCGTTCGAACTGCCGGTGCTGCACGACCCGCACATCAAGGTCAGCAGCACCGAGCTGCGTGGTGCGCCCTACGTGCTCAACGTGTGGGGCAGCTGGTGCGCGGCCTGCCGCGACGAACATCCGATCCTGACCAGATTCGCCGAGACCAAGCGCGTGCGCGTGATCGGCTACAACTGGAAGGACGAGCCGGCCGATGCCCTGCGTTGGCTGGAGCAGTTGGGCAATCCGTTCGTGCTGGTGCTGAGCGACATCGAAGGCCGCACCGCGATCGACTGGGGCGTCACTGCCGCGCCAGAGACCTTCCTGGTCGACGCCAGTGGCGTGGTGCGCTGGAAGTACAGCGGCGCGCTGAGCCAGCGCGTGATCGATACCCAGCTGATCCCGGAACTGGAAAAGGTGGAGCGTGCCCATGCCAATGCCCAGCCTCAGCTGCCTGCCTCGCCGTAACCGGATGCTCCACCAGGCCGGAGCGGCGCTGATCGCGCTGATGCTGGCCCTCGCCTCGCCGGTGCTGGCGCAGGCCGTCTCCGACCCGACCCCGTTGCAGTACCGCGATGCCGCCGAGGAAGCCCGCTTCCATGCGCTGGCCGCCGAGCTGCGCTGCGTGCAGTGCCAGAACCAGTCGCTGGCCGATTCCAATGCGCAGATCGCGCACGACCTGCGCCGGGAAGTGCTGGTGCTGATGCAGCAGGGCAACAGCGATGCGCAGATCAAGCAGTTCCTGGTCGATCGCTATGGCGAGTTCGTGCTGTACCGGCCGCCGATGGAAGCACGCAATGCACTGCTCTGGTTCGGGCCGCCGGTGGCGCTGCTGATGGGCGCAGGCGTGCTGGTCTGGGTGGTGCGTCGGCGCAGCCGCGGGATCGAACCGATGGACAAGAGCGAGGAGCGCTGGTGAGCCTTTGGATGGCCCTGAGTGCCGCCGTCGTCGCGGCGGCCATTGCTGCACTCGTACTGCGGCCGTTGCGTGCAGGTGGTCAGCATCGTCCCTTCGTGATCGCCATGCTGGCCCTCGGGTTGGCCGGGGGCGCGCTGTACCTGCTGGTCGGCACGCCGGATGCCGCCGAACGGACGGCGGCCAGTAACGAACCCGCCACACTGGAAGATGGCGTGCAGGCGCTGGAACAAGCGCTGGCCAAGGATCCACAACGCGCCGATGGCTGGGCCCTGCTCGGCCGCTCGCAACTGGCGCTGGGCAAGCTGGCCGAGGCCACCGCCGCCTTCGACCGCGCGGTGCGACTCGCCCCGGACGACCCCGGCATCCTGGTCGAAGCCGCGCAGGCGCGCGCCCAGGCCGCACCCGGCAAACAGTTCGACGACCAGGCCCTGCAGTGGCTGCGCCACGCCAACGCACTCGCGCCGGAGAGCGAACGCGCCGGCTGGCTGATCGGCATTGCCCTGCGCCAGCGCGGGCAGGATGCCGAAGCGGCAGCCGCCTGGGAAGCCCTGCTGCCTCGCCTGGAGCCGGGCGCGGCGCGCGCGTTGCGCGAGCAGATCGACATCGCCCGCGGCAATGCCGGGCTGCCGCCTCTGGCTGACGCCCCCGCCTCTGCGGCGGCGGGCAACCACGCCCTCACGGTGCAGGTGCGTATCGCGCCGGGAAGCACGCTGGACCCCGCATTGGCCAACGCCACCGTGTTTGTGATCGCGCGCGCACCGGACGGCCCGCCGATGCCGATCGCGGTGCAGAAGCATCCAGCCAGCCAGTTGCCGCTGCGGGTCACCCTCGGCGATGGCGACAGCCCGATGCCCACCAGCACGCTTTCCCAGGTGCAGGAGGTCGAGGTCATTGCGCGGCTGTCGCGTTCGGGCCAGGCCAACCGCCAGCCGGACGATCTGGACACCACGCCGGTGCGGGTGCGCCTGCCGCATGCCGGGCCGGTGCCACTGGTGTTTGATCGCCCATGACCGATGCGCGGCCGCGACGCAGCGTGCCGCTCACCACTACGGCGCCATCGCGGCGCCCGGCTAAACTGCGCGCATGACTGAGTTCATTCCTCCCGGCACCCGTTATCACGCCCTGCCCTCGCCGTTCGCGTTCAAGCGCGGCGGTGAACTGCGCGACGCCCACGTCGCCTACGAAACCTGGGGCACGCTCGCTGCCGATGCCGGCAATGCGGTGTTGATCGTCACCGGGCTCTCGCCCGATGCGCATGCCGCAGCCAACGCCGACAACCCGGCTGCCGGCTGGTGGGAGGCGATGGTCGGCCCGGGCAAACCGATCGATACCGACCGCTGGTTCGTGATCTGCGTGAACTCGCTGGGCAGCTGCAAAGGCTCCACCGGGCCGGCCAGTATCGATCCGGCGACGGGCGAACTGTATGGCCTGCGCTTCCCCGAACTGTCCATCGAAGATGGCGCGCGGGCAGCGGTGGAAGTGGTGCGCGCACTGGGCGTGACCGAGCTGGCCTGCGTGATCGGCAACTCGATGGGCGGGATGACCGCCTTGGCGCTGCTGATGCTGCACCCGGGCATCGCGCGCAGCCACATCAATATTTCCGGCAGTGCCCAGGCGCTGCCGTTCTCGATCGCGATCCGCTCGCTGCAACGCGAGGCGATCCGGCTGGATCCGCAGTGGAATGGCGGTCGCTACACCGACCAGGCCTACCCGGAATCGGGTATGCGCATGGCGCGCAAGCTCGGCGTGATCACCTACCGCTCCGCCCTGGAATGGGATGGCCGCTTCGGCCGCGTGCGGTTGGATTCGGACCAGGCTGATGACGATCCGTTCGGCCTGGAGTTCCAGGTCGAAAGCTACCTGGAAGGCCACGCCCGCCGCTTCGTGCGCTTCTTCGATCCCAACTGCTATCTGTACCTGAGCCGCTCGATGGACTGGTTCGACCTGGCCGAATACGCCGATGGTGACGTGATGGCCGGGCTGGCGCGCATCCAGGTGGGCAAGGCGCTGGCAATCGGCGCCAACACCGACATCCTGTTCCCGGTGCAGCAGCAACAGCAGATCGCCGACGGCCTGCGCGCCGGCGGTGCCGATGCGCAGTTCATCGGGCTGGATTCACCGCAGGGCCACGATGCGTTCCTGGTGGATTTCGCACGGTTCGGACCGGCGGTCAGCGGGTTCCTGTCCTCACTCTGAGTTTACCCATGCGCCTTCAAGGAAAGATCAGCGAGTGGAACGACGCGCGCGGCTTCGGCTTCGTGCAGCCCAATGGCGGTGGTGAGCGATGCTTCGTGCATATCCGCTCGTTCTCCGCACGGGATCGGCGGCCGGTATTGGGCGATGTGATCACCTATGACGTGCAGAACGATGCGCAGGGACGCCGCAACGCCGTAGCGGTGCGGTTTGCGCTGGGTCGGGATGGAGGCAGAAATACGCTCACCTCCATTACCGCGACCACCGGCGGCAGAGACCGTCTTCCACGCAAGTTCGTCGCTGTGGTGTTCTTGATCAGCTTGGCCGCAGCTGCAGCTTGGCGGCAGTGGCCACTCTGGGTACCCATCCTGTACGTGGCCATGAGTGGCCTGACGTATCTCTGGTACTGGCACGACAAGTCAGCCGCGCAATACAAGCGGGGACGAACCCCAGAGAAGCACCTGCACATGCTTGCGTTGTTGTGCGGTTGGCCTGGCGCCTTGCTCGCCCAGTCCATCCTTCGGCACAAAAACCGCAAAGCGCCATTCCAACGCGTGTTCTGGCTGACGGTGGTCATCAACGTCACGGTGCTGGCGTGGCTGTTGCACGAAGGTCTGCTGCCCGGTTAGATCCACGCCGCGCCTGGATATCTTTCGCCGCTACCCTTCCAACCGTCCATCCCGCAGCCGATAGCTGCGATGCACGATGCCCTCTGGCAGTTCGTCATGAGTGATCATCAACAGACTGCGATTTCCCAGCGCATCCACCATGTCATGCAACAACGCATGCGCGGTGTCCACATCCAGGCCTTCGGTCGGTTCATCCAGCAACAGGATCGGCGCGTCACGCAGCAGCGCGCGCGCCAGCGCCAGCCGCCGCGCCTGCCCGGCTGACATGGTCGCGCCGTTTTCGCCCACCCACGCCGCCAACCCGCCGATCTGCTCGGCCCAGGCATGCAGCCGGACCTTCGTCAGCACCTGCCACAAGCGCGCGTCGCTGGCCTGTACATCGCCGAGGCGCAGGTTGTCCGCCACGGTGCCAGCGAACACCGGCGCGTTCTGCGGCAGCCAGGCGATCTGACGGTGCCAGTCGGCCTGCGCGAAACTGCGGATATCGGCATCGCCGTAACGCACGCTGCCAGCCTCTGGATCCCATAGCCGCAGCAGCAGCGAGGACAGCGTGGTCTTGCCACTGCCGCTGTCGCCGCGGATCGCGATCCGTTCGCCCGGCACGAGCTCCAGCTGCACATGGTCCAGCAGCACGCGCGCCTGTCCGGGCCAACGGAACACCACCTGATCGAACCGCAGCGTTGCGGGCACGGATGGCACCGCCACCGGCGCGTCGGCGTCCACCACGCCCGGCGCCTGATCCACGATCGCCTCCAGCCGCACCGCGGCGACGCGACCGGACAACCACGATTGCCAGGCCAACCCGATGCCGGCCCACAGCTCCAGCAGTGCCACGGTCAGGAACACCAGTGCGGCCGCCAGCGCGGCATCCACGCTGCCACGCTCGAAGGCATGCAGGGCCAGCCACAGCATCGCGACCAGCCCCCCCGCGCCACACAGACCGTGCAGCGCATTGCCACTGATCAGGCGCCAGCGGCGACGCTTGTCACGTGACTTCAGCTGCTTGGCCGCCACCAGCACGCGCTGGTTCCAATGTTCGCGCGCCTGCAGCGCGGCAAGATCGGCCGCACCTTCCAGCCCTTCGAACGATTGGGTCCGCAGCTGCGCACGGTGCAGGGCGCGGTCGCGTTCCTGGTCGGCCGCGCCACGCACGGTCAGCCACGGCACCCCCACCCCGATCAGCAAGGCGAGCACCGCCAGCAGAGCGGCCGCCGGCAGATAGATGATGCCGGCCGATACCACCGCCACCAGCGAGATGCCAGCCAGCGCCAACAGCGGGCCGATCGCGCGTACCAGCAGGCCATCGACCTCGCCGATATCGGACATCAGCCGCGCCAGCAGTTCACCGGTGCGTACACCGGCCAGGCGCGCCGGGGCCAGTGGCAGCGCGCGCCGGAAGAACCATACGCGCAGATCACGTGCGATGCGCAGGGTGACATCGTGGCCGACCAGCTTTTCAAAATAGCGCGACACGATGCGCGCCATGGTCAGCCCACGGATGCCCGCCGAGGGCGAGAAGAAGTTGAAGCCGTTGCCGAGCCCGGCCGCCCCGGCCAGGGCGGCGGCGGTGAGGAAACCACCGGACAGCCCGAGCAGCGCGGTGCCGGCCAGCATGGTGGTCCACAGCAGCAGCACGGTCAGCAGCAGGCGGCCGCGATGCCGGGCGAATACACCCTTCAGCGAATCGATGTGTGGGGCCTTCATGGCGTGACCTCCGAGGCCAGGCGCGCGCCGCCGGCGGTCAAGGTCAGGCGGGTGTCTGCCCAGCGCATCGCGGTCTCGCTGTGCGTGGCGATCACTACGCTGCGCCCACGTGCGAAGGCGGCCAGGGTACGCAGGAGATCGGCTTCGGTGTCCGGATCAAGGAAGGCGGTCGGCTCGTCGAGCAGCAGCAGCTGTGGATCGCGCAGCAGCAGCCGGGCCAGTCCGATGCGGCGCGCTTCGCCACCGGACAATCCGAAGCCGCGTTCACCGATCACCGTGTCCAGCCCCTGTGGCAGTGCGGCAGCGAAGCGCATCACCTGGGCGGCCTCGGCGACGGCGCGCAGATGCGCGTCGGTTGCGCCCGGTGCAGCCAGGCGCAGGTTGTCGGCGATCGTGCCGTGGAACAGATACGGGCGCTGTCCGGCGTAGCCCACGTCCAATCCCGGGCGCAGCACGATGCTGCCCTCGCGCGGTGGCAGCCAGCCGGCCAGCGCTTCCAGCAACGTGCTCTTGCCGCTGCCGCTGGGGCCGACCAGCGCCACGCGCTGCCCCGGCTCGATCTGGAACGAGAGCTGCTGCACCACATCGTGATGCGCCCCCAGTGGACGCAGGCTCACGTCGCGCACGACCACCGGGGGCGCGTGCTGTTCGAGCAGTTCCGGAACGCGTGCGGTCGCGGGCGATGTGTCCTCGGCGACGGGAGCCTCAGGCAGCTCGCCCAGCAGGCGCTCCACTTCCGCAGCTGCGGCCAATGCGTTGGCGCGGTCGTGATAATGCGCGGCCAATCGCCGCAGCGGTGCATAGAACTCCGGTGCCAGCAGCAGGCAGAACATGCCCACGCCCAGCGTCGGCACGTGTGCATGCAGCGACATCAGGCCGAGATAACTCAGGCCCAGATACAGCGCGACCATGGCCACGCTGACCGACGCGAAGAACTCGAGTACCGTGGAGGACAGGAAGGCGATCCGCAGCACTTTCAAGGTGCGCTCGCGCACGCCCTCGGCTGCCGTGGCTACACCATCCAGCTCGGCCTCGCCTCGTCCGTACAGGCGCAGCAGGCCGAGCCCCTTGATGCGATCAGCGAAGTGGCCACTCATCCGCGCCAGTTCGCCCAGCTGCGCACGCCCGGCGGCTTCAGCGCCCCAGCCGACCAGCATCATGAAGAACGGCACCAGGGGCGCGGTGAACAGCAGGATCAGCGCGATCACCCAATCGGTCCAGGCCACCGCGATGGCGATCAGCAGCGGAACCACCACCACTTCGATGCGGACGGGCTGATAGCCGGAGTAATAATTCTCGATCGCATCCGCATGGGCGAGCATCAGTTCGCCGAGTTCCCCGGTGCGTTGCTGGCGCAGCCACAGGGGCCCGCGCCCGAGCAGCCGCTGATAAACCCGTTCACGCAGCGCCAGCCGCGCGGCATCGGCGACATCACCGGCCGCCGCCTGGGTCGCACTGCCCAGCAGGGTGCGGATGCCCAGCACCGCCAGCAACCCCAGCAGCACGGGCGTAGCGTCGGCCAGCGGGCGGTGATCGACCAGCACCGCCTGAATCAACCAGGCGATGGCGGCCGCCTGCCCGATCAGCAAGGCGCCGGACAGGCAGATGCAGATCGCCGCCAGGCGCTGCTTGCTGCGGGCGGCCGCCGCCAGCCCACCCAGCCAATCCAGGCGACGGCGGCGCAGGGCGGTTGTCTCAACAATGGACGCGTCGGGGGGTATGCTCAAAACAAGTCACTGGCGGCCACAGGGAGGTTCCGTCGATTGTAGTAGGTGCTGGCCCCGCCCCCGTGCGGCCAGCGGTCGCAGGGGGTGGGATGCATACGATCCCCGCGCCGGTCTGTTTGTACATTGATCTGAATCAAGGCTGTTTGAAGTTGCTGGTCACAGAATTCACCCCGTAGACCCCCTTCCCGCCACCTGAAACGGCAAAACCCAACGAGGTAGCCAGGCCATGATTGATCAGACAGTCGTAGAACTGTCGCGGCTGCAATTCGCTCTGACCGCGATGTACCACTTCCTTTTCGTTCCCCTCACGCTTGGCCTGTCGTTCATGGTGGCCATCATGGAGAGCGTCTACGTCATGACCCGCAAACAGGTCTGGCGGCAGATGACGCTGTTCTGGGGCACGCTGTTCGGCATCAACTTCGCCATCGGCGTCGCCACCGGCATCGTGATGGAATTCCAGTTCGGCATGAACTGGTCGTATTACAGCCACTACGTGGGTGACATCTTCGGCGCACCGCTGGCGATCGAAGGCTTGATGGCGTTCTTCCTGGAGGCGACCTTCATCGGTCTGTTCTTCTTCGGCTGGAAGCGTCTGAGCCCGGTCAAGCACCTGACCGTGACCTGGCTGATGGCCCTGGGGACCAACCTGTCGGCGGTGTGGATCCTGATTGCCAACGGCTGGATGCAGAACCCGACCGGCGCGATCTTCAACCCGGAAACGATGCGCATGGAGGTGGTGGATTTCGCCGCCGTGCTGTTCAACCCGGTGGCGCAGGCGAAGTTCGTGCATACGGTCAGTGCCGGCTACGTGACCGGTGCGGTGTTCGTGATGTCGATCAGCGCCCTGTTCCTGCTGCGCAACAAGCACAAGGATATGGCACGCCGCTCCTTCGCGGTGGCGGCCGCCTTCGGCCTGCTGTCCTCGCTGTCGGTGGTCGTGCTGGGTGACGAAAGCGGTTATGCCGCCAGCGAACACCAGAAGATGAAGCTGGCCGCGATCGAAGCCATGTGGGAAACCGAGCGTGCGCCGGCTGACTTCACTGCCTTCGGCATTCCGAACCAGGCCACCCAGCAGAACGATTACGCGATCAAGATCCCCTACCTGATGGGCCTGATCGCGACCCGTTCGCTCAACCAGCCTATCCCGGGCATCCTGGAACTGGTGGAGCGTGCCGAGAACCGCATCCGCGGTGGCCAGCTGGCTTACGGCGCACTGGAACGCGTGCGCAAGGACAAGAACGACGTCGAAGCGCGCGAGATGTTCGACCGCCACTGGCAGGATCTGGGCCACGGCCTGCTGCTCAAGCGCTACCGCGAGGACATCCTCAACGCCACCCCGGAAGAAATCTCCAAGGCCGCGATGGACACCGTGCCGCGGGTCGCCCCGCTGTTCTGGACCTTCCGCATCATGGCCGGGCTGGGCTTCTACCTGATCGCCTTCTTCGCGCTGGCCTTCTACTACTCGTGCCGCCACAACTTCCAGGACAAGCGCTGGTTCCTCAAGCTTGCCCTGTGGTCGCTGCCGGCGCCGTGGATCGCGATCGAATGCGGTTGGTTCGTGGCCGAGTACGGTCGCCAGCCGTGGGCGGTGGACGGCGTGCTGCCGACCTTCTACGCCGCCTCGGGCCTGGCCCTGCATGAAATCCTGACCACGCTGGCCGTGTTCACCGCGCTGTACACGGTGCTGCTGATCATCGAAGTGAAGCTGATGCTCAAGGCGATCCGCAAGGGCCCGGACGACATCCTGCCGTCGCTGCAGGCTGCAGCCACGTCCCTTTCCCCCAATGCCGCTGCGCCGACCCACGGTCGGGCGTAAGGCAGGAGAACCCAGATGGAATTCATTGGACTCGATTACACCACGCTCCGCGTGATCTGGTGGCTGCTGCTCGGCATCCTGCTGATCGCCTGGGCGGTGATGGACGGTTTCGACCTCGGCGTCGGCACGTTGCTGCCGTTCGTGGCCAGGACCGATGACGAACGCCGGCTGGTGATCAACACCGTCGGCCCGGTGTGGGAAGGCAACCAGGTGTGGCTGGTGCTCGGTGGCGGTGCGATCTTCGCCGCCTGGCCGCCGCTGTACGCGGTCAGCTTCTCCGGCTTCTATCTGGCGGTGTTCCTGATGCTGTTCGGGCTGATCCTGCGCCCGGTCGCCTTCAAGTACCGCAGCAAGATGCCCGGCAAGCGCTGGCGCGAGAACTGGGACCGTGCGCTGTTCGTCGGTGGCCTGCTGCCGGCACTGATTGCTGGTGTGGCAGTGGGCAACGTGCTGGTCGGCGTGCCGTTCCACTTCGATGACAGCATGCGCATCTTCTACACCGGCACCCTGATTGGTCTGCTCAACCCGTTTGCGCTGGTGGCCGGTCTGGTCAGTGTGGCGATGGTGGTCTCGCACGGTGCCGCGATGCTGGTCCTCAAGACCGATGGCCCGGTGGCCGAGCGCTCGGCCCGCTACGGCAGCATTGCCGCGGTGCTGACCTTCGTGCTGTTTGCCCTGGCCGGCGTCTGGGTGGCCTTCGGCCTGCCGGGCTACCAGATCACCTCACAGGTGGTCACCGACGGCCCGACCAACCCGCTGCTCAAGACCGCTGCCGCCGGTGCAGTGGCCGGTGGCTGGCTGCGCAACTACCAGACCATGCCGCTGACCCTGCTGGCCCCGATCCTCGGGCTGGTAGGTGCGCTGGCCAGCGCGGTGCTGCTGAGGGCCCGCCGTGGTGGCCTGGCCTTCCTGGCCTCGGGGGCCTCGATCGCCGGCATCATCCTGACCGTCGGCTTTGCGATCTTCCCGTTCCTGCTGCCCTCCTCCAGCCAGCCGGGCTCCAGCCTGACCGTCTGGGACAGCTCCTCCAGCCACCTCACCCTGGGGATCATGCTGATCGCCACGGCCATTTTCCTGCCGATCATCATCGCCTACACCTCTTGGGTCTACCGCGTGATGAAGGGCAAGACCACGGCTGAAGAGATGGGCGACAACCCCAACGCTTACTGACGCGCCCCACGGCGCCATAGGAGACTCACCATGTGGTACTTCGCTTGGATTCTGGGTGCAGGGCTGGCTTCGGTCGTGGCCATTCTCAACGGCATGTGGTTCGAAGCCCGCGAGCAGAGCCGTACGGATCACGAAGAAGGCTAAAAAAAGGTTGCCGATCGGGTCTTCACACCGTATCCTTGTCGGCTCCTTCGGGGTGTAGCTCAGTCTGGTAGAGCGCTACGTTCGGGACGTAGAGGTCGCAGGTTCGAATCCTGTCTCCCCGACCACTCCGGTGGTCGTATTGAAGCCTGGGAACACGTTTCCAGGCTTCTTTATCAAGGGCCGTGGCAACACGGCACCGAAGGTGAAAAACGCGATCCCCCCTTGCCGCCGACCGGCGGGATCGATACAATAGGCGGCTCCTTACGGGGTGTAGCTCAGTCTGGTAGAGCGCTACGTTCGGGACGTAGAGGTCGCAGGTTCGAATCCTGTCTCCCCGACCATCTGATGGTCACAATCAAGCCTGGAAGACGTCACTGTCCTCCGGGTTTTTTTGTGCCTGGCGATTGGCACGCCGGGTAGCGGCTGCGGATGTCCCCTTCGCAGCTGCCGGTGTAGCGGTAGCCTTGGCCGAGCATGCAGCGCTGCAGATCATCGAACGTGCGGCCCAGGGCCTGCTGGATCGCCGCCGCGCTGGAACCCTCCGGCGTGGAGACGTGGTAACCGCCATTGGCGGCGCCGCCGCACGCCAGCCAATCGACATTGCGGGTCGCGCCGTCATTCCCTGCCTTCTGCCAGGTGTCGCGTGGCGGCACGAGGGTACGACCGACCGATGGATCGCCATTCATCCACATGCCGCCCATCCCGCAGGCGCTGAGGCTGAAGGCAAGGCACAGGGCGGTGACGGCGCGTGGGTGCCGCTCAATCACACACACCCCGCAGATACGCTTCCGCCCGCGATGCGGGTGACGCGGCCGAGGGTTCGGGCGGCACCGCGCGGAACGTGATGCCCGACTGCTCGGCAGTACTCTGCAGCCCCTGCATTTTCGGCGACGTGCCTACGACTGTCAGGGTCAGGTGCGAAAGGCGCTGCTGCTTGAAGGTATCAAGTGCCGACTGCACTGCCTTGCGCGTGACATCTTCGCTCTCACCCGCGACAACCAGGCGGGTCATGGGTGGTTCGGCGCCGCGGGCCATGAGGGCCTTCAATTGACCCATCCATGCGGCCTTGCCCACCACCGATCCCATCATCAGGTTGGCCACGCGGTTGCCCGCCGAGGGAACATCGATGTAGAACGCCGCACATTGCGCTGATGGCACTGGCTGCGGCGATTGAGGTACCTCCACCGGGTCGGCGCGCGCTGCGCCGGCGATGCCGAGAAGGCCCAGATACAGCACAACGCGGGCATACGTTCCAGGCAGTGGAAGAAAGGGTGACGGCATTTTCTCTGGCTCCCAAGCAGGGTGGCGATCATTGCATCGACATCACGGACGCCTGTGCGGCTCAGCGCGCCGGCACCACATCGTCCGCGCGCTGGCACGCGGGGAACCTGCTGGGAATCTCTCCTTGGCAGGTACCGGTGTATTGATACTCCTTACCCATCATGCAGCGTTGAATCTGGTCGAATTTCTCACCGGAGCGTGCCGCCGTTTCGGCACCTGTAGCGCCCGATACCACGGCATAGCTCCCCTTCTCCGTGCCGCCGCAGGACACCCAGTCGAGCTGACGCGCTTGAAGTGCTTTGGACGGGTGCTGCCACTCCTCCATCAACGAGGGCGGATTGGCCAACCGCTGATACGCCGCTTTGTTGCAGTGGGCCATCGGTGTCTGCGGGCCACAGATATGACCGTTGCCGATCATGCAACCGGGGAGAAGCGCCACGGCAAGCGCCGCAGCAGCGCTTCTCATCGGCCTCATCGCGTTCAACGCGGCGAGGACTGGCAGGCCGGATAGCGGCTCGGGATGTCACCTTCGCAGGTGCCGGTGTAACGGTAGCCTTTGCCCAGCATGCAGCGCTGTGCCGCATAGAGCTTGTCACGGGAAAGATTCGCCGTTTCCTTGCCCGTAGCACCTTGCCGGTCTGGCGAGATGTTCCCACTGCGCTGGCCACCGCAGGCCTGCCAGTCCGTGTCACGCGCCGAGGCGCCGGCGTCCGGCTTGCTCCAGTCATGGCCCGGCGGAACCAAGTGCGAGGTCGCATTGGGATTGCCATTCATCCACATGCCGCCGATACCACAGGCGGTCAGACCCGTGGCCAGGCACACCCCGAACACGACGCGAAAAACATGCTTGCCTTTCATTACCACCTCCTGAAAATCGTCCATGGCCAGCGTGCCATCCTCACCGCGAAGCGCGTGCAAGGATGGAGATCGCTTCCCATACCTGCGGTGGAAGTGCCTTGGCCATTGCGAATGGCGCAGCCACGGGAATGGCCACCACGCTCCATCCTTCATGCACCATCTTCAGCGGCGACGGGCGACCGCGGGTTGCATTGCCCTGCTCATCGTACAGGCCACCCCATTGGCCGCCGATCATGTCGTGCGGGCCGGCGAAGTACTCGATAAGCCTGTCCTGCCACGCGCCAGACGCGTACGGCGTGCCCTTCAAGGTGCCCTCGATGCCTTGGATGCCGCCGGTCAGCCCGCCCATGCCCTTGCCTGCCGGGCTCTGCAGAAACTCCGACAGCGTCATCTTCGCCTTGGCCGAATCCCACTGCACACGTCCCTTGTCGTCCAAGGCGAGTGTTTTGCTCCCCGGCAGGGTCATGCAGCGCTCGTTGCTCTCCCCGCACAGCTGATCCAGGTCGACGCGCGTGCCGCCCAGCTTGATCCCATCGCCGTCAACACCAACGCTGATCCCATTGATGTTGTTGAGCACCGTGGGATCCTTCGAGGTCGGGTCGACTTCGGGATTGGCAGGGTCCACCACGCCGGTGAAGATGCTGGAATTCTTGATCATCTCCTGCCGCATCCAGTCCGCCGCACTGGCCAGCGCCTCCTTGGACACCGCACTGGTCGCCGAGCCGGTCACCGCGCCGATCAGGATGTTGAGCATCTTCTCCTGCGTGCGCAGTTCATCGGCTTCAGCCTGCAGGGCCGCCTTCTGTTCCGGCGTGGAGGCTTCCTCGTAACGTTCCCTGATGCTGGCGCCGCGGCTGGCCACATAGCTGCCCACGGCGCTGTGAGCCTGCTGGGTAAAGGCCGCGCTGATCTGTGCTTCGGCCTGCACCTTCTGCGCCAGTTCCACCGGATCCCAGGTGCGGATCAGCCCATTGGCATCGTCGCCGCTGAGCACGCTTCGGTTGAGGCTGGCCAGGGTGTCGTCGATGCTCTTGCCGGTCCTGGCCAGCTGCGCGTTGCCATCGGTGATGGTCAGCGCGCCTGCGCTGATGCCGCTGCGGGTGGTGCTGGCATCGCTGCCCTTGTCGCTGGCATAGCCGGGTGCGGCGGCGCTGGCATCGTTGCCATAGTTCTGCCACGACCAGCTGCTGCCCTGCCCGGCTGCACCGGTGGACCCGGGCGTGCCGTCGTTGCCGCGGCCGCTGTTGCCGCCACTGGACGGGCCGCCTGTGCCGCTCTTGCTGAAGCCGCCGGACAGGCTCAGGCTGCTGGCCTTGTAGTCGCTGCGGTTGTCCAGATCGCGCACGCTCAAGGTGCTGGTGATCAGCTGGTTGCGACCGTCGGCGATGGCCTGTTCGCTGGAGGCGATCACGCCACCGATCAGATCGGTGTTGCCGCCCACACGCACCTGGTAGCCGCCGTCGCCCGCCTTGATCCCGCTCTGCTCGACCACGCTGGCGTAGTCGCCATCCACCTTGGTGTTGCCGTAGCTGGCGCTGCCGGAGAAGCCCAACCCGACCGTGACACTACCGCCGACACTGGTGTCCTTGCTGTGGAAGGTGGAGGTGTCCTGCAGGCTCTCGATGTTGAGGTCACCGCCGATATCGCCGATCACCTGGCGGCCACTGGCCACCGCGCCACGCAGGGTGGTGTCGCCGCCGGATTGCAGCACCAGCGTGTTGCCCGCATTGACGTGGCTGTTGGTCCAGTTCACGTCGGTGCCCTCGCCCTTGCCCTTGGAGCCACTGGCATTGGCGGTGATGCCGGCGCTGGCGCCACCGGAGCCGATGCTGATGGCCACGCCGACACCGCCGCTGGCCGCGCTGCTCTTGCGATCGGTCTCCAGCGTATTCTTCGCCGCCAGCAGGGCGATATCGCCATCGGCCCGCAGGTAAGCATTGTTGCCGGCGTTGATGTTGCTGCCAACCACGGTCAGATCCGAGTCCTTGCCCGCGCCGGTTGCGCTGATGCGCACGTCGCCGCCCGCGGTGATGCTGGAACCGGCTGCGTTGTCGTGCGTGGTGGTGGTCTTACTGTCGCTGCGTGCGCCGCCCACGGTGATGGAAATGTTGAGGCCACCCGCCGCACCTGGATCAGCCTGCACCGCACCGACCGCTGCCGCCGTGTTGAGCACGGTGGTCGCTGCCGCCAAGGTCTTCATGCGGCTGTCGTCGGTCTGGCTGGCCGCCTTCTTCATCTGCTCGGCGCTCTGGATCGCCGAGATCACCGGCGCGGTCAACGCCACCGTCAGGCCGGCCTGACGGAATTTGTCTTCCTGGGTGGCGACGCCGGTCTCGCGGGCTTCGACGATATCGACCTTGCGCGCGTGGATATCGACATCGCCCACGGGCGCGACGACGTGGCTGCCGACCTGCCGGTAGTTGTTGCCCGCCACCATCACCACGTTGCCCGCGGTGGAGCCGATGGTGGACGCCGCAGCACTGGTACTCACGTCCTTGGCATCGCGGCTCTGCATCTGCGTGCCGACGGTGAATGCGACGCCGCCGTTGTAGAGGAAGCCGCTTTCATCCTTGCGCTTGTAGTGGCTCTCGCCGCGCGTGTTGGTCGCCGCCTGCACGGTCAGATCGTTGTCGGCCAGCAGCACGGTGCCCGCATCGGAAACCACGTTGCTGCCGGTCACGGTGATGTTGTTGGCACGCACCGCCACCTGGTGCCCGCTGAGCGTGCTGGCGATGGCCTGGGTTTCCTCCAGGCTGTCGCGCGTGGTGTTGGTGGTGGACTTCAACAGCCCGCGATGGGTGTGCTTGCGACCCTCGCTCCAGTTGTTGCTCTGCTCGCCACTGGCGATGCTGACGTCGTTGTCGGCCATCACCGAGATCGCGCCATCGCTGCTGTAGACCTGCGCGGCGCGCAGGTTCGCATCCTGCCCGGCCTGCAGCTGCACTGCACCGGCAGTATCGATGGTGGTGCCGACCTCGCGCTCGTAGCCTTGGCGCAGGTAGTTGTCGTTGTTGCGGACGTTGTTCTCCTGCCGTGCTTCGGTGACCGTGCCCAGGGAGAGATCACGCCCCGCCGAAAGCAGGGTCTGGCCCTGCGCGCCGGTGTTGACCACCTGGGCGCCGTCCATGCGCAGATCGCGGCCGGCCTTGGCCAGCAACGTGGCGCCTTGATCACTCACGAACAACCCGGCCACGCGATCGATATTGGTCCGGCTGAAGTCGCTCAGCCCGGCCGTGTTCTGACCGCTGCGGGTGGTGGTGACCATGTTGAGATCACGGCCGGCACTGGCGACCAGCACGCTGCGCGCATCGATCAGGCCGCCGAGATTGTCCAGATCGGTCCGCGCGTTGGCGCTGACCGCATCACCGCTGATGCGGCCATCCAGGTTGCGCAGGTTCTGCGCGTCGATCTTCACCGCGGTGCGGCCAGCGATGGTGCCGCTGTTGACCAGATCGCCGCGCAGGTTCAGGTCCACAGAGCGGCCAGCCAGCAGCGTGCCGGTGCCGTCGATATCGCCGGGGCGTACGCGTACATAGACCTGCGGGACCAGCGCGGTGGTGGTACTGCCATCGGCCAGGGTGACGCGCTGCTCGACCAGCCAGACGATGTCGCTGGTGAGCTGGGCCATCTGCGCCGGGGTCAGCGCCACGCCGGGGCGCAGGCCCCATGCGTCGGCGATGGTGGCCGCATTGTCGAGCAGCGCGCGGTACTGCGCTTCATCGTCGGCGTAGCCATCCAGGAAGCGGCGGCCGGTGAGCTGGGCGACCTGATCGCGGACCAGCGTCTGTTCGTAGAACCCATCGCCCAACCGCTTCTGTACGTTGGCCGGGTCCACGCCCATCTTCTGCAGCAGGTACTCCGAACCGAGCCAACTGCGGTAGTCGGCAAAGCGCGGATCGGTCTCGACCAGGTACTGGCCGGCACCTGGGCCGCTCTGGAACAGGCTGCTCTGCGGCAGTTGGGCATCCACGCCGATGGTGCGGATCACCGTCGGCTGGTTGCCCGCCGCGCCCTGCGCGCCGGTGCCGGCGTTGCTGCCCGGGCCCGCCAGCGAGGCGACGCTCGCGCTGACCTCGGTCACCTGGCGCTGCCCAGCCATGGCGCCGGCGTCGGCTGCGCCGCCGACCTGCCCACCGACGGTACCGGTACTGACGCCGCCCACCTGGTAGCCGCTGCCACCATCGCGGGTGTTCTGCTCGGTGCGGGTCACGCCCAGATTGATGGTGCGCACTTCATCGGCCGGGCGATAGGCGATCTTCCCGTCCCACTTGCGTTCGTGATAGCGCTTGAAGCCACCGCGCCAGCGGCTGTAGGTGTACTGGCTGGTGCCTTCCTCATGCACACGGTACTCGCCGAATGCATCGATGTTGCGCAGGTTGCCAAGGTCGCCCAGCAACGCGCCGCCGGCCAGTATCTGGCTCTTGTCGTTGATCAGCTCATCCCCACGCAGGGTCATGTTGCCGCCCGAGATGATCCGGCCCGGCGCGCTGGAGGTGACCTGGGTTTCGTACTCGGTATGGGTGACGTCGTACTGGGTCCATGCCTTGACGTCGCCGCTGCCGTTCTTCCACCAGTACTTGCCGGCGCGGCTCCAGCTGGACCAGGTGAACTCGCTGGCATCGTGCATGCCCGGCGTGCCCTTGGGCTGGATGTACAGCTTCTTGGTCGGCCCGACCACCATGACTTCAGTGGTGGCAAAATGCTCGTTGCTGTTGAGCAGGCGCGTGGCATCGATGCTCAAGCCGCCCAGCGATTCGATGGTCGCGCTGGCATTGTGCACCGAGCCGGCGCGACCGACTGCATGCCCTTGCGCATCCAGCGCACCGCCGATGTTGAGTGCACTGTCGCCACCGCCGGCACTGAAGATCAGCGCCTGCTCGCGGTTGACCACGGTGCCGGCGCCGATGTCCAGGCGCTCACGCGCGGCAATGGTGGCGGCGCGAGTGACGCCCTCCAGCGTTTCGTCACTGTTGACCAGGGTGGTGGCACCGATCGACAGGCGGTCGCCATAGATGCGACCGGTGCCGACGTTGAGGATCACATCGGCATCGACGCGGGTATCCACGCCGTCGATCAGGCCTCGGTTGCCAAGCACGCCATCGGCGCGCACCTGGGTGCGGATGCCGCTGATCTCGCCGGTGGCGAGGTTGTCGATCTGGCGTGCATGCAGGTCCAGATCGCCGGCCTGCAGTTTGCCCGCATTGGTCCACAGTCCCTGCGTGGAGACCGTGGCCTTGCCGTTGGCGGTGATCTGGCCATCGTTGCGGTAATCCTGCTGCAGCGCCAGCACCAGATCGCCCTGCGACAACATCCGGCCCGTGCCGTTGAGCGCGTTGGCATGCAGCGTCTGGTTGCCCGCCGACAGCAGCGTGCCGTCGGTGTTGCCGACCTGACCGGCGCGCACGTCCAGACTGCCCGCCGAGGACACCAGGCCTTGCCCGTTGAACAGTGCATCGGTCGCCTGCAGCGCAATGCGCTGGTCGGCAGCGATCATGCCGCGGCTGTTGTCGATCTGCGCGGCAGTGAGGTCCACGCTGCGGCCCTGCAGCCCGAGCGCGGTGCTGCCACCGCTCGTGGCGCGGTTGTCGATGCGCGCGGCGTGGGCGACCAGATCGCCGCCAGCGACGGCGAGGCCAGCCTGGTTGACCAGCTCACCGCTCAGCTCGAGGGTCAGGTCCTGCGCCGCCTGCAGGCGGCCGCCGCTGTTGTCCACGCGCTGCGCCTGCAGCAGCAGCGAGGTGCCGCTGCCGACCTGCCCGCCGCTGCGGTTGTCCAGCGAAGCCAGCCGCGCGTCCAGCGCCGTCTGCGCCTGGACAAGGCCGGCACGGTTGTCCAGCTCACCGGCACGCAGGGTCAGCCCGGCACCGCTGACGATGCCGCCACGCGCGCCCGCGTCGGTATTGCCCAGCCGCTGGCCGTGCGTATCGATGCTCATCCCGCCACTGGACTGCAGCAGGCCAGCGCGGTTCTCCAGCGCACCACTGTCGATATCCAGCGTGCCGGCGGTGGCGGCGATGATGCCTTCACTGTTGTCCACGCCGCCCAGACCCGTATCCAGGGCGACGGAGGCGCCGGCCAGCGTGCCACGCACGTTGGTCAGCCCTTGGCTGGTCACCGACAGCGCACGCTCGGCCTGGATCACACCGGCGGTGTTGTCGATATCGCTCGCACTGTCGAGCGTGACATCGCCTTCGACCGAGGCCAGGGTGCCCGCATCACGGTTGATGATGCGCCCGGCCTGCACCTGCAGCGTGTCGTTGGCGGCAAGGGTGCCGGCGCTGTTGTCGAGGGTCTGGGCGACCGCCACGTCCAGCGTATCGCCTGCGTTGACGGTACCACCGCGGTTGTCGAGGCTGCCGGCGCGCAGCTGCTGCGCACCACCGGAGGCGATCAGGCCACCCTCGCGGTTGTCGAGCAGGCCGTCCACGGTGAGCTGCAGCGCGCTGTCACCGGCGGCCTGGAGGGTGCCAGCCTGGTTGTCCAGCAGTCCAGCCTGCAGTGTCAGGCCGCCAGCGCTGGCCAGCGTACCGCGTTGGTTGTCGAACGCGCCGGTCACCTCCAGCGTGGAGGCCGCGTTGCCCGCCGCCAGTAGTTTGCCGTCGCGGTTGGAAAGGCTCCCCGCCTGCCCGGCGAGCGCACCGTTGCCGATGATCTGGCCGCTGTCGTTGAGCAGCGCGTGGGTCACACGCAGGCCAAGCGTATCGGTACCGGTGGCGATCAACTCGCCACGGCGGTTGTCCAACTGCCCGGCGTCGATCTCCATGCGCACGGCCGAGGTGATACCGCCGGAGACGTCGATGCCCTGTCCCTGCAGGTACAGCGCGCCGTTGCTGAGCAGCTTGCCGCCTGCCCCGGCCAGCGTCGCTGCGGTGATGTCCAGGCGGCCGCTGCCGGCCTGCTGCACCTGCCCGCCGGCGTTGTTGAACAGCGCTGTGCCGATGGCCAGATCGCCGTTGCTGGCGAGCGTGCCACCGCTGTTGTCCAGCGCGGCCGCCGCCTGGATGCGGTTGGCCTGGCTGCCGGTCGCCAGCAGCTGGCCGCCACGGTTGTCGAGCGTGTCGACCTGGACGTCGAGCGTACCGGCCTGCAATTCCGCCTGGCGATGATCCACCTGCCCTGCGCGCAGGCTGAGCGTGCCTGCGGTGGCGAGCTCGCCGCGCTGGCCGTCCAGCGTGCCGGTGGTGAGCTGCAGGCCGTCGCTGCCGGCATGCATCAGCGTGCCGTCGGCGTTGACCAGCACTGCGCTGTTCAGCGCCAGCGAGCTGGCATTGCTGGCGAGACTGCCGTGTGTGTTATCCAGCGTGCCTGCCACCTGCAGCTGGGCCGGTGCCGTGCCGCTGTGGGTGATCGTGCCGCTGCGGTTGGACAGCTGCGTGGTGCTTACATCAAGGGCGCCGCCCACATTCAATGTGCCGGCGTCGTTGTGCAGTGCCTGGCCCTGCGCGCGCAGGTCGCGCTGGGTGGTCAGCTCGCCTCGCCGATTGGACAGCGCGCCGCCGTTCACGCTCAGGTCGCGCACGCCGATGCTGCCGCCGTCGTTGTCCAACTCACTGGCACGCAGATCGATATCGCCACCGGCCAGCACCGCGCCGGCATCGTTGTCGAGCAGGCCGGCAATCACCACGCGGCCCTGCGCGAGCGGCGCGGTGGTCGGCGGAATCACGCCCGGCGCGCTGCCGTCGGTGCTGCCGTTGCCGGTGCCCGGGGCGCCCGTCCCCTCCCCATTGCCCGGCGTGCCCGGCGTCGTCGGCGCGGCCCCATCCTGCTGGGCCAGTGCACCGATGCTGCCCTTGTCGCGGTTCTGCAGCTGCCCGCTCTCTACTGCCAGCGCCTGCACACCCGCCTGTTCGATGCGCCCGTCGCGGTTGGCCAGCGAGGCCGCTTCCACATCCAGCCGGGTGCCGTTGAGCTGGCCACCCCGGTTGTCCAGATCCTGGCCGGTGCGCAGGTTCAACTCGCGACCCGCGCTGACCAGACCTTCATTGCGCACACCGCCGCTGGCCGCGATACGGGTGTCGTCGCGCGCCTGCAGTTTGCCGGTGTTCTCCAGCCGGCCATCGACGGTGACCACCAGTTCGCCGGTCTGCGCGCCGAGGTTGCCGGCGTTGCGCACGCCTACGCCATGCTCGGTGCCCATCAACAGAATCTTGTTGGCATACATGCCGCCGAGCTGGGCGACATCGAGCGCGTACTGCGGCGTGCTGCCGTCAGCCGCCTGGGCCTGCACGCGGCTCAGATCGGCACTGACCGTATTGGCGCCAGTGGTGACCTGCAGCTGCTGGGCCCACAGGCCTGCGTTGAGCTGCACCGAGCGCGCGATCAGATCGGTGTAGTCCACCCGGCTGGCATCCATGCCGGCACCCAAGATACGGATGGCACCGCCCTGCACACGGTATCCCTCCAGCGCACCGCCGTTGAACGTCGGGGTGCCGGTAGTCAGGGTGATGCGGTTGGCGTTGATGAAGCCGCAGCCGTCGCAATCGATGCCGGCGGGGTTGGCGATCACCACCTGCGCGCGGTCGCCGGCCACTTCCACGTAGCCGCGCAGCTGGCTCGGGTTGGCGCCGTTGACCTCGTTGAGGATCACGCGTGCGGTGCCGCCGGCCAGCCAGGGATTGCCCTGCACCCAGCCGCCGAGCTGGGACTGTGTGTTGCCGCGCGAATTGTTGAGGATGGCGCCCTGCTGGTCGACATCGAAACGCTGGTAGGTGTTGCGCGAGACACCGGCCGCACTCGGGGTCTGGATATTGATCTGCGGCGTGCCGTTCGCCGTTTCCAGCACCGTGGGCCGCTGGTTGCCCGGCGCGTTCGGATCGGCCACCACCTGCGCCGCGGCCATGCCGGCCACCCCGACCCAGCCGAGCATCACCCACAACGCGAAGGCCATCGGGCGCAGTGCCGCCGTGCGATCACCGCTCTGCCCGGTACCAAGCCCGCCGGGGCGCGGGGTGATCTCCGCGGCGACCTGCCAGAGCTTGAGGGCGTGGTTGAACACGAGGCGGTACAGATGCTTGTTCATGACAGTTCCTTTGTGTGCGTGCGGTCGGCGCGGCGCGCAGGCGCCAGCGCGGGAATCAGAACGACCAGCTCAGGGTGAATCCGGTGACGGTGTACGCATTCTGGAAACCAGAGGGCTTGTTCAACGGGGCGCCGACGAAGCCGTCCCAGTAAAGGCCGCGATAGGACCCGCGCAGGCCGATCACGGTGCCTGCCAGGTCATTGCCCAGCTGCCATTGCGTGGCGCTGCCGCCGACATGGCCGTAATCGGCGCCGACGTAGAACTCCTGCCCACCGCCGAGTGCCAGGCCGATGTCGTTGCGGATGAGCCAACCACGCTCGCCCATCAAGGACATCTCGCCATCGAAGCCGCGCACGGTGTAGCGGCCCCCGATCGCGAAGCGGTCCTGAGGCACCAGCCCGCCACGGTTCCACTGCGCGCGCCAGCTGCCGGTGTAGCGCAGGCGCTGCTGGCCAAGCTGGAACGGGACGCTCAGCTGCGCATCGGCGAAGTAGATCTTCGGGTGTGAAGTGGCTTCACCGAACAGCTCCTCGGGCGCTGCGATCGAGCCGAATGCCCCGGTGCCGCGGCGGAAGCCGAACGTGCCATCCAGCGTCCCCTGGCCAATGAAATGACGGTGGTTCAGGCCGAGTTCCCAGCCGCCCATGCGCCGGCGCTGCACCAGGATTTCGGTATCGTCGATGAAGTTGCGCGAGTCGCGCTCCCATGCACGCAGGTACATGCTGGTCTTGCTGCTCGCAGTGCGGAACAGCAGGCGCGTGGCCCGCACTTCGGCGTTGTAACTCTCGCCGCTGTACAGATACGACTGCTGGTTGCCGGCCACGGTCTGCTCGTACTCGTAGCCGCTGCGGGTGGCGCCGAACAACCAATAGCCGACGGGCACGGAGTAGTGGAAGGTGAAGCCCTTGGTGCCGCGCTTGCCGCCACTGAACACGTCGTGGTTGAGGTTGACGTAGAACAGGTCGTTCTGGCGCAGCGCATGGTCCAGCGACATCGTCGCGCCGGCCTGGGTCTTGCCGGTGGCCTTGCTGCCGGAATCGTCCAGGCTCAGGTTGAAGCGCACCAGCCGCTGCTGCGACCACTGCACGACCAGGTCGCTCTGCCCGGGCGCGGCATCGGCGCCTTCGGCCGGGCTGATCTGGATGTCGGCCTCGGCGGTCGGCACCCGCTTGAAGTTCTCCAGCCCCTGTTCGATGTCACGCAGGTTGAGCAGGTCACCGCTCCGCGCCGGGATCGCGTTCCACATCGTGGCATCGCGGTGGGTGCCTTCGGCGAAGCGGATCTGACGCAGCGTGCCGGGCACCAGCGTCAGTTCCAGCGCGCCGGTGGTCAGGTCCTGCGGCTGGGCCAGCACGCGCGTGGTGACGAAGCCGCGCTCCACGATCGCGTTCTGCACGCGCGACATCACCACGTTGATCCCGGTGGTGCCCAAGCAACGGCCAAGCGCCGGATCGCCGTTGACGTTGGCCGCAGCCAACGCCCACTGGAAGCGTTCGGCCTGCTCGCCGCCCAAGGTGATGCGCTCGATCACGAAACACGGTGCCTCATCCTGGGGCAGCCGCTCCGGGGCCGCCACCGGGGCGTCCTGCAGGCGTGCATCGGGCCGTGTTTCAAGCTGCTCGCGCAGCGCGCGTTCGCGCTCCTGCTGGCGGAGCAGTTCCTGATCAGGGGCCGGCAGTTGCTGGGCACTGGCCGGCAGACAGATCAGGGCCAGCGCGGCCGCCAGCGGGGCCAGAAGGAGGGTGCGCCGGGAAGCGCCATGAGAACCGGCGCGAGCCGGGGTGGGTAGTACGTGGTTTGGCATGCAGGATCTCGAACGTGGGCTGGCACGAACCATCGTTCGCTATAGACCGCCCCTATGGAGGCCCGCCAATTTAAGAGCTATTCGCGACATGAAAACCGTCAAAAACCCCACTCGCCGGGTAGGAAAACCACCCACCTGCATGTAGGTATTTTCCTAAATAGTCATTTTTTTGACGCAGCTCACATGGAAGGGGATCGCGCGACCCTTGTTGTGAACACGTTTTCACACGTAGCGCCTGCCGAAGGGCTCGATGAGGGACCTGCCGGGATCGAACCCGTACAATGGCCGGTCCTGGCCCCGCCTTCGGCGGCGGCCCAGTCCCCTACCCCGCAGATGCCGGCCGCTGGCCGGTCTCTGCCGTTGCACCCGCGTGCCTGAGGCCGTGGTGCGCCACCTGTCAGGAAACATGCTGATGACTCACCCCACCTCACCGTCCCAGTCCCTGCTGCACGGGCGCCTGCTGGCCTTTGCCGCGATCCTGCTGGCCGCCTTGAACCTGCGAACCGCAGTCACCTCGCTGACCCCGCTGTTGGATGTGCTTGGCCAGACCTTCGGCTTCGGCACCACCATGACCGGCGTGCTCGGCATGCTGCCGACGGCCGCCTTCGCGCTGTTCGGCGTGACCACCCCGGCAGTGGCGCGCCGGCTGGGCCTGGAGCGCACCGCCCTGCTGGCGATGAGCCTGGCCACCGTGGGCCTGCTGCTGCGCTCGATGGCCGGCGGCGTGGGCAGCCTGCTGTTCGGCTCGGTGGTGGCGCTGGCCGGCATGGGCATCGGCAACGTGGTCGTCCCGCCGCTGGTGAAGCGTTACTTCGCCAACCGCGTGGGCACCATGAGCACGCTCTACATCACTGTGCTGCAGATCGGCACGATGATGCCGGCGTTGCTTGCCGTACCGGTTGCCCAGCAGGCCGGCTGGCGCGTGTCGCTGGGCATCTGGGCGCTGATGTCGCTGGCCGCGGCGCTGCCGTGGCTGATGCTGTCGCGTGCACGTCCGCACCCGGACACGATCAGCGCTGCCAACGATCCGGCCAGCACGCCGCACGGCAAGGTCTGGAAGACGCCGCTGGCCTGGGGCATGACCCTGATGTTCGGCATGACCTCGTTGATGACCTATTCGATGTTCACCTGGTTGCCGCGCATCGTGGTCGAAGCCGGTGCGACGCCGGCCTTCGGCGGCATCATGGTCGCCATCTTCGCCGCCTGCGGCCTGCTGCCATCGCTCACCATGCCGGCCCTGGCCGTGCGTCTTCGCAATCCCTTCCCGCTGGTGCTGATCGGTTTCAGTGCCTTCCTGATCGCTTTCGCCGGCCTGCTGTACGCACCGATGAAGGCGCCCTGGCTGTGGGCGGTACTGCTTGGCATCGGCCCGTCCACGTTCCCGTTGGCATTGACTCTGATCAACCTGCGCACGCGTACGCCGGCCGGCTCGGCGGCGTTGTCCGGCTTCATGCAGGGCGTGGGCTATGCCTTCAGCTGCCTGGGGCCGTTCCTGTTCGGCTGGCTGCACGCGGTCAGCGGGGGCTGGCACCTGCCGTTCGGCTTCCTGGTGCTGTGCGCGGTAGTGCTGCTCAGCGCCTCCTGGGTCGCCTGCAAGCCGCAGAAGCTCGAAGACCAGTGGTAAGCGACCCGGCGCGTCCATCTACACGCGCCGTGCGCAACTGCTGACGTAGCGTGTCGCTGACTGACCCGATCCAGAGGATCGGGGGGTGTTCGGAGCCCCCTGGCGCGGCCAGGTGGCTGAACAGCTTCATGGCGACGGAGTGCGCTTTCCCATGCTGGCGACATGGTGTGAATCCGTAGAAATTCAACGACTTGCCGTTCCCCTCCGGGTACCACCCGGGGGCTGATCTGTCGTACCCGCGTCTTAACGATTTGGCAGCAACTGCGCAGTCAGGCACGATTGGCATGTGATGTGCGTCACACTTTTGACGCAACACACCTTTGAAAGGATGCTCCAAGGGGGGTTCCATGTACGACCATCGGCCGCTGGCGCTCTGCGTCGGCCTGGCATGCGCGACACTCGCTTTTTCCGCTTCGGCGGCCCCGGCAGACAATGCGCGGGACAACGCCCTGGCCGAGATCGGCCAGTTCCGGGACCACGCCCAATGGCTGGATGCACTGGCCGCCATCGAGCGCGCACGGGCGCAGGCCCCGGACGACGAACTGTTGTATCGCCTGCAGGCGCTGACCCTGTCCGACATCGGTAATGCGCACCGCGCCTGGCAGTTGTACCTGGCGCGGCCCACCCTGTTCGATGCGGCACAGAAAGAACGGCTGGAAGGCAATTACCTGGCCAAGCTGGTGGGCTGGAGCCTGGCCTATGGCCCCAGCGAGGACACCCGCCTGGATGAAGCCGACGCGGCCCTGGCGCAGATGCAGCAGTACCTGGAACGCGATGGCACCACGGTGCAGCAGGCACCACTGCGGATCCGCTATGACCGGCTGATCCTGCTCAACCGGCTGGGCCGCCATGCGCAGGTGCGCGATGAGTACCGCACGCTGCTCGCCGAGGGCCACCCGGTGCCGAATTATCTGCTGGCCGCCGTCGGCGATTCGCTGATGGCCACGCAGCACCCGGCCGAGGCGATCCCGGTGCTGGAAGCTGCGCTCAAAGCTGATCCGTCGCTGCCGCAGGCGCGCTCGGAACTGGCCTATGCGTATCTGGAAGACGAGCAGGCCGACACCGCGATCGCTCTGCTGAAGAAGTGGCAGGCCGATGAGCCCGCGTGGCGCTGGGCGCATGGCGCCAGGGCACCGTATGCGAACTGGCCGCGCTACGAGGCCGACCTCAACCTGGCCATGGTGCGTGCCTACAGTGGCGACCTGCCCACTGCCCAGCGCGACCTGGAGAAAATGGTCGAGATCGGACCGGGCAACACCGGCACGCAGTCCTCGCTGGGCAACATCTATCTGATGCGCGGCTGGCCACGACGGGCACTGGAGCGCTACAGCATGGCCAACACGCTGGACCCGCGCGACGTCCCTGCGCGTCTGGGTCAGTACGACGCCTACGTCCAAGTGCAGCGCGATGACCTGGCGCGACCGGTCCACGACACGCTGCTTGCCGCCTACCCCAACCAGCCCTCCGTGCAGCGCATGGACCGCAGCTGGCGTGCGCACCGTGGCTGGCAGTGGCATGCCTACGCCGAAGGTGGGCGCAGTTCCGGCGGTGGCGGTACATCGCCGCTGGGCAACGATGACGGCCGCTACGGCGTGGAAGTGCAGTCCCCGGTGCTGGATGACCGCTGGCGTCTGGTCGCGTTCGCCGACCGGCGCAGCGTGGATTTCCAGGACCAGACCATCGACCCGCTGCGGATCGGTGCGGGCACGCGCTACCGCTACGGCCGCGCCGATGCGGAAGCCTTCGTCAACCGCGCCAACGACCACATCGGCGATACCGGCCTCAGCGCCGGATTCGGCTGGCAGTTCAGCGATCAATGGCATGCCGGCATCACCGCCGCACGCAACGATCCGGACGCCTCCATGCAGGCGCGGGTGTCGGGCATCACCGCCGACAGCATCGCACTGGCCGCCGACTACCGCCGCGACGAGCGCACCCACTGGAGCGTGGGCGCCAGCCAGTTCCGCTACGACGACGGCAACCGCCGCGATACCGTCAGCACGGCCATCGAGCAGCGCCTGATGACCCGACCGACCGTGTTCCTGGACGGGCTGGGCAGCGTGTATGCCAGCCGCGGCAGCCGCGATGATGCGCCCTACTTCAACCCGTCCGAGGACCACTCGGTGGAGATTGGCCTGCGCGTGGACCAGCAGTTGTGGCGCCACTACGAACGCCACTTCCGCCATCGCCTGACGGTTTCGGTGGGACAGTACTGGCAGCAGGGCTATGGCAGCGCGATCGTGCCCTCGGCGGAATACCGTCACGAGTGGCAGCTCGGCGAAGGCCGCATTTTCGAGTACGGCATCCGCTGGTCGCGACCGGTCTATGACGGACAGCGTGAACGACACATCGGCCTGGATGCCGGCCTGCGGTGGGGAGAATGACATGCGGAACATGGACATGAAGCGTTGGACCCACTGGCTGTTGCTGGCCCTGCTCACCGTGGTGGTAACGGCACAGGCGCAGCAACCGCCGGCCGTACTCGATGCCACCGACAACGGATTGCTGGTGCTGAGCTACCACGACATTCGCGACGAGGTGGCCGCCCGCGGCGATCCGGATGCCTATGCCGTGAGCACGCAGAACTTCGCCGCCCACCTGGACTGGTTGTCCGCACATGGCTACCACCCGGTGTCGCTGTCGCAGCTGATCACCGCTTCACATGGCGGCACACCCCTGCCCCCCAAGCCGGTACTGCTGACCTTCGATGATGGCCTGCGCAGCGTGTACAGCAAGGTCTTCCCGCTGCTGCGCGCCTACAACTATCCGGCGCTGGTCGCAGTGATCACCGACTACGTGGACATGCCGGCCGGGCGCCAGATCGACTACGGCTACCGCCCCTTCACCCGCGACGATTTCCTGACCTGGGCGCAGCTGCGCGAGATGCAGAAAAGCGGGCTGATCGAACTGGCCAGCCACACCGACAACCTGCACCATGGCGTGCAGTCCAATCCACAAGGCAACTCCACCCCGGCGGTGATCACAAGGACCTACGATCCCGCCCGAAAGACCTACGAAACCGCCGCCGAGTACGAAGCCCGCCTGCGCGCCGACCTGGGCCGCAGCGTGGAGCGCATCCAGCGCAATGTCGGCATCAGCCCGAAGGCGATCGTGTGGCCTTACGCGGCCTACAACGCACTGAGCAACACTATCGCCGAGCAGTTGGGCATGCCGGTCTCGTTCGATCTGGAAGGACGCAGCACGCCGGTCAAACGTGATCTGCACGGTCTGGCCCGGTTGCTGGTGACCAACAACCCCACCGTGGTGCAGCTGGCCTACGAGCTGCGCCGCGATGTTGAACGCGATGGCATGCGGGCGCTGCAGATCGACCTGGATGCGGTCTACGATGCCGACCCGGTGCAACAGGGCAAGAACCTGGATGCGCTGATCGATCGGGTCAAGAAGATCGGCCCGACCCACGTGTTCCTGCAGGCCTTCGCCGATCCGGACGGCAACGGCTCGGCCGATGCGCTGTACTTCCCCAACCGCCATCTGCCGATGCGTGCGGATCTGTTCAACCGCGTGGCATGGCAGCTCAAGACGCGCGCCGGGGTCAAGGTATATGCGTGGCTGCCGGTGCTGGGCTATGAACTCAAGGACCCGGCCATCCGCAAGGCGCTGGCCATCGAGAGCCCGGAAAGCGACGGCATCTTCCGGCTGGATTTCACCCGGCCGCAGGTGCGCCGGATCATCGATGACATCTACGAAGACCTGGCGATCAACTCGTACTTCGAGGGCCTGCTCTTCCACGATGACGCCTATCTGCGCGACACCGAGCTGACCCAGCTGCCGCAGGAAGGCGATGACGGCGCACGCACCCAGGCCCTGATCGACTTCACGCTGGAGCTGCGCACCGCGGCGCAGCGCTGGCGGCCCAAGCTGGGCACCGTGCGCAACCTGTATGCCCAGCCCGTGCTGGAACCGCAGAGTGCGAGCTGGTTCGCCCAGCGCCTGGACCTGTTCAACAAGGCCTACGACCACACCGCCCTGATGGCGATGCCGTGGATGGAAGGCAGCCGCAGCCCGGAACGCTGGCTGGACCGGCTGGTGGTGGCGGTGAAGCAACACGATCCGCAGTTGTCGCAGACGATGTTCGAGCTGCAGACGTTGGACTGGCGCACCGGCAAGCCGATCCCCGGCGACCGCCTGCGCGCGCAGATCCGTCGTCTACAGGCGCAGGGCGTGCGTCATTTCGCCTGGTATCCGGATGACTTCATCGCCGGACGTCCCTCCACGTATGACGCCCGCGCGGCCATGTCGGCCCGCAGCTTCCCGTACGAGGAAAAGTGAGTTCGCCATGCATCCTCTTCTCTATATCCTGTTCCAGTTCGCCTTCTTCTACCCGATGGTGATGGCCTTCTTCTGGATGTCCGGCGGCCTGTATTACTTCTTCCGGCGCGAACGCAAGGCACGCGACCGCGATGATCCACCGCCGATGGACGAGTACCCGTTCGCGTCGATCCTGATTCCCTGCCATAACGAGGCGGAGAACCTGGCCGACACGCTCGGCTCGGCACTCAGGCAGAACTACCCGGATTTCGAAGTGATCGCCATCAACGATGGCAGCAGCGACGATACCGGGGCACGGCTGGATGCCCTGGCCGCCCTGCACCCACGCCTGCGCGTGGTGCACCTGGACCGCAACCTGGGCAAGGCCAATGCGCTGCGCATGGGCGCGCTCGCCGCTCGCTCGGAGTTCCTGGTGTGCATCGATGGCGATGCGATGCTGGAGGAATACGCCACGCACTGGATGGTCTGGCACCTGACCTCCGGCCCGCGCGTGGGTGCGGTGACCGGCAACCCGCGCATCCGCAACCGCTCCACCCTGCTGGGCCGGCTGCAGGTGGCCGAGTTCTCCTCGATCATCGGCATGATCAAACGTGCGCAACGGGTATACGGGCGCATCTTCACCATCTCCGGCGTGATCGCCGCGTTCCGTCGCACCGCGCTGCACCGGATCGGCTACTGGGCCGATGACATGGTGACCGAAGACATCGACATCAGCTGGCGCCTGCAGCTGGATCATTGGGACATCCGCTACGAGCCCAATGCGCTGTGTTTCATCCTGATGCCAGAAACACTGAAGGGGCTGTGGCGGCAGCGCCTGCGCTGGGCCCAGGGCGGCGTGGAAGTGCTGCTCCGCCATGGCAGCTCGCTGTTCCACTGGCGCAAGCGGCGGATGTGGGGCGTGCTGCTGGAGTACATCCTCAGCGTGCTGTGGGCGTACACGATGCTGGCGATCATCGTGCTGTGGGCGCTGGGCAAGTTCATGGTGCTGCCGCCGGAGCTGTACATCGCCACGCTGCTGCCGCAGTGGCATGGCGTGATCCTGGCCCTGGTCTGTCTGCTGCAGTTCGCCAGCAGCCTGATCATCGACCGCCGTTACGAAACGCATATTGGACGTAATTACTTCTGGGTGATCTGGTACCCGATGGCGTACTGGCTCATCAGTCTGTTCACGACCCTGGTGGCGTTCCCCAAGACGATCTTCAAACGTCGTGGCAAGCGCGCGGTCTGGGTCAGTCCTGACCGGGGTATCCGATGAACACTGTCAAATCCACCCGCCGCTTCGACTCGCGACTGATCCAGAAACCGCGCCAGCAGCCGCGGCTGCAGCGTACCGCCTGGGGCTTTGTGACCATCGCCTTCTGGGCGTTCTACTTCTACCTGTGGGCCCCGCTGGTGACGCTGGTCTCCTGGGTGCTGGGCGGGCAGATGGCCTGGACCCAGCTGTATGAGCAGAAGCAGACGGTCGATCCGTTCGTGGTGATCGCACTGCCGGTGATGCTGGTCTGCTGCGCGGCGCTGCTGATCGCCTGGGCCGAGTACAACCGCATGCGGTTTTCGGGCAAGGAGCGTCGGCTGCCACATGACGATGTGACCCGCGAGGAGATGGCGCACGATCTGGGCGCGAGTGCCGGGGTAGCGGCGCTGTTGGCGGACGGCAAGGCCGTGACACTGCACATGGATGACCACGCGCGGCCGGTGCGGGTGACCGCGCAGGTGCTGACCGGTTGAGGGTCGTGCCGGCCGGCGGCCGGCACAACCCATTACGTGCGCGTCTGGCCTTCGCCGCGGACGACGAAACGTTCGACGGTCAGCGCTTCCAGTCCCATCGGGCCGTAAGCGTGCAGGCGGGTGGTGGAGATACCGATCTCCGCGCCCAGGCCCAGCTCGCCACCATCGGAGAAACGCGAGGAGGCGTTGACCATCACCACGGCCGAGCGCAGGGCGTGCACGAAGCGCTCGGCTGCCGCGGGATCGTCGGTGGCGATCACTTCGGTGTGGTCCGAGCTGTACTGCTGGATGTGGGCCAGCGCCTGATCGAGGTCATCCACCACGCGCACGGCGATGATCAGATCCAGATACTCGGCGGCGTAATCATCGTCGCTGGCCGCCTCGGCGTCGGGCAGCCACTGCCGCGCCACCGCATCGGCTCGCACCTGCACGCCGCGCTCGGCCAGCGCCTGCGCTGCAAGAGGCAGGAAGCCGGGTGCCATGTCGGCATGCACCAGCAGCGTTTCCAGCGAGTTGCAGGCCGATGGCCGGCTGCACTTGCCGTCCACCAGCAGGCGCAGCGCCAGTGCTGGATCGGCGGCACGGTCCACGTAGAGATGGCAGACGCCCTTGTAATGCTTGATCACCGGCACGCGCGCATGCTCGGCCACGAAGCGGATCAGCCCTTCCCCGCCGCGCGGGATCGCCAGATCGATCAGGTCGTTGAGCTGCAGCAGCGCCAGCATGGTCTCGCGGCGCAGATCCTCGACCAGCGTCAACGCCGCATCGGCAATGCCAGCCTCGCGCAGGGCGCGCTTGAGCGAGGCGGCAATCGCGGTGTTGGAGTGGATCGCTTCCGAGCCACCGCGCAGGATCACGCCGTTACCGGCCTTGATGCACAGCGCGGCCGCATCGGCAGTCACGTTCGGACGCGCCTCGTAGATCATCGCGATGACGCCCAGCGGCACGCGCACCTTCTGCACGCGGATGCCATTGGGACGCACGTCATCACGGGTCACCTGGCCGACCGGATCGGGCAAGGCGGCGACCTCGCGCAAGGCGGCGGCGATACCGGCCAGACGCTGCGGGTTCAAGGCAAGGCGATCCAGCATCGCCGTGCCGACGCCCTTCTCCGTGGCCGCCGCAAGATCGCGGGCGTTGGCGGCGAGAATCGCATCGGTATCGGCATCCAGCGCGGTGGCCATGGCCTCCAGCAGTTCGGCCTTCGCGGCGGAGGACAGCTGCGCGAGTTGCTGGGCAGCCTCACGGCAGGCCAGTACCTGGCTGCGGATGTCGGTAGTGGAGCTGGCGACCATCTCAATATCCTTGAAAGAACACAGTAGAGCCACGCCATGCGTGGCCGGGACGCAATTACAACAGCACCAGATCGTCACGGTGGATGACGTTTCCACCGTAGTTGTAGCCGAGCACGCTTTCGATGTCGCGCGAGTGGCGCCCGGCGACGCGGCGGATGTCGCTGGCCGAGTACTGGCTGACGCCACGGGCCAGGCAGACCTCGCCGTTCTCCAAGCGCTGGCGGATCTCGACCATGTCGCCGCGGCGGAAGTCCCCTTCTGCGCCGACCACGCCGCCGGGCAGCAGCGAGGCGCCCTTGCCACGCAGCGCATCGGCCGCACCGGCATCGACCAGGATCGCGCCCGGCTCCAGCGGTGCGTGCCGCAGCCAGTACTTTCGTGCGGCCACGCGGGTCTGTGCGGGATGGATCCGGGTACCGAACAACCGGCCCTGGCTGAGCGCGCGCACGACCTCGGCGCTGCGCCCGTTGAACAGGCATGTCTCGATGCCCACGCGCCCTGCCTTGGCCGCGGCCTCCAGCTTGGTGTGCATGCCCCCGGTGCCGGCACCGCTGCCGGCACCGCCGGCCATCGCCAATACTTCGACGGTCAGCTCGGGCACATCGTGGATCGGCCGTGCCTGCGGATCGCGACGCGGATCGGCGCTGTACAGGCCGTCGATGTCGGTGGCGATGAACAGCACATCGGCGTCGATCAACGCCGCCACGGTCGCAGCGAGATTGTCGTTGTCGCCGAGCTTGAGTTCATCCACCGAGACCGTGTCGTTCTCGTTGACCACCGGCAGCGCGCCGAGCCGCAGCAGCTCGTTGAGCGTGGCGCGTGCATTGAGATAGCGGCGGCGGTTGCGCAGGTCGTCGTGGGTCAGCAGCACCTGCGCCACCGGGCGCTCGAAGAAGCGCTGCCACAGCCCGATCAGCTGCGCCTGGCCGAGCGCGGCCAGCGCCTGCCGCGCCGCCATTGCCGCGCCGGCTTCCAGCGCGCGGGGCACGATCGCCCGGCCCGCCGCCACCGCGCCGGAGGACACGATCACCACTTCGCGCCCGGCCAATACATTGGCCGAGACGAACTGGGCCAGCCCCAGTGCGTGGCGTGGCGAGAGACCGCCGCCGTCAGCGGCCAGCAGACTGCTGCCCACTTTGAGGACGGCACGTTTCCACTGCGGAACGGCTTGTTCGGTGAACGGCGAAGGCACGGAGTGGTTCATGTGATCGGCGCGCTCAGCGCGTGCTCCATTCGTGGATACGGGCGGTGGCACTGCCCTGCACCAGCAGCGGGTCGGTGTCGACCAGCGCCTGTGCAGCGGCCAGATCGGCGATGTCCTGCAGCACGTAGGCGCCGCCGCTCTTGTCGGTGAAGCCCCCGGTCAGCAGCAGCTGCCCGCGGGCCCGCACCTCATCGAGAAAGCGCACGTGCTCGGCACCCACCTCATCGCGGAAGTCCGGCGTGCGGGTGACCATCACCAGATAACAGGTTTTCATGTGAGTCCTTTTCCCGGGCGCACCCGGCAAGACGTTACAAAAACGGCGGCCTTGCGGCCGCCGTAGTGATTACACCAGTACGGCCCAGCGGGCGCGCAGCGCATCCAGCCGCAGGTCGGCCGCCGCGCCGGGCGACACGCGCGCGGCCAGGCTGCCTTCGGGGGTACGCCCCTGCCCGGCCGTATCCGCGGCAGCGGCCGCCGCTTTGTAGGCCTCGCGGAAGGGCACGCCGGCGACGGCTGCTTCCACGGCGACATCCGTGGCATACATGCCCGAGTCGATCGCCGCACGCAGCTTGTCGTCGCGCCATTCCAGGTTGGCCAGCAGCGCCGGCAGCAGCTCCAGCGCGGCCAGGCCCCGGCCGAAGCCATGGAAGATCGCACCCTTGCTGCTCTGCAGATCGCGGTGGTAGCCCGAGGGCAGCGACAGCAGCTGCTCGATCTCGGTGCGTGCCGCGGCCACGCTGGCGTGGGTGGCGCGCATCAGTTCGATCACGTCCGGATTGCGCTTGTTCGGCATGATCGAGCTGCCGGTGGTGTACTGCGCCGGCAGCGCGACAAAGCCGAACTCGCCGCTGGTGAACAGCGACAGGTCCCAGGCGATGCGGCGCAGATCCAGCGTGGCGCCGCCCAGCGCTTCCAGCGCGGCCAGCTCGAACTTGCCGCGCGACAGCTGCGCGTAGATCGGCGAGATCTGCATCCGAGCGAAGCCGAGTGCCTCGGTGGTGTGCGCGCGGTCCAGCGGCAGGTTGACGCCATAACCGGCGGCCGTGCCGAGCGGATTGGCATCGACCAGGTTGAAGGTATCGTGCGCGCGGATCGCGTTGTCGATGAAGGCTTCGGCCCAGCCGGCCCACCACATGCCCGCCGAGGACACCACGGCGCGCTGGATGTGGGTGTAGCCCGGCACCGGAAGATCCTTCTCGGCCTCGGCGCGATCGAGCGCGACTTTGGCGATCTCGCGGCTCAGCTCGGCCACGCGCAGCAGCTTGTCCTTCAGCCACAGCCGGGTCGCCACCAGAATCTGGTCGTTGCGGCTGCGGCCGGTGTGGATCTTGCGGCCGGCATCACCCAGGCGCTCGGTCAGGCGCGCTTCGATCGCCGAATGGCAATCCTCGAAGCGCTCATCCAGCACGAACGTACCCCTGCGGAAATCCTCGGCCAGCACATCCAGCTCACGCTGCAGGCCGACGCGCTCATCGTTGCCGAGGATGCCGATGTTCTCCAGGCCCTGTGCATGCGCCTTGCTGGCCGCCACGTCGTACAGGAAGAACTCGCGGTCCAGGATCACATCATCGCCGGCCAGGAAGGTCTGGATCTTGGCGTCTACCGCCACGCCGGGCTTCTGCCACAGAAGGTCTGCCATGTCTTGCTCCGTAGGCGGATTCGCTCCGCCGGGTTGTCAGGGCGCGCGCACGACTGCGCTGCGCCGTGGGAATTCAGTGCGGGATGGAAGCCAGTTCGTCCAGGCCCAGCGCCAGGTTGAGGTTCTGCATCGCCTGGGTGGCCGCGCCCTTGAGCAGGTTGTCCAGAGTCGCCACCACCACCACGCGCTTGCCGCCCGGGGCCACGTCGAAGCCGCCGATCTGCACACCGTGCCGGCCGGCAATGCGGCTGACCCACGGTGCTTCGTCCAGTACTTCGATCAGCGCTTCGTTGGCGTAATACTTCTGGTACAGCGCGATCACGTCCTCGCGCGAGACCACCGTGTTGAGCCACAGGTTCACGGTCATGGTGATGCCGCGGAAGTGCGGCGCCACGTGCGGCATGAACTCGACCGGCACGCGCAGGTGCGCGGTGACTTCGCGCTCGTGCACATGGTTGGTCAGCGCGTACGGCATCAGGTTGTCGCGCAGCAGTTCGGGATTGTTCTTGTCCGAGGGCGTGGTGCCCGCGCCGGAGTAACCGGAGACACCGAAGCACTGCGGCGGGCCGGCCAACTGCTGCAGCAGCGGGCTGATCGCCAGCTGCATCGCGGTGGCGTAGCAGCCCGGGTTGCTGATGTGCTTCTGGCCCAGGTAATCGCCCCGGGTCAGCTCCGGCAGGCCGTAATACCAGCTGGGCTCGAAGCGCTGATCGGCCGAGAGGTCGACGATCACGGTGTCTGGCTTGGCCGCATCCAAGGCGTTGACGAAGGGCGCGGACAGCCCATTGGGCAATGCCAGGATCACCGCGTCCATGCCCTTGGCGGCGACGGCATCGGCATCCAGGTTTTCGAACTGCAGCTCACCGTGCCAGTCGCGGTGGTGATCGCTCACGCGCTGGCCGGCCAGTTCGCGCGAGGACACGAAGCCCAGCTGCAGGTGCGGATGGGCGGCGATCAGTTTGATCAGCTCGGCGCCGGTGTGGCCACGGGCGCCGACGATGCCGACGGTGAAGGTCTTGATGCTCATGCGTGTGCGTCCAGGCGGTGCTGCAGGTGGCGTTTCACCCCCTGCCATTCCGCATCGATGATGGAGAAGATGACGGTGTCGCGCGGGGTGCCGTCCGGGTGGCGCTTGTGGTTGCGCAGCACGCCGTCCTGCTTGGCCCCCAACCGCGCGATCGCGGTGCGCGAGGTGAAGTTGAACCAGCTGGTTTCAAACACCACGCTCAGGCATTCCAGCCGCTCGAAGGCATGGGTGAGCAGCATCAGCTTGGCCTCGGTATTGATGCCGGTGCGCTGCGCGGCCTCACCGTACCAGGTGTAGCCGATGCTCAGGCGCGGCACCTCGGCCTCCAGGCCGTAGTAGCGCGTGGTGCCGACCACTTCATCGGCCCCGTTGAGGACCACGAACGGCAACACCTTGCCCTCGACCTGCGCCTGCAGCGCGGCCTGGACATAGGCGGTCATGGTCTTCGCGCTGGGCACCTGGGTGTACCAGAGCTTGGACAAGGTGCCATCCCCCAGTGCACCGCGCAGGCCATCGATATGCGCCATCTGCAGCGGCTCCAGCCGGGCATGGGTGCCGGCCAGTGTGGGGACCTTGGTCCAATCGGCGAGATTCATCGGGTTCAGCCCTCCAGGCTGGGGGTACGTGCAGCGCAATGCTCGACGTACGCTTTGATGCGGTCGAAGCCGTCGGCGCCGAACCAGAACACCTTCCAGTGGCCCTGCTTGTAGCAGCCATCGGATTGCGCGTAGTAGAAGTGATTGATCGGGTTGCCGTTGCGCGAACGCCAGAACAGCTGCGGGGTTTCGTCCAGCATGACGTTCCAGACCGCACGGCCGAGGCCTTCGCCCTGGGCGTCATCGAGCACGGCGAACTTGTCCAGGTAGACGCCTTCGGGCTCGTCGGTGAGGATCACCGCAGTACGGTAGTTTTCACTCACGTACGCGCGCAGCAGCTTGGTCTTCTGGAAGTAATCCGGTACCAGGGTACGGCCGAAGCTGGATTCGATCAGCTGCTTCAGACGCGGCAGATCCAGTGCATCCCACGCGGTGGCGCGCAGCACTTTCTCACCCTTGCGCACCAGCGTGCCGGAGCCCTTGTGGGTGAACAGTTCCTTGGCCAGGTCCGCCGGCCGCGTGATCGACACCGAGGACTCCAGTGGCAGCCGATCCAGCAGGTCCTTGATCTGTTCGATCTTGACCCGCATGCCGCCATGGATCCACGGCTGCTGCATCAGCTGGTCGTACTCGGTGGAGAGGTTGATCGAGTCGATCACCTTGCCCTCTTCATCGAGCAGACCACCGGTACCGGTCAGGAAGATGATCTTGTACGGCTGCAGTTCCTGCACCAGCTCGTTGGCGGCGAAATCAGCGTTGACGTTGAGGATCTGCCCGCAGCGGGTTTCGCCCAGGCTGGTGATCACCGGGATCGAGCCGGCGCGCAGACTGGCTTCGATCGGGGCCAGGTTGACCTTCTTGACTTCACCGACCAGGCCGTAGGTGGTCTGATCCAGATACTCGGCTTCGAACACGCCGCCGGTAATCGAGGTCGCGCGCGCACCGTTCTGCTGCAGCGCTTCGACCAGTTGCAGGTTGGAGGCCTGGAACACCCGGCGCACGATCGCCAGGCCTTCGGCCGAGGTCACGCGCAGGCCGTTCACGGTCTGCTTCTCGATGCCGGCCGCCGAGAGTTCGGCGTCCAGCTGCGGGCCGGCGCCGTGCAGCACGATCGGAGTCAGGCCGACTTCCTGCAGGAACGACAGCGAGGAGGTCAGCGCCTCAAGGTCATCGCGCAGCACCGCGCCGCCCACCTTCACCACGGCGAAGCGCTTGGCGTCCAGCTGCGAGAAACGCTTGAGGTACTGACTGATCTCCTTCGCGCTGGCCATGCTCGAGAGCAGGCGCACGATGGTCTGACGGGTCTGGCGGTGGGGCTGGGAAGAAGGCATTTCGATATCGTCGCAGGCGGCCGCAGCCGCGATGGGAGTTCCGTCAGTGGGGGACCACGACGGCGTCATTCGATCAAGCGCCGTGCGCGATGATGCGGTGCACGGATTTGGTGTAACGCTGCAGCTGCTCCAGCGTCACGAACTCATCGGCGGTGTGCGCCTGGGCGATGTCGCCCGGGCCGTATACCAGCGTGGTGTACCCCCCGGCCGAGAACAGCGAAGCCTCGGTCCAGAAATCCACCGCGTTGCCGATCGGGATGTCCAGCGCATCGGCCACGTCACGCGCAGCCAGACGGCGGTTTTCTGCTTCGGCAATATCGCCGGCCGGGAAGCTGGGACCGCGGAAGGTCTCGGTGAACACCGCGGCCTCCGGTTCGGCGAAACCGGCAAAGGTGGCCAGCAGCGCATCGATATCCATCGACGGCAGCGGGCGGAAGCCGAAGCGCACCTCGGCGGCGGGCGCGATCATGTTGGCCTTGATGCCGCCTTCCACGCGCCCGATGTTGAAGCGCAGGCCGGTCAGCCCGCCAAAGCGCGCATGCGACAACGACTCGACATGGTCCAACGCGCGGTTGCCCCAGCGCATCGCCTGATGCAGTGCGCTGGCGGCCGCATCCTGCTTGCCCGAGGCATGCCCGGCGCGGCCCTTGAACTGCATCAGCACCGAGCTGATGCCACGGTGCGCGAGTACCGCTTCGCTCATCGTCGGCTCGGCCACCAGCACTGCCTCATACGCAATGCCACGGGCGAGGAACGCGGCGATGCAACGCGGGTCGTTGGCCTCCTCGTCGCTGGAGAACAGGAACGCGGCGTCGCCATCGCTGGCGTTCGCAGCCGCCACCAACGCCGCCGCGGCGCCCTTGATATCGCACACGCCCAGGCCGATCACACGATCATCCGCGCGCCGCATCACGTGCGGGTCGGCCGTCCAATGCGGCGAATCCGGCACGGTATCCAGGTGCACGTTGAACAGGTACTTCGGGGTGCCACGCACCGCATACAGGCTGACTGCACCGTCGCCATGGTCGATCACCTCCACGTTGAACCCGGGCAGGTTCGCGCGCAGATAATCGAAGATGCCGCCGGTGGTGATCGCACGCGGCGGATTGCGCGTATCGAACGACACGAGCTGCTGCAGATGATCGAGTGTCTGTTCAAGCATGAATCAACAATCCTGTGGATTTCCGCCGGGCATGGCCAGGCGCTGCTACCGGAATGCGTCTGGTGGAGAGCCCCCTTGGTATTCAAGGGGGCGCGCCAACGGCGCGGGGTTGAGGAAGAATGCGCGGGAGACGCGCGCGCAATTCAATCGCTCAGCGATTGACTTGCGCGTAAAGCGTCGAGCTCATGCCGAACAGCTTGATGAAGCCTTCCGCCTCTTCCACGCCCCAGTCAGCGGACTGCGCATAGGTGGCGCCCTTGGTGTTGAGCAGGTGCGGCGACTTCACCGCCACGGCGTCGACACGGCCGCCACGGGTTTCCAGCACCACTTCACCGTTCACCTTGGCCTGCGAAGACTTCAGGAAGGCTTCGATGTCGGTCTTCAGCGGGTCGTGGTAGAAGCCTTCGTACACCAGCTCCACCCACTTGCGTGCCACGTCCGGCTTGAAGCGGTTCTGCTGCTTGGTCAGCACCGCATCTTCCAGCGCGCGGTGCGCGGCCAGCAGCGACACCAGGCCCGGCGCTTCGAACACGATGCGGCCCTTCAGGCCGATCACGGTGTCACCGGTGTAGACGCCACGGCCCACGCCGTACGGGGCGAACAGCTTGTTGAGCTTGGCCAGGATCTGCTCACCCGGCAGCGCCTTGCCATCCAGCTCGACGGCTTCGCCTTCGACGAACTTCAACGTGACGGTCAGCGGCTCGACCGGCCATTCGCTGCGCGGGGCGCACCAGCCACGGGCACCCTCGCCCGGCGCTTCCCAACGGTCGATCTCGCCGCCGGACATGGTCAGGCCGAGCAGGTTTTCATTGATGGTGTAGGCCTGCTGCTTGGCACGCACGCCGAAGCCACGCTCTTCCAGGTACTTCTGCTCGTAAGCGCGGGTCTGGGTGTGTTCCTTCTGGATTTCGCGGATCGGCGCGACGATCTGGTAATCGCCCAATGCCTTCACGGCCAGGTCGAAGCGGACCTGGTCGTTGCCCATGCCGGTGCAGCCGTGGGCGATGATATTGGTGCCCAGTTCGGCGGCGCGCTTGAGCGCGGCATCCACGATCAGGTAGCGATCGGAGACCAGCAGCGGGTACTGGCCCTGGTAGCCTTCGCCGGCCCACACGAACGGCTTGACGAAGCCACTCCAGATCGCCGGGCCACCATCGACGGTGACATGGGTGGTGACGCCCAGCTCAGCGGCACGCTTCTCGATGAAATCGCGCTCTTCGTCATCCACGCCACCGGTGTCGGCGAACACGGTGTGCACGTTGTAGCCGCGCTCCTGCAGGTAGGGCACGCAGAAGCTGGTGTCGAGTCCGCCGGAGAAGGCCAGGACGATGTCTTTCTTGCTCATGGGGGTCAGGTCCAATAGGGGGGGTGAGAATTCGGTAGAGCCGACCGTTGGTCGGCTGGAATGTGGGATGCGCCGGTTGAGGAGCAGCCGACCAACGGTCGGCTCGACCCCTCGTCGGCTTTACCGGCCGATCAATGCCGACATGATCGCCTTCTGCACATGCAGGCGGTTTTCGGCTTCGTTGATCGCGATGCACTGCGCCGAATCCATCACGCCATCAGTCGCCTTCACGTTGCGGCGCAGCGGCAGGCAGTGGCTGAAGACACCGTTGTTGGTCAGCGCCATCTTGGCTTCGTCGACGATGAAGTGCTTGTACTGGTCGCGGATCGGCTTCTCCGGCTCCCAGTTGCCGAAGAACGGCAGCGCGCCCCAGCTCTTGGCGTACACCACGTCCGCGCCGGCGTAGGCGCTGGCGATGTCATGGCTGACCTGGAGCGAACCGCCACTCTCGGCCACGTTCTGCTCGGCCCAGCCCATGTAGCGCTCATCCAAGATGTAATCCGGGGTCGGGCACAGCAGGGTCACGTCCATGCCCATGCGGGTGGCGATGGTCAGGGCCGAGTTGGCCACTGCGGTGTTGAGCGGCTTGGGATGATAGGTCCAGGTCAGCACGTACTTCTTGCCGCGCAGGTCCTGGGTGCCGAAGTGTTCCTGCAGCGCCATCACATGGGCCAGTTCCTGGCACGGGTGGGTGATGGTTTCCATGTTGATCACCGGCACCGGCGAGTACTTGGCGAAGCTCTTGAGCACTTCGTCCTCGCGGTCCTTGGTCCAGTCGATGAACTTCGGGAAGGCACGCACACCGATCAGGTCCACATAGCGGCCCAGCACCTTGGCCACTTCGGCGATGTGCTCCTCGGTGTCCCCGTCCATGACCGAGCCCAGGTTGAACTCGATCGGCCAGGCGTCTTTGCCCGGCTGCAGCACGATCGCGTGGCCGCCCAGCTGGAACGCACCCAGCTCGAAGCTGGTGCGGGTACGCATGGAGGGATTGAAGAACACCAGGGCAATCGACTTGCCCTTGAGCTCGTCGCCCAGTTTGTTGCGCTTGAACAACGCGGCCTGGGTCAACAGGGCATCCAGGTCGGTGCGGCTCCAATCCTGGGTGTTCAGGAAGTGCTTCAGGGACATCGATCGATCCTTTGCGGCTGGTTTTCCACCGTTTCCGGCGGAGGTTGGGGGCGCCGGGGCGCGTTCAGGGCTCAACAAAACGTATACAGATGAAACTTTTCAAATCGCAGAAACGAAAAAACCCAGCGCGGGGGCTGGGTTTTCCGAACAGACAGCACGAAGCTCCGGTTACCCAGCGAAAATGTGGGGTTCCGGTCGGCGGGCACGCGACGTCATGCCCGTAGCCATACGGGCGGCGCTGGTGTCGTGCTGGAAGTCGGTGAGTTTCATGGCCGCCCATCTTTGCATGCACCCGGGGTGGGTGCAAGGCCTGAATGGAAATTCAGGTTGACCGCGACGACGGCTGGGGCGCAGGCGCGGGTCACGGGTTGGCGCCGCCAGCCTGCTCGTTGCCCACCCACGGGGTGATCGAGACCCGGATCTTGAGCCGGTTGCCCGGGTCCTCCGGCAGGCGGGAGCGGTATTTGGTGCCCTTGTAAACGTAGTCAACGTCATAGGCGATCGGCCGGCGGAACTCGCGGCCGACCGGGATGATCTTGCAGTCCCGGGTCAGCAGCGGCCCGGTATTGGCCGGCGGCTTCTCGACCACAACGGTCTCCGAATAGGTGCTCTCGTCCGTGCTGCCATCCTCCCGGCGGAAGATCGAGCGCACCGAATCCATGAAGCGGCCGAAGCGGCCCTTGTCTTCCTGCGGCTCCTCGCCGGTCACGTTGACCGGGGCCAGGGTGCGGGTGGAGACCGGCTCGCAGTGTTCTTCGGTGCGTGTGGCCCGCAGGGTCTGGAAGATGGGCTCCACGTTGAGCACCTGGGCGTAGTCGAACTTGACGTTCTCCACGATGACGACCCGGTTGCGCACCTCACTGTCCTGGGCGCGCACCCCGAAGGCGGCACTTCCGAGCACGCAGACCAGCGTCAACAACGAAGCGGATTTCATCGGCAACAGGGAAAAGGACAAGGGGGATAGTGTAGGCAGTGGCAGGCACAAGGGGCTGAACATTACCCGTCCGTGACGTTTCTGCCCATAGTCCGGACCGTCCGCTCGCCCGGAAGCCCACAACGGCGGGCCTCGTTCCCGGCGTGCCAGAGGTGTACCGGTGTCGTTCCAGTCAGTTACCCGCCGACAGCCCGCCCCGGCCACATCCCCCCCAAAGCCCCCGACACGTTCTAAAATCGACCGCTTACCCCCGCCCCAGACCCTCATGACCCTGCGCCTGCACAACAACCTGACACGCCAGCTCGAACCGTTCACCCCGCTCGATCCGACCTGTCCGACCCTGTATGTGTGTGGCCCCACGGTCTACAACTACGTCCACATCGGCAATGCCCGTGGCCCGGTAGTGTTCGGGGTCCTGGCCGATCTGCTGCGGCGCCGCTTCGGCGGCCTGCGCTATGCCCGCAACATCACTGACGTGGATGACAAGATCAACACGGCCGCACGCGAGCAGCAGGTCCCGATCAGCACCATCACTGACCGCTTTGCCGCCGCCTACCGCGAAGACATGGCCGCACTGGGCGTGGTGCCGCCGGATATCGAGCCGGAAGCCACCGCGCACATCCCGCACATCGTCACCATGATCGAGCAGCTGATCGCCAACGGACACGCCTATGCGGCCGAAGGCCACGTGTTGTTCTCGGTGAGTTCCTATGCGGACTACGGCAAGCTCTCGCGCCGCGACCCGGACGAGATGCTGGCCGGTGCCCGTGTGGACGTGGCCCCATACAAGCGCGACCCGGGTGATTTCGTGCTGTGGAAGCCCTCCAGCGACGACCTGCCGGGCTGGGCGTCGCCGTGGGGTCGCGGCCGGCCGGGCTGGCACATCGAGTGCTCGGCGATGGCCGCCGCGCATCTGGGGCCGACCATCGACATCCACGCCGGCGGCGTGGACCTGCAGTTCCCCCATCACGAGAACGAGATCGCGCAGAGCGAGTGCGCGCACGGCGGGCAGACCTTCGCCCGCTTCTGGCTGCACAACGGCATGCTCAACTTCGGCGGTGCCAAGATGAGCAAGTCGATCGGCAACATCGAGCGCGTGCACGATCTGGTCCGCCAGCATGCCCCGGAGGCGCTGCGCTATGCGCTGCTGTCGGCCCACTACCGGCAGCCGCTGGACTGGTCCGATGCGCTGATCGAGCAGTCGGTACGCACGCTGGACCGCCTGTACGGCACCCTGCGCGACCTTGTCGAGGTGGACGCCGCTGCGGTGATTCCGGCCGAGATCGAGGCCGCGCTGGATGACGACCTCAATACGCCGCAGGCACTGGCCGAACTGGCCCGTATCGCCGGTGAGGCGCGCAAGGCTGCCGAGGCCGACAAGGCGTACTGGAAGTCCGCGCTGCTAGGTGCCGGCCTGGCGCTGGGCCTGCTGCAGCAGGATCCGGGGGCATGGTTCGGCACCGCGGGCGGCAACGACGACGATGCGGCCATCCAGGCCCTGATCGACGAACGCTCCGCTGCCAAGCAGGCCCGCGACTTCGCCCGCGCCGATGCGATCCGCGACCGGTTGGCCGCCGAAGGCATCGTGCTGGAAGACACCGCTCAAGGCGTGCGCTGGTCGCGCAAGCGCTGAAAGACCGCCCGGCTGACCGTCGCGCGTTACCCGGCACCGCCCGAGCCACTGGGCATTGCCATGACATCGCCCCGGCCACGGACGGCCGGGCTGCCTCCCCCCGCACCTGTACGGTCACCCACGGACGGCGAACACCGACCCGGAGCCCCCATGACCCCCACCTCCCCGTTCCCGCTCGAACCCACTGCTGCTGAAGCCCAGGCTGCCATCGCCGAGGAATTCGCCTTCTTCGGTGACTGGTCCGAGCGCTACCAGTACCTGATCGACCTCGGCCGCAAGCTGCCCACCTTCCCGGAGGAATGGAAGACCGAGGAGCATCGCCTGCTCGGCTGCCAGTCGATGGTCTGGATCGTGCCGGACGGCAATGCCGAGGCGCTGCGTTTCCATGCCATCAGTGATTCGGCGATCGTCTCCGGCCTGATCTACCTGGCCCTGCGCGTCTACTCGGGCCGTTCGGCGGCCGAGATCCTGGCCACCGAGCCGAGCTACATCCAGGAGATCGGGCTGTCGCGTCACCTGTCGCCGACCCGCAGCAACGGCGTCGCGGCGATGCTGGCTTTCATCCGCGACACCGCTCAAGCGCAGTCGTGACGCTCTCCGCCGATCCGCAGGAGCCGGACAGCGCCCTGCAGCTTCTGGCCCGCCCGGGCTTTTCGCTGGTGCTGGCGTACCGCATCTTCGCGATGCTCTCCTACCAGATCGTTGCGGTGACGGTCGGCTGGCATATCTACGAAGTCACCCGCAATCCCTTCTCGCTGGGCCTGGTCGGCCTGGCCGAGGTGCTCCCATTCTTCTGCGTGGCGCCGTTTGCCGGCTACCTGGTCGACCACCTGCCCCGCCGCCGGCTGGGCATGGTTGCCTGCAGCGGGCTGGTGATGACCGCATTGGTGCTGACCTCCGTCGCCCAGGGCTGGCTGCCGTTCCACGGGGTGTGGCCGATCTATGCGGCGATCGCACTGACTGGCATGGTCCGCGCGTTCCTCTCGCCGATCTACAACGCACTGTTCGCCCGCGTGCTGGAGCGCACGCAGTACGCGCGTGGCGCGGGGCTGGGCGCAGTGGTGTTCCAGACCGGCATGGTGGTTGGCCCGGCCTTGGGCGGCGCACTGGTGGCGTGGGGTGGCAAGGGCGTGGCCTACGGGGTGGCCATGGGGGTATCGCTGGTCGCGCTTGGCTGCCTGGCGGCACTGCGGGTGTCCGAGCCGGTGCATACGGGCCCGGCGGCCCCGATCTTCAAGAGCATCGCCGAGGGCGGCCGTTTCGTGCTGGGCAACAAGATCATGGTCGGGGCCATGGCGCTGGACATGTTCTCTGTGTTGCTCGGGGGCGTGGTGGCGATGCTGCCGGCGTTCCTGCACGAGATCCTGCATCACGGGCCGGAGGGGCTGGGGGTGCTGCGTGCGGCGCCGGCGCTGGGTTCGGTGTGCGTGGGGCTGTGGTTGGCGCGCAGGCCGCTGCAGCGCAATGCGGGGCGTGTGCTGTTGTTCGCGGTGGCCGGCTTTGGTCTGTGTGTGATCGGGTTCGGGCTGTCGTCGAATTTCTGGCTGTCGGCGGCGATTCTGTTGTTCTACGGCGCGTTCGACGGTGTGTCGGTGGTGGTGCGTTCGACGATTCTGCAGTTGGCGACGCCGGAGGAGATGCGTGGTCGGGTGTCGTCGATCAATGGCATTTTCATCAGTTCGTCCAATGAGTTGGGCGCGTTCTATGCGGGCACGATGGCGAAGCTGTTGGGGCTGGTCCCGGCGGTGGTGCTGGGTGGCTTTGCGGTGTTGAGCGTGGCGGGCATTACGGCCTGGAAGAATCCGACGCTGCGGCGGTTGAATCTGCGCGATCTGCATTGAGGATTTGGCCGGCTGATTGCTTGGTGCTGCCCAGCTCGATGACTGGCCGGCTGGTTGGCTGGCGCTGCGCGGTTGGGGTGCATGCGTTGTCGGCTCGGCGCCTTCTTGATTCTGCGATTGGGCGGCCGGGCAGCGCAGTGCAGGACCCGCCGTGAACCCATCCATGGGGGCTCGTAGTGCGGCATCCATGCCGCACACGGTCCTTCACTGCGCTACCCGTCCACCCATGGACAGTGGGTTGCTTGCGCGGAATCAACAGCGAAAAGCGAACGGCGAACAGCAAATAGCGGACGTCTCACGGCTTATTACTCACGGTGTACAGCGCCGGTTGATCGCAGTTAGCTGTTGGCTGTTGGCTGTTGGCTGTTGGCTGTTGGCTTTCGGCATACCGCTTGCCTTTTATGAATTCGACACTGCTACGGCGTCCCGCGTCGACTTACGGCTTTGGCTGAAAGTGGATGCCGCGCAAAGCGCGGGACGAAGATCCGGACCAGCACCCAGCATGTCCCGACGATCCAGCCGGCACTGGCAGTCGGCCGAGACCGTGTCCGAAGCGGGAGTCCAAGCTCTTCCTGCCGCCAACCCATGAACCTGTCGGGAGTGGGTCGGGTAGCCCTGGCCGGGACCGTAGGGCGCCATGGATGGCGCACTACGAGCCCCCATGGATGGGTTCACGGCGGGTCCCGGCCAGGGCTACCCGACCCACTCCAGCCACGGATCAACCAAGGCGCCGACGCTTCAGGCGCCCACCCAACCCAAGCAACACAACCCAAAAGCGAACAGCCAAAAAAAACCCGGCCGAAGCCGGGTTTTTCGTAGAACAGCACAACCAACAGCGCGATCAGTCGCCCTGCTGCTTCTGCAGATGCTCCCAACGCTCCTGCGCATCGATCGTGCGCTCAGCGGTCAGGCGGGCTTCCAGACGATCCAGGCCAATCTCTTCGCCCGTATCCACACAGAAACCATAATCGCCATCTTCCAGACGCTTCAGCGTGCTGTTGATCTTGCCGATCAGCTTGCGATAACGATCGCGGGTACGCAGTTCCAGCGAGTTCTCGGTCTCGCGGGTAGCGCGCTCGGCCTCATCGCCGATATCACGCACTTCTTCCTGCAGATTCGCGATGGTCTGCTTGGATTCCTCCACCAGATCATTGCGCCAGTGCTGCAGGCGCTGGCGGAAATACTCCAGCTGCAGCGGGCTCATGTATTCCTCTTCCGCGCTCGGCTTGTAACCGTCGGGCAGGATCGGACGACCGGTGGCTTCGTCAGTCTTGTATTCGACCACCTTCACCTTGGTGCGAGGGGCCGGGGCGGCCGAACGCGCTGCCACGGCAACGGCGACCTTGCCGACCGGACGGGACACGGGCTTGGGGGCGGACTCGGACTTGGCGGGGGTTTTTGCAGGCGATTTCGAAACGGGCACGGGATTCTTGTTTTGCGGGGCCTTGGAGGCGGGGGCCGCTGCCACCGGCGCCGGCGCGGAGGCCGGAGGGGTAACAGGTTTGGCCGCGCTCTTGGCCGGGACAGACTTGGCCGGCGCCGGCGATGCCGGCTTCGGTGCGGACTTCACTACGGGTGCTGCAACCGGCTTGGCGGCCGGCTTGGATGCCACGGGCTTGCTGGCGGTCTTGCTGGCCTTCACCGGCGTGGCCGGTGCCTGCTTGACTGCGGTCTTCTTCGCCGGTGCCGGCTTGGCCGCCGGTTTGGCGACAGCAGGCGTCACGGTCTTCTTGGCTGCCGTCTTGCTCGCAGCGGCTTTCTTGACGGGCGCCTTGCTTACCGGCTTGCCTGCCGCGCGCTTGGCGGGCGTGGCAACCGGCTTGGCGACCGTCGACTTCTTGGCAACGACCTTCTTGGCGACGGTCTTCTTGGCCACCACCGTCTTGGCAGCAGGCTTCTTGGCGACAGCCTTCTTGACGGTCTTGGCCGGCGACGTGCTGGCCGCCTTTTTAACGGGTGCCTTCCTGGCCGCCGGTTGTTTGGATGCAGGCTTGCCCGCCGGCTTGGCGGCCGGCTTCTTGGCAACGGTCTTGGCCGCCAACTTCTTTACAACAGGCTTGGCGGTTTTCTTGGCGGCCTTGACGGCCTTCTTTGCAGTTTTTTTAGCAGCCACGAAACGCTCTTCCTTGGATTCCCCGGGGCCCGGGAAAGCGGGCCTTTATAGCCTACCCGACCAGCAGCAGCAACCACACCGCCTACTCCGTTCAGCCCCGGAGTCGCAAGGCGTGCGACCGGTCCGCCTGGCAGGCGGGCCGACGTGCGCAGTTCGGTACCTGACCCGGCGACACCGCCGGGGCGGCCCGTCGCGCGCGTGGGTGCGGACGGGTCCAACGCCCCATCCTGCGACAAATGCGCCCTTCATGCCAACTGGAATAAGATTGGGGGGTGATCTCACGCCTGCTCATCGCCCTGCTGCGCTTCTACAAGCGCTTCATCAGCCCGCTGCTGGGGCCGCGTTGCCGCTTCATGCCCAGTTGTTCTGAATACGCCATGCAAGCCATCGCCACCCATGGCCCCGCGCGCGGCAGCTGGCTGGCCGCGCGCCGGCTGGGCCGCTGCCACCCCTTCCACCCCGGTGGCATCGACGAGGTGCCACCGCGCGCCGCGCACGACGCCACCTGCCGCTGCACAGGAAAACACTGAATGTCCTCCACCCTCATCGTCAACGCCCGCCTGGTCAACGAAGGCACCATCACCCAGGGTGACCTGCGCATCGAAGATGGCCGCATCGCGCAGATCGGCCCCGGCCTGGAGGCCCGTCCCGGCGAAACCGTGGTCGATGCCGCCGGCCGCTGGCTGCTGCCGGGCATGATCGACGACCAGGTCCATTTCCGTGAGCCCGGCCTCACCCACAAGGGCGACATCGCGACCGAATCAGGCGCGGCCGTCGCCGGCGGCCTGACCAGCTTCATGGACATGCCCAACACCAACCCGCCCACGCTCAACGCCGAGATCCTGCAGTCCAAGTACGATGCCGCCGCCGGCCGCGCACGCGCCAACTACGGGTTCTACATGGGCGCCAGCAACGACAACCTGGCCCACATCCAGTCGCTGGATCCCAAGACCGCGCCGGGCATCAAGGTGTTCATGGGCGCCTCCACCGGCAACATGCTGGTGGACAACCCGGAAACGCTGGATGCGATCTTCCGCGACGCGCCCACCCCGATCATCACGCATTGCGAAGACACGCCGATGATCGATGCCAAGGCCAAGGAGTACGCCGAGAAATATGGCGATGCCCTGAGTGCCGAGCAGCACCCGGACATCCGCTCGCGCGAGGCCTGCCTGAAGTCCTCCGAGCTGGCCGTCTCGCTGGCGAAGAAGCACGGCACCCGCCTGCATGTGCTTCACATCTCCACCGCCGATGAGCTGGCCCTGTTCGAACGCGGCCCGCTGATCCGCGCCGATGGCAGCCGCAAGCAGATCACCGCCGAAACCTGCATCCACTTCCTGCGTTTCGACCGCAGCGATTACGCGCGGCTGGGCAACCTGATCAAGTGCAACCCGGCGATCAAGGAAGCCAGCGACCGCGAGGCGCTGACCCGTGCCGTGGCCGATGACGTGATCGACGTGCTCGCCACCGATCATGCGCCGCACACCTGGGAAGAGAAGCAGAAGCCCTATGCGCAGGCGCCGTCCGGCCTGCCGCTGGTGCAGTACGCGCTGGTCGCCGCGTTGGAGCTGGTGCACGAAGGCAAGCTGGAGATCACCCAGGTCGTGCAGAAGTTCGCGCACGCACCGGCGCAGCTGTTCGACGTCAGCCAGCGCGGCTACCTGCGCGAAGGCTACTTCGCCGATCTGGTGCTGGTCGAAGATGTGCCCTTCACCGTCAAGCGCGAAGACGTGCTGTCCAAGTGCGGCTGGTCGCCGTTTGAGGGCACCACCTTCCGTTCGCGCATCGCCTCGACCTGGGTCAACGGGCAGTTGGCGTGGGATGGCGAGAAGCTGGTGGGTTCGCCGAATGGCCAGCGCATGAGCTTCGACCGCTGATGCGGGCACGGGTGTTGAGCGCGGCCCTGGCGGCCGCCGGCGTCGTGGCGATGGGCAGTCTGCTGCCCTCGCCCGCCGTGGCCCAGGCTGATGCGCGCGTAGTGTTTCCGGCCAGCGCCTCGCAGGGCGCGATGGTGATCGGCAAGGTGCCGGCCGGCAGCGTCGTGCAGTACGGCGGCCGCAGCCTTCGCGTGAGCGGTTACGGCAGCGTGGTGTTTGGCATTGGCCGCGACGAGAAGGGTCCGCTGCAGGTGCAGGTGACGCGACCGGACGGCGGCAGTGAAACGGCCAGCATCGCGGTCACCCCGCGCGACTGGCCGACCGAGCGCGTCAACGGCGTACCGCCGAAGACCGTCAATCCGCCGCCGGCAATTGCCGAGCGGATCAAGCGCGAGCAGGCGCAGGTCACCGCCGCGCGGGCCCGCGATGACAACCGGGCGGACTTCGCCCAGGCCTTCATCTGGCCGGTGCAGGGCCGCATCAGCGGCCGCTTCGGCAATGCGCGCGTCTATAACGGCCAACCCGGTTCGGGTCACTCCGGCATGGACATTGCGGTGCCGACCGGCACCCCGGTGAAGGCACCGGCCGCCGGCGTGGTCACCTTCGCTGGCCCGGACCTGTATCTGACCGGCGGCACGCTGCTGCTGGATCACGGCTTCGGGATCAGCTCGAATTTCCTGCATCTGTCGCGCATCGACGTGAAGGTCGGCGACCGCGTCGAGCAGGGCCAGGTGATCGCGGCGGTCGGTGCGACCGGTCGCGCGACCGGCCCGCATCTGCATTGGGGCATGAACTGGTTCGATACCCGCATCGACCCGCTGCTGGTGCTGGAACGCAGCAAGTAACGGCGTGCCGGCCGCTGGCCGGCAGTCACCCTCAGCCTCGCGCAGCCCACCAGCTCTGCCACAGCGTACGCATCGGCGTGGCCTGGTACTGGCGGTCCTGCGCCCAGGTCTGCTGGCGGGCACGGGCCAACGCGGCGTACAGCCGACGGGGCCGCGGGCCGGCAACGCGCGCCGGCCACTTCGCCAGCAACTGCTGGGCCCATGTGCGCGACGCCTGGTTGTCATCCTCGGCCAGCAGCGAACGCGGAATGGCGGCAACGCCACTCTCATGCAGGCGCTGCGCCAGCGTCTGCACCAGCACCGGCGTCGCGACATCGCCACGTGCCGGGGTATCGAACATCACCGCTTCGACCGCCGCCACTGCGGCCGCATAGGCCTGCAGCGAACGCAGCGCGTGGCCCGGATCCACCGGCACCGCCCGCGCTTCAATCAGATCCGGCAGCGTTTCGGCCAGCGCTGCCCACGGTGCGCGCACCGGCTCGAGCACGCGGCCCAGCGGATGGCGCGAGCGCTGTGCGGACCAGCTGCGCAGCTCTTCGCCCCACCACGCCAGTTTGGCGTCGGACGGCATCGGGTCGCCGGCGGTATTGAGGATGTCGTCGAACTCCTGCAGCAGCGAGAACCACGCCACCACCAGGGTGCGCTGGCTCTCGGGCACGAAGCGTTCGGCCACCTGCCACTCGGGCCAGCGGGTCCGCCACTTGTCCAGGAAACTGTCCAGGGCGCTGGGAGTACTCACGGTGTATTCCTTGAAAGACTAGAGCGTGCGCGGAAGCGGCCACGCCTTGGCATGTTGCAGGTGTTCGGGAAGTGCGGTCAGCGTATCGGCGCCCCAGGCCGCGGGATCGTCGGCGTCGAGCCGGTAACCCCACAACGCGGCGACCGACGCCATGCCGGCGGCGTTGGCGGCGACGATGTCGCGCTCGTCATCGCCCACATAGACACAGGTGCCCGGGGCGACGCCCATGCGTTCGGCAGCGGCCAGCAGCGGCAGAGGATGCGGTTTGCGCTGGGCCAGGGTGTCGCCGCCGATCAGTACCTTGCAGCGCTGTTCCCAGCCCAGCTGCGGCACGATCAACCGGGCCAGGTATTCGGGCTTGTTGGTGACGATGCCCCAGACACAGCCGGCCGCATCGAGCGCGTCGAGCATGCCGGCGATGCCGTCAAACAGCACCGCGTGCTGTCCGATCAGGCCTTCGTAGCGTTCCAAGAACTCCGGCACCAGCGCATCACGTTCATCCTGCCCCAGCTCGGGAAAGGCCACCGAGACCATCGCGCGTGAGCCCTTGGAGACCACCGGACGCAGCGCGTCCAGGGTGATCGGCGCGCGCCCGCGGGCGGCCAGCATCGCGTTGGCGGTGGCCAGCATGTCCGGGGCGCTGTCCAGCAGGGTGCCGTCCAGGTCGAACAGCACCGCCGGCGGGAAACCGGACTCAGACACGCGCGGCGTCGTCCGGCTTGACCGCGTGGGCCAGGTAATTGATGTCGGTGCGCGTGCTCAGGCGGGCACGGTTGCGCCACGGCTCATAGGCCATGCCACTGACGTCACGCAGGTTGAAATCGGCCTCGCGCAGCCACTTGCCCAGCTCGGCCGGCTTGATGAAATCCTGGTAGTGATGCGTGCCCTTGGGCAGCAGCCGCGCCACATACTCGGCGCCGACGATCGCCACGGCGAACGCGGCCGGGGTGCGGTTGACGGTGGACAGGAACAGCTGACCGCCGGGCTTGAGCAGGCGGTGGCAGGCGGCGATGATCGCGCCCGGGTCCGGCACATGCTCCAGCATTTCCATGCAGGTCACCACATCGAAGCTGCCCGGCTGTTCGGCGGCCAGGTCCTCAGCGGCCTGCACGCGGTAGTCAACGGTGACGCCCGACTCCAGCCCGTGCAGGCGTGCGACCTTGACCAGCTCCGGGGCCAGGTCGATCGCGGTGACATCCGCGCCTTCCTTGGCCAGCGCTTCGCTGAGCAGGCCGCCACCGCAGCCGATGTCGAGCACGCGGGCGCCACGCAGCGTCACGCGCTGGGCCACGTACTGCAGGCGCACCGGGTTCAGTGCATGCAGCGGCTTCTGCGGGCCATCGACGTCCCACCAGCGGTTGGCGAGCGCGGCGAACTTGTCCAGTTCGGCCTGATCGAAATTGGTGGAGGCATGGGGGGTATTCATGGGGATCCTTGGTGCATCAAGCACGGATGTGTCGGATACGCTCGCGCCACTGGCGGGCGTTGGCGACGATCGCGGCGGTGTCCATGCCGACCAGTTCGCGCTGGACCAGCTTGGGCTGGCCGGCGATCCAGACATCGCTGACCTGATGGCGGCCGGCGGCGTAGACGAGCTGCGAGAGCACATGGTGAAGCGGTTGGGTTTCCAGTGCGGACAGATCCACGCAGACCAGATCGGCCTGCTTGCCGACCTCGATCGAGCCGATGCGGTCGCCGAAGCCCAGCGCGCGCGCGCCACCCAGCGTCGCCGCGCGCAGCGTGGTGGCCGCGTCCAGCGCGGTGGCGTCATTGGCCACGGCCTTGGCCAGGATGGCCGCGGTGCGGTTCTCGCTGAACATGTCCAGGTCGTTGTTGCTGGCGCAGCCGTCGGTGCCGATCGCCAGGTTCACGCCAGCGCGCTGCAGAGCGCAGGCCGGGCAGAACCCGGAGGCGAGCTTGAGATTGGATTCGGGGCAATGCACCACGCTGACGCCACGCTCGGCGCACAGGTGGATTTCGGCCTCGGTCAGCTGGGTCATGTGCACCGCGATCAGGCGGTCGTTGACCAGGCCCAGGCGGTCCAAACGCGCCAGCGGGCGCTGACCATGCAGCTTGATCGAGTCGCTGATTTCCTGCGCGGTTTCATGCGTGTGCAGGTGCACCTGCATGTCCAGCTGGTCGGACAACATGCGCACACGTTCGAAATTGGCGTCGTTGACGGTGTACGGCGCGTGCGGGGCGAACGAGGTGCCGATCAGCGGATCGTTGCGCCACTGGTCGTGCAGCTCGCCGGCCTTGGCGAAGTACTCGTCGTCGGTCTTGGCCCAGGCGGTCGGGAAATCGATGATCACCGCACCGACCAGCGCACGGAACCCGTGCTGCTTGTAGACGGCGGCCTGGACGTCGGAGAAGAAGTAGTTTTCGTTGGCGCAGGTGGTACCGCCGCGCAGCATCTCGGCGATCGCCAGGGTGGTGCCGTCGGCCACGAACTCCGGCCCGATCACCGCCGCCTCGACCGGCCAGATGTGCTGCTGCAGCCAGACCATCAGCGGCAGGTCGTCGGCGACGCCCCGCAGCAGGGTCATGGGATTGTGGGTATGCGCGTTGACCAGGCCCGGCATCAGCGCCGCGTCCGGGCGTGAGACGGTCTGCTTCGGCGCAAAGCGCTCGCGCGCCTCGGCACGCGGCAGGATCGCGATGATCTCACTGCCACGCACCGCCACGGCATGGTCTTCCAGCACCACCGCATGCGGTTCGATCGGGACCACGTAACCGGCTTCGATCAGCAGGTCACAGGTTTCGGGAATGCGGGCGGTGTCGGTCATGCGGACTCACTTTGCTGGAGAAACAGGTCAGCCTGCGGCAGGGCCTACCTCGAACCTTAGAAGACCGGCCCCATGCTGGACGGCTACCGCGATGCTTCTGGAGGACTGGCCCCTGAATCAGGGGGGCCGCGAAGCGGCGGGGTGCGGGTGCTGGTGAGTCGGGGCCCACGATCCGCAGCGCGGATCGTGGGAGCGCCAGCGCGAATGCGCTGCCGCGTACCCGGATTACTTGCCTGCGCGCGCGGAGTATTCGCCCGAGCGGGTGTCGACCTTGATGATTTCATCCTGGTTGACGAACAGCGGCACGCGGACCACCGCGCCGGTTTCCAGGGTGGCCGGCTTGCCGCCACCGCCCGAGGTGTCGCCACGGACGCCCGGATCGGTTTCGGTGATCTTCAGCTCGACGAAGTTCGGCGGCTGCACGAAGATCGGCTCGCCGTTCCACAGCGTGACGATGCAGGACTCTTCGCCCTTCAGCCACTTCTCGGCGCCACCCATGCCAGCCTTGGTGGCCTGGACCTGCTCGAAGGATTCCGGGTCCATGAAGTGCCAGAACTCGCCGTCGCTGTACATGAAGTCCATGTTGGTATCCACGACGTCGGCCTTCTCCACGTCATCGGTGGCCTTCATGGTCATTTCGACCACGCGGCCCGACTTGATGAAGCGGTACTTCATGCGGGTGAAGGCCTGGCCCTTGCCCGGCTTGACGTATTCGGTCTCGGTGATGACCGCTGGTTCATTGTTGACCAGGATCTTCATCCCGTTCTTGACGTCGTTCATGCCAACAGTGGCCATGCTGAAACTCCTGAATGGGCAAACGCCGCGCAGGCGCGGCGAGCCGGATAGAATGGGAAATCCCACCGACACCGGTGGGGTGACTCGATATTTCTGACCCACATGATAACCGCAGGCCCCCATTCCATGCAGCTTTCCGCCACGCCCCTGGCCGCCCCCGTCCGCTGGCAGCAACGGTGGCGCGAGGCGATCCGCGACCCGCGCGAGCTGCTGCGGCAGCTGGGGCTGGATCCGGCGGCACTGGGCGTCTCGGACGAGGCCGCCGGCCAGTTCGCGGTGCGTGTGCCGCAGGGCTTCGCGGCCCGGATGCGTCACGGCGACCGCCACGACCCCCTGCTGCGCCAGGTGCTGCCGATCACCGACGAGCTCAGGATCGTCCCCGGCTTCAGCCTGGATGCGGTGGGCGATGGCGCGGCCAAGAAGGCCACCGGGGTCATCCAGAAGTACCGCGGCCGTGCCCTGCTGGTCACCACCGGCAGCTGCGCGATCAACTGCCGCTACTGCTTCCGCCGCCATTTCGACTACGGCACCGAGAACGCGGCCCGCGAAGGCTGGCGCGATGCAGTGGAGGCAATCGCGCAGGACCCGGACATCGACGAGGTGATCCTGTCCGGCGGCGACCCGCTGTCGCTGGCGACCCACAAGCTGGTGGAACTGACCCACGCCCTGAAGCAGATTCCGCACCTGCGCCGCCTGCGCATCCACAGCCGCCTGCCGGTGGTGCTGCCCGAGCGCGTGGATGACGAGCTGGTGCAGTGGATCGCGTCGCTGCCGTGGCCGGTGGCGTTCGTGATCCATGCCAATCACGCCAACGAATTCGATGCGTCCGTGGATGCCGCCATGGCGCGCCTGCGCGCGGCCGGCGCCACCCTGCTCAACCAGGCGGTGCTGCTGCGCGGGGTCAACGATTCGATCGAGGCGCTGCAGGGCCTGAGCGAGCGCAGCTTCGCGGCGGGCGTGCTGCCCTACTACCTCTACCAGGTGGACCGGGTGGAAGGCGTGGCCCATTTCGAAGTGGCCGACGACACCGCCAAGGACCTGCATGCGCAGCTGACCGCGCGCCTGTCCGGCTACCTGGTCCCCAAGCTGGTCCGCGAGATCTCCGGCGACAGCAGCAAACGGCCGGTCTAGCGTCAGCGGCCGGCCTCGATCATCTGCACCACCTCGGTCGCGCTGACCGGGTGGCTCAGCCAGTAGCCCTGGCCCAGGTCGCAACCGCGCTGGGCCAGCAGGTCGAACTGCACTTCCTGCTCGATGCCTTCGGCGACCACGGTGATGCCCAGTGCATGGGCCATGGCGATGATCGCCGTGGTCAAGGCCAGGTCGTCCGGGTCGCGCTGCATGTCGGCCACGAAACTCTTGTCGATCTTGACCCCGTCCACCGGCACCTGGCGCAGGTGGCTCAGCCCGGAGAAGCCGGTCCCGAAATCGTCCAGCCAGACCTTTACGCCGGTCCGGTGCAGCTTGTCGAGCAGGGCGGCGGCCAGCATCTCATCGCCGATCACCGCCGTTTCGGTCAGCTCCAGGTGCAGGCGCGAGGCCGGCAGCCCGGTGTCGCGCAGGCAGTCGGCGACCAGCGTCGGCAGCTCGCCACCGCGCAGCTGGCGTGGTGACACGTTGACCGACACGAACAGGCCTTCACCATCAGCGCCCGCCGGCCACTGCACCGCCTCGGTGCAGGCCGCGCGCAGCACCTTGGGGCCGATCACTTCGATCAGGCCGCTCTGCTCGGCCACTTCGATGAACACCGAGGGCGGAATCGTCCCCAGGGTCGGGTGCTGCCAGCGCAGCAGGACTTCCACGCCGACCATGCGGCGGTCGCGGGTGCGGAAGATCGGCTGATAGGCCAGCCGCAACTCGCCGCGCTCCCAAGCCCCGCGCAGCTCCTGCTCCATGTGCACGCGGCGCTCGACCGCGTGGTCCATCGCCCGGCTGTAGTAGCGGTAGCAGTTCTTGCCGGCCATCTTGGCCTGGTACATCGCGATGTCGCCGTTCTTGAGCAGCGTGGTGGCATCGGCGGCATCGTCCGGGAACAGGGTCACACCGATCGAGGTGCCCAGGAACAGCTCCCTGCCCTGCACGACCAGCGGCTGCCCCAGCTCGCGCACCAGGAGTTCGGCAAGTTCGCGGGCGCGGGCGGCCACATCACCTTCACCGATCAGGATCACGAACTCATCGCCACCGAAGCGGGCCAGCAAGGCCTCATCGCCCCCGGCTTGCGCGACGGCAGCGCTGATGCGCTGGGCGAACTGCAGCAGCGCTTCATCGCCGGCTTCATGGCCAAGCGTATCGTTGACGCGCTTGAAGTCATCCATGTCGGCGAACAGCAGTCCCAGCCGATGGCCCGAGGCACGCGCGGCCATCAGCCGATGGTCCAGCGCTTCGCGGAAGGCCAGCCGATTGGTCAGGCCGGTCAGCGCATCGGTGTAGGCCATGTGCCGCACTTCACGGTCATGCCGGGCGATGGCCTGGCTCATCCGCCCGAACGCCCGCACCAGCTCGCCCACCTCATCCTGGCGATGGCTCTGGCGCATCTGCAGGTTGTAGTCGCCGGCTTCGATCTGGCGGGCGGCACCGGCCAGCCAGCGGATCGGCGTGACCAGCGTGCGCTGCACATAGATGATCACCACTGCGCCAATGCCGACCAGCAGGCCCAGCATCAGCAGCAGCCAGCCCAGATGCCGCTTGCCGACCTGCTGCAGCCGCTCGCCCAGGGTCTGGTTGGCTTTCTTCTCCATCGCCTGGACGTCATCCAGCGCCATGCCCACGCGGACACCGCCAATACGCTGGTTGCCGATCATGATCGGCATCGCGTTGTCGAGCACCTTGGGTGATTGCTGGACCACCAGCTCGCGCGCCTGGACCGCACCGCTCGCCAGTGGATCGCGCATCGGCTGACCGAACTCGAGCACGTCCACCGAACCGTCGTGGATCAGCCGGCCCTTCTCGTCGAACACCAGCACGTAGCGCACCACCTGCTGGCGCGAGGTGTTGCGCACCAGCGCACCGACCTGCTCCAGATCGTTGTAGTACAGCGGGTTGGCCAGCGCATCGGACAGCTCGCGCGCCAAGGCCTCCCCCCGGCTGCGCACGCTGCGGTCGAACAGGTCATGGATCACGTTGCCGCTGAGGTGCTGCACCTCGCCCTGCATCGTCGCCTGGCGCCCCAGCACCACCGCCACGATGGCCACCACCACCAGCATCGCACCGCTCATCGCCAGCACGAACTTTGCCTGCATTCCGGAACCCAACCGACTCATTCCACTTCCATCCGCACGCGCGTCAAGCCCAGTTTCAATTCATCCAGCCGGCGTTGCATCTGTGCATCCACACGGTGGAACCCGGAGGTACCAAAAAAAACGTTCAATGCACTGCGCCCCTGTGGATCCGAGGCGGCCTCCAGCAGGACCTGCTGCAGACGGTCGCGCACCCGCGGATCCAGCCCTTCGCGCACCATTTCCACCGCGCGCGGATAGGGCTCGGTGCGGTGGATGACACGGAAGTCACGCACGAAGTTGGCCGGGATGCGCTTGCCATCGGACCAGTCCACGCTGCTGACCGCCCCGGCATCCACCAGCCCCTTGTGCACGAAGGTGGCGATGTTGGACTCGGACCGCGCGAACACATACCCGACCGTGTCCGGCGCGGCAGTATCACCCAGCGAGGCCAGGATCTCCGGGGTCTGCCCGTGCTGCAGCAGGGTCATCACCGGCACCAGGTAGGCGCTGGTGGAGGCCACGTTCTGCAGTGCCAGCGTATGCCCGCGCAGGTCTTCCAGGGTCTGGATGGGGCTCTCGCGGCGCACGAAGAACACCGTGTGGTACTCGCGCACGCCGCTGCGTTCGGTCAGCAGCAGGGGCCTGGCGCCGCTGCGCAGGCCCAGCGCGACGGCGGTGCCGGAGGTTTCAGTGACCCAGTCGACCCGGCCGCGGCGCAGATAACTGGCCATCTGCTGGGCGTCCCGCGCCATCAGGATGCGACCTTCGGTAATGCCGACATCGCGCATGCGCGGAACCACGTAATCCAGCAGCGGCTGCAGCTGTGCATAGTGAGACTTCGGGTCGTCGCTGATCCTTCCCAGCACCAGCTCATGGGCGGGACCGGCCCAGGCCGACCCCGTCGTCGCGGCGAGGGCCAGACACAGCAATACGCTCTGCAGCAGCCTTCGCAGTCCCGACAAGCCCATCACTCCCCCCAAGGAATCGAGACAGACTACCCGAAAAAGTGAGAACTGCGTCGGCTTACAGGGGCTTATTTGTCGCCAATCTCGCCATGCGCTGTGCATCGGACAGAATGCCGCGCAGCAGCCGCACCTCCTGCTCGCTCAGCTCGGTGCGCAGGAACAGGCGGCGCAACTTGCGCATGGCCGATTCGGGTGCGCGACCCTTGTGGAAATCGATCTCATCCAGAGTATCGCCAAGCTGACCGAACAGGCCTTCGACCTGCGCGTGGCTGGCCGGCGCTTCGCCGAAGCCGGGCTCGGCCGGGGCTGCGACCGGGGCGTCGGCCGCGCCGAGGATGGCCATGCGCACTTCATAAGCCAGCACCTGGACCGCGGCGGCCAGGTTCAAGGAGCTGAACTCCGGGTTGGAGGGGATGTGTACGGCGGCGTGGCAGAGCTGCAGCTCTTCATTGGTCAGGCCGGTGCGCTCGCGGCCGAACACGAAGGCGACTTCGGCCGGTTCGGCGGCCTTGGCCAGGACGCGCTGGGCCGCCACGGCCGGCAGCAGCTCTTCGAGCTGGACCCGGCGCGAGCGGGCGGTACAGCCCAGTACGAAGCGGCAATCGGCCACGGCCTCGGCCAGGGTCGCCACGACCGGGGCGTCGCCGAGGACGTCTTCGGCGCCGGCCGAGCGGCGGAAGGCCTCTTCGTCCAGCGGTTTTTCCGGGGCGACCAGGACCAGGCGGCCCAGGCCCATGGTTTTCATGGCACGTGCGGCCGCCCCCATGTTTCCGGGGTGCTGGGTGCCGACCAGGACGAAGCGGATGCGGGCGGGAGCGGTTTGAACGGACATGAACAGGCCAAATGCGAGCAGGACAGCGACAAATGGTAAACTGTGCGACCGGCCTCTGCGCCGGGACCGCTCTTTTCCCCCGCCAAACCCCTACTCTGCCTTTACGGGAGCTTTTCGCCATGCAGAAACCCGCCGTCACCGTCATGGTCAAGGCCGCCCGCCTCGCCGGCAACGTCCTGTTGCGCAACATCAACAAGCTCGAGGCGTTGAACGTCGTGCAGAAGGGCCGCATGGACTATGCCAGTGAAGTCGATGCAGATGCGGAAAAGGTCATCGTCAAGGAACTCAAGCGCGCCTATCCCGAGTACGGGATCATGGGTGAGGAAGGTGGCGTGCAGTCGGTCAACCGTTACATGTGGGTCATCGATCCGCTGGACGGCACCAGCAACTACCTGCGCGGCTTCCCGCATTACTGCGTGTCCATCGCCCTGGTCGAGAACGGTGAGCCGATCGACGCGGTGATCTTCGATCCGCTCCGCAATGAGCTGTTCACTGCCAGCCGTGGTGCAGGCGCGGTGTTCAATGACCGCCGTATCCGTATTGCCGAGCGCAAGGATCTGGGCGGCGCGATGATCCACACCGGTTTTGCCCCGCGTGAGCGCCAGCGCGCGAGTGCGCAGCTGAAGGCGGTGGATGCGCTGCTGGTACAGGCTGAAGACGTGCGTCGCACGGGTTCGGCGGCGCTGGATCTGGCCTATGTGGCCTGTGGCCGTGCCGATGCGTACTTCGAGGCCGGTGTGAAGGCCTGGGACATCGCCGCCGGTGTGCTGCTGGTCCGCGAGGCCGGTGGCCGGGTGTGCGATTTCAAGGGTGCGACGCCGGCCCGTATGGACAGCCGCGGTCCGGAGACGCAGCAGATCGTGGCGGGCAATGTGAAGATCAGCGATGCGCTGCAGAAGGTGCTGGTCAATACGGGCTACGCGGCGGAGTTCGACGCGAAGTTCTGATCGGGTTGCACCTGATCTGATCTGCAGGATGACGGCGCCTTCGGGCGCCGTTGTCGTTTGTGGGAACAAAAACGCCCGGCGGGAGCCGGGCGTTCTGTTCTGCGCACTGCGGTGTGGGTTACACCACGGTGTTGTTGGCGGCGCGAAGCGCGGCGATGCGCTCGTCCAGCGGCGGGTGGCTCATGAACAGCTTCTTGGCGGCGCCGCCGGCGATACCGAAGGCCGCGATCTGGGTCGGCAGGGTGCTCTGGCCGTGGTTGACCTTCAGGCGCTCGAGGGCGGCGATCATCTTCTGGCGGCCGGCCAGGTGGGCGCCACCAGCGTCGGCGCGGAATTCGCGGTGACGGGAGAACCACATGGAGATCATGGTGGCGAACAGGCCGAACACCATTTCCAGGACGAAGACGATGATGTAGTACGCGAAGCCTCGGCCGCCGCCTTCGCGGTTGCCGGACAGGGCGCTGTCGATGAAGCCGCCGACAATGCGGGCCAGGACGATCACGAAGGTGTTGAGCACGCCCTGCAGCAGGGCCATGGTGATCATGTCGCCATTAGCCACGTGGGCGATTTCGTGGCCGAGCACGGCTTCGGCTTCGTCCTCGCTCATGTTGTGCAGCAGGCCGGTGGAGACGGCGACCAGGGCCTTGTTGCGGTTGGCGCCGGTGGCGAAGGCATTGATTTCAGGGCCTTCATACACCGCCACTTCGGGCATGCCGATGCCGGCTTCGCGGGCCTGGCGCTCCACGGTGGCCAGCAGCCAGCGCTCGGTCTGGTTGCGCGGCTCGGTGATCACGACGGCGCCCGTGGAGCGCTTGGCCATGAACTTGGACAGCAGCAGCGAGATGAACGAGCCGCCGAAGCCGAAGATGGCCGCGAAGATCAGCAGGCCGCTCATCTGGTTCGGATTGACGCCCAGTACCGACATCACGATGCCGGCCAGGATCAGCACCGCAAAGTTGGTCAGCAGGAAGAGAGCAATGCGACTGAACATGGGGAAAGGACGCTCATGGGAGGTTGATGAATGCAAATCTGCGGTGACTTCAGCTTGAATTCAAGTCGCAAACTGACCGACGATTCATAGTTCATGTCCATGCCCCCCTACTGCGGCCGATTCGCGCCCTCGCCTACCGGGCCCCTGCACCCCGGCTCGCTGCTGGCTGCGCTGGGCAGCTGGCTGCTCGCGCGGCATGCGGGCGGCCGCTGGCTGGTGCGGGTGGAAGACGTCGATCCTCCTCGAACGGTGCCCGGCGCGGTCAGCGGCCAACTGGCCACCTTGGCGGCGTTCGGACTGAACAGTGATGGGCCGATCGTGCATCAGAGCCAGCGCGATGCGCTGTATCAGGCGGCGCTGGACCGGCTGCTGCGCGAGGGCAAGGCGTTTGCGTGCCACTGCAGCCGCAGTGAACTGGCCGCGCAGGGCGGCATCCACCACCAGTGTGTCGCCCGTGCCGAGCGTGCGCAGCCTGCCGTGCGGCTGCGGGTGCCGCCCGGCAGCGTCGTGGCTTTCGATGACGGATTGCAGGGCCGTATCGTGCAGGACGTGCACGCCGAGGTTGGCGACTTCGTGCTGCGCCGCGCTGATGGCTATTGGGCTTACCAGCTGGCGGTGGTGGTCGATGATGGCGCGCAGCAGGTGACCGATGTGGTGCGTGGGGCGGATCTGCTCGATTCCACACCGCGCCAGATCCTGCTGCAGCAGGCGCTCGGGCTGCCGACCCCGCGCTATCTGCATCTGCCGCTGCTGCTCGGCCCGCAGGGGCGCAAGCTCTCCAAGTCCGAGGCCGCGCTGCCGGTGGACCCTGCCCAGCCGCTGCCGGCCCTGCGCAGGGCATGGGTGCAGCTGGGTCAGGATCCGGCGATCGGTGCGCGGGCCGATGCGGTGGACGGGTGGCTGCAGCAAGCGGCTGCCGGCTTTGATCCGGCCGGGTTGCCACCGGGCGACATTTCAACCCTGCACGCGGCTGGCGAGGCTGCCCCTTTTGCCCCCTGATGTTGCAGAATCGCGTTCCCCCTTGTTGGCTCTGCCTTTCGGAGTAGCTGCTCATGACATCTCGCGTCGCACTGGTCACCGGTGGTACCGGCGGTATCGGTACTGCCATCTGCCAACGCCTGGCCGACCAGGGCCATCGGGTCGCCACCAACTACCGTGACGAAGCCAAAGCCAGGGCCTGGCGCGAGAAAATGCTGGCGCGCGGCTGCGACGTGGCGATCTTCCCGGGCGATGTGTCCGACCCCGGCACCGCCGAAAGCATGGTGCAGGCGGTCGAAGCGGCGCTGGGCCCGGTCGAGATCCTGGTCAACAACGCCGGCATCACCCGCGATACCACCTTCCACCGCATGCGTGCGGACCAGTGGCACGACGTCATCAACACCAACCTCAACTCGGTGTTCAACGTCACCCGCCCGGTCATCGAGGGCATGCGCCGCCGTGGCTGGGGCCGGGTCATCCAGATCAGCTCGATCAACGGCCTGAAGGGTCAGTACGGGCAGGCCAATTACGCCGCCGCGAAGGCCGGCATGCACGGCTTCACCATTTCGCTGGCGCGCGAAAATGCCGGGTTCGGCATTACCGTCAATACGATCTCGCCGGGCTATGTCGCCACGGACATGGTGATGGCCGTGCCGGACGAAGTGCGCGCCAAGATCATCGCCGACATCCCCACCGGCCGCCTCGGCAAGCCGGAGGAAATCGCCTACGCAGTGGCCTTCCTGGTCAACGAGGAAGCGTCCTGGATCACCGGCTCCAACCTGGACATCAACGGCGGCCACCACATGGGGTGGTAAGCGCCAAAAATGCTGCACTCCATGTTGCGCAACATAAATGCGGGCCCTTGCTACCTATGGCGGTTGCATAGGCTGCTGCACTGCGCCATGCTGCGCGCCTACTGTGATGAGTGACTGCTTCATGGCTGCGACCCGCATTATCAAGAAGTACCCGAACCGCCGGCTCTACGACACGGAAATCTCCAGCTACATCACCATAGAGGATGTGCGCCAGCTGATCCTGGACGGTGAGGACTTCGAGGTGCGTGACGCCAAGAGCGGCGATGACCTGACCCGCTCGGTGCTGCTGCAGATCATCGCCGACCAGGAACAGGACGGCGAACCGATGCTGTCCACCCAGCTGCTCAGCCAGCTGATCCGCTTCTATGGCGACTCGCTGCAGGGCTTCATGGGCAATTACCTGGAGCGCAGCATGCAGGTCTTCCTGGATCAGCAGCAGCAGTTCCGCCAGCAGATGGGCAATCTCCTCGGCCAGACCCCCTGGGCGATGATGAACCAGCTGACCGAGCGCAACATGGAGATGTGGCAGGACTTCCAGCGCAACATGGGTGGCGGCTTCGGTGGCCGCCCGGGTGGTACTGGAACGGGTACCGGCACGGGTACCGGCAAGAAGCCGGAAACCCCGGCACCGGGCGCGGGCAAGACCCGCCGCTGAGCCCGCGGTTCCAGGCGATAAAGAAAAAGGCGCAGCCCTCGGGCCGCGCCTTTTCTCGTTTCAGGGTCCGGCGACGTCATCGACGCCCTCCGGTTGGCCCTATCGCCGTCCAGTCGCGCGCATCAGCGCTTGGGCTTGGCGCAGCCGGTGCAGATGCGCTCCACCTTGTAGCCCTTGGCGCGCAGTTTCTCGACCACGCCGTCGTTGCCGAGCAGGTGCAGCGTGCCGACCACCACCATCGTGCCACCCTGCCCGGCCTGCAGATGCTGCTGCAGCTTGGGCACCCACGCATCGTTGCGGTCGGTATTGATGCGCTTGTACAGCTGCGGATACTGGCCGCGCATTTCGGTGGCCATCGAGGTCCACAGCAGCTTGTCGTCGCCACGACGCCAGGCGTCATGCAGCTTGCGGCCCATGTCGTCGCCCTTGTCGACCTGCTCCAGCGCCTCAGCCACCATCTGTTGCTGCTCCTTGGCCGACATCCCCGACAGCACGGCGATCTGGGTGTCGATGTCTTCCAGCCCAGCGGTCGCCTTGCCGGCGCTGGCGGCGCGGGTCATGAAATGGCGATCCAGTCCCAGCGCCGGGTCCAGGCCCATCTTGGTGAACTGGCTCAGGGTGATGGTCAGGCCGACGAACCACGGCTTCATCCCCTGCAACTGGGCCAGCGGCAGCTTGTTTTCCTGCGCATAGGCCTGCAGCCGGGTCCAGGTGGCGGCATCCAGGTCGCGCTTCAACTCCGAACCATCGGTGCGCATCGCCGCCTGCACCATCTTCTGCGCAAGCTGCGGGGATTCCATGTCCTGCGGCGACAGTTCGAACACCACCCGCTGCGAGGCGGCGAAGGCCTGGTCCACGTCCGGCGAGAGCGGGTAATCCGTCGGCTGCAGCAGATGGAACGAACCCAGCAGATACAGGCGGCTGTCGCCGGGGCCGGTCACCTTCCACAGCAGCGGGACCGGTGGAGTGGCTTTCGCCGCTGCCGATGCGTTCGGCGCCACCGGGCGCGCTTCGGCGCTGCCCGTACCGACCCACAGGCCCGCAGCAATCAGCAGCGGGGACAACACACGCGACAACATCGAGATCATCAAGCCTCTCCTTCAGGGGCGTGGTACGCCTGCTCACCTGCGTCCACGCGCAGATCCAGTCGGTTTTCAGGGGGTGTCAGCGGACAGGTCGCAAACGGGGTGAACGCGCACGGTGGGTTGTAGGCGTGATTGAAATCGATCACCACCCGGCCCTGTTCATCGGGCGCGGGCAGGTCCAGATAGCGACCGGCCGGATAACTGCCGTGGCCGCTGGTGCGGTCGCCGAAGATCACGAACAGGTCGCGGCCCGGCTCACCGATCGCTTCCAGCCGCCAGGTGTGGCCATCGCGTTCGAATTCCAGCGCGCCGGCATTGGGCATGTTCGTGGTCAGGCCGGTGATGTCCACGATCGGCAGCGTCTTACCGGCCGGATGGGGCACGAAGCGCGCGGTGATGCGCCAGGACGGGCCGCCCGGCCAGTACGTCAGGCCGGTGAAGTTCGTCCGCGACGGCGCATCGGCGTGCTTGACCCGCAGCGCGAAGCGCTCACCGCGATGGATCAGGCTGAGCCGGCCCTTGTCGTCATCGAAGGCGATGATGGTCGGCGTGGGATCGCGATCACTGAAAAAGCGGATGCGGCCGGTGACCGGCTTGCCCTCCACGCGCATCAGCACACCACGCTCCGGTATGAACCAGACGGTGCCGCCCTCGCGCGCAACCATGCCGAGCTTGTCCGGCCCGACCGCCAGGCGGATGCCACTGCCGGGCCCGCGGCCGATGTAATGCGCCTTCTGCTCGAGCCAGTGCAGGCCGACCAGGCTGGTCCAGCCATCGGCGGCGTGCAGTGCTTCGTAACGCTGTTGGCGCCACTGCTGCTGTTCGGCCTCGAAGGCCGGATCGATCGCCACCTTGGCAGGTGCCGCCTCGTTCTTTTCGCCGCATCCCGAGATGCTCGCTGCCAGCAGCAACGCGGTCGCCCACACTCCCCAGTGCTTCCCCATGACCTTCCTCTCAACGTCCGCGCAGGAACCAGCGGTCGATTTCCGCCAGCGAAAAACGGGCCCAGGTCGGTCGGCCGTGATTGCACTGACCCGAGCGTTCGGTGATTTCCATGTCGCGCAGCAGGCCGTTCATTTCCGGCACCGTCAAGCGCCGGTTGGCGCGCACCGCGCCGTGACAGGCCATGGTGGACAGCAGTTCATCGCGTGCGCTGGCGATGCGCCGGCTCTGCCCATGCTCACGCAGGTCGGTCAGCACGTCGCGCAGCAGCGCCTCGGGTTCGGCATTGGCCAACAACGCCGGAATGCTGCGGACGTGCAGCGAACCGGGCCCGGCGCGGGTGATCTCAAAGCCCAGCGAGGTCAAGGTCTCCGCCTCGCGCTCGGCAGTGTCGGCATCGCGTTCGCCCACCGCCAGGGTGATCGGCACCAGCAGCGGCTGCGCATGCAGGCCCATGCCATCATGTGCGGTCTTCAGCCGCTCATAACCGATGCGCTCGTGTGCGGCGTGCATGTCCACCACGATCAGGCCTTCGGCGTTTTCGGCCAGGATGTAGATGCCATGCAATTGCGCGATCGCATAGCCCAGCGGTGGTACGCCACTGTCGGCTGCGGTCGCCGGCAGGCCGTTTTCGGTCGGCATCGGCGGCAGGCTGCTGGTCCCTGCGGTACCGCCCGGCGCGCCATACAGCGCTGCGTAGGCGGACGGCGCATCGGCCACACGCAACCCCAACGGTGACTGCTGCGGGCGCCAGTCGCCGCCCATGCCACCGCCACCGCCGTTGCCTGCGAGTGCATAGCCGGTACTGCCCGACGACGGCAGCCCGTAAGCGGGGGCCGCCGTGGCGGCACTCTCGGTGGCATGCACCTGAGGGCCGGCCGCGGTCATGCCGGCACGCGTTTCGGCCAGCGCTTCCTTGAGCGTGCGGTAGACGAAATCGTGGATCAGGCGCGAGTCGCGAAAGCGCACTTCATGCTTGGCCGGGTGCACGTTGACATCGACGCGGGTCGGGTCGAGTTCCAGGAACAGCACGTATGCGGGCTGACGACCGTGGAACAGCACATCGCCGTAGGCCATCTTCACCGCATGGGCAACGCTGCGGTCGCGCACCGAACGGCCGTTGACGTACAGGTATTGCTGATCAGTGCTGGCCCGTGAATAGTGCGGCTGCGCGATCCAGCCGTGCAGACGCAGGCCGGCACCGCTGTGATCCACGCGCAGTGCCTGGTTGGCGAAGTCTTCGCCCAGCGTTTCGCCCAGGCGCGCATCGGAATACAGATCCCCGGGCTTGTAGCGGCGCGAGGGCTTGCCGTTGTGCGACACGCGCAGTTCGACATCCGGGCGCGCCAGCGCGAGCGAGCGCAGCCACTCTTCGATATGGCCCAGCTCGGTGCGCTCGGCGCGCAGGAACTTGCGGCGCGCCGGCACGTTGTAGAACAGCTCGCGCACTTCCACCGTGGTGCCGGGCGCATGCGCGCGCGGGGTGACTTCGCCGAGGCGGCCGCCCTCGATCTGCAGGGCCGAACCGTGCTCATCGATGGCGCGGCGCGAGCTGAGGGTGAAGCGGCTGACCGAGGCGATCGACGGCAAGGCTTCGCCCCGGAAGCCGAGCGTGGCCACCGATTCCAGATCATCCAGGCTGGCGATCTTGCTGGTGGCGTGGCGCGACACCGCCAGCGGCAGCTCTTCCGGTGCGATGCCACCGCCGTCGTCGCGGATGCGGATCAGCCGCACGCCGCCCTCTTCCAGGTCGATGTCGACGCGGGTGGCGCCGGCATCCAGTGCGTTTTCGACCAGTTCCTTGACCACGGACGCAGGGCGTTCGACCACTTCGCCGGCGGCGATCTGGTTGATCAGGATCTCAGGAAGCTGACGGATGCTCATGCGCAGCTCCCGTCAACGGAAGTGGCAGGCGTGGCAACGTAGGGAATTCGGGAAACGGACGTCATCCCGTGATGATAGCGTGCGCCGGGCCGTGCAGCCCGGAGGGCTTACTTGCTGCCGCCCGCCACAGTGCCGGCAGCATCGATCTCGGCCTGCGCGCGCGCGGCATACAGGGTGCCCGGCGGCGGCTGGCGGCTGAAGAAGGTGTGCACACCATCCAGCACCGCACCGGCGATCTGGCGCTGGTAGGCCGGATCGATCAGGCGACGCTCTTCATCCGGATTGGAAATGAAGGCGGTCTCCACCAGCATTGCCGGCATGTCCGAGGTGCGCAGCACCGCGAAGTTCGCACGCTCGATGTTGGGCTTGTGGTTCTTGCCGATGCGCTTCAGGCCGCCCAGCACATGCCCAGCCGCGTCTTCAGAGGCCTTCATGTAGCCGCTCTGGGCCAGATCGAGCAGCACGTTGGCCAGGGTGCCTTCGGTCTGCTGCAGACGGACACCACCGACCAGATCGGCGGCGTTTTCCTTGTCGGCCAGCCAGCGCGCGCGCTGCGAGGAGGCGCCCTTGGTGGAGAGCACGTACACCGACGAGCCAGTCGCCGCGCGGTTCTCGGCGGCGTCGGCGTGGATCGAGATGAACATGTCGGCCTTGGCCGCACGCGCCTTCTGCGCACGCATCGGCAGCGGAATGAACACATCGCTGTCGCGGGTCAGGTAGGCCTTCAGGCCAGGCGTCGCGTTGATCTGGCGGGCCAGTTCACGCGCCACGGCCAGGGTGATGTCTTTTTCGCGCTTGCCGGTCGGGCCGACGGCACCCGGATCCTGGCCGCCATGGCCGGGATCGATCGCGATCACCAGCGGACGCATGCCGGCGCGCATCTTCACGCGCGAGGCGTCGCTGGGCATGGCCGGACGCGGGTTGTCCTGTACTGCCGGCGTCGGCGCTGGCGCAGATACCGGCGCGCTGGCGACGACCGCCGCGGTCGACTGACCGGCCAGGATCGCGGCCGGCGACGCACTGTTGCTGGCGGCGTTGGCGGTCCCGGCGGCAGCGACGTTGACGGTGGTGGCCGTGGTGGCCGCCGGGCCCGGAGCCGGCGCCGAGGTGGCGACCGTGGCACTGGCCTGTTGGCGCACCGAGGCGGTCAGCAACGCGGTAGCACGCGCGGCATCGCTGCGTGCCTGTGCCGTCTGGGCGGCGGTCGGTGCAGGACCTGGTGTGGGCGTGGCGGCCGGGGTGGGTGCCGGCGGCGTTGGCGAAGGCGCAGCAGCCGGCACCGGTGCGCTGGCGACATTGGCCGACGCCGGCGCGTCGCCCGGCCACTCGATCACCAGCCGGGACTCGTCACCCTGCTTGATCATCTGCGGGCGGAACGGCGCGACCGATTCGGCCAGGTCGAACACCACGCGGAAGGTGCCCGGCACGGGCTGCCCCGTACGGACCGCCGTGACCACGCCCTTGGGCGCAGGCAGTTTGAGGTTGCGGATCGCGCTGGAGTCCGGGAAATCGACCACCAGGCGGTTCGGGCCGGCCAGGGACAGGGTCTTGTAGCCCCCGCTGCCGGCCAGTGAAATCTCCGCACGGGTACCGGCCGCACCGGTCTCCACGGCCACCTGGCGGACTTCGCCCGCCCACGACAGCGCGCTCGCCAGACAGAGTCCGACGGCAGTGCAGATGGCGGTGAGAGATTTCCCCATTGGCATGGGTCTGGATTCAATCACCGCGCTGAATGAAATGCAACTCCTTTTCCCTTAATAATCCGTAACCTGCCGGTGTTTCCTAGTGTCAGCCGACAGAAAGGGCCTGCAAGTCACCCCCTTGGGGGAGCCGTTCAAGCCATTCACGACCGGCCGCACTGGTCGCCGTGAGTCGGGCACGGCGTCCCTCTCCCTGGATCTCCAATGCCACCTCCAGGTCGGTCGGCGGCAGCGCGCCGGCGCCGCGCTCGGGCCACTCGACCAGCCAGAGCGAGGCGCTGCCCTCATCCAACCCGAGGAAATCCAGCTCCTGCGCGTTGCCGATCCGGTACAGATCCAAGTGCCAGGCCTCATGGCCGTCGGCCAGCGGGTAGCGCTCCACCAGGGTGTAGGTCGGGCTGCGGATCGCCCCCTGCACACCCAGCGCGCGCAGCAGTGCGCGGGCCAGCGTGGATTTACCGGCGCCCAGGTCGCCCTGCAGCTGCATCACCGCCTGCGGCGGCCGGGTCGCGGCCAGCCATTGCCCGAGCAGGTCAGTGTCTTCGGTCTGCGCGAGGAAAAACTCGATCATGTTCAAACGTCCGGATTGACCAACCGGCGCAGCGGCGCCAGCAGATCGGTGGGAAGCAGGCCCCGCTGGCCGTCACTGGCGGCGGCATCGCCGGCCAGGCTGTGCAGCAATGCGCCGGTGCTGGCGGCATCGAACGCGCCCAGGCCCTGCGCACGCAGGGCGGCAATAATGCCGGTGAGCAGATCGCCCATGCCCCCCACGGCCATGCCGGGATTACCGGCAGCGATCACCCGCGGCACCGCGTCGGGCGCAGCGACCACGGTGCCGGCGCCCTTGAGCACCACCACCGCGTGGAAACGCTCGGCCAGCGCTTTGGCCGCCGTGAAACGGTCGGCCTGCACCTGCGCGGTGCTCAGCCCGAGCAGGCGCGCGGCCTCACCCGGGTGTGGGGTCAGGATCGCGTCGCTGAGTGTCCGTGGCGCCTTGGCCAGCAGATTGAGGGCGTCGGCATCGATCACCAGCGGTTTGCCGCTGGCCAGCACCTGCCGCCAGAGCTCGTGCGCCCAGTCGTCCTGACCCAGGCCAGGCCCGATGGCGATCACGCCCGCGCGCGGCAGCAGGGCCTGCAGCTCCTGCGCGTCCTGCACGGCATGCACCATCGCCTCGGGCAGGCGCGCCAGCAGCGGTGCGACATGCGGTGACTGGGTCGCCACGCTGACCAGCCCTGCGCCGGCGCGCAAGGCCGATTCACTGGCCAGCATCACTGCCCCGCCGCTGCCGAGGTTGCCGCCCACGCACAGCACGTGGCCGGATTCGCCCTTGTGGGTGTTGGCGCGTCGCGCCGGCAGCTGCGCGCGCAGGCGCGGCTGCTGCCAGCACTCGGCGCTGTGCTGCACGCCTTCGCCAGCGTCTGCAGGCAGATCCAGCGCGGCCAGGCGGCGACCGCCGACATGCTCCAGCGCTGCGCCGGTATACAGCCCCTGGTGGCGCACGATGAACTGCAGGGTGACCGTGGCACGGATGGCAACGCCGGGCACGTGACCGGTGCGTGCATCCACGCCGCTGGGCACGTCCAGCGCCAGCACCGGCACCCCAGCGCCGTTGATGGCCGTGATCAGATCCACCGCGGCACCGGCCGGCGCGCGGTTCAGGCCGATGCCGAACAGCGCGTCCACCAACAGGTCCACCGGCGGCAGAGCGCCATCGAAGCGCTCCACCCCACCGCCGGCCGCGATGAACGCCCGCTCGGCCTGCTGCGCCAACGGCGTGGCCGGCGCATCGGTGTCCAGCCGCAGCACCGTCACCCGGCGGCCGGCTTCACGGGCCAGACGGGCCAGCACGTAGCCATCGCCGCCGTTGTTGCCGGCCCCCACCACCACGCCGATGTGCTGCGCCTGCGGCCATCGCTCCAGCAGGCAATGCCAGGCGGCCTGGCCGGCCTGGTCCATCAGCGAGGCACCGCCATCGCCCAGCAGGGTGCTGGCCTGCGCATCCAGGCGGCGCGCAGCGGTGATATCGAACAGTTCAGCAAGCTCGGGCATGCCGGGATTCTATACTTGTCGCCCAGGCGCAGCCTTGCCGCGCCCTTCCCAGGCTCCGTTTCCGCCCAAGCCATGTCCGCCGTCCCCCTGCCCGCCCCCCTCCATCTGGCCCGTGCCGCCGAACGCATCCGTGCGATCGCGGGCGTGCACGGCTTCCAGCGCTGCGGGGTCTCCGGCATCGATCTGCGCGAAGACGAGGCGCACCTGGCCGATTGGCTGGGCAAGGGCCTGTACGGCACGATGGAGTGGATGGCGCGCCACGGCACGCTGCGCGCACGGCCGGATGAACTGCTGCCGGGCACGGTGCGGGTGATCTCGGTCGGCATGGATTACGGCCACAAGGACGACGCCGAAGCCTGGGCCACCCTGCACGATGGCGACCGCGCCTACGTGGCGCGCTACGCGCTGGGCCGCGATTACCACAAGCTGATGCGCAACCGGCTGCAGAAGTTCGCCGACAGCATCGCCGCCGAGATCGGGCCGTTCGGCTACCGCGTGTTCGTTGATTCGGCCCCGGTGCTGGAGCGCGCGCTCGCCCGTAATGCCGGGCTGGGCTGGATCGGCAAGCACACCTGCCTGATCGACAAACAGGGCGGCTCGTGGTTCTTCATCGGCGAGATCTACGTCGACCTGCCGCTGCCGGTGGATACACCGGCCAGCGCACACTGCGGCACCTGCACCCGCTGCATCGATGTCTGCCCGACCCAGGCGATCATCGCCCCGCACCGCCTGGATGCACGCCGCTGCATTTCCTATCTCACCATCGAACACGACGGCGCGATTCCGGAGGACATGCGCACGGCGATGGGCAACCGCATCTACGGCTGCGACGACTGCCAGCTGGTCTGCCCCTGGAACAAGTTCGCCAAGCGCACCGACGAGCCCGATTTCCGCGCGCGCAACGATCTGGACACCGCCTCGCTTGCCCAGCTGTTCGCCTGGGAGGAAGACGAGTTCCTGCGCCGCACCGAAGGCAGCCCGATCCGCCGCAGCGGGCATGAACGCTGGCTGCGCAACATCGCCGTGGCGCTGGGCAATGCTCCCACCCACGCCGGAACACTGGCCGCGCTGCAGGCACGACGCGAGCATCCTTCGGCCATCGTGCGCGAGCATGTCGCCTGGGCCCTGCAGCAGCACGCCGACCGCACCACCGCGGGATGAAGCAACGCCGCCGACGTGCGACCATGGCCCCCCGTTCGTACCGTTTGGCCTGATCCCCCCATGGACCGCAGCGCGCAGATTCTCACGCCCAGCCAGCTCAACATCCTGGCCCGCGACCTGCTGGAAGGCGCGTTTCCGCTGATCTGGGTGGAGGCCGAACTGGGCAGCGTGACGCGCCCGGCCTCGGGCCATCTATATTTCACACTGAAGGATGCGCGCTCGCAGATCCGCGCGGCGTTGTTCAAGCCCAAGAGCCAGTGGCTGAAGTTCGTGCCGCGCGAAGGCATGCGCGTGCTCGCCCGTGGCCGGCTGACGCTGTACGAAGCGCGCGGCGAGTACCAGATGGTGCTCGATCACATGGAGGAAGCCGGCGAAGGCGCCCTGCGCCGCGCGTTCGAGCAGCTCAAGGCGCGCCTGGAGGCCGAGGGCCTGTTCGCGCCCGAACGCAAGCGCCCGATGCCCGCGCATGTGCGTCGACTGGCGGTGATCACCTCGCCCACCGGCGCGGCGGTGCGCGACGTGCTCAGCGTGCTGGAGCGGCGTTTCCCGATGCTTGAGGTCGATCTGCTGCCCAGCCTGGTGCAGGGCGACAGCGCTGCCGCGCAGATCACCTCGCTGCTGCGTGGCGCCGATGCCAGCGGCCGGTATGACGTGATCCTGCTGACCCGCGGTGGCGGCTCGATGGAAGATCTCTGGGCCTTCAACGATGAGCAGCTGACCCGCGCGATCGCGGCCAGCCAGACGCCGGTGGTGTCCGCCGTGGGTCACGAAACCGACTTCAGCCTGGCCGATTTCGCCGCCGATCTGCGCGCGCCGACGCCATCGGTCGCAGCCGAACTGCTGGTGCCTGATCAGCGTGACCTGCTGCTGCGTGTGCGTCGCCTGGATGCGCGTCTGGCGCAGCTGCAGCGGCACAGTCTGGGGCAGGCGATGCAGCGCGCGGACCGTGCCCTGCTCCGCCTCAACGCACAGAGCCCGCAGTCACGCCTGCAGCTGTTGCAGCGGCGCCAGCAGGATGTCGCGCGCCGTCTGCACGCCGCGTGGACGACACAGCATCAGGGCCGCCTGGCCTATCTTCGTCACGCGGCCGCAGTACTGCGCAGCGGTCATCCGCAGCGCCGGTTGGACGCCCTGCGTGAGCGCCTGCAACGCCTGCAGCCGCGCGCGGACAGTGCAATGGGCCGCCAGCTGCAGCGCGACGGCCTGCGCCTGCGTGCGCTCGCCCGTTCGATGGAAGCGGTCAGCCCGCTGGCCACCGTCGCGCGTGGCTACGCAATCCTGACCCGTGAGGACGATGGCAGTCTGGTCCGCTCGCCATTGCAGGTGCGCCCGGGCGACACGCTCAAGGCGCGCGTGCAGGATGGCGTGATCGACGTGACGGTCAACGAACCGGCGCGCTGATCGGGTGCGCCCAGGCCGCTGAGGTTCGCCTTCAACGCCCCGCGCTTTCGCAGAATTTCTGCCGGTACTCCATCGCCTTGGGCATCAATGCCTGCAGGTTCTGGATGCGCGTGCCGGGGTTGGGATGGGTAGACGCGAATTCCGAGGTCGACTGACCACCGCTGGCCTGTCCCATCCGTTCCCACAGCGGGATCGCTTCCTGCGGATCGAAACATGCCGCCGCGGCCAGTATCAGGCCCACTTCATCGGCTTGGGTCTCATGGCTGCGCGCGTACGGCAGCAGGTAGCCATAGCCCATTGCCGACATCATCATCTGCTGCTGTTGCGGGTCCATGCCGCTGGCGGCACCGGCCATCTGGCCGATCTGGGTCATCTTCTGCTGGGCCATGCGCTGGGCACCGTGCCGCAGCAAGGCGTGCGCGATTTCATGGCCCATCACCACGGCCATCGCATCCACCGTACGCGCCACCGGGATCAACCCGGTGTAGACCGCCATCTTGCCGCCCGGCAGGCAGAACGCATTGGCCTGGTCGGACGGGATCACGTTGACCTCCCATTCGAAATCCCGCGCAAAATGCGCAGGCTTCAGTCCATGCTCTTCGGCGAGCGCGGTTTCCACGACGTCCACCTTGGCGATCAGGCGCTGGGCGATCGCCTGGATTTCGCGTGACTGTGGCGCACTGGGATCCAGCGGTCGCTCCTGCGCCAGGATCTCCTGATAGGCCTGCAGGCCCAGCGCCTTTTCCTGGGTCGCGTCGAGCGAACTGTCGATCAGCACGCTTTCGCCGGTGTAGGGATCCACGGCGCGGTTGGAGAACCAGTAGAACGCGGCATAGCCGGCGAAGGCCAGCAGCACCCACCAGCGGATGTTGCCGAACAGGCCTGGCCGCCGGGCGCGGCCCTGCTGCTGACCGCCGAATGGATCGTTGCGCATGCGCGTGGTTCCTGAGATGGCCGCGGCACCCTGCCCGACACTGTGCCAATCCTAGAACGCGCCGCGTGGTGGCGGGTGAAATCCCGTCACCTCACCGCAGTTGCACCCATCAGATCCCGCGGACCAAGCGGAACCCGATCCGGGCGCTGGTGGTATCCGAGTCCTGCGATTGCCGCCAGGCCGCGCGGGTCTGTGCCGGCGCATTGGCCCAGTTGCCACCGCGGATCACGCGCTGCCGGCAGCCCGGGTTGAACCACGCCACGCCATCCGACGGCGCGCGCCGGTAGCTGGCATGCCAGCAGTCGGCGACCCATTCGCTGAGGTTGCCAGCGATGTCGTGCAGGCCCCACGGGTTGGGATCGAAGCTGGCCACCGGGGCCGGCCCCCAGTATCCATCGCCGTAGCCGACGAAGGCGTTGTACCAGTGCCGACCGGACGGCGAAACATCCTCGGCGCCGGTGAAGTTGCCCGCGCGCGGCGGCGGCGTGCCCGCATCGCCCCACGGATAGCGCCCGCTGCTGCCGGCACGCAGGGCGTACTCGAACTCGGCTTCGCTGGGCAGGCGGTACGAGCGCCCGGTCTGCTCGGACAGCCAGGTGGCGTAATTCTCGGCGTCGCGCACGCTGACGTGCATCACCGGCAGGTTGGCAATCGCCTCGGCGCCGTTGTAATCGGACTGCCAGTCCACGCCGCTGCGCCGCACGAAGTTGCCGCTGCGCTCGTCGTACACGATTGAATGGCCGCGCCGTGTCGCGCGCGGGCGGGCCTTGGTGGCCTGCACGTAGCGACGGAAATCGGCGACCGTCACTTCGGTGATCGACATCGCAAAGCCACGTTCGAAGCGCACGTAATGCGAGGGCTTTTCCGCATCGGTCGCACCGAGTTCGTTCTCGGCCGCGCCCATCTGGAAGCCGCCATGCGGCACGACGATCATCTGCGGCCCGCGACCGCCATCGCGCAACGCATCGCTGAACACCTGCCGCGGCCGGAAGCTGCCGTAATGGGTCACCAGCTCGATGCGCTCGCGCAGTTGGCCCACGACAGGGTCGCCCGGCAAGGCGATGCGCAGGGCATCTTCCAGTTTCTGGCGGGCCGGCTTGAGCCCCTGCGGCGTGGCCAGGTCACGCAGGCCTTCGTTGCGCAGCCGCAGCAGGATATCCGACCGGATTTTCTCGATGCGCTCGAAGGCATCGGCGATGGTGATCGATGAGTCGCGGACCTTGGCAGCCTCGGCCAGCCAGGTACCGGCCGCGGCGAAATCGGTCGCCCGCGCGGCCGTCTCTGCACGGCGGATCAGCGCGCTCTCGGCGGCGGCCAGGCCCTGACGGGCGCGCGGATTGTCCGCATCCAGCGCCAGCGCCTCATGGAAGTTGGGGATCGCACCATCGCCGTCCTCACCGATGCGGTCAGCGCGCAGATCGTCTTCACCGGCGCGGTTGTACGCCACCACCCGCTGGGCGATCTCCACCCGCGACTGCAGCTCACGCACCTTGGCATCGTCCGGGGCCAGCGTCAGCAGCACCAAGGCCATCTCACTGGCCTCGGCCAGTGCTTCACGCTGCTTGAGCGGGCGGTCCAACAATGCCGCCGCGTCCGCCAGCAGCCGCTGCCGGGCACGTTTCAGCCCGGCCTCGGCCACACGGTCCTTGGGGTCCTGCTGCAGCAGCGCGAGCCAGATCGGGATGGCATCGTCCGCCGTGCGGTACAGGCGGCCCTCCTCGAAGGCACGTGCCGCGTCACGGCGGGCCTGGGCGAGTTCGCCATCGGCAAGGATGACGGCCGGCGGCTGCCAGCGCTCGACGGTCTCGGCGGCGTCTTCGCCGCCAATGGTGACCTGGGCGATCGGTGCGCTGGCCTTGGCTGGTGCTTTGGCGGGCTTGGCGGCAGGCGCTGCCGACGGTGCCGGCGCCGGCGCGGGAGAACACGCGGCCAGCAGCATGCCCAGAAGAGCAGTGAACAGCAGCGGCAATGGGCCTGACGGTCGCAAATGGGGGTCCTTGGGGCGTGTCATCGTCTTGCTGGTGCCCACGCCATGTCGCAGGCGCGGACAGGGCCTCATCATAATCGCCACCGTCGCAGGCGGCGACCGACCGCTGCCCAAGTGTTCATTCCGACCGGGCGTGGCGCGGGGTTAGGCTATCCTCCCCGACCTGAGCACCCCTTTGCAGTACATGGAATCCCACGTGGCTTACTGGATCAAAACCCCGGCGGAACTGGACGAGCGCTTCCGCCAGCGCCCCACCCGCATCGGCCTGGACACCGAGTTCATCCGCGAACGCACCTACTGGCCGCAACTGGCGCTGGTGCAGATGGCGGTCGGCGATGAAATCCTGCTGATCGACCCGCTGATTCCCGGCATGAACGAGGCGCTGGCGCCGTGGCTGGCCGACACCTCGATCCTCAAGATCATGCACAGCGCCAGCGAAGACCTGGTCACCTTCAAGGTCGCCTGCGGCGTGCTGCCGCGCCCGCTGTTCGACACCCAGATCGGTGCATCGCTGGCGGGCATCGGCGGTGGCATGGGCTACCAGAAACTGGTCACCGCGGTCACCGGCGTCACCCTCACCAAGGGCGAGACCCGCTCGGACTGGATGCGACGCCCGCTGTCGGAGGCGCAGCTGGAGTACGCCGCCGACGACGTGGAATACCTGTTCCAGATCCACGACACCCTCGATGCGCGCCTGGCAGAACTCGGCCGCCGCCAATGGCTGCAGGACGACGCCGAGCGCCTGCTCGCCAGTGTCGAACACGATGAAGAGCGCTGGCCGCACGTGGCGATGCGCTCGGCACAGTTCATGGATACCGCTGCGCAGCTGCGATTGCTGCGGCTGCTGCGCTGGCGCGACGTGCAGGCGCGCGCCAGCGACAAGCCGCGCAGCTGGGTGCTCGACAATGAACTGGCCGCGGTGCTTGCACGCACCCCGCCGGCTGATGTGGACGCCTTGTCCAAGCTGATGGAAGGCTTCCCCAAAGCCCCCCGCAAGCTGGCCGCACAGGTATGGCAGGCGCTGATCACACCGCTTGCCGACGAAGCCGAGGCACCGCTGGCGCTGCCGGCCACCGATGCCAACAAGCAGGCGCTCAAGCGGTTGCAGGATGCCGTCAGCGCGCGCAGCGCCGAACTCGGCCTGCCCGATGGCGTGCTGGCCTCGCGCAAGCATCTGGAAAGTTATCTGGACAGCCGCCAGTGGCCAACGGCCCTGGCGGGCTGGCGCCAGGCGCAGCTGGAGCCGATCCTGTCGGCACTGTTGCCGCCGACTGCCTGAGCCTCATGCATCGGTGCGGAGCTGACCGCACCGATGCGCCGCTCGCGTCACCGTGCAAGTGCACTGACCACGGCTCACTGCCGTCGAATCCTGAACGAATCGCACACCGTCCCTGACATGTCGTCATCGGCATGACCGCAGACACATACGCACGTTCAAACCACATGCAAGAGTGAATCGCACGCAACGCTCCGCGCCTGCTTCAGGCGCGGTCCGGACACGGCATCCCGCAGGACCGTGCCGTCGGCGCAGGTTCTGCCCACGCGGCTGCGCAAAGGACTCCCATGCATCTGATCGCGACTCTGAGGAACGCCCCCTCCCCCCGCCGCACCCCGCGCCGCCTGCAGCGCTGGCTCGGCGTGTCCCTGCTGCTGGCCGCCACCACCGCCAGCGCCGCCGATGATCTGACTGCACGGCTCGCCCAGGCCCTGCAGGGCACCGCGACGCCGGCCATGGGCGTGCTGGTCATCCGCGACGGCAAGATCGCCGAACATGCCGTGCACGGCGTCCGTCGCAATGATGCGGCGACGCCGGTCACCACGGATGATCAATGGATGATCGGTTCCACCGGCAAGCCGATCACGGTGGCGATGATCGCGCGGCTCGTTGAACAGGGTGTGCTGCGCTGGGATGCACCGCTGTCGACGTTGTTGCCCGACCTTGCTGCACAGATGCAGCCGGCCTACCGCAACGTCACCCTGGTGCAACTGCTCTCGCACCGGGCCGGGCTGCCGGAGAACCTCACCGACGCCGCCGCACTGGATGCGTTCTTCGTTGATACGCGGGCCCTGCCCGTACAGCGCGAGGCTTACGTCAAGGCAGCCCTGGCCGAAGCGCCGGTGCATCCGCCCGGCACCGAATTCGCCTACAGCAACAGCGGCTTCCTGATCGCGGCGGTGATCGCCGAACGTGCCACCGGCAAGGACGTGGAAACGCTTATGCGGCGCGAAGTGTTCCAGCCGCTGGGCATGACCGGTGCCGGGTTCGGCCCGACCCCGGCGGGGCAACCGCTGGGCCATCGCGGCGGCAAGCCGGTGACCACCGCGCCGCAGAAGGCCGATGACGGGGTGCCGCCGATCTACACCGCCGTCGGCAACCTGCATATGCGGCTGCAGGACCTGGCGCTGTTCGCCATCGATCAGCTCGCGGGCAGCCAGGGCAAAGGCAGGTTGCTGACACCGGCGTCCTACGCGCTGATGCAGACCGCGCAGCCGGGCAGTGGCTCCGGGCTGGACTGGGGCGTGCAGCCATCGATCGCCGGTCGTCAGGGGCCGGTGCTGGTCCACGGCGGCTCGGACGGTAACTGGCTGGCCTGGGTGGTGCTGTTCCCAGGGCAGAACAACGGCGTGATCGCCATCGCCAACGCCGCCGAAGACATGGGCGCCGACCAGGCCACCATGGGCGTGCTGGGCGGACTGTTCGCCGAGCTGGCGCCTGCTGCGCCGCCCGCCAAGTAACAGAACGACAACGCCCCGCAGGTGCAGGGCGTTGTCGGAACACGCATCACGCCAACCGGTGCCCTGCGGCACCGGTGATCGCACGGCTTACCAGTTCATGTTGAGCGAAACGCCCACGGTGCGCGGTTCGTTGTAGACCGCGGCCATGTAGTTCTCGATCACACCCTTGAGGTTCTTCTCATTGGTGATGTTGCGCGCGAACAGGGCAACTTCCCAGGCACCGTAGTTGGCGGAGTAGCCCAGCTTCAGGCCGCCTTCGAAGCTGCCCTTGGAATTGAACTCGGCCGAGTCGTACAGCACGAAGCTGGTGTAACCCTGCTTGTTCCAGTCGGTGGAGACGAAGAACACATCGCTGTCATTGACCGGCATGTCGTAACGCGCGGCCAGGTTGATGTTGTACTTCGGTGCGTTTGGCAGCGGGTTGCCATTGATCTGCGCGAAGGTGTTGGCACCGACCTTGATGGTCGGGTCGTTCACGGTGCACACCACGGCGCCGTTGAGGGCGCAGACCTGCGCGTACACGCGGTCGTCCTGGATTTCGCTGTGCAGCAGGCTGACACCGGCGCTCAGGGCCAGATTCGGGATCGGGCGCAGCTCCATGTCCGCTTCCAGACCATAGGCCTTGGCCTTGTCGGCGTTGAACAGCACGCCGTTGCCGTCCGAATCGTTGCCGTTGAGCTGGATGTCGTTGACCACGTAGGTGAACGCGGCGGCGTTCACACGCAGGCGGTTGTCCCACAGGCTGCTCTTGATGCCGGCTTCCCAGGACAGGATCGTTTCCGAGTTCGCCGTGGTGAAATCCGCATTGAACACAGCCGAACGGCCCTGGATGGTCGGGCCGCGGAAACCGCGTGCCACGCGCGCATACACGCTCAGCTGCGGATTGAACGCATACATCGCGCTCAGGTCCCAGCTCGGCGTGGTGTCGGACATCTCCACGTAGGTGCGGCCCTTGTAGGTCACGGCACCGGCGGCGGTATCGGCGGTCTTCAGCAGACGCGTCTTCTTCTCGTCCCTGGTCTGGCGCAGGCCGGCGGTCAGGGTGAACTTGTCGGTCACGTCGTAGCTGACCTGACCGAAGCCGGCCCAGGAGGTATTGACGTTGCGCAGGCGCACCCAGTTGTTCGGGTTGCGGGCCGCGGTGTTCAGGAACCAGGCGCGCTGGTAGAAATCGGTGGTGTCGCGGCCGTCGAAGTAGAACGCGCCGACCTGCCACTTCAGGCGGTTGTCATCAGCGTTGGCCAGGCGGAATTCCTGGGTCCACTGGTCCAGATCACGGATCTGGCCCATCGACTGGCCGTAGCCGTTCGGCACGCCGTTGACCGGGTAGTTCACAGCGGCGCCACCATCGGTGTCACCGCGGCTGTAGCCGGAGGTGGTTTCGTAGGCGGTGATCGAGGTCAGCGAGACATTGCCGAAATCGTAGATGGCCTTCACCGAACCACCGTACGTCTTGTAGGCCTGCGGATTGTTGTCGGCTTCGTCGTAGGCGACCTTGTCGCGCGGCACGTCGGTCTTGTTGGAGCCCTTGGTCACGGCGTTGCGCAGGAACAGCGTGGACGTGCCGTCGTAGTCGCGTGCATGGGCCGAAGCCAGCAGCGAGAAGTTGTCGCTCGGCTGCAGCAGCAGCTGGGCGCGCACGTTGCGGTCGTCGAAGCCGCCCATGGCGTTCTTCTTCGGCGAGACCGTGCCATCGGCGCTCGGGCCGCTGTAGGTGTTGTCGACGTAATCATCGCGGTGCTGGTACAGCGCCGACACACGGAACGAAGCGATGTCGTTGATCGGGCCACCGAAGCCGCCATCGACCGCCACGCTGCCGTAGGAACCGTAGCTGGCCTGCACGCGGCCACTGTAATCCTGGCTCGGCTTGATCGTGTCGAACTTGACGATGCCGGCGGTGGTGTTGCGACCGAACAGCGTGCCCTGCGGGCCGCGCAGCACTTCGATCTGGTCCACGTCGTAGACCGGGTTGGACTTCAGCACCACGTGCTCGAGCACCACGTCGTCCTGGATGATCGACACCGGCTGGGAGGCACCCAGGTAGAAGTCGATGTTGCCCAGACCACGGATGTAGAAGCGCGGGAAGATGCGGCCGGTGGTGGTTTCAGCGTAGAAACTCGGCACCTTGCCCGACAGGGCCAGCAGGGTGTCATCGCCGCCTGCGGTGTAATCGCGGATCTTCTCGCCCTGCACCACGCCGACCGAGACCGGCACTTCCTGGAGGTTGCGCTCGCGGTGGTCGGCGGTGACGGTGATGGTGTCCAGCGAGGTGGCGCTGGCCGGCTGGGCGTCCTGCGCCGAGGCAGCAGCAGACAGCATCAGCGTGGCCGAGGCGCAGGCCAGCGCCAGCGCGCGGCGGCGCGGCACGGCGGCGGAGAGGGAACGGGAGAGAAGACGCGTCGACACAGGGGCGTGGCGTAAAGCGGGCATGCAGAGGTCTCGGGTAGTACAGATCGGGGCAGCCGGCGAGATGGCCGGGCACCATAGGAAATCGACATCGCAGTGGAGACAGCGATGCGGCACGGTATTGGCTGGATGTTGCAGATTGGTGTCAGGGCGTTGTGGGCGACGGCTGTCCGGCCCCCCTGGTCCACTGGCTATGCGGCCGCGTTTTCTGGCGCGGATTATGCCCGCACGGCGCGCCGCCCGGAAGGGCGCACGGCGCGATCAGCCCCGCAGGTGGGCCGATCGGCGACGGTGTACAGGGGCGGCGACCGCTGCCCCTGCGGCGCTCAGGCCGTCACGGCCTGACGGCGCGCCGACGTGTGCCCGGCCAGACGGAAACGCCCCACCGACTGCTGCAGCTCGCTCGACTGCGCATTCAGTGCGCGCGCCGCGGCCGAGGCTTCTTCCACCAGGGCGGCGTTCTGCTGGGTCACGCCATCCATCTGCATGATGCTCTGGCTGACCTGGTCGATGCCCGCCGCCTGTTCCTGGCTGGCGCTGGCGATCTCTTCGATCAGGCCGCCCAGCTCGCCTACCGCCTGCACCATGCGCTGCAGCGTCTGCCCGGCCTCGTCGGCCAGCGCGCTGCCATCGGTGACCTTGGTGACCGAATCGCCGATCAGGCCCTTGATCTCCCGGGCCGCCTGCGCCGAGCGCTGTGCCAGGGCGCGCACTTCGGAGGCGACCACGGCGAAGCCACGGCCTTCTTCACCCGCACGTGCCGCTTCGACCGCCGCATTGAGCGCCAGGATGTTGGTCTGGAAGGCAATGCCGTCGATCACCGTGGTGATGTCGGCGATACGGTGCGACGACGCCTGGATATCGCCCATGGTCTGAACCACCTGCGCGACCGCCGCCCCACCCTGCGCGGCCACGGCCGCCGTCTGCGTGGCGAGATGATCGGCGCGCCGCGCATGGTCGGCATTCTGCTTCACGGCCGCGGTCAGTTCTTCCAGAGAGGCGGCGGACTCTTCCAGACTGGCCGCCTGCTGTTCGGTACGCCGCGAGAGATCCTCGTTGCCCGCCGCGATTTCCGACGATGCAGTGGCCACCGAGACGGCTGCCTGCTGGATGCCGGCGACGATCGCGGTCAGCTGGCTGACGGTGGCATTGGCATCGTCGCGCATGGTGGCAAAGACGCCCTGGAATTCCCCTTCGATGCGCCCACGCAGGTCGCCGGCGGCCAGCGCGCGCAGCAATCCGGACAGCGAGGACAGGTTGTGGTCGGCGGTGACCATCAGGGTATTGAGCCCCTCCACCATCACCCGGAAATCGTGATTGAACGCGCCCGCATCGCCGCGCACGCTGAAATCACCCGCTGCCGCCGCAGCGACAAGATGTTTGATCTCGCCATTGATGGCCTGCAGGCGATCGCGGACACCGTTGACGGCCTCGGTGATCCTGGCCTTCTCCCCCGGCAACGCCTCCATCGAAGGCGACAGGTCGCCATCGGCGTAGCACTGCACCAGCTCCACCATGCGCAGCTTGGTGGACACGTGCGCGTCCACCAGCGCGTTGGTGCCGCTCACCATGGTGCGGAACTCACCTTCAAATGCATCGGCGTCGATGCGGTAGCTGATCGCACCGTCGGCGTGCCGCTGGCTCATGTCGTTCTGTGCGGCAATGATCGCGCGCAGTTTGACCTGCATCTGCTGCAGGGCGCTCATCAGGCGACCGACTTCATCGTGTCCGCGCACCTGGATCTGCCGCTCAAGGCGACCAGCCGCCACATCACGCGCCACCTGCCCCGCCTCGGCCAGTGGCCGACTGAGCACGCGGCGGACAACCAGCACCATCGCCACGATCACTGCAAGCAGCGCCAGCGCCGAGACCAGTGCGATGTGCAGCATCAGCTTGCCAAGTACAGCCTGCACCACCGAGACCGGCTCCATGCCCAGCACGGCCCAATGCCACGGGCCATAAGCCTGGGTCGACACGAAGTAGGTCTGGGCCGCGCCCTGATCACCGCTGCGCAGCTGCACCTGGCCCTGCGTGGACGTACCGTCCAACAGCGCTTGCAATGCGGCATGGTCGGCGTCGGGCACCCGGGCCTGGATCTTGCTGCCTTCGCCATCCGGCCCTGCGATGATCGTTCCGAAACTCTCGCCCGGGCGGGTATCCACGGCGATGAAGTAGCCATCCTTGCCCAACTGCGCAGCGCGCAGGCGCGTCTTCAGTGCTGCCAGGCCGTCGGAGTAGTTCTGGCCTACGAAGGCGATGCCCACGACCTCCCCCGCCGCGTCGGTGATCGGCATGTAGTGGGTCATGTAGTCCACGCCGAACAGGCGCGCCGGTCCGGTATAGCGCTGGCCGGCCAGCACCTTGGCATAGGCCGGATTGGCGTGGTCCAGGACGGTGCCCATGGCGCGGGCGCCTTCGGCGTTGCGTACCGAGGTCGATACCCGGATGAACTCCTGCCCGTCACGGGCGAAGACGGTGGCCACGCCGCCGGTCGCCTCGGCGAAGCGATCGACGGCAGCCTCCTGCAGATTGACGATGTCGCTGCCCAGCCGAAGCGTCGGCGTGGAACGCTCCCCGATCAGGATCGTCCGCGCGGGATCCAGCGTGGCATCCCCGGCCGGCAGCATCGCGCGGAAGGTGCCGGCCATGCGCTCGGTGCTGTCGCTGAGGCTGCGGTCATAGAGTTGGACCGAGTCGCGCATCAGCACGGTGGCCGACTGCAGTCCGGCCTCGACCCGCTGCTGGTAACTTGCGGCCGATTGCTGGTAAACCAGCAGGGCCAGGCCGATGAAGGCCACGGCGGTGATCAGGCCCATCAGCAGCGCCAGACGCGCGCCGATGGAGGAGGAGAAAACGGTGGCGGCACGGGTCGTCATCGTTGGAACTCGAAGGGATTGGATATGAGGGATTGGCTCCCTTTCATATCGGCACCGTTTTGGTCCTCTTTACGCGATGGCGTCTAGTTACATTTCGCTACTCAAGAAATGCAACCCATTGCGCTGCAAGGCTTTGCGGCACGCCGATCCTCACAAAACCTACTCTTCCGTTCAGTTCGAGGCGCTCCGCGGGCGATGCGGAAGACGCGCCGCGCCCGCCTCTCCCCTCTTGGCAGCCGCTACTGGCCGGGGCTACACTAGATGCATCGCACGGCGCTCCAAGACGCGACACGCGAGGCAAGTGCGGTATCCGTGGGGCCATAGCTCAGCTGGGAGAGCGCGTCGTTCGCATCGACGAGGTCAGGAGTTCGATCCTCCTTGGCTCCACCACTATTCAACACAAAGCCCCGGGAATTCTGTTCCCGGGGCTTTTGTTTTTCAGCAACCTGCGCGCGCGGACTTACGCCCCCTCAGGATTATCCTTGCGCTCCGGCCGACGTGTTCCCGCATCATGGATCGCCTGATCGGTCTGGCCCGGCCGCTGCTTGGCGGTTTCATCCTGCTTGCGGTCCTGCTGACTCTCTTCGATGCCTTCCTGCTTGCCGTGTTCGCTGGGCTTGGTGTCTGCCATGGGTCTACTCACTTGTGCGGTTCCCGGTACGGGGCCTTCATCCGCAGGCTAACCGGCCGATCGTGATGCACGAATCACGATCAGGACGGCTTTGCACACGGCGCACTCACACGCGACCGAACGCTCAGTCGAGCTTGACCACCAGCTTGCCGAAGTTGCGGCCCTTGAGCAGCCCGAAGAAGGCCTCCGGCGCCTGCTCGAGCCCGTCGACGATGTCCTCGCGATACTGCACTTTGCCGTCCTTCAGCCACTGGCCCATGTCGCGCAGGAACGCCGGGAAGAAGGCATGCAGATCGGACTGGATGAAGCCGCGGACGGTCAGGCGCTGACGCAGCACCTGGCTCATGAAGCCGGGCAGACGATCCGGGCCGGGCAGCACCGCGCCACGTGCGTTGTAGGTCGCGATCGTGCCGCACACCGGGATACGCGCGAAATCGTTGAGCAACGGTGCCACGGCGTCGAACACATGCCCGCCCACGTTTTCGAAGTAGACATCGATCCCGTTGGGAACCGCCGCGCGCAACTGTTCGGCGAAATCGTCGGCGCGATGATCCAGCGCCACATCGAACCCCAGGGTTTCCAGGTAGCGGCGCTTCTGCTCGCCACCGGCGATCCCCACCGTGCGCGCGCCCTGCAGCCTGGCGATCTGGCCCACCGTCGCGCCGACCGGGCCGCTGGCAGCAGCCACCACCAGCGTCTCGCCCGGCTGCGGCTTGCCGATCTCCTGAAGACCCGCATAGGCGGTGAATCCGGGCATGCCGTACACGCCCAGTGCGGTACTGAGCGGCAGCCCGTTGTCCTCCAGCGTGCGGGTCAGCGCATCGCCGGGCACCACTGCGTGTGTCTGCCAGTTGCCGGAGGCCACCACCTGCGTGCCCACCGCGATGGCCGGATGGTTGGAGGCCACCACCTCGGACACCGTGCGGCCTTCCATCACTGCATCCAGCGCGACCGGCGCGGCATAGGACGGCCCCTCCTCCATGCGACCGCGCATGTAGGGATCCAACGACAGATAGCGATTACGCAGCAGCACCTCGCCGGGACCCGGCGTGGGAACCGGCACCTGCTCAAGGCGGAAATTGGCGGCTACCGGCTCACCGTGTGGACGCGATGCAAGCACGATGCGGGTGTTGGTCAGGGCATTCATCGTGGAATGACTCCAGGCGAAGCAAAAAGGGAATTTGACAGTACGGGTTCCGAGCGTGCAGGAGTCGTGGGTAAAACAGTGTTCCATCCGTGCAGCACGCCGCGCCTGCGCACTCGCCTTGCGCGACAGCGGCCGGTGCTTCCGATGGGGTCACAGCATTCCATCCGCACGCTGGGCCGATCACGCGTTGCCCGCGCCGCGGGTCAAGGCGCATGATCCCGTCATGACCCCTTCCCCATTCCGTCCACGTCGCTACCTGCTGCCGTTGCTGATGTCAGCCACGACCGTGTTCGGCCTGGCGTGCTGGGCGATTCTGGCCACCGAACCAGGCTGCCTCGCCGCGCAAGGGCACTGGTCCTCCGGCAGCGGCCAGTGCCGTACGCGGCTGTGCCTGCTGCAGGGCGACTGCGGTGAGCGCGCCGCGCCGATCGCAGGCTGCGCCGCGCTGCAACCCGGCGATTCCCGCGGCAAGGTGTACTTCCACCTCGGCAATCCGCTGCCGGGCGCTGCGGAGCAGGCGCGCTGGCCGGCGCACAAGGCAAGCGATGGCAGCATCGTGGCCGACTTCGATGGCGAGCGCCTGACCCGCCTGCAATGTCCCGACGCGCGCTGACGCAGGCACGAGGCGCCATGATGTCATCGACTGCGCCGCCTTCCCGCGCCCCCTGGCAGGTCATCACTGCCGGCATCTGCGCCCTGGTGCTGACCGTGGGCCTGGCCCGCTTTGCCTATACCCCGTTGCTGCCGCTCATGCGGGAGGACGCCGGGCTGTCAGCGGCCAACGGCGGCTGGCTGGCGACCTTCAATTACCTCGGCTACCTGACCGGCACGCTGCTGGTTGCCCGGGTCGGTGAGATGCAGTTGAAATTCCGCTTCTACCGCGTCGGGCTGGTGCTGGCGGTGATCTCCACCGCCCTCATGGGTGCCACCGCAGACATGACGGCGTGGAGCGTGCTGCGCTTCGTGGCCGGCCTGTCCAGCACGGCCGGCCTGTTGCTCGCCTCGGGGCTGGTGCTCAACTGGTTGCTCGCGCATCAGCGCCGCCCCCGGCTCGGCCTGCACTTTGCCGGGCTCGGGATGGGCATCGCCGTCTCCGGCCTGGCTGCGGCGGCGATGGCCGATCATCTGCTGTCCTCGCAGCAGTGGCTCGCCCTCGGTGCGCTTGCGCTCGTTTTTTTGATGCCGGCGTGGGCCTGGATGCCCGCACCGGTGCCGATCTCCAGCGCCAGTAGTACCTCGGCGCCCTCGCCCCCTGGGCAGCGTTGGCGCTGGCTGCTGATTGCGTCCTACTTCTGTGCGGGGTTCGGCTTCGTGGTCAGCGCGACGTTCATTGTCGCCATTCTCGTGCAGACCCCTGCCTTCGCCGGTCGCGGCAGTTGGGTGTGGGTGCTGGTCGGGATCACCGCCATCCCCTCCACGTTCGCCTGGGACCGTATCGCGGCGCGGCTGGGCCTGATCCGCGCGTTGATGTTCGCCTATGCATTGCAGACCGTGTCATTCGTGCTGCCGCTGCTGAGCGACGACTTGTGGGCAGGCGCCACCAGCGCCGTGCTGTTCGGCATCACTTTCTCGGGCATCGTCAGCCTGACCCTGACCGTGGTCGGGCGTCACTACCCGCACAACCCGGCCAAAGCGATGGCGACGCTGACGCTGAGTTATGGCGTCGCCCAGATCATTGCGCCCGCGATTGCAGGCACCCTGGCACGCGACAGCGGCTCCTACCAAGGCGCGCTGGTACTGGCGGCGATCATGATGGCGATCGGCATCGCGCTGCTGTGGTGCATGCCGGATGAGGCCCACGCCCGCAATGCGTGAGCGGTGGCCGCTGCGCCGGGCCGCGTCTGAACCGGGGTTCATGCGTCGCCCTGCTGCCGGCGAACCCGCTGTATCAAGCACTTGCGTGGCTTCAGACAGGGACTCGGAAACAAATGTGAAATTTTTTTCGCGAAACGCTTGCCGAACCTCTCATACCTCCGTATTATTCGCGTCCTCGCCAGCGGCAACGCAGCGATGAAGTGGCCGGGTAGCTCAGTTGGTAGAGCAGGGGATTGAAAATCCCCGTGTCGGCGGTTCGATTCCGTCCCCGGCCACCACACTTTCAGATGACCTGCAGAAATGCAGGTCATTTTTTTTGCCTGTTGTTCGGTCGCCCCACATCGCACCGTGTTCAACGAAGGCATTTCCGCAGCTGGTTCGTGCTCCATGACGTACTTCATCGGCAGTGCATTCGCGCCGACCGCGACGCACGCACGCACGCACGCACGCACGCGATGATGAAGCGAACATCGAAACGGCGATCCGTCACGCAGCGCCGTTCCTTGCCCTCCATCGCCACGCGCTGGCATGCTCACCCGGCGGACAGGATCGTCTGCGGCCGCGCTTGTTCGTCCCCAAGGCCGCGCACCAGGGAGAGGTGAATGTCGGACGGCATCGAAGCACTGCAGGCGCAGATCGCGCATCTGCAGCGAAACCAACGACGACTCACGCTGGGCTTCGCAGCCGCCGGTGTGCTGACCATGACCGCCTTGATGATGGGGGCGACGTCACAGCGCAGCGCAAGCTTTGACGTCATCGATGCACAGCGCATCAACATCAAGGAACCCGACGGAACGCTGCGATTGGCGATATCCAATCGCACGCTGTTTCCTGGCGTGATCATTCACAACAAGGAGCAGCCTCATCCGCGCCCGATGGCAGGCATGCTGTTCTTCAATGATGAAGGAACGGAAAACGGCGGGCTGATCTACAACGGCTCGCTCGACAAGAACGGCAAACCCTCCAGCGGCATGAGCCTGACCTTCGACCGCTATCAGCAGGACCAGCAGATGCAGTTGCTGGGCGTGGATGATGCAGGGACACACTACGCAGGCCTGAGCTTCAACGACGTCGCCGATGGTCTGTCCCGCCCATTCTTTTCCGAGCGCGACGAGTCACTTCATCGGGAGGGCGTTCCTGCGATCACCGAACGCGTGTTCCTGGGTAAATCCGATGCCCGCGAAGCCATGCTCACGTTGCGCGACGGGCGAGGAAAGCCGCGGCTGGAACTGGTGGTCACGCCATCAGGAGATGCCAGCGTGCGCTTCCTTGATGAGAACGGCAACGCAACGCGCGAACTCTCTGCCGACAGCCCATAGTACCCCCCCCATGACGGAATATTCACAATTCCCGCCCGGCCTGTGCCTAAGCTCGCTGCGTCTTGTCTGGAGTGTCGATGATGCGCAGCCGCTATCTGCTCAGTGCCCTGCTCGCCCTCGCGGTCACCGCACCCGCCTGGGCCGCCGTACCAGTGACCTCGGTGGAGGCGCTGGACATGGACCGCTATGCCGGCCAGTGGCATGAGATCGCGCACCTGCCGGTATCGTTCCAGAAGAAGTGCGTGGGCGACATCACCGCCACCTACAGCCTGCGTGCCGATGGACGGATCAGCGTGCACAACGCCTGCCGGCAGACCGATGGCGATCGCGTCGCCGCCGATGGCGTAGCGCGGGCCGTCGAAGGACACCCCGGCCGCCTGCAGGTACGTTTCGTGCCGGACTGGCTGTCCTGGGTGCCGCTGGTATGGGCCGATTACTGGGTGATCGCGCTGGACCCCGGCTACCAGTGGGCCGTGGTCGGCGAGCCGGATCGCAAGTACCTGTGGATCCTGTCGCGCTCGCCGAGCATGGACACGGCCCTGTTCGAACAGCTCAAGGCCCGCGCCGAGGCGATGGGCTATGACCTCGCTCCCCTGCGGGTGATGGCGCCGCTGGACTGACCCGGCCGGGCCACCCCAAAGGCCCGGGCCCGCCTGCACCTTTCCCACGACTAAAAGCACGTGGTGCCGTCATCCCGGTGCCCTACCCTTGCGTCACGCTGCCCCGGGCAGCGCGAACACCATACGCCGTAGTATGCTCACACCCATGCAACACCCGCCTGAGGATTGCGCCATGCCCCACCGCTTCCGTCCCCGCCTCGCCCTCGCCCTGATCGTCATCGCCTCGCTGACCCTGACCGCCTGCAACAAGACGGTCAAACGTGTGTCCGAGCCGGCCGCCAGCGTGCAGGAGCTGACGGTGCGTGCCGATGGCAGCTGGACGGTCGCGCTGCGCCTGCAGAACTTCAGCTCCATGCCCATGACCTTCGACAACGTCTCGCTCCAGCTGAAGGTGAGTGATCAGGACGCTGGCCAGCTGCAGCTGCAGCCGGCGCTGTCGATCGGTGGCGTGTCCGCCGATGTGGTCAACGTCGAGCTCACGCCGAGCTCGGGCGCCCGCTTGGTGATGGCCGACGCACTGGCCGGCAACCGCACCCTGGGCTATTCGCTCAAGGGCACGGTGAGCGCCACCCCGCAGGAAAAGAAGCAACGCACGTTCGAGATTGATAGCCGCAGCACGCTCAACCAGGCCCCCGGCCTGCCCGGCGTCCTGCGCTGACCGGCGGGTTTCCGCCCCCCTTCGCCACTGATCGAGACTGTCCCCGATGAGCAGCTACACTGCCCCGCTTTCCGATATCCGTTTCGCCCTGCATGACGTGCTCAAGGTCGAGCCGCTCTTCGCGCGCCTTGGCCTGACCGATGCCACCGCCGATGTGGTGGATGCCGTGCTGGAAGAGGCCGGCCGTTTCAGTGCCAGCGTGCTGGCGCCGTTGAACAGCGTGGGCGATGAGATCGGCTGCGTCCTGGACCAGGCCACGGGTGAGGTCACCACCCCTCCGGGCTTCAAGCAGGCCTACTCGCAGTTCGTGGACGGCGGCTGGACCGGTCTGACTGCCGCACCGGAACTCGGTGGCCAGGGCCTGCCGCATACGCTGGGCGTGCCGCTCAACGAAATGATCAACGCCGCCAACCTGGCCTGGGGCAACTTTCCGCTGCTCTCGCACGGCGCGATCGAAGCGCTCAAGCAGCATGGCGAGGCCTGGCAGCAGGACGCCTTCCTCAAGCCGCTGATCGAAGGCCGCTGGACGGGCACCATGTGCCTGACCGAACCGCATTGCGGTACCGACCTGGGCCTGCTCAAGACCAAGGCCGAACCGAACGCGGACGGCAGCTACGCTATCACCGGCACCAAGATCTTCATCACCGCCGGCGAGCACGACCTCACCGACAACATCGTGCACCTGGTGCTGGCCAAGCTCCCGGATGCACCGGCCGGGGCCAAGGGCATTTCGCTGTTCGTCACCCCGAAATTCAAGGTCGACCGCGAAGGCAAGCTCGGCGAACGCAATGCGCTGCGTTGCGGCTCGATCGAACACAAGATGGGCATCAAGGGGTCGGTCACCTGCGTCATGAACTTCGATGGCGCCGAAGGCTATCTGGTCGGCCAGCCGCACAAGGGCCTGCAGGCAATGTTCACCATGATGAACACCGCGCGCCTGGGCGTCGGGCTGCAGGGCATCGGCCTGTCCGAGCGTGCTTACCAGAACGCCCTGAAGTACGCCCGTGAGCGCCTGCAGTCGCGGTCGCTGAGCGGCCCGAAGAACCCGGAAAAGCCGGCCGACCCGATCCTGGTCCACCCGGATCTGCGACGCATGCTGCTGACCATCAAATCGCTGGTGGAAGGCAGCCGCCTGCTCGCCCTGCACGCGGCCACCCTGATCGACGTCGCCCACCACGCCGAAGATGCCGGCGAGCGTGAACGCGCGGACACGCTGGTGAGCTTCCTGACCCCGATCTCCAAGGCCTGCCAGACCGAATGGGGCATCGAGAATACCTACAACGCCCTGCAGTGCTTCGGTGGCCACGGCTACATCCGCGAGCACGGCATGGAGCAGTTGGCCCGCGATGCCCGCATCACCACGCTGTATGAAGGCACCACCGGCATCCAGGCGCTGGATCTGATCGGCCGCAAGACCGCCTCCAGCCAGGGCGCGGGGCTGAAGCTGATGCTGGCCGAGATCGAGGCCTTCGCCAAGGCCAATGAAGGCAACGAAGCGCTGGCCGAGTTCATCGCCCCGCTGCGCGCCAAGGCCAACGAATGGGCCACGCTGACCATGGCGACCCTGCAGCGCGCGGCCACCAACCCGGACGAACTGGGCGCCGCCAGCTTTGATTACCTGTTCTACTCGGGTTATGTGGTGCTGGCGTACTGGTGGGCACGCAGCGTCGCCGCCGCGGATGCCTCCACGCAGAGCGACGCCTTCAAGCAGGCCAAGCGTGAGACCGCCCGCTTCTATTTCGCCCGCGTGCTGCCGCGCACCCTCAGCCACGCCGCCGCGATCCAGTCCGGCGCCGAACCGCTGATGGCCATGACCGACGCGCATTTCGGCGAAGGTTGATCGGCTGCCGGCCGCTGGCCGGCACCCGATGCACCGTATGGAGAAAAGCCCCCTTCTTGTTGAAGGGGGCGCGCCAACGGCGCGGGGTTAAGGTGGAATGCCTGACCGAATCGTTACGAATCGGGTAGGGGCGCAAGCCCCTATACCCAATTCGTAACGATTCGGGTATAAGCTGTTTTCCCGATGGAGACAGACACTACACGCTTGGGTCTGATCGATACCGGAGCCTCGTCCGCCCCGGTCGCTGAGGTATCGCCGATCGTTACGCTGCATCGGCCCGGCTCGGTGCGGTTGTTGGCCCTGGACGCCCACGGTCGCGTACTGGACTGGATCAATTGGCAGGATGCCTCCTGCCTCTACGCACGCGGCGCGGTGGCCTGGACCCTCGGCGACCCCTGCCTGCACATCCACGGCGGCATCTGCCGCACCACCGGCCTGCAGAGCGGCCTGGACCTGCACCCGATCATTGCTGCCCGCGGCCACGCCCGCTCCCGCGCGATCGACCCGACCCCCAATCTGTCCAATCCCGCATTGTTCGCGCGTGATTCGCACCTGTGCCTGTACTGCGGGCAACAGTTCAATCGCCCGCAGCTGACCCGCGACCACGTCATGCCGATCTCCAAGGGCGGCCTGGATGTCTGGGAGAACGTGGTCAGTGCCTGCTTCCACTGCAACTCGCGCAAGAGCAACCGGACCCCGCAGCAGGCGGGCATGCCACTGCTGGCAGTGCCGTACCGGCCCAGCTGGATCGAACACATGATCCTGTCCAACCGCAACATCCTGGCCGATCAGATGGCGTTCCTGAAGGCGCAGCTGCCCAAGCGCTCCAAGCTTTCCGCCTGAGCACGCTGCGACGTTCTGTCGCAGCCACCCTCACCGTTTACTCACTGAAAAGGCGGTTTGCTTGCCCCACCCTCATTTGGGGGGGAAAATAGGCGCTCAGAAGAAGCGCGATAAACATGATCGATTCCGCCCGCTATCCCCGCCTTGCGCGCATCCAGTCACCGGATGACCTGCGCAGGTTCGATGAATCCGAACTGCCCGCGATCGCGGATGAACTGCGTGCCTACCTGATTGAGTCGGTGGGCAAGAGCGGCGGCCATTTCGGCGCCGGCCTGGGCGTGATCGAACTGACCGTCGCCCTGCACTACCTGTATCAGACGCCCGTCGATCAGCTGGTCTGGGATGTGGGTCATCAGACCTACCCGCACAAGATCCTGACCGGCCGCCGCGACGAGATCCACACGGTCAAGCAGAAGGACGGCGTCGCGCCGTTCCCCAAGCGCGAGGAAAGCGAGTACGACACCTTCGGCGTCGGCCATTCCTCCACCTCCATCTCGGCCGCGCTGGGCATGGCGATCGCGCGCCAGGCCGAAGGCGATGACCGCAAGGTTGTGGCCGTGATCGGCGATGGCGCGATGACCGCCGGCATGGCCTATGAAGCCTTGAACCACGCCGGCGGCATGGAGCAGGAACCGAACCTGCTGGTGATCCTCAACGACAACAACATGTCGATCTCCGAGGCCGTGGGCGGGCTGACCAAGATGCTCGGCCGCGCCACCGGCAGCCGCACGCTCAATGCGCTGCGCGAAGGTGGCAAGAAGATCCTCGGCGACAAGAAGCACAACCCCACCGCGCGCTTCGTCAAGCGCTGGGAAGAACACTGGAAGGGCATGTTCGTGCCGTCCACGTTCTTCGAGGAAATGGGCTTCCATTACACCGGCCCGATCGATGGCCACGACGTCCCGGCGCTGGTCGCCACGCTGAAGACGCTCAAGAGCCTGAAGGGCCTGAAGCTGCTGCACGTGATGACCACCAAGGGCAAGGGCTACGAGCGCGCCGAGGGCGACCAGATCGGGTATCACGCGGTCGGCCCGTTCGATCCGGACAAGGGCCTGATCGCCAAGGGCGGGGCCAAGAAGCCGACTTATACCGACGTCTTCAGCGATTGGCTGTGCGATGCCGCCGCGGCCGAACCCAAGCTGATGGGCATCACCCCGGCGATGCGCGAAGGCTCCGGCCTGGTGCGCTTCAGCAAGGAATACCCGGAGCGCTACTTCGATGTGGCCATCGCCGAGCAGCACGCGGTGACCCTGGCGGCCGGCATGGCCACCCAGGGCGCCAAACCGGTCGTGGCGATCTACTCGACCTTCCTGCAGCGCGCGTACGACCAGCTGGTCCACGACGTGGCCGTGCAGGAGCTGGATGTGCTGTTCGCGGTCGACCGCGCTGGCGTGGTCGGCCCGGACGGCGCGACCCATGCCGGCAACCTGGACCTGAGCTTCCTGCGCTGCGTGCCGCACATGGTGGTGATGGCGCCCTCCGATGAGGCCGAGTGCCGCCAGATGCTGACCACCGGCCTGCGCTATGCCGGCCCGGCTGCGGTGCGCTATCCGCGCGGCAGCGGCACCGGCATCGCCGCCGGCACGGATCTGGCGACGCTGGAGATCGGCAAGGCCGAGCTGCGCCTGCAGGGCAGCCGCATCGCCCTGCTCGCCTTCGGCAGCACCGTGACCGCCGCCGAACAGGTGGGCCGCGAACTGGGGCTGACCGTGGTCAACATGCGCTTCATCAAGCCGCTGGACCGTGCCCTGCTGTTGGAGCTGGCGCAGCGTCACGAGGGCTTCGTCACCGTCGAAGACAACGTGGTCGCCGGCGGTGCCGGTTCCGGCGTGGCCGAACTGTTCAATGCTGAGAACGTGCTCAAGCCGTTCCTGCACCTGGGCCTGCCGGACAGCTTCCAGCACCACGCCAGCCGCGAAGACCTGCTGGCCGAAGCCGGTATCGATGCCGATGGCATCCGCCAGGCCGTGCTCAAGCGCTGGCCGATGCTGGTCAAGAGCGGCCAGCCGCTCAGCGCTGCAGGCTGAAACGCGGCCCGCCCGCTTGGGTGAGCGCTCCGGAAAGCAACGAGGCCGCGTCCAACCGACGCGGCCTCGTTCGTTTGAGCGCCCAGGAAGCGCTCAGGCGCCGTGCGCCGGCCCTCAGTAGATCTGGAACTGGGCGCGGCAGCCGCCATCCACCCAGACACCGGTGCGGTCCCAGCCCCAGGTGCGGCCTTCGATACAGGCGTTGCGCGAGGTCTGGCGGATCAGCCGGGCCTCGCGACGGACATTGGCGACGCAGCGCTGGCGGCGGTGATCATTCGAATCGCAGGTCAGGATCTGGCCCCGGCCGCTGTTGCCGCCGCCGTTGTGCCCCCAGCCGCCGCCACCGCCATTCCAGTGACCGCCGCCGCGCCCCCCTTCGGCGATGAACTCGGCACGGCAGCCCTGGGTCACCCACACGCCACCGCGGGCCTGGCCCCAGGTCTGGCCTTCAACGCACGGCGAGCCGGAGATCTGCCGCACCAGACGCGCGCGACCCGGCAGCGCGCACTGCTGGGTACGGTTCTTGATCGATTCGCAGCGCACGGGGCCACCGTTGTAACCGTCGTCGTAGTAGCGGTCGTAGTTCTGCGCCTGTGCGGCGCCCGCCAGCGCCAGCAGCGCGGGCACCACGGCCCAACGCAATCGTCTGGCTGCCTGGGAGGGGCTGTTGTTCGACATGGGGTCCTCGTTACCTGTTGGGGGAGGCGCACAGGATCGGTGATCGCCCGGCGGTGCGACATAGGCCAGAAGTCGCTGATTTCATCCCCTATTTAGGTACCCGACGCGGGGCTGACTGGGCCGATGTCGGGCCGTCACATCCAACCCCGCCGCGCCCTGACCCCGCGCTCAGCCGTAGCGGACCGCGTCCACATAGGTCTCCAGCACCTCTACACGCACAGCGCTGCTGTCGCCGGTTTCAGCGAAGTGCTCGCGCGCCAGGGCATCGGCGAAATCGAAGGCGGTGGCGCCGCTGCGGAAGGCAATCGGCGCGGATTTGGCCGGGTGCACGACGTGCCAGCGGCGTTCGATGTGTTGCAGTTTGATCACCATGCGGATCGTTCCTTTGCGACATGCCTGGGCGGGAAGCTCACGACGGGAGGGATCCATCCCTCAGCAGGAACGATAGAGCAGGCCGAAGACCGTTGTTATCGGATAAGTCTGATTTTTGGGGGCGGAATTGCTGGCCGCAGCGCGGCCAGGGGTCCCGGCCGCCGGGTCAGCCCTCGATACCGAGGAACCGGAACGGCTCGGCCGCTTGGAACCGGCCCAGCGCGTCCCCCGCGAACACGTTGCGCTGGTCCGGGCCAAGATCCAGCTTCAGCACCGGCGCACCGCGAGAGAAATCCGCCTTGTTGAGGTCCACCCAGAAAGTATTGGGGGTCATCGCCGATTCGAAGAAGTACAGCCTGCGCTTGTGGTCGGCCACGGTCCGCCAGCGCGTGGAGGAGATGTTCGGCTCGCCCGGCGTGGTGATGCCGTACGGCACGGACACGTTGCGGATCACGCTGAACACACTGGCCAGCGCCACGACCGGATCTTCGCTCTTGGGAATCGCGTTGATGTAGAACTTCGCACGGGCGAAACGGTCGGCCGAGCGGTTGGTGCCGGGCAGCATCACCGTACCGCCGATGTCCTGCCAGTAGGTGTTCAGTGCCAGCTGCTGATCGAACACAGGGGAGTTGGTCATCACCTGGTAGGCGCGGTCGTGATGGATCACCTGCTTGCCGTCGATGTACTCCACGATGGCGCTGTCGCCGGTCGCATCGGACATCGACAGGTGCAAGGTGGCCAGCCGCGACTCCCCGGGCACCTTGTCGGTCACGATGGTAAACGGCTCACGCGCCAGCGCTGCCACCGCCTCGGCGACGGTCGCGTAGTTGTCGAGCACGTACTGCGCCCACAGCGACATCGACAGTCCCGGCCTGGAGCCGCGCTGTTGCGGATACTCCGATTCGGCCAGCCAGAGCAGATTGGCCGACAGCCCCGCCTCGTTGAGACCATCGGTGGTGGAGATGTCGTAGCCGGTGGCGACGACGCTGCCGTACCGCGAGGTCCAGCGGATCGAACGTGGTCCGGCCAGGCCGTCACGGGCGATGCCTTTGGGCAGCACCCACAGGTTGGTGGCCACATCGCTCTTCCAGTCCATCGAGCGGGCGGTGATGACGTCCTGGTTGTCGCCCAGGTACACCACGCGCGTGCAGGCATCGGCCTGGGCGGCGACACAGGTGAGCGCGACGGCGAGCGCAACGTGACGCAACGACAACAGAGTCTTCATGCAGTGCCTCCTGGCGGTAGACCGTCACCTTCAGGCATTGGAGCGGCGGCGGACGACATCGAGCCTCATCGTCGGAAGGAGCCCGCTCCAACTCATCATCGCTACCGCGGGGCCGATCATGCATGACCGCTCCACCTCGGAACGCGTGCTACCGGGCATCTCAGCCCACGCAAGGTGATGGAGGAGTGAACCCAGCGCGACGCACACGGCTGTATCGGCTCGGCTGGGTACCGTTGGTGTGAGCGCACGCAGCAGTGCGAACGGCCGTGGGAACTGGCCAGCGCCCAGCGGCTTGAGAACACCACCGAGGCGATCAACGCCTACTGCGCTGCCGCGCAGAGCGCGCCATCGCAACGCTGATCCTGCCAGTCACCTGGCCGTGGTCATGCGGCGGATGAACGTGGCAACGGCCGCGGGTCCACCGGCAGCACCACCAGGAACCGCGCGCCGCCCCCCGGGGCGCTGTCCACCGCGATGGTGCCAGCGTGCCGCAGCACGATCTCGCGCGCGAGGTGCAGGCCCAGCCCGCTGCCGCTGCCACTTGGCCGCAACCGATGGAACGGCTCGAACACGGACAGCCGCTCGGGCTCCGGTACGCCAGGACCTTCATCGCTGACCGACAGGCCCCCGTCATCGCACATCGCCACCGCGATCATGCCGCGGCCGCCGCCATGGGCGATGGCGTTCTGCAGCAGGCTGGCGATGACCCGGTGCAGCGCATGCGGATCGCCGCGCACCCAGATCGGCTGATCCGGTGCGTCCACCGAAAAGCCGTAACCGGCATCCACTACCAGCGGCGCTACATCCGCGGCCACCTCGCGGGTCAGCGCGGACAGATCGATCCGCTGGGACTGGCTGCCATGTCGATCCAACCGCTGCAGATCCAGCAGCTGCTCGGCGATGTTGCTCAGGCGACTGAGGTCCAGCTGCAGGCGTGAACGTGCATCGCCGGGCGGCAGATCGGCCAGGCGCGTGGCCAGGATCGCGATCGGCATCCGCAGCTCGTGCGCCGCACCGGCGAGGAAGCGATCCTGCGCGTCGTAGCTTTCGCCGATACGCCGCACCGCGGCATTGAAGGCATCCACCAGCGGATAGATCTCCAACGGCACCGCATGCGTGTCCAGACCGCTGCCACGCTCGTTGACCTGGATCGCCGCCGCCTGCGCGGCCACGCGGTTGACGCCGCGCAGTGCCCGGTGGATGACCCACGGCGACACCACCAACGTGATCACCAGCACCGGCAGCGCGATCCAGCCGCCCAGATAACGGAAGATCAGCATCAGCTGACGCACCACGCTGCGCTCGGGAATGCCTCCCATCGCCACGTGCAGCCGTCCTTGCGGCCGATCGACGACCATCACGCGCGCGGCAAGCGCATCGGCGTGGAGGCGGGTCCGGATGTCGGACTGCTCGATGTGTTCCAGCTGCGCCACCAACGGGCCGTACTGTGCGGGGATCTCACCGTGCACCAAACGCCGACCGCGCTCATCGGCAGCGGCGAACCAGAAGGTGCCCGGCGCACGGGGCACGGCGGCGGCGACCTTGTTCCGATCCACCTCCAGCCCGTGATCGCCCGATGTGATGGCCGCCGCGATCTGATCCCCGGTCCTCCAGTCGATATAGGCCGAGCGACCGTTGCCGTAGGTCAGGACCATCGCACTCAAGGCGAGCGCGATCGTGGCCACCTGGATCAGGCCGACCTTCCATGCCAGGTTGAACGCGAGCGAGCCGGGTTTGAGCAATCTCATGGCGCATCCTTGAGCAGATAGCCGATCCCGCGCATGACGTGGATCTCCACACCCGCATCGGCTTCCAGCAGCGCCTTGCGCAGCTTGGAGACATGCGCATCCAGGGCGTTGGACTGGATCGCATCGTCGAAGCCGTACACGGCCTCCAGCAGCGAGGCACGCCCCACCGTCCGCCCCTGCCGCAGGGCCAGTGCCTCAAGCACCAGCAACTGGCGTCGTGGCAACGCGAGCAGCACCTCGGACACGCGTGCCTCACGCGAGACGAAATCGAACTGCAACCGGCCCAAGGACAACACGGGCAAGGTGATCTGCGAGGGGCGCCGCGAGATCGCACGAATCCGCGCAAGCAGTTCCTCCACAGCGAACGGCTTGGTCAGGTAGTCATCCGCGCCCACGTCCAGACCCGTCACACGGTCGGCCACCGAAGCGCGTGCGGTCAGCATGATCACCGGCAGGTTGGGCACGTGTTCGCGCGCCACCTTGACGAAGCTGGCGCCATCGCCATCGGGCAGCTGCCGGTCCAGCAGCAGGATCTGGTGGACGCCGGCCTTGAGTGCCTCATCGGCCTGCGCCATCGAGCCGACCACGTCGACCACCATCCCGTGGCGCGCCAGGCTGACCTGGATCGCGCTGGCCATTTCCGGATCATCTTCCAGTAGAAGAAGGCGCATGGGGCGGTGCCTGCGGGTACGAAGGAGGCGATGGTACCGCGCCGCCAGACGTAACGTTCCGACAATGTAGTGCGCCCACCATGACACTCCGGTTGTTCCCCCCTCGGCAGGTCCATGCACGTCCGTTTCCGTTCCCCGCGTCCGCTTTCCGCTCTGTTTGGCCTGGCGCTGGCCAGTACGATGACCGCCGCCAGCGCCCAGGCCGCCGATGCCCCGGAAGGAGGCAAGAAGGGCAGCATCGGCATCGCCGTCGTCGCTCTCAAGGCGCCCTACGCCGGCTACGATACCGATCGCCTGGCCGCCCCGATCCTCAGCTGGGAAGGCCGTTCGTTCTTCTTCCGCGGTGGCAGCGTGGGCTATCGCCTGCACCAGACGGCGCAGTCCGAACTGGCCTTGACCGCCTCGCCGTACGTGATGCGCTTCAAGCGCCGCGACAGCCACGATCCGCAGCTGCGCCAGCTCGACAACCGCAGCCTGTCCGGCATGCTCGGCGTCTCCTGGCGGCACCAGGCCGAGTGGGGCGTACTGCAGGCCAACGCGCAGGCCGAAGTCACCGGGCACGGGGGCGGGTTCTCGGCCGATGCCCGATACGCGTACCCGCTACCGGCCGGCCGTGTGACCTTCATGCCTGCGGTGGGCGTGACCTACACCAGCGCCGCTCTCAACGACTACTACTTCGGCGTCAGTGAACACGAAGCCGCCCGCAGCGGCCTGTCGCAGTACTCGGCCGGCAGCGGTGTTTCCCCATACATGGACATTGCTGCGGTCATGCCGCTGGGACCGCGTTGGACCGCGACCGCGTCGATCCGGCGCACCTCGCTGGCCGATGCGGTGCGCGACAGCCCGATGACCCGCGGCAACCACATGGATACCGCCGCCCTCTCCCTCAGTTACGGATTCTGATCATGCGTCAGGGAATCGTACGTCGTGTCGCGGATCTGGCCCTGCAGATCGAGCCGGACCGCGCCGCCGTTCTTGAATGGATTCTGCATTCCCCATTGCCCGCGCTCGACGGGCAGACCACGTTCGAACTGGCCTGTCATGGCCAGGGCGAACGCGTGGTGGCGCTGTTGGGCAGCCTGCTGCGGCAGGGTGATACGGCCCTGCCCCGCATCTGACGTTTCCTTGTTTTCCCCACCGGTGTTCTGGAGGCGCGAATGAACAACGCAACCAATACCTGCCTGCTGCAAGCAGCCAATGATGACCTCGCCGTCCACGCGATCGTGGCCAACCTCCACCGCGCGATCCAGCACCGCATGGACCGCGACGGCCAGACACACGGCCGCTTTTCGCGGGCCTACATTGCCGAGATGTTCGAAGTCGCGCATGCCATCGGGACCGACTGCCGTCCTTACCAGGCCGACGCGGAGTGGATCGCCGCACGACGGGCATGGCTGGATGCCGTGCTGGACGACCATGCCGACGAGCGTCGCGACGCGCGGCTGACGGCCGCACGCCACGCGGCCGATGGCGTCGTCCTCGACGCCTGCCGGCTGGGGCGCGATGCGATGCAGGCGGCAGCGGGCGTGCGCATGCGCGATGCGTTGATTGCGATGACCTGGCCAGCACACTGAGCGGCGTCGAGACCTGCACGTGACCGCGTGAAACAGCGTGCTACATTCCGGCCAACGGGCAGGCTGACTGCTCTTCATGCCGGTATCGCCCGGCCCGGAGCGTGTCCATGCGATGTTCGGCCCTGCTGGTGTCCCTGCTGTTCTGCGGTGCTGTGCACGCCCAGGACGCGCCGCCGGATATCGCCTTCGATCGCCCGGGCATCGGTTTCGCCGCCTCGACACTGCCCCGCGGTGGCGTCGCGCTGGAGGCGGGACTGCCCAGCTTCAGCCGCGACCGCGACGACGCGGGTGTGCTGAGCACGCAGTACAGCGCCGACATCACGCTCCGGATCGGATTGGCCGAACATCTCGAACTGCAGGCCTTCACCTCGCCCTGGAACCACCTGCGGGTGGCGCCGCGTGATGCGCCAGCCGGACGCAGCAGCGGTGCCGGCGATGTGGGCGTCGGGCTGAAGGTCGCCCTGCCCTTGTCATCGGAAAAGCACGCCGTGGCGCTGCTGGCCAGCACCACCTTCGCCACCGGCTCGCGCGACTTCAGCGAGGGCGCGACACAGTACGCACTGGGTGCGAGCTATGAGTACGATTTTGATGATCGCTGGACCGGCGCGCTGTACGCCAATGTGACCCGCGGTGGCAGCGAGGACAGCGTCACGTGGGCACCAAGCGTGAGCTTCGCTGCCACCGAAACCGTGAGCACCTATCTGGAGCTCGGTTTCACCGATACCCACGACGAGCCCTCGACCCGGATTGCGGGTGCCGGCGTCACCTGGATGGTGAAGCCCCGCGTGCAGCTGGACGCGTCGTTCGACGTGGGATTGAACGATGACAGTCCGGACATCCAGGCTGGGCTGGGGGTATCGGTGTATTTCGAGTAAGCCTTGCGAGGCACCTGCTGTGTCGCCAACGAAAAGGCCTGCGCGAAACCGCGCAGGCCTTTGTCTGGAACCGCAGCGTATTTGTGCCGCGGGTCAGGTCACCTTCTTGGCGACGGTCATGCCCAGCACGAACAGCACCACGGCGATGATGATGCCTGCCCAGAACAGGAACTTGGCGATGCCGATGGCGGCGCCGCCGATGCCCGCGAAACCCAGGGCGCCGGCGATCAGGCCGATGACTGCAAAAATGATGGCCCACTTGATCATGATGATCCTTTCCCCGAATCGGGTTGAATGACAGGCCTTCACAGTAGCCAGCCGGCTGTCTCACCTTCGTGAACGCGCCGGCTGAACGGCGTGAAGTCAGGCGGCCGGCCCCACGCGCATTTCCGCCGCCTGATAGCGCAGCCCGGAGAACGCACGGCCTCGTCAGCTCACCGACGCCAACTCAGCGCGCGACCTCGACAAACACGGGATTGGAATAGAACCACAGGTCCTGCCAGGGATCTTCGCCTGGCACATCGGGCAGCGGCGTCACCTCACGGGTACTGCTGCCGCGTGCACGGACAAAACCGCCCCGGGCCGGAACCGGCAGCACCCAGGACACCGAACGCCATGGGCCGTCCACCTGCCAGTCGCTGGCGCGGAACACACGGGTCTGCATGACGGGTGTGTTGCCGTCCCCCGGGCTGCCCACGATCAGCTCGATGTGGTCCAGCACCGGGTGCTGGCCCGCGTGATTGGCTGAGGCCGGCACACGCACCCGCAGCGTCACGCGCATGGGTGCCGCGGTGGACAGCGACAGCGTGCCGCCCATCGTTGCACTGCGTGCACCCTCTCCGTCCGTACTGACCCGCAGCTCAAGTGCATCGATCAGATCGTCGGTCACCGCGAACATGCGCCCGTGGCGAAGGCCATCAAGGATGTCACCGGCATCCCGACGCGCCCAGACATGGGTCTTGCTGTACTGGCCGGGATCAAAGTCACTGCCGCCATTGCGCTGATTGACGTGCGAATCGGAGCTGGCCGTGATCCAGAAACGATGGCCTTCCGAGAGCAGCGTGTCCCAGATGCCGCCGACCGTTGCGGTCATCTGGTCAAAGCCGCCCATCGTGGGTGCGTCTGCATTGCGATACAGGCCGCGATGGATACGGGTGGCCTGATGGCCGGGGGCACCTTCCATGCCGACCAGCACCTGCGGCGCGGTGGCGTGCCAGGCACGCAATTCATCGGGCTCGACATCCCCCCAACGGCCCATCGCCGTGGCGGTACGCGAGGGGTGATTGATGAACATCAGCGGCAACGGCGACAGTGCGCCCATGTGGGTCAATGCATCGAGCATGGTCTGCCCGTCGTCGCGGCTTCCCTGCACGGGTTCACTGCGGCTGTAATCGCGTTCGATCGTGATCAGCTGTTCGCGCTCGTCAGGGCCGGGCGCGATGATCAACGAGGCGTGCTCGGCAGCCGGCACATCGAATTCCATGCCGTTGAACTGGATCAGCGTGGGCACGTCGCGTCGGGCCTGCAGCAATGCCGGCCACGCGTGATCGCGAGTGACCGCCGAATGGCCTGGCCCACCGTGATCGGTATGGACCATCCAGGTCAGGCCGTTGGCCAGCGCCTGCCGGGCGTTGTGGGTGCGGCTGTAGGACGAATCCCCGCCGCGGACCGGGGTCGGCGGCGTGGTGCGATGGTCCCAGTCCACGCTCCACTCGCTGTGGACATGGTGGTCGCCGGCCTGCCAGCTGCGGTCAGCATCGTCATCGGACGCGCGCGAGATCGCTGGCCACGCCAGCACAGCCGCAAGCGGCAGGAAGAAGAAATGTCGCATCGGGGTTTCTCACAAGCGGGCGGCAGCATCCGGGGCGCGCGCACGCGCTCCCGGATGCACCGCGGAGGTGGCTCAGAAGTCTGCGCGCAGGCCGAGGCTGATCCGGCGGCCGGAGCGCTCGTACATCGTCGGGAACGCGGGATCCATCGTGTACCCGGTGGTCGCCTGGTTGGTCAGGTTGATGCCCTTCAGGCTCAGCTTGATGTTGTCGGTGACGCGGTAGCCGATCGACACATCCACCTGGCCGTAGTCATCGCGCCAGATCGGGTACATGTTGTAGCCGATCGATTCGACGTACTCACCCTTGTGGTTGTACGACACGCGCGCGTCGAAGCGGTCGTTCTCGTAGTAGACGGTCATGTTGTAAGACTTCTCGGAGAGCCCCGGCATCGGCGTGCCCACGCCCAGATCGGATTCGCCAGCCAGCGAGCTGTCCAGAATCGTGTAGTTGGCGTTGATGCCAAAGCCTTCCAGCGAACGGTGCAGCATGCTCAGCGGCAGCTGCGCGATCAGCTCCACACCCTTCACCACATAGGTGCCATCGGCGTTGATCGGCTGGTACACGTCGAAATCATACGTGCCGTTGAGCGAGCCGTTGGCGTTGTAGACCGCCACATCCGGTACCACGCCGGTCAGCGCATTGATCACCACGCCGTCGATCTTCTTGTGGAAGTACGAGGCCGCCAGCAGCCCGCCGTTGTCCAGGTACTTCTCCAGACCCAGCTCCCACTGCTTGGCATAGGTGGGCTGCAGGTCCGGGTTGCCATCGGTGAAGCGGAACGAGCTCCAGCTGGCGGTGCGCTTGTAGGCGATATCGGTCAACGCCGGGCGGATGAAGGTCTTGGAGGCGGCACCTCGCAACAGCAGGCCCTCGGCCAGTTCGGCAGTGGCATTCAGGCTCGGGAGCAGATCGTTGTAGCTGCCTTTGCGCGACACGGGCGTGTCGGTATACCCGGTGGTGCCGTCTGCCCGCTGGATCGGGTGGAAGCCGGAGGACTGCACCGAGGTATCCACATAGCGCACGCCGGCGTTGATCGAGACCGGCACGCGGCCCACATCGAAGCCGATGTCGCTCATGGCGTACAGGCTGGTCACGTTCTCATCGACCCGGTAATACTGGCCCGGATCGAACGGCGTCGCAAAGCCCGGATAGCGGAAGGCGCTGCGTGCGTAGTCATTGGAGACCATCTTCCAGTCCAGGTCCTTCACCGAGTAGCCACCACCCGGCACGATATCGCCGATCGACTGCAGCGGGCTGTCGGCCAGGGTGCGCTTGTTCACCCAGCTGTTGTTGCCCGCGCCCGGTCCGTAGATCTTGGCCTCGCCGTACTCGCGCTGCTTGGACTTGTCGGTGTAGCGCGCGCCGAACTGCACGCTGCGCAGCGCCGGCAGGAAGGCCAGATCCAGCGCTTTGGTGACATCGACCTGCGCGGCGTACTTGTCATCGCTGACCTTCTCCAGCGTCGTCTCATAGGCTTCGAACAGGTACTTGTCCGAGGCGTTGTACATGTCGATGCTGGCCGGGTTGGCGCTGGGAATCGTCTCGCCGCTCTTGCCGGTCCAGCGGGTCCGCGAGGGCGCGTAGGCCACATGCTTGAGGTTGCTGGCGTCCAGGGTCTTGTCGGCGCCGGAGTAACCGACCATCGCATCCACACCCCAGGTGTCGCCCTGCCAATCCATCGCCACGCTGTACTGGCTGAAGTCGGTCTTGTTGATCCGCTCCTTGCTCAGCATTTCGTGCTGGGTGGCGGTGTAGGACACATCGCGCAGCACCACGATCCCATACTGCGACAGCGTGCTGGCGTCGTAATCGTGGATGGTCTCCAGCGTGCTGCGGCTGGACGCCGAATATGCCGCCGCGTCGTACTCGTCTTCGGTGGTGTCGTAGCCGCCGCGCATCGCATCGAAGGTCAGGCTGAAGCGGCTGCTCGGCTTGTACTGCAGCGAGGCGGTAGCACCCCACTTGTCCTGGTCGTTGACGAACACGCGGTCGCCCACCTTGTCCTGGAACACGATCAGGTTGCTTTCATCGGTGTTGTTGCGGTTCTTGACCACCACGCCGGCATCGCGTGCCAGCACGGCCGCAGCCTGCGTGCCGCGCGTGCCCGAGGCACCGAGGAAGCGCGACATCGGGCGGAAGTTGATGCCCGAGGTCGCGTCCGTGCGGTTGCTGCGCTTGGCGGTGGCAAAGGACACCAGGCCGCCCCAGTCGCCCCAGGTATCACTGGCCAGGAAGGAGAACTTCGGGTCCACCTCTTCGGAGATCGAGTTGTGCGCCCCTTCCACCGACGCCACCAGCTTGCGGCCGGTGTAATCGAACGGGCGCGCGGTGGAAATCTGCACCGAGCCGGCGATGCCGCCCTCTTCATCCGCCGCCGTCGGCGACTTCAGCACCGTCACCTGCTGGATGATCTCCGAAGCGAAGATGTCGAATTCGATGTCACGGCCGCCGCTGCCCGATGCCGTGGCCAGGTTGTTGATCGAGACATGCGTGTAATCCGACGGCAGGCCACGCACGTTGACGCGGCTGCCCAGACCCTTGTCACGTTCGATGGTCACGCCTGGCATGCGCTGCAGGGCTTCGGCCAGGTTCTGCTCGGGAAAATCGGCCACGTCGGTGGCCACGATCGAGTCGGAGAAACCGATGGTGGCGCGCTTGATGTCCACGGCCTGCTCCAGGCTGCGGCTGTAACTGCCGACCACGTCGATGCGCTCCAGCTGCTGCAGGCCGGCATCGCCGGCGCCCGCGGGGGCCGCTTCAAATGCCACGGCCGATGTGGCAACGGGCACGGCGGATGTCCCCGACGGTGCGGTATCACTGCGCGCCTCGATGGTCACCGTGGTGTCGTTGAGATAGCGATAGCGCAGGCCGGTGCCGTCCAGCAGCTGCTCCAGGGCCTGCTGCGGAGCCAGCCCGGCCGGCATCGCGCGGGTGCGCGGGTTGCCGGCCTGCTGCGCGTTGTAGACGAACTGCAGGCCGGTCTGGCGCGACAGATCGTTGAGTGCACGGTCGAGCGGCTGGGCGGGAATCGCCTCGCTGGCCACGCGGGTCTCCTGCGCGGTAGCGGTAACGGCGGCGCTCTGCAGGGCAAGAGCGATCGAAAGGAAAAGAATGCGGCGCATCGTAGAAGTCCAGTGGGGTGGTATGAGCGTCGCGAGACGGAATCGTTCGCGCTTGCCTGGACTACGAGGTCGTAAGGCGAAGATCGGGCACCGGTATTTCGATGAATTTTTTTTGACAGCCGTTCGGCATGCACTGCGCGATGACGCGGGGATAGCGCAGTTACCGTTGTTTCGCGCTGGTTTCCGCCACCGATCGGCTGCTCACGTGGATCTGCTGGTCGACCACGCGCGTTCGCAGCGATGGCTGCTGATCGAGGAAGGTGCGAAGCGATGCAAGATCATCGCCACGCAGGTTGCCGGTCAGTCGCAGTGCCCCGGCGACATCGTCGTCCACCTTGAGGCGGACACGGTTGAGCCGGTTGAACTGCTCGGCCACCTCGCGCAGCGGTTCGTCCTGGAACACCACGCGTCGTCGCCACCACGCGGTCATCGTGTCGGTGTGCTGCTGGCGGAGGCTGACAGTCTGATCGCGGTAGTCGATGTGCGCACTCTGGCCTGCGCGAAGATCGGCGAGCAGCCGGCCCTGGCCCGAGTCGCCGCGGATCTGCACGCTGCCCTCGGCCACCTCGATCCGCGCTTGCTCGCGCCGCAGCGACACGTCGAAGGTCGTGCCGATGTCGCGTACCTCCAGCCCTGCCGCATGCACGGCAAAGGGACGGCGTTCCTCGGCCACCACAAAGCTGGCCTGCCCGCGCGACAGCTCCACACGTCGGCTCAACAAGGTGAAGCGGATCGACAGCTCGCTCTCTGCGTTCAGATGCACCACGGTGTGATCGGGCAGCGCGAAGCTGCGCGGCGCACCGTGCGCCGCCACGTAGTGCCGTGTCTGTGGCCAGGCCATGTGGCCGACAACCCCCACCCCCAGCAGCAACGCGGCCGCGGCGGCGATACCCGGCAGGTGGCGGCGTGATGCGCGCGATGCCACGGGCGGCGGAGGTCGCCGCCGCACCGGCAGCGCCACCACGTTGTCGTCGGCTGCCGGTGGCCCTGCTGCGATCAGCGCATCCAAGTCCACCGCCATGCCGCGCAGCGCATCGCTGAGCTCGCTGGCCACCCGGCTGACCGTGATGTACTCGCGCAGATGCGCCGGTGAGGTCACCAGCCACTTCATGAACTGGCGTTGCTGCTCGGGGGTCACCCCGCCCTGGCGCTGCAGCGCATGCCAGTGTGCGGCCTCGTTGGCGAGGGACGGGCGTGGGGACGGCATCTCGCTCACCACGCCTCCGCATGCGCGGCCAACGCACGGCGACACACGGAGAGCCCGCGCACGACATGCTTTTTGACCATGTGCGAGGACACGCCCAGCCGCTCGGCGATCTCCCTGTAGCTGAGCCCGTCGCGATACTGCATCACCAGCACAGCGCGGGTGTGCTCGGGCAAGGTGCCCAGCAGCGTCTGCAGGTGCGTGCGGCGCTGCTCACGCGCGGCGACGTCCTCCACGGTTTCCTCGCCGGTCAACAGCGTGGTGAGGTTCTCAAGATCATCGATGGGCAGCATCGACCAGCGTCGGCGCGCGGCCTGCTCACGTGCAAGATTCTGCGCGACAGTGAACAGGTATGCCTCCGGATTGGCGATCGCATCGCCTTGATCCTCATGTGCGCGCAGCAGGCGCAGATAGGTTTCCTGCACCATGTCTTCGGCATCCTGACGCGCACCGCGGCGGGTGAAGAATCCCCTCAACACCGGCCCCTGTTCCTGAAACATGCGCGCCAAACGCCGTTTTGCGTGCTCGGCCACGATCCCACCTCACCCCCAGGTGCGGCGAAGGTACGTGGCCCGCATGACGATTCGATGACGCAGGCGACACGGTACCGCCGCGCGGCGATACCGTGGACACGCGTCTCAGACGGTGCGTGCGTCGATCAGAACGTGTGTTCCGGGCCGGGGAACGTGCCTGCCCCCACCTCTTCCGCGAACTCACGCGCGGCCTTCTGCAGCAAGCCGTGCATGTCCGCGTACTGCTTCACAAAGCGCGGCAGCTTGCCGGTGCGCAGCCCCGCCATGTCCTGCCAGACCAGCACCTGTGCATCGCAGTCGCTGCCGGCCCCGATGCCCACCGTCGGAATCTTCAGCGCGGCGGTGATCTGTGCGGCAACCGCGCCCGGCACCATCTCCATCAGCACCGCAAAGGCACCAGCGGCCTCCAGCGCGCGCGCTTCCTCGATCAGCCGTGCGCCATCCTCGCCCCGCCCCTGCACGCGGAAGCCACCGAGCTGGTGCTCCGATTGCGGGGTGAAGCCGATGTGCGCCATCACCGGGATGCCGCAGCTGACCAGCTTTCGCACCTGCGGCACCATCTCGATGCCGCCTTCCAGCTTGACCGCGTGGGCCCCGCCTTCCTTCATGAAACGCACCGCCGTGTGGAAGCACTGCTCCGGCGAGGCCTGATAGGAACCGAACGGCAGATCGGCGATCACCAGCGGCCGCCGCGTGCAGCGGCTCACCGCGCGCACCAGCGGCATCAGCTCATCGACCGTGACGGGCAGCAGCGAGTCGTTGCCGAAGACGTTGTTGGACGCCGAATCGCCGATCAGCAGCACCGGAATGCCAGCATCTTCGAAGATCGCCGCGGTGTACATGTCGTAGGCGGTGAGCATGGCCCACTTCTCGCCGCGCTCTTTCATCTGCTGCAGATGCGGGATGCGCACGCGCGGTGCCGGGACCGGGGAGCTGCCCGGGGACGCGTAGGGATGGAGCTGTTCGGTCATGCGAAGCATCCTGGTGGAGAACAACGTGGGATCAGAGTGTGCCGGCTCCGCGCCGCTACAAGAAGGTGATTCGGAAGAGATGTGCGACCGGCGTACTACGCACCGGCGGCATCCGCACAACACGACAAAGCCAAAGCGATCGCCACGTTGATAGAGCTGCGGTATGACGGGCAACCTACAGCAGCCCAAAAGAAAAAAGGCCTGCGCATCGCTGCACAAGCCTTTATTCGAATCACCAACATTGGTCGGGACGGCCGGATTTGAACCGACGACCCTCTGCCCCCCAGGCAGCGCCCCACACCTGGCTATGTCATTGACTGGAAAGGGATCGAGCTTGCGCGGCCGCCTACGAAAAGTGGCAATCCCTGCATATACCGATCAATGAGTTACGGGCCGATAGGGGGACGCCTCGCATTACTCCCCGCTCTTCTCCCACCACCTAGCCCTGCCCCTACCCTTGCGCCTGCCGACGAGTGCGGCCAGCTTCTGGATGTTGGCCGGAATCTCGCGGATCAGCTTCCAGAGGGTGGCCACCGCATTCTGTTTCTCGGGCGGCGGGTTGATGATCTGGGCCGCCGTCAGCAGCTTGCCGTCCGACCCATACAGGTTCTTGCCCAGAGTCGCACCGGCGTTGCCGTCGTCGAGCCTGACGACGCGCCCCAGCTGGTCCTTCAGTTTGATCTTGCGATCGGCCATCAGGGCGTCTCGGCGCGGTCCGCTGCAATCACGGCTTGGCAGGCGCGGAGCTGGTCGTCGGCATCTCGACCGATTCGAACAACTCGGCCCGCAAACTCTTCTCGGCGCTGGGTGGCCGCATCACGTTCGAGGGCGCCGGCTGCGGTCTTGGACAAGAGGTCGGTGTGGCACGCGGCGAGGTCGTTGCGCAGGCGGAGAGCACCAGAGCGCAGGTCAGCCACAACAGCATCAGCGACGGCCGGGGCCGCAGCGCGATCTTCTTCATGCTTCACTCCGATGGCGGCCAGTTTGTCGGCCTGGGTGTGTTCGGTGGCGCGGGTCTGGTTGACCTGCTCGACCACCGTGGCGCTGGTGCTGGCCTGCTGCCGGGCTTCGACGCCCTCAGCGCGATCACCGCGCCATGCCCAGCCGACCCCGAACATGGCAGCCGACCAGGCCACGAAGGCCAGCACAGTGATCAGGGTGCGATTCATTTCAGGCTCCCGGCGAGCGGCGCCCGCCCACGTTGAAGTAGTAGCCGCAGACCATGCCCAGCGCGGTCGTCAGGCCGCCCACCAGGCCGATGAACACGTCCTTGTTCTGCTCAGGAAGCGGGATCGCTGCCAGCACTGCCATGGCGGTGCCTACGAGGAAAATGATCAGGATGGCGATGCCGGCTCGGGCCGCACCGATGTTTCGGGTCGCGAAGCTCATGCGGCACCTGCCAGTGCGTGGATTTCCCGCAGCGCCCAGTGGTAGAGCGGCTGGTCGATGACCGTGACCCGGGTGATTTCCTTGCCGCGCACCACCCGCACGACCACCTCGGTGGACTGCTGGATGGCCAGCAGCACGAACGCGATCTTCTGCTTCGTGGAATCCGGCTCCTGCAGTACCGCCAAGGCGTCGCTCACCATCGCCCGGATGGTCGAGAGCAGCTCGGCGGTCGGGATCTTGGTCCTTCCGTCCAGCACCACCAGCACGCCCTGTAGCTGGCTGACCGGCGACAGCTTGGCGGCCTTCATCCGTGCGGCGGCCATCAGTTGTCCTTGGCGGCGTACCGCAGGTTCCCGGCCACGCGCCGCGTCCAGCCTTTGCCGAACGTGTCGAAGGTGCCCAGCTTGGCGTAGAACTCCAGTCGTTCGGCGTTGAACAGCAGCACCAGGTCCGCCGGATCCTGCGCCGCGATTGCGGCCATGGTGCGCGGTCCGATGATGCCGTCGTCGGCCACGCCTGCGGCGCGCTGGATCCAGCGAACCGAGTTCCCGATGCCGTGGTTCACCGCAGCATCCACCGCCTGGAAGGCGAAGGCGCGAGGCAGGCTGTCGCCCTGAACCCGCTGCCAGAAGTCGCGGCGGTAGATCTCGATCGCGTCCTTTCGGGTGAGCGCGCGGATGTTCAGATGGGGATACGATCGCTTGCTGATGCCCCACTGGGTCTCGCCGCCCGGATCCCGGGGGTTGTTCACGTAGCCGCCCTCGTGCGCGAGGATTCGGTCAATGATCTGGTCGAACTGGCTCATGGATGGCCCCTGGTTTTGACGGGGCCATGCTGCCGGGACTGAGGGGTGGTTCAACGGATCAGCTACGATGCGGCCAGGCCCCGGATCGGCCGGGGTCCCAACCGCAAGGAATTCAGAGGATGGCTTACAACCTCTTCATCGCATACGACCTCATGACACCGGGGCAGCACTACGACGCGGTCAGAAATGCGATTAAGGATCTCGGCCAGTGGCACCAATTCCAGCTCTCACTCTTCTACGTGCATACCCAGTACAGCGCCGCGGAGGCTTACAACCGGATTCTCGCGGTCATGGATGCCAATGACCGATTGGCTGTGATCGACGCTCGTGCAGGCGTGGTCACTGATTGGGACATGCCGCCCATCGCCGAGATCAACGAGATTTGGAACCGGCCATGAGGGGAAGCGATCGGGGGTAGTTCCGCCGATCTGCTCGAATCTGCCCATGGGTGCCTCTCCTCTGCTGGGGAGAGGCCACCCTACCCCCGCCCCCGGGCCGGTCAACGGATCGGATAGGATGCGACCAGGCCCCGGATTGGCCGGAGCTACCATGGAGATGGCAATGAGTTACCCAGCAGACGCTTTCGTCCGACGATCTCCGCGCGATGCATCGCGTGGCAGTCTGATACACGTCCGAGAGACTTGGACTTTCAATGTGGACGCGGGCACTGCGGATGAGCCCAAGTTCAAGACCCTTTTCCTCACTGGGCCAGCCATCGGGCACATCTACCACGCCCTTTCGGACGTCGGTATAGCGACTGCCCCGGGTGTTGAAGTCGAGATCCGAATCCCCGACCCCAAGGCCTGTGCGACAGATCGCAGCGCCCCGTCCCCAGGCGCGGTAGTGATACCCATAGACGGCAAACCTGAAATATGGGGACACAACCCGAGTTCAGTTTACGAACGAAGCGGCTACAAACTGAATGGGGAACTGGTGCCGGGAGAAGATCATCAGCATTCGCCCTTCCTCCACTTTCCGCACTACGAGGTTTGGCTGAAGCGGGACGGGAAGCTGCTCGGAGACTCTCCGCTGTTCGTCGTGGGTCCCTGAGGCTTCAGCACCGGCCGCCCCCCGCGGCCGGTGGTCCTTGCGAAAGAAACCCTAGACTTCCCCACTGCCCTTAAAACAATAGGAAATTTATGCCACTACTTGAAAACGAGATAAAACCGGGCACAGTTGCATTCCTGGACCCTGCTGCACTTTATGAGAACGCCGCAGTAAATCGCTCAGATGATAAGCATGTGTTCCGCCCCGGCCCTTTCCTATGTGTCGCCGAGCATGAAGGAACTAGTACATGGCTGAATATCACGAGCCAGAGAGACCGGCGCGGGCTGCGATTGGAGCTCCGCTCACAATGGCGCCTAGAAGGCAGCCACTTGTGGCGGAAATCGCCACAGTTTATCAATGATGCCCGAAAGCCATTTATCGGACCCAACGAAGCTTTCGTTGCAGCGTCGCACAAGGAACGTGACTATCATCCAAATCTGCGCCCTCAGATTTCCGTCGCAGGCGTTGAAGCGGCCATTCTTGAAATCGAAAGGTATCGGAGCAAGTCAGGAGACCCGCCCGCAGGCGGAGTATCATCTGCGCGACCGCCAGAGGGACCTGAGGGACCATCATGAAACTTGCCATGGGCTTGCTGATCGCCCTTTCCCCCGCGCTTGCTGGCGCTCAACAGACCGGCTGGGAGGCCGTTGGGAAGACTCTCGGCAGCCGGGAGGGGGCTGCCATGCAGATAGTGCAGACCAGTACGCCGGCGCAGGTGATAGCAGGTGAAGTGAGCGCCTGCCTGAAGTCTTCGGTACTTCGGCTTGCCTCACCGAATGAAAGCGTTGCGGCCATCGCGGCCGCGGCCAAGAACGCCTGCGCACACAAGCGGTCCGAGTTTTACAGCGCGGTCTACAACGAGAATCGGGCTGAACTTGGAAACATTGGCGCTATCCGAGTCGCCAACAACGTGCTTGCCCGCTACGACGCTGCCATTGATGCTGGTTTGCCAGAAGACGTGATCCTGGCCAAGCAGCGGGCATCATCAACGAGCGCTGGTAGCAACAGGCTTTCTGATATTCGAGAGCTGAAAATGCTGCTGGACAGCGGCGCCCTCTCACAGGAAGAGTTTGAATCCGAGAAGCGAAAGATCCTTGAAGGCAAGTAAAGCGGAGAAGATGATGAGCGGCGACCGATTCAAAGATGCCGGGCAGTTTGAGCCCGAGAAAGCCTGGAGCGATATCCAGAAGGCTAACCAGCGCCGATCGGCCGGTGCGCGGCACCCGATGCGTATGCGGGACTACCTGATCGTCGCAGGGGGAGCCGCCGCGCTGATCGGCATCCCCCTCATCGTCATCTCATTCTTCCTCTGAACCCTCGAGCGCGGCAGCGAGATCTGCCGCCGCCTCGTCATTGTTCTCGGCGGCAATCCGCTTCAACACGTTGATCTGCGCCGGCAGTGCACCAATCGGCGTATCGGTATTCCGCGCCAACCAGTTGACCGTCCTCGGACTGGTGAGTGCCCTGGCCGTCAGGTTGGCAAGACCGCCGCCCGCGACCAGCTTCGCCAAGGTCGGGAGGTCGCCAGTCAGAATGGACATGGCCAGGCCGCCGCCGTAGCCGAACGACGCGACCTGCGCCGCGGTGCCCGACGGATTGCGCAGCACCCCCGAGCCGTCCTTGATGCTCTCAGCGACCCGCGCAAGCTTGTCGATGTCCTCGGACACCTTGCCACCGTATCGGTTGAACAGGGTCGCACGCGCCTCCGGGCTGACCTTGTTCCAGTTGTTCAGGAACGTTGCTGCCGAGAAGACCTCTCCCGCAGCGTCCTGCGCACCCGGATTCGCCAACCCCATGCGCCGGATAACGGCCGCAGTAACGTCCTTCTGGGCATCCACCGGAAGCGACCTCATTACCGATCGCAGCACCGTTGCGCCCTCTTTCGCGCCGCTCATCGCTGCTTGGAAGATTCGCTCGGGGCCACCGTTGCGATCCACGACGCCTTCCAGCAGTTCCAGGCGCTTCTGCGACTTCTTGTAGTAGTTGTTCGCCCGCTTCAGTGCTCGCTCCGCGTCCGGTCCAGCCTGCCGCGCGGCGTCGGCGATGTCGTCGGTGAGGGCGCCATACAACTGCCGCAGCTGGGCAGTGGGCTTATCCGGGGTGAGGCTGAAGTTGAATGCCTCCTCGCCAACCCGAGTCCGCAGACCCTTCACCGCCTCGTAGGGCAGTGCCACGCCGTTGCCGGCTGCCAAGTCTGTGGCCAGGTTCTCTGCGATCCTCCCGAGTTCCGGGTTGATAAGCGCGCCGGTGGTCGCCTCGGCGCCAGGCGTGGGGGCGGTCATCGCAGCCAGAGTCTGCTGGGTGCGGGACAGCGGGACGGGGGCGTCGGCCGGGATGTTGCGATCCACCTGCCAGTACAGTGCGCGCCGCGTCGCCTTGGTGCTTCGAGCGAAGGTATCGACACCCTCCCGAATGGAGCGCCCGGCGCCCTCGGCCGTCGGACAAACGCGCAGCGGCGCGGCAGCACCACACGCAGGTCATGCCGGAACAGGTGACTCGAGCATTCCTCGACGCGCGCGAAGCGGCCGGTATCAAGGGCGACAACCCGCCGAGCTTCCACGAAATCCGCAGCTTGGGCGGGGCTTTGCTGAGCGAATCCGGTTGGGCGATCGAGCAGGTGCAGGGCCTGATGGGCCACTCGTCCACGTCGATGACAGAGCACTATCTGGAAGGTCACGACACCCCTTGGCAGGAAGTGCAGACCGGCAGTGTGCTGGTTCGATAGGGGGAGAATAGGGGGACAATAGGGTGACGCAAAAAAAAGGCCCGCGCATTGCTGCGTAGGCCTTTGTTTTTATTACCAGTTTGGTCGGGACGGCCGGATTTGAACCGACGACCCTCTGCCCCCCAGGCAGATGCGCTACCAGGCTGCGCTACGCCCCGATGATGCTGGCAATGTCCCCGCCTCTCAGCGGGCCGACGAGTATAACGGGTTTGCGTGAAAAATGGTTCAGCGGCGCAGCAATTGCAGCACTTCTTCCAGTTCCATCCGCGTCTGCTTGATGATCTGGTTGCTCAGCGCCGATTCTTCGCGCGCATCGGCACCTTCCAGGCGCAGCCGCGCGCCCCCGATGGTGTAGCCCTGCTCATAGAGCAGGCCGCGGATCTGGCGGACCATCAGCACGTCGTGGCGCTGGTAGTAGCGGCGGTTGCCGCGGCGCTTGGCCGGCTCGAGACTGGGGAACTCGGTTTCCCAGTAACGCAGCACGTGCGGCTTGACGTCGCACAGTTCGCTGACCTCACCGATGGTGAAGTAGCGCTTGGCCGGTATCGGCGGAAGTTCTCGGTTACTGCCCGGATCCAGCATATGCCTCTACCCTTTCCTTGAGCTTCTGGCCCGGACGGAAGGTGACCACCGTACGGGCGGAAATCGGAATTTCCTCACCGGTCTTGGGGTTGCGACCCGGGCGCTGGTTCTTGCGCCGCAGGTCGAAATTCCCGAAGCCGGACAGCTTCACCTGACGTCCCTGTTCCAATGCTTCGCGCAGCACATCGAAGAACGCGTCGACAAATTCCTTGGCTTCGCGCTTGTTCAGACCGACTTCGTCGAACAGCTTTTCGGCCATCTCCGCCTTGGTCAATGCCATTGCCTGCTATCCCCCATGCTTCCCGCTCAACCGCGGATCCGAGCGTGATGTTCACGCTCCATGGCAGAGACCGCCTCGGCCACCACCGCATCCACGTCGCGGTCCGTCAGAGTGCGCGACTTGTCCTGCAAAATCAAGCCCATAGCGAGACTCTTGAACCCCGGCTCGACCCCCTGGCCGACGTAACGGTCGAACAGGGTGACCTCCCGCAGCAGCGGGCCGACGGCCCGGCGCAGGGTCGCTTCCAGGTCCGCCCAGGCCGCGGCCTCGGGCACCAGGAAGGCCAGGTCCCGGCGCATCGACGGGAAGCGCGACAGCTCGGTCGCGCGCGGCAGTGCGCGGGTGGCCAACGGCACCAGGTCCAGCTCGAAGGCGAACACGTCCACGTCGATATCCATGGCCTTGGCCAGGCGCGGGTGGATCTGGCCGATCCAGCCCAGGCTGACGCCGTCACGGGAGACCTCGGCCGAGCGTGCCGGGTGGCCATACGGACGCTGCGACGGCGTGAACACCAGCTCGGCGCCACTGGCTGCGGCCAGCGATTCCAGGTCGCCCTTGAGGTCGTGGAAATCGACCTTGCGGGTCGGCAGACCCCACTGCTGGGTGTCGGCATCGCCACAGATCGCGGCGGCCACGCGCTGGGTTTCCAGCGGCGCGGGCTGGCCTTCGCCGGCCTGCTGATGGAATACGCGGCCCAGTTCGAACAGGCGCACGCGGCCCAGCTGGCGGGCGGCATTGCGGCCCAGGGTGGCGACCAGGCCCGGCAGCAGCGACGGGCGCATCACCGCCAGTTCGGCCGACAGCGGGTTGGCCAGCGCGACCAGGCCCTCGTCCAGCTGCCACTGCGCAAGCAGCGCGGCATCGACGAAGGCGTAGTTGATGGTTTCCTGCAGATCGCGGGCGACCAGCTGGCGGCGCACGCTGAGGTCGTCCAGGCGGGTCTCGGTCGGCATCGCCACGCGCGAGGCACCACCCGGCAGCGTGGTCGGGATCTGCTCGTAGCCGTGGATGCGGGCCAGCTCTTCGATCAGGTCTTCTTCGATGGCGATATCGAAACGGCGGCTTGGCGCGGTGACCTGCCAGCCATCGGCGGTCGCGGCCACGTCCATGCCCAGCGCGCGCAGGATGCGCTCCACATCGGCATCGGCGATCTGGATGCCCAGCACGCGCGCGATCCGGGCGCGGCGCAGGCCGATGGTGGCGGTCGCCGGCAGGTCGGCTTCGCGCACGGCCTCGGTGACCGGCGCCGGGGTGCCGCCGGCCAGCTCCAGGATCAGGCGGGTGGCGTACTCGATCGCGGTGCGGGGCAGCACCGGGTCGACGCCGCGCTCGAAGCGGTGGCCGGCATCGGTGTGCAGGCCCAGCTTGCGGCCGCGGCCCATGATCGCGGCGGGCGCGAAGTGCGCGGCCTCCAGGAACACGTTCGTGGTGTCGTCGGTGACGCGCGTATCGAAGCCGCCCATCAGGCCGGCCAGCGCGATCGGGCGGTCCGCATCGGTGACCAGCAGGAAGCTGTCGTCCAGCGCGGCATCGCGGCCGTCGAGCAGCTTCAGGGTTTCACCCGTGCGCGAACGGCGCACGCCGATGCTGCCCTGCAGGGTGCCCAGATCGAAGGCATGCATCGGCTGGCCGAGTTCCAGCATCACGTACTGGGTGACGTCCACCAGCAGCGAGACCGGGCGCACGCCACTGCGGCGCAGGCGCTCGGCCATCCACAGCGGGGTCGCGGCGCGGGCGTTGACGCCCTCGATCACGCGACCGACGTAACGCGGGGCTTCGGCACCGGCATCGAGCTGGATCGTCAGCTCGCGCGTGCCCACGGCGGCGACCGGCGCAGCGTCGAACGGCACCACTTCACTGGCGCACGCGGCGGCCACGTCGAAGGCGATGCCGCGAATGCTGAAGCAGTCGGCGCGGTTGGGGGTCAGCTTGATCTCGATGCTGGCATCGGGCAGGCCGAGATACTCGACCAGGGTCTGGCCGACCGGCGCATCGTCCGGCAGTTCGAACAGGCCCGAGGCATCGGTGTCCAGGCCCAGTTCCTTGGCCGAGCACAGCATGCCGTTGGAGTCCACGCCACGCAGCTTGGCCGGCCAGATCTTCAGATCGCCGATCTGCGCACCGACCATCGCCAGCGGCGCGACCAGACCCGGGCGCGCGTTCGGCGCGCCACAGACGATCTGCAGGTGCTCGCCCTGTCCCGCATCGACCTGGCAGATCTGCAGGCGGTCAGCTTCGGGATGGCGTTCGGCGGAGATGATCTTGGCCACGACCACATGCTGCAGGCCATCACCCAGCGCATCGACCTCTTCCACTTCCAGACCGATCGCGGTCAGCACCGCGCTGAGTTCATCGCGCGAGACGGTGGTCGGGACGTGGCTGCGCAGCCAGTTTTCAGAGAATTTCATGGTGTCACCCTGGTGGACCCGGCGCAGGCGCCTGGGCCGTGATGAATGGTGGTGCGACGTCGCGCCGGGGTCGGCCCGGCGGTTCCGCTGTTACGCAAACTGCTTCAGGAACCGCACGTCATTTTCGAAGAACGCGCGCAGGTCGTTGACGCCGTAACGCAGCATCGCAAAGCGCTCCACGCCCAGGCCGAAGGCGAAGCCGGTGTAGCGCTCCGGATCGATGCCGACGCTGCGCAGCACGTTCGGATGGACCATGCCGCAGCCGAGCACCTCCAGCCAGCGGGTGCTGCCGTCGGGCTGCTGCCAGGCGATGTCCACTTCCGCGCCGGGTTCCACGAAGGGGAAGTAGCTGGGACGGAAACGCATCTCGAAATCGCGCTCGAAGAACGCGCGCACGAACTCGGACAGCGTGCCCTTGAGATCGGCAAACGTGGAGTGCTCATCGACCAGCAGACCTTCCACCTGGTGGAACATCGGCGAATGGGTCTGGTCGCTGTCGCTGCGGTACACCTTGCCGGCCGCGATCATGCGCAGCGGCGGTGCGTGCTCGCCCATGTAGCGCACCTGCACACCGGAGGTATGCGTGCGCAGCAGGCGGCCATCGCCGAAATAGAAGGTGTCGTGCATCGCGCGCGCCGGGTGGTGCGGGGGGAAGTTCAGCGCTTCGAAGTTATGCCAGTCGTCTTCGATTTCCGGGCCTTCGGAGAGCTCGTAACCAAGGCGGCCGAAGATCTCGGTGATGCGCTCCAGGGTACGGGTCACCGGGTGCAGGCCACCGCGCTCATCGCGACGGCCCGGCAGGGTGATGTCGATCGCTTCGGCGGCCAGGCGCGCGTCCAGCGCAGCGTCTTCCAGCACGGTCTTGCGATCACCCAGCGCGCTGCTCAGCGCGTCTCGGGCACGGTTGATGGCTTCGCCGGCGGCTTTGCGCTCGTCGGCCGGGAGACCACCGAGCTGCTTGAGCTGGGCGGTGATGCTGCCGTTCTTGCCCAGCAGGGCCACGCGCAGGACTTCCAGCGCATCGGGGCTCTGGGCAGCGGCCACGTCGGCCAGTGCCTGCGTGGTCAGGGATTGGATGTCACTCATGGATAGCCGGAGCCTCGCGTCGGTATGCCATCGCGATGCGCGTCGGGCCGACCCCCGTCGCCACCGCTGTCGATCGATGGCACCGGGAGGGCCACCGCCAACACAAAAAAGAATGGGGAAGGACTTGCGCCCTTCCCCATGCATTTGCCTTACCCACAGCCATTGCGCGTGAACGGCAACGGCAGGGGAATGGACTTATGCCGCCAGTGCGCCCTTGGCCTTTTCGGCCAGTGCAGCAAAACCAGCTGCGTCGTGCACGGCGATGTCAGCCAGAACCTTACGGTCCAGGGTGATGCCGGACTTGAGCAGGCCGTTCATGAAACGGCTGTAGCTCAGGCCGTTGATGCGGGCAGCCGCGTTGATGCGGGTGATCCACAGCGAACGGAAATTGCGCTTCTTCTGCTTACGACCGATGTAGGCGTACTGCTGTGCCTTGATCACGGCCTGCTTGGCAACGCGGAAGACCTTGCGGCGAGCGTTGTAGTAACCCTTCGCCAGGGTCAGAATTTTCTTGTGGCGGCGACGCGCCTGTACGCCACGCTTTACTCGTGCCATGGGTCAGTCCTCAGAGGTAGGGAAGCATACGGTTCAAACGGCCTGCGTCTTCTGCACGAACATGGTTCGTCTGACGCAGATTGCGCTTCCGCTTGGTCGACTTCTTCGTGAGGATGTGGCTACGGTTGGCGTGGCCAGCCTTGAACTTGCCGGACGCGGTCTTGCGGAAGCGCTTGGCCGCCGCCCGGTTGGTCTTGATCTTGGGCATTGCTATGTCCTTGATGATGTTTTGTCACTGACCAGGGCGGTGGCATTGCCACACTTTCCGTCCGTGCCCTTGCCTGCTTGTAAGCCCGGGATCCCCTATGGGAACCAGGCCGGTCCTGTTTGCCGTTGAAACAGCGTGCCTTTGTGGGGCGGGAAACCGTTCAAAACAGCACCCCCGCAAAACGGGGCCGCCCATTATGCCCGTGAATCCAGGCAGTTGCAAACGCTTGATTGGGCGGGTGTTTACCGGTGCCGGCAGGCGTGGAACGCCCAGCGGACGGGCCGCAGGAGGCTGCGGCCACGGCAAACGGCAGCAGGCGCCTGAAAAGGCGCCCGTGCCTTGCAACGCGAATCTGAAGCACTCGACGCCGGCGGCGCCGGCAGCCGGGCATGGCCCGGCTCTGCGCCCCGCCCGTCCGGGCTGGGACCGATGGCCGCTTACTTCTTCTTCGGCGCGATCATCATCACCATCTGCCGGCCTTCAAGGCGCGGACGGGACTCGATCACGATGTCTTCGCCCAGATCACCTTCGATCCGGTTGGCCATCTCGCGACCCAGTTCCTGATGGCTCATTTCACGGCCACGGAAGCGGATGTTGACCTTGATCTTGTCGCCCTCTTCCAGGAACCCGCGCATCTTGCGCAGCTTGATCTGGTAATCACCTTCATCGGTGACCGGGCGGAACTTCACTTCCTTGATCTCGACCTGCTTGGTCTTCTTCTTGGCCTCGTTGGCCTTCTTCTGCGCTTCGAACTTGAACTTGCCGAAGTCCATGATCTTGCACACCGGCGGATCAGCCTGCGGCTGAATCTCGACCAGGTCCAGACCTTCGTCTTCGGCCATCGACAGCGCTTCGTCACGCGTCAACACGCCAATCATTTCTCCGTCGCTGCCGATCACGCGGACGCGCGGCACCCGGATTTCCTGATTCTTGCGGTTCTGTTTGTTGTCAGGGGTACTGATATTGCAATCTCCCAGAGGAATCAAACCGGCCCATCGCGGAGCATCCGCAGGGCCGGGACTTTCTTACACGGACTGTTCTGCCTGCAACCGCTCGATGAAGGCCTGGACGGACATGCTGCCCAGATCTTCGCCAGAGCGCGTACGCACGGCCACGGCGCCATTTTCCTTCTCACGGTCGCCAACCACCAGCAGGTACGGGACCCGCTGCAGCGTATGCTCGCGAATCTTATATCCGATCTTCTCGTTGCGCAAATCGGCGTTCACGCGGAAGCCTTGATCTGCAAGGGTTTTCCGTACTTCGCTGACGTATTCAGCCTGCGCATCGGTGATATTGGCCACCACCACCTGGGTCGGAGCCAGCCAGGACGGGAAGGACCCGGCGTGGTGTTCGATCAGGATGCCGATGAACCGCTCCATCGAGCCGACGATCGCCCGGTGCAGCATGACCGGGTGCTTCTTCTGGCTGTTTTCGTCCACGTACTCGGCGCCGAGGCGGCCGGGCATCATGAAATCGACCTGCATCGTGCCCAACTGCCAGGTACGGCCGATGGCGTCCTTGAGGTGGTACTCGATCTTCGGGCCATAGAAGGCGCCCTCGCCCGGCAGCTCCTGCCACTCCACGCCACAGTTGCCCAGCGCCGAACGCAGGGCGGCTTCGGCCTTGTCCCAGGTGGCGTCATCGCCCAGGCGCTTTTCCGGGCGCAGCGCGATCTTGATCTGGATCTCGTCGAAACCGAAGGTCGTATAGACCGCCAGCGCCTGCTGGTGGAAGGCCGTCACTTCGGCCTCGATCTGCGACTCGGTGCAGAACACGTGGCCGTCATCCTGGGTGAAACCACGCACGCGCAGGATGCCGTGCAGCGCGCCGGAGGGCTCGTTGCGGTGGCACGAACCGAACTCACCGTAGCGGATCGGCAGATCGCGGTAGCTGTGCAGGCCCTGGTTGAACACCTGGATGTGGCCCGGGCAGTTCATCGGCTTGACCGCGTAGGTGCGCTTCTCCGATTCGGTGAAGAACATGTTTTCCTGGTAGTTGTCCCAGTGGCCGGACTTCTGCCACAGCGACACATCCAGGATCTGCGGGCAGCGCACTTCGCCGTAGCCGCTGTCGCGGTACACACGGCGCATGTGCTGCTCCACCACCTGCCACAGCGCCCAGCCCTTGGGGTGCCAGAACACCAGGCCCGGGGCCTCTTCCTGCAGGTGGAACAGCTCCTGCTGCTTGCCGATGCGGCGGTGATCGCGCATTTCGGCTTCTTCGATGCGCTTGATGTAGGCCTCAAGCTGCTTCTTGTCGGCCCAAGCGGTGCCGTAGATGCGCTGCAGCTGCTCGTTCTTGGCATCGCCGCGCCAGTAGGCACCGGAAATGCGGGTCAGCTTGAAGGCCTTCAGGAAGCGCGTGTTGGGCACGTGCGGGCCGCGGCACATGTCCACGTATTCCTGGTGGTAGTACATGCCCATCGCCTGGATCTCCGGCGACATGTCCTCGATCAGGCGCAGCTTGTAGTCCTCGCCACGCGCCTTGAAGATCTCGATGACCTCCGCACGCGGGGTGACCTTCTTGATGACGTCGTAGTCCTGCGCGATCAGCTCGCCCATGCGCTTTTCGATGGCGGCCATGTCCTCGGGCGTGAACGGACGCTCGGAGTAGATGTCGTAGTAGAAGCCTTCGGCGATGACCGGGCCGATCACCATCTTGACGTCCGGGTACAGCTGCTTGACTGCATGGCCGACCAGATGGGCGGCGGAGTGGCGGATGATTTCCACGCCCTCCTCGTCCTTGGCGGTGATGATGCGCAGGCTGGCATCGTGGTCGATGACGTCACTGGCATCGACCAGCACGCCATCCACGGCACCGGCGATGGTGGCCTTGGCCAGGCCGGCGCCGATGGACTGGGCGACGTCCATGACACTGACGGGGTTTTCGAATTCACGGCGGCTGCCGTCGGGGAGCGTGATCGCGATCATGAGAGTGCTTTGGTCTGGTGGCCCGCAAGGGGGCCTGGAGAATCCGGGGGCGAGGCAATAAAAAAGCGCCACGAGGGCGCCTGCGTCAGGGGCCGTCGGGGGCGTTCAGCGGTGGGCGGTGGTAGTGCTCATGTCACACGCTAGACCGGCGCAGGGCGCGGGCCACCTTGTTGCCTCGATAGAGATGCCCTGATCTTAAACCAATCCGCCACTGAATGCGCCGCCCGCCAGCCAACCGGTGCCCGCACAGCGCCTGAATGCGTCCGTGTGGCGCCTGCAAACCGCAATGATTACCATGCGCGGATTACTGTCCTGCCCGGGACAGGGTTTGCCGACTGGATTGCCGATGATCACTGTTGCCCTGACCTCGCTCGGCTTCTGCAGCCTGGCGCTGGTCGGCTCCGCCTTTTCCGCCCTGGCACTGTATGCCGCCTCCCCGCATTGCCGCTGGCCACGCCTGCGTCGGGCCGGACGGCTGGGCCGGCAGATCAGCCTGGTTGCCGCCGTGGCGGCGCTGTGGCTGTGGATCGCCAACCTGGGTATTGCCACTGGCATGGTGGTGATGCTGTGCAGCTGGATGCTGGCGGCGATCCTGCTGCCGCTGCTGGCCGCGTGGCACCGCCCCGCACAGGTGATGCGCTGATGTGGGCACGGGCCGGTGCAGGCGTGCTGGCGGGCTTTTTTGTCGCCGCCGCGGCCACCGGGTTGATCGCCTGGTTGCCGCCGGGGCCGTGGCAGAACGCGCTGGTGCCCAGCCTGATCGCCTTCATTCCGCTGTGGATGCTGGCCGCGATCTGGGCCTTCAGCTTCCGCACCGGGCTGCGGGCGTGGGCCGTGATGAGCGCCACCGCCCTGGCCGGGTTCGGCCTGCTATGGCTGCTGCGCCTGACCGGCGCGGTGCAATGAGAGCGATACGATGAAGTTCAGTTCCCAGACCCTGCGCACCTTCACCACCCTGCACACGTGGGTGGGCCTGGTCGCCGGTTTCGCACTGTTCGTGGCGTTCTACGCCGGTGCGCTGACCCTGTTCCACCACGATCTGCCGCTGTGGCAGACCCCGCATGCGGTGGACACCCCGGCCGCGAGCCTGGACGATGCGCAGCGGTTGCTCGACGGCGTGCTGGCGCGGCACCCCACTGCGCGCGTCCACGTGGGCATGACCTTTCCGGGCGCGGATCATCCGCAACCGATCGCGTATTGGCAGGATGCCAAGGGCACCTGGCTGTACGCCTGGCTGGACCATTACGACGGCAGCGTGACCCCGCCACAGACCGGGCTGGCCGAGCTGGTCAACGAGCTGCATTACAGTCTGGGCCTGCCGGTCGCGGGCACCTACCTGATGGGCATCGTCAGCCTGCTGTACGGCGTGGCCCTGCTCAGTGGCCTGGTCATCCACCTGCCCAAACTGCTGGGCGATCTGTTCGCGCTGCGCCCAGGCCGCAACCTCAAGCAGATGTGGCAGGACGCGCACAACGTGATCGGCGTGCTCAGCCTGCCCTTCCATCTGATGTTCGCCGTCACCGGCGCACTGCTGTGCCTGGTGTTCCTGCAGATGGCGGCGCTGAATCCGCTGATCTTCGACGGCAAGCTGCTGCAGGCGGTACCGGCGGCGATGGACACCGCCCCGGTACGCGAGCCCAGCGGCCAGCCCGGCGCTGGAACCCAGCTGCGCATGCTGCATGCACGCGCCATCGAGGTGGCGCGCGCGCAGGGCGTGGCCGATTTCGAACCGGCCTTCCTGAAGCTGGCCCATGCCGGCGATGCCAACGCGACGATCGAGATCACCGGCGAATCCGGCGGCACCCTGGGGCCGCTGGGCGCGGTCGGCCTGGATGCGGCCAGCGGCCGCCTGCTGAGCAGCCAGCTGCCCGGCCAGCGCGATGCCAACCATGCCACCTTGAGCGCGGCTTACGCGCTGCACTTCGGCGAGTTCGGCAACGGCGTGGTGGTGTGGCTGTATTTCCTGCTCGGCCTGGGCGGCGCCTTCCTGTTCTATTCCGGCAACCTGCTGTGGATCGAATCGCGGCGCAAACGGCGCCAGGTGGAACAGGGCCGCGCGCAGATCAACATGGCCCGGGCCACGGTGGGGGTCTGCATCGGGCTGTGCGTGGCAGTCTCGGCGAGCTTCGTGGGCGCACAGATCCTGGAACAGGTCGCGCCGCAGGCGGTCGATCACGGCATCCGCTGGATCTGTTTCGCCACCTGGGCCGCGTGTGCACTGTGGGCGGCACTGCGCCGCCCCGACCAGGCCGCCCGTGAGCTGCTCTGGGCGGCCGCCGTCAGCACCGCACTGGTGGCGGTGGCGCACGGCGGCCTGACCGGCTACTGGCCGTGGACGAGCGCGGCACGCGGCTACTGGCCGCTGTTCTGGGTGGATGCGGTGGCCCTCGCACTGGCATTCGGATTTGCCACGCTGGCGCGCGCGAGCCTGCGCCGCGCGCGGCATGGCGACCCGAACAGCGTCTGGAGCGCACCGCGCTGATTACCCTGGAGGCCTGCTGCGACGGGCTTTCAGAATTCTTCAGCCACGTTTCCAGCACTTCAGCCCGCATCATGGCGTAGTCGGCCCTCATCTCGAGGAGCCTTGCCCATGCACCACTACCGACACCCATTTGCCACCCTGGTCTTCGCCCTGGCGGCCGCTCTGCCATTGACCGCTCCCGCCGCACCTGCGGTGCTGGACACCGCCCGGATCACCGCACTGGAGTCGGCGATCACCACCCAGGACATCAAACAGGTCACCAGCGTCCTGCTGCTGGTGGACGGCCAGGTGGCCTACGAGGGGTACTTCAACGGCGGCACGGCGGACACCCTCAATGATGTGCGTTCGGCCAGCAAGAGCGTCACGGCGATGCTGGTCGGTGCGGCCATCGGCGATGGGTCCCTGCCCGGCGTGCAGGCCCGCGTGTACGACTACTTTCCCGCGTTCACCGCCGGCCATTACGTCGATCCCCGGCTACGCGCGATGACGGTGGAAGACCTGCTCACCATGAGCACGCTGTGGGAGTGCGATGACGAGAATGCGTTCTCGGCCGGCAACGAAGAGCGCATGTATGTGACCGAGCACTGGCTGGACTTCGCGCTGTCGCTGCCGGTCAAAGGCTTCGCACCGTGGATGACGCGACCGGAAGACAGCCCGCACGGCCGCGCGCATGCCTACTGCACGGCCAATTCCTTCGTGCTCGGCGCGGTGGTGGAGCAGGCGACGAAGCGGCCCTTGGCCGACTACGCCGCACAGGTGCTGGAGCGTCCGCTGGGCATCACCGCCAGCCGGTGGAACCGCTCACCGGAAGGCATCGGCATGGGCGGCGGCGGAACGCGCTATCGCAGCCGTGACCTGGCGCGGCTGGGGGAACTGGTGCTGGCCGAGGGACGCTGGCAGGGCAGGCAGCTGATTCCGTCCCGCTATGTGCGGGCAATGGTCGGCGCGCAGGCCACCGCCGGTGATGGCAGCGACTACGGCTACCAGTGGTGGGGGCTGAAGCTCCCGGTCGATGGGCACGAAACCACGGTCTGGACGATGTCCGGCAACGGCGGCAACTACGTGTTCGTGATGCCGGAGAAGAAGCTGGTGGCGGTCATCACCAGCCAGGCCTACAACCGCAACTACGCCCACCCGCAGTCGCGCCGCATCCTCACCGAGTTCCTGCTGCCCGCGCTGCGCTGAGGCCATCGAGGTCTGTTGGCCGCCAGGTGGCGGCCAGCACCTGGGCGCGCTGGGCAGATACGTCCGTCTCGATCGTGTCGAGCAGTCGCTGCCAGCCGGCCGCACCGTGCAGCGGCGCAAACAAGGGGGTGGCGCGCAGCCACGCCGCATCGCGGAAGCCGGCGCTCACCGCGTGGCGCAGGGCCACCAGCGCAGCTGCCTCATCGCCTTGGGCCTGCAGCAACAGGGCACGTTCCAGCGCGGTGTCGGACCAGCCATCGTCGCCCTGCCCTTTCAGCAGTTGCAGACGCTCGGCAATCCATGCCGGCGTAGGCGCTGGATCGCCGTACAGACCGGCCAGGGTCTGCCCCATCGACTGCTGTGGGCGCAGTGCCCGGCTCTGCTCGAAGGCGTCAGCAGCGCCCTTCCGATTCCCGTTCAACAGCCGCAGTTCGCCCTGCAGACGCAGCAGCTGCGGATGCGGAGTCCCACGCGTCAGCGCCTGATCGAGTGCAGCCTGCGCCTTGCCCGGCTCTCCCATCGCCAGCAGGCTGCGCGGCCAGGCGATGTTGGCGAACACGTTGTCCGGATAGAGCTGGAAGTTGCGTGCATGCCGGCGAGCGGCGGCATCGGTGAACCCCAGCAGCTCCAGTTCGCGTGCGACCTGTACGTCGCGGAAGCGGACCCGCTCGGGCGCGCGCAGCGACAGGTTGTCCTGCAGCGCCTGCGCGAGGTCGCCTTTTTCCTGCTGCAGGTAGGCCAGCGATGCACGCGTGCGCTCGTCACCCGGATCGCGCTGCAGTGCCTGCCGGTAGTCCGCCATGGCCTGCGACATCGCGCCAAGGCAGTCGTAGGCATAACCGCGTGCCGCCCAACCGGCTGCATCTTCCGGGGCCTTGCGCACCAGTTCGCCGCCCAATACCAGCGCTTCCTCCGCGCGCTCGCGTGCGCCGTTGAACAGGCAGGCATCGGCGGCCAGCGCACGGGCGAGCCCGCGCCTGGCCGTCAACGATTCCGGATCTATCTGCAGCGCCTGGCGATACAGCCCAATGGCACGCTCGTTGTTGCTGGCCTGCCCGATGCCCGCGTAATACGCAGCGCGCTGCAGCACCGGATCGGCAGGCGACACCGGTGCGGGATCGGGACGGGCCACGATCACCGCGACAGCGAGAGCGACAGCGGCGACGCCCGCCGCCAGCCAGACCCCGCGTGCACGTCCGTGCCGAGGTGACGCCAGGGCGCTGTCAGCGATGACCATGGCAACGGTGTCGTGCACTATCGGCTGCGGCGGCGCGCACAGCTGGTAGCCACGGCCGCGCACCGAGCGCACGTAGCGTGGCCGTCGGCTGTCATCGCCCAGTGCCTGGCGAAGCAGCTTCACACGCTGGCTGATCGCATCCTCACCGACCACCGCCGGCGCCCAGACCTGCTGCGCGAGGGTGTCGAAGCTGACGACCTCGGTACCGTGCGACAGCAGACACTCCAACAGCCGCCAGCTCAGTCCATTGACCGGCAGCACCTCATTGCCGCGCCGCACCTGCTGTGCGTTGCGGTCGATATGCAGATCCAGCAGTGTCTCTGTCCCCATGCCGCCCAGCATAGGGCACTGCGCACAGGCGCGGCAGGAGGCGCTCGATGGCAGGCCCTACAGCGTCAGATGTTCACCTGCGGCTTGCGCGCCCGGCCGTACAGTTCAACCGCTCTCCCTGCCTGCTGCGTGACACCGATGACCGACCTGCATATCGACCGATTGGACCACCTGGTCCTGACCGTGGCGGATGTCGCCGCGACCTGTGCGTTCTATCAGCGCGTGCTGGGCATGGAGGTGGAGACCTTCGGCGAAGGCCGCAAGGCGCTGCGGTTCGGGCTGCAGAAGATCAACCTGCATGCACACGGGCGCGAGTTCGAGCCCAGGGCCGAGTACCCCACGCCCGGCTCGGCGGACCTGTGCCTGATCACCTACGCAACCATGGACGAGATTCTGGCGCATCTGCAGGCGCAGGGCGTGACTGTGGAAGAAGGGCCGGTGCAGCGGACTGGTGCAACCGGACCGATCCTGTCGGTGTATTTCCGCGATCTGGACCGGAATCTGATCGAAGTATCGCGTTACCTGGCCTAGCGCGACCGAGTTGGCCAGCGGCAGCCATGCAGGGCATGGTGCTACGCCGCCGATACGCGCCGCGCACCTGAAACGCGCGCACAAAAAAAGCGGGCCGAAGCCCGCTTTTTCTTGTCTGCGTGGCGTGAGAACCGACGGTCCTCACCTACCGCGAGATCGGCGTGGGCCGATTACTCGGCGGCGGGGGCGCCTTCGCCTTCTTCGACGGCCTTCATCGACAGGCGGATACGGCCCTGCTTGTCGACTTCCAGAACCTTGACCTTGACCACATCGCCTTCCTTCAGCACGTCGCCGACCTTCTCGACGCGGTCGCTGGAGATCTGCGACACGTGGACCAGACCGTCCTTGCCCGGCAGGATCGTGACGAACGCACCGAAGTCCATGATCTTGGCGACCTTGCCTTCGTAGATGCGGCCCGGCTCGACATCCGAGGTGATCTGCTCGATGCGGGCCTTGGCAGCCTGCGCAGCGATGGCATTGACCGAGGCGATGACGATGGTGCCGTCATCCTGGATGTCGATCTGGGTGCCGGTTTCCTTGGTGATGGCCTGGATGGTGGAACCACCCTTGCCGATCACTTCGCGGATCTTGTCCGGGTGGATCTTGATGGTCAGCAGGCGCGGCGCGTAGTCCGACAGCTCTTCGCGCGGGGCGGTCAGGCCGTGGGCCATTTCACCCAGGATGTGCAGACGGCCAGCCTTGGCCTGCTGCAGTGCCTGCTTCATGATCTCTTCGGTGATGCCTTCGATCTTGATGTCCATCTGCAGGGCGGAGATGCCCTCAGCGGTACCAGCGACCTTGAAGTCCATGTCGCCCAGGTGATCTTCGTCACCCAGGATGTCGGACAGAACGACGAAGCGATCGCCTTCCTTGACCAGACCCATGGCAATACCGGCCACCGGCGACTTGACCGGCACGCCGGCGTCCATCAGGGCCAGCGAGGAACCGCAGACCGAGGCCATCGACGAGGAGCCGTTGGATTCGGTGATTTCCGAGACCACGCGGATGGTGTACGGGAAGGCTTCCAGCGACGGCATCACTGCCAGCACGCCGCGCTTGGCGAGGCGGCCGTGACCGATTTCGCGACGCTTCGGGCCCATCATGCGGCCGGTCTCACCCACCGAGTAGGGGGGGAAGTTGTAATGGAAGAGGAAGTTTTCCTTGTACTCACCGGCGACGGCATCGATGACCTGGCCATCACGGGCGGTGCCCAGGGTGATGGTCACGATGGCCTGCGTTTCACCGCGGGTGAACAGCGAGGAGCCGTGGGTACGCGGCAGGATGCCGGTCTTCACCGAGATCGGGCGGACGGTGTCCAGCGCACGGCCGTCGATGCGGACCTTGGTGTCCAGCACCGAGTTGCGCATGGTGCTGTATTCCAGCTCGCCGAATTCCTTCGACAGCTCGGCCGGGTTCCAGCCGTCAGCGGCCACACGGCCAGCCAGCGACTCGGTCACGTCCTTCTTGATCGCCGAGATGGCGTCACGGCGCTGCAGCTTGTCGCGCACCTGGAAGGCTTCGCCCAGACGCGGGCCGATGGCTTCCTGCAGGGCGCTGATCAGCGCGGTGTTCTTGGCCGGGGCTTCCCAGGTCGACGGCTTGGTGCCGGCTTCCACGGTCAGCTCGTTGATCGCGTTGATGACCTTCTGCATCTCGCGGTGACCGAAGGTCACAGCGCCCAGCATCACGTCTTCGGACAGCAGCGCGGCTTCGGATTCCACCATCAGCACGGCGTTGGCGGTACCGGCGACAACCAGTTCCAGCTCCGAATCCTTCAGTTCGGTCACGGTCGGGTTGAGGATGTACTCACCGTTCTTGTAACCCACCTTGGCGGCGGCGATCGGACCCTTGAACGGGGTGCCGGCCAGCGACAGCGCAGCCGAGGCGCCGATCAGGGCAGCGATGTCGCCATCGATGTCCGGGTTCAGCGACATCACCGTGGCGATGATCTGAACTTCGTTCTTGTAGTCTTCCGGGAACAGCGGACGGATCGGGCGATCGATCAGGCGCGAAATCAGCGTCTCTTTTTCGGTCGCGCGGCCTTCGCGCTTGAAGAAACCGCCCGGGATACGGCCACCTGCGTAGAACTTCTCCTGATAGTCGCAGGTCAGGGGGAAGAAGTCCTGGCCCTCACGCGCGCTCTTGGCGGCAACGGCGGAGACCAGCAGCACGGTGTCGTCGAACTTGACGATGACGGCACCGCCGGCCTGACGGGCGATTTCGCCGGTTTCAAGCGTGACGGTGTGCTTGCCGTACTGGAAGGTTTTGGTGATTTTTGCCACGGGGGTTTCCTTGGATGATGCTTTCTTCAATGGACCGCGGGCGACCCTTGCCGCCGACGGGTGACCGGTTGTCCGGCCCATACGTTTGATGCGGTACTGCCAAAACAAAACCGCGGCGCATTCCTGCGCCGCGGTGGGGGTTCGTGCTTAGCGACGCAGGCCGAGCTTTTCGATCAGGGCCTTGTAACGCGGAGCGTCTTTCTTCTTCAGGTAGTCGAGCAGGCTGCGGCGACGGTTGACCATCTGCAGCAGACCACGACGGCTGTGGTGATCCTTCTTGTGGGTCTTGAAGTGGCCGGTCAGCAGCTCGATGCGGGCGGTCAGCAGAGCGACCTGGACTTCCGGGGAGCCGGTGTCAGCGGCGCTGCGCTTGTTGTCTTCAATGACCTTCTGGGTGTCGATCGACATATCTGTTTTCTCTTGGATGCGTGGCCCGCAGAAACGTCCCATTGACGTACCGCGCGACTCGCCGTGAACGAAAGGATGAACCCGCAGAACGCGGGAAGCCTGAAAAGGCCGCGGAATTGTAACGTCAGCGGCCCTCCGGAACAAGGACCGGGGTGTGATGCCCGGCCGGGTCGGTCAGAGGTTGAACAGGCGCTGCGGGGCCAGCAGACCGGTCTCGTCGACCTGGCCCAGGCCCTGGATCGCCTCCCCGGGGCCGAAGACCACCACCCCACCCTGCGGCCAGCTGGCGTCGCGGATCCGCTGCCCCACGCGGAAGCGAGGGGTCTGCTCGTCGTCCAGCGTCACCCGGGGGTAATGGGCCAGACCTGCGTCCAGCGGCAGCAACAGGGCCTCCATGCCGGCCTCATCGCCCTGCTCGGCCAAAGCGCGCAGGGTTTCCAGGGTGACCATCGGCGCCTCACGGAAGGGGTCCACCCACAGCCGGCGCAGGCCGGCGATATGGGCGCCACAGCCCAGTGTCTCGCCCAGATCGCGGGCCAGGCTGCGGATGTAGGTGCCTGAACCGCAGGTCACCCGCAGCGACAACCGGGTCGCCTGCTGCGCCAGCACCTCCAGCGCATGCACCTCGACATCGCGCTCCGGTGCCTCGATCGCCTCGCCACGGCGCGCCTTCAGGTACAGCGGCTCGCCGCCCTGCTTGAGCGCGGAGTAGATCGGGGCGCGCTGGCGGATGCGACCGCGTAGCGGTGCCAGCGCCGCCTCCAGTGCGGCCGCACTGATGGCCGGGACCGGCCGCTCGCGCAGCACGGTGCCATCGGAATCATCGGTATCGGTGGTCTGGCCCAGCACCACCTCGGCGTCATACGCCTTGGCCGAGCCGAGCAGCAGGCCCGCGATCTTGGTCGCTTCACCGAAGCACAGGGGCAGCAGACCGGTGGCCAGCGGATCCAGGCTGCCGGTATGGCCCCCCTTTTCGGCGCGGTACAGGCGGCGAGCCACCTGCAGGGCTGCGTTGGAGCTCATGCCGGTCGGCTTGTCCAGCAGCAGGATGCCATCCAGGCGGCGGAATGAAATTCGGGGTGCCATGCATTCAATTCAAAACGGCGCCGTGTGGCGCTGCCGGTCAATCCGGCCTCCGGCGGAGCGGTCGCACTGCGACAGGCCCCACCCCATAAGACAACAGCCCTTTCGGGCTGTTGGTCCATCAGGCTTTCTTGTCGCCTTCGTCGGCGTCTTCGCCTTCGTCGTCTTCGCCGTCGTCATCGCCCTGCCGGCTTTTCTCTGCCGCCAGCGTATCGGGCAGATCACGCAGGATGTTGTCGATGCGCTCGCCGCGATCCACCGAATCATCGTAGTGGAAGTGCAGCTCGGGCACGTGGCGCAGCTTCATCGCACGCGCCAGCTCCATCCGCAGTTCCCAGGCCAATTCCTTCAGGCCTTTCATGGCCTCCACCGAACGTTCGGGCATCAGCGCGGTGACGAAAATCTTGGCATGCGCCATGTCACGGGTGATTTCCACGTCGGAGACGCTCACCGAAGGCAGGCCGTGTACACGCACGGCGTTGTGCACGAGCGTCCCCAGTTCGCGGCGGATCTGGGCGGAAACACGGTCGGTTCGATGGAAGGTCTTTGGCACGGTAGGCGGACTCGTCTTGAAGGGTGATGCGTAAGCGAAGAAGCCGGACCGCATGAAGCGGCCCGGCCTGGAACATTACAGGGTGCGCGGCACTTCGATACGCTCGAAGCACTCGATCTGGTCACCCGGCTTGACGTCGTTGTACGCCTTCACGCCAATACCGCATTCGGTACCGTTGCGGACTTCCTCGACGTTTTCCTTGAAACGACGCAGCGATTCCAGCTCGCCTTCGAAGACCACGACGCTGTCGCGCAGGACGCGGATCGGCTTGCTGCGCTTCACCGTACCTTCGATGATCATGCAGCCTGCGACCGCACCGAACTTCGAGCTGCGGAACACGTCGCGGACCTGCGCGATACCGATGATCTCTTCGCGGATTTCCACGCCGAGCAGACCGGAGGCCACCTGCTTCACCTGATCGATCACGTCATAGATGATCGAGAAGTAACGCAGATCCACACCGTTGGACTCGATGATGCGACGCGCGGAGGCGTCGGCACGCACGTTGAAGCCAATCACGGTGGCCTTGGAGGCAACCGCCGAGTTGGCGTCCGACTCGGTGATGCCACCCACGCCGGAGTGGATCACGTTGATGCGGATGTCGTCGTTGGACAGCGCGACCAGTGCCTGGCTCAGCGCCTGCACCGAACCCTGCACGTCGGCCTTGATCACCAGGTTCAGCACCTGCTGGCCATCGCCCTTGCCCAGGGTCGCCATGATGTCTTCCATGCGGCTGCCGGCCGACTGCACCAGGCGCGATTCACGGCGCTTGGTTTCGCGCTGCTGCGCGACGTCCTTGGCCAGACGCTCGTCTTCCACCACGACGAAGTCATCACCGGCATCCGGCACGCCGGACAGACCCAGCACCTGCACCGGAATCGACGGGCCAGCCTGGTCAGGCTGTGCGCCGGTTTCGTCGAACAGGGCGCGCACGCGGCCGTACTGGATACCGCAGACCAGGTAATCGCCCTTCTTCAGCGAACCCTGCTGCACCAGCACGGTGGCGATCGGGCCACGGCCCTTGTCCAGCGAGGACTCGATGACCACGCCGGTGGCGCGACCGTCGGCCACGGCCTTCAGTTCCAGCAGTTCGGCCTGGATCGAGATTGCATCCAGCAGGTCGTCGATGCCCAGACCGGCCTTGGCCGAGATCTCGACCATCTGCACGTCACCGCCGAAGTCTTCGGAGACGACCTGCTCGGTGAGCAGCTCGTTCTTGACGCGCATCGGATCGGCGCCGGACTTGTCGATCTTGTTGATCGCCACGATCAGCGGCACACCCGCCGAACGGGCGTGCTGGATGGCTTCCTTGGTCTGCGGCATGACGCCGTCATCGGCCGCCACCACCAGCACCACGATGTCGGTCAGCTTGGCACCGCGGGCACGCATGGACGTAAACGCCGCGTGGCCCGGGGTATCCAGGAAGCTGATCACGCCCTTCGGCGTTTCAACGTGGTACGCACCGATGTGCTGGGTGATGCCACCGGCTTCGCCCGTGGCGACCTTGGTGCGGCGGATGTAATCCAGCAGCGAGGTCTTGCCGTGATCGACGTGGCCCATGATCGTGACGACCGGCGGACGTGCCACCGGCTCGCCCTGGTTGCCACCGGCCAGCGCCAGCAGCGCGTCTTCGGCGTCGTTGGTGTTGGCACGGATCACGTTGTGGCCGAGTTCTTCGGTCACCAGCGCGGCGGTGTCGTGGTCGATGGTCTGGGTGATGGTCGCCATGACGCCCATCTTGAACAGCGCCTTGACCACATCGCCGCCCTTGACGGCCAGCTTCTGGGCCAGATCGGCGACGGTGATGGTGTCGCCGATGGTGACGTCACGCACGATCGGAGCGACCGGACGTTCGAAGCCATGGGCACCACCGCCGCTGCGCGACTGGTTGCTGTCACGGCGGCTGCCGTGCTGCACGCGCCCGGTCGGACGACCACGCGAGTTGCTGTTGTTGCCGCGGCGGGCGCGATCGGCGGCCGACAGATGCAGCTGACCGGCGAAACGGTTGCCACCATCGTCGTCGCGCTTGGCGCCCGGACGGTTGTTGTTGTTCGAGTTGCGATCGTCCGAACGCGGCGCCGGACGGGCAGCCGACGGTGCAGCCGGACGCGCGTTGCGGGCCGGTGCATCGGCAGCAGACGGCTTGGCCGCAGCCGGGGTCGGGGCCGGCGGTGCGTTCTTGGCCGCTTCAGCAGCGGCTTCGGCCGCCTTGCGCTCGGCTTCGGCACGTTCCTTGGCGTCGATTTCTTCCTGACGCTTGCGGGCGATTTCTTCGTCGCGCGCACGGTCCTTCTCGGCCAGTGCGCGCTGCTCGTCCAGATTGCGCTGGCGGGATTCCTCCAGCTTGCGCAGGATGTCGGCGCGCTCCTCATCCGCGGTCATCGGCTTGCCGCTGGCGTCCTTCATGTAGGTACGCTTCTGGCGCACTTCCACGTTGACGGTGGTCTTGCTGCGGCCGGCGCTGACGGTCACTTCCTGCAACTTGCGACGGTTCAGGGTGATCTTCTTGGCGGCTTCGTCGGTGCTCTCGACGGGCTGCTCGGTCTTGCCGTGCGAGCGACGAAGGAAGCCCAGGAGCTTCACCTTTTCGGTACTGGTCACGACCTGGTCGGGACCGCTGAACTTCATGCCGGCTTCGGCAAGTTGTACGAGCAGTTTATCGACCGGGGTGTTGACCAGTTCGGCAAGCTTGCGGATGGTGGTTTGCTGCGACATTCGGATCCTATGATCTGGTTGGCGCTCCCTCGAAACGTGCGAAGGCAGCGCGGAGTCTAAGCCCTGAGCGGGTCAGGGCACTGTTCATCGCTGGCTCATTCGCCGCGCTCCAGGCGGGCGATCTCCTCGGCTCGGGCGGCAAGGATCAGGGCGGCGGCGCGCTCCTGGTCCATGTCCTCGATGCCGAACTCGAGGATCTCGTCGGCGGCCAGGTCCGACAGGTCCTCACTGGTACGCACGCCGTGACCGGCCAGGGCGTAGGCAGTTGCCTCGTCCATGCCTTCCAGGGCGAGCAGGTCTTCCGACGGCGAGCCGTCTTCCAGACCTTCTTCCACCGCGAGCGCTTCGTTGAGCAGCGCATCGCGGGCACGGGCACGCAGCTCTTCGACGATGTCTTCGTCGAAGCCTTCCACGGCCAGCAGTTCGCCGACCGGGACGTAGGCGATTTCTTCCACGGTGTTGAAGCCTTCGGTCACCAGGATGGCGGCGATTTCTTCATCCACTTCCAGCTTGTCCATGAACAGCTGGCGGGCAACGCCCTGCTCTGCCTCGGACTTGGCGGTCACCTGGTCCTGGGTCATCACATTGAGCTGCCAACCGGTCAGGCGGCTGGCGAGGCGCACGTTCTGGCCGCCCTTGCCGATCGCCTGGGCCAGGCGCTCTTCCGCCACGGCCAGGTCCATCGAGTGCTTTTCTTCATCGACGATGATCGACTGCACTTCCGCCGGCGCCATCGCATTGATGACGAAGTTGGCGGGGTTCTCGTTCCACAGCACGATGTCCACGCGCTCGCCATTGAGCTCGTTGGACACGGCCTGCACGCGCGAACCGCGCATGCCGATGCAGGCACCGATCGGATCGGTACGCGAATCGTGGGCCAGCACGGCGATCTTGGCGCGGTCGCCCGGATCACGTGCACAGGCCTTGATCTCGACCAGGCCCTGGCCGACTTCCGGCACTTCGAGCTTGAACAGTTCGATCATGAATTCCGGGGCGGCGCGGCTGATGAACAGCTGCGGGCCACGCGGCTCCGAACGGACTTCGGCCAGGTAACCGCGCACGCGGTCGCCAGCGCGCAGTACGTCGCGCGGAATGCCCTTGTCCTTCGGGATGAAGGCCTCGGCGTTGCCACCCAGGTCCACATAGATGTTGCCGCGCTCGGCGCGCTTGACCACACCGGTGACCAGTTCGCCAACGCGATCCTTCCACGCATCGACCACCTGCTGACGCTCGGCCTCGCGCACGCGCTGGACGATCACCTGCTTGGCGGCCTGTGCGGCGATACGGCCGAAGTCCGGGTTTTCGATCTGCTCTTCGATGAAATCGCCGACTTCCACGCCATCGGCTTCATCGATGGCGTCCATCAGACGGATCTGGCGGTCCGGAGACTCCATGACCACGTCATCGGCCACCACTTCCCAGCGGCGGAAGGTTTCGTAGTTGCCGTCCTTGTGGTCGATCGACACACGGGCCAGCACTTCTTCTTCCGGGTAACGCTTTTTGGCAGCCGAAGCCAACGCTGCCTCGATGGCATCGAAGATGACTTCGCGCGGGACGCCTTTTTCGTTGGCGACCGCATCCACTACCAGCAAAAGTTCCTTGCTCATTGGCTCACTCCGCGCGCGGCTTTTTGGCCGCCGGCTCGTTGGATGGTTTCTTGTTCGCCTTGCCACCCTGTTTGGGTGCCGGGCCAGTCGGTTTGGTCGGAGCCAGGCCGAGGGCGGCCCAGTCCGGCATGATGCGCGCCTTGTCGATATTCTCGATGTCGGCGGTAAACGGGGCATTGTCGACCTTGAAGGTGACCGTGCCTTGTTCGATATCCACGGCGAGGATTTCGCCCTGCAGACGACGACGGCCGTCCTGCGGCAGCTTCAGCGTCACCTTGGCGGATTCGCCGACGGCGCGCTCGAACTGGTCGCCGGTGAACAGCGGGCGGTCCACGCCCGGCGAAGACACTTCCAGCGTGTAGTTCGCCGTGATCGGGTCTTCGACGTCCAGCTGGGCAGAGACTTCGCGGCTGACGCGTTCGCAGTCGTCGATGTTGACGATGCGCTCGGGCTGTTCGGCCAGCGGCACGTCGATGTACAGGCGCAGCGTGGCACCACCCGGGGCGGTCAGATATTCCACGCCCAGCAGCTCGAGACCCAGCGACTGAACGGTGGGGGCGAGCAGATTCGCGATTTCGGTTGCCTTGTCGCTCACAGTCGGCCTTGATTCGTTGAAAAGAAATACGGTCTGGTCCACGGCTTGGACCACCTTCCGGAAACAACAAAGGGCCCGTTGGGCCCCTGTCCGGTACAACTCCGGTCATGCTGGATTCCGGTGCAGATGCGCATGTGGTGCACGTCTGCGAGCCCAGCGTTCCGGGGGGTCACGGCGGCCTGGGTACAGGTTGCCGTTCCTGGAAGCCGGTCGCGGGGCCTGTTCATATCCGTTGAGGGGATATGAGTAGACAGTCCGCTAAGCCACTGATGATAGCCGTTGCACCGCGCTGGTGCAATGGTTGGGGTGGTTTGTGGTGCCTGTATTCGGAAAGCTGAACGGCCAAAGCGGGCTGTTTGGGCTTTCGTCCAGGGCATCGGCATGGGCAGGTCCGCGGGACGCGCCGTGAACCCGTCCATGGGGGCTCATGGGCGACATCCATGTCGCCCCAATGGTCCCGCCAACCTGCCCACCCCGCTGCCTACGGAAATGGCTGGCCAGTCATTGAGGTCACAAGCAACAGCAGAGCAACATTCCAAACGACTACTCGTCACTAATCTTGGGTGCGCTTCAATCATCGTTGGCGCAACCGCAACCGCAACCGCAACAGGAGCCGCCGCCCGCGCTCTGCCGCCTTTCCACCGTCGCGCCGACGATGCCGTTGCCACAACGAAAAAAGCGACCTCGTTGCCGAGATCGCCTTTTCGTCTACTGCATCTGCACTGCAGATTTTCTGTGGTAGCGGGGGCAGGATTTGAACCTGCGACCTTCGGGTTATGAGCCCGACGAGCTGCCAGACTGCTCCACCCCGCAGCAGAAGCGGAATTGTAAGGGAGTTTGAGTTCCCGTGCAACCCCTTTGAAACATTGGCTGTGCAAAAGCCCCTAGGCCAAAGCCAAACAGGCAATGCGATCCAAGCCCTGGAACGAAAAAAGCGACACCGTTTCCGGTATCGCTTAATTCGTCCACTGCCTCCGGTTTGCACCGGAGCTATATGGTAGCGGGGGCAGGATTTGAACCTGCGACCTTCGGGTTATGAGCCCGACGAGCTGCCAGACTGCTCCACCCCGCAGCAGAAGCGGATGAGTGCGGAAGGCCCGGGGGACCTCCTAGCAACGATGTTCTGGCGAAACCGCTGCATCAACAACTCAGGAGATGAATATTACACGAGTTGCGCACGTTTGTATCGTTTTTTACGAAATATGTGCAAATGCCTGCTGGCACCACACCATGATCGGGTTCCATGCCACGCCCAGGGCCAGCAGCGCCAGGGCGTTCACGCCCAGCACCACGCCCAGCACGCGGTCGTTGTTGGCCGGCAGCGGCTCGCCCACCGGCTCATCGAAGTACATGACCTTGATGACGCGCAGGTAGTAGAAGCAGCCGATCACGGCGCAGATCACGCCGACCATGGCCAGCCACAGCATGTCGCCCTGGATCGCGGCACCGAGCACGGCGAGCTTGGTCCAGAAGCCCAGGAACGGCGGGATGCCTGCCAGCGACGCCATGATGCACAGCACCAGGCCGGCCATCCACGGGTTGCGGGCGTTGAGACCCTTGAAGTCTTCGATCTTCTCGGCTTCAAAGCCATTGCGCGACAAGGCGATGATCGCGCCGAAGGCGGCCGTGGACATGATCGCGTAGCTCAGGGCGTAGAACAGCGCCGCCGAGTAACCGCGCTCGCCACCACCGGCCATGCCCATCAGCAGGAAGCCGATGTGCGAAACGGTCGAGAAGGCCAGCATGCGCTTGAGGTTGGTCTGCGCGATCGCCATCAGGTTGCCGATCACCAGCGACAGCGCGGCCAGGCCACCGATCAGGTACTTCCATTCGTCGGCCAGCGGACCCACGCCCATTTCCAGCAGGCGGTAGGCCATGCCGAACGCAGCCAGCTTCGGGGCCGAGCTGATGAACAGCGCGACCGGTGCCGGAGCGCCCTGGTAGACATCGGGCAGCCACATGTGGAACGGGGCGGCACCGAGCTTGAAGGCCACACCGGCGATCATGAACACCGCGCCGGTCAGCAGCAGCATCTTCTCTTCGGTATGCGGAATGGCCGCGTTGATGGCGTCCAGGTGCAGCGAGCCGGTGGCGCCGTAGATCAGCGACATGCCGTACAGCAGCAGACCCGAGGCCAGCGAACCCAGCACGATATACTTCATCGCCGCTTCCGAGGCCAGACCGTTTTCACGGTTGCTGGCGACCAGGGCGTAGGAGCACAGCGCCAGCAGTTCCAGGCCCAGGTAGACCATCAGCAGGCTGCCGGCCGAGACCAGGATCATCATGCCCGCGGTGGCGAACAGGATCAGCACCGGAATCTCACCCTGATAGAGCTTGCGCTCGCGCAGGTAGCTCCAGCCGTAGATCAGGGTCAGGCCGCTGCACAGCACGATCACGGTCTTCATCACGTCGGCCGCGGTGTCGCGGACGAACATGCCGTGGAAGACCTCGCCCTGCCCGCCCACTCCGGTGGCGAGCATGAAGAACACGACCGCCAGCGCGGCGATCGAGAACAGGTGGGTCCAGATCTTGTTCTTCTCACTGATGAAAAGATCAAGCATCAACAGGGCGAACGCACTGCCGACCAGCACCAGCTCGGGAGCGAGCGGCGGGAGGTCAGCGGCGGTCAGTGGCAACAGCGGCGAGGTGGTCATCATCAAATCCTGGAATCAATACTCTCGACGGCCCGATTACAGCAGCTTGCTGGATGCGATCTGCATCGCCAGCTTCGCGATCGAGGGCTCCATCAGGTCGGTCAGCGGCTTGGGGTACAGGCCCAGGGCAAGGGTGCCCACGGCGAATACACCCAACACCAGCCACTCGCGACCGTTGATGTCCTTCAGTTCGGCGACATGGGCGTTGGCCACTTCACCGAAGAACACGCGCTTGTACAGCCACAGCGTATACGCCGCGGTGATCACCAGGGTGCTCGCCGCGCCGAGTGCCAGCCACGGATTGCGCTGGAAGCTGGCCATGATGATCATGAACTCACCCACGAAACCGCTGGTACCCGGCAGGCCGGCATTGGCCATGAAGAACAGCATGGCGAAGGTGGCAAACCAGGGCATGACGTTGACCACGCCGCCGTAATCGGCGATGCGGCGGCTGTGCATGCGGTCGTAGAGCACGCCGACGCAGGAGAACATCGCGCCGGACACGAAACCGTGCGAGACCATCTGCACCATCGCACCCTGCAGGCCCAGGCGGGCCGCATCCGGGTTGCCGGCATCGCGCACCAGCCACATGGCGATGAAGGTACCCAGGGTCACGAAGCCCATGTGCGCGATCGACGAATAAGCGATCAGCTTCTTCATGTCGTCCTGCACCAGGGCGACCAGGCCAACGTAGATCACCGCCACCAGCGACAGCGCGATCACCAGCCAGGCCCACTCATGCGAGGCGTCCGGCACGATCGGCAGGTTGAAGCGCAGGAAGCCGTAGCCACCGATCTTCAGCGCGATCGCCGCCAGGATCACCGAACCGGCGGTCGGTGCTTCCACGTGGGCGTCCGGCAGCCAGGTGTGGACCGGGAACATCGGCACCTTGACCGCGAAGGCGATCAGGAAGGCGAAGAAGATCCAGGTCTGCTCCTTGCCCGACAGCTGCAGCTGGTACAGGTCGGCCAGCTGGAAGCTGCCGCCCTTCAGGTACAGGTAGATCAGGGCCACCAGCATCAGCACCGAGCCGAGGAAGGTGTACAGGAAGAACTTGAGCGCGGCGTAGATGCGGCGCGGGCCGCCCCAGACACCGATGATCAGGAACATCGGGATCAGCATCGCTTCGAAGAACACGTAGAACAGCATCGCGTCCGTCGCGGCGAAGATACCAACGGTGACACCTTCCAGAATCAGGAAGGCGGCCACGTACTGGTTCACGCGCTTGTCGATCGCGCTCCAGGCCCCGATCAGGGCCAGCACCGAAACCAGCGTGGTCAGCAGGATCAGCGCAATGGCGATGCCGTCGACGCCGAGGTTGTAGCCGATGTCGTAGGCGGGGATCCAGGCGCGGGTCTCGACGAACTGCAGCGCGTCGATTCCCGTGTCATAGCCGCTGAGCAGCGACAGGCTGGCCACGAAGGTCAGCACCGCCACACCCAGCGACGCCCACCGGGCGGTCTGAGCATCACGGATGGCAAGGATCAATGCACCGCCGATGATCGGCAGCCAGATGAGAACACTAAGTAGGGGCCAGTTCGACACGTCTTCTTATTCCGTACAGGTCATCAACGCAGGTAATGCATCAGGACGCCCAGGAGGGCAATCAGGCCGATGATCATCGCGAAGGCGTAGTGATAGAGGAAACCGGATTGGGTGCGACGCAGCAGGTTGGCCGCCAGATCGATCAGGCGCGCCGAACCGTTGACCACCACACCATCGACCACATTCGTGTCGATCGCGCGCGAAACCTTGCCGAGCTTAATACCGCCGCCGGCGAAACCGCCGATCCAGAGCTTGTCGAAGCCGTACTTGTTCTCCAGCACCGACACGATCGGCGAGAAGGTCTTGCGGGCCTTGCCGGCCAGTTCCGGCTTCCACAGATAGAACAGCGCCGCCAGCAGGAAGCCGACCACCGTCAGGATGAAGGCCGGGGCCATCATGCCGTGGATAGCGAAGGCGACCGGGCCGTGGAACTCTTCGGCCAGCGCACCGATGGTGTTGCGTGCGGGGTCGTAGAAATCAACGATGCCGGTGAAGAACGAATGCACCTGGCCCGGAATGGCGGTCTCGGCATGGTGCCCGGCCCAGTCGGTGCCGTACAGCATCGGACCGATGCTGAAGAAACCGATGACCATCGAGGGGATCGCCAGCAGGATCAGCGGCAGCGTCACCACCCACGGGGTTTCGTGGGGCTCATGGGCGCCATGGCCGTGACCATGATCGTCATGATGCGCGTCGCCATGGTGGGCATCGGCTGCATGCGCGTCGGCGCCGTGGTGACCGTCATGGCCATGGCCGTGATCGTCATGCGCATCGCGGAAGCGTTCCTTGCCATGGAAGGTCAGGAACAGCAGGCGGAAGCTGTAGAAGCTGGTGACGACCACGCCACCCAGCACCGCCCAGTACCCGTAGGTCGCCACCCAGCTCGAGGAGACATGCGCGTGGTGCTGCGCGGCCTCGATGATGGTGTCCTTGGAGTAGAAGCCGGAGAAGAACGGGGTGCCGACCAGGGCCAGCGTACCGATCCACATGGTGATGAAGGTGATCGGCATGTACTTGCGCAGGCCGCCCATCTTGCGCATGTCCTGCTCGTGGTGCATGGCGATGATCACCGAGCCCGCGCCGAGGAACAGCAGCGCCTTGAAGAAGGCGTGGGTCATCAGGTGGAACACGGCGGCCGAGTACGCCGACACACCCAGCGCGACGGTCATGTAACCCAGCTGGGACAGCGTGGAGTACGCGACGACGCGCTTGATGTCGTTCTGCACGATGCCGATCAGGCCGGTGAAGAACGCGGTGGTGGCACCGATGAACAGCACGAAGTTCAGCGCGGTCTGCGACAGCTCGAACAGCGGCGACATGCGGGTGACCATGAAGATGCCCGCGGTGACCATCGTCGCAGCATGGATCAGGGCCGAGATCGGGGTCGGGCCTTCCATCGAGTCCGGCAGCCAGACGTGCAGCGGCACCTGGGCCGACTTGCCCATCGCACCGATGAACAGGCAGATGCAGATCACGGTGGCAACCGACCAGATCACCGGCTCGCTCATCACCGGGATGGAGGTGCCGAACAGGTTGATCGTGCCCGACCAGATCTGGATCAGCGCATCCGGGTGGCCCAGCACCTGGGCATTGGCGAACACGGTGGCGTAATCCAGGGTGCCGAACACCCACAGCACGCCGGCGATGCCGAGGATGAAGCCGAAGTCACCGACACGGTTGACCAGGAAGGCCTTCATGTTGGCGAAGATGGCGGTCGGGCGCTTGAACCAGAAGCCGATCAGCAGGTAAGAGACGAGGCCCACCGCTTCCCAGCCGAAGAACAGCTGCAGGAAGTTGTTGCTCATCACCAGGGTGAGCATCGAGAAGGTGAACAGCGAGATGTAGCTGAAGAACCGCTGGTAGCCCGGGTCATCCTGCATGTAGCCGATGGTGTACACGTGCACCAGGAAGGAGACGAAGGTCACCACGACCATCATCATCGCGGTGAGCTTGTCGACCATGAAGCCGACGTGCGCCGAGTACTGACCCACTTCGAAGAACGTGTAGATGTTCTGGTTGAACGGCTGGGCGCCGCCCCACAGCAGCATGTACAGCACGTAGCTGGACAGCACGCAGCTGACCGCCACGCCGAGGATGGTGACCGCCTGCGCGCCAGCGCGACCGACCTGACGACCGAACAGGCCGGCGATGATGCTGCCGAACAGCGGTGCGAGCACCACTGCGATCAACAGACTCTTGGAGAGAGTGATTTCCATCTACGGATCAGCCCTTCAGCGAATCGACTTCGCCGACATTGATGGTGCGGCGAGTACGGAACAGGGTTACCAGGATCGCGAGGCCGATGGCGGCCTCGGCCGCGGCCACGGTCAGAATGAAGAAGACGAACAGCTGTCCGGCCGTATCACCCATCTCACGCGAGAACCCGACGAAATTGATGTTGACCGACAGCAGCATCAACTCGATGGACATCAACAGCACGATGATGTTCTTGCGGTTGAGGAAGATGCCGGCAAGGCTGATGCAGAACAGCACTGCGCCCAGCGCCAGAATGTGGCCAAGCGTGATCATGGCTGCGCCTCCTCGTTGCTGGACGGCTTGATGTTGGTGTGCACGACCGGCTTTTCGGCACTCATCTTGACGATGCGCAGGCGGTCGCTGCCCTTGACCATGGTCTGCTCGGACGGGTTCTGGGTCTTCAGGCCGGTGCGGCGACGCAGGGTCAGCATCACGGCGGCAACCACGGCCACGGTCAGGATGACGGCGGCGAACTCGAACGGCAGCAGGTACTCGGTGAACAGGCTGCGGGCCAGCCAGGTGATGTTGGAGGTGTCGGCGGCCAGCGCGGCGGCGTTGTCGGCCGGGAACGGATTGACCGCCCTGCCCTTCACACCGATCAGCACCAGCATCTGCACCAGCATCGTCACCGCCACCACCAGGCCGACCGGCAGGTAACGCACCCAGCCCTCACGCAGGTTGGAGGGATCGATGTCCAGCATCATCACCACGAACAGGAACAGCACCATGACCGCGCCGACGTAGACCAGCACCAGCGCGACACCGAGGAACTCGGCCCCGACCAGGATCCAGATGCAGGCCACGGAGAAGAAGGTCAGGATCAGGCACAACACGGCATAGACCGGATTGCGCACGCTGATCACCGCCGCGGCGGAAATGCCCGCCACGATGGAGAAGACCCAGAAACTGATATTTACCCAATCCATCATTCGACCTCAGCGGAAAGCGGCATCGGCGGCGCGACGCTCGGCGATCTCGGCTTCAAGCCGATCACCGATGGCCAGCAGCTGCGGCTTGGTAACGATGTTCTCGCCACGGTTCTCGAAGTGGTACTCGAGAATGTGGGTCTCGACGATCGAGTCCACCGGGCAGCTTTCTTCACAGAAGCCGCAGAAGATGCACTTGAACAGATCGATGTCGTAACGGGTGGTACGGCGGGTGCCGTCCTCGCGCTTGGCCGAATCGATGGTGATCGCCAGCGCCGGGCACACCGCTTCGCACAGTTTGCATGCAATGCAGCGTTCCTCGCCGTTGGGGTAGCGGCGAAGTGCATGCAGACCGCGGAAACGCGGCGACTGCGGGAACTTCTCCATCGGGTACATCAGCGTGTACTTGGGCTTGAAGGCGTACTTCAGGGTCAGCCACAGACCACCGAGCAGCTCAAGGAGCAGCAGGCTTTTGAAGTAATGGGTAATTCGGTTCATCGCTTAGACGCCCTTCTGGATCACGCCGTAAAACACCATCAACGCCGTCACTGCAATCCAGAAGATGGTGAGCGGGATGAAGACCTTCCAGCCCAGACGCATGATCTGGTCGTAACGGAAGCGCGGGAAGCTGGCACGGAACCAGATGTAGGAGCTGGCGAAGAAGAAGACCTTCAGCAGCAGCCACGGCCAGCCGCCCTTCCAGATCCAGTCGATCCACGGCGAGATGTCTGCCGTGATCCAGCCCTGGAGCGGGCTCAGCCAACCACCGAGGAAGAAGATCGAGATCAGGAAGCTGATCAGGATCATGTTGGCGTATTCGGCCAGGAAGAACAGCGCGAAGGCACCACCGGAGTATTCGACCATGTGGCCGGCCACGATTTCCGATTCACCTTCCACGACGTCGAACGGCGCGCGGTTGGTTTCGGCAACGCCGGACACCCAGTACACGATGAACAACGGGAACAGCGGCAGCAGGAACCAGTCGAACAGACCGGAGTTGCCCGCCTGTGCCATCACGATGCTGCTCAGGTTGAGGCTGCCCGAGGCGATCATGACGCCGACCAGGGCAAAGCCCATCGCGATTTCGTAGCTGATCATCTGCGCCGAGGCGCGCATGGCACCGAGGAACGCGTACTTCGAGTTGGAGGCCCAACCGGCCAGGATGATGCCGTATACGCCCAGCGAGGTCATCGCCAGCAGGTAGAGCAGGCCGGCGTTGGCGTTGGACAGCACGATCCGGGCGTCGAAGGGAATCACCGACCAGGCCGCGAAGGCCGGGCCCAGCGTGATCAGCGGCGCAAGGATGAACATCGCCTTGTGCGAGCTGCTCGGCTGGATGATTTCCTTGAACAGCAGTTTGAAGACGTCGGCGAAGGCCTGGAAGATGCCCATGCCAACATACATCGGGCCATGGCGCACGTGCATCCAGCCGATCAGCTTGCGCTCCCAGACCACGTAGAAGGCCACCGAGATGATCACCGGCATGGCGATCACCAGGATCTTCAGGATGATCCAGAGCAGCGCGCCGATGTCGCCCAGTGACAGCAGCCACTGGTGCAGCGGGTCGACCGCGTTCAACAGCAATTCGTTCATGCAGCCACCACCGTTACGCGTGCGGCGCCCAGCGGTGCGGTTGCACCGTGGCCCGATTCAATCCAGACCGACCCAGCGGCAACGCGGGCGTCGACGACCACCGGCAAGGTGGCACGACCGGCATCGGTGCCGACCTTGGCCATCTGGCCTTCCACCAACTGCAGGCGGGCAGCGTCGTCGGCGTTGAGCACGATGCGCGGGGCGTTGTTGAGCGGATGCGATTGCAGTGCCTGGGCGCGACGGACCACCGCATCGGTGCGGTAGATCGCGGCGGTCGAAGTCACTTCCAGGCCCTCGCCTGCCACCGGCGTTGCCGCCGAAGACGAGACGGTGACGCTGATCGGCGCCAGGCTGGCGCGCAGGCCGGCCAGATCGGTGAACTCGAAACCGGCCAGCGACAGTTCGCCGCCCAGTGCGCGCAGCACGCGCCAACCCTCACGCGCCTCGCCCGGCAGCTTGCCGCCGGCACGGGCCGACTGCTCGCGACCATCGAGGTTGGTCAGGGTGGCATCCACTTCGGGCAGCGCACCGATCGGCAGGATCACGTCGGCGACGTCGCGGGTAGAAGCACAGGCGAACTGGCTGAAAGCCACCACCTGGGCACCGGCCAGTGCCTTGCGGGCAGCGGCGGCGTCGGCGAAGTCCAGGCCGGGCTCGATGCCGTAGATCGCATAGGCCTTGCGCGGCTGGGCGAGCATGGCGTTGACGTCCTTGCCGGCCGGCAGCACGCCGGCGCGGGTCAGGCCCACGGCATTGGCGCCCTGCGGGATGCGGCACAGCTTGGCCCCGGTCGCAGCGGCGAAATCACGCGCGGCAGCGCGGATCGCAGCAGCCTGCGGGTGGTTTTCGGCGATGCCACCGACGATCAGCACCGCGTTGCTTGCGCCCTTGACGGCGTCACGCAGCTCGGCGTTGCCCAGTGCGTCGATGAAGCCCGACGGGGCGACGATCTGCTTGCTGGCCAGCTTGAACGCGAAATCGAAGTCCACCGGATTGACGGCGTGGATCTTCGCATTGCGCGTGGTCTGCGCCTTGCGCAGGCGGGCATGCAGCAGCGGCAGCTCGTGGCGGATGTTGCTGCCAAGCACGACGATGCTGTCCGCGCCTTCGATCTCCGCCAGCGGCAGGCCGAACATTTCGGCGGTGGCGGCGTCGGAGAAGTCGCGGTTGTTGATGCGGTGATCGATGTTCGTGGTACCCAGGCCGGTGGCGAGACGGGCCAGCAGTGCGCCCTCCTCGTTCGAGGCCGACGGGTGCACCAGCACGCCGAGGTCGTCGCCCTGGTTGGCGGCGAAGATCTCCTTGGCAGCGGCCAGGCCTTCAGCCCAGCTCACTTCCTTCCACTCGCCATTGACCTTGCGCAGCGGCTTGACCGCACGGTCATCGCTGTACAGGCCCTGGTGCGAATAGCGGTCGCGATCGGACAGCCAGCATTCGTTGACGGCTTCGTTGTCGCGCGGCACGGCGCGCAGCACTTCGCCGCGGCGCACGTGCAGGAACAGGTTCGAGCCCATCGCGTCGTGGTAACCCAGCGACTCGCGTGCGGTCAGTTCCCACGGACGGGCGCGGAACTGGAACACCTTGTTGGTCAGCGCGCCAACCGGGCAGACGTCGACGACGTTGCCGGACAGCTCGGTGGTCAGCGGCTTGCCGTCGTAGGTACCGATCTGCAGGTTTTCACCGCGGTACATGCCACCCAGCTCATAGGTACCGGCAACGTCGGCGGTGAAGCGGACGCAGCGGGTGCACTGGATGCAGCGGGTCATTTCGGTGGCGACCAGCGGACCGATGTCCTCGTCGGGCACCACGCGCTTGCGCTCGTTGAAACGGCTGACCGAACGGCCATAGCCCAGCGACACGTCCTGCAGCTCGCACTCGCCGCCCTGATCACAGATCGGGCAGTCCAGCGGATGGTTGATCAGCAGGAATTCCATCACCGAGCGCTGGAACTTCAGCGCCTTTTCACTGCGGGTGGCGACCTTCATGCCATCCATGACCGGCGTGGCGCAGGCCGGTGCCGGCTTGGGCGACTTTTCCACGTCGACCAGGCACATGCGGCAGTTGGCGGCGATCGGCAGCTTCTCGTGGTAGCAGAAGCGCGGGATCGGAATGCCGGCCTTGTCGGCGGCCTGGATGATCATCGAGCCCTTGGGCACGACCAGGGACTGGCCGTCGATTTCGACGGTCACATGATCCGGTGGCACGCTCGGGTTTACGGGTTGCGCGCTCATGCGGCGGCTGCCTCCACCTTCTTGCCGTCAACCATCGAATGACCGTTGACGATGTAGTACTCGAATTCGTCCCAGAACTGGCGCAGGAAGCCCTGGATGGGCCATGCCGCCGCTTCACCGAACGCGCAGATGGTGTGGCCTTCAATCTGGCCGGCCACCGTCTTCAACTGATGCAGGTCTTCCATCGTGGCCTTGCCGGCGACGATGCGCTCCAGCACGCGGTGCATCCAGCCGGTGCCTTCACGGCACGGGGTGCACTGCCCACAGGATTCCTTGTGGAAGAACTGCGAGATGCGGCAGGCGAACTTGACGCAGCAGACGCTGTCATCCAGCACCACGATGGCGCCCGACCCCAGACCGGTGCCCAGGGCACGCAGGGTGTCGTAATCCATCTGCAGGCCCTTGAGCTCTTCAGCCTTCAGCACCGGCATCGAGACGCCACCCGGGACCGCGCCCTTCAGCTTCCGGCCCGGCTTCAGACCACCGGCCATTTCCAGCAGGTCGTCGAAGGTGGTGCCCAGCGGCACTTCGAAGTTGCCGCCCTTCTGCACGCAGCCAGAGACCGAGAAGATCTTCGGACCGCCGTTCTTGGTCAGGCTCAGGCCCTGGAACCACTCCGGACCGTTGCGGATGATCGCCGGCACCGAGGCATAGGTCTCGGTGTTGTTGATCGTCGACGGCTTGCCGTACAGGCCGAAGTTGGCCGGGAACGGCGGCTTGTAGCGCGGCTGGCCCTTCTTGCCTTCCAGCGATTCCATCAGCGCGGTTTCTTCGCCGCAGATGTACGCGCCGGCGCCCAGCGCACCGTAGATGTCGATGTCCACGCCGCTGCCGAGGATGTCCTTGCCCAGCCAGCCGTTCGCGTACGCGTCGGCCAGGGCCTGCTCGAAGTTCTCGAACGGCTCGTGGTGGAACTCGCCACGCAGGTAGTTGTAGCCCACGGTCGAGCCGGTGGCGTAGCAGGCGATCGCCATGCCTTCCACGACCGAATGCGGGTTGTAACGCAGGATGTCGCGGTCCTTGCAGGTTCCCGGCTCGGATTCATCCGAGTTGCACAGGATGTACTTCTGCATCGTGCCCTTGGGCATGAAGGACCACTTCAGGCCGGTCGGGAAGCCCGCGCCGCCACGGCCGCGCAGGTTGGACTGCTTGACCATCTCGATGACCTGCTCCGGCGAGATCTTCTCTTCGAGGATCTTGCGCAGGGCAGCGTAGCCACCGGTCTTGAGGTAGCTTTCATACGACCACGGGGTGTCGTAATGCAGGGTGGTGTAGACCACCTGGTGCGGCAACGGTGCGGGACCGACCGGACCACTGGGTGCGTGATGATGTGCCATGTCTTACTCCAACCCGTCCAGCAGCTCGTCGACTTTCTCGACGGTCAGGCGCTCGTGGTAATGGCCATTGATGACCATCATCGGCGCACCGGCGCAACCTGCCAGGCATTCTTCTTCGCGCTTGAGGTAGATGCGGCCATCGGCGGTGGACTGACCGGTCTTGCAGCCGAGCTTCTTCTCGGCGTGCGCGACCAGGTCTTCGGCACCGTTCAACCAGCAGCTGATGTTCGTGCAGAAGGCGACGTTGTGGCGGCCGACCTTCTCCAGTTCGAACATCGAGTAGAAGCTGGCGACCTCGTAGGCCCACACCGGCGGCAGATCCAGGTACTTGGCGACGCCGGCGATCAGCTCGTCGGTCAGCCAGCCCGCATTCTGTTCCTGTGCGGCGTGCAGGCCCTGCAGGACAGCCGAGCGCTTGCGATCCGGCGGGAACTTGGCCAGCCAGTGATCGATGTGCGCACGGGTCTTGTCGTTCAAGACCACCATCGGGTCGACGTCGCGCGCCGCCTCGAAATTACCTGTCGCCTTCATCGGCCGACCTCAGCGAATACGAAATCGTTAAAAACCAGAACCTGCAGCGCCGGCAGCAGCCGGCGGGTGTCAGGCATCGTGCAAGCGGATGCGATCACCGGTCCACCTCACCAAACACCAGATCGTAGGTGCCGATCATGGCCACCACGTCGGCGAGCATGTGCCCGCGCACGACCGAGTCGATCGAGGACAGATGGGCGAAGCCCGGCGCGCGCAGATGCACGCGGAACGGCTTGTTGGCACCATCGGACATCAGGTAGCAGCCGAACTCACCCTTGGGTGCTTCGACGGCGGCATAGGTTTCGCCGGCCGGGACGCAGTAGCCTTCACTGAACAGCTTGAAGTGATGGATCAGCGCTTCCATGTCGTCCTTCATGTCTTCGCGGCTGGGAGGCGCGACCTTGAAGTTCTTGACCATGACCGGACCCGGGTTGGCCTTCAGCCAGGTGACGCACTGCTTGATGATGCGGTTGGATTCGCGCATCTCGGCCACGCGGCACAGGTAACGGTCGTAGCAGTCACCTTCCTTGCCGAGCGGGATGTCGAACTCCACCGCGTCGTACTTGGCATACGGCTGCTTCTTGCGCAGATCCCAGGCGATGCCCGAGCCGCGCAGCATCACGCCGGTCATGCCCCAGGCATGGGCCAGTTCCGGGGTGACCACGCCGATGCCGACCGTACGCTGCTTCCAGATACGGTTGTCGGTCAGCAGGGTTTCGTATTCGTCCACGCGCTTGGGGAACTCAACGGTGAAGTTCTCCAGGAAGTCCAGCAGTGAACCTTCGCGCGAGGCGTTGAGGTTCTTCAGGGCCTTGCCCTTGTGCCAGCGCGATTCCTTGTACTTGGGCATGTGGTCCGGCAGGTCGCGGTAGACACCGCCCGGACGGTAGTACGCCGCGTGCATGCGCGCGCCGGAGACCGCTTCATAGCAGTCCATCAGTTCTTCGCGTTCGCGGAAGGCATACAGCATGACCGCCATCGCGCCCAGATCGAGCGCGTTGGACCCCAGCCACATCAGGTGATTCAGGATGCGGGTGATTTCGTCGAACATGGTGCGGATGTACTGGGCACGCTCGGGCGCCTCGATCCCCATCAGGGTTTCGATCGCGCGCACGTAGGCGTGCTCGTTGCACATCATCGACACGTAATCCAGGCGATCCATGTAGCCGATCGACTGATTGAACGGCTTGGACTCGGCCAGCTTTTCGGTACCACGGTGCAGCAGGCCCACGTGGGGGTCGGCACGCATGATGGTTTCGCCGTCCATTTCCAGGATCAGGCGCAGCACACCGTGCGCGGCCGGATGCTGCGGGCCGAAGTTCATCGTGTAGTTGCGGATTTCCTGCCGGAGTTCGGCCGGATTGCTCGCAAAGGCCTGGCTGGCCTGGTGGAATTCACTCACTTGCTTGCCTCCGTCTGCGCGCTTTCGCCGGCAGCGGTCTGGAAACGGGCGTCGTCACGGATGACACGCGGCACGCCGACGCGCGGCTCCACCGAGGTCACCGGCTCGTAGATCACGCGCTGCTTCTCTTCGTCGTAGCGCACTTCGACGTTGCCGATCAACGGGAAATCCTTGCGGAACGGGTGCCCGACGAAACCGTAGTCGGTCAGGATCCGGCGCAGGTCCGGGTGACCTTCGAAGATCACGCCGAACAGATCGAACGCTTCGCGCTCGAACCAGTTCAGGCCCGGCCAGATGTTGGTCAGCGAGGCGACCACCGGCAGTTCCTCGTTCGGCGCAAAGCAACGGATGCGCATCGTGAGGTTGTGCTGGTAGGAACGCAGCTGGGCGACCACGGCAAAACGCTGCAGCGGGATCGGCTGGGGCTGGGCGCCATCGCTGGTTTCGCGGGTGGGGAATTCACCCCACGCGAAACGACCGACGGACTTACCCTCGACGCCACGGCTGAACCCCTGGGACGACACATCGGCCGTATCCCATTCGTCGCTGCCATAGCCGAGGTAATCCAGGCCGCACAGGTCAACGGCCTGCTCGAAACCGAATTCGTCGCGCAGCGCCAGAGCGGTGGCATGCCAGTCAGCGGCGGGCACTTCCAGCGTCACTTCGCCGCGGGGTTCGACCACGAAGACCTGCGCACCTGCGAAACGTGCGGAAAGTCGGTCGATGAAGGAAGGTGCTTGCTCTGCCATGGGGGCTTGGCGTGCTCTTGTCAGGAGGGATGTCAGCGGGCGATGGTCTGCGTACGCCAGATCTTCTTCTGCAATTGCAGGATCCCGTACACCAGCGCTTCGGCGGTAGGTGGGCAGCCGGGGACATAGATGTCCACCGGCACCACGCGGTCACAGCCACGCACTACTGCATAGGAGTAGTGGTAGTAGCCGCCACCGTTGGCGCAGCTGCCCATCGAGATGACCCATTTCGGGTCCGGCATCTGGTCATAGACCTTGCGCAGGGCCGGAGCCATCTTGTTGACCAGGGTGCCGGCCACGATCATCACGTCGGACTGACGCGGCGACGGGCGGAACACCACGCCGTAACGGTCAAGGTCCAGGCGCGCCGCACCGGCGTGCATCATTTCCACTGCGCAGCAGGCCAGACCAAAGGTCATCGGCCACATCGAACCGGTACGCGCCCAATTCAACAGCGCATCGACGCTGGTGGTCACGTAGCCCTTTTCGAGCAGGGGGTTGTCGCCTTCGGGGCGCAGGATGTCATCGACCCGCCCTTCCGGGACCGGGTTGTTCATCAGGCCGTCGAGCGTCTGAATTACTCCCATTCCAGCGCTCCCTTCTTCCAGACGTAAATGAAACCGAGGAAAAGCATGCCTACGAAGAGGCCCATCGTGACCAGCGAACGTGCGCCCAGCTCCATGAAGACCTGGGTCCACGGCACGATGAAGATGATTTCCAGATCAAATACGATGAACTGAATCGCGATCAGGTAGTAGCGCACATCGAACTTCATGCGCGCGTCCTCGAAAGCCTCGAAGCCGCATTCGTACGGCGAGAGCTTTTTAAGATCAGGACGTCGGGGACCGAGGAATCGGCCAACCAGCATCAGCGCAACGCCGATACCGGTGGCAACGATCAGAAACAGCAGAGACGGCAAATATTCGGCCAGCACAGCGATTCTCTCTTGCCTCTGCCGCTGCGCCTGCAGGCGCTTTGGCATGGGGGAGTGGACGGATACCGCTACCTGGCGCTTTGCGCGCCAGACGAACCCGCTTACAAACAAATGGTGCCCAAGAGGGGACTCGAACCCCTACGACTCTCGTCGCTACCACCTCAAGGTAGTGCGTCTACCAATTCCGCCACCTGGGCTTACGATCGCACCGGTTGTTCTCCAGTGCGCCGCATATTGTAACCGTCTTCAGCGAGTCTGGGTGCCTTCCGAAGGCTTTTCTTCACCAGATTTCGGAGTTTCTGCCTGAGCCGGCACAGTGGCCGACGGAACAGGCTGCTGCACCGGGGTTTCCGGTGCCTTCGGCACGGCCGGAAGTTCGCCTGCCGGCGCGGCCGGCGCAGTGGCGGCCGGTGCCGACATCAGACCCAGATCCTGCTGCGCCGCCGGGCGCGAGCCATGGCTGGCGTACCAGGCCATGAAGAGACTGATGCCGAAGAACACCACGGCCAGCCACTTGGTCGACTTGGACAGGAAGTTGGACGCGCCACGCGCGCCGAACACGGTGCCCGAGGCGCCGGCACCGAAACCCGACCCTGCGGCCGCGCCGGAACCACGCTGCATCAGGATGAGCGCGATCATGGCCACTGCGACCAGCACGTAGACCACATTGAGGATCAACATCAGCATTTCGAATCCGTCCTCGGACATGTCGTGCCGGCGGTTGGGCCGACAACGTAACTAATTAGCGCCCCGCCGCCGCGGCAGCGATGGCAAGGAAATCCGCGGCCACCAGCGAGGCGCCGCCCACCAGCCCACCATCGACATCGGGCTGTGCGAACAGTTCCGCGGCGTTGTCGGGCTTCACGCTGCCGCCATAGAGGATCGACAGTGAATCCGCAATTCTAGCATCGAGCTTGGCCACTTCGCCACGGATGAACGCGTGGACCTGCTGGGCCTGCTCCTTGGAGGCGGTCCGGCCGGTCCCGATGGCCCAGACCGGCTCATAAGCGACGACGGCCTGGGCGAAGCCCGCGGCGCCGACCAGCTCCAGCACGGGTGCCAGCTGCGAGGCGATGACGGCCTCGGTCTGGCCGGCTTCACGCTGCTCAAGGGTTTCGCCGACGCACAGGATGGGGGTCAGGCCGGCATGCAGGGCGGCGGCGAACTTGCGGGCGACCAGTTCGCTGCTTTCAGCGTGGTACTGGCGGCGCTCGGAGTGGCCGACCAGGCCGTAGCGGGCGCCGACTTCGGCCAGCATGGTGGCCGAGACTTCACCGGTGTAGGCGCCCTTTTCGTTGCTGCTGACGTCCTGGGAGCCGAAGGTGACGGCGCGCCCTTCGAAGGCTTCGACCAGTTCGCCCAGATACGGGAGCGGCGGCAGGACCACGACTTCGACGCCCTGCAGTGGGAGGTCGGCAACCAGGTCACTGACCAGGTCGGTGGCGAATTGGCGGCTGCCGTGCAGCTTCCAGTTACCGGCGACGATCTTGCGGCGCATGGCGGGGGCTCCTTTGGGTATCAGCCGGCCATGATAACGGATGCAACGAATTGGCGTTGACGGGAAAACGCTTACATTTCAATTGGATATTTATTTTTCGCTGCGGGCTCGAGTCAAAAGCAACGGCGACGGGAGCGGCGGACGTGCCTGGGCTGGGCGGGCGCGGGTGGGCGCCGGGGCCGGGGGGGGGGGGGGGGGGGGGGTTGGGCGGGCCACGCCGTGAACCCGTCCATGGGGGCTCGATATGCGCCATCCATGGCGCATAACGGTCCCGCCAACCCACCCACGCCCACCCTCTGACAGTGTGTCGGCTTGCATGGAACAGCTACAAAGCGCCGGATCGGCATTGAGTCCGCCCTGCTCTGCCTTGCTCAGCCCTCCGGCGAGGCAATCCGTCGGGGGCGAGCGCTGCCGTGCCCAGCCGGGACCGTCGGGCGCCATGGATGGCGCCCGTCGAGCCCCCATGGGTGAGAGCGCATTGCTTGCGAGGCACTGCCTCGCATGCGTTCGAACGCACAGCCGCCAGCGGCTGGGCCGGGCCGCGGAGCGGGGTTTACGGCGCGTCCCGGCTGGGCATGGCAGCGCTCGCCCAACACGGGGCAGCGAATAGCCGGATGCAGCCGGGCCAACATTGTCTGGAGCCGGCCAACGGCCGGCACTCCGCAGAATGAAGAAGGCCGCCTTGCGGCGGCCTTCTCTTTTGCTCCGATGGGAGGATCGCTTACTTCAGCTTGATCTCGCGCAGGCGCTCTTCCAGGAAGCCGTGGGCGGTGATCGGCTCCGGGTAGCGGCTCGGGTTTTCCGGGGTGATGCAGGTAGGCAGCACGTCGATCAGGAAATCCGGGTTCGGGTGCAGGAAGAACGGCACCGAATAACGCGGCTGGCGGGCCTGCTCGCCCGGGGGATTGACCACGCGGTGGATCGTCGACGGGTACACGTGGTTGGTCAGGCGCTGCAGCATGTCGCCGATGTTGACCACGATGGTGTCCGCGTCCGAGGTGAACGGCACCCACTTGCCTTCATGCGACTGCACTTCCAGGCCGGCCGCGCTGGCGCCGACCAGCAGCGTGATGAAGTTGATGTCGCCGTGGGCACCGGCGCGCACGTTCGGGATGTTCTCGGCGGTGATCGGCGGGTAATGGATCGGGCGCAGGATCGAGTTGCCGTTGTTGGTCTTGTCCGCGAAGAAGTCTTCCGGCAGGCCGATGTGCAGGGCCAGCGCCGACAGGACGCGCGAACCCAGCTTGTCCAGGGCCTGGTAGATGCCATAGCCGCGCTCACGGAAGCCCGGGACCTCGCTCGGCCACAGGTTCGGAGCCATCACCTCACGGTAGGGGGAGTCGTCCGGAATCTCGCGGCCAATGTGCCAGAACTCCTTCAGGTCGAAGTGCTGCGAGCCCTTGGCCGTCTCCACGCCGAAGGCGGTGTAGCCACGCGCGCCGCCGCTGCCAGGCACGTGGTACTGGCGCTTGGTCTCTTCCGGCAGGGCGAAGAAGGCCTTGAAGACCTCATAGGCTGCGTCGATGTCTGCCTGCGGAATGCCGTGGTTGCGGATGCCAGCAAAGCCCCATTCGCGGTAGGCCGCACCCAGTTCGGCCACGAACGCGTCGCGGTCGGTGTCAAAACGGGTGATGTCGAGGGTGGGGATCTGGCTCACAGCGATTCCTGCTTGTTCATGGTGGTCGGTGGGCCAGCTGTGGCCCGGCTGAACATTGTGCCAGATCGGGCCAACCCCGCCACCGATACATTGATACAAACCGATACAATGCGCGCGCCCAGACGGCCAGAACGGGCCACCGGCGACGCCCTGGCGCCGCCCCCATTACTCCTTGCGTCGCCCGGTCCGCCTCATGGATGCCCCTGCTCTCCCCCTCATCGCCGATGGCGTTGCGCTGACTCACGCCGGCAGCGGCGAGACCGTGCCTGGCCGACCGCACTACCCGACACCCACGGCACTGCACAGCGCATCGGATGCGCTGGCGCGAGCCGCAGGCAACAACGACAGCCGCTCGCGCAGCGCGGGCGCTTTTTCACACATGGATCGTCCACCGATGAACGCGCCACTGAAAATTCTCCACACCGAAGCCGCCAAGGGCTTTGGTGGCCAGGAGATCTACATCTACCGCCACATGCTGGCCATGCGCGACCGAGGCCATGAGGTCTCACTGCTCTGCCAGCCCGGCGCCCGCCTGGGCGAGATGGCGCGCGAAGCCGGCTTCACCGTGCACGCCCTGAAAATGGGCGGCCTGCTGCGCATGCTGCGCGGCATCTGGTCGGTCTCACGCCTGGTGCGGCGCCACGGCTACGATGTGGTCAACACCACCAGCCGCCGCGACAGCCTGATCGCCGCCGCCGGTGCCCGGCTTGGCGGTACGCCGCTGGTAGTGCGCTCGCGCCATCTGATGAGCCCGATCAACTCGCTGCTGACCTATACCGGCCTGCCCCACCGGGTGATGACGGTCAGCAGCTTCGTCAAGAAGCTGATGGTCAGCCGCGGCATCGACGACGCGCACGTCGGCATCGTTCCGCCGATCGCGGTGCCGCCGCAGTGGTCGCAGATCGCCAAGCGCGACCCATGGCAGTGCCTGCAGGACACCCGTGCAGACGTGCGTGCCGAACTGGGTTTCAACGAGGAACAGATCGTGGTCGGCTGCGTCGCCGTGCTGCGCGAGCCCAAGGGTCACGTGGAACTGCTGCAGGCCATGGCGCCGCTGTGCCGCGCCGATCCGCGCGTGCAGCTGGTGATCGTCGGCGACGGCCAGCCAGTGATGGACCGGCTGATCGCACTGCGCGAGCAGCTCGGCATTGCCGCGCAGGTGCATCTGCTGGGCTACCGCCAGGGCGCTTGCCGGCTGATGACCGGTTTCGATATCTTCGCGCTCGCCACGCACAAGGAAGCCGCTGGCACGGTGTTCCTGGAAGCGGCGTATGTCGGGGTGCCGATCGTTGCGACCCGGGTGGGCGGCGTCCCGGAAATGGTGGTGGAAGGCAGCAATGCCCTGCTTGCACCGCTGGGCGACCAGGCCGCGCTGACCGGCGCACTGCGCACCCTGATCGAGCAGCCCGACCGCCGCCAGCAGATGGGTCTGGCGGGGTGGGAATGGATGCGCAGCGCACATCGCTTCACCCCGACCGGTCACACTGAAGCGACCGAATATTATTACCACCAGTGGTTGAAGGAACTGGGCCATGGCCAACGCTAGATCCGTCCCGGTGCTGATGCACCACCATGTGTCCCCGTCCCCGGGAATGATCACGGTCTCGCCGGAGAATTTTGAAAGCCAGATCGCCTGGCTGGCGGCCAATGGCTGGACCTCGCTGACGCTGGAGCAGTACGCGGATTTCCTGGCGGGCAAGCCGACGCCGGCCAAGTCGATCGTGATCACCTTCGATGACGGCTACCTGGACAACTGGGTGTACGCGCACCCGATCCTGGCCAAATACGGCATGCATGCGGTGGTGTTCGTGGTCACCGGCTGGATGGGCGACGGCGATGTCCGCCCGCATGCCGGTCAGGCCGGCGCCACCCTGCCGGCAACGCCCGACCATCGCGGCTGCGAGGCGGCGATCCTGCGCGAGAACCGGCCGGACGAGGTGATGATGCGCTGGAGCGAGGCGCGCGCGATGATCGCCGCCGGCACCTTCGAGGTGCATTGCCATACGCACACGCATACGCGCTGGCTCAAGCAGGACATCTCCCGCGAGCACAAGCGCCAGGGCATCAGTGGCGACCTATCGGTGGCGCGCGATGTGCTGCAGCAGCAGCTGGGTGACGTCTCGGACACGCTGTGCTGGCCGTACGGCGATTTCGACGAGGACTACGTGCAGATCGCGCGGGCACAGGGCTTCAAGTACCTGCATACCACCCATCCGTTCGGTCGCAACGTGGTCGGGGGCGATCCAGAGCACATCTACCGGTTCGCGATCCGCGACCGCCCGGCCAGCTGGCTGCGCAAGCGCATCGCTTACAGCTATCACCCGCTGATCGCGCCGCTGTTCAACCGCTTCAAAGCGAAGAAAAAGAAGATGGTGCCGGGGCCGTAACCGGCCGTCTGCGCTGCAACGAAAACGCCCCGGTCTCCCGGGGCGTTTTCGTTTCACTCGTCATCGCGTGACTCAGGCTGCGGCGGCCGCCTTCACCGCCGCCGAGAGATTGTCGAGCGTGGACTGCATCAGCTCGGCACTGTCCGCCTCGACGGTCACACGCACCACCGGCTCGGTACCTGACGGGCGCAGGAACGCGCGACCGCGCCCCTTCACTGCCTGCTGCGCAGCCGCCAGCGCGGCCTGCACGCTTTCGGCCTGTACGGTCGCCTTGGCTGCGCCCTGCAGGCGCACGTTGACGGTCTTCTGCGGCACCTTGTTGAGCACCGACAGCACCTGGCGCAGGGAGGTGCCATCACGGCGCAGCACTTCCAGCACCTGCAGCGCGCTGACGATCGCATCGCCGGTAGTGGCGCGATCCAGGCACAACAGATGCCCGGAGGCCTCGCCGCCGAGCACACCGTTGTTTTCCACCAGTGCCTGATGCACGTAGCGGTCACCAACATTGCTGCGCTGGAACGGGATCTCCAGCCGTTCCAGTGCCTGCTCCAGACCGAAGTTGGTCATCAGCGTGCCGACCACCGGGCCATGCAGGCGACCGCTGCGCTGCCAGGCCTGGGCCAGCACGAACAGCAGGTCATCGCCGTCCACCGGGTTGCCCTGGTCATCGGCCATCAGCACGCGGTCGCCATCACCGTCGAACGCGATACCGAAATCAGCACCGACCTCGCGCACTTTCGCAGCGAGATTGTCGATGTGCATCGAGCCGACGCCATCGTTGATATTCAGGCCGTTGGGCGCATCGCCGATGCTGATCACCTCCGCGCCCATCTCGCGGAACAGCAGCGGGGCGACGTGATACGTAGCGCCGTGCGCGCAGTCGAGCACGATCTTCAGCCCACGCAGATCGAACCCGCGCGGCACGCTGGCCTTGCAGAATTCGATGTAGCGACCGACCGCATCGCGGGCACGCATGGCCTTGCCCAGCCGCTCGGATTCGACCGTGGTGAACGGCGCATCGAGCGCGGCTTCCAGCGCCAGCTCGGTGGCGTCATCGAGCTTCTCGCCATCGGCGGAGAAGAACTTGATGCCGTTGTCGTAGTGCGGATTGTGCGAGGCGCTGATGACGATGCCGGCATCCGCACCGAGGGTACGGGTGAGGAAGGCCACCGCAGGCGTGGGCATCGGGCCGAGCAGCTGTACATCAGCACCGGCTGCGACCAGCCCGGCTTCGAGTGCAGCTTCGAACATGTAACCGGAGATGCGGGTGTCCTTGCCGATCACCACCACGGGGCGGTGCCCGTTGCGCTCGGTCAGCGCGCGGCCGAGCGCATTGCCCAGGCGCAGCACGAAATCGGCGGAGATGACGCCCTCACCGACCTTGCCGCGGATGCCGTCGGTGCCGAAATACTTGCGCGACGCCATCAGGCCGCCGCGTCCGGTGCCGGCGCCGGCTGGCGTGCCAGCATGGCCAGGATCTCCGACAGGCGCTCGCGCATTTCGCGGCGGTCGCAGATCTGATCGATGGCACCGTGCTCGAGCAGGAACTCCGAACGCTGGAAGCCTTCGGGCAGCTTTTCGCGCACGGTCTGCTCAATCACGCGCGGGCCGGCGAAGCCGATCAGCGCCTGCGGCTCGGCGATGTTGATATCGCCCAGCATCGCGAACGAGGCCGACACACCACCGGTGGTCGGGTGGGTGAGCACCGAGATGTACGGCAGGCCGGCATCACGCAGACGACCCAGCGCGGCCGAGGTCTTGGCCATCTGCATCAGCGAGAACAGGCCTTCCTGCATGCGCGCGCCGCCGCTGGCGGAGAAGCATACGTAGGGCGCACCGATCTCCAGTGCCTTCTCCGCGGCCAGCGAGAAACGCTCACCGACCACCGAGCCCATCGAGCCGCCCATGAAGGCGAAATCGAAGGCCGAGGCGACCAGCGGGCGGCCCTTCATCAGGCCCTGCATGGCGATCAGCGCGTCGTACTCGCCGGTGTTCTTCTGCGACGCCTTGATGCGCTCGCTGTACTTCTTCTGGTCCTTGAACTTGAGCAGGTCCGTCGGCCCCAGGCGCGCACCGATCTCGGTGGTGCTGTCCGCGTCGAACAGCGCGGCCAAACGCGCACGCGCGCGGATGGCCATGTGGTGGCCACACTTGGGGCAGACTTCCAGGTTCTCTTCCAGCTCAGGACGGTAGAGCGCGCTGCCGCAGCTGCTGCACTTCTCCCACAGGCCCTCGGGGACGCTGCGCTTCTTGCTGGGGACGTTGTCGGTGCGGATGCCAGACGGCATCAACTTGCTGAGCCAACTCATGCGGGATGCTACTTCCGTTCAGGGCGGCCCGGGGGCCGCAAAGGCGGACAGTCTAGCTCACCGTTTCCATGCTCGGGCACCCCCCGGCGGTTGCCGGGGGGCTGGCGTAAACCATTCTGGTACGTACGTTTGCGTGCTTCAGGCGGCGTCGAGCGCGCGCCGCAGCGGCGTGAGGAAAGCCTCCGCGGCTTGTGCGGCGGCCGTGGCATCGGGGGCCTCGCCCAATGCAGCCACCAGCGCGCTGCCCACCACCACGCCATCGGCCTCCACGGCCATGGCCGCTGCACTGGCCGCATCCTTGATGCCGAAGCCGGCCACCACCGGCACCGCCGAACGGCTGCGCAGGTCGCGCAGGCGGGCACCGGCGGCGCCGCTGTCCAGCCGATCCGAGGCCCCGGTCACCCCGGCGAAACTGACGTAGTACAGATAACCCTGGGCCATCGCCGACAGTGCATCCAGGCGTGTATCGGCCGTGGTCGGCGAGGCCAGCAGGATCAGCGCCAGGCCGGCGGCGGTGAATATCTCGCGGGTTTCGGCAGCTTCCTCCGGGGGCAGATCGACCAGCAGGATGCCGTCCACGCCCGCGGCAATGGCCGACTGCGCGAAGCGTTCCGTGCCGTGGATCTCGATGGGGTTGAGATAGCCCATCAGCACCACCGGGGTGGTGGCATCGTCCTTGCGGAAGGCTTCGACGGTCTCCAGCACATAGCGCAACCCTGCCCCACGGGCCAGCGCGCGCTCGGAGCTGCGCTGGATGGTCGGGCCGTCGGCCATCGGGTCGGAGAACGGCACCCCGAGCTCGATCACGTCCGCGCCGGCCGCGGCCAGTGCATGCATGACCGGCACGGTGGCTTCCAGGCCCGGATCGCCGGCGGTGATGAAGGGGATCAGCGCCTTGCGGCGTTCATCGCGCAGGCGGGCAAAACAGGCATCGATACGGTCCACGGACATCTCAGGCACATCCTTCCATCAGTTCAACGGCGCCACTGGCGCCCCAGTACAGCTTCGATATCACCCCGTCGAAGATCTCCAGCCGGATCGCCAGATCCGAACCGGGGTCCTGCCAGGTCAGGTATTCGCCCGTTTCCGGGTCATAGGCATGCGGCGCGCGTGTACTGCCGGGCGGCAGCCGCGTGAGCGCTTCATCCAGGGTCATGCCCAGCCTCAGCCCGAAGGGCCCCGGCTGGGTGATGGCCTCGTAGGACTCCTCGATCGGCGCCAGCTCGAAGCGCTGCACGTGGTCGTCCTCGACCATCATCGACACGCCTTCGGGCAGGTTGCCACGCTCGTAGTACTCGCAGGCGCCGTTGGGCTCGCCTTCGCTCAGGCCGGCCGAATGCCACGGGCCATCAGCGGCGAGCTCGGTGAAGCGCTGCCCGATCACCACATCGCCGGCATGATCCAGTGCGACCGAGACCACCGACGGCGCAGCGTCATCCGCAGCGGGCAGATCGGCAGCCTTGGGCGGCTCCGGCGCGTCCTCGATCGGGCGGTTGGCGATGTCATCGTCATTGCTGGCCGACTCGCGCGCCGGCGCCACGGCACCGACCGGTGCGGCCGGCGCGGGCAGCACCGGCGGGTCCGGCGGCGTACATCCGGTCAGGCCGACCACCATCAGCAGCGCACTTCCCTGGCGCAGCAGCGGATTCACAGCACCAGACCCTCCCGGGCAGCGATGGTGTGTACGTCCTTGTCGCCGCGGCCGGACAGGTTGCACAGCACCAGCTTGTCGCGTGGCAGTTCACGCGCGATCTTGATCGCCTGCGCCACGGCGTGGCTGGATTCCAGCGCGGCCAGGATGCCTTCGCTGTGCGCCAGCTGGTGGAAGGCGGCCAGCGCTTCGTCATCGGTGATGCCGACGTACTCGGCGCGTCCGGCATCGGCCAGGAACGCGTGCTCCGGGCCGACGCCCGGGTAATCCAGGCCGGCCGAGACCGAATGGGTCTCGGCGATCTGGCCGTCGTCGTCGCAGATCACATAGGTGCGGTTGCCGTGCAGCACGCCCGGGCGGCCCGCCGCAATGGAGGCGGCATGGCGACCGGTCTCGATGCCGTCGCCCGCCGCTTCGGCACCGACAATGCGCACGTCGCGATCGTTGAGGAACGCATGGAACAGGCCGATCGCATTGCTGCCACCGCCAACGCAGGCGGTGATCGCATCGGGCAGACGACCGTAATCGGTCAGCATCTGCGCGCGCGCCTCGCGGCCGACGATCGCGTTGAAATCACGCACCATGCGCGGGTACGGATCCGGGCCGGCCACGGTGCCGATGATGTAGAAGGTGTCGCGCACGTTGGTGACCCAGTCGCGCATGGCTTCGTTGAGCGCATCCTTGAGCGTGGCCGAGCCGGAGGTGACCGGTACGACGGTCGCGCCGAGCAGCTTCATGCGGTAGACGTTGATCTTCTGCCGCTCGATGTCGGTGGCACCCATGTAGACCACGCACTCCAGGCCCAGTCGCGCGGCCACGGTGGCGCTGGCCACGCCGTGCTGGCCGGCGCCGGTCTCGGCGATGATGCGCTTCTTGCCCATCCGCGCGGCGAGCAGCGCCTGGCCGATGGTGTTGTTGATCTTGTGTGCGCCGGTGTGGTTCAGGTCCTCGCGCTTGAGCAGGATCTGCGCGCCGCCCACCTGCTGGCTGAGGCGCTCGGCGTGATAGATCGGGCTGGGACGGCCCACGTAGTGGGTCAGGTCCTTGTCGTAGGCGGCGATGAAGGCCGGATCGCGGCGCGCCTCGTCGTAGGCCGCTGCCAGCTCCTGCAGCGGTCCGATCAGGGTCTCGGCGACGAAACTCCCGCCGTAGCGGCCGAAATGGCCATTGGCATCGGGATAGGCATGGAAATCGACGATGGGGGAGACGGGAGAAGCAGACATAGCGCGACAGCCAGTGGAGACAGGCTGACAATTTAGCGCACCTGTCATGACAGGAATATCGATAATATCTGCCACAACCTGTCAGGAAAACTCACATGACCGACGGACCGTTGCCCCCGCTCAACGCCCTGCGCAGCTTTGAAGCGGCTGCCCGGCTGGGCGGGGTCGGCCGTGCCGCCGAGGCACTGCATGTCACCCATGGCGCGATCAGCCGCCAGCTGCGCTTGCTGGAGGAGCATCTGGGCGTTGCGTTGTTCCAGCGCGAGGGGCGTGGGCTGCGCCTGACCCGGGCCGGCGAGGATCTGCAGGCCGCCTGCGAAGGCGCGTTCGAGCAGATCCGCGAGGCGGTTAGTGCGCTCAAACGCCACCAGCGGCCCGAAGCGTTGGTGCTGGGCTGCAGCGGCAGCATTCTGGCGCGCTGGATGATTCCTCGCCTGCAGGCACTGCAGAACGCTCTGCCCCAGCTGCCGCTGCATTGGTCGGCCCAGGATGGGAGCTTCACCGCCGAGCAGCAGGGGCTGGATGCGGTGCTGCTGCTCGCTCAGCCGCCCTGGCCGCGTGGCTGGCAGGTGCGGGAGCTGGCCCCGGAGCGTGTGGGCGTGGTGGTGAGTCCGCAGCATCCGGCGTCGGCGCGGCTGAGGCATCAGCCGCCCTCCGCTTTGCTGGGCGAAGCCCTGTTGCATACGACCTCACGCCCGCAGGCGTGGCCGGCCTGGGCACTGTCGCATGGACTGGAGCCGGCCCAGCTGCAACTGGGCAGCGGCTTCGAGCACCTGTATTACCTGCTGGAAGCGGCGGTGGCAGGGCTGGGCGTGGCGATCGCGCCGGAGCCGCTGGTGGCCGATGAGCTGGCAGCGGGCCGACTGCTGGCCCCGTGGGGATTTGGCGCCACGGGCGGGTTCTGGGTGCTGGCGACGCCGGAGGGTGCGGCGGACCTGCGGGTGGATGCGTTGGCCGGGTGGCTGCAAGAGCAGCTGAAGGGATGAGTGCGCCACGACCAACGGTCGTGACCTACCCGCCCGCTTGGGCGGGCTGATCAATCCGCTTCGTGACAGTCCGCGCGACGGACTTCTTCGACGAACTTGCGCATCTTGTAGCCGTCCTTGATGCCCGGTTCCGATTCGATGCCACTGGAGACATCCACGCCCCACGGCAGCGTGGCCACGATCGCATCGAACACGTTGTCCGGGGTGATCCCGCCGGCCAGCAGGAACGGGCGATGCAGGCCGGTCGGCAGGCGCGTCCAGTCAAAGGCCACGCCGGTGCCACCGCCGCCACCGGGGGCGTGGCTGTCGAACAGGAAGCCGGCCGCGCTGGGATAGCGCAGCTGCAGCTGACGGGCGTTGACCTCGTCCTTGCCGCCCATCGCCACGGCCTTCAGGTACGGCATGTTGAAACTGCGGCAGAACGATTCGTCTTCATCACCGTGGAACTGCAGCAGGGTCGGCCGCACGGTGCGCAGCACTTCGCGCACCTCTTCCTTGGTGTTGTCGCGGAACAGGGCGACCACGTCCACCATCGGGGCGATTGCCTGGCGCATGGCGCGCGCCTCGGCCGGCGCGACCCGGCGTTTGCTCTCGCGGGCGAAGATGAAACCGACCGCATCCACGCCGAGCTCGCCGGCCAGGCGCACATCGCCGGCACGGGTCATGCCGCAGAACTTGATACGGGTGCGGTAGAAGGAGCGGCTCATAAGGTGACCTCGGCAGGCAGCTGCCAGTTGTCGGGGTACAGGGGACCAACGAAGACCAATCCCTGCGGCGGGGCAGTCGGGCCGGCCACGGTGCGGTCGCGCCCGGCCAGTAGTTGCCCCATCCACGCGACCGGCTGCTCACCACAACCGACCAGGATCAATGAACCGACGATATTGCGCACCATGTGATGAAGGAATGCATTGGCCTGAACGGCGACCTCCACCACCTCGCCCTGACGGGTCACCGAAAGCGACTGCATGTTCCGGCGCGCGTGCAGCGCCTCGCACTGCACGCTGCGGAAGGCACTGAAGTCGTTCTCACCCAGCAGGGCCTGGCCGGCCGCGTGCATCCGCTCGGCATCCAGCGGCCTGCGCTCCCAGCTCAGCGTCTGCCGATAGAGTGCCGGGCGGACCTGCCGATTGAGCAGGCGATACCGATAGCGACGCGCACGCGCGGCAAATCGTGCATGGAACTCGTCGGCCACCGGTACGCACCAGCGCACGGCGATCGAACGCGGCAGGCGCGTGGTGGTGCCCAGCATCCAACTGCGCGGATCGCGTACGACATCGGTGTCGAAATGCACCACCTGGCATTCACCGTGCACGCCGGCATCGGTACGCCCCGCACACACGACCTGGATCGGCGCGTTGGCCACCGACGACAGCGCATCCTGCAGGCTGGCCTGCACGCTTGGGCAGCCGCTCTCACCGAGCTGCTGCCAGCCTTTGAATTCGCTGCCATCGTATTCCACGCCCAGTGCGTAGCGCATGGTGAACCTCTGTGTTTTCGGGAAAACCGGCGCAGGCGCCGGGTGTTGCATCATGCAGCGTCGCGTTCGGACCAGACGGCCAGCTCGTTGCCGCCCGGCTCCACGAACTGGAACCGGCTGCCGCCGGGGAAGGCGAACACCGGTTTGATGATCTGCCCGCCCTGGGCCAGCACGGCCTCGAGCATGGGCTGCAGATCATCGGCGTAGATCACCAGCAGCGGCGCGCCTCCCGCCGAAGCGCTCTGCGGCTCCGCCCGGAAGAAACCGCCCTGGAAGCGCCCATCGTCAAACGCGGTGTAATCCGGGCCGTAATCCACGAACGACCAGCCGAATACCTGCTCGAAGAAACGACGACTGGCGGCCGGATCACGCGAGGCGAACTCAACGTAATCCAGGCGGCGTTCCCGCACTGCTGCCGGGGGAGCACCGCTCATCCCAGTCGCGCCAGCAGTTCGCGCGCCTCGGCCTGGCTGTGCGGGTCGGCGCCTACGGCCACTTCCTGCAGCAGGGTGCGGGCAGTCTCGGCATCGCCAAGATCCAGGTAAGCGATCGCCAGTTCCAGACGATCGCGGCCGGGGCTGCCGATGGGCGCAATCGGCGCGTTGTCGGCGACCGGGTCTGCACCGTCGGTGGTGTCGTCGTGGGCGGCCATCACCGGCTCAACGTCGGCATCGATGGTGTCATCGCTTGCGTCTGCCGCACGTTCGGCAGTCGCGGTTTCATCGGGGAATTCGAACACGCCACGGAACGAAGGCTGCGCAGCGGCTTCCAGCGCATGGGCCGGCGGCTCGATCAGCGGCGCCGGTTCGCGGAACAGGGCATCGTCCACGTTCACATGTTGGGCGTCGGCCTCGATGCTGTACGCCGCCGCCGCCGTTGCTTCGACCTCGGGCAACACCGGCGCGTCGTCCGTTGCGGTCGCGCTCCAGCGAGGCTCGTCGAGGGCATCGTGCGGATCGGCGTCGTGCGTCGATGACGCCAGCGAGAAGACCGGCTCGCGGCGCAGCCCGGCATAGACATCAGCCTCTGCACTGGCCTCTTCGTCGGGTGCGCGGTGTGCGTCATCGCGTTGCGCAGCCAGTTCATCCACATAATCCGCGGCCGGCACGGCAGCCGCCAGCGAGGCACCATCGAGCCCATCGCGTGACAGCGGCGGCAGCGGCGATGGCTTGCGCCGCCGCACCAGCGCCCAACCCCCCACCATCAGCAGCAATACGACCAGCCCGAGCCAGTACCAGCCACCGCTGGCGCTGTCGCGCGTCCCGGGTGCCTGCTCCAGACGCTCTTGCGCAGCGGCCAGATCGTTGTCCTTCATCGTGATCAGTGACTGCTGCTGGGCCTTGAGTTTCTCCAGTTCGGCCACGCGCTCGCGCAGTTCCTGGATCTCGGCATCGCGCGTGGCGACGTCTTCCTTGGCCTGTCGCAATTGTTCGTTAGCCAGCATGTCGCCCTCGGTGCCGGCAGCGGTGCCGGTGGTTGTGCCTGCGGTGGTGCCGGCGGCGGCGACGGCCGGTGCGATTTCCAGCCGTGCGCCCTGGCGCGATGCCGGCGGCGCGGTGGCCGGTGCGGGCGCAGCGGCCACGCCGCTGTCCGCCGGTTGCGGAATCGCAGTGCGCGATTGGCGCCACTGCGCAGTGTGCTCGCGCACGATTGCCGCGGCCTGCTGCGCATCGATCTGGGCCACTCCATCGGCGCCCGGTGTGCGCAGTACCGCGCCCTGCTTGAGCAGGTTCACGTTGCCACGGATGAAGGCTTCGGGATTGGCCCGCAGCAGCGCGATCATCGCTTGATCGCGATTGACGCCCTGCTCGCGCGCCAGCGAACCGGCGATCTGCGACAGCGTCTGTCCGCGCTGGACGGTGACGCTGCCATCGGCGGCGACGGGCGCGGCAGGAGCGGCCGGTGCAGCGCGAGGCGCGGCCGGCCTCGCTGCGGCGGCGGGTTCAGCACGGCGCGGCGGCGCTGCGACGGCTGCTGTCTCCGGCGCAGGCTCACGGATGATGGCATTGGACATCGCGCCCGCCGGGGCGACGATTTCCGGCTCGGCCACAGCGGCGGCGCTGTTGGGCGCATCCACCAGGGCAGAATATTCTCGGACCAGACGGCCCTGACCCCAATCGGCCTCAATCAGGAAATTCAACGCAGGTGTCGCCACCGGCGCCTGGCTGCTGACGCGCACCACGGCGCGGCCCTGCGCATTGCGGGTCAACTCAAACTGCAGCTCGCTGACCAGCCCGGACGGCGGCTCCAGCCCGACCCGGGCGAAGGTGGCCGGCGAGGCCAGCGCGACGCGCAGGTTTTCCAGTTCGGACGGATCGGCGGAAATGACCGGAATCTCGGCCAGCAACGGCTGGCCCGGCTTGGACAGGACCCGGATATCGCCCAGGCCCAGGGCCATGGCAGAGCTGCTGGCCAGGGCCAGCAGCAGCGTCGACACATACTTGAGCGGACGCACTGCGCCCGGAACCCGGTTCTTCATGGCGGCCAATATAACGGCTCCCCCCGTGATCGGCGATGTTTCGATGCGGGTGGTCGGCGGCATCCCCATGCCGCCGACCACCACGCGATCAGCCTTCGGCCCCGACCACCACGGCCCAAACCACCGCCATGAGGGCCGCG
>NZ_JBSPUC010000003.1:0-4580 GCF_056861555.1 Stenotrophomonas sp. K-6 | reverse complement strand
TTCTGGGGGCCAATTAAACCGCCCCCCCCGGTTTGGGGGTTTTTTGGGGGGGGGGGGGGGGGGGCCCCCCCCCCCCCCCCCCCCACCACGCGATCAGCCTTCGGCAGCGACCAGCTCGGCCAACTGCACGGCATTGAGGGCAGCGCCCTTGCGGATGTTGTCCGAGACGATCCACAGGTTCAGGCCACGCGGGTGCGACAGATCCTCACGGATGCGGCCGACGTACACCGCATCGGTGCCCGAGGCATGCGTGACCGGGGTCGGATAGCCACCGGCCTCATGCTTGTCGACCACCTCCACGCCCGGCGAACGCGCCAGCAGCTCACGCGCCGCGTCCGGGGTGACCTTGTCGCGGGTTTCGATGGTGACCGCTTCGGAGTGACCATAGAACACGGGCACGCGCACGGCGGTCGGGTTCACCAGGATGCTGTCATCGCCGAGGATCTTGCGGGTTTCCCAGACCAGCTTCATTTCCTCCTTGGTGAAGCCGTTGTCCTGGAAATCATCGATGTGCGGGATCAGGTTGAAGGCGATCTGCACCGGGAAGCGCTGCGGATCGATTTCCTGGAAGCTGAGCAGCTGGCCGGTCTGCTTGCCGAGTTCTTCCAGCGCCGAGCGACCGCCGCCGGACACCGACTGGTAGGTGGCCACATTGATGCGCTCGATGCCGTACTGGCGGTGCAGCGGCGCGAGTGCGACCAGCATCTGCATGGTGGAGCAGTTCGGGTTGGCGATGATGCCGCGCGGGCGGTTCTTCAGCGCCTCCGGGTTCACTTCGGAGACGACCAGCGGGACGTCATCGTCGTAGCGGAAGGCCGAGGAGTTGTCGATCACCACGGCACCGGCGGCCGCGAACTTCGGGCCGAACTCCTTGGAGACGCTGCCGCCGGCGGAGAACAGCGCGATGTCCACGCCGTTCGGATCGAAGGTGCTCAGGTCCTGGACCTTGATCTTCTCGCCCTGGTACTCGATCTCGCCACCGGCCGAACGCGAGGACGCGAGCAGGCTCAGCGTGGCGATCGGGAAATTGCGCTCGGCCAGGATGGCCAGCATGGTTTCGCCGACAGCACCGGTAGCACCGACGACGGCGACGTGGAAACGACGATCTGGATTGCTCATGAGAACCTCTGTTTTGTGTACCGACCCGTGGCCGATACGTAACGTGCGTTGGGGATGTGTACCGACCAACGATCGGTACCTGCCGTGCCTTGGAGATATGTGCCGACCCTCGGTCGGTACCTACCGGTTCGGGAACCTCGCCTGTTGGCCAGCGCGGTTCCCTATCGTTTTGCGTCGTCGATTTTTTTGCCGCCCACGGCCGCGTCGCCGGTTTTCACGGCAGCGACCGCGTCGGCGTTGATCGCGCTCGGCGGGCGACCGGCATCCGGCCCCTGCCCCAGTGCGGCGGTGAGGTTGTCCACGGCCAGCTGCACCATCGCCCGGCGCGTAGCCTGGCTGGCACTGCCGATGTGCGGGGTCAGCACGATGTTGTGCAGGGCCAGCAGCTCCGGGCGCACCGTCGGCTCGCCTTCGAACACATCCAGCCCGGCCGCGGCGAGGCGGCCGTTGGCCAGGGCATCGGCGAGCGCCAGCTCATCCACGATGCCGCCGCGGGCGATGTTGATCAGCGTGGCGGTCGGCTTCATCTTCGCCAGTGCATCGGCATCGATGATGTGGTGCGAAGCAGCGTTGTACGGCAGTACCAGCACAAGGTGATCGGCCCGCGCCAGCAGGGTATCCAGGTCCACATACTGCGCGCCGACCTCGGCCTCGGTGGCCTCGGGCAGCTGCGAACGGTTGTGGTACAGCACGCGCATGCCAAAGCCGTGCGCGCCGCGGCGGGCGATGCCCTGGCCGATGCGGCCCATGCCGAGGATGCCCAGCGTGCTGCCGTGGATGTCCGCACCGAGCATGGTCTGGAACGACCATTGCCCCCACTGCCCGTCACGCAGCCAGCGCTCGGATTCGGTGATGCGGCGGGCGGTGGCCATCAACAGTGCGAAGCCGAGATCGGCGGTGGTTTCGGTCAGCACGTCCGGGGTATTGCTGGCCAGGATGCCGGCGGCGCTGAGCGCGTCGATATCCAGGTTGTTGTAGCCCACACCGACGTTGGCGATCGCGCGCAGCTGCGGCGCGTTGGCGATCTCGGCCGCACCGATGCGTTCGTTGAGGGTGATCAGCGCGCCGTCGACGTGGGCCAGCTGTTCGGCCAGCTTCTGCGGCGTATAGCGGGTGACGTCGCCGGTCATGGTCAGGTCGAAATGCTGCCCGAGCTGTTCGACGACATCGTCGAACAGCGGCTGGCTGACCCAGACCTTGGGGCGCCGATCAGCCATCGATCGTGCCCGGGATGCGCGGCGTGATCTCGCCGACATCGCCGCACTGGGCGCGGTGGCGCAGCGCCTGGTCCATCAGCACCAGCGCCATCATCGCCTCGGCGATCGGGGCGGCGCGGATGCCCACGCACGGATCGTGACGGCCGGTGGTGATCACCTCGACCGAGGCACCGCTGGCGTCCACCGTGGCACCGGGCAGGCGCAGGCTGGAGGTTGGCTTGAGCACGATCGAGGCGGTGACCTGCTGGCCGGTGGAGATGCCACCGAGAATGCCGCCGGCATGGTTGCTGGCAAAACCCTGCGGGGTAAGCAGGTCACGGTGTTCTGTGCCCTTCTGCGCGGCGCTGGCAAAGCCGTCGCCGATCTCCACGCCCTTGACCGCATTGATGCTCATCAGCGCGGCGGCGAGATCGCCATCAAGCTTGCCGTAGATCGGCTCGCCCCAGCCCGGCGGCACGCCGTCAGCCACGACGTTGACGCGCGCGCCGACCGAGTCGCCGGACTTGCGCAGCGCATCCATGTAGCTCTCCAGCGCGGGCACCTGATCGGCGACCGGCCAGAAGAACGGGTTGTCTTCCACCGCCGACCAGTCAAACCCGGTCGGGGTGATCTCACCCAGCTGCGAGAGATAGCCACGCACCGTGACGCCATGGCGCTGAAGCAGCCACTTCTTGGCGATGACGCCGGCGGCAACCCGCATGGTGGTTTCGCGCGCGGACGAACGACCGCCACCGCGCGGATCGCGGATGCCGTACTTCTGCCAGTAGCTGTAGTCGGCATGGCCCGGACGAAACTGCTGGGCGATGTTGGTGTAATCCTTGCTGCGCTGATCCGTGTTGCGGATCAGCAGCCCGATCGGGGTGCCGGTGGTACGGCCTTCGTACACCCCGGAGAGGATCTCGATCTCATCGGCTTCGCGCCGCGCGGAGGTGTGCCGGCTCTTGCCGGTAGCCCGGCGCTGCAGGTCGTGGGCGAATTCGTCGGCGCTGATCTCCAGCCCCGGCGGACAGCCGTCCACCACGCAGCCGATCGCCGGACCGTGCGATTCGCCGAAGGTGGTGACGGTCAGCAGTTTGCCGAAGCTGTTGGAACTCACGGCCGCTGCGCTGCCAGTTCGGTAATGCGGGCGTTGTGCGCGATCAATTCGCGGCACTCCACGGCGAAGATGCCCATCTGGCCGACCTTGAACTCGACCCAGCGGAAATCCACTTCCGGCAGCAGCTTGTACAGGTGCTGCTCGGACTCGCCCACTTCACAGATCAGCAGGCCATCCTCGCTCAGGTGCAGCGGGGCATCGCGCAGAATCTTCAGCACCAGGTCCAGGCCGTCGTCGCCGGCACGCAGGCCCATCTCCGGCTCGTAGGCGTACTCCTGCGGCAGGGCATCGGTCTCGTCGTTGGTGACGTACGGGGGATTGGTGACGATCAGGTCGTAGTGACGGCCGGTCAGGCCGTTGAACAGGTCGGACTTGAGCAGGGTGACGTTCTGCGTCTGCAGACGTTCCTTGTTCTCTTCGGCCAGCGACAGTGCTTCGTCGCTGAGGTCGACGCCGTCGACTTCCCAGTTCGGGTAGTAGTGGCCCATGGCGATGGCGATGCAGCCCGAGCCGGTGCACAGGTCCAGGGCGCGATGGACATCGCGGCCGGCCAGCCACGGCTCGAAGCCGCACTCGATCAGTTCGGCGATCGGGGAGCGCGGCACCAGGGCGCGCTGGTCGCTCTTGAAACTCAGGCCGGCGAACCACGCCTCACCGGTGAGGTAGGCGGCCGGGATGCGCTCGTCGATGCGGCGCTGGAACAGCTCCAGCACGCGGACCTTTTCGTCCTGCAGCAGGCGGGCCTGGCCGTAGGCGGGGCCGAGGTCATGCGGGAGGTGCAGGCTGTGCAGGACAAGCTGGGTGGCTTCGTCCAGGGCGTTGTCGTAGCTGTGCCCGAAGGTGAGCCCTGCGGCGTTGAAACGGCTGGTGCCGTAGCGGATCAGGTCGATGATCGTGTGGAGTTCGGCGGCCGTTTCGGCGGTCATGGCGGGGCAACAGGCAATGTGGCCCCCGATTATAGGCGCTGGGGCGGGCCGGGGCATCCGTTGCAGTCGAAACGAGCCGGAGCCCGGGCCACGGCCACGGCGAGGATCAAGACAGAAGCCTAATGCGGCGGTTGCCAGTCCGTGGGCTGGCGTGGCGGGGGTGGGAAGGCGAGACACGCCGTAAACCCATCCTTGGGGGCTCGACAAGCGGCAACCATGCCG
>NZ_JBSPUC010000002.1:1036241-1052029 GCF_056861555.1 Stenotrophomonas sp. K-6 | reverse complement strand
CGTGGCATCACGATCTCGACCGCGCACGTCGAATACGAATCCACCGAACGTCATTACGCCCACGTCGATTGCCCGGGCCATGCTGACTACGTCAAGAACATGATCACCGGTGCTGCCCAGATGGACGGCGCGATCCTGGTCTGTTCGGCTGCTGACGGCCCGATGCCGCAGACCCGCGAGCACATCCTGCTGTCGCGTCAGGTCGGCGTGCCGTACATCGTCGTCTTCCTGAACAAGGCAGACATGGTCGATGACGCCGAGCTGCTGGAACTGGTCGAGATGGAAGTCCGCGAGCTGCTGAGCAAGTACGACTTCCCGGGCGACGACACCCCGATCATCGCGGGCTCGGCCCGTCTGGCGCTGGAAGGCGACCAGAGCGACATCGGCGTGCCGGCCGTGATCAAGCTGGTCGAGGCTCTCGACAGCTGGATCCCGACCCCGGAACGTGACATCGACAAGCCCTTCCTGATGCCGGTCGAAGACGTGTTCTCGATCTCGGGCCGCGGCACCGTCGTGACCGGTCGTATCGAGCGCGGCGTGATCAAGGTCGGCGAAGAAATCGAAATCGTCGGTATCCGTCCGGTCCAGAAGACCACCGTCACCGGCGTGGAAATGTTCCGCAAGCTGCTCGACCAGGGTCAGGCAGGCGACAACGCCGGTCTGCTGCTGCGCGGCACCAAGCGTGACGACGTCGAGCGTGGCCAGGTCCTGGCCAAGCCGGGTTCGATCAAGCCGCACACCACCTTCGACGCCGAAGTGTACGTGCTGTCCAAGGACGAAGGTGGCCGTCACACCCCGTTCTTCAAGGGCTACCGTCCGCAGTTCTACTTCCGTACCACCGACATCACCGGCGCTTGCGAACTGCCGGAAGGTGTGGAAATGGTGATGCCGGGCGACAACGTGAAGATGGTTGTCACCCTGATCAACCCGGTCGCCATGGATGAAGGCCTGCGCTTCGCGATCCGCGAAGGCGGCCGTACCGTCGGCGCCGGCGTGGTCTCCAAGATCATCGCGTAATCTGCTAGAATCTGCGCCCCGATGTTGCCTGGGTAGGGCATCGGGGCGTAACCAAACGGGAAAAGAGGCGCAGGATGCTCCTCGTGTTCCCCAGACCAGGAAGGGTCGCGCCATTCAGGCTTTGTCAATAGGTTTTCTGTTGACTGCCAACTTGTATGCGCGCTATACTTTTTGTCTGGGCAGATCGGGAGACCGGTCTGCCTCGATTTTTGAGGTCTATGGAAAGATCTTGTCGCCGCGCAGGAATGTGCGGCGTCTGCATTCAGGATATTCATGGGACAAGGCAACCCAGAGGCCTTGTCCGTCGCTCTTTTAACGAAGGAACCCACCGTCATGGCGGACCAAAAGATCCGGATTCGGCTGAAGGCGTTCGATCATCGTTTGATCGACCGTTCGGCCAGCGAGATCGTAGAAACGGCAAAGCGGACCGGCGCGCAAGTGCGTGGCCCGATCCCCCTGCCGACCAAGATCGAGCGTTACACCATTCTCGTCTCCCCGCACGTCGACAAAGACGCGCGTGACCAGTACGAGACCCGCACGCATAAGCGCGTGCTCGATATCGTTGACCCGAACGACAAGACCGTGGACGCGCTGATGAAGCTCGAACTGGCTGCCGGCGTCGACGTTCAGATCAAGCTGACCTGAGGACTACGACCATGACGAAGAAATATTCGTTGGGCTTCGTGGGCCGCAAGGCTGGCATGAGCCGCGTGTTCACCGAAGATGGCCAGGCCATCCCGGTAACCCTGATTGAAGCTACCCCGAACCGCATCGCGCAGATCAAGACCGTCGAAGCTGACGGCTACAGCGCCGTGCAGGTGACCGTCGGCGCGCGTCGCGCTGCCCTGGTCAACAAGCCGGAAGCCGGTCACTTCGCCAAGGCGAAGGTCGACGCGGGCCGTGGCCTGTGGGAATTCCGCGTTGAAGACGCGCAGCTCGGCGATTTCGCCGTCGGCGGCGAAGTCAAGGCGGACATCTTTGAAGTTGGCCAGAAGGTCGACGTCCAGGGTGTCACCAAGGGTAAGGGCTTCCAGGGCACCATCAAGCGCTACAACTTCCGTATGGGCGATGCAACCCACGGTAACTCGCTGTCGCATCGCGCGCCGGGTTCCTTGGGCCAGCGCCAGACCCCGGGTCGCGTTTTCCCGGGTAAGAAGATGTCCGGCCACATGGGTTCGGTGCAGCAGAGCACCCAGAACCTTGAAGTGGTGAAGGTCGATGTCGAGCGTGGTCTGATCGCGATCCGTGGTGCCGTTCCGGGCGCAGCGGGTGGTGACGTGATCGTTCGTCCGGCTAGCAAGGCATAAGGAGAGATGACGATGGAACTCGTTATCACGGGTAGCAACAACAAGGTCTCGGTCTCCGATGCCGTGTTCGGTCGCGATTTCAGCGAAGATCTGGTTCACCAGGTCGTCGTTGCTTACCGCAACGCCGGTCGCGCCGGCACCAAGGCACAGAAGACTCGCTCTGAAGTGGCTGGTACCACCAAGAAGTCGAAGAAGCAGAAGGGCGGCGGCGCGCGTCATGGCGCACTGACGGCTCCGATCTTCATCGGCGGCGGTGTTACCTTCGCGGCCAAGCCGCGCAGCTTCGAGCAGAAGGTCAACCGTAAGCAGTACCGTGCAGCCATGTGCGCGATCCTGTCCGAGCTGAACCGCCAGGGCCGTCTGACGATCGTGGAGTCCTTCGATGTCGAAGCGACCAACACCAAGTCGTTGATCGCCAAGCTGGCCGGCCTGGAAGTGGGCAAGCGTCCGCTGATCGTCACCGAAGATGCTTCCGAGCACCTGTACCTGTCGGCCCGCAACATTCCCTACGTGGAAGTGCGTGACGTGCAGGGTCTGGACCCGGTGTCGCTGGTCGGTGCCGACACGGTCGTCATCACCGCTGATGCGGTCAAGAAGGTCGAGGAGTGGCTGGCATGAGCAGCAACGAAAAAGTCTTCAGCGTGCTGCGCGCTCCGCGAGTCTCCGAAAAGACCGCGCGCCTGCAGGAACATTCCAACCAGTATGTCTTCGAAGTTTCGAACGAAGCCACCAGGGCCGATGTAAAGGCCGCGGTCGAGCAGCTGTTCGACGTCAAGGTCGAGTCGGTCAACGTGCTGAACGTGAAGGGCAAGAACAAGTCCTTCCGTAACCGCACCGGCCGCCGCGGCGATTGGCGCAAGGCGTACGTGCGTCTCGCCGATGGCCAGTCCATCGATGTAACGGCCAAGGCCTGAGGTCCATCCCATGCCATTGATGAAATTCAAACCCACTTCTCCCGGCCGCCGTTCGGCCGTGCGCGTGGTCACGCCCGATCTGCACAAAGGCGCGCCGCATGCTGCGCTGCTGGAGCCGCAGAGCAAGTCCGGTGGTCGTAACCACCACGGCCGCATCACCACCCGTCACGTGGGCGGTGGTCACAAGCAGCACTACCGTGTCATCGACTTCAAGCGCAACAAGGAAGGCATTCCGGCGCGCGTGGAACGCATCGAATACGATCCGAACCGCACCGCCCATATCGCCCTGCTGTGCTACGTCGACGGCGAACGCCGCTACATCATCGCACCGAAGGGCCTGAAGGCCGGTGACCAGGTGATCGCGGGTTCGGATGCGCCGATCAAGACCGGTAACACGCTGCCGCTGCGCAACATCCCGGTCGGTACCACTGTCCACGGCATCGAACTGAAGCCGGGCAAGGGTGCTCAGATCGCGCGTGCCGCCGGCGCTGCCGTGCAGCTCGTCGCTCGTGAAGGTATCTACGCCACCCTGCGCCTGCGCTCGGGTGAAATGCGTAAGGTGCCGGTCGAGTGCCGCGCCACCATCGGTGAAGTCGGTAACGACGAACACAACCTGGAAAAGCTGGGCAAGGCTGGCGCCAAGCGCTGGCGTGGTGTCCGCCCGACCGTTCGTGGTGCTGCCATGAACCCGGTTGACCATCCGCACGGCGGTGGTGAGGCGAAGGCCGGCCAGGGCAACCCGCATCCGGTCACCCCGTGGGGTGTCCCGACCAAGGGTTACAAGACGCGCAAGAACAAGCGCACCCAGCAATTCATCGTCCGCGATCGTAGGGGCTAATCGACCATGGCACGTTCACTCAAGAAGGGCCCGTTTGTCGATCACCACCTCATCAAGAAGGTGGAAGCCGCTGCGGGTAGCAAGAAGCCGATCAAAACCTGGTCGCGCCGTTCGATGATCCTGCCGGAAATGGTAGGCGTCACCATCGCCGTTCATAACGGTAAGAACCACGTTCCGGTGCTCGTCAACGAGAACATGGTCGGCCACAAGCTTGGCGAATTTGCCATCACCCGGACCTTCAAGGGTCACGGTGGTGACAAGAAGTCCGGCAAGTAAGGAGAGATGACAATGGAAGCGAAAGCAATCCTGCGCTCCGCGCGCATCTCTGCGCAGAAAGCCCGCCTGGTCGCTGACCAGGTGCGCGGCCTGCCGGCCGAGCGTGCGGTCAACCTGCTGAAGTTCTCGGACAAGAAGGCTGCCCACCTGATCAAGAAGGTGGTGGAGTCGGCTATTGCAAATGCCGAGAACAACCAGGGCGCCGACGTCGACGAGCTGAAGGTACAGACCATCATGGTAGATGAAGGTCCGACCCTGAAGCGTTTCATGGCGCGGGCGAAAGGCCGCGGCACCCGCATCCTCAAGCGCACCAGCCACATCACTGTGGTTGTGGGCGCCGGCAAGTAAGCGGAAAGGAAAACACCATGGGTCATAAAGTTCATCCGATTGGTATCCGCCTCGGCATTTCCAAGGACTGGAACTCCAAGTGGTACGCCAACAAGGCCGAGTTCGCTGGTTATCTGGCAGCCGACCTGAAGGTGCGGGACATGCTGCGCAAGAAGCTTGCGCAGGCCGGCATCAGCAAGATCCTGATCGAGCGTCCGGCAAAGACCGCTCGCGTGACGATCCACACCGCCCGTCCGGGCGTGGTGATCGGCAAGCGCGGTGAGGACATCGAGAAGCTGCGCAAGGAAGTGAGCGAAATGATGGGCGTCCCGGCGCACATCAACGTCACCGAAGTGCGTAAACCCGAGCTGGACGCACAGCTGGTTGCCGAGTCGATCGCGCAGCAGCTGGAGCGTCGCATCATGTTCCGCCGCGCGATGAAGCGTTCGGTCGGCAACGCGATGCGCCTCGGTGCCCTGGGCATCAAGGTCAACGTCGGTGGCCGCTTGAACGGCGCGGAAATCGCCCGTTCGGAGTGGTACCGCGAAGGCCGCGTGCCGCTGCATACGCTGCGTGCCGACATCGACTATGGTTTCGCTGAAGCCAAGACGACCTACGGCATCATCGGCATCAAGGTCTGGATCTACAAGGGCGAAGTCTTCGATTTCTCCCAGGTTGGCCAGGAAAAGCAGGACGACTCCCCGCGCAACGATCGTAACGATCGCGGCGACCGCGGTGACCGTCCGTCGCGCCCGGCTCGTGAAGCGAGGTAACGACAATGTTGCAACCCAAGCGAACCAAATACCGCAAGGTACACAAGGGCCGTAACGATGGTCTGAGCTGGAGCGGCAACGCTGTCAGCTTCGGCGAATACGGCCTGAAGGCAACCGCTCATGGTCAGCTGACCGCGCGTCAGATCGAAGCGGCCCGCCGCTCGATCAGCCGCTACGTCAAGCGCGGCGGCAAGATGTGGATCCGAGTGTTCCCCGACAAGCCGATCACCAAGAAGCCCATCGAAGTCCGAATGGGTTCTGGTAAGGGCAACGTGGAGTACTGGGTAGCCCAGATCCAGCCCGGCCGCATGATCTATGAAATCGAAGGCGTCGCAGAAGACGTGGCACGTGAGGCGTTCCGCCTGGCTGCCGCCAAGCTCTCCGTGACCACCACTTTCGTGACCCGGACGGTGCTCTGATGGATATCAAACAACTTCGCGAAAAGTCGGCTGACGACCTGAAGAGCCACCTGATCGACCTGCGTAAGGAGCAGTTCTCGCTCCGTATGCAGCAGGTCACTGGCCAGCTGCCGAAGACCCACGAAACCCGCCGGGTTCGCCGCGAGATCGCTCGCGTCAAGACCCTGCTCGGCAGCACCAAGTAAGGATGGCCGCGATGAGCGATAACAACGACAGCAAGACGCTGCGCACGGTCGAAGGCCGTGTCGTCAGCAACAAGATGGACAAGACGGTCACCGTGTTGGTGGAGCGCCTGGTCAAGCACGCCCTGTACGGCAAGTACATCAAGCGTTCGACCAAGCTGCACGCACACGACGCCGACAACACCTGCAACGAAGGTGATGTCGTTCGTGTGACCGAGATTGCTCCGATGTCCAAGACCAAGAACTGGCGCGTGGTGGAAGTCATCACGCGTGCGGTTCAATAAGGAGATCTGACTCATGATCCAGATGCAGAGCTACCTCGAAGTCGCGGACAATTCCGGTGCCAAGGAAGTGATGTGCATCAAGGTGCTCGGCGGCTCCAAGCGCCGCTACGCGCACATTGGCGACATCATCAAGGTCACCGTGAAGGATGCAATCCCGCGCGGCAAGGTCAAGAAGGGTGAAGTGTTCGACGCCGTCGTGGTGCGTACCCGCAAGGGTGTGCGTCGCGCCGACGGTTCGCTGATCCGTTTCGATGCCAACGCCGCGGTCCTGCTCAACAACAAGCAAGAGCCGATCGGTACCCGCATCTTCGGACCGGTGACGCGTGAACTTCGTTCCGAGAAGTTCATGAAGATCGTCTCGCTCGCTCCCGAAGTGCTGTGAGCGACAGGAGATAATCATGGCTAACCGTATCAAGAAGGGCGACCAGGTTGTCGTCAACACCGGCAAGGACAAGGGCAAGCAGGGCGAAGTCGTCCGCGTCGACGGCGATCGTGTGATCGTCGCCAACGTGAACATCGTCAAGCGCCACACCAAGCCGAACCCGCAGGCAGGCGTTGCCGGCGGCGTGGTCGAGCGTGAAGCGTCGATCCATATCTCCAACGTGAATGTGCTGAACCCGGCTTCGGGCAAGGGCGAGCGCGTTGGCTTCAAGGTGCTGGAGGATGGACGCAAACTGCGTGTGTTCCGCTCCAGCGGTGAGGCGCTCGACGCCTGAGGAATGTGCAGATGAATTCCCGTCTCGAAAAGTTTTACAAGGAAGAAGTGGTGCCGGCGCTGATGAAGCAGTTCGGCTACACCAATCCGATGCAGGTTCCGAAGCTGGTCAAGGTCACCCTGAACATGGGTGTCGGCGAAGCAGCCACGAACAAGAAGATCCTGGAAAATGCCGTCGCCGATATGGCCAAGGTCTCCGGTCAGAAGCCGATCGTGACCAAGTCCCGCGTCTCGGTGGCATCGTTCAAGATCCGCGATGGTTGGCCGATCGGCTGCAAGACCACGCTGCGTCGTGAAAAGATGTACGAGTTCATGGACCGTCTGATCAACATCTCGTTGCCGCGCGTGCGCGACTTCCGTGGTGTCTCGGGTCGTTCCTTCGACGGTCGTGGCAACTTCAACATGGGTGTGAAGGAACAGATCATCTTCCCGGAAATCGACTTCGACGCTGTCGACGCGATCCGCGGCATGGATATCGCCATCACCACCACCGCCAAGACCGATGCGGAAGCGAAGGCGCTGCTCGCAGCGTTCAAGTTCCCGTTCCGTAACTGATACGTCGAGGAATCCGAAATGGCAAAGACCTCCATGGTCAACCGCGACCTCAAGCGTGCGAAGCTGGCCGTCAAGTACGCCGGCAAGCGTGAAGAGCTGAAGAAGATCATCTCCAGCACGACCGCGTCGTACGACGAAAAGGCCGAGGCCGTCATCAAGCTGCAGAAGCTGCCGCGCGACTCGTCGCCGAGCCGTCACCGCAACCGTTGCGAGCTCTCGGGCCGCCCGCGTGGCGTGTACAGCAAGTTCGGCCTGGGCCGTAACAAGCTGCGTGAAGCCACCATGCGTGGTGACGTGCCGGGCCTGCGCAAGGCCAGCTGGTAAGGGATTCGTCCCTTCAACTGTCCAGCGCCTTCACGGTGCAGGGCAGGGGGGGAGGAGCCGGTTTTCCGGCTCTGATCCCGGATTAAGGGAGCCCGACGCAAGTCGGGCTCTTTTTGCCGTATACTCCCGCGTCTTGCTCGCCCGCAAGGCGTGAGCAGTGTGTGAAGACGGGCCCTGGCCCATTCCAGGTAGACACAAGATTTTCGCGAAAGCGGATATCGGTGCACTCAAAGGTATCGACTATGAGCATGACTGATCCCATCGCCGACCTGCTGGTACGCATCAAGAATGCGGCCGCGGTTGGCAAGCAGACGGTGAAAGCACCGTCCTCCAAGATCAAGGTGGCAATCGCAGAGGTGTTGAAGGCCGAAGGCTACATCACCGATCTGCGCGTGACCAAGATCGAGAACAACAAGGCCGAGCTTGAAATCGTCCTGAAGTATTTCGAGGGCAAGCCGGTCATCGAGACCCTGAAGCGCTTCTCGCGTTCGGGTCTGCGCCAGTACCGTGGCAAGTCCGAGCTGCCGAAGGTCCTCAACGGCCTGGGTATCTCCATCATCTCCACCTCCAAGGGCATCATGACTGATGCGCAGGCGCGCCAGTTGGGCGTCGGCGGCGAAGTCCTGTGCTTCGTGGCCTAAGGCGAGAAGGAACCAACTATGTCCCGCGTAGCCAAGAAGCCAGTCAACCTGCCCAAGGGCGTTGAACTGAACATCCAGCCGGAATCCGTCAGCGTGAAGGGCCCGAAGGGCACCCTGTCGCTTGTCAAGGTTGCTGGCGTTGAAATCACTGTCGACAACGGCGTTGCCACCCTGGCCGCCAATGATGCCTCGCTGGTCGCCCTCACCGGCACCGTGCGCGCCATCCTGGCCAACATGGTCAAGGGCGTCACCGAAGGCTTCGAGCGCAAGCTCGAGCTGGTCGGCGTCGGTTACCGTGCCGCCATGCAGGGCAAGGATCTGAACCTGTCGCTCGGGTTCTCGCATCCGGTCCTGTTCGTGGCGCCGGAAGGCATCACCCTCTCGACCCCGACCCAGACCGAAGTGCTGGTCCAGGGCACCGACAAGCAGCGCGTTGGCGAAGTTGCCGCCAAGATCCGTGGCTTCCGTCCGCCGGAGCCCTACAAGGGCAAGGGTGTGAAGTACGCCGGCGAAGTCATCATTCGTAAGGAAGCCAAGAAGGCCTAATTCAGGCCCTCAGCTTTCCAAGGAAAAAGATCATGAACAAGAACATCGCTCGTCTGCGTCGTGCCAAGTCGACCCGTGCACACATCCGTGTGCTCGGCGTGCCGCGCCTGTCGGTGCTGCGCACCGGCCAGCACCTGTACGCCCAGGTCTTCACCGCCGATGGCTCCAAGGTGCTGGCTTCGGCCAACACCACCCAGGCCGACGTCAAGGAAGGCCTGAAGAACGGCAAGAACAGCGACGCCGCCACCAAGGTCGGGAAGCTGGTCGCCGAGCGCGCCAAGGCTGCGGGCATCGAGAAGGTCGCTTTCGACCGCTCGGGCTACCGCTACCACGGCCGCATCAAGGCACTGGCTGATGCAGCCCGCGAAGGCGGCCTGCAGTTCTAAGGGATAAGGAAGCGGGGCTGGTCCCCGCTTCCGCCTGCCTGCCGGCGCGGGTTGCGCCGGGCGACGTCCTTCTTCTGCAGGGGCGCTCGAATCACCGCTCCATCTCACAGCTATAAGCGGCCCTGAGCCGTACATACTCAATCAATCAAGGAATCAACATGGCAGAAGAACGTCAGCAGCGGGGTCGCGATCGCGATCGCCGCGAAGAGAAAGTCGACGACGGCATGATCGAGAAGCTGGTCGCGGTCAACCGCGTCAGCAAGACCGTCAAGGGCGGTCGTCAGTTCACCTTCACCGCACTGACCGTGGTCGGTGACGGCGCAGGCAAGGTCGGTTTCGGTTACGGCAAGGCGCGTGAAGTGCCGGTGGCCATCCAGAAGTCGATGGAGCAGGCTCGCAAGAACCTGGCCAATGTCGATCTGAACAACGGCACGTTGTGGCACCCGGTGAAGTCCGGCCACGGCGCAGCTCGCGTGTTCATGATGCCGGCCTCCGAAGGTACCGGTGTGATCGCCGGTGGTGCCATGCGCGCCGTCCTGGAAGCCGTTGGCGTCAAGAACGTGCTGGCCAAGGCGGTCGGTTCGCGTAACCCGATCAACCTGGTTCGCGCCACGCTGAAGGGTCTGAGCGAAATGCAGTCGCCGGCCCGCATCGCGGCCAAGCGCGGCAAGAAGGTGGAGGATCTCAACCATGGCTAATGAAACCGTCAAGACCGTCAAGGTCCGCCTGGTGGCTGGCCTGCGTGGCACCCAGTCGCGTCACCGCCTGTCGGTGCGTGCCCTGGGCCTGAACAAGCTCAACGATGTGCGTGAACTGAAGGACAGCCCGCAGGTTCGCGGTCTGATCAACAAGGTCCACTACCTCGTCAAGGTTGAGGAATAATCCAATGACCATGCATCTGAATGAATTGAGCCCGGCACCGGGCGCTCGTAAAGAGCGTACCCGCGTCGGTCGTGGTATCGGCTCCGGCCTGGGCAAGACCTGCGGCCGCGGCCACAAGGGTTCGTTCGCCCGTAAGGGTGGCGGCAAGATCAAGGCAGGCTTCGAAGGCGGCCAGACCCCCATGCAGCGTCGTCTGCCGAAGGTCGGTTTCCGTTCCAAGATCGCCAAGGACACTGCTGAAGTGCTGTCCTACCAGCTTGAGCGTCTGGAAGCTGGCGAGATCGACTTTGCCGCGCTGCGCGCTGCCAAGCTGGTCCCGAGCACCGCCAAGCGTGCCAAGATCGTCATGAAGGGTGACCTGACCAAGGCCTTCACCCTGAAGGGCGTCGCTGCAACGGCCAGTGCCAAGGCCGCGATCGAAGCTGCCGGCGGCAGCGTACAGGAGTAAGACATGGCGCAAGCTGGCATTGGTAACCTCGGCGGCGGGCTCGGCAAGTTCACGGAACTCCGCCAGCGCCTGCTGTTCGTCATCGGGGCATTGATCGTCTACCGCATCGGCTGTTATGTGCCGGTGCCTGGGGTCAATCCCGATGCCATGCTTGCGCTCATGCAGGCGCAGGGCGGCGGCATCGTGGACATGTTCAACATGTTCTCGGGCGGCGCCCTGCACCGTTTCAGCATTTTCGCGCTGAACGTGATGCCGTACATTTCGGCATCCATCGTGATGCAGCTGGCGGTCCACATCTTCCCGGCATTGAAGTCGATGCAGAAGGAAGGTGAGTCGGGTCGTCGCAAGATCACCCAATATTCCCGCATCGGCGCCGTGTTGCTGGCGGTGGTGCAGGGCGGCAGCATCGCGCTGGCGCTGCAGAACCAGGTCTCCCCGGGCGGTGCTCCGGTCGTCTACGCGCCGGGCATGGGCTTCGTGCTCACCGCCATCGTCGCCCTGACCGCCGGTACCATCTTCCTGATGTGGGTCGGTGAGCAGGTCACCGAGCGCGGCATCGGCAACGGTGTGTCGCTGATCATCTTCGCCGGCATCGTGGCCGGTCTGCCGGGCGCGGTCATCCACACCGTGGAAGCCTACCGCGACGGCAACATGAGCTTCATCGCCCTGCTGCTGATCGTGCTGGTGGTGCTGGCCTTCACCTACTTCGTGGTGTTCGTCGAGCGCGGCCAACGCCGCATCACGGTGAACTACGCACGTCGCCAGGGTGGCCGCAACGCGTACATGAACCAGACCTCGTTCCTGCCGCTGAAGCTGAACATGGCGGGCGTGATCCCGGCCATCTTCGCCTCGAGCATCCTGGCATTCCCGACGACGCTGGCCATGTGGTCCGGCCAGGCCAGTTCGGCCACGTGGCTGCAGAAGGTCGCCAACGCCCTCGGGCCGGGCGAGCCGCTGCACATGATCGTGTTCGCTGCGCTGATCTCTGGTTTCGCGTTCTTCTACACCGCGCTGGTGTTCAACTCGCAGGAAACGGCCGACAACCTGAAGAAGTCGGGCGCGCTGATTCCGGGCATCCGTCCGGGCAAGGCCACCGCGGACTATGTGGATGCCGTGCTGACCCGTCTGACGGCGGCCGGTTCGCTCTACCTGGTGATCGTCTGTCTGCTGCCGGAAATCCTGCGCACCCAGCTCGGCGCCTCGTTCTACTTCGGCGGCACCTCGCTGCTGATCGTGGTGGTGGTGGTGATGGACTTCATCGCCCAGATCCAGGCGCACCTGATGTCGCACCAGTATGAGAGCCTGTTGAAGAAGGCCAACCTGAAGGGCGGCAACCGCGGCGGTTTTGCCCGCGGCTGATTGACCTGTTACACTAGTCTTCTTGTTGCGAAGGCCCTCCGGTTCCCGGACTGGCCTTCCAAATCGAAGGGCGGCCCCTGCAGCGGTTTCGGGTGGGGGTGTGATGTGGTGGTCCTGCGCGGGAGTAGCGCGGGCGGCGGCGAGGGCAACCTCTGCAGTCAACGACATCCGGCGCCGGAGCATGGGCACACTCCCCACGCCGGGTCCATGGAACCTCAAGGTTCCACGGGCTTCCAAGTAAACCGAGACCTTGATAGAATCGCTAGTTCACTTTTTTGATCCATCCTGCCGGATTGGCGCGCCCATGGTGCGCTGTCGGCCATCACTCAGCTGGAGAACCGCGTCATGGCGCGTATTGCAGGCGTCAACCTGCCAGCCCAGAAGCACGTCTGGGTCGGGTTGCAAAGCATTTACGGCATCGGCCGTACCCGTTCGAAGAAGGTCTGCGACGCCGCAGGCGTGACCTCGACCACCAAGATCCGCGATCTGTCGGAGCCGGAAATCGAGCGTCTGCGCTCGGAAGTGGCCAAGTACATCGTGGAAGGCGATCTGCGCCGTGAAATCGGTATCGCGATCAAGCGCCTGATGGATCTGGGCTGCTACCGCGGTCTGCGTCACCGTCGCGGTCTGCCGCTTCGTGGCCAGCGCACCCGTACCAACGCCCGCACCCGCAAGGGCCCGCGCAAGGCGATCAGGAAGTAAGGGACCTAAGAAATGGCTAAGCCCGTCGCTAAGACCAAGAAGAAGATCAAGCGCGTCGTCACTGACGGCGTCGCCCACGTCCATGCTTCTTTCAACAACACCATCGTGACCATCACCGACCGTCAGGGCAACGCTCTGTCGTGGGCGACCTCCGGTGGCGCTGGCTTCCGCGGTTCGCGTAAGTCCACCCCGTTCGCTGCCCAGGTGGCTGCCGAGAAGGCCGGCCGTGCCGCGCTCGACTACGGCGTCAAGTCCCTGGAAGTCCGCATCAAGGGCCCGGGTCCGGGTCGTGAGTCGGCCGTGCGCTCGCTGAACAACGTGGGCTACAAGATCACCAACATCATCGACGTGACGCCAATCCCGCACAACGGGTGCCGTCCGCCGAAGAAGCGTCGCGTCTAAAGGAGCGATAAGAAATGGCTCGTTATATCGGTCCTACCTGTAAGCTCGCCCGCCGCGAAGGCGCCGACCTTTCCCTCAAGAGCCCGGCGCGCGCGCTGGACTCCAAGTGCAAGCTGGAGCAGAAGCCCGGCCAGCACGGCGCCACCGCCCGTAAGGGCAAGCTGTCCGACTACGCTACCCAGCTGCGTGAAAAGCAGAAGGTCAAGCGTATCTACGGTCTGCTGGAGCGTCAGTTCCGCAACTACTACAAGAAGGCCTCGACCAAGAAGGGCAACACCGGCGAGAACCTGCTGCAGTTGCTGGAAACCCGTCTTGACAACGTCGTTTACCGCATGGGCTTCGCAGTGACCCGTCCGGCTGCCCGTCAGCTGGTCTCGCACCGCGGTGTCACCGTGAACGGCAAGTCGGTCAACCTGGCTTCGTACCAGGTCAAGGCTGGCGACGCCGTCGCTCTGTCCGAGAAGGCTGCCAAGCAGCTGCGCGTTCAGGAAGCCCTGACCGTGTCCGCTACGCATGACCTGCGTCCGTCGTGGGTTGAAGTTGATTCCGGCAAGTTCGCCGGCATCTTCAAGGCCGTGCCGGATCGTTCGGACCTGCCTGCGGATATCAACGAAGCGCTGATCGTCGAGTTGTATTCGAAGTAATTCACATTGGAGAACCTCCGGGTCACACCGGAGGTTCGCAGGAGAACCCGCAACATGACGGTTACCGCCAACCAGGTTCTGCGTCCTCGCGGTCCGCAGATCGAACGCCTTACCGATACCCGCGCCAAGGTCGTCATCGAACCCTTGGAGCGTGGTTACGGGCATACGCTGGGCAACGCCCTGCGTCGCGTGCTGCTGTCGTCCATCCCGGGCTTCGCCATCACGGAAGTCGAAATCGATGGCGTACTGCACGAGTACACCACGCTCGAAGGCTTGCAGGAGGACGTGCTGGAAGTCCTGCTCAACCTGAAGGACGTGGCGATCCGTATGCATACCGGTGACAACGCTACGTTGTCGCTGTCCAAGCAGGGTCCGGGTGTTGTGACCGCTGCTGATATCAAGCTGGACCACAACGTCGAAGTCCTCAACAACGACCATATCATTTGCCACCTGACCAAGGACACGGCAATCAATATGCGTTTGAAGATCGAGCGTGGTTTCGGCTACCAGCCGGCCGCCGCTCGTCGTCGTCCGGATGAAGAAACCCGTGCCATCGGCCGTCTGGTTCTGGACGCCTCGTTCTCGCCGGTCCGTCGCGTCGCCTATTCGGTGGAAGCGGCCCGCGTTGAACAGCGTACCGATCTGGACAAGCTGGTGCTGGACATCGAAACCAACGGCACGATCGATGCCGAGGAAGCCGTGCGCACTGCCGCCGACATCCTCAGCGATCAGCTGTCGGTCTTCGGTGACTTCACCCACCGCGACCGCGGTGCAGCCAAGCCGGCCAACAACGGCGTGGATCCGGTGCTGCTGCGCCCGATCGACGATCTGGAACTGACCGTGCGTTCGGCCAACTGCCTGAAGGCAGAGAGCATCTATTACATCGGCGATCTGATCCAGAAGACCGAAGTGGAGCTGCTCAAGACCCCGAACCTCGGCAAGAAGTCGCTGACCGAGATCAAGGAAGTCCTCGCACAGCGCGGTCTTTCGCTTGGCATGAAGCTGGAGAACTGGCCGCCGGCCGGTGTCGCCCAGCACGGCATGCTCGGCTGATCCAGCGCTACGCAAGATGCTTGACCCCGCACCTTCGGGTGCGGGGGCTTCACCGGCAACACCCCGCACCGACAGGTCGATAGCCTGCGGTGACGGCCAGCCAGGACGGCTGGCACCGGACCATCCGCAGTCCAAGCAACAACGCCAGGATGGCGACAGCGATACCCAACCGATCCAACATTCATTTCAGGAATCACCGTCATGCGTCATATGAAGTCCGGTCGTAAGTTCAACCGCACCAGCGCCCATCGCGAAGCAATGTTCAAGAACATGGCCGCGTCGCTGTTCAAGCACGAGCTGATCAAGACCACCCTGCCGAAGGCCAAGGAACTGCGCCGCGTTGCCGAGCCGCTGATCACCCTGGCCAAGGTTGATTCGGTTGCCAACCGTCGTCTGGCGTTCGCTCGCCTGCGTGACAACGAAGCCGTCGGCAATCTGTTCACCACCCTGGGCCCGCGTTACGCGAACCGTCCGGGCGGCTACCTGCGTCTGCTGAAGTGCGGTTTCCGCGCTGGCGACAATGCGCCGATGGCCTATGTGGAGCTGGTCGATCGTCCGGCTGCTGTGGCTGAAGCCGTCGAAGAGTAATCTTCGAGCTGCACCCGTTATTCGGTGAAGAACCCGGCCTTGTGCCGGGTTTTTCCGTTTCTGCGGGTTGATAAGGGCCAAAGCCAAGGCCAAGGCAAGTGCATGGCGCTGCGGGGTTAGGGTGGGGCGTGGGGGGGGGGGGGGGGGGGGGGGGGCGCCGCGCGAGGAGCAAAGGAGGGGGGGGCGGGGGGAGGAGAACACGGGGC
>NZ_JBSPUC010000002.1:631705-1036231 GCF_056861555.1 Stenotrophomonas sp. K-6 | reverse complement strand
GCGGGTGGGTTGGCGGGACACGCCGTAAATCCGTCCATGGAGGCTCATGTCGCGCCATCCATGGCGCTCATGGTCCCGCCAACCCACCCGCGCCCACGCCGGCACACATGGTCGGTGCGCATGAGGCAAAGCGGAGGCTGTGCGCCGCATGGGTAGAGCCGGCCGTTGGCCGGCTGCGTGACGGGTGGCCGCTACGTTTGGCGGCACGGGACACGCTGTCCGGTCGGTGGTGCCCATGGTCGGCAGGTGTTCGTGGGTGTGGGCGGCCGCGGCCCTGTTAATCTTGGCGCCTGGACTTTCACGAGTGTTGGCAATGAATCCATTGCGTTGGAGTTTCCGCGCCCAGTTCCTGTTCGGCTTTCTGGTCTGCGCGGCACTGTTGGGGTATGCGATCTTCCTGCAGTTGAAGATGGGGCTGGAGCCGTGTCCGTTGTGCATTTTCCAGCGGATTGCGTTCGCGGCGCTGGGGCTGCTGTTCCTGATCGGGGCGCTGCATGGTCCGCGGGATCCGGCCGGACGGAAGACGTATGGGGTGCTGGCCTTCATCGCGGCCGCGGTCGGTATCGGTATTGCCGGCCGGCATGTGTATGTGCAGTTGCTACCGCAGGATATGGGCTCGAGCTGTGGGCCGCCGCTGAGTTTCCTCAGTGAGACGATGGGACCGTTCGAGGTGTTCCGCACGGTGCTGACCGGTACCGGCAACTGCGGCAATATCGATTGGCAGTTCCTGGGCCTGACGATGCCGATGTGGAGCCTAGTGTGGTTCGCGGCGTTGGCGGTGTGGGCGCTGGTGACGGCGTTCCGGGCGCGTCGCCGCCACTGAGGCCTTTCCAACATCGGTTACCCGGCCCGGCCCGGCCGGGCACGCGTTGCGCGGCCAGGCCGGGTGCTGCGATCAGGTGTGGAGGCTCCTCACCTGATCGGATGACAGGGCGTCCTGGCCCAGCTCAGAAGTCCTGCTGCAGGCTGAGGTAGGCGCCGCGGCGGGGCCCCCACTGCGGGGCGAAGACGCCGATGCCGCCGCCGTCGCGCAGTTGGTAACTGCGATCCAGTGCGTTGATCAGGGCCAGCTGGGCATGCAGCGGGTGGCCGCTGTCAGCGTTGAAGTCGTGGGCGGCGCTCAGGTTGAGCTGCAGGTAGGCGGGGAGCTCGCCGCCGTTGGGAACGCCATCGGCGTCCGAGCGCAGGCCGCTGCCGAAGACGTAGTCGGCGCCCAGGCGGTTTTGGCCGGCGAAGGCGTAGCTGATGCCGCCCGACGAAGTCAGTTTCTGGTCGTGGTCCAGATGGATCCAGTTGTTCTGGACGTAGGCCAGTGCCTCGGGATCGAGGTTGTACTGACCGGTGATGACCTGCTTGCCCATGGCCTTGTTGTAGGCGGCGTTGACGTAGGCGCTGAGCGGGCCGTTGCTGTAGTCGGCACTGAACTCCACGCCGTGGATGTGGCCCAGGCGATAGTTGAAGGTGGAGTAGATGTAGGCAGCGCCGAACTGGCCTTCGTCCTGCAGGCGGTCGACCTTGCGATCGTAAGCGTCCAGGCCCAGAGTGAGGTGTTCGCCCACCTGCTGGGAAACGCCGAGGTCGTAGTAGTCGCTGCGCTCGGACAGCGGCGTGGTGCTGCCCCCGGTCGGCTGCTGGTTGGTGGTGCCGTCGTAGAGGGCGATGTCGCTGCTGGCCACCAGTTCGCTGGCTGGCGGGGTGAAGTAGCGCGAGTAGCCCGCATGCACGGTGGTGCTGTCGCTGGCGTTCCAGACCACGCCCGCCCGCGGGCTGAGCTGGCCTTCGGTGCCGCCGAACGCCTTGTAGCGGTCGCCGCGCAGGCCGTAGTTCACCGTCCAGTCGTCGCCGAGGCGCCATTCGTCCTGCAGATAGACCGCGGTGGTGGTGGCGTTGAAGGCGCTCGCCTCCGGAATGCGCACGGGCGTGGTGCTGGCCTGCCGGCCGTCGGCGTCGACCGGGAACACCCAGGTGTCGCTGCCGGCGCGGGCGCGCTCGGCGTTGACGTACAGGCCGTAGCGCAGGGTGTGGTTCTCACCGAGCGGGGTGGAGACATCGGCCTGCACGGTGTTGGCGCGGTTGCCGCGTTCCACCTGTGAGGCGACGCCGTTGAAGATCAGATCGCCGGCCAGGTCCGGGTTGAAGGACAGGTCGCTGTACCGCTGCCCGGCCGAGACCTGGTAGGCGGTGTTGCCCAGCGCGCCCTGCAGCACCAGCATACCGAAGCGGGTGGTCTCGCGCTGGGTTTCGTCCAGCGCGGCGGAGTCCGCAGTGACCGTATCCAGGTAGCCGAACTGCGGGGTCTGGCCAGGGTTGACCGGGATCTGGAAGCGGTTGTTGGAGAACCCGGCAAACAGGCTCAGGCGGGTGTCGTCGTTGACCAGGTAGGTCAGGTCGGCGAACGCCTTGCCCTGGTGGGTGTCATCGTGGTCCGGCCGGCGCGAGGCGGTGGGGTTTTCCATGCCGATCTGGTTCTGGTCGTAGTTGGCGGTCAGATACCAGCTCCAGCGGCCTTGGCTGCCCCACCACGAGGCGTTGGGGTTGACCTTGCCGTAGGAGCCGGCGGTCAGTCCGGCGCTGCCGCCATTGCCCAGCTCGGCGCCGCTGCGGGTGGTGATGTCCACCACGGCGGCCGTGCGCTCGCCGAACTGTGCCGGCAGCGCACCGTCCATCAGGCGGATGCTCTTGATCGCGCGGGCGTCCAGGGTCTGGCCGAAGCCGGAGATCGATTCGGGCAGCAGGACGCCGTTGAGGCGGTACTGGAGGTTGGCGTGGTCGCCGCGCACGTGCACGCCGCCGTAGGAATCCTGGACCACACCAGGCGCCTGCAGCAGCACCTGGTTCAACGGGGTGGACGCGCCCAGTGGCAGGTTCTGGATGTCGTCGGCGGTGATCTGGTACTGGCTGCTGCCGATATCCGGCGACAGCGCATTGCGCGCCTGATCGAGTTTGGCGCTGACCGTCACTGCGTCCAGATCGGTGACGGCAGGGTCGGCGGCGAGGGCGGGCAGGCCGGTGAGGGCCAGGGAAACAGCAATACCGGTAGCAAGCAGGGAGGGCTTCATGAGGATTGGCTTGGCTGGGCAATGGGAGGAGGGGCCGGCCTGGCGAGTGTTACTCCGTAACAAATCATGCGCCTCTCCGCGGGCGCTGGACCATGCGCGATCTGGCCAATCAAAGGGGAGCTTTCTGCTCCGTTCAGCCTCACGGAACGTGACCGCCCCTTTGCGCCGGGGGCGCGCTCTGCGACCATGACCGGCCCCACACCCCGGAAGTCCGTGATGAGCCTGTCCGCCCCGCCTGTAGCCGATCCCGCCGCGACCGCTGTCGACGCCTGGTCGCCGGAGAGCTGGCGTGGCAAGCCGGCGCTGCAGATGCCGACCTATCCGGACCCGCTGGCGCTGGATGCCGCGTTGCACGAGCTCAAGCGGCTGCCGCCGCTGGTCACCTCCTGGGAGATCCTGGCGCTCAAGCAGCAGCTGGCCGATGCCCAGGAAGGCAAGCGCTTCCTGCTGCAGGGCGGTGACTGCGCGGAGAACTTCAGCGACTGCGAATCCACCACCATCTCCAACCGGCTCAAGGTGCTGCTGCAGATGAGCCTGGTGATGGTGCATGGCATGCGCAAGCCGGTGATCCGGGTCGGGCGTTTCGCCGGGCAGTACGCCAAGCCGCGCTCGGCCGATACCGAAACCCGCAACGGCGTGACCCTGCCCAGCTATCGGGGCGATGTGATCAATGCGCCGGAGTTCACCGAGGCCGCCCGCCTGCCGGACCCGCGCCGGATGCTGCAGGCACATGCGCACTCGGCGATGACGATGAACTTCGTGCGGGCGCTGATCGATGGTGGCTTCGCCGATCTGCACCACCCCGAATACTGGAACCTGGAATGGGTGCGGCACTCGCCGCTGGCCACCGATTACCAGAAGATGGTGGCCTCGATCGGCGATGCGGTGCGTTTCATGGAAACGCTGTCCGGCACGCAGGTGTACAACCTCAACCGGATCGATTTCTATACCTCGCACGAAGCGCTGCTGCTGCCCTATGAGCAGTCGCTGACCCGCAAGGTGCCGCGCCAGCAGGGCTGGTTGAACCTGAGCACGCATTACCCGTGGATCGGCATGCGCACCGCGGCTCTCGATGGCGCACACGTGGAGTATCTGCGTGGCGTGCGCAACCCGATCGCGATCAAGGTGGGCCCGTCGGTGCAGCCGGACCAGCTGCTGCGGCTGATCGATGTGCTCAACCCCGATGACGAGCCCGGCCGCCTGAGCTTCATCCACCGCATGGGGGCGGCACAGATCGCCGAAAAGCTGCCGCCGCTGTTGAACGCGGTCAAGCGCGATGGGCGGCGCGTGCTGTGGGTGTGCGATGCGATGCACGGCAACACCGAGAGCACCAGCAACGGCTACAAGACGCGGCGTTTTGACAACGTGCGTGGTGAGGTCGAGATGTCCTTCGACCTGCACGCTGCGGCCGGCACGCGCCTGGGTGGCGTGCACCTGGAGTTGACCGGTGAGGATGTGACCGAATGCACCGGCGGTGCGCGCGAGCTGACCGAGCGCGATCTGGAACGCGCCTACCGCTCATCGGTGGATCCGCGCCTGAACTACGAGCAGTCGCTGGAAATCGCGATGGCGATCGTTCGCAAACAGGCGCACTACGCCGACTGATACCGGCGCGTGTCCTCGACACGCACCTTACATTCGCCTGACACGCTGGTCATGGCGGCACCGGCATGCTGTGGACTTCCTTGCGAAGAACACAGGAGCGTGCAGTGACCCTGGACTGGCAGCAGGCAGCGCTGTATCTATGGCCGATCTCGATCGCACTGGCGATCGGGATCAGTGGCTGGTGGTTGTTGATGGCGTTGACGCGTCGGCTGAAAGACCGCGACTACCGCCGCGCCCGCATCGCGCGCGTGATCAGCCGACCGCTGGCGTTCGCCCTGCCGCTGTTGCTGTTGATTCCCGCACTCGAAGCAACGCCGCTGCAGGAACACCGGCTTGAACAGGCGCTGCGGCTGCTGCACATCGGGGTGACTGGCTGCGTCATCTGGCTGCTGGTGCGCGCCGTGGCCGCGGGCGAGCAGGCGATCCTGCGCGACCATCCGATGGAGGTGGCCGACAACCTCGAGGCACGCCGCATCCAGACCCAGACCCGGGTGCTGAGCCGCGTGCTGATGGGCGCGATCATCCTGGTGGGCGTCTCGCTGATTCTGCTGACCTTCCCCATGGTGCGCCAGATCGGCACGGCGCTGCTGGCCTCGGCCGGCATCATCGGCCTGGTCGCCGGTATCGCGGCCAAGCCCGTCTTCGGCAATCTGATCGCCGGCCTGCAGATCGCGCTGACCCAGCCGATCCGGCTGGACGATGTGGTGATCGTCGAGGGCGAGTGGGGCCGTGTGGAAGAGATCAACAGCAGCTATGTGGTGGTGCGCATCTGGGATGCGCGACGCATGGTAGTGCCGTTGACCTGGTTCATCGAACACCCGTTCCAGAACTGGACCCGGCGCAGCGCCGACCTGCTCGGCACTGCCTTCCTGTGGCTGGATTACACCGCGCCGATCCCGGCGATCCGCGCCGAGCTGGAGCGCATCTGCAAAGGCGAGGCGCTGTGGGATGGCCAGGTCTGCGTGACCCAGGTGACCGAGACCAGCGAGCACACCCTGCAGGTCCGTCTGCTGGTGAGCGCCCGCAACTCCGGCGATGCCTTCGATCTGCGCTGCATCGTGCGCGAACGCATGCTCGATTTCCTCGCGCGCGAACATCCTCAGTCGTTGCCGCGCACCCGCGCCGAGCTCAATCAGGAAGCTGCGCCGACGCGCCGCGCGCGTTCGCAGCCAGCCGAGGACGTGCGTTCGCCTGGTGCCGAAGATGGTGAGCCGGCGATCGCGCCGAACCCGGGTGACGCATCCCGGTAGTGCCGGCCGCTGGCCGGCAAACGCATGGAGGCCTGGCCGGGGATGACGTGGTTGCCGGCCAGCGGCCGACACTACTGCGGGCCGCTGTTCGTCAGCAGGGTCTCGGTCTGGAACCGTGGCGGCCGACGCGCGCGGGTGCGCTGCTCATAGGCGTAGCCCAGCTCGATCAACCGCGGCTCGCTCCAGGCGGTACCCATGAACAGCAGCCCCAGCGGCAGCCCGTTCACGTGCGCCATCGGCACGGTCAGGCTCGGGTAGCCGGCCACCGCAGCGGCGCTGTAACTCTCACCCGGGAAGTCATCGCCGCGGCCGGGCCGGATCGGCCAGGCCACCCCGGTGGTGGGCGCCACCAGCGCATCCAGGTTCTGCTCGCGCAGCACCGCATCGATGCCTTCGGGGCCGGCCAGGCGGCGCGCGTCACTGCGCGCGCGGATGTACTCCGGGCTTCCCAGGCCGCCCATCGTGGCGGCCGTGTCCATCAGGTCCTGATCGAACAGCGCCAGCTCCTTGCCCGCGTGCTGCCGGTTCCAGGCAATGACGTCGTCCAGTGAACGCACCGGCGCCCGGTAGGTCGTGAAGTAGCGCTGCAGGCCGGCCTTGAACTCGTGCATCAGCACGATGCGTTCGGCGTCCTGCCACTGGCCTTGGGTGGGCAGCTGCACCGGCACCACGGTGGCGCCGGCATCGCGCAGCACGGCCACGGCATGCTGCAGGGCGGGGGCGATGCCCGGCTTCTGCATCAGGTCGCCATGCAGCACACCGATCCGCGCACCACGCAGGCCATCGGCGTTCAAGCGTGAGGTGTAGTCGTAGACCGCGCGCCCGGGCATGGTCGCGGTGGCCGGGTCGGCCTCGTCACGGCCGGCCATGGCGGTCAGCAGGGCGGCGGCATCGGCCACGCTGCGCGTCATCGGGCCGGCGGTGTCCTGGCTGAAGGAGATCGGGAGAATGCCTTCGCGGCTGACCAGTCCCACGGTCGGCTTCAATCCGACCACGCCGTTGACCGCCGCCGGGCAGACGATGCTGCCATCGGTTTCGGTGCCGATCGCGGCCACCGCCAGGTTGGCCGAGACCGCCACCGCGCTGCCGCTGCTGGAGCCGCACGGGGTGTGGCTGAGCCGGTAGGGATTGCGGGTCTGGCCACCCCGGGCGCTCCACCCGGAGATCGATTGGCTGGAGCGGAAGTTGGCCCACTCGCTGAGGTTGGTCTTGCCCAGGATCAGCGCACCGGCCGCGCGCAGGCGCTGGACCAGGAAGGCATCGTCCGGGCGGAACCCCTCCAGCGCGAGCGAGCCGGCCGTGGTGCTCATCGGGCTGGCGCCGATGTTGTCCTTGAGCAGCAGCGGGATGCCATGCAGCGGGCCGCGCAGCTGCCCTTGGCGGCGCTCGGCGTCCAGCTGAGTGGCTTCGCGCAGCGCATCGGGATTGAGCTCGATCACCGCACGCAGGCGCGGGCCGGCCCGGTCGAGGCGGGCGATGCGGTCCAGGTAGGCGCGGGTCAAGGTGACGCTGTCCAGCTCGCCGCTGGCCATCCGCGACTGCAGATCAGCGATGTCGGCTTCGGCGTAGGCAAACGGAACCGCGGCGACCGGGGAGGGCGCAGGTGTGGGCGACTCGCGGGCATGCAGGGGCGCCGCGCCCGGGCTGCAGCCGGCCAGTGCGATGAGCATCAGTGATGTCAGTGTCAGGCGCATGCCTGTTCCCCCGAACCGGCCGACAGGCTAACCAGCACGGGCGGCGCTTGGCAACTCAAGCCGCGTCGGCGGCTTTGCCATGGCGTTTGCGGATATCGCGGGCGAGCACGCCGACCACGATCAGATTGATCACCAGCACCGACCACGAGGCCCAGCCCGGATGGCGGAGGATGGCGTAGATATCGAACGGCAGGTAGATGCCGGCAGTGACACAGCCCAGCCAGGAGGCCCAGGCTTTGGCGCGCCAGAGGCCCCAGGCCTCGAACAGGTGCAGGACGCCGTAGGCGACCATCGCAGCAGCCGCCAGATGCACCGCATCGGGGCTGATCATGTTGAGCAGCGAGGGCAGGGTGCCGTGATCCGGGTCCAGGCTGAACCGGCGGATCAGGGCATTGACCGCATCGCGCAGGGGCTGCGGGCCGAGCATTTCCAGCCCGGTCGCAGCCAACAGCGCCAGAACCGCCTTGCTGGCTTCCAGCAAGGCGATCAGGTGAAGCCCCGGATGCTTGTGAGGATCCGGGTTGTAGGGCTTGTCGATCACGACAATGGGTCCGATCAGCCGCCGCGCGAAGCCTTCTTGCGGTCGCTTTCGGTCAGGCCCTTCTTGCGAAGGCGGATTTCCTTCGGGGTGATCTCGACCAGCTCGTCGTCTTCGATGAAGTCCAGGGCCTGCTCCAGCGAGTACTTGATCGCCGGGGTCAGCTGGATCGCATCGTCCTTGCCCGAGGCGCGCATGTTGGTCAGCGGCTTGGTCTTGATCGCGTTGACGGTCAGATCGTTGTCCTTGGAGTGGATGCCGACCAGCTGGCCTTCATACACGTTGTCGCCTTCAGCAGCGAACAGCTTGCCGCGTTCCTGCAGCGGGCCCAGGGAGTAAGCCGGGGTGGCACCCGGAGCATTGGCGATCATCACGCCGTTCTGGCGCTTGGCAATCGCGCCCTGTTCCTTCGGGCCGTAATGGTCGAACACGTGGAACAGCAGGCCAGAACCCTGGGTCAGGGTCTTGAACTCGTTCTGGAAACCGATCAGGCCACGGGCCGGGATCTGGTATTCCAGGCGCACACGGCCCTTGCCATCCGGCTCCATGTTCTTCAGCTGGCCCTTGCGGGTGCCCAGCTTTTCCATGACGCCGCCCTGATGCTGTTCTTCGATGTCCACCACCAGCTGTTCGATCGGCTCCATGGCCTGGCCGTCGATCTGCTTGATGATCACTTCCGGGCGCGACACGGCCAGCTCGTAGCCTTCACGACGCATGTTTTCGATCAGCACCGACAGGTGCAGTTCGCCACGGCCGGAGACCAGGAACTTGTCGGCGTCTTCCAGCTGTTCCACTTTCAGGGCCACGTTGTGGACCTGCTCGCGGTCCAGACGGTCCTTGATCTGGCGGCTGGTCAGGAACTTGCCACCGGACAGGTCCTTGTTGCCGGCGAACGGCGAGTTGTTGACCTGGAAGGTCATCGAGATCGTCGGTTCATCGACGGTCAGCGCCGGCAGTGCTTCCGGGGTATCCGGGTGGCACAGGGTGTCGGAGATGGTCAGTTCCGGAATACCGGAGATGGCGATGATGTCGCCGGCCTCGGCGGTGTCCTGCTCGATGCGCTCCAGGCCCAGGAAGCCCAGCACCTGCGCGACCTTGCCGTTGCGCTTCTTGCCTTCACGATCGATGACCGCGACCTGCATGTTCTTCTTCAGGGTGCCGCGCTGCACGCGGCCGATGCCGATCACGCCCACGAAGTTGTTGTAGTCCAGCTGGCTGATGCGCATCTGGAACGGGCCGTCCGGGTCCACTTCCGGCTTCGGCGCGTGCTGCATGATCGCTTCGTAGAGCGGGGTCATGTCGCCGTCGCGCACGGTGTCTTCCAGGCCAGCGTAGCCGTTCAGGGCCGAGGCGTAGACGATCGGGAAGTCGAGCTGCTCATTGGTGGCGCCGAGCTTGTCGAACAGGTCGAAAACCTGGTCGATCACCCAATCCGGACGCGAGCCCGGACGGTCGACCTTGTTGACCACGACGATCGGCTTGAAGCCCATCGCGAAGGCCTTCTGGGTCACGAAGCGGGTCTGCGGCATCGGGCCGTCCATCGCGTCGACGAGGATCAGCACAGTGTCGACCATCGACAGCACGCGCTCCACTTCGCCGCCGAAGTCGGCGTGTCCCGGGGTGTCGACGATGTTGATCCGGTTCTTGATACCGGTCTTCTTGTCTTCCCAGGTAATGGCCGTGTTCTTGGCCAGGATGGTGATGCCGCGTTCCTTTTCCTGATCATTGCTGTCCATCACGCGCTCGGCGAGCACGGTGCGCTCGGAGAGGGTGCCGGACTGCTTGAGCAGCTGGTCGACGAGGGTGGTTTTACCGTGGTCGACGTGGGCGACGATGGCGATGTTGCGAAGATTTTCGATAGACATGCGAAAGGGGGCCAGTCGGCGCCGGATTTGGAAAAAGAAGTCCAACATTATACGGCCAAGATGACCAATCGCGAAAAGTGCGTTTCAGGGTGCCCCGCATCCCCATTCAGGTAACGCTCTTCGCGGGCCGGACCTGCCATGTCGGATCCCGTGGCAGCCTTGCCATGGCGGGCGGCCGTTGGCAGACCCGGAGGAAAGCCCCCTGAGTCAGGGGGCGGCCGCGAAGCGGCGGGGGTATGGACGATGGTAAACGGGGCCCGCGGTTTGCGCAGCGAACCGTGGGGCGGCAGCGCGAATGCGATGACGCGAGGTGTATCCTATGGGGCTAACGACAAACCCCCGTACCCCAAGGATTTGCATGTCCCTCATCGCCACTTTCGACACCACCCAGGGCCCGATCAAGGTCGAGCTGTTCGCCGACAAGGCCCCGCTGACGGTCGCCAATTTCGTCAACCTGGTCAAGCACGGTTTCTATGACGGCCTGGTCTTCCACCGCGTGATCCCGGACTTCATGATCCAGGGCGGCTGCCCCAAGGGCCAGGGCACCGGCGGCCCGGGTTACAAGTTCGAAGATGAAAAGAACGGCGTGAAGCACCAGGTCGGTTCGCTGTCGATGGCCAATGCCGGCCCGAACACGAACGGCAGCCAGTTCTTCATCACCCACATCAAGACCGATTGGCTGGACGGCAAGCACACCGTGTTCGGCCAGGTGCTCGACGGCCAGGCCATCGTGGACTCGGTCAAGCAGGGCGACGTGATCCATTCGATCACCCTGGAAGGCGACACCGACGCCGTGCTGGCCGCCCAGGCCGAGCGCGTGGCGGAGTGGAACAAGCTGATCCCCAGCGCCTGATCCGATCCCGACGGCCCCCTGTGAAGGGGGCCGTTTTTACGATTCTTAGCAGAGGAAATCCCCATGAAAGCACCTGTTCGTGTTGCCGTGACCGGCGCCGCCGGCCAGATCGGCTACGCCCTGCTGTTCCGCATCGCCTCCGGCGACATGCTGGGCAAGGACCAGCCGGTCATCCTGCAGCTGCTCGAGCTGCCGGTCGACAAGGCCCAGGCCGCCCTGCGCGGCGTGATGATGGAACTGGAAGACTGCGCCTTCCCGCTGTTGGCCGGCATGGTCGGTACCGATGACGCCGAAGTGGCCTTCAAGGATGCCGATATCGCCCTGCTGGTCGGCGCGCGTCCGCGCGGCCCGGGCATGGAGCGCAAGGATCTGCTGCTGGAAAACGCGAAGATCTTCACCGCCCAGGGCGCGGCGCTGAACAAGGTCGCCAAGCGTGACGTCAAGGTGCTGGTGGTCGGCAACCCGGCCAACACCAACGCCTACATCGCCATGAAGTCGGCCCCGGATCTGAACCCGCGCAACTTCACCGCCATGCTGCGCCTGGACCACAACCGTGCGCTGAGCCAGCTGTCGACCAAGCTCGGCAAGCCGGTCGGTGGCATGGAGAAGCTGATCGTGTGGGGCAACCACAGCCCGACCATGTACCCGGATTACCGTTTCGCCACCGCCGATGGTGCCTCCATCGCCGAGGCGATCAACGACCAGGAATGGAACGCCTCCACCTTCATCCCGACCGTGGGCAAGCGCGGCGCGGCGATCATCGAAGCCCGTGGCTCGTCCTCGGCGGCCTCGGCCGCCAACGCCGCTGTCGACCACATCCGTGACTGGGTGCTGGGCAGCAACGGCAAGTGGGTCACCATGGGTGTGCCGTCCGACGGCTCCTACGGCATCCCGGAAGGCGTGATCTTCGGCTTCGCGGTCACCACCGAGAACGGCGAGTACAGCCTGGTCAAGGATCTGCCGGTCGACGACTTCAGCCAGAAGTACATCGACAAGACCCTGGCCGAGCTGGAAGAAGAGCGCTCCGGCGTCGCCCACCTGCTGGGCTGATCGCACGCCACGACAGGTGCCGGCCGCTGGTCGGTGCCTGATGGAAGAAACGCCGGGCATTGCCCGGCGTTTTTTTTGGGTCTCCCTACGACCAAGGTCGGACGGCCCGCGCCTTACCATCGGACTATGCTCGATCCCATGACTTTGTCTGGGAGGGCTGTCATGCGTTACGAAGATGTCTATCGACGTTCGGTCGATGAACCCGAGGCGTTCTGGGGCGAAGAAGCCCATCGCATCTATTGGCATACCCCGCCGCAGCAGATCCTCGACTACAGCAACCCGCCGTTCCGGCGCTGGTTCGTCGGCGGGGAAACCAACCTCTGCTACAACGCGGTGGACCGTCATCTGGTTGATCGCCCTGACCAACTCGCGCTGGTTGCCATCTCCAGCGAAACCGGCGTCACCCGCGAGATCACCTACCGCGAGCTGCACCGCGAAGTGAATGCTTTCGCCGCCGTGCTGCAACGGCTGGACGTACAGCGTGGCGACCGCGTGGTTATCTACATGCCGAACATGGCCGAAGCGGTGTTCGCGATGCTGGCCTGCGCGCGCATCGGGGCGATCCACTCGGTGGTGTTCGGTGGCTTCGCCGCGCACAACCTGGCGCTGCGCATCGATGACGCCGAACCCAAGCTGCTGATTGCTGCCGATGCTGGCAAGCGCGGTGGCAAAGTGATTCCGTACAAGGCGATGGTCGATGCCGCCTGCGCCGAAGCCGCCTCGCCGCCGCCGCACGTGCTGATCGTCTCGCGGGGGCTGGACCCGGCCGAGCCCAAAGTGCCCGGCCGCGACGTCGACTACGCCACCCTGCGTGCCGAAGTGGGCGACCAGGATGTGCCGGTGGTGTGGCTGGAATCCAGCGAACCGAGCTATCTGCTCTACACCTCCGGCACCACCGGCAAGCCCAAGGGCGTGCAGCGCGATGTCGGCGGCTACGCCGTGGCGATGGCGCAGTCGATGGAGACGGTGTTCGACTGCAAACCCGGCCAGGTGATGTTCTCCACCTCCGATGTCGGCTGGGCGGTCGGGCATTCCTACAACGTCTACGGCCCGCTGATCGGCGGCTGCACCTCGCTGCTGTACGAAGGGCTGCCGACCAATCCCGATCCGGGCATCTGGTGGGCCCTGTGCGAACAGTACGGCGTGCGCACGCTGTTCTCCTCGCCGACCGCGATCCGCGTGCTCAAGAAGCACGATGCGGACTTCATCCGCCGCCACGATCTGGCGTCGCTGAAGTATGTGTTTCTTGCGGGCGAGCCGCTCGACGAGCCGACCGCGCACTGGATCAACGACGCGCTCGGCAAGCCGATCATCGACAACTACTGGCAGACCGAAACCGGCTGGCCGGCGCTGACGCTGCTGCCGGGGGTGGACATGAAGCCGGTGCGCTTCGGCTCGCCCGGTTTCCCGAACCTCGGTTACCGGATGAAGGTCATCGACGAGAACACCGGCGAGACCGTCGCGCCGGGGCAGAAGGGCGTGCTGGTGATGATCCCGCCGCTGCCGCCGGGCTGCATGACCACCGTCTGGAAGGATGATGGGCGTTTCATCCAGAGCTACTTCAGCCACTTCACGGAGCTGCTGTACAGCTCGCTGGACTGGGCGATCCAGGACGAAGACGGCTACACCTTCATCCTGGGCCGCACCGACGATGTCATCAACGTGGCCGGGCACCGCCTGGGCACGCGCGAGATCGAAGAATGCATCGCCGGCCATCCGCTGGTGGCCGAGGCCGCCGTGATCGGGGTCAAGGATGAGCTCAAGGGCCAGGTGCCGCTGGTGTTCGTCACCCTCAAGCAGGCCCTGCAGGGAGACGGCAGTGCCGTGGCAGCCGAGATGATGCAGCGGGTGACCAATTCCCTGGGCGCGGTCGCGCGGCCAGCGCACATCCATATCGTCAACGCACTGCCCAAGACGCGTTCGGGCAAGCTGCTGCGGCGCTCGCTGCAGGCTCTCGCCGAGGAGCGTGACCCGGGTGATCTCTCGACCCTGGATGACCCGGCGGCCTTGGACGAGATCCGGCGCGCGCTGGGCACCTAGGGCGCCAGTAACCGCCTGCGCATCCCGGGCCCGCCCTCGTCGGAGAGGCGGGCCTTTTCATGCCCGCCGCGCCGACCAGCTCGTGCTGCAGCGCATTACAGCCGATGCGGAGGGTCGGGTAAGCTGCGCAGGTGATCGTTGCAAGGGGGCGCGCACGTAGCGGCGAACGGCCGGTGCCACGCGCGGTGATGCACCACGTGAAGGGGGGAGCACATGGCGTACATCCACGCCAAGACGGCCGCTGGCCGTCAGGAAATCGAGGATCGTGCACGGCGGCTGCCGCCGGCGCTGCGGTCCATGCTGCTGATGGTCGATGGTCAGCGCGATGACACCGCGTTGACCGCGTTGTTGCCGGGCTTGCGTGCACCGGACGATGCGCTGGCGCAGCTCTCGGCGATGGGCCTGATCGAGATCATCGGCGGCAGTGCGGCACCGGTGGTCCCCGCGGCACTGACCGCCGGTCGCGAGCAGGATGCGGAGCTGTACAAGCGGCTGTATGACTGGATGAGCGAATCGGTGCGCAGGCACCTCGGTCTGAAGGGGTATTTCATGCAGTTGAAAGTCGAGCGCTGCACCGATGCTGGCGGCCTGGAAAAGCTGTGGCCGGACATGGCGGCCGCGATCAGCAAGGCGAAAAGCCCGGCATTGGCCAACCGCTGGCTGGAAGAAACGCACGCGCTGCTGCAGACCGGGACCGTGATCGCCTGAGGCGATACGGCGACGCCAGCCAGACAGCACGCTGTTTAGAATGCGTGCTGTTTCGTGTGCGGGAGAATAGCGATGGTGGATGAGATCGAGGACGACGGCGCCCCTGGGTGGGATGCCATCGATGCCGCGTTGAAGGCGGTGTATCCCACGCAGGCGCCGCAGCATTACGGCCCGGTGTTGCGGTCGCTGCTGGGTGGTGACGATCCGCTGGACGGCATCAGCGCGTACTGGAACGATGCCCCACTACCGCACTGGCATTTCGTCAGCTATGGCTTCTCCGAGCTGTATGAAAAAGAGAGCGATGATCCGGCCACCAGTGGCTACGGCTTCGAGTTGAGCTTCCGCGTTGCCGCCGCGGCGGGTAGCGAGCCACCGCCGTGGGCGATGAACTTCCTGCAGAACCTGGCGCGCTATGTGTTCGCCAACGGCAAGGTGTTCCAGCAGGGCCACTACCTCAATGCCGGCGGACCGATCGCGGCCGACACCGATACGCTGCTGCGGCACATTGCCTTCATGCGCGACCCGCAGCTGCCACCGCGCGAGACGCCCAACGGTTCGCTGGAGTTCCTGCAGGTGATCGGGCTGACCGATGACGAGATGGATGCGGTGAAGCGCTGGTCGACCACCGGCGTGCTTGAGGCGCTGCTGCCGAAGATGCCGCTGTGGATCACCGATATCGCGCGTGGCTCGTTGCTTGACGACCCCGCGCTCGCTGCCGCGGTGGCGGAGGGCGCGGCACGCGAAGGCTCGCAGACGGCCTACCTGTTCCTGGAAAAGCTGGCTTGGGCAGTGCACGGCGAGGGCGCTGGGCAGCAGTTGACCCTGACGCTGGGCGCGCGCCAGGTGGAATCGCTGCTCGCGCTGCTGCCGGCGCGGTTGCTGTTCGGCCAGCCGTTGACGCTGGTCAGCAACGACCGGCAGATCACGCTGTCGCCAGCGGCGGTCAATGCCCTGGTGGTCCAGGCCGATGCGCTGCACTGCCAGTTGGCACCGGCCACGGTGCAGGCCCTGGTCGCCACGGTCATGCCCTGCCGTGGCACCTATGCGATCCCGGGCTGGCCGGCGCTGCAGGTGGTCGTGGAGCCTAGCGAACTGCGCGATGCCGAGGGCAATGTGGTCGAGGTTGTTGGCTGATCACCTCGCGCGCGCTGGAAACGAAAAAGCCCGGCACTGCCGGGCTTCTTCTTATCCGTCTACGTCAGCCGCACCGGTCAGCTCAGCCCTTCGGCCTTCAGTACCGCCTGCACGCCGGCATCTGCGTCCATCCGCTGCTTGAAGGCAGCGATGTTGTCCAGGCCGCTCAGGTCGATCTTCGCGCCCGCGGCCCAGCGCAGGGTGATGTAGAAGTACGGGTCGGCGAAGCTGCGGAACCCGGCCAGCCAGGGGCGGTTGGCCAACTGTGCATCTGCGCGCTCGAACAGGCCGCGCAGGCGCTTGCGGGCGGTGGCACGGAGCGCGTCGAACTGAGTGTCGTCTTCGATGAAGTTGCCGGGCCCGAACAGCGGCTTGAAGGCCGGGTGCAGGTCCGAGTTGACGAAGGACAGCCAACGGGTGGCTTCGGCGCGCTGCTTCGGGCTGCCGTCACCGGTCAGGCCGGCCTGCGGGTAGGTATCGGCAATGTAGCCCAGGATGGCCGCGTTCTGGGTCAGCACGAAATCACCATCGACGACGGCGGGAACGGAGCCGGCCGGATTGATGGCCAGAAAGGCGGGGGCCTTCAGCGTGTCCTTGTCGAGCAGTTCCACCTCGAACGGCTGGCCGGTCCACTGCAGGGCGATGTGGTCGGCGGTGGAGCAGGCTCCGGGCTTGCTGTACAGCTTCATGGGAACTCCGTTGCGGATGGGTGGAAGGTGAGCCGCCCACTATTCCAGAGCCGGCCCTTCATCCTCAACGGTATGGCCGTAACAGATCGTTACGACGCGCGTGGCTTGAGTTTCTGCACGCGGTAAAAGGTGTGATCGCCGATCGTGGCCACCTGGTAGGCATTGCGCCAGCTCGGGTTGGCGATCGACAGGGCGGCGAAGTGGCTCGCGCCAGGCACGATCTCCTTGCGCTCACCGGCCGGCAGGGCCCAGTTGCGCTCGGCATCGAAGGCCACCGTCATCGCTTCCTGCCAGGCATCGGCGTTGCCAAGCTGGGTGCCGGGCGCGACGATGGTCGGGGCGAACTGCTTGCGCGCGGTCACCACCTGGCACATCGAGTCGCCCCACAGGCCGCTGTCCAGGCGGCGCAGCGCCACTTCCGCGACGGCTTGCTGGCCGCGCAGGGTCTGGTCGCGCGCTTCGAGGTAGACGGTCGTGCTCAGGCACAACGAATCGGCGGCAGGCTGCGGCAACAACTGTGACAGCCAGAGAATCCAGGCCAGTTTCATAAATCTCCTTGCTCCGTGTGGGCCGCACCTGGCTGTTCCATCCGATCATGCGGACGGGGCGTGGGTACGACTTGGCGTCATGGGGAGGCGGCCATCGGGGCCGCCCGGGGGCGGACCCGAAAAGACGTGGGGTCCGCGCGCTCACTCGAACTGGGTGGTGAGCGGGAAAGTTGGCGCACGATAGGGGGGGATTTCCCAATACATCCTGAACCCTGAAACTTGACATTCAGGTTCGGAGATGGGGCTGAATCGGCGGTTCAGCCCCGTATTCAGGTCGGTTTCGACCCGGATCAGAGTGCGGCGGCGAGTCGGCTGCCCTGATCGATCGCGCGCTTGGCGTCGAGTTCGGCGGCCACATCCGCACCGCCGATCAGCTGTGCGTTGATGCCGGCGGCCTGCAGTGCCGCGTGCAGATCACGGCGCGGTTCCTGCCCGGCGCAGACCACTACATGGCTCACGGGAAGCAGCTGTTCCTCGCCGTCAACGCGGATGCGCAGGCCGCTGTCATCCACCCCCAGGTACTCAACGCCGCCCAGCATGCTCACGCCCTTGGCCTTGAGCGTGGCACGGTGGATCCAGCCGGTGGTCTTGCCCAGCCGGGCGCCAGGTTTGCCCGGACTGCGCTGCAGCAGCCAGACCTTGCGTGCCGGCGCCTCCGGTGCGGGCCTGGCGAGCGCGCCACGGCCCTCGAAGCTGGGGTCCACGCCCCACTCGGCCATCCAGCGCGCCGGGTCCAGTGCGGAGGAGGGCCCCTCGTGGACCAGGAACTCACCCACGTCGAAGCCGATGCCGCCGGCGCCGATGATCGCGACCTGCTCGCCCACCTGGACCTTGCCAAGCAGCACGTCCAGATAGGTGACCACCTTGGGATGGTCGGCACCGGGGAAATCGACCCGCCGCGGGGTGATGCCGGTGGCGATCACCACCGCGTCGAAACCGCGCAGCGCGGCGACGTCGGCAACGGTGTCCAGCTTTACCTCCACACCGGTTTCGTCCAGTTTGTGGCGGAAATAGCGCAGCGTCTCGTGGAATTCTTCTTTGCCCGGAATGCGTTTGGCGACGTTGAACTGGCCGCCGATCTCGCTGCCGGCATCGAACAGCGTCACCGCGTGGCCGCGCTCGGCAGCGACCGTCGCGCAGGCCAGCCCCGCCGGGCCGGCACCGACCACGGCGATGCGTCGCGGGGCGGTGGTGGGGCGGTAGACGAGCTCGGTCTCGTGCACGGCACGCGGGTTCACCAGGCAGCTGGCGGTCTTGTTCTCGAATACGTGGTCCAGGCAGGCCTGGTTGCACGCGATGCAGGTGTTGATCGCCTCTGGGCGGCCGGCACGCGACTTGTTGGCCCACTGCGGGTCGGCCAGCAACGGCCGCGCCAGCGAGACCATGTCGGCACCGCCAGCGGCGAGGATGCGCTCGGCCACATCCGGCATGTTGATGCGATTGGTGGCGATCACCGGCACGCGCACGTGCGGCTTGAGCTTGGCGGTAACTGCCGCGAAGGCGCCGCGCGGCACCGAGGTGGCGATGGTCGGGATGCGCGCCTCGTGCCAGCCGATGCCGGAGTTGATCAGCGTCGCGCCCGCCGCCTCGATGGCCTGCGCCTGCTGCACGATCTCGGCCCAGTTGCTGCCGTCGGGCACCAGGTCCACCAGCGAGAGCCGGTAGATGATGATGAAGTCCGGCCCACAGGCCTCGCGGATGCGGCGCACGATCTCCACTGCGAAGCGCATGCGCTGTACCGCATCGCCCCCCCAGCGATCGGTGCGCTGGTTGGTGCGCGGGGCGATGAACTCATTGATCAGATAGCCTTCCGAGCCCATCACCTCCACGCCGTCGTAGCCGGCCTCGCGGGCCAGCCGCGCGCTGCGTGCGTAATCGGCGATGTGGCGCTCCACGCCGCGCGCCGACAGCGCCCGCGGCGTGAACGGGTTGATCGGCGCCTTCAGCTTGGAGGGCGCTACCGAGAGCGGGTGGTAGGCGTAGCGGCCGGCATGCAGCAGCTGCAGGCAGATTTTGCTGCCGTTGTCGTGCACGGCGCGGGTGACCTGGCGATGCGGGCGCACCTCCCACGGCCAGGACAGCTTGCCGCCGAATGGCTTGAGCCAGCCGACCACGTTGGGCGCGAAGCCGCCGGTGACGATCAGCCCGACGCCGCCGGCCGCCCGCTCGGCGAAATAGGCCGCCAGGCGCGGGAAATCGCGCGCACGGTCTTCCAGGCCGGTGTGCATGGACCCCATCAGGACCCGGTTGCGCAGCTGGGTGAACCCCAGGTCCAGCGGGGTGAACAGGTGCGGATAGGCGGCGGATTCGGCGGCTGGCGACATGTGGATACGCTTGCGTACGGAAGCCCGCAGGGTGCCGCGAATGCCCCCGAAGAGCAAGGGGATGCGTCGCGACCGGCGCCCGACCACCAGTCGGTATCGGCCCTGTTAGGGCGCGGCGGCGACCGGGACCGGCTTGCGGATGCCGAACAGCGGCAAGGTGACACCGCACAGCGGGCCGATCAGCAACGCGAAGGCGAGAGTGCCCACGCCGACGTTGCCGCCCAGCCACCAACCGATCAGCAGCACGGTGCCTTCGATGCCGCTGCGCACGATCCAGATCGGCCAGCCGGTGCGGGCGTGCAGGCCGGTCATCAGGCCATCGCGGGGGCCGGGGCCGAAGCGCGCGCCGATGTACAGGCCGGTGGCCAGCGCGACCAGCAGCAGGCCGCAGACGAACATCGGGATCTGCCAGGCCAGGCCATGCACCTCCGGCAATAGCCACAGCCCGAACTGCGCGCTGGGGCCGATCAGCAGCACGTTGAGCACGGTGCCCAGGCCGGGCTTCTGCCGGATCGGCCACCACAGCAGCAGCACCAGCGCGCCGATCACGTTGGTGGCCACGCCAAAGGACAGCGGCGTCTGCAGCGCGATGCCCTGTGACAGCACATCCCAGGGCGCTACGCCGATCGCCGCGCGGATCATCACCGCCGCGCCGAAGCCGTACAGGAACAGACCAAGCAGGAGTTGCAGCAGCCGCAGGGGCAGGGAGGTGGGCATGGCGGATTCACCGGAAGGGCCACTGACTGTAGGCGGCACGGCGTACCGCCGACAGATACAGATACGCACGAAAGTGCGATGACACACCGGCGCGCGGTTTACGCCCAGCCGGACAGCACCAGCTTGCCGATCACGCCGCCCCCTTCCAGCCGGCGGTGTGCTTCGCGCAGGTTCGCAGCGTTGATCGCGCCCAGGTGCGTGTGTGCGGTCGTGCGCAGTTCACCGGCATCAATGAGGCTGGCCGCCCGGTTGAGAATGCAATGCTGCTCGATCATGTCCGCGGTCTGGAAGCGCGCGCGGGCGAACATGAATTCCCAGTGGATACCGATGCACTTGGCTTTATAAGGATCGCCGATGCGCAGCGCGCCGCGCGGTTCGACGATCAGCCCGACATGCCCCTGCGGTGAAAGCAGCTCACCCAGCGGTTCCCAGTAATGGTCGGTGTCGGCCAGGTTCAAGGCCACCTGCACCTGCGCAATCCCCAGTGCCTGCAACTGCGGCGCCAGCGGCTGGCGATGATCGATCACGTGGTCGGCACCCATCTGCATGCACCACGCGCGGCTCTCCTCGCGCGATGCCGTGGCGATCACCGTGAAGCCCGCATGCCGCGCGAGCTGGATCGCGATGGAGCCGACGCCGCCGGCCCCGCCGATGATCAACAGATGCTGGCCGCGATGACGGCAATCATCAAGCTGCAGTGGCATGCGCTGGAACAGCAGCTCCCACGCCGTCAAGGTGGTCAGTGGCAGCGCTGCCGCTTCGGCGAAATCCAGCGTGGTCGGCTTGCGCCCGACCAGACGTTCGTCGACCCACTGATACTGCGCATTGCAGCCCGGGCGTGTGACATCGCCTGCGTAATACACCTCGTCGCCGGGCGCGAAGGCGCTCACCTCCTCGCCGACCGCTTCAACAACGCCTGCAGCGTCATAGCCGAGCATCCGCGCAGGGTGCTCGTGTTGCGCACGCGGCGCGCGCTGTTTCGCATCGACGGGATTCACTGAAACGGCGTGTACGCGCACCAGCAGATCGCGTCCCTGCGGTGCGCCCGGCGGCGCAATATCCAGGTCCTGCAGGCTGGCGGGGTCTTCAATCGGCAGATACTGCGTCAATCCCACGGCTTTCATGGCGGCTCCTGAAGGGAGAATCACCCTCATCATACGGATCACGGCGCCGCTGTTTCTGCGCTGAATCCAGCCGTGCCGGGCATTTGAACGCTTCCGTGAAAAATGTGTCGGGACGCCGCCTGAATTGGGCAAAACCCTTGTCGCATCTGGGTCTTGCGGAATTTCATCAACCTGTATAGGGTGCCACCAGCTGGACCCGGTAGAGGTCTGGCGGTCGTCTTCACATGTTACGGGACTGTTAACATCACCTTCACTCGCCTGAGCATAATGTTCGCGGCGGTGGCGTGCTGAATCGGCAGTCTGAAAACGACGCAGTAGTGCTGGCCCATGCCTCTACCGGTTTCATACCCCCGAAATAGGAGCTGTACTCAATGAACAAGAAGATCCTTACTGCCGCGCTGCTGGGCGGTCTGGCTTTCGCCCAGGCTGCATCGGCGCAGGATTTTGACGACCGCTGGTACCTGACCGGTTCGGCCGGCTTCAACTTCCAGGATAGCGACCGTCTGACCAACGACGCTCCGTTCGTTACCCTGGGCCTTGGTAAGTTCATCAGCCCCAACTGGTCGCTGGACGGCGAGCTGAACTACCAGAACCCGAACTTCGATGCCAACCAGGATCTGAACTGGAGCCAGTACGGCGCGTCTGTCGATCTGCGTCGCCACTTCATCCAGGAAGGCCGCGGCTGGAACCCGTACCTGCTGATGGGTCTGGGTTACCAGAAGTCGGAAGAAGAGTACTCCGCGGTCAACGGCCCGATTGACCGCAAGGACGGCAACTTCGCCGCCAAGGTCGGCGTCGGTCTGCAGACCACCTTCGAAAAGCGCGTCGCCGTGCGTGCCGAAGTGGCCTACCGTGCTGACTTCGACGACAAGAGCGTTGCTGCTCCGAGCGAAGACTGGTTCGGCGACGTGCTGGCTTCGGTCGGTGTCGTGATCCCGCTGGGTCCGGCTCCGGTTGCTGCCGTGCCGGCTCCGGCTCCGGTTGCCCCGAGCTGCGCCGATCTGGATGACGACGGTGACGGCGTCAACAACTGCGACGACAAGTGCCCGAACTCGCAGCCGGGTCAGACCATCGGTCCGGACGGTTGCCCGGTCCCGGTGTCGATCGATCTGAAGGGCGTGAACTTCGACTTCGATAAGTCGAACCTGCGTCCGGACGCGGTTGCGATCCTGAGCGAGGCTTCGGAAATCCTGAAGCGTTACCCGGATCTGCGCGTTGAAGTGGCCGGTCACACCGATTCCAAGGGTACCGACGCTTACAACCAGAAGCTGTCCGAGCGTCGTGCTACCTCGGTGTACAACTATCTGACCCAGAACGGCGTCGACGCTTCGCGTCTGGTCGGTCCGATCGGTTACGGCGAGAGCCGCCCGATTGCGCCGAACGCCAACCCGGATGGTTCGGATAACCCGGAAGGCCGCGCCAAGAACCGTCGTACCGAGCTGAACGTCCAGAACTAATCCTTCTGGTAGCACAGTCTCAACAAGCAGGGCCCGGCATTGCCGGGCCCTGTTTTTTTTTGTCTTTTCTCCTTGCCACGTCGGCCTGGTCCCTGATGTTGCCCAGGGGCGTACCGGCCGCTACGAGGCTCGGCGTGCTGTAAGCCCACGTAACAACCTGGCCTTTCGGTGCAGCGCCAACTGGCTTGGCACGATGGGCCGCGCTGCGCGTGTGGGCGAACGCAAGCAGGAGGGCTCGGCCGCGGGCCTGAATCCCAAAAATCGACAATAATTCCAACAAGTTGCCGTATTCATTGAAGGTGGCGCTTGAAAGCCGTTGTGGCGCTGTTAAACTCGCCGCGTCGACCCCTTTCTGGATGCATCCCATGCAGCGTTTTGCACTGGCCGCCGCGCTTGGCCTGGCCCTGGTTCCCGCCGCCCACGCTGCCGTGGACTGTTCGGCACCTGCAAGCGCATCGCCGCTGCCGCTGCCGGCTACCGCGATCGCGCCGGTTGCCGAAGAGCTGTATATCCGCAACGTCCAGTTGGGCATGCCTGCCGGTGTGCTGACCTCCAGCTACGACCGCGAGCAGTCGCTGGACAGTGTGCTGCAGCGCCTGCGTATCGACGGCTGCCAGAACATCGCCAAGGCGATCCCCAGTGCACCGGTGATCAACCCGAACGATCCGGCCGCCTACAAGCCGCAGACCGAGTTCGACAACACGCCGTGGCGCTTTGACATGAGCCAGAACGGCAAGCGCATGACCGCCGAAGAGTTCGATGCCTGGATGAAGGCGCGCGGTGTGCGCGTGGTCAAGGCGCGCCCGGCCCCGGCAGCCGTACCGGCCGCCGCCGCCGAAGCACCGGCTGAGACCAAGCCGGCCGACAAGAAGTAAGCCGCCCTGAGCGGAGCACGATGACGACACGCCGGCCACCCGCCGCGACCGCGTCCCGACCACGCCGCCCCGAGCGGCGTGCGAGCCCCGCAACAGGCACCCGCACGACTGCGTCCAGCACCTCCCCGAGTGCACCGCGCCATGGTCTGGCGCGTGTGCTTTCCAAGGCCGGGCTGTGCTCGCGCACCGAAGCTGCGCGCTGGATCGCCGACGGCCGGGTCACGGTCGACGGCCGTGTCATCAACAATCCCGAATTTCCGATCATCGACGGTCGCCATCATGTGCGCGTCGATGGTCAGCCGCTGGATGCGCCCAAGCGCGTGCACCTGATGCTCAACAAGCCGCGCGGCCTGGTGACCACCGCGCAGGACGAGCGCGGCCGTGACACCGTCTACCGCTGCTTCGATGATGCCGGGCTGCCGTGGATCGCGCCGGTCGGGCGCCTGGACAAGGCCAGCGAAGGGCTGCTGCTCTTCAGCAACGATCCGCAGTGGGCCGCGCGCCTGACCGATCCGGCCACCGGCCCGGACAAGACCTATCACGTCCAGATCGATGCGATTCCCGATCCCTCTCAGTTACAGGCGTTGTGCGCGGGGATCGAGGACGAAGGCGAAGTACTGCGCGCGCGGCGCGCCACGCTGCTGCGCAGTGGCGACAAGACGGCCTGGCTGGAAGTCGTGCTGGAGGAAGGACGCAACCGGCACATCCGCCGCCTGCTCGCCGCGTTCGACATCAACGTGCTGCGCCTGGTGCGCGTGGCGATCGGCCAGTTGCCGCTGGGCGAGCTGGGCAAGGGCGCCTGGCGCGAGCTCAGCCAACACGATCTGGATCTGCTTTATGCCGTGGCCGACAGCGCCGCGGCCACGCCGTGACTTTGTGGCCTGCCGGCCTATGGCAGGCCAATCGACCCTGGCAATGGATGGCCTTCGAAGGGACGTTCCGTTCAACACCGGGAGTAAGACCATGCACGTCAGTATCCTCACCCGTTCCCTGTTCCGCAGCGCCTGCCTGGTGTTGCCGGCCGCACTGCTGACCGCCTGTGGCGGCCACAAACAGATTGCCAAACAGGATCCGCCGGTGACCGACAAAGTAGTGGAGATCAAGGTCCCCGAGCTGGACGGCCGTGGCAGCTACCGCTTCATGATGAGCGATGGCGACAAGCGCATGAGCGCCGATGAGTTCGATGCGTGGATGAAGGCCAATGGCATCCGCGTGGCCAAGGGCAATGGCCAGGATGGCCCGATTGCTGCACCGGTGGTGGTGGCCAGCAAGGAAGAGGCCAAGGACAAGAAGAAAAAGAAGAAATAAAAAAACGCCGGGCATGGCCCGGCGTTCTGTGGGGACGGCGCGCCAGGCGCCGCCGTCCGGTCAACCCTTGATCACGCCCAGTTCCAGACCGATCCGGGTGAAGGCATCGATGGCACGGTCCAGGTGTGCACGCGTGTGTGCGGCGCTGATCTGGGTGCGGATGCGGGCCTGGCCCTTGGGTACCACCGGGAAGAAGAAGCCGATCGCATAGATGCCTTCCTCGAGCAGGCGCTCGGCGAACTTCTGCGCCAGCGGCGCGTCGTACAGCATCACCGGGCTGATCGGGTGCACGCCCGGCTTCACATCGAAACCGGCGGCCGTCATCTTCTCGCGGAAGTAGGCGGTGTTCTGCGCCAGGGTATCGCGCAGGTCATCGGCGGCGGCCAGCATCTCGAAGGCCTTGATGCCGGCCGCGACCACGTGCGGCGGCAGCGAGTTGGAGAACAGGTACGGGCGCGAGCGCTGGCGCAGCAGTTCGATCACTTCGGCACTGGCGCAGGTAAAGCCGCCCAGCGCACCGCCCATGGCCTTGCCCAGGGTGCCGGTGATGATGTCGATCTTCTCCAGCACGCCCTTGACCTCGGCCGAGCCGCGGCCCGTGGCGCCGAGGAAGCCGGTGGCATGGCATTCGTCGATGTGCACCAGCGCGTTGTACTTGTTCGCCAGCGCGGTGATCTCATCCAGCGGGGCGATGAAGCCGTCCATCGAGAACACGCCGTCGGTAGTGATCAGCTTGGTCTTGCAGCCGGCCGCATCGGCCGCCTGCAGCTGGGCTTCCAGATCGGCCATGTCGCAGTTGGCGTAGCGGAAACGCTTGGCCTTGCACAGGCGCACGCCATCGATGATCGAGGCATGGTTGAGCGCGTCGGAAATGATCGCGTCGTGCTCGCCCAGCAGCGGCTCGAACAGGCCACCGTTGGCGTCGAAGCAGGCCGCATACAGGATCGTGTCCTGCTTGCCGAAGAAATCGGCGATCTGCTGTTCCAGCTGCTTGTGCAGGTCCTGGGTGCCGCAGATGAAGCGCACCGACGCCATGCCGAAGCCGTGGGTATCCAGCGCGTCCTTGGCGGCCTGGATCAGGTCCGGATGGTCGGCCAGGCCCAGGTAGTTGTTGGCACAGAAGTTCAGCACCGAACGTCCATCGTCCAAGGTGATCTCGGCCGACTGCGGGCTGGTGATGATGCGTTCGGACTTGAACAGGCCCTGGGCGCGGATCGCCTCCAGTTCTTCAACGTAGTGCTGGGTCAGCGAGGCGGTGGTGGCGTCGGTCATGGCAGGCAGTCTTCGGCACGGGAAACCCCGGATTTTACCTGCCGGGGGCGACGGCGGGGTTGCCGCCGGCGGTGGATGGGCGGGGTAGGGCGGAAGACGGTTGCAGACGTGATTGTTGCATCGCAATATCAATCAGGTTAAAAAACTGTAAACCGATGCCGTTCCGCCCACCCCACGTCTGGAGAGACCCCGCATGAACCACGCCACGCGCTGTACCGCCGCCGTTGTGCTCTGCGCCGCCCTGCTTGCCCCGTTTGCCGCCAGTGCCCAGGACGAGGCCGAATCGCCGTTCAGCTGGAACGTCACCGGTGTCTCGGACTACGTGTTCCGTGGTGTGTCCCAGACCGATGAAGATCCGACCCTCCAGGCCGGTTTCACCTACACCTCGCCGGTGGGCCTGTACGCCGGTGTCTGGGGCTCGGGCGTGGATTTCGGTGATGGCGGCCCGGATGCCGAGGTCGATTACCTGATCGGCTACGCCTTTGATGTGACCGACAACGTCAATCTGGATCTGCTGCTCAACCGCTACACCTACCCGGGTTCGAGCGAGCTGGCCTACAACGAGTTCATCACCAAGACCACGTTCGCCGAGCAGTACAGCCTGACGGTGACCTACACCAATGATGTGTTCAATTCGGGCACCGATGCGTGGTACTACGCCGTGGGGGGCGAGTGGGCGCTGCCGCAGGACTTTACGCTGAGCGCGAACGTCGGCCGCAGCACCTTCGAAGAAGGCATCTCCAAGGATTACACCGATTGGAATGTCGGCGTCAGCCGCCAGTTCGGCCTGTTCAACCTGGGCCTGGGCTACTACGGCACCGACGGCAACGGACGCGACAACTCCGGCAAGCTGGCCGACAACCGCGTGGTGTTCACCGTCGGCATCGGGCAGTAACCGGCGCCCGACACCGCCGGCCACCTCGCGAACCAGAAAAGGCGCCCGGATGGGCGCCTTTTCAGTGTTGGCCTCACACCGGACCCCTTGCTGGAGAGCAGCCCCCTTGTTGTTCAAGGGGCGCGCCAACGGCGCGGGGATACGGTGGAATGGACAGTTGATCATCTGTGCCGAAGGCACCGGTGATCAATTCCAGCTGAGCACCACCTTGCCGGCCTTGCCTTGTTCCATCAGATCAAAGCCCTTCTGGAAATCATCGATCCGCAGCTGGTGGGTCATCACCTTCCCCAGCGGGAAGCCGGACAGCACCAGCTGGGTCATCTTGTACCAGGTCTCATACATCTTGCGGCCGTAGATGCCCTGCACGGTCAGGCCCTTGAAGATGATCTTGTCCCAATCGCAGCCGGCGCCCTTGGGCATGATGCCGAGCATGGCGATCTTGCCGCCGTGGTACATGCAGTCGAGCATGTCGTTGAACGCGCGCGGGTTGCCGCTCATTTCCAGGCCCACGTCGAAGCCCTCCATGTGCAGTTCCTTCATCACGTCCTTGAGCGAGGTGTTGGACACGTTCACCACGCGGGTGGCACCCATGTCGGCGGCCAGCTTCAGGCGGAAATCGTTGACGTCGGTGACCACCACGTTGCGCGCACCGATGTGCTTGCAGATGCCCGCGGCGATGATGCCGATCGGGCCGGCGCCGGTGATCAGCACGTCCTCGCCGATCACGTTGAACTCCAGCGCGCAATGCGCGGCGTTGCCATACGGATCGAAGAACGCAGCCAGCTCGGAGGGGATCTGATCCGGGATCGGCCACAGGTTGCTGGCCGGCATCACCATGTATTCGGCGAAGGCGCCGTTGACGTTGACGCCGATGCCCACGGTGTTCGGGCACAGGTGCTGGCGGCCGCCGCGGCAATTGCGGCAATGGCCGCAGACGATATGACCTTCGGCCGAGACGCGCTGGCCGATCTCATAGCCGGTCACGCCCGGGCCGATCTCGGCGATGCGGCCGACGAATTCGTGGCCGATGGTCAGGCCGGGCTTGATCGTGCGCTGGCTCCATTCGTCCCACAGGTAAATGTGCAGGTCGGTACCGCAGATGGCGGTCTTTTCCAGCTTGATCAGGACCTGGTTCGGGCCGGGGGTGGGGACCGGAACTTCTTCCAGCCAGATGCCCTTGGCGGCTTCGCGTTTGACCAGGGCCTTCATTGTTTGCTGCGCCATCGGGGTGGAACTCGTCTGGGGGAAAACGCGGATTATAGAGCCGCTGGCGGTTTTCCCATGTTGCAGCGCGGGTGGTTTGGCGGCGCAGCGGCTGGGCTAGAATCGGCGGTTCTTTCACCAGGGGCTGCTCAATGCGCTCGAACCTGCTTGCCTTCTCCGTCGTCGCCAGCCTTGGGCTGGTCCAGGTCGCCCATGCCGCTGAAGGCATGTGGGTGCCGCAGCAGCTGCCGGAAATCGCCGGCCCGCTCAAGCAGGCCGGCCTGAAGCTGTCCCCGGAGCAGATCTCCAACCTGACTGGCGACCCGATGGGCGCGGTCGTGGCGCTGGGTGGCTGCACCGCCAGCTTCGTCTCCCCGCAGGGCCTGGTGGTCACCAACCACCACTGCGCCTACGGTGCGATCCAGCTGAACTCGACCGCCGAGAAGAACCTGATCAAGGATGGCTTCAACGCGCCGACCCTGAAGGACGAGCTGAGTGCCGGTCCCAACGCCCGCGTGTTCGTGCTGGACCAGATCACCGACGTGACCGACCAGGCCAAGGCCGCGATCGCCGCCGCCGGCAAGAACCCGCTGGCCCGCACCCGCGCGCTGGAGGCCTTCGACAAGGCCCAGACCGCTGCCTGTGAAGCCGATGCCGGCTTCCGCTGCCGCCTGTACAGCTTCTCCGGCGGCAACACCTACCGCCTGTTCCGCAACATGGAAATCAAGGACGTGCGCCTGGTCTATGCGCCCCCGGGCAGCGTCGGCAAGTTCGGCGGCGACATCGACAACTGGATGTGGCCGCGCCACACCGGCGATTTCTCGTTCTACCGCGCCTACGTGGGCAAGGACGGCAAGCCGGCCGCCTTCTCCGCCGACAACGTGCCCTACCAGCCCAAGCACTTCCTGAAATTCGCCGACCAGCCGCTGGGCGCCGACGACTTCGTGATGGTGGCCGGTTACCCGGGCCGCACCAACCGCTACGCCCTGGCCGGTGAGTTCAACGAGACCGCCAGCTGGACCTACCCGACCATCGCACGCCACTACAACGCCGTGCTGAAGATGATCGACGAGGCCGGCAAGGCCGATCCGGACGTCAAGGTGAAGTACGCCGCGACCGCGGCCAGCATGAACAACGTGGCCAAGAACTACGCCGGCCAGCTGGAAGGCTTCAAGCGCATCGACGCGGCCGGCCAGAAGCAGGCCGAAGAAGCCGCCGTGCTGGCCTGGTTGAAGAAGCGCGGCGCCGCCGGCAAGCCGGCCCTGGCCGCGCATGCACAGCTGGTCCAGCACCTGGATACGAGCAAGGCCACGCGTGAGCGCGACCTGTTCGTCAGCCAGTTCAACAGCACCTCGGCGGTGGGTTCGGCGATCAGCCTGTACCGCCTCTCGATCGAGCGCAGCAAACCCGATGCCGAGCGTGAAGCCGGGTATCAGGAACGCGATCTGCCCTCCATCGAGGGTGGCCTGAAGCAGATGGACCGCCGTTACGTGCCGCGCATGGACCAGCAGTTGCAGACCTACTGGCTGAGCCAGTACGTGGCCCTGCCGGCGGCCCAGCGCAGCAACGAGGTGCTCAACCAGTGGCTGGCAGGCAGCGATGCGGCCGCCGTGCAGGGTCTGGTCGGCAAGCTTTCGGCCACCAAGCTGGGCAGCCTGGATGAGCGCCTGAAATGGTTCAAGGCCGACCGCGCCGCGTTCGAGGCCAGCACCGATCCGGCGATCCAGTACGCGGTGGCGGTGATGCCGGCGCTGCTGCAGCAGGAAGAGCAGAAGAAGACCCGCGAAGGCGAGTCGCTGGTGTCACGCCCGCTGTATCTGCAGGCCGTGGCCGACTACAAGAAGAGCAAGGGCGAGTTCGTCTATCCCGACGCCAACCTGTCGCTGCGCATCACCTTCGGCAACGTCATGGGCTACGGCAAGGACGGCGTGAACTACACCCCGTTCACCACCCTGGAAGGCGTGGCCGCGAAGGAAACCGGCGAAGACCCGTTCGATTCGCCCAAGGCGCTGCTCGATGCGGTCAAGGCCAAGCGTTATGGCGGTCTGGAAGACAAGCGCATCGGCTCGGTGCCGGTGAACTTCCTGTCCAACCTGGACATCACCGGCGGCAATTCCGGCTCGCCGGTGCTGGATGCCAACGGCAAGCTGGTCGGCCTGGCCTTCGATGGCAACTGGGAGTCGGTGAGTTCGAACTGGGTATTCGATCCGGTGATGACCCGCATGATCGCGGTCGACAGCCGTTACATGCAGTGGATCATGCAGGAAGTGGCGCCGGCGCCGCAGCTGCTCAAGGAACTGAACCTCAACAAGTAAGCCGACACGTCGGTTTCCAGAACCCCGCAGCGACATCTGCGGGGTTTTTTTATGGTCCGCTATACCTCCAACGCGAGGCGTCTTGCTTTGCCCTGCGCGAGCGCGCCGGGCCGGGGTGGGCGCGAGGCGCCGCCACCCCATCCATGGGGGCTCGTACGACCGCATCCATGCGGTCGAACGGTCTCGCCCAGCCCTGCCCGACGCGCTCTGGACAGATGCCGGTGTGCGGACGGAAAGGCGAAGCGGCACTGCATTTGCCCTCTTCTCCGCGTCAGCACTGGAAACCTTGATGGATGAGGCCGGGTAGCCTCTGGCAGGACCGTTCGACGGCATGGATGCCGTCGTACGAGCCCCCAAGGATGGGTTCACGGCGCGTCCTGCCAGAGGCTACCCGGCCTCAGCCTGCGCGGGCCAGTCAGGCGCCACGCTTTACGAGCACTCCGTCAGAGCGCAAACAGCCACACAGCTTCACCGCCGCGACCGGGTATCATCCCTGTTCCGCGTGCTTTCACAGGATGTGAACGAAGCGCCGGAACCTCCTCCCCCAAGGACCCCTTGTCCGCATGCGCATCCTGCTTGCCCGTCACGGCGAAACGCCGTGGAATGCCGAAGGCCGCTACCAAGGCCAGATCGATATCCCGTTGTCGCCGATCGGCGAAGCCCAGGCCAAGGCTCTGGGGGAACGTCTGAAGTCCGTCGACATCACCCGCGCCGTTGCCTCACCGCTCTCGCGTGCCCAGCTCACCGCCCAGCTCGCCCTCGGTGCCGAACGTGCCCCGATGCTGCAGACCGAGCCGGACCTGCAGGAAATCGCCCACGGCGAATGGGAAGGCCTGCTCGCCAGCGAAATCCACGACAAGGATCCCTCCCGCCTGCGCGCCTGGCGCGAAGAGCCCGATACCGTGCTGATGCCCGGCGGCGAATCGCTGCGCCTGGTGCTCGAGCGCAGCTGGCGTGGCCTGGCGCGTGCCGCTGAAGGCCTGGGCGAGAACGACACCCTGCTGGTGGTCGCCCATGACGCCGTCAACCGCGTGATCCTGTGCCGCATCCTCGGCCTGCCGATCTCGCGCCTGTGGACCTTCCGCCAGGCCCCGACCACGCTGAACCTGCTCGAAGGCCCCGACCTCGATCAGCTCGACGTGGTCCGCCTCAACGACTGCGCGCACCACACCCCGTTCTTCGGCGAAGCCAAGCACCGCGCGCTGTAACGCACCGCGTCCCATCCTGCCGTCCGCCCCAACGATTCCGATCCAACGACCATGACCACCACCGCCCGCCCGCAGACCCTCTCAGATTGGCTCAGCTACATCGAGCAGCAGCACCCCGCGACCATCGACATGGGGCTGGACCGGGTGCGTACCGTGGCGCAGGCGATGGGGCTGGGCGCGCCGGCCGAGCGCAGCATCGTGGTCGGTGGCACCAACGGTAAGGGCTCCACGGTTGCCTTCATCGAAGCGATCGCCCGTGCCGCCGGCTGGAAGGTCGGCGCGTACACCTCGCCGCACCTGCTGCGCTACAACGAGCGCGTGCGCATCGATGGCCAGGACGCCACCGATGACGATCTGATGGCAGCCTTCAACGCCATTGAAGACGCCCGCGGCACGACCACGCTGACCTACTTCGAGTACGGCACATTGGCCGCCCTGCAGCTGTTCGCGCAGGCGGGCCTGGATCTGGCCGTGCTTGAAGTCGGCCTTGGCGGTCGCCTGGATGCGGTCAACATCGTCGATGGCGACGTGGCGGTGATCACCACCGTCGACATCGACCACAGCGACTGGCTGGGCGCGGACCGCGAAGCGATCGGGACCGAGAAGGCCGGCATCATCCGTGGCTGGAAGCCGGTCATCCTCGGCGAAACCGATCCGCCCTCGAGCGTGCTCGCGCGTGCCTATCTGGTCGGTGCCAACGCCATCCGCGGCGGCAGCGATTTCTTCGCCGAGGCCATCGATGGCGAACGCTGGCGCTGGCGCGATGTCGGCTTCCGTATCGAACTGCCGCACCCGGCGTTGCGTGGCCCGATCCAGCGCGCCAATGCCGCCACAGCGATCGCCGCGCTGCGTGCGCTGGATCGCCCGCTGCCGCGCACCGCCTTCATCCAAGGCGTTGCCGCCGCGCGTATCCGTGGCCGTCTGCAGGCCTTTGATCGTGACGGCGTGGAGGTGCTGGTCGATGTCGGCCACAACCCGCAGGCCGCACGCGAGCTGGCCGCCGCACTGAAGGCCAGTCGCGTCACCGGCGACACCATCGCGGTGTTTGCCGCCCTGCAGGACAAGGATGCCGCCGGGGTGGTCGATGCCTTGGCCGATCAGGTCCAGCAGTGGCATCTGGCCGGGCTGGAGGGCGCACGCGCGCAGAGCGCCGAGGAACTGCGGGCACGCCTGACCGGTACGGCGGCGGCCGGCGCTACACCGCATGCCACCGTCGTGGATGCCCTGCAGCAGGCCGTGAGCCAGGCCAAGGCCGGCGATCGCGTGCTGGTGTTTGGCTCCTTCCACACCGCCGCGCAGGCGCTGCAGACCCTCGATCCCGGTGCCTGATGGTGCTTTGCAGCGCCGTTCAGCCGCATCAGCCGCCGCACACGCGCACACCCGTATAATCGCCGTGGCATTCCGCCGCGCCGCCTGCCTGCCTTCACGTGGATACTCCTCTGAAACAGCGACTGATTGGTGCCATCGTCCTGGTGGCGTTGGCCGTGATTTTCCTGCCCATGCTGGTCAAGGGTCCCGCACCTGACAGTGGTGTGGCCAACGTGCCGATCAGTGCACCGGCCGCGCCGTCCGATGGCCAGTTCGAAACCCGCGAGCTGCCGCTGGTCGCACCCACCGGTGGCGCCACCGGCCTGCAGAGCGGGGCATCCAGCACCCAGCCGCTGGCCGACAGCGCTGCGGTCGCCGCCGATCCGGCGCCGGCCGATACCTCGCCGGCCGTGGCCGCCGGCAACTACGCGGTCAGCTTCGGTGCCTATGCCACCGAAGCCGATGCCGACCGCGTCATCGCCTCGTTGAAGAGCGCCCAGCTGGCCGGCTTCCGCGAGCCGGCCACGATCAACGGTCGCCAGGCCTGGCGCGTGCGCGTCGGCCCCTACGCCGATCGCGCGCTGGCCGAAGCCGGCCGCCTGCAGGCAGTGAAGGTGCGCAACGACGTCAAGGCCGAGGTCATCACCCTGGATGCCCGCGCCGATACCGCCGTTGCCGCCACGCCGGCCGCCACTGCACCGGCCCCTTCGCCTGCGCCGACTGCCTCCAGTGCCGCCGCCGCGCCGTCGGGCAACACGGTGAAAACCGAATCCCTGCCGGCCGAGCCGGTCGCGGCCGCCAAGCCGGAACCGAAGCCGGCCGCGCCCAAGCCCGAGCCCAAGCCGGTCCCGGCGCCCAAGCCTGAAACTGCTGTCGCGGCACCGGCTGCTCCGGCGGCACCGGCCGCCAGCAGCGTCGGTTTCGCCGTGCAGCTCGGTGCCTTCGGCCAGGCCGCCGAGGCCAACGCGCTGCGCGACAAAGTCCGCGCCGCCGGCTTCAGCGCCTTCGTGGAGCAGGTCCGTACCGACAAGGGCACCCTCAACCGGGTCCGCGTCGGGCCGGTCGCCAACCGCGCCGATGCCGAGAACCTCAAGGCCCAGGTGGCCGCCAAGGTCGGCGTGGCCGGCATGGTCCGCCCGCACCCCTGATGCCTGATCCACGCCGCCCCGCACCCGCAGGACGGCCCGTAGCGCCCGGCCTGCCGGCATGATCGACATCGTCCTGCTGGTCCTGATCGGGGCTTCGGTCCTGCTGGGCCTGATGCGCGGCTTTGTCGGCATCGTGGTCAGCACACTGTCCTGGCTGCTGGCCGGCTGGGCGGCGTTCCTGTTCGGCAATGACGCGGCCCACTGGTGGGCAGCGCCGGTGGAACCGGGCACCGGCCACTATGTCGCCGGCTATCTGGGCGTGTTCCTGACCGTCATGATCGCTGTTGGCCTGATCGGCATGCTGATCAAGGCCGCCGTGAAGGTCACCTGCCTGACCGGTGCCGACCGCCTGCTGGGCGGCGCGCTGGGCCTGGTCCGCGGCGCCTTCCTCAGCTGCGTACTGCTGATGCTGGCTGCCTTCACACCGCTGCCGCAGGAGCCGGCCTGGCGGACCTCGCAGGTGCGGCCGCTGCTGCAACCCGGCGTGCGCTGGATGCAGGCGCAGCTGCCCGAGATGGCGTTGCCGGAGGTGAATCTGCCGCAACTGCCGACGATGGATTTGGGCAAGCCGCTCGCGACAGGCGATAATGGCGTCCTTGGCGAAGTAGTGGCAGGGCGCGGATGGCCGCGTCCCGTTGACGAGGGGAGGGAGACGGCACCTGCCGACGCTGCGGCGCGCGGGCCAGCTTCCACACTGCCAGTCAATATCGAGCCGGCGCACCCGCGTCCGGACGACACCGTTCCGGCACGGAACGGTACCCCCGGCCAGGCACGGCCACCTTCACTGTAGATGGGCGCAGCCCAGCGGAGAGTTCGCACCATGTGTGGCATCGTCGGAATCGTCGGCAACCAGAACGTCGCCGGGCAGTTGTATGACGGCCTGACCGTCCTCCAGCATCGTGGCCAGGACGCGGCCGGCATCGCCACCGCCGACGGCACCCGCCTGCGCGTGCAGAAGGCCAATGGCCTGGTGCGCGATGTGTTCGATGCCAAGCGGATGTCCACGCTGGAAGGCCGCGTCGGCATTGCGCACGTGCGCTATCCCACCGCCGGTTCGGAGGGCATGGACGAGGCGCAGCCGTTCTACGTGAACTCGCCGTACGGCATCGCGCTGGCCCACAACGGCAATCTCATCAATACCGAAGCCCTGCGCCAGCAGGTATTCGAGCAGGACCGCCGCAACGTCAACACCGATTCGGACAGCGAAGTGCTGCTGAACGTGTTCGCCTTCGAACTGGACGCGCAGCGCCAGCTGACCCCGGAGGCGGCGATCCGCGCCGTGGCCGCCGTGCACCGCCGCGTCAAGGGTGGCTATGCGGTGATCAGCGTGGTGCTGGGCCTGGGCCTGGTCGCCTTCCGCGATCCGCACGGCATCCGCCCGCTGGTGCTGGGCAAGCGCGCCCACGCCGAAGGCGACGAATACATCGTGGCCTCCGAATCGGCCGCACTGGACGTGCTCGGCTTCCAGCGCGTGCGCGATGTGCGCCCGGGCGAAGCGCTGGTCATCACCGCGCGCGGCGAACTGTTCTCCGAAGTCTGCGCCGAGCCGGTCGAGCACAGCCCGTGCATCTTCGAGTACGTGTACTTCGCCCGCCCCGATTCGATGATCGACAACGTCTCGGTGCACAAGGCGCGCATGCGCATGGGCATCAAGCTGGGCGAGAAGATCCTGCGCCTGCGCCCGGACCACGACATCGACACCATCATCCCGATCCCGGACACCTCGCGCGATGCCGCGCTGGAGATCTCCAATACGCTCGGGGTGAAGTACCGCGAGGGTTTCATCAAGAACCGCTACATCGGCCGCACCTTCATCATGCCGGGCCAGGGTGAGCGGGTGAAGTCGGTGCGCCGCAAGCTCAACCCGATCCACCTGGAGTTCCGCAACCGCGTGGTGCTGCTGGTGGACGACTCGATCGTGCGTGGCACCACCAGCCAGCAGATCGTGCAGATGGCGCGCGACGCCGGCGCCCGCAAGGTCTACCTGGCCAGTGCCGCGCCGCCGGTGCGCTACCCGAACATCTACGGCATCGACATGCCGGCGGCCGAAGAACTGGTCGCGCACAACCGCAGCATCGAGGAAATCGAGAAGCACCTGGGCTGCGACTGGCTGATCTACCAGGACATCGAGGACATGGAAGCGGCGGTGAGCGAAGGCAACCCGGAGCTGAAGTCGTTCGATTCTTCATGCTTCAACGGCGTCTACCCGACCGGGATCGAGCCGGGCTATTTCGAACGCATCCAGCAACTGCGTTCGGACGATGCCAAGCACAAGCGTCGCGCCTGAGGGCAGGGCATGAGTGATGTGTTGGACAGCGCGGCCGCCGATCTGCTGCAGGCCGCGCAGCAGTGCCTGGCCGAGCCGGATCCGCTGCGCAAGGTTGCCTTGACCCAGCACTATGCCGTGCAGTTCCGCGCCGGTCGCCTGAAGGCACCGGCCGATGCGCCGGCACCGGAGCCTATCCGGATGCCGGGCCGCCCCGCCAAGCCGACGCTGGTCCACCCGCGCGATCTGCCGCGGCGTGGCCTGGGCAGCGTGGAGGGGCGTGCCGCGTTCGTACATGCGATCGCGCATATCGAACTCAATGCGATCGATCTGGCCTGGGATGCGGTCTACCGCTTCCGCGGCCTGCCGACGTCGTTCCATGCCGACTGGGTCAGCGTGGCCGATGACGAATCGCGCCACTTCATGTTGTTGCACGATCGGCTCCAGGCCAATGGCTATGCGTACGGCGATTTCGACGCACACAACGGCCTGTGGGAAATGTGCGAGAAGACCGCGCACGACGGGCTGGCGCGCATGGCGCTGGTGCCGCGCGTGCTCGAAGCGCGCGGGCTGGATGTCACTCCGGGGATGATCGTGAAACTGCGTGCCGGGGGCGACCATGCCACCGCCGATGTACTGGAGATCATCCTGCGCGAAGAAGTGGCCCACGTGGCGGCCGGCTCGCGCTGGTATCGGTGGTACTGCACGCGTGAAAACGTCGAGCCGCGACCGCGGTTCATGGCGCTGCTGAAGGAATACGCCGGCGGCTACCTCTATGGCCCGTTCAATCTGGAAGCCCGCCTGTTGGCCGGCTTCGACGAAGAAGAACTGGCCGAGCTGATCGAACAGACCGAACTGCGCGGTCAGGTGTTGGCCAGCACCACGCGCTGACCGCTTTCGGTGGGCCGATTGACGTAGAACAACCCGGGACCTGGTCGATACGGCAGTTCACGCGTGCCCGCATCGGCGGCATAGAGCAGTGCGGTATCGCCCAGCGCATCGAAGTTCCAGTGTGCCGACTGCATCAGGTAGTGCTGGCGCAGCGTGAGCTCCTGTGCGGCATCCAGCGGTTGGCCGGCCAGCAGCCGTTGCGCGATGGGCTGCAGCTGCGCAGGCAGTGCGAGCGCGGGCAGCGTGTCCGGCGACGCCGTCCACGCGACACCTGCCGCCGCGGCACGCTGGTGCAGCAGCCGCAAGGCGATGAACTGGTAGCGCGCGTCGATTTCGCGGCGCAGCACCACTGCAGCGTATACGCGCAAGGTGAGTTGCGGCAGGACGCTGCGGCTGCCTGCGACACGTTGCTGTTGCCACTGGTGCCAGACATCGACCCAGATCGCCTCCTCTCCCAGCCCCAGCGCGCGTTGCCAGCGCCGACACGTGGCCTGCGCGCTGCGGTACGCCGTGCTCGCGCGCAGCAAGGCCAGCGGCGGTACCTCACCTGCCGCCAGTCCGGTGCCACGCAGCAGTTGCCCCTGCGGGCGGCTCAGCAGTTTGGGCCCCTCGATGCGCTGGTCGTAGCCCCCGCCGATGTTGGCGTGCACGCCGGGCAGGACGATCTCCTCATGCTCGGGTGCCACGCTGGTCAGCGCGAAATGCTCGCGGTGTTCATCGCGTGCGACCAGCTGCACGACCTTGTCGGCGCAGCCGGCCGGTAGCGCGACCACCGGCATCTCATCACGGTGCTGGCGGCTGACCGCCACCACAGTATCGAGCAGCCCCACGAAGCGCACCAGCCGTGGGGCACCCGGGAAACCCGGTGCCAGCGACCAGCCGCACCGCACCAGCTGTTCGGCCAGCCAGGCAGCTGCTCCCGCTGCGTTGAGAAAGGCCACTGCATCGCGCGCGCTGGCCGCGCCGCGTGAGTAACCAAACAGATCCACGTGCACGCTGCTGACGGCGCGGCCTGGCTTCGCGCGGGCCAGTTGGCGCAGTGCTTCGGGCAGCAGTTGCTCCAGCGCCCGGCGCCGCTTGGCGCGCACGCCGGTGCGGCCGATCCCGAACGCCAGCCCCATCAGATCGTCGTCTTCACCCGTGCGGGTACCCACGCCCTCGACGTAGATCGACAGCGCCAGCGTGTTGTCGGCAGGCGGCATCTGGCGGTGATCCGGGTACAGCGCATGCAGCCGCGCGATGTTGGTCAGGCCGTTGCTGTAGCTGCTGGTCAAGCGGCTTTGATACGGCGATGCATCGTCGGCCATCACGGCCGGCGGCCGCGCTACGGGCGTAGTAGCGCCCCGTGGGCGGGACGCCCGTTGCAGGTTGTCGGCATTGTTGCGGGTGCCATCGAAGAACAGGCCGATGTGCAGTGACACCGTCGCCCCCGTTGTCGGTTGGGTAGCTGCCACTGTCATGTCGTCCCTGTTCCCCGAGGATGCCAGCCTAAGGTAGCGCGGAATCTGTTCGCGGCAAGCGCTGGCGGGGACCGCCGTGACGTCCCTGAACCAAGGCGCAGTCGATCACAGTTCTGAAATCCCATCTGTAATTTCTATTGAATTCACAGCACCAGGTCGCGCCAGATGGGGGGGGCCGGCCCGACGGCCGACAGCAACCACGACTCCACTCCGTTTTTCACTCAAAGAGAGGCGACATGATGTCCAGTTCGATGAGCAAGGCTGCAGGTGTGATCGCGTTGTGTCTGCTGGGGGCCGGTGGCGCTGCCGCCGCGCCGCTGTTCGAGCCGGTGACGGTGCTCAGCCGGGCCGGTACCGCAAACCAGCCGGCCTTGCAGGCGTTGATGGGTTCGCCCTCGACCAGCGCCGTGCAGGAGGTGCGGGTGGACGCAGCGGCGGTCTCGCCGGTGCAGAAACAACTGGACTTCGAACTGTTGGGGCAGCCGGTGCAGGCCCTGCAAAGCAAGGTCGAGACGCTCGCCGATGGCGGCAGCATCTGGTACGGCCAGATCGGGACGCGTGCCGGCGCGCGCCTGATCAAGGCCGGCGCACCGGATCCGATGAACGCGGTGATCCTGGTGCGCTCGGGAAACACGGTGACCGGCTCGATCCGCAAGGATGGCCAGCTGTACCGGCTGCGTCCGGTCAGCGATGGGCGGCATGTGCTGGTGGAAGTGGATGAGGCGCGCATGCCGGCCGATCATCCAGCCGACTACAACAGCCTGCCTACCATCGCGATGCCGGCGTCGGACCGGGCAGGGACCGCGGCAGCCTCGTCGGGTACGCCGGCCACCATCCGCGTGCTGGTGGTGGCCACCAACGGTGCGGTGGCAGCGTATGGCGGCAACATGCAGTCGCTGGTGCAACTGGCCGTGGCTGAATCCAATCAGGGCTACAGCAACAGCAATGTCGGCATCACCCTGCAGCTGGCCGGGTACGAGACCACCAGCTATACCGAGTCCAGCAGCTTCTCCACCGATCTGGCGCGCTTCCGCAACACCAGCGATGGGGTGATGGACAGCATCCATACCAGCCGCAACAACACCCAGGCCGATGTCGCGGTCCTGGTGATCAACAACGCCAGTTCGTGTGGGCTGGCCTCGGGCATCGGCTCCACGGCGGCCACCGCGTTCGCGGCGGTGCATTGGGACTGCGCCACCGGCTACTACTCCTTCGCGCATGAGATCGGCCACCTGCAGAGCGCACGGCATGACATCGCCACCGACTCGAGCACCTCACCGTATGCCTATGGGCACGGCTATCGCTACGAACCGACCACCGGCACCGGCTGGCGCACGATCATGGCCTACAACTGCACGCGCAGCTGCCCGCGCCTGAACTACTGGTCCAACCCGAACATCAGCTACAACGGGATTCCGATGGGCATCGCCAGCAGCGCCGACAACCAGCGCGTGCTGGTCAACACCAAGGCGGCAGTAGCCGCATTCCGCTGATCTTCAATTCCCGCGGCGGCCACTGCGGCGCCGCGGGCTCGGTTCAGTTCGCCAGGGTATCCAGCGTCCAGCCTTCGGGCGTCACGCGCAGCACCGAACCCTGCTCGTACCAGTCGCCGAGCACGATGCGGGTGCAGTCGCGGCCACCGGCCTGCAGCGTGTGGATGGCGGGGCGGTGGGTATGGCCGTGGATCATCGTGTCCACGCCGTAGCGGGCGAACGTGCTGTCCACCTCGGCCGGCGCCACGTCGGTGACGGTCTCGAACTGCGCGCGGTCGCCCTGTTTCATTTCCGACTGACGCGCCTGGCTGGCATCGCGCGCCTTCTGCGCGAAGGCGATGCGCGCGGCCAGCGGCTGCGACAGGAACTGCGCCTGGAACACCGGGTCGCGGGTCTGCGTGCGGAACTGCTGGTAGGCCACATCGTCGGTGCACAGCAGATCGCCGTGCTGCAGCAGCACCGGGCGGCCATACAGATCGATGACGCTCGGGTCGGGGAGGATCGTGAACCCGGCGCGGTGCGCGTAGTCCTCGCCGACCAGGAAATCGCGGTTGCCGCGGATGAAGTACACCGGTACCCCGGCATCGGCCACGGCATGCAGCGCGACCGCGACCGCATCGGCGGCCGGGGAGGGCGTGTCATCGCCGATCCAGGCTTCGAACAGATCGCCCAGGATGTACAGGGCATCTGCCTGCATCGCATCCTCACGCAGGAAGGCCAGGAACAGGTCGGTGATGGCTGGACGACTCGGGTCCAGGTGCAGATCGGAGATGAACAGCGTGGTCATGGCCGCATTGTAAAACGCACATGCGCGATGCGCGCGTCCCCGTTCCTCAGACCGGCAACGGCAACCACTGGAGGCTGGCAGCCGCCAGCAGTGCGGCAATGCCGGTGGCAGCCAGCACGTCACTGGGGTAGTGCAGGCCGAGCACCACCCGCGACAGTCCGATCAGCGCGGTAAAGGGCACCAGCAGCGGGGCCAGCCACGGGTAGTACGCCAGCGCCACGATCGTGAAGGACACCGCGTGGAGCGTATGCCCGGACGGGAAGCTGAACTCATCCAGCGGCGCCACCCACGCCCGGATGCGGAGATCGGCGGCGAAGGGCCGCGGGCGGCGCGTCCAGCGTTTGAGGCCCTTGTACAGCAACAGCGCCATCAGCCCGGTGGCCGCCATGTGCAGCGAGGCACGCAGGCCGTCGAAGCCGTCCAGCAGCACCAGTGCGGCCATCAGCGCGTACCAGGCCGCGCCGTCGCCAAGACGACTGATGACGGCAAAGGCGTGCCGCACCCGGCGGCGGCGGCAGTAGTGGTTGGCGCGTCGGCACCAGCGCGTTTCGCGGCCGCGCAGGGCATCAAGCAGCATGGTCGGCATGCGGCCTCCGGGCTTGGGCCAGTTCGGCGAGCAGGGCATCGAACTCGGCCACCACGTGCTGGGGATGCAGCCGCTTCATCGCGGTGGCGGCATTGCGGCCGAGCCGGTTGCGCAGTATGTCGTCGCCGGCCAACTGCACCGCCGCAGTCACAAAGTCGTTGTCATCGTTCACGGCGATGCCGTTTTCATCGGTGCGCAGGTATTCGCGGGCGGCGCCGTAGTCGAAGGCGATCGTGGCCAGTCCGCTGGCCATCGCTTCGAGGGTGACGTTGCCGAATGTCTCGGTGCGGCTGGGGAACAGGAACAGATCACCGCTGGCGAAGTGCCGCGCCAGCGCATCCCCGCGCTGCACGCCGCAGAAGATGAAGTCCGGGTTGTCGTGCGCGAGTTTGGCGCGCGACGGGCCATCGCCCACGAACACGAAGCGCGCCTTGGGCCGCACCTGCTGCAGGCGACGGAACGCCTTGACCGCCAGCCCAAGGTTCTTCTCCGGGGCGATGCGGCCGACGTAGATCGCGGCGAAGCCGTTGCCATCGATCCCCCATTCCTCGCGCAGTGCCGGGTCACGGCGCTCGGGCTCGAACTGACTGCTGTCCACGGCGCGCGCCAGCAGGCGCACGCGATCGAAGCCCTGCTCGCCGAGGAACTGCTGCAGCTCCTGGGTCGGCACCAGCGTGGCATCGGCCTGGTTGTGGAAGCGGCGCATCCAGCGCAGCGCGGCGGCCTGCAGCCAGGCCACGCCATAGTCGGGCAGGTACTCGTCGAAGCGGGTATGGAAGCCGGTGGCGACCGGAATGCCCAAACGCCGTGCGGTGCGCAGTGCCGACCAGCCAAGCGGACCCTCAGTGGCGATGTAGATTGCGTCCGGTCGTTGATGCTGCCACTGGCGCGTCAATCGCGCAGGCGCCGGCAGGCCAAAGCGCAGGCCGGGATAGCGCGGCAGGTTGGCACCGGTGACCAGCACCGTGCTGTCCACCGCGTCGGTATCGCACGATTGCCGTGGACGGACCAGATCGACCTGATGGCCGGCGGCACGCAACCCCAGTTCCAGGCCCTGCACGGTCAAGGCAACGCCATTGACTTCAGGGGGGTAGGTTTCGGTGACGATGGCATAGCGCATGGCGGGCCTCCGGTATGCCACGCATGCTGGGCCCGGGCGATGTAGCCGACATGACCGCCGTATGACGCTCGGATGACGCGCTCTCCGGCCGGCAGCATCACCGCCCGCAGGGGCGTGTGAGTCATGCGGTCAGGCGACGAAGGGTCGGAACTGCACACCCAGCCCGGCCATGCCCTCGGTTTCACCGATCAGATCGGCGCGCAGCAGCGGGCGCGCATCGATGTAGGCCTGGGGCAGTATCAGCGACAGGCGCGCATCATCGGCGGTCAGTTCCAGCGCCGGCATCGGCGCGTCTTCGTGCGCACGGTTGAGCAGGACCGCCAGCCGCAGCAGTGCGGTCATGCGCCGTGCCGGTTGCAGCAGACGCTCTGGCAGTGCGTCGAAGGCGGACTTGGAGATGTTGCGGCGGTGGCTGCGCACCAGCGCGGCGAGCAACTGCTGTTCCTGCCGCGAGAAACCGGCGATGTCCGAGTTCTCCAGCACATAGCTGCCGTGCACGTGGTAACCGCTGTGCGCGATCATCAGGCCGAGTTCGTGCAGGCGTGCGGACCAGCCGAGCATGCGCGCATCGTCCGGGTCCAGCTGCCAGCTTTCTTCCACCTGGGCGAGCAGGTACATCGCGGTGTTTTCCACGCGATCGGCCTGGACGGTGTCGATGCCGTAGCGCTGGGTCAGTGCGGCGACCGATTCGTCGCGCAGGTCGTTCTCGCTGGCGCGGCCAAGGATGTCGTACAGGATGCCTTCGCGCATCGCCGCCTTGCTGACCAGCAGCTTCTGCAGCCCCAGCGCCTGGAAGGCCGCTTCGAGCACCAGGATGCCGCCGGCGATGATCGGACGGCGATCGGCGGACAGGCCCGGCAGGTCGATGTCCTCGATGCGCTTGGCCTTGAGCAGTTCATCGCGCAGCTGCGGCAGGGCCTCGGCCGTGATCGCGCCCTTGCTCAGCTTCATCGTGGCGCAGATTTCGCTGATCGCCTTGTGCGTGCCCGACGAGCCCAGTGCTTCGTGCCAGCCCAATGCGCGGTACTTGTTGGCGAACTGCTGGAACTCCGCGCCGATCTCGGTCAGGGCGTCCTTCCAGCGCTTCTTGCTGAGCTTGCCGCCGGGGAAGAAACGCCGCGTGCTGGCGATGCAGCCGGCCTGCAGGCTTTCGCGCTCCAGGGTCTGCATGCCCTGGCCGATGATGAATTCGGTGGAGCCGCCGCCGATGTCGATCACCAGCCGGCGCTGGTCCGCCTTGGGCGGTTGCGCATGGGCCACGCCCAGGTAGATCAGGCGCGCCTCTTCGCGGCCGCTGACCACTTCGATCGCATGGCCGAGCGCGGTTTCGGCCGGCATCAGGAAGGCCTGCGGTGAGCGCAGCTGGCGGACGGTGTTGGTGGCCAGTGCACGCACCCGCACCGCGGGGATTGCCCGGATGCGCTGGCCGAACCGGGCCAGACACTCCAGTGCGCGCTGTCGGGCTTCGGCGGACAGGCCGCCCTTGCCATCCAGGCCATCGGCCATGCGCACGGTCTCGCGCAGGCGGTCGACGACCCGCAACTGCCCGAGCGTGTATCGCGCGATGACCATGTGGAAGCTGTTCGATCCAAGGTCGATGGCGGCGAGCAGGTCGCCATCCTGCAGAGCGGGCGGAGTCGTGGAGGTATGCGGCATGGACGAATGTTAGCCGAAGGGCGGGGCCGCGCGTCACCGCGCGGACTTCACATCATCACGCTGCGACCTTGGGTCGCGGTTCAAAGGCCCTGCAGCAGGGCCATCTGCGCCGAGTGCGGCGGCTCGTCGTGCCCCGGCGTGCACTTGATGTAGCTGCCGTCGGCCTGCAGTTCCCAGGCATTGAGGTTGTCGTCCAGGTAGTTCTGCAGCACGTCGCGGTAGACCTTGCGCGCCAGTTCCGGATCCAGGATCGGGAAGCAGGTCTCGACCCGGCGCAGCAGGTTGCGCTCCAGCCAGTCCGCGCTGGCGCAGAACAGCTCCGAGGCGCCGTCATTGCCGAACCAGTAGACCCGGCTGTGTTCCAGGAAGCGGCCGACGATCGAGCGCACCCGGATGGTGTCCGAAACGCCGGGGACGCCCGGGCGCAGGGTGCAGGCGCCGCGCACGATCAGGTCGATCTGCACGCCCGCCTGCGAGGCCGCGTACAGGGCACGGATCACCTGGGGTTCGTTGAGGGCATTCATCTTGGCGATGATCCGCCCCGGACGGCCACTGGCAGCCAGGCGCGTTTCGCGCTCGATCCGCTGCAGCAGGCCCGGGTGCAGGGTGAAGGGTGACTGCAGCAGGCGCTTGAGCTTCATCCGCGGGGCCAGCCCGGACAGCTGCTGGAACAGCAGGTGCACATCGTTGCCGATGTCCGCATCGGCGGTGATCAGGCTCAGGTCGGTGTAGGCCCGCGCGGTGCCGCTGTGATAGTTGCCGGTGCCCAGGTGCACGTAGCGGCGCAGCTTGCGGCCTTCGCGGCGCACGATCAGCAGCATCTTGGCGTGGGTCTTGAAGCCGACCACGCCGTAGACGACCTGGACGCCGGCCTCCTGCAGGCGGTCGGCCAGGCCGAGGTTGGCTTCCTCATCGAAGCGCGCGCGCAGCTCGACCACGACGGTGACGTCCTTGCCGTTGCGGGCGGCCTGGATCAGCGCATCGACGATCAGCGAATCCTTGCCGGTGCGGTACAGGGTCTGCTTGATCGCCAGCACATTCGGGTCGACGGCGGCCTGCTTGATCACATCCAGCACGGCGGTGAACGCATCGAAAGGATGGTGCAGCAGCACGTCGCGGCGCGCGACGATTTCGAAGATGCCATCGCTGTCGCGCAGCACGCGCGGGCTCAGCGAGGGATACTTCAGGTCCGGCCGCTGGATCACGTCGTACAGCTGGACCACGCGGTTGAGGTTGACCGGGCCGTCGATGCGGTACACCGCGTTCTCGGTGAGACCGAAGTTCTGCAGCAGGGTGCGCACGATGTCGCGCGGGCAGTCCTGTGCGATCTCCAGCCGCACGGCCGGGCGGTAACCCCGGTCGACCAGCTCATCGCGCAGCGCCAGGGCCAGGTTCTCGACTTCCTCCTCGTCCACCACCAGCTCGGAATTGCGGGTCACGCGGAACTGATACGCGCCCTGGACTTCCATGCCCGGGAACATCTCATCGACGAAGGTCGACAGCACCGAGGACAGGAACACGAAGGTCTGCGGGCCGCCGAGTTTTTCCGGCAGCTGGATGATGCGCGGCAGCGAGCGCGGCGCGCGCACGATCGCCAGATGGCCGGCACGGCCGAACGCATCGGTGCCCTTGAGCACCACCACGATGTTCAGCGATTTGTTGAGGATCTTCGGGAACGGGTGCGACGGATCCAGGCCGAGCGGGGACAGCACCGGCATGATCTCGTTGCGGAAATACGCCCGCAGCCAGCGCTTCTGGCGATGGTTCCAGGAGTGCCGGCCAAGCACATCGATGCCGGCCTCATGCAGTGCCGGGCGCAGGGTCTCGTTCCAGCAGCGGTACTGCTGGTCGACCAGCTGTGCAGCGCGGTCGTGGATGGCGTTGAGGATCGCCTGCGGGGTCATGCCGTCCGGCGCCGGCGGCAGGCCGTACTCCTGCGCATGGCGCACCGCGGCCGCGCGGATCTCGAAGAACTCATCCAGATTGGTGCAGGAAATGCACATGAAGCGCAGACGCTCCAGCAGCGGTACCTGCGGGTCCATCGCCTGGGCCAGCACGCGGAAGTTGAAATCCAGCTGCGACAGCTCGCGGTTGATGTACAGCGCCGGATCGCGCAGCGGATCGCCGTCCACAGGCACGGCGGCGGGAACAGGAGTGCTCATGCGGAAAAGTCTTCAGAAGAAGGAAGGGAGACGACCTCGTTGCGCGCGCGCACCTGGTCGGCATCGAAATGGCACGAGAACGTGCTGCCTTTACCGACCTCGCTCTGGATGTCCAGGCGGGCATGGTGCAGGCCGAGAATATGCTTGACGATCGACAGCCCGAGCCCGGTGCCGCCGCTCTCGCGCGAGCGGCTGCTGGAGACGCGGTAGAAGCGTTCGGTCAGGCGCGGCAGATGGTTGGCCGGAATGCCGTAACCGGTGTCGCGTACCGACAGCACCACGCCATCGCCTTCGCGCGCGAACTCTACTTCCACGCGGCCGCCGGCCGGGGTGTAGCGCACCGCGTTGGTGACCAGGTTGGAAAACGCGCTGTGCAGTTCCTTGTTGGAGCCCTGCAGGTCCACGCCGGCGGTATCGATGATGCTGATCTGGTGGCGGCCCTGGCTGTGCGCCTCGGCCTCGCGGCGCAGCGTGGCCAGCATCGGGGTCATCGCCACGGCTTCGGCTTCGGTGTGTTCCTGTGATTCCAGACGCGACAGGGTAAGCAGGTCTTCGACCAACTGCGCCATGCGCTGGGATTGCTTGCGCATCTCCTCCAGCATCGGGCCGGTGCCGGGGAAATCTTCCGGATCCATCATGTCCAGATAGCCGTGCACCACGGTCAGCGGGGTGCGCAGCTCATGCGAGACGTTGGCAACGAAATCACGGCGCACCTGTTCCAACCGCAGCAGCTTGCTGACATCGCGTGCGATCAGCAGCCAGTAGTCCGGCGAGTAGGGAATCAGGCGCAGGTTGAGGCGGATCGCTGGATCGACCGGGGAGGGGACGTCCAGGATCGGTTCGGCATTGCGGCCGCCGGCCAGCCAGTGCGCCAGCGGCATCGGCTGCAGGCGTTCAACCAGCGCCTCGCCCAGATCACCGGGGTGGTGCAGGCCGAGCAGCGAGGTGGCCGCTTCGTTGAACCACTGCACGCGCTGGCTGTTGCGGTCGACCACCACCACGGCATCGGGCAGGGCGGCGGCCGCGGCGCGATAACTGCGCAGCATGTCCAGCAGGCGCCGCTTGCGCGTGCGCATTTCCCACTGATTGCGGTAGAGCAGGCGGTCCAGCTCGTTCCATACACCGGTGCCGTCGCCCATGTCCCAGCGATGGCGTGCGGTCAGCCCGCGCAACACCCGGCGCAGCCGCCAGTAATGCCAGGTCAGCGCGCCGATCGAAGCCAGCGCGATGCACATCCAGACGTGGCCGACCGCCAAGCCCAGCAAGCCGGCCGCGAGCAGCAGGGCGGCGAGGGTGGCCAGCGTTTTCAACCAGGCAGAACGGATGTGGCGGGGCATTGCGGTCTCGCAGAAAGTGCGGGCCTCGGAATCGATCCAAGGTTATAGCAGGAGTGGCCGGCACCGGGCATGCGCGCCCGGTCCCGGCCCGACGAGACTCAGGTCGAGGTGGAGAACCGGTAGCCGGCACCGCGTACGGTCTGCACCATGTTCTCGGCACCGAACGGCTCCAGCGTCTTGCGCAGGCGGCGGATGTGCACGTCGATGGTGCGCTCCTCCACGTACACGCTGCCGCCCCACACGTGATCCAGCAGCTGGGCACGGGTGTAGACGCGTTCGGGGTGGGTCATGAAGAAATGCAGCAGGCGGTATTCGGTCGGACCGATCGGCACCGGCTGGTCGCCGGCGAAGACGCGGTGCGCGGCGCCATCGATGCGGATCGTACCCACCGCGACGCTGCCATCTTCGTCGTCGTCGCGGGCGCGGCGCATGACCGCACGGATGCGGGCCAGCAGTTCGCGTGCCGAGAACGGCTTGACCACATAGTCGTCCACACCGGCTTCAAGACCACCGACCCGATCGTTTTCCTCGCCACGTGCGGTCAGCATGATGATCGGCACCTCGCGGGTGAGGGCTTCTTTGCGCCAGCGCCGGGCCAGGTCCAGGCCGCTGGTGCCCGGCAGCATCCAGTCCAGCAGGATCAGGTCCGGGACGCGATCGGCGATGGCGGTCTGCGCCTCGCGGGCGTCGCCAGCATGGATCGGGTCGTAGTCGCCCTTGCGCAGGGCAAAGGCGACCATTTCGCGGATCGCGGGTTCGTCATCGACGATCAGGATGCGTTTCTGCACGTGCCCACCGTATTGCTCATCAGATCGGGATTGAGCTCAGTAGACTACGGTTTCATGACAGGTTTGTGACGAGCTGGCCGTTCCCGTCGGTCACCGCCATCTGGCGGTCATGAGCGGACGGGCGCCGCGCCCCTCAGCGGCGGTCCAGATCCGGGTCGTCGATTCCCTGCCGGCGCATTTCCAGCACGGTCGGGGTGATGCTCTCGATCCGGGCGTCGACCCGGGCACGACCTACGTAATCCAGGCTCGGCTGCTTCTTCAGTGCCTGCAGCTGGATCAGTGCCTGTTCCGGGCGACCGCTCAGGAAGGCGGCCTCGGCGTAGGCCTCGCTGGCCCGGGTGGTGTCGCCGGCCAACTCGCTGGCGCGGGCGAACCGTTGCTGGAAGACCGGATCATTGCCGCTTTGCGACAGCATCGGGCGCAGCATTGCCTGCGCGCGCTGGCCGGCTTCGCGCCCGCCCTGTTCGTTGAGGATCGACGCATAGGTCAGGGCCACCGGACGGCTGCCCGGGTGCTGGCGCATGAGCGTTTCGAAGCGGGCGTTGGCCTGCGCCTGCTGGCCCGAACGCGACTCGGCCTCGCCCAGGGCCAGGGCCACCCACAGGTTGTCGGGATGGTCGCGCAGCAGCTCGGTGAGGTCGCGGGTAGCCTGTGCCGCCGCACTGTTGCGCAGCCGCCCCAGCGCAAGCCCATAGCGTTGCGGTTCGGTCAGCCCGTTCTTCTGCGCGCGCTGCAGGCGTTCATACTCGCCGATCACATCGGCGGGGGTATCGGCGCTGAGCACGCGCAGGCGCTCGCGCGCCCACTCGAACTGGCCCGTGCTGCCGCGGCTGAGCGAATTGACCGAGATCTGCATCGAGGCCGGGAGCAGGGGGTTGCTCCGCCGTACCAGCGGATCGGACAGTGCCGGGTCGGCCGGGTTCACCCGCTCCTGGCGGACCCCGCCGGGCACCTCGGTGGTGAGCAGCACGGTGTCTTTCTTCATCTGCTCGGCGCGCGCCTTGGCCTCGCTGATGCGGGTGGTGGTGACCGGGTGGGTCTGCAGGAAATCCGGCACGCTGTAGCCGCCCTGGTTGCCCCGCATCGAGGCCGACATGCGCTCGAAGAACCCGGCCATCGCATCCACGTCGTAGCCGCTGCGGGCCAGGGTGCGGATGCCCAGCCGATCGGCCTCGGACTCATTGGAACGGGTGTAATTGATCTGGCGCTGCTGCATCAGTCCCATGCCGGAGGTGATCGCGGCCATGGTGGCATCGCCAGAGGAATTGCCCCCGGCCTGCTGCGCGGCCACGACCGCGGCCAGCATGCCCAGCAGGATGGGAATCTGGTCGCGCTGGGCGCGCTCCACCCCGCGCAGCACGTGCTGCTGGGTGACGTGGGCGATTTCGTGGGAGAGCACCGCTGCTACTTCGTCCTCGCGCTCGGCGGTCAGCACCAGGCCCGCATTCACGCCGATATAGCCGCCCAGGGTGGCGAAGGCGTTGATCTGCCGGTCCTTGAGCATGAAGAAGGTATACGACTGGCGCGGCTGGGCACTGTTGGAGCCCAGCCGGGCACCCATGGTCTGCAACCAGTCATCGACCAGCGGGTCGTCGAGCAGGAAGCCGTAGTTGCGCAGTTCGCGCAGCATCATCCCGCCGTACTCGGCCTGCCGGGCCGGGGTCAGCAGCTCGCCAGCCGAGGACCCGATGTCCGGCAGCTTGCTTTCCTGGGCGCCGGCCAACGGCACCGCCAAGGCCAGGGTCAACGCGGCAGAGAGCAGCAAAGGGCGCAAACGGAGCTCCTGGGGGAAAGGCGGACGACAGCGTGACAGGGCCAGTGCAACCTGCGGTTAAACCACAGTGTTGCGGCGGTGACGTGGAAAATCCAGCAGACCGCTACCATATACAGACCAACGTTCCGCTGTGGAGTTTCCCGTGAGCCAAGATGCTGTTACCCCCCCGGGTGGTGCGCCCGCCATCACCATCTACTCGACCGCGGTGTGCCCGTACTGCGTGGCCGCCAAGAACTTCCTGAAGAGCAAGGGCCGGGAGTGGACCGAGGTCCGGATCGACCTGGACGCTGCCGAGCGCGAGAAGATGATGGCCAAGACCCGCCGCACCAGCGTGCCGCAGATCTTCGTCGGCGAGGTCCACGTGGGTGGCTACGACGACATGATGGCGCTGCACCGCGCTGGCAAGCTGGAGCCGCTGCTGGCCGGGCAGGACCCGGCATGAGCGCGTCCGACGACGGCAGCAAGGACCGCATCGCCGAATTCACCGAGTTCCGCCAGCGCATGAACCAGCGCATCCTGGGTGAGCCGAACCAGGTGGTGCGCCGCTTCTTCGCGCTGGACACCCAGACCTACCAGGCGGGCGCGCTGGATGTGAAGACCAAGGAACTGCTGGGTCTGGTCGCCTCGATGGTGCTGCGTTGCGATGACTGCATCAGCTACCACGTGGCCCAGTGCAAGGACGCCGGCGTGACCCGCGAGGAGTTCTTCGAGACCTTCTCGGTCGGTCTGGTGGTCGGCGGTTCCATCGTGATCCCGCACCTGCGCCGCGCGGTGGACTTCCTGGATCAGCTCGAAGGTGGCGCTCAAGCGCCGGCCGTGCACGAACATTGAGGTCGGGGCCATGATGGCCCCACCGCGGTAGGCGCCGACCGTTGGTCGGCTGCTCCGGCACCCCGGCAATGGCGCCGCCCCCGGTGGCGCACCGTTCAGGTGCGAGGCCACGTTCAGCAACCCGGATAGCAATGCCTCTGGAGGAAAGCCCCTTCTGTTGAAGGGGCGCGCCGACAGGCGCGGGGTAGAGGAGGCATGCGCGGGCAATTCTGCCTTACCCGCCTTGGACCAATGGCCTATTTGGGGTCCATTGGGCGCGTAAGGCATAATTGCCGATGAAACTTCCCTTGCGCCCGCGCTTCGCGCACCTCACGGATGGCGCTCCCCCTCGGTTCGGAATACACATCAATGACGCAGAAAATCACGGTCATCCGCGGTGACGGCATCGGCCCGGAGATCATGGACGCTACCCTGTTCGTGCTCGGCAAGCTGGACACCGGCTTTGAATATGAAGACGCCGACGCGGGCCTGGTCGCGCTGGAAAAGCACGGCGATCTGATGCCGGCCTCCACCCTGGAGTCGATCGCACGCAACAAGATCGCGCTGAAGAGCCCGCTGACCACGCCGGTCGGTGGTGGCTTCACCTCGATCAACGTCAGCCTGCGCCGCCACTTCGACCTGTACGCCAACGTGCGTCCGGCGGTCTCGTTCCCGAACACCAAGTCGCGTTTCGGCGATGGCGTGGACCTGATCACCGTCCGTGAGAATACCGAAGGCGCGTACCTGGCCGAGGGCCAGGAAGTGTCGGCCGATGGCGAGACCGCCTTCTCTGGCACCCGCATCACCCGCAAGGGCTCCGAGCGCATCGTGCGCTACGCTTTCGAGCTGGCCCGCAGCACCGGCCGCAAGAAGGTCACCGCCGTGCACAAGGCCAACATCATCAAGTCGACCTCGGGCCTGTTCCTGGCCGTGGCGCGCGAAGTGGCGGCCAAGTACCCGGACATCGAGTTCCAGGAAATGATCGTCGACAACTGCTGCATGCAGTTGGTGATGCGTCCGGAACAGTTCGACGTGATCGTGACCACCAACCTGTTCGGCGACATCATCTCCGACCTGTGCGCCGGTCTGGTCGGCGGCCTGGGCCTGGCCCCGGGCGCCAACATCGGTGAGAACGCGGCGATCTTCGAGGCCGTGCACGGCACCGCGCCGGACATCGCCGGGCAGGGCAAGGCCAATCCGTGCGCGCTGCTGCTGGCCGCTGCGCAGATGCTGGACCACGTCGGCCAGGTCGAGAACGCTGAGCGCCTGCGCAAGGCCATCGTGGCCACGCTGGAAGCCAAGGATTCGCTGACCGGCGATCTGGGCGGCACCGGCAACACCATGGGCTTCGCCCAGGCCATCGCCAGCCGCCTGTAAGCGCGCGGGTCGGTTGTCCAGAAAGCGGGGCGCTTCGGCGTCCCGCTTTTTTATTGCCTGCTCGATGGCGGGGGGAAGGCGATCCCGACGGGAGGGGATTCATCAATCTGTGCGAGAAACGCACAGATGCTGTGTGCGTAACTGGCTGTTGGTGCACGGATCCGCCGCGCACCATGTACGCCATCCCAACCATAGCAGGAGCTTTCCCATGCACTTTGCCTCCCTGATCGGCCTGGCCGGCATCCTCGGTGTCGCTACCGCGTCCGCCCAGCCCGCCGCCGAGCCGGCTCACCCGACCATCCGCCACATGGCGGGCGCGCAGGACGCGAGCGCATTGCCGGCTGGCAAGACCGCGTTGCTGGTGATCGATTTCCAGAACGAATACTTCGCTGGTGGCCGCATGCCCATCCCTGACGGCGATGCCGCCTTGGCCCAGACCCGCCGCCTGGTGGACTTCGCCGATGCCCACAAGATCCCGGTCATCCACGTCCAGCACGTTCTTCCGGCTGGCGCGCCGCTGTTCGCCGAAGGCAGCCGCACGGTCCAGTTCCACCCGCAGATGCAGCCGCGCAAGGGCGAGCAGGTGATCGCCAAGGACAACGTCAGCGTGTTCGCCGGTGCCTCCGGCCCGGTGCTGGAGCAGGCGCTCAAGGAGGCCGGAATCGACACGCTGATCATCGCCGGCCTGCAGACCCATGCCTGCGTCGCTGGTGCCGCCCGCGACGCCGCGCCGAGGGGCCTGAACGTGATCGTCTCCTCCGATGCCACCGCGAGCCGCGATCTGGACCTGCACGATGGCAGCCAGGTCGGCCACGCCCTCCTGCACGCCGCAGCCCTGGCCAGCATCGAAGACACCTACGGCACCGTGCTGGGCACCGATCAGATCCTGGCGCTGCCGGTCCGCTGAGCCGCGCCGGCCTTGTTATGCTGCCGGCACCGCCACAGGTGCCAGCCGCTGCACGGGAGCGAGATGGACCAGTTTTCCGCCATGAGGGCATTCCGCAGCATCGTCGATGCAGGCAGTTTCACCGCGGCCGCCGAGCGCCTGGACACGACCCATTCGTCGATGTCGCGGCAGTTGCGCCAGCTGGAGGCGCATCTGGGTTCACGCCTGCTCGACCGCAACAGCCGGCGCCTGATGCTGACCGAAGCAGGGCGGGCCTACTACCACGATTGCGTGGACATCCTGGACCGGGTGGAGATCGCCGAGCAGCGGCTGCAGGCCGATCAGGACTCACCCAGTGGATTGCTGCGCGTCAGCGCGCCGTTGGTGATCGGCACGCTGGAACTCGCTCAATGGTTGCCTGCCTTTCTGGAGCAGTACCCCGGCATCGCGCTGGATCTGTCCTGCGATGATCGCCAGGTCGATCTGATCGGAGGCGGTTACGACATGGCCCTTCGCATTGCCGGGCCGTTGGCTGACAGTGCGTTGGTGGCGCGCGAACTGGCTGTTACCGACATGGTGCTGGTGGCGTCGCCGCGCTACATCGCGCAATGGGGGCTGCCGCGCCAGCCAACGGATCTGGCCCGACATGCGCTGATCGGGTTTGCCGGCGCACGTGGGCCGGCGGCATGGTCACTGACCTCCGCACGCGGCGTGCAGAGCGAGATCCAACCGCAGGGCCGGCTGCGCGTGGATGCGATCCCGGCGCTGTACGCGGCCGTGCTGGCGGGGCAGGGCATCGCCGCGTTCACTCGCCTGACCGTGCAGGACGATCTGCTGCATGGGCGCCTGGTGCGTGTTCTGCCTCAGCATCACGCCGGGCGGCGGCATTACTACGCGGTGTACCCGCACGCGCGCCAACTGGCGCCCAAGGTGCGCGCGCTGGCCGACTTCATGGCCCGGCACTACACCACGCTCCAGCAACGGCGTGCGGCCGTGCCGGAGGCATGAAGAAGGCGCCTTGCGGCGCCTTCTTCATGTCACTGCGGGTGCGTGGATCAGCGCTGCTGGATCTTGGACAGCAGGCGCAGGAATTCCACGTACAGCCACACCAGCGTGACCATCAGGCCGAACGCGCCGTACCACTCCATGAACTTCGGCGCGCGCGCTTCGGCACCGGTTTCGATGAAGTCGAAATCCAGCACCAGGTTCAACGCCGCCACCACGACCACGAACAGGCTGAAGGCGATGCCCATCCAGCCGCCTTCGTGGATCATCGGGATGTTGATGTTGAAGAAGCTCAGCACGAACGAGGCCAGGTACAGCAGCGCGATGCCGCCGGTTGCCGCCACCACGCCCAGCTTGAAGTTCTCGGTGACCTTGATCAGGCCGCTGCGGTACACCGCCAGCATCACGAACATCGTGCCGAAGGTCAGCATCACCGCCTGCATCACGATGCCGGGGAACTTGGCATTGAACATCGCCGAGATCGCGCCGAGGAACAGGCCTTCGACCAGTGCATACATCGGTGCGGTGACCGGCGACCATTCCTTCTTGAACACGGTCACCAGGGCCAGTACCAGGCCGCCGATCGCACCAACCAGCGTGTACAGCATGGCGCTGGAGGTGGGCAGGCCGTTCGCATCGACCGACTGGCTCCACGCGAAGGCGGCCGTCAGTACGGTCAGCAACAGCAACACGCCGGTCTTGTTGACGGTGCCGTTGATGGTCATCGCCTGATCGGGACGGGCCACGACCGAGCCGCTGGCCAGGTCGAGGAAGGTGGACTCGGAAAGTGCGGGATTGCCGCTGCGCATTGCCAATCTCCTTGATGGGGTAGGGGTTCGGCCCTCCGGCCGCTGCACCGAGCATAGCTGAAGCGGCCATCGGCCATCACGACATGTGAATTGATGTGTGAAAACCGTTGACAGATGCCATGCCGATTCCCACAATAGGCGGCTCTTTCGGGGGGAACCCCGGAGGGAAACAAACCGCCGGGGTATAGCGCAGTCTGGTAGCGCGCCTGCTTTGGGAGCAGGATGTCGGGGGTTCGAATCCCTCTACCCCGACCAAGCCCGCTGCTCAAATCGGGATTGGAGTGCGACAATCCGGATCGAGCGCCCGTAGCTCAACTGGATAGAGCACCGGCCTTCTAAGCCGGCGGTTACAGGTTCGATTCCTGTCGGGCGCGCCATTCGGTGCAAGCGGTAGGAAACAAGGTTTTCAGTGGTGGCTGTAGCTCAGTTGGTTAGAGTTCCGGATTGTGATTCCGGTGGTCGGGGGTTCGAGTCCCCTCAGCCACCCCACTGATTCAAGCTGGTTCACCGAAAGTGAATCAGGGTTGCAAAAGGCAGCACACACGCTACAATGTGCGCCTGAGTTTTCAGGGCTGTTAGCTCAGTTGGTAGAGCAGTTGACTCTTAATCAATAGGTCCAAGGTTCGAATCCTTGACAGCCCACCAAGACAGAAGCTGCCTGGTCCGCCAGGCGGCTTTTTTCTTGTTCGAGACACGCGTTGAATGGTCTGGCAGCTGCGCGCCCACGGAAGCCCTTCGCCATCCATTCAAACAAAACCCTTGCGTCGCGTGCAGGAAACCCTGCATAATTCGCCTCCCGATTTTCGGGCTGTTAGCTCAGTTGGTAGAGCAGTTGACTCTTAATCAATAGGTCCAAGGTTCGAATCCTTGACAGCCCACCAAGACAGAAGCCGCCTGGTCCGCCAGGCGGCTTTTTTCTTGCCTGCGACGAACGACGTCGCCGCGGCGGGCATAGCTGAAAGCCCCCTGAAACCAGGGCCGATCGCGTCATGTCACATCCCCAGGTTGCGCCCCAGTGCACGGATCGCAGGCCGCAATCGCGTTCCACTGATGTCTCCCGCGCCATCGGCGCATATCGAGAGACGTTCCGCCATGAAGTCCATGTCCCTGGCCGCGCTTGTCGCGTCCGCAGTGGCGATCACCGCGAGCGCAGCACCGTCCCACGAACCGCCTGCACTGCATCGCGCGGGCATTGCCGATCACGCCGGTCATGCCACCACCGTCGCGCGTCGTGATCTGGGCCCCGGCGAGTTCCGCCCCGCGCTTCCGCTCGCCAGTGCGCAGCTCGAGGTGCGCCTGCCGACCGTCATCCACACCGGCACGCGAGAGCCGGAACTGACGCCGGCGCGTCCCGTCGGCGCGCGTTGACGGGTGGGCGGAGAGCGGCAACGTGCCGCTCTCCGCCTCGTTAAGCAACATGACGACCTTCCGCTTTCCGGCCGCGCCTGCAACAATGCGCGCCTGAGGTGATCAGACCAGCGAAAGTGGCGGAATTGGTAGACGCCCTGGATTTAGGTTCCAGTGCCGCAAGGCGTGGGGGTTCGAGTCCCCCCTTTCGCACCAGTGCAGGGCATTTTTGCCGGCACCATGACCATGGACACGCCCCCGATCGGGGAGACGGCCACATGCTGGCCCCCTGGCGGCCCCGAGCGTTCTCGGCCCGCGCTGGCGGCGCTGGCGTTTATCGGCGAAACTACAGGGCTGCGGCGGGCATGCGCGTCCACGACCCCGCGTCCAAAACCCGTTTCATCCATCACATCGTGCCGGGGCCCATGCCGCCGGTGGCAGGAGTCAACATGCAAGCTTCGATCGAATCCACTGGCAATCTGGAACGCCGCCTGACCTTCTCGCTGCCGGAAGACCGTCTGCAGACGCACATCAGCGGCCGTCTGGGCGAAATCGCCCGCACCACGCGCATCAAGGGCTTCCGCCCGGGCAAGGTGCCGGCCAAGGTGATCGAGCAGCGTTTCGGCCAGCAGGTCCGCAGCGAAGCCGTCGACGGCCTGCTGCGTGAGACCTTCGATGCCGCCCTGCGCGAGCACGAGCTGCGCATCGCCGGCACCCCGCGCATCGACAAGGGCGAGGGCGAGCTGTCCTTCGTGGCCACCGTCGAGCTGGTGCCGGACTTCGGCGACGTGGACGTCAGCAAGCTGACCGTGATCCGCCACACCGCCGAGATCAACGACGCCGACATCGACCAGATGATCACCAACCTGCGCGAGCAGCGCCGCAGCTGGAGCCCGGTCACCCGTGGCGCCCAGGACGGTGATCTGGTCGCCCTGGAAACCTGGTCGCAGGCCGGCGATGAGCGCCTGCCGGCCGAAGGCACCGAAAAGGGCAGCGTGATCGTGGGCCAGGGCATGATGTTCGAGCAGATCGAACAGGGCCTGGTCGGTCTGACCGCCGGTGAAGAAAAGACCCTGGACGTCGAGTTCCCGGCCGATTGGCGCGTCCCCGCGCTGGCCGGCAAGCAGGTCAAGGTCACCGTCAAGGCGGTGGACGTGTCCGCGCCGGTGCTGCCGGAAGTCGATGCCGAGTTCATCAAGAGCTTCGGCGTGAAGGGCGGCGACGTGGAGCAGTTCCGCAAAGACATCCGCGCCAACCTGGAGCGTGAGCTCAAGGGTGCCCTGATGAACCGCCTGCGCCGCGAAGTCGGCGAGCAGCTGATTGCCGCCTACGCCTCGGTGGAAATGCCGCCGCGCCTGGTCGAGAACGAAGCCCGCGCCATGCTGGCCCAGCAGATCGATCAGATCCGCCGCAGCGGCCGCAACCCGGGCGACGTCCCGGCTGATGCCCATGAAGGCTTCAAGGACGCCGCTGCCAAGCGCGTGCTGGTCGGCCTGCTGGTCGGTGAAGTGGCGCGCAGGAATGACCTGCGCCTGGACCCGAAGCGCCTGAATGAAACCATGCGCCTGATCGCCTCGACCTACGAAGAGCCGGAGCAGGTCATTGAGATGTACCGCAATGACCCCCAGCTGATGACTGGGCTGCAGAATCGCGTCATGGAAGAGCAGGTGATCGATTGGATCGCCGAGCGCGCCCAGCACACCGAAGAGAAGCTGTCGTTCCAGGACGCGATCCGCCAGTAAGCGGCCCGCGTTTTACGCCCCGCGCCCCGGCGCGGGGTTGTTCCCCCCAAAATAGGTGCCTCACTAATGGACAACCGAACCACAGCCCTGAACATGGTTCCGATGGTGGTCGAACAGACCAGCCGCGGCGAGCGCGCCTATGACATCTATTCGCGCCTGTTGAAAGAGCGTCTGATCTTCCTCGTGGGCCCGATCGACGATCACATGGCCAACGTGGTGGTGGCGCAGCTGCTGTTCCTGGAAGCGGACAACCCGGAAAAGGACATCAGCATCTACATCAACTCGCCCGGTGGCGTGGTCACCGCCGGCATGGCGATCTACGACACCATGCAGTACATCAAGCCGGACGTGAGCACCATCTGCGTCGGCCAGGCCGCCTCCATGGGCGCCCTGCTGCTGGCCTCGGGTGCGGCCGGCAAGCGCTATGCACTGCCGAACTCGCGCGTGATGATCCACCAGCCGCTGGGCGGCTTCCAGGGTCAGGCCACGGACATCGACATCCATGCCCGCGAAATCCTGACCCTGCGTTCGCGCTTGAACGAAGTGCTGGCCAAGCACACCGGCCAGTCGCTGGAGACCATCGCCCGGGATACCGAGCGCGACAACTTCAAGAGCGCGGCCGATGCCGTGGCCTACGGCCTGGTCGATCAGGTCCTGGAGCGTCGTCCGGAAGAGTCGATCCAGCCGGCGTAAGGTTGTGCCAGGCTGGGAAACCGGCTTGTTTCCACCGGGTCGGGCAGGACTGGCGTCCTCCTGACCCTGTGCTATTCTCGAATCGAACCCCCGTTCAGTCGGGTGGGGTAACTGGGTAAGCGAAGCATGAGCGAAGACCGCCAAGGTCGTTCCACGGACACCGGCAAGATCCTCTACTGCTCTTTCTGCGGAAAGAGCCAGCATGAGGTGCGCAAGCTGATTGCGGGTCCGAGCGTGTTCATCTGCGATGAATGCGTCGAGCTGTGCAACGACATCATCCGTGAGGAGCTGGAGGAGAAGGCGCAGTCGGCCCGCAGTTCGCTGCCCAAGCCGCGCGAGATCCTCGAGGTCCTGGACCAGTACGTGATCGGGCAGAACCGCGCCAAGCGGACCCTGGCCGTGGCCGTATACAACCATTACAAGCGCATCGAGAGCCGCCAGAAGAACGACGAGGTCGAACTGGCGAAGTCGAACATCCTGCTGGTCGGTCCGACCGGTTCGGGCAAGACGCTGCTGGCCGAAACCCTGGCCCGCCTGCTCAATGTGCCGTTCACCATGGCCGACGCCACCACGCTGACCGAAGCCGGTTACGTGGGCGAAGACGTGGAGAACATCATCCAGAAGCTGCTGCAGAAGTGCGACTACGACGTCGAGAAGGCACAGCAGGGCATCGTCTACATCGATGAAATCGACAAGATCTCGCGCAAGAGCGAGAACCCGTCGATCACCCGCGATGTGTCCGGCGAAGGCGTCCAGCAGGCCCTGCTGAAGCTGATCGAAGGCACCGTGGCCAGCGTGCCGCCGCAGGGCGGTCGCAAGCACCCGCAGCAGGAATTCCTGCAGGTGGACACCAAGAACATCCTGTTCATCTGTGGCGGCGCGTTTGCCGGCCTGGACAAGGTGATCCAGCAGCGTTCGAACGATTCGGGCGGCATCGGGTTCGGTGCCAAGGTGAAGAGTTCCGAGCGCAAGCAGGAAGTGGGCAAGATCCTGGCCGAAGTCGAGCCGGAAGATCTGATCAAGTTCGGCCTGATTCCGGAGTTCGTCGGCCGCCTGCCGGTCGTGGCGACGCTGGAAGAGCTGGACGAGGCCGCCCTGGTGCGCATCCTCACCGAGCCGAAGAACGCCATCACCAAGCAGTTCAAGAAGCTGTTCGAGATGGAGCACGTCGAGCTGGAGTTCCGTCCGGACGCACTGGCCGCCATTGCCCGCAAGGCGCTCAAGCGCAAGACCGGTGCCCGCGGCCTGCGTACGATCGTCGAATCGGTCCTGCTGGACACCATGTATGACCTGCCCTCGGCAGAGAACGTCAGCAAGGTGGTGGTGGACGAATCGGTGATCGAGCACAAGTCCGAACCGTACCTGATCTACCAGACGCCACCGGCGCCTGAACAGAAGGCGGCTGGCGCTGAATAATCAGTTCAAGTAATTGAATTGATAGAATTTTTTCAGAACAGCTTGCATCTAGAAGCCGATGGCCCCATAACGAGGCCATCGGCTTTTTTTGTATCCGGGCGAGGCGCCCGGAGGCCATCCCCACTGTTCCACTGGAGCCCACATGGCCCGTTCCCCAACTGAGACTCTCGACCTGCCGGTACTGCCGCTGCGTGACGTGGTGGTGTTCCCGCACATGGTCATTCCGCTGTTCGTCGGCCGTGACAAGTCCATGCATGCGCTGGAGCAGGCGATGGAAGCGGACAAGCGCATCCTGCTGCTCGCGCAGAAGTCCGCCGAGACGGATGATCCGTCCGCCGCCGATCTGTACCAGGTCGGCACGCTCGCCCAGGTCCTGCAGCTGCTGAAGCTGCCCGATGGCACCATCAAGGTGCTGGTCGAGGGGCTGTCGCGCGTCAACGTCACCGACGTGACCGAGCGCGATGGCTCGCTGCACGGCGTGGGCATGGAAATCGAATCGGACGAATCGCGCGAGCCGCGCGAGATCGAGGCGATCGCCCGGTCGTTGATGTCGCTGTTCGAGCAGTACGTCAAAACCAACCGCAAGCTGCCGCCGGAGCTGCTGCAGACCTTGGCTGGCATCGATGAGCCCGCGCGCCTGGCCGATACCATCGCCGCGCACATCAGCGTGCGCCTGGCCGACAAGCAGCGCCTGCTGGAAACGCTGCAGATCGGTGACCGCCTGGAAATGCTGGTCGGCCTGGTCGACGGCGAGATCGACGTGCAGCAGATGGAAAAGCGCATCCGCGGCCGCGTGAAGTCGCAGATGGAAAAGAGCCAGCGCGAGTACTACCTCAACGAGCAGATGAAGGCCATCCAGAAAGAACTGGGTGACCTGGATGACGCACCCGGCGAGATGGACGAACTGGCCCGCAAGATCGCCGAGGCGGGCATGCCCAAGCCGGTCGAGACCAAGGCCAAGGCCGAGCTCAACAAGCTCAAGCAGATGTCGCCGATGTCGGCTGAAGCCGCCGTGGTGCGCAACTACCTGGATTGGCTGCTGGGCGTGCCGTGGAAGAAGCGCAGCAAGGTCCGCAAGGACCTCAAGGCCGCGCAGGACACGCTGGATGCCGATCACTTCGGTCTGGACAAGGTCAAGGACCGCATCCTGGAATACCTGGCGGTGCAGTCGCGCGTGAAGCAGATGAAGGGCCCGATCCTGTGCCTGGTCGGCCCGCCCGGCGTGGGCAAGACCTCGCTGGGCCAGTCCATCGCCAAGGCGACCAACCGCAAGTTCGTGCGCATGAGCCTGGGTGGCGTGCGCGACGAGGCCGAGATCCGCGGGCACCGTCGTACCTACGTCGGCTCCATGCCGGGCCGCATCGTGCAGAACCTCAACAAGGTCGGCAGCAAGAATCCGCTGTTCGTGCTCGATGAGATCGACAAGATGTCGATGGACTTCCGTGGGGATCCGTCGTCGGCGCTGCTGGAAGTGCTCGATCCGGAGCAGAACAACGCGTTCAACGATCACTACCTGGAAGTGGATCTGGACCTGTCCGAAGTGATGTTCGTGGCGACCTCCAATTCGCTCAACATCCCCGGCCCGCTGCTGGACCGCATGGAAGTGATCCGCATCCCCGGCTACACCGAGGATGAGAAGCTCAACATCGCCATGCGCTACCTGGTGCCCAAGCAGATCAAGGCCAACGGCCTGAAGCCGGAAGAGCTGGAGATCGAGGCCGACGCGATCCAGGACATCGTGCGCTATTACACGCGCGAATCCGGCGTGCGCAACCTCGAGCGCGAAGTCGCCAAGATCTGCCGCAAGGTGGTCAAAGAGATCGCGCTCGCCGGTCCGGTCGCCCCGGCCAAGCCGGCCAAGGCCACCAAGAAGGCCAGTGCGAAGAAGAAGGCGCTGGTGGTGGTCAACGGCAAGAATCTGGACAAGTACCTGGGCGTGCGTCGCGTCGATTTCGGCCGTGCCGAAGAGCAGAACGAAGTGGGCCTGGTCACCGGCCTGGCCTGGACGGAAGTCGGCGGCGACCTGCTGCAGATCGAATCCACGCTCGTCCCGGGCAAGGGCCAGCTGATCCTGACCGGCCAGCTCGGCAACGTCATGAAGGAATCCGCCTCGGCGGCCCTGTCGGTGGTGCGTTCGCGTGCCGAGCGGCTGGGCATCGACAACGAGTTCCTGCAGAAGCACGACGTGCACGTGCACGTACCCGATGGCGCCACGCCCAAGGATGGCCCCAGCGCGGGTATCGCCATGGTCACCTCGCTGGTGTCCACGCTGACCAAGGTGCCGATCCGGGCCGAAGTGGCGATGACCGGCGAGATCACCCTGCGCGGTCGTGTCACCGCCATTGGCGGCCTCAAGGAGAAGCTGCTGGCGGCGCTGCGTGGCGGCATCACCACGGTCATCATCCCCGAGGAGAACCGCAAGGATCTGGCCGATATCCCCGCCAATGTCACCCGTGATCTGAAGATCGTGCCGGTGAAGTGGATCGAGGAAGTGCTAGACCTGGCCTTGGAGACGCCGCTGACTGCACCGAAGCCCAAGAAAGATGGGCAGCGTGTCACGGTACGTGGCAAGTCCAAGACAGCTTCCACCACGCGCGTCAAGCATTGACGCGCGCTGTCCAAGTGCCCGAAACCCGCGTCGTTATTGGCTTTTCAGCTTGCGCGGGTAGGGGGGCACTGGTATAAAAGCACCACTCGTGAGTCAGCGTCATGCTGAATTCGGCGAACAGAGAACTTCACTGGCATCCGGCGGCGTATCGTCCTCGGGTGTCTCAATGTTGAATCCGCGGAATCCCCGCCAAAGGAGCTGTAGAGAATGAACAAGACCGAATTGATCGACGCTGTTGCTGAAGCCGCCGACCTGACCAAGGCCGAGTCCAGCCGCGCCGTTGATGCCGTCATCGCTTCCGTCACCAAGGCCCTGAAGGGCGGTGACGCGGTGACGCTGGTGGGCTTCGGCACGTTCCAGGTCCGCGACCGCGCTGCCCGTACCGGCCGCAACCCGAAGACCGGCGACACCATCAAGATCGCTGCGTCGAAGAATCCGTCGTTCAAGGCTGGCAAAGCCCTGAAGGATGCCGTAAACTAAGCGGCTTGCTGGGGTGCTTAGCTCAGCGGTAGAGCGTCTCCTTTACACGGAGAGGGTCGGGGGTTCGAAACCCTCAGCACCCACCAGGCACTGCCAGTAAAAGTTTTGAAATGTGGAGCGGTAGTTCAGCTGGTTAGAATGCTGGCCTGTCACGCCGGAGGTCGCGGGTTCAAGTCCCGTCCGCTCCGCCAGTTTCAATAGGGCCCCTGAGCGATCGGGGGCCTTGTTTTCTCCAGCGACGCAGGTCGCGGTGGAAACAAAAGCGGTTTAGTGCGGAGCGGTAGTTCAGCTGGTTAGAATGCTGGCCTGTCACGCCGGAGGTCGCGGGTTCAAGTCCCGTCCGCTCCGCCAGTTTTAAAAAAACCTCGAAAAAAGCAGTATTTCGGGGTGGGCAATCTGAATATCTTCGGATAGAATGAGCGCCTGCAAAGTTTCAAGTGCGGAGCGGTAGTTCAGCTGGTTAGAATGCTGGCCTGTCACGCCGGAGGTCGCGGGTTCAAGTCCCGTCCGCTCCGCCAATCTTTGAAGAGCCCTTGGTGAAAACCAAGGGCTTTTTTTTGTTTTCAATTCAGCGCATCGATCAACGGCGCGCGACTGACCGTGCATCCGTTGCCATGACCGGGCGTGGGACACTGTGGATCGGGCCGGGGCGGCCGATGCGGGCACTTTTGGAGCCTGCCGCGAAGCGGGTTACACTGCCGGGCTCGCCAATCAGGCCTTGATTTTTCCCATGCTGCAGAAACTTCGCGACAAGACCTCGGGCTGGATCGTTACCGTGATCCTGGGGCTGCTGATGATTCCGTTCCTGTTCGTGATCGACTCCAGCTACCTCGGTGGCGTCGGCTCGCAGAACGTGGCCAAAGTGGCCGCCCCGCCGACCTGGTGGAAGTCCGCCCCGTCGTGGTGGCCGGTCTCGTTCCTGTGGCAGCACCACGAAATCAGCTCCAACGATTTCCGCGTGCGCTTCGAGCAGGCGCGCCAGCAGGCACGCCAGGAACAGGGTGAGGATTTCGATCCACGCCAGTTCGAAAGCACCGAAAGCAAGCTGGCCGTGCTCGATCAGATGATCGATGAGCAGGTTGTGCGTCTGGCCGGCGAACAGTCCGGCATCGTGATCGGCGATGGTGCCGTGCGCGAGTACATTGCCTCGATCCCGGCCTTCCTGGACGCGGACGGCAAGTTCAACCAGGACAACTACCGCATCGCCCTGGCCAGCGGTAATCCGCCGCGCACGCCGACGCAGTTCGAAGCGCTGGTGCGCGAGAGCATCCAGCAGTCGATCATCCCGTCGGCCCTGCAGCGTTCGGGGTTCACCACCCAGAGCGAAGCCGAGCGCCTGATGAAGCTGCTCGGTGAAACGCGTGACGTGGAGCTGGCCGCGCTGCCGGAAACGCCGGCCGATACCGCCGAAGTGACCGACGCGCAGATCAAGCAGTGGTACGACAGCCACACCAAGGATTTCCGCCAGCCGGAAACCGTGTCGCTGGAATACGTCGAGATCAACGGCGCGAACCTGCCGGCTGCAGCGCCGGCCGATGAGGCGACGCTGCGCAAGCGCTACCAGGATGAGAAGGCACGCTTTGCCACGCCGGAACAGCGTCTGGCCTCGCACATCCTGATCACCGCAGATGGCAACGATCCGGCCAAGCTGAAGGCGGCCGAAGAGAAGGCCACGCGTATTGCTGCGGAAGCCAAGGCGCCGGGTGCCGATTTCGCCGCGCTGGCCAAGGCCAACTCGGAAGACCCCGGTTCCAAGGACGCCGGCGGCGATCTGGGCTGGGTGGAACACGGCGCGATGGTCAAGCCGTTCGAAGACGCGCTGTTCGCCATGAAGACGGGCGACGTGGTTGGGCCGGTGAAGACCGAATTCGGTTTCCATGTGCTCAAGCTGCGCGAGACCAAGGGGGGCGAAGGCCGCGCGTTCGAGGACGTGCGTGACCAGCTGGCTGCCGAACAGCTCAAGGCCGATACCGATCGCGTGTTCACTGAACTGAGTGGCCGCCTGGTGGATCTGGTCTACAAGAACCCGACCTCGCTGGAAGGCCCGGCCAAGGACATGAGCCTGCCGGTGCAGACGATCGGTCCGTTCACCCGCGCCACCGCCAGTGGCATCGCGGCCAACCCGGCGGTGCTGCGTGCGGCGTTCTCCGACATCCTGACCCAGGATGGCACGGTGAGCGACCCGATCGAGCTGGGCCCGAACCACAACGTGATGATCCGCGTGACCGAGCACAGCCCGGAGCAGGCGCTGCCGCTGGCCAAGGCCCGTGAACAGGTCATCGCCGCGATCCATGCTGACCGCACCCGCCAAGCCTCCGAGAAGGCCGTGGATGCCGTGCTGGCCAAGCTGAAGGCCGGGCAGACTCTGCAGGCGCTGGCGACCAGCGACAAGCTGCAGATCAGCCCGCTGCCGGGCCTGCCGCGCACCCAGCCGGTGCCGACCCCGGAGATCAACCGCGCGGTGTTCAGCGCGCCGCTGCCGGCTGAAGGCAAGCCGAGCTACGGCAAGGTCGCCGTGCAGGGCCGCTACGTGATCTACGCGGTGACCAAGGTCACCCCGGGCAACGTGGCTGAAGTGGACGCCGCCCAGCAGCAGCAGCTCAAGGAGCAGCTGAGCCAGATCGACGGCATGGCCGCCGCCAAGGCCTACGTCGAAGCGATGCGCAAGCACTTCAAGGTGCAGACCGAAGAAGCCAACCTGTAACCGGGTCGGCGTCTGCTGAACAATAAAAAGCCCGGCCATGCCGGGCTTTTTGTTGTTGAAAACGACACTGCCCGGCGGAACCGGGCAGTGTCGTTACCAGCAATAGGATCCGCCCGCGCTCAGTCTTCGACGCGCAGCACCGCTCCCGGCTTGAGCACGCTGCTGCCACTGAGCCCATTGAGCGACAGCAGCGCCTTCAACGGCATCCCGTAACGGCGCGCGATGGTCCAGGGCGACTCGCCATCGCGTACGGTGTGGCGGCGGCTGCGCGGGCGGTCCGCGCTGGCCACGGTGCGCGTGGCTACCGGGCCGGGCGCCGTACGCGCCGCCGTGGTGTCGGCCGGTGCGCTCGGTGCCATCGCAATGGCGGCCACGCTGGCGCTGGCATCCACCGGCGCATGCGCGGTCGGGGCCAGAACCGTCACCTGGCCGCTCGGGCGGCCCTTGCCGGTGGCCAGGGCCGGATTGAGCCGGGCGATGCGGGCCGGATCCAGATCGCGCTGCTGGGCCCACTGCTGGACGCTGGTGCCGGCCGGCAGGGTGTGGCCCTTCAGCACCGGCACGGTGCGGTCCAGCGAGGCCATCACCGCCGGCTCGGTTTCCGCGTCTTCCAGGACGCAGGCCAGCGCATGCAGCTTCTCGACATAGGCATAGGTGACCGGCGACAGCCCCGGCAGCTCGGCCGGGCGCGCGTTCTGCGCATTCATGCCGGCCTTGCGCAGCGACTGCAGCACCCGGTACTCACCGGCGTTGTACGCCATGGTGGCCAAGCGCCAGTCGCCGCCGAACATGCCGTGCAGGGTCTTGAGGTAGCGCACCGCGGCTTGGGTGGAATCCACGGCCGAGAGGCGGCCGTCATAGCCCGGGGTCATCTGCACGCGGTGGTTCTTGGCGGTGGTGGCGATGAACTGCCACAGCCCGGCCGGGCCGCTGCCATTGCGGGCGTTGGGCCGGTAGCCACTTTCCACGAAGGGAATCAGCGCGAATTCGGTCGGCAGATCGGATTTGCGCAGCTCTTCGACCACGTAGCCGAACAGCACCAGCGCATCATCGTCCTGGTTGGCCAGCCGCGAGGGGGCATGTGCGAACTGCTTCTGCCAACGCGGGCTGGTCGCCTCGGCGTCGCAGGTGGGTTCGGCCAGGCCATCGCGGAAGCTGGCAAAGATCTCCTGCCCGTTGCGCACCGAGGCCGGCGGCAGGGCCGCAGCGGTCAGGGGAAGGGAGGACAGGCCGGCCACGTTCTGCGACATGCCGGCGGTCAACGACTGGGCGCCCGCGCTGCCGGCCACGGCGATCGCCAGGCCCAGCGCGAGCGGCAACAATCGCCGACTCATGTTCGGAATCCGTCTTTCCAGTGTCGCAGGCCTGCGACAACATCGACTTCATCGGTTACGGGACGCCCAAGATGGGCGCTGACAGCCGCCTGGATGGCGGGGGTGTTCGTACGCAGGAACGGATTGCATTCCAGCTCGCTTGCCAGTGAAACCGGCAGCGTGGGCAGGTCATCGCGGCGCATGGCCAAGGCCTCCTCATGGCGCTGCGACAGCGCAGCGTTGGTGGGGTCTACATGCCGCGCGAAGACGGCATTGGACAGGGTGTACTCATGGGCGCAACAGACCATCAGTTGCGCTGGCAGGGACGCCAGCTTCCGCAGAGATGCCAGAAGCTGGGGAGGCGTACCTTCGAACATGCGCCCACAGCCCAGGCTGAACAACGCATCGCCGCTGAAAAGGTGTTCAGCGGTGTGAAACGCAATATGGCTCCGGGTGTGCCCGGGCACGGATACTACGTGGAACCCGAGCCCCAATGCCTGAACGCATTCACCTTCAGCCACCCGGTCGGCGGGGACCGCGATGCGCGGTTCCACCGGTGCGTAGACCTCCACCGCGGGAAAACGGGCCTGCAGCTCGGCCACGCCGCCGATGTGGTCGTCGTGGTGGTGGGTCAACAGAATGCTGTGGGGAACCCATCCCTGCTGCGCTGCGGCGGCCAGAACGGGGTCGGCCTGGCCGGGGTCGATGACCACGGCGCGGCCGTCGTCGGCGACCAGCGCCCAGATGTAATTGTCCGCAAACGCGGGTAGGGCAGTCAGTCGCATAGAATTGGACCATGCCCCCCGCGTTGAGCCCCCGTCAAGCGATAGTCGCATCCTGGTTTGATACTGAACCGGCACACGCCTTGTGTCGGTTGGAATCGGAGCGGTTGCGCAGCCTGTTGGCCGAGCGCCCGGTCAACCCGTGGTTGTGGGTGGCGCCGACGCCTGGCTGGCTCGAGTGCGTGGATCTGCCCGGCCGCGGCCTGCGCCTGTACCGCCAGGGCGCCGAGTATGCCGGCGATGTCCAGTGCGCTCTGCCGCTGCCGCTGCCGGACGAGAGCGTCAATGCCATCGTGCTGCAGCACGTCACCGCCCGTGACGCCGAACAGCTGATTGCCGAGTGCGCGCGCGTGCTGATGCCCGGGGGGCGACTGTGGCTGTCCACCCTCAACCCGTTCAGCCCGTACCGCCGCCAGTGGCGCCATCACGGGCTGGTCGTGCGCAGCCCGCAGCGGCTGCGGCACACCCTCACGCAGGCCGGCCTGAGCTGCGAGGACCTGCACTACCTCGGCCCGATGTGGCGCAACCGCTCGCCGGGCCGGCGCGACCTCGCCCCGCTGCGGGCCGCCTGCCTGTTCACCGCTGAAAAACGCACTCTGGCATTGCCGGGACCGACGCCCGTGGCCGTGCCACGTTGGCACGGCACGGTTGCCACCTGATCTGGAATGGAATGAAGACGATAGAAATCCACACCGACGGTTCCTGCCTCGGCAATCCCGGCCCTGGCGGCTGGGCGGCGTTGCTGCGCTACAACGCGCACGAGCGCGAACTGAGCGGTGGCGAAGCGCATACCACCAACAACCGCATGGAGCTGATGGCGGCCATCTCAGGGCTGGAAGCCCTCACCGAGCCGTGCAACATCGTGCTGTTCACCGATTCGCAGTACGTGCGCCAGGGCCTGACCGAGTGGATGCCTGGCTGGATCCGCAAGAACTGGAAAACCGCCGGCGGCTCGCCGGTCAAGAACCGCGAGCTGTGGGAGCGCCTGCACGCGGCCACGCTCAAGCACACCATCGACTGGCGCTGGGTCAAGGGCCATTCCGGCGACCCGGACAACGAGCGCGTGGACCAGCTGGCGCGCGACGCCGCGATCCGGATCCGCGCCGCCGGCCCGGTACACTGAGCCCATGCGTCAGATCATCCTTGATACCGAAACCACCGGCCTGGAGTGGCGGAAGGGCAACCGCATCGTCGAAATCGGCTGTGTGGAACTGCTCGAGCGCCGCCCCAGTGGCAACAACTACCACCAGTACCTCAAGCCGGACTGCGAGTTCGAACAGGGCGCGCAGGAAGTCACCGGCCTGACCCTGGAGTTCCTGGCCGACAAGCCGGACTTCGCCCAGGTCGTCGATGACTTCCTCGCCTATATCGACGGCGCCGAGCTGATCATCCACAACGCGGCGTTCGATCTGGGCTTCCTGGACAACGAGCTGTCGCTGCTGGGCGATCACTACGGCAAGATCACCGACCGCTGCACGGTGATCGATACGCTGAAGATGGCGCGTGAGCGATTCCCCGGCCAGCGCAACTCGCTGGATGCGCTGTGCCGCCGCCTGGGCGTGGACAACGCCCACCGCCAGCTGCACGGCGGCCTGCTCGATGCGCAGATCCTGGGCGATGTCTACATCGCGCTGACCTCGGGCCAGGAAGAAATCGGCTTCGGCTCGGCCGATGACCAGAAAACCGGCAGCGCCCACGCGCAGACCTTCGACACCTCGCGCCTGCTGCCCCGCCCGCGCGTGGTCGCCACGGCCTCGGAGCGGGAGGCGCACGAAGCGCGCCTGGCCAAGCTGCGCAAGAAGGCCGGCCGCGCAATCTGGGATGGTGAACCCGAGGCGGCGGAAGCGGTCAGCGCCTGATGGCCCGACCCCGGCGGTAGATCCCGACCGTAGGTCGGGATCCCTGCCTCAATGGCATCGCACCAGAATCACGGTGATGTTGTCCGAGCCGCCGCCATCCAGCGCGGCGGCGACCAGGGTATCCACGCATTCCTGCGCACTGGCATCGTCGAAGGCGAGGGTGCGGGCGATGCCCTTGTCCTCGACCTCTTCGGTCAGCCCGTCACTGCACAGCAGCAGCTGCATGCCCGGGCGCAGCTCACCGGTGGTGGTCGCCACATTCAGATGTGCCGGATCGGTCACCCCCAGCGCCTGGGTCACCACATTGCGATGCGGGTGCGCGCGGGCCTGCTCGGCGGTCAGATTGCCCTGGGCGACCAGTTCCTGGACCACGCTGTGATCCTGGCTGAGCTGGGCCAGCTTGCCGTCGCGCCACAGGTACGCGCGGCTGTCGCCGACCCACGCCACCTCATACCGATTGCCCTGTACACGGGCCGCCACCACGGTGGTACCCATCGGCAGACTGTCGTTGCGGCGGCGCGAGGTGCGGATGATTTCCTCATCGGCGATCCGGATCGCATGCGCCAGCGTCGCCCCGCGGCGGATCTCGCGCACGATGGTTTCGCGCGCCAGCGCACTGGCCACCTCACCGCAGGCGTGCCCGCCCATGCCATCGGCGACCAGCCACAGCGCCAGTTCGCCATCCCCGTAATACGTATCCTCATTGAGGTCACGGCGCAGGCCGGGGTGGGTCAGGTGTCCGAATTCGATCATGAAGGCGCGTGCCGGTGAGGATTGCGAGGGATAACGGCATGATCGCGGCCCGCCGGACATCCGGCAAGGCATCCATACAGAAGAAATTCACTTCTTTGCCCGCAATGACTTGTCGCCAGCGCGTCCTACCCGTATCATTCGCGTCCCGGTTCGCCGGGACCATCTGGAGAGGTGGCAGAGCGGTTGAATGTACCTGACTCGAAATCAGGCAGGCGTTTATAGCGCCTCGGGGGTTCGAATCCCCCCCTCTCCGCCAGATAAAAAGAAAAGGGCTGCCCATCGGGCGGCCCTTTTCTTTTTATCCGGCCTGATGGGCGGACGAGAACCCCCGAAGGGGGTTCGACGGATTCGTCTGGAACGAATCCGGACAGACGAACGTCTGGCCCTGGAGCGCGCAAGCGCGGAAGGGCTGGGTGCATGGATGCACCCAGCAATCCCAATGAAGCGGCCACCCTGCTTCCGAAGCCCTCAGCGTCATCACCGACATACCCGGGCGCGTGGCGACGCGTTCATCCCATCGGCGTATCCAACTCCAGGCGGCGCGGCCCTGGAGCGCGCAGCGCGGAAGGGCTGGGTGCATGGATGCACCCAGCAATCCCAATGAAGCGGCCACGCCCTTACCCCACACCCCTCCAACATGCGCTCCGCTAAACTGCCCGCCTCACGTAACGGATCCCCACCATGACCGCTGAAATCCTCGTCCCCGTGTCCTTCGGTGAACTGCTCGACAAGATCTCGATCCTGCAGATCAAATCCGAGCGCATCAGCGACGAGGCCAAGCTGGCCAATATCCGCACCGAGCTGAGCGCGCTGGAAAAGACCTGGATGGCGCACCCGGCCGGGGTCAAGGACATCGCCCGCCTGCGTGCCGAGCTCAAGGCCGTCAACGAGCGCCTGTGGGATATCGAAGACAACATCCGCCTGCAGGACAAGGCCCAGGCCTTCGACGACCATTTCGTCGAACTGGCCCGCAGCGTCTACCAGCAGAACGACGAGCGCGCCCGCATCAAGAAGGACATCAACCTGGCGCTGGGCTCGCTCTACGTGGAAGAGAAGTCGTACAAGGATTACGCGCCGCGCGGCGCGTAATCGGCGACATAGCGCTCGAAAGCGGCAATGCCGTCCTCGACCGTGATCAGCTGCATCACGTCGTCGAATTCGACCTTCGCGCCCCATTTCAGTTCGCTGGCCGGCTTGCCCAGGAATCTGCGCGCCGCATCGTCGTAGCGGTCCACGCAGTAGCGGCGGTCGGAGTAGGGGCCGCTGCGGTGCGGGTTGCTGGCCGCGTGCAGGCCGAGCACCTTGGTGCCCATCGCGTTGGCGATATGCATCGGGCCCGAATCGGGCGTCATCACCAGTGCGGCGCGCGCCAACAGCGCCGGCAGCTGCTTCAGTGTGTCCTTGCCGACCAGATCCAGCGCCGGGGTGGTCAGCTGCGCCTGGATGGCATCGGCCATGCCGCGCTCCAGCTCGCTGCGCCCACCGCACAGCACCACCCGCCAGCCACGCGAGGTAGCGTGGTTGGCCACGGCCGCATAGCGGTCGGCATACCAGTTGCGGCGGACGTGGCTGGAGCAGGGCGAAATCATCAGCACCGGGCGGCCGTCGTCGGCCCACTGGGCATCGGCCCACTCGAACGCGGCCGGCGGCACGGCCAGGTCCCAGCTGACCTCGGTCTGCTTCAGGCCCAGCGGCTCGCAGAAGCTGCCGATCGCATCCAGCACGTGGATGCCGGGGCGGTCGGGGATGCGCTCATTGATAAACAGCCCGTGAAGGTCCTTGGACCGCGATTTGTCGTAGCCGATGCGGCGCTTGGCCGGCACGAAGGCGGACAGCACGTTGGCGCGGAAGGCTACCTGCATCTGCAGCAGTGCATCAAAGCGCCCGGCAGGGAGGCTGTCGCGCAGGGCGCGCATGCCGGCCAGGCCGGTTTTCTTGTCGTAGCTGTGGAAGGTCACGCCCGGCAGCCCATCGAGCAGCTTGTGGCCGGCCTTGTCGATGATCCAGTGCAGCGACACGCCGGGATCGGCCCGCTGCAGGGTGCGCACCAGCGGCACCACATGGGTCACGTCCCCCAGCGCGGACAAACGCAAAAGACACAAGGAAGAGGACGTTGGTGCCATGGTGTTGTTAGACTCGAAGGAATGGTCGCATTCGACGCCACTGAAGCGCTGACGCCCTGCCGCGATGGACGCGGTATCGGCGCCATTCTGTTCGACCGCGAAGCCTTGCGGCAAGCCGAGATGAGCCTGTTCGCGCCGGCCCACTGGGGCGAGCGGGCGCGACCGGTTGGCGATGGCGGCCGCGGCGGCGCCTGGTTCGTCGATGCGCCCTTCGGTCATGCCGTGCTGCGACAGTACCTGCGCGGCGGCCTGGCGGCCAAGCTCAGCCGGGACCACTACATCTGGCGTGGTGCCAACCGCACCCGCAGTTTTGCCGAGTTCCGCCTGATGCGTGCTCTGCGCGCGCAGAAGCTGCCGGTACCGCGACCGATCGCCGCGTTCTACATGCGCGAAGGCCTGCGCTACAAAGCGGCGATCCTGATGGAACGGCTGGAGGGCGTGCGCTCGCTGGCCGACCGCGCGCTGGTCGCCGGGCGCGGCGCCCCCTGGGAAGAGACCGGCCGGCTGATCGCGCGCTTCCACCGCGCCGGGCTGGACCATGCCGATCTCAACGCCCACAACATTCTGTTCGACGCCAACGGCCACGGCTGGCTGATCGATTTCGATCGCGGCGTGCTGCGCATTCCCGCCACGCGCTGGCGCGAGCGCAATCTCAAGCGGCTGCTGCGCTCGCTGATCAAACTGCGAGGTGAGCGCAGCCATGACGACGTCGAAAAGGACTACGCACGGCTGCGCCGCGCCTACGATCTGGCCTGGAACCGGGGTTACTGATGGACTGGACGCTGCGTTTCATGGGGGTCGGCAATGCGTCGGCCGTGCAGCTGGGTTCGCCGATGGCGGTGATCGAGCGTGACGGCCGCCCATGGCTGACCATCGATTGCGGCGGGGAAGGGCTGACCGCCTTCCAGGCGCAGTACAGGCATGTGCCGCAGGCGCTGTTCGTTACCCATGTACACCTGGACCATGTCGCCGGTTTCGAGCGATTGTTCGTCGATGCGTATTTCTCGCCGCAGCGTCGTGGGCGCATCCGCCTCTACGTGCCGGCGACGGTCGTGCCGCTGCTGCACAAGCGCGTGGCCGATTACCCGAACGTGCTGGCCGAGGGCGGTGCGAATTTCTGGGATGCCTTCCAGCTGATCGTGGTCGGCGACGCGTTCTGGCATGACGGGGTGCGCCTGGAGGTGTTTCCGGTGCGCCATCACTGGCCGGAAACCGCGTATGGCCTGCGCCTGAAGGGTGCGGTCACCTGGAGCGGGGATACCCGTCCGATTCCGGAAATGCTGGCGCGCTACGCCGACGACAACGAGCTGATCGCGCACGACTGCGGCCTGCACGGCAACCCGTCGCATACCGGCGTGGATGACCTGGAGCGTGAGTACACGCCCGAGCTGCAGGCGCGGATGATGCTGTACCACTATGCCAGCGAGAGCGACGGCGAGGCGCTGCGCCACCGTGGCCATCGTGTGGCCCTGCCCGGTGAGCGTGTGGCGCTGGCCACCCCGACCGCGATGCACGTGCTGGCCCAGGATCCTCCCTGAGCATGGACGACGCGCTGGCCGCCCATCTGCAGGCGCTCGAACGCGCGTTGCATGGGCCGACGGTTCGCGGTGATGTCGCGCAGTTGGCCGCGTTGTTGGATGACGACTTCCGCGAGATTGGCAGCTCGGGCGCGTGTTTCGACCGTGCTGCTGCATTGGCCGAGATTCCGCGCGAGCGTGCGCAGGTGGAGATCGTGTCCAGCGATTACGACATCGCTCTGCTGGCCCCGACGCTCGCGCAGGTGCGCTACCGCAGTTGGTACGTGATCGACGGGGTGCGGCAGCGCGAGGTGCTGCGCAGCTCGCTGTGGCGACTGCGCGACGGGGCATGGCGGGTGGTGTTCCATCAGGGCACGCCCGCGGCGCCCTAGAGCGGCAGCAGCGCGTGGGAAATACCGGGGGCCTAAAAAGGTGGCGGCCCCGCCGGCTGACCTCGGCGCCCGCGTCGATCGATACCGTTGCTGCCTTCCGGCCCTGGCGGGATTTTCGACCTAGCGTCGCGAGGGGCCGACGGGGCCACCATAGAGACGTTCCGGCTGCAGGGCGATCAACGATCAGCCGGCCGCAGGCGGAAGGTGCACCGCAGGAACAGGCCCGGCAGTGCAGTCGCGCATTCTAGCGCATGCGTGGCACGCAGTGCCAGACGCGGAGGCTGAATCCTGTGTAGCCCGCTGTGGCACGGAACGGCCAATGTGCGGCCGGGTTGCTAAAATGCGCTGCACAGGAGGAACGGCCTCCCCCATTTCGGGAACCACTGACCAGGACGGCCTGGCCCCCATCAAGGAGGGCCGCATGGCCTGGATCTATCTGTTGGCAGCCGGTGTACTGGAAATCGTCTGGGCGTTCTCGATGAAGCAATCCGAGGGGTTCAGCAGGCTCACTCCCTCGATCATCACCCTCGTCACCATGATCGCCAGCTTCTGGCTGCTGTCACTGGCGATGCGCACGTTGCCGTTGGGCACCGCGTACACGATCTGGACCGGCATCGGCGCGGTCGGTGCGTTCGTGATCGGCATTACCTTCCTGGGCGAACAGGTCAGCGCGATGCGGATTGCCGCAGCGGTGTTGATCGTGAGTGGGTTGGTGTTGATGAAGTTGAGCAGCAGCTGAGGCGTTCAAAACGCACGCTGTGCGCTCGGGGGTAGAGCCACGCCATGCGTGGCTGACGTAACCCTGACGCACTCCGATCACTGGCGCCGCGCAGCGCGGCGCCAGTTCGAGCACCATCTCCACCGCATCCAGCCCGGGGCCGTGCCCATCGGGGGTGATGGAGGTGACGACGAAGCCGAGGCCGGCGTAAAAATCCTGTGTGTGCTGACTGGTGCTGAGCGTCACGCACTGGGCGCCGAGTGTTCTTGCGTGGGCCAGGCGTGCATGAGAAAGCTGCGTACCCAGGCCTTGGTGATGCCGGGTGCGGTCGACCATGCCCCAGCAGAAGGCCGCGCTGTGGTCGTTGTCGAGGGCGAGGCCGCCGCAGGCGACGAGGTGGCCGTTGTGTTCGATGACCAGATAGTCGTGGGCGCGGTCTGGGTGAAGTAGATAGTTGGCGAAGTCGTGGCGTTCGTGGGGGGCGAAGTAACGCGGCACGTTGGTGTCGAACAGGGCCAGGCAGGCCGGGGCGTCAGTTGGGGTGTAGGGGCGCAGGGTGGGCATGGGGGGACTTTGGCATGCTCCGCGTTGGGGTGGTCGGCTTCGGATACAGGGTGGTTGCTTCATTGGGATTGCTGGGTGCATCCATGCACCCAGTCCTTCCGCGCTGGCGCGCTCCAGGGCCGCGCCTCCCGGAGCTGGATGCGCCATTGGGATGAACGCGTCGCCACGCGCCCGGGAATGTCGGCGATGGCGCTGAGGGCTTCGGATACAGGGTGGCTGCTTCATTGGGATTGCTGGGTGCATCCATGCACCCAGCCCTTCCGCGCTGTCGCGCTCCAGGGCCAGCCATGCGGCTGTCCGGATTCGCTCCCGGCGAATCCGTCGAACCCCCGTCGGGGGTTCTCATACCCCTCTCCATGGTTTCGCACACTGCTACCGGAGCCGGATCAATGACGAACGTGAGAAACGCAAAAGGCCGCCCCGAAGGGCGGCCTTTTGCGTTTGTCTGGCGGAGAGAGGGGGATTCGAACCCCCGAAGCGCGGTTTAGACGCTTACACACTTTCCAGGCGTGCTCCTTCAACCGCTCGGACACCTCTCCGGACCTGCTGCGATAACCCGCTGCAGGGGCGCAGATTCTAGCGGGGGAATTGGAATCGCACAAGCGGTTCGTCACAAGGGGCAGGGGGGCTGGACAGGCGTGGCACAATGGTCGTCCCGATGAAGACGGTGGCCTGATGTCCTATCTCGTCCTTGCCCGCAAGTGGCGTCCGAAGCGTTTTGCCGAGCTGGTGGGCCAGGAACACGTGGTCCGTGCGCTCAGCAATGCGCTGGACAGCGGCCGGGTGCACCATGCGTTCCTGTTTACCGGCACCCGCGGGGTCGGCAAGACCACCATTGCCCGGATTTTCGCCAAGTCGCTGAACTGCGAGCAGGGCACCAGTGCCGATCCATGCGGTCAGTGCCCGGCCTGCCTGGATATCGACTCCGGCCGCTACATCGATCTGCTCGAGATCGATGCCGCGTCCAATACCGGTGTGGATGATGTCCGTGAGGTGATCGAGAACGCCCAGTACATGCCCTCCCGCGGCAAGTACAAGGTCTATCTGATCGACGAAGTGCACATGCTGTCCAAGGCGGCGTTCAATGCGCTGCTCAAGACGCTGGAAGAGCCGCCGGAGCACGTGAAATTCCTGCTGGCCACCACCGATCCGCAGAAGCTGCCGGTGACGGTGCTCTCGCGCTGCCTGCAGTTCAACCTGAAGCGGTTGGACGAGGACCAGATCCAGGGCCAGATGACCAAGATCCTGGCGGCCGAGGAAATCGAGTCCGACCCGACCGCGATCGTGCAGTTGGCCAAAGCCGCCGATGGCAGCCTGCGTGACGGCCTGTCGCTGCTGGATCAGGCGATCGCCTATGCCGGCGGTGCGCTGCGCGAGGATGTGGTGCGCGCGATGCTGGGTACGGTCGACCGCACCCAGGTCGCCGCAATGCTGGATGCGCTCGCCGATGGCGATGGTCCGCGCCTGCTGCAGACCGTGGCGCTGCTGGCCGAGTTCTCGCCGGACTGGAGCGGGGTGCTTGATGCCCTGGCCGAGGCCCTGCACCGGATCCAGGTGCAGCAGCTGGTGCCGGGCGCTGCGACGGCGGGCGAGGGCATCGATGCCGAGGCCTTCGCCCAGCGCCTGCGCCCGGAAGTGGTCCAGCTCTGGTATCAGATGGCCCTGGGTGGGCGCCGTGACCTGCACCTGGCCCCGAGCCCGCGCGCCGGGTTCGAGATGGCCGTGCTGCGCATGCTGGCGTTCCGTCCCGCCGCCGCGGTACCGCCCGTGCCCCGCGATCCGGGCACCGGGACCGACGTGAACAGGGGTGGCCAGGCCACCGGCCAAGGCACCGGCATGGCCGCTGCGGCAGCGACCGCGGCTGCTGTTTCGGCCGTGACGCCAGCCAAGGCCAGCGCCCCCGTCGCTCAGTCGGCCCCGGTGGCAGCCGTGGTTGCTCCGGTCTCCGCGGCGCCTGAGCCCGCACCGCCAGCACCGGAACAACCTGCGCCGGCCCCGACAGCCGCCGAGCCGGTCAAGCCGTCCAAGCCCACCGTCGCAGCGCCCGCTGCCGACGACGATCTGCCGCCGTGGCACCGTGAAAGCGATGCCGCCGATCGCGACGAAGCGCTGGCGGCCGAAATGGCTACACCGGATGCGGCCATGGTCGCCCCATGGGAAGCGCCGCCCGAGCGCGCCGTGGCACCGGCTGCTCCGGCACCAGTCCCGCAAGCGCCCGCCCCGGTGGCCCGTCCGCAGGGCATCGCCATCGCCCCCTCGGCGCCGGAGACCGCGCCATCGGAGGCACAGGGCGACCTGACCGCCGATGCGTGGCTGGAACTGGTGGCCGGCAGCCAGCTCAATGGCCCGTCCAAGCAGCTGGCCGCGCACTCAGCGTTCATCAGCTACCAGCACGGCGTCTTGAAACTGGCGATTTCGCCCGGATTTGAGTATTTGAGTTCGGACCGCTCGCAGGCGGCGCTGATCGCGGCGTTGACTGGCCCCTTGGGGCAGGCCCCGCGCCTGGTGATCGATACCGGTGCAGCCGGTGCCGAGACCCTGCATCAGCGCGCTGACCGTCAGCGTGGCGAACGCCAAACGGCGGCGGAAGCCGCTTTCATGGCCGATCCCTCGGTGCAGTTGCTGGTCCAGCAACACGGCGCCCGGGTCGTCGCCGATTCCATTCGTCCTTTTGAAGAGTAAAGACCCATGCGCGGCAATATCGCCCAACTGATGCAGCAGGCCCAGAAGATGCAGGAAAACCTGCAGAAGGCCCAGGAAGACCTCGCCAAGCTGGAAGTGACCGGCAGCGCCGGCGGCGGCATGGTCAGCGTGACCCTGACCGGCACCAAGGAATGCCGCAAGGTGCGCATCGATCCGTCGGTGCTGTCCGATGCGGAAATGACCGAAGATCTGGTGGCCGCTGCGTTCAACGACGCCTCCAACAAGATCGACGCCGAGTCGAAGAACCGCATGGGTTCGGCGACCGCCGGCATGCAGCTGCCCCCGGGCATGAAGCTGCCGTTCTGACCCACCGCCTGCGCCGGGTGTCTGCCTGGCGCGACCGTGGTGACCGCGCCGCGAAGCCCCCGGGCTTCGCGCGCTTGTTTCTGAGATGAGCGATCCGCCATGAGCCTGCCCCTGCTCGAACAATTGATCGAGGCCTTCCGCGTGTTGCCGGGCGTGGGCCAGAAGACCGCCCAGCGCATGGCGTACCACGTGCTCGAGCGCGAGCGCGAGGGCGGCCAGAAGCTGGCCGAGGTGATGGCCAAGGCGATCGAGCGGATCGGGCATTGCGAACAGTGCCGGGATTTCAGCGAGACCGAGATCTGTGCGGTCTGCGCCAACGGCAGCCGCGAGCGTCAGCAGTTGTGTGCCGTGGAATCACCGGCCGATCGCCTGGCGATCGAGACGGCCACCGGCTTCCGCGGGGTGTACTTCGTGCTGCAGGGGCGGCTGTCGCCACTGGACGGCATTGGCCCGCGCGAGCTGGGCCTGGATCAGCTGGAGGCGCGGCTGAAGCAGGGTGAGGTCAACGAGTTGATCATCGCCACCAGTGCCACCGTGGAAGGCGAAGCGACCGCACATTACCTGGCGCAGATGGCGCGCAGCTACAAGGTGCGGCCCAGCCGCCTCGCGCAGGGTCTGCCGCTGGGTGGCGAACTGGAATACGTGGATCGCGGCACGCTGTCCCACGCCTTCGGCACGCGTACCGAAGTGCAGGAATGACGCTGCGCACCGCGTGGCGATGATCGAAACCGGGGGCGCATCCGCGCTACTCTCCAAGGCCCTGTTCCACGAGGTGCCCTCATGAGCCACGACACCCTGTTCGGCAAGATCATCCGCCGCGAAATTCCCGCCACCATCGTCTACGAAGACGAGGAGGTGCTCGGCGTCAAGGACATCGCCCCGCAGGCGCCGGTGCACGTGCTGTTCATTCCCAAGCACGAGGCGATTCCCACCCTCGATGATGTGCAGCCGGAGCAGGCACACCTGATCGGCAAGCTGGCGATGGCCGCCGCGGAGTACGCGCGCCGCGAAGGCTTCGCACAGGACGGCTACCGCATCGTCATGAACTGCCGTGAGCATGCCGGGCAGACCGTGTTCCATATCCACCTGCATCTGCTGGCCGGTGCGCCGCTGGGCCACTTCGGCACGCCGAACGGCTGAGGCGGCCAGGCGCAAACAAAAACGCCGCCCGAGGGCGGCGTTTCTGCGTCAGCGGGTTACCACCAGCCCCAGCCGCGGTAGCCCCAACCCGGACCCCAGCCCGGGCCCCACGGGCCATACGGGTAAGCGGGCACCACATCCACCTGGCGCTGTTCCGGCCACAGGTAGATCACGTCGGCGTCCAGCTTCGGCAGGCGGTAGTCGTACTCGCCGATACGGGTGTTTTCGTAGCCACCGATCTTGCCGATGAAGGTCACGTCGCGGCCCGGCTCGAACACCGCCGGGTCGTAGAAGCCAGCGCGGCAGGCGATGAAGCGGCCGTCACTGGCGTCGGCCGAGGTGGTGCTCGGGCGGCCACTGCCGTTGAGCGGGCGCGAGATCATCTGGAAGCAGGTCTGGCCCTGGCCCGGATTGGTTTCGATGATGCGACCACCCCAACGCACTGGCGTGCCCACCTGCTGGGTGGGAACCGCGTCGCGCGGGCTGACCATACTGAATTGCCCCTGCAGCGGCTTGGGCGCGGTGGCGCAGGCAGCCAGTGCCAGAGAGGCAGCAAGGGGAAGCAGGATTTGAATCTTCATGGGGATGCTCCGGAGGTCGGGCGATGCCTGCGCAGGTCGCGCAATAATGAAGTGAGGTCGACGTCAGCGCCAGCGTAGCGCGCCTGGACGAAACGCTCGCTGAGCGACAACAACGCCGGGTCGGGGCGGTGCTGATGTACCCGGCGGGCCCATGCGCTGGCGGGTTCGGCGCCAGCACGGGACAAGCCATGGCGGGCATACCGGCGTCCGAGCCGGTGCCAGGCCCGCAGCAGTGGGTCGCGCTCGCGTTCGCCCCGGGCCAGCAGCCATGCCATCCAGCCTAGCGCGGCCAGCGCGAAGACGATGAAAATGCCGACCAGTTGGCTCGGATCCAGCCGCTCGAAACCAAACGGTTTAAGAAGCTGCTGCTGGCGGTTGGCATCGAAGGACAGGATCAGGTCGTTCCAGCCCCGGCGCAGCCAATCGCCCATCTGCCCGATCTGCAGCCATCGGCCGTCCAGCGTGGCATCTGCGCCGTTGGCCAGGCGGTCTTCGATCGTGTCGTAGATGCGTTCCGGGGCGACGGCGGCGGTCGGGTCCACCCGCACCCAGCCGCGCCCGGGCAGCCAGACCTCGGCCCAGGCGTGGGCGTCCATCCGGCGCAGCACCCAGTAATCGCCATAGGGGTTGCGGATGCCACCGGCAAAGCCGGTCACGACCCGCGCCGGAATGCCGGCGTTGCGCATCAGCACCACGAACGAGGAGCTGAAGTGCTGGCAGAAACCGGCCTGCTGATCGAACAGGAATTCGTCCACGCCGTCGCGCCCGGGCTCGGGCGTGTCCAGGGTGTAGACGAAGCGCGCGCGCACCCAATCGAGCGCGCGCTGCACGATCGCGGCATCGTTGCTGCCGGCGTCCTGTCGCCACTGCCGGGCCAGCACGGCGGTTCGCGGGTTCAAGCCGTCCGGCAACTGCAGCGCCAGGCGCCGCTCGTAAGGCGTCAATGCCTCGGTGTAGGCCACGGCGGGTGCGGAGGTCAGCCGCCAGCGGGTGAGCGCGCTCAGGGACGCGTGGCTGCGAAGGCTGTGGTTGGCATCCAGATCGCTGCCGGGCGGTGCCTGCAACGGCAGGTCCAGCGCGACCAGCTGGCGGCGGTCCGTGGGTTCGTAGTCGATCTGGTATTCCCACTGCGTGGCGGCATGGGTGACCGCCGCAGGCGCGCGCTCGATCAGATGCTTGTCCTGTTCCCAGCGCTTGCCGTCGAACAGGTTGAGCACCGGCCCGCGCCAGTAGCGCTGCTGCGGTTCCGGAATCGCGCCGAAGAACTGCACGCGCAGCGCGGGGGTGTCATCGGCCATCAGGTCCAGCCATTGGCCGGGTTCCATGGTGTCCGACAGCCCCGGGTTGCCGACCGCGCGGTCGGGGATGCCCCACAGCGGTTCGCTCAACCGCGGGAACAGCCAGAAGCCGGCCAAGGCCAGCGGCACTCCGAGCAGCACCAGGCGGCCGATACCGCGCAGGTGACGCTTGAGTGGTGCCGGTGGTGCCTGGCCTTCCAGGTGCGCCAGTCGTTGCAGGGCGAGCAGTGCGACCAGGCCAGCGATGACCGCCAGCGCCATCGTTGTCGGCCCCTGGTCGAGCAGGAAGGCGGCGAATGGCGCGAACAGGGCAAACCCGACCAGACTGCGTGCATCGCGCAGGCTGCGCAGCTCGCTGGACTTGAGGGCGAGCATTGCCGCGAGCAGCGCGCAGCCGGTGTCACGGCCGGGCCGCGGCCCCATCTGCCAATAGATGGCGGCCAACATCGCGAGCACCAGCAGCAGGCGCAGTACACCGGGCAACAGGCGCTGGCGCGAGGCCAGTGCGGTCAGCACCGCCACGCCGGCGATCACGGCGGCCAGCAGGGTCGGCAGCTGCAGCAACAATGGCAACAGGCACAGCGCGGCACCGGCCAAGGTCCAGTAGCGGGCACCGGTGCCCAGCGCGGAGGCGGGTTGGTCAGTCATGCGGCATCAGCGCCAGCGCGCGTTGGCAGAGATGGTGGTGGGCGCTGCCATTACCGGGGCCAAGCACGGGTTGCCCGGGCAGGGTCAGCGTGTAGCGGCGCCCCTCGCGTTCGGCCAGATCCACCCAGTGTGCCAACCGCGCGATGCGGGCTTCGGTCGGCAACGGTGACAGCTGGCGCCAGTCCAGCACGATCTCCACGCCGACCGGTTTCTCATACTCGCGCACCAGCAGCGTGTCGCGCCGCGCCGAGTGCTTCCACGCGATGCTGCGGGTGGGATCGCCGGCGCGATACGGGCGCAGCTGATGCAGCTCATCGCCACTGGCATGCACGCGGGTATGCAGCGGGTCGCCGCCACTTTCCGGCAGTGCCGGTGCGTGGGGTTCCGGTGCGGCATAGACCAGCAACGGGGTTTCCGGCCACACCCATGACCAGGCGCGCACCAGCCCGAGTGGTTGCGTGGTGGCGATGCGGATCCGCTCCAGATCGAACCAGCCGCGCTGGTGCGTGGGCAGGTCCAGATCCACTTCGGTCTGATCGCTGTCCACCAGGTGGCCGAACGCCGCCACGCCACCGTGTTCCACCTGCAGCCCACGACGGGCGCGGGTGTCGTTGCGCGAAAGGCTGATGCGCAGGCGCAGGGGAGCACCGGCGATCACCGGCTCGGCGGACACCGCGTCCACCTGCAGCGCGGAGAGCTGCAGATGCGCGCTGATCGCACTGGCAATGCTCACCGTGGCCAGCAGCAGCGCCAGCAACAGGGCAGGGTTGTTGTTGTAGTTCAGTGCGCCCAGCAGCATGGCCGACAGCAGCACCGCGATGAACAGGCCAAAGCGCGTGGGCAGCACATAGATGCGGCGCCGATCGAACCGGCGCGGCAGGTGCTCGGGGTGGCGTGGTCGCGCCAGGTGTTGCAGTTGCTGCCAGCGGGCTCCCCAGCCGCGGCGCATCTCAGTCGACCTGCACGGTCTGGAGGATGGCGCGCGCCAGTGCCGGGCCGTTGGAGGCTTCGGCCTCCGGCACCAGGCGATGCCCGGCCACCGCGACGAACAGGGTCTGCACGTCTTCGGGCACCACATGCGCGCGGCCCAGCAGCAGGGCATGCGCCTTCGCCGCGCGCAGCAGGGCCAGGCCGGCGCGTGGCGAGAGGCCCACGCGCACGCCGGCATGCTGGCGGCTGCGGGCCAGCAGTGCCTGCACGTAGGTGATCAAAGCTTCGCTGGCATGCACCTGGCCGACGGCCTCGCGCAGCGTGCGTACCTCCACCTCGCTCAATCGCGCGGTGGCCTGTGCGATCAGGTGGCGACGATCGGTGCCGCGCAGCAGCTCGCGTTCCGATTCCGGATTGGGGTAGCCCAGCGCCAGCCGCAGCAGGAAGCGGTCCAGCTGCGAGTCCGGCAGCGGGAACGTGCCGGAGAGGTCCACCGGGTTCTGGGTGGCGATGACGAAGAACGGATCGGGCAGCGGATGGGTCACGCCATCGAGGGTGACCTGCTGTTCGGCCATCGCTTCCAGCAGCGCGCTCTGGGTGCGCGGCGGCGCGCGGTTGATCTCATCGGCCAGCAGCACGTGGGTGAAGACCGGGCCGGGATGGAACTGGAACTGGCGGCTGCCCGCGTCGTAGACCGAGACGCCGAGCACATCGGCCGGCAGCAGATCGGAGGTGAACTGCACGCGCTGGAAGCCCAGCCCGAGGCTGGAGGCCATGGCGTGGGCGAGGGTGGTCTTGCCCAGGCCGGGCAGATCTTCGATCAGCAGGTGGCCGCCGGAGAGCAGCGCCACGAAGGCCAGCCGCACCTCCTGTGCCTTGCCCAGCACCAGCCCGTTGACCTGATCCTGGGCGGCGCGAAGGGACTGTCGCAGTACATCGGTTAGCATGGCTGGCACGGGGGGCGAATGATCCATGTCCGTCTCGATTCGATGATTCCACTGATTCTATAGAGCAATGCAGGGCGAACAACGCGCACGCACCATATTCCTGTTGTTGTGGACGCTGGTCACCGCCGTCAAATTGGTGGTGGCCGCTCGTCTGCCCTTGTTCGTGGACGAAGCGTTTTACTGGCAGGAAGGCCAGCACCTGGCGGCCGCCTATTCCGATCTGCCCGGGCTGACGGCCTGGCTGGCACGCCTGGGCGTGGAGATTGGTGGCAATCACGTGCTTGGGCTGCGCCTGCCGTTCCTGGCGATCGGTGCCTGGCTGCCCTGGCTGGTCTCACGCATTGCCGCGCGCTGGTTCGGCGCGGTGGCGGGGTGGCAGGCGGGCAGCCTGACCTTGCTGATGCCGCTGTCGGCCACCCTGGGCATGCTGGCTGTGCCGGATGTACCGATGGCCCTCGCGGCGGTGCTCTGCCTGGATGCCGGTGCGCGCCTGCTGCGCAATGTCGATGCGGCGGCGGCGGTGAAGCTGGCCGCCGGTCTGTCGATCGGTGCGCTCAGCCATTACCGCTTCATCGGCGTCATCGTGGTCGGCTTCATCGCACTGCTGGTGTTGCCGCAGGGCCGGCGCATGCTGCGCGATCCGCGCGTGTGGGTCGCCCTGGCCGTAGGCGTGGTGGCATGGTTGCCGCTGTTGTCGTGGAATGCCGACAACCATGATGCGGGGCTGAAATTCCAGGTGGTCGAGCGCCATCCGTGGGCGTTCGAATGGAGCGGGCTGTGGTTCCTGGTGATCCAGCCGATGCTGGTCACCCCCATCCTGTGCATCGCGATGTGGAAGGTGGCGCTGGCCGGCACCCGCTCCGGTGGCGGTGCGCGTGCGCAGTGGCGCTACTTTGGCCTGATCGGTGCCGTGTCGACCCTGTCGATCTTCGCGCTGGGCTTCTTCACCGACGTGGAGCGCATCAGTTTCCATTGGCCGCTGCCGGGGTATCTCGCACTGCTGATCGCGGTGCCGGTGGTGCTCAACGGGTGGCCGCGCTGGCTGCGCCGCACCGGTTGGTGGTTGGCCGGTACCGGTCTGGCGCTGGCCTTCGGGTACTACCTGATGGCCTCCACGCCGATGGCGCGCGAACAGTTGGCCGGCTACAAATACTACCCACGCAACTTTGCGGGCTGGCAGCCGTTGGCCCGCGCCGTGCGTGACGAACTGAAGACCCTGCCGCCCGGCACGCGCGTGCTCGCCGGCAATTTCAAGGTAGGCGCGGAGCTGGGCTTCCAGTTGGGCGATGCGTCGATCGAGGTGCTGCCGCATCCCTTGAATGACAAACATGGCCGCAGTGCACAGCTGGGTCTGTGGCATCTGCTGCACGATGGCAAACGCGATGCGCCGATGCTGCTGGTGCTTGCGCCCAGCGATCAACGCTATCGCGATCTGCTGGCGCGCTATCACGCGATCTGCGAGCAGGTCGGGCCGCTGCCGCCGCCGCGGGTGGTGAGCAACGATCATGGCTACCAGCGCTTCCTGTTGTTCAGGCTGCCGGCCGAACGTGTCGATGGGCCATGCGTGACGCCGGCGATGGCGTGGTTGGATGCGCCGCAGTCCGGGGCAACCGTGGGCGACACCCTCGATGTGCATGGCTGGGCCTTCAAGGACGGCGTGGGCATCGAGCGGGTCGAGCTGCTGATCGATGGCAAGCCGGTGGGTGACGCCACCTACGGGCGTGCCTTTGATATCACCAGCGCGTGGAAAATCTCCACCGATCCCCAGCACCCCAATGTCGCCTTCGATGCCACGCTGGATACCCGTCACCTGGCCCCGGGGCGCCATTGGCTCGGGATGACGCTGCACGGCAAGGACGGCAGCGTGGAGCAGTGGCAGGAACAGGCCTTCGTCGTTCCCGCGCGCTGAGGCTCAGGGCAGGGTGTAGCCGGCCTGCCGCAGCAGCTGGCTCACCGCGATCAGCGGCAGCCCGATCAGCGCGGTGGGGTCGCGGTTCTCGATCGCCTCGAACAACGTGATGCCCAGCCCTTCGCATTTGAAGCTGCCGGCGCAGTCCAATGGCTGCTCGGCGGCCACGTAGCGTTCGATCTCTGCTGGTCCCAGCACGCGGAAGTGGACGCGGGTCAGATCGCAGGTCTCCAGCACCTCGCCGTCGCGCACCAGGCTCACCGCCGTGTGGAAGTCCACCACCTGCCCGGACATCGCCGCCAGCTGCGCATGGGCGCCTTTGATCGTGCCCGGCTTGCCCAGCGGGGCCCCATTCAGCTCTGCCACCTGGTCCGAGCCGATCACCCACTGGCGCGGGTAAAGGCGGGCGACGGCCTCGGCCTTGGCCCGCGCCAGCCGCACGGCCACGGTCCGTGGGGCCTCGCCGGGGGCGGGGGTCTCATCCACTTCGGGGCGGGCGGTCGCCAAGGGCAGGCCGAGCCGTTCCAGCAGTTCGCGGCGGTAGCGGGAAGTAGAGGCAAGCAGCAGTGGGGTCATGCGACAATACCGGACACGGAAGGCCGGCAGTCTGGGCCCTTCGGGCGGGAATCGGCAACCTGACTGCGCAGGTATTTGACAGCGGCCCGGACGATCCTTAACATTCAGCGGCTTATGTCCGCAAACGTGCCCGAAATGCTGGATGCTTGGCGGATGGTCGCAGCACGCAGGTGCTTCGACGGCCAGGTGGATCTAGCGGAATTGACCCGCCTCCAGGGCCTTGTCGCCGATACCGAAGGAACGTGCACCTATGCACTGGAATTCGCGCACGACGACATCCTGCAGGTATCCTATGTTGAACTGTCCATCGACACCGCGCTGCCGCTGATCTGTCAGCGCAGCCTGCAGCGTTTCCTGTTGCCGGTTTCGATGGTGCAGCGGCTCGGTCTGATCCGCAGCGAAGAGGAAGAGTCCTCGCTGCCGGAAGGCTGGGAACCGTGGCTGGTGCCGGAAGACGGCATGCTGCGACCGCTGGAACTGGTCGAGGACGAACTCGTCCTGGCCGTGCCCGTCGTGCCGCTGTCTCCCGATGGTGAGGCCGTGGACAAGGACTGGGCACCGACCGAAGAAGAAATCAGCAAGGCCAATCCGTTCGCGGCGTTGGCGGCACTGAAAAAACAATAGCAGCCGGATTGTCGTCGGCGGCTGCGGCGAAAGCGAAAACTGTGCTGGGCGCTGGCGTCCTGCGCGACGATACGACGAAGCAAAACGAACCGAGTTTGGAGCAATCCCATGGCTGTGCAGAAATCCCGTGTCACCCCGTCCCGCCGCGGTATGCGCCGTGCGCATGACGCCCTGAGCGCCAAGCAGCTGTCCACCGATCCGACCACCGGTGAAGTGCATCTGCGTCACCACATCACCGCTGACGGTTTCTACCGCGGCAAGAAGGTGATCACGACCAAGTCGAACTCGGCCGTCGAAGAAGATTGATTTGTGAAGGCCGCTGCCCGGTCGGGCGGCGGCCTTTACCCCATTCTTCCCGGTCACCACGTTTGGTGATCGTGCTACAGGACATGCAATGAGCAAGCGGATCTACTCGAGGATCGCGGGCACCGGTAGTTATTTGCCCGAAAAAGTGTTGACCAACCAGGATCTGGAGAAAATGGTCGACACCAGCGATGAGTGGATTCAATCGCGCACTGGTATCCGTGAACGGCACATTGCGGCCGAGAACGAGACCACCAGCGACCTCGGCTACCACGCCGCGGTACGTGCGCTTGAAGCGGCCGGTATCGACGCTTCGCAGCTCGACATGATCGTGGTGGGTACCACCACGCCTGACCTGATTTTCCCGTCCACCGCGTGCCTGATCCAGGCCAAGCTCGGTGCGAGCGGCTGCCCCGCCTTCGACGTCAACGCGGCCTGTTCGGGTTTCGTGTTCGCGTTGAGCGTGGCCGACAAATTCATTCGTTCCGGTGATGCACGCTACGTGCTGGTCATCGGTGCGGAAACGCTGACCCGCATCGTCGACTGGACCGAGCGCACCACCTGCGTGCTGTTCGGCGATGGCGCGGGCGCCGTCGTGCTCAAGGCCGACGAAGAGACCGGCATCCTCAGCACCCACCTGCATTCGGATGGCAGCAAGAAAGAGCTGCTGTGGAACCCGGTGGGCGTCTCGGCCGGCTTCGGCGAGGGCGAGGCGGCCCGCGGCGCGATTCTGATGAAGGGCAACGACGTGTTCAAGTACGCCGTCAAGGCGCTGGACTCGGTCGTCGATGAAACCCTGGAAGCCAACGCGCTGACCAAGGACGACCTGGATTGGCTGATCCCGCACCAGGCCAACCTGCGCATCATCGAAGCCACCGCCAAGCGCCTGGAGATGTCCATGGACCAGGTGGTGGTGACGGTCGACAAGCACGGCAACACTTCCTCGGCCTCGGTGCCGATGGCGCTGGACCACGCGGTCCGCTCCGGTCGCGTCGAGCGCGGCCAGCTGCTCCTGCTGGAAGCCTTCGGCGGCGGCTTCACGTGGGGTTCTGCTCTGCTGCGCTATTGATAGTGCCAGTTACGACAACGTGACGCTGTCGTTACGGCCCCATTACGGGGCCGTATGCATTTCAGGAGAACTGCCATGGTTGAGCCCATCGTCATCGAGGGCCAACGCGCCTGGCTGAAGCAGTACGGCGAAGGAAGCCGGGTGGTCGCACTCGGCCTGCTCAACTTCATCGCCCGCCGCTTCCAGCTCGACGCCCTGCGCCCACCGCCGCACCGGGGTGGCGATGCCGCCCGCGAAACCGAAGCCCGCCGCCTGTCCGAACTGCAGGCCCAAGGCGTGAACGTCCCCAGTGTGATCGGCAGCGGTCACGCCGCGCTCGTGCTGGGCGACAACGGCTCCTCGTTCAATACCTGCCTGCGCGAAGCCGACGATGCCGGCCGCGACCGCCTGGTGTCGGCCGCAATGAATGCCATTGCCCAGGCGCACCAGAAGGGCGCCTATTTCGGCCAGCCGCTCCCGCGCAACCTCACCTGGGATGGCAACGCCATCGGCTTCATCGACTTCGAAGAAGACCCCCTCGAAGTCATGGATCTGGCCCAGGCGCAGGCCCGCGACTGGCTGATGTTCGGCTACGGCGTCGCCAAGTACTACGAAGACCGTCCGCAGCAGCTCCAGGCCCTCATGGCCGAGGCGATGGACGGCGCGGAAGCGCCGGTGATCGCCCACGCCCATGACGTCACCGGCCGCCTGCAGGGCCTGGCCCGCGCCAGCATGAAAATGGGCCGCTCCGCGCGCGCACTGGCCCATTCGATCCTGATCGTGCATGGCGCCACCACGCTGGGCGTGCTGATGGTCGTCGCGATCTGCTTCGATTTCTTCACCGATGGCGACCTGGACATCCTCCAGCTGTTCACCTGAGCACAGGCCCCACATACGCGGCAGTACAGACGAAGGGCGACGTTCCCCTTTATCATTCGCCGTTCGATTTTTGCAGGCGGATGATCGCGTGACCGATACCAATCTCGCATTCGTGTTCCCGGGCCAGGGCTCGCAGTCGCTGGGCATGCTGGCCGAACTGGCCGAGCTGCACCCGCAGATCCGCGAGGCCTTCACCGAAGCCTCCGATGGCGCCGGTGTCGACCTGTGGGCGCTGTCGCAGGGCGGTCCCGAGGAAATGCTCAGCCGCACCGAATACACCCAGCCGGCCCTGCTGGCCGCCAGCATCGGCGTCTGGCGCGCCTGGAACGCCGTGGGTGGCACCCAGCCCGCCGTCCTGGCCGGTCACAGCCTCGGCGAGTACACCGCCCTGGTGGCCGCCGGCGCGCTGACCCTGCGTGACGGCGCCCATCTGGTGCGTCTGCGCGGCCAGCTGATGCAGGAAGCCGCCCCGACCGGCGTGGGTGCCATGGCCGCCGTGCTCGGCGCCGAAGACGCCCTGGTCGTGGAGGTCTGCGAGCAGGCTGCCGGCAGCCAGGTCGTGGTGCCCGCCAACTACAACTCGCCCGGCCAGATCGTCATCGGTGGCGACGCTGCCGCCGTGGATCGTGCGCTGGCGCTGCTGGCCGAGAAGGGCGTCCGCAAGGCCGTCAAGCTGGCGGTCAGCGTGCCCTCGCACACCCCGCTGATGCGCGAAGCCGCCAACCGCCTGGCCGAAACCATGGCCGGCCTGGACTGGCGCGCCCCGGCCCTGCCGGTGGTGCAGAACGTGGATGCGCGCGTGCATGACGGCGTGGACGCCATCCGCCAGGCGCTGGTGCAGCAGCTGTACCTGCCCGTGCAGTGGACCGGCTGCGTGCAGGCGCTGGCCGCCCGTGGCGTCACCCGCGTGGCCGAATGCGGCCCGGGCAAGGTGCTGAGCGGATTGATCAAGCGCATCGACAAATCGCTGGACGCGCGCACACTGTCCACGCCCGCCGATTTCGAGACGGCCCGCGAGACCTGGGCCGCCTGATGTCTTCCGATCGCGTCCGTGCTGGAATGGCTTCGCGCCAGACCGGCCGGACCGGTCCCGTTTGAGGAACTGAGATGAGCAAGCCCCTTCAGGGTGAAATCGCACTGGTCACCGGCGCCAGCCGGGGTATCGGTGCCGCGATCGCCGACGCACTGGCCGCGCAGGGCGCGACCGTCATCGGCACCGCCACCACCGACGCCGGTGCCGCCGCCATTGGCGAGCGTCTGGCTGCCGTGGGTGGCCACGGCCGCGCGCTGAACGTCACTGACGCCGCTGCGCTGGAGGCCGTGCTGGACGGTATCGCCAAGGAATTCGGCGCCATCAGCATCCTGGTCAACAACGCCGGCATCACCCGCGACAACCTGTTGCTGCGGATGAAGGAAGAAGACTGGCAGGCGATCCTGGACACCAACCTGACCAGCGTCTTCCGCACCTCCAAGGCCGTCATGCGCGGCATGATGAAGGCGCGCAAGGGCCGCATCATCAACATCGCCTCGGTGATCGGCGTGACCGGCAATGCCGGCCAGGCCAACTACGCCGCGGCCAAGGCCGGCATCATTGCCTTCTCCAAGTCGCTGGCCAAGGAAATCGGCTCGCGCGGGATCACCGTCAACGTGGTCGCGCCGGGCTTCATCGATACCGACATGACCAAGGCCCTGCCCGAAGAGCAGCGCACCGGCCTGGTCAAGTCGATCGCCCTGGAGCGGCTCGGCGAGCCGTCCGATATCGCCAACGCGGTGGCGTTCCTGGCCGGTCCTTCGGCCAGCTACATCACCGGCGAAACCCTCCATGTGAACGGCGGCATGTACATGCCGTAAGCATGTGGCGCATGGATTGCGCCGCAAGTGGTTGATCTGTCTGATGTTTTGCTGCAATGCAAGGTGTCGCTGGTTTCCACTACACTATCCCACGGTCATCCCTCACCGGATGGCGTCATTTTTGAACCACTACTCCATCTGGAGCGATATCCAATGAGCACCATCGAAGAACGCGTCAAGAAAATCGTCGTCGAACAGCTTGGCGTCAAGGAAGAGGAAGTCACCAACAGCGCATCGTTCGTCGATGACCTGGGCGCTGACTCGCTGGACACCGTTGAACTGGTGATGGCGCTGGAAGAAGAGTTCGAGTGCGAAATCCCGGACGAAGAAGCCGAAAAGATCAGCACCGTGCAGGCTGCGATCGACTACATCAACGCCCACGTCAAGGCTTGATGTCAGGCGGCTCGCGCGCGGCCGTGGCGATCGCTGCGACCGCGTGCGGCAAACCCATGGGGCCGCGCTTGCGGCCCTGTGCTTTTGAGCGTTATACCGCGTGATACCCGCAACACCCGGGTCAGGAGAATCTGCAATGAAGCGTCGCGTCGTCGTTACCGGCATGGGCATGGTCTCGCCATTGGGCAATGATATGGCCAGCAGTTGGAAGGGCATCACCGAAGGCCGTTCCGGCATCGGTCCGCTGACCAACGTTTCGCAGTCCTACCTGGACCGTTTCACCACCAAGATCGCAGGTGAGGTCAGGGACTTCGACATCACCGCCGACAATGAACAGTTCGGCAAATTCCGGGTCACTGGCAAGGATGCCAAGAAGATGGACCCGTTCATTCATTACGGCCTCGGTGCCGCCTTCATGGCCTTGAACGATTCGGGCCTGGAGATCACCGATGGCAACGCCGAGCGCATCGGCGCCATCGTCGGCGCGGGCATCGGCGGCCTGCTGGGCATCGAAGAGCAGACCATCGATTTCCACGAGGGCAAGAAGATCTCGCCCTTCTACGTGCCCAAGACCATCATCAACATGCTCCCGGGCCAGCTGAGCATCATCACCGGCCTGAAGGGTCCGTCGTTCTCGGCGGTCTCCGCCTGCGCCACCTCGAACCACTCGATCGGCACTGCGATGCGCATGATCCAGTACGGCGACGCGGACGTGATGGTGGTCGGCGGTGCCGAGCGTGGTTCTTCGCCGACCGCCTTGGGCGGCTTCTGCGCGATGAAGGCGATGAGCACCCGCAACGATGCGCCGGCCGAAGCCTCGCGCCCGTGGGACAAAGAACGCGACGGCTTCGTGCTCGGCGACGGTGCCGGCATCCTGATCCTGGAAGAGTACGAGCACGCCAAGGCGCGTGGCGCGCGCATCTATGCCGAGCTTGCCGGTTTCGGCGCCAGTTCGGACGCGTACCACATGACCGCCCCGAGCGAGAACGGCGAAGGCGCGGCACGCTGCATGACCATGGCGTTGAAGGACGCCGGCGTGACCCCGGACCAGGTCGGTTACCTCAACGCGCACGGCACTTCCACGCCGCTGGGCGACCTGGGCGAAACCATGGCCATGAAGACCGCCTTCGGCGACCACGCCTACAAGATGATGGTCAGCTCCACCAAGTCGATGACCGGTCACCTGCTCGGCGCGGCCGGCGGCGTGGAAGCGATCTTCTCGGTGCTGGCGCTGCGCGACAACATCATTCCGCCGACCATCAACCTGCATGAAGCGGGCGAGGGTTGCGACCTGGATTACGTGCCCAACACCGCACGCGAAGCCAAGGTGGATGTGGTGATGTCCAACGGCTTCGGCTTCGGCGGCACCAACGGCACGCTGGTGTTCAAGCGCGTCTGACCGCACGTTCCGTGTACTCCCACCCGGGCCGCCATCATGGCGGCCTTGGTGTATCTGGCCCCCGCGCACGCTGCGCGCCCTTCCGGTGTCCTGTCATGTTCCAGACGCTTCCGCTGCCCGCCACCACCGACCTGCTGGCCCTGCAGCGCCTGGCCCCGCAGCGCTACCCGCTGCTGATGGAGTCCACCGCCTCGGGAACCGCGCAGGGCCGCTGGGATCTGCTGCTGATGGGCAATGGGGAATCCCTCGCACTGCACGCCGACGGCGTGGTGCGCGATGCGGACGGTGTTGCGCACGACGGCCGCTTCCTTGACCTGCTGGATGCGCACTGGGCCGCCCTGCGCCTGCCGCGCGAAGAGACAACACTGCCGTTCCGCGGCGGCTGGGCACTGATGCTGGATTACGAGCTGGCCGGCCAGATCGAAGACGTGCTGGCCTTGCCTGCGCGCGCCGATGGGCTGCCCGCCGCGCTGGCGCTGCGCTGCCCGGCGGCGGTACTGCACGACCGCGTGCTCGGCCAGTTCCATGCCGTGTGCGAGACCGGCCAGGCCGCGCTGCTGCAGACCCTGCAGCATGACCTCGCGGCAGCCTCGACGTTGTCCCCGCTGCCAGCGTGGCAGCCACCGGTCGGCATCGGTGAGGACGCGCCGCAGCGCTTCACCGACGGCGTCGGCAAGGTGATCGATTACCTGCGCGCGGGCGACGTCTTCCAGGTGAACCTGTCGCGCCGCTGGAACGCGCAGTTCGCCGAGGCGCTCTCGCCGCAGGCGCTGTACGCGCAGCTGCGCGTGGCCAACCCCGCGCCGTTCGCCGGGCTGTTCATGGCGCAGGGCAGGGCGGTGGTCAGCTCCTCGCCCGAGCGGCTGGTGTCGGTGCATGGCGATGATGTGCAGACACGCCCCATCGCGGGCACCCGCCCGCGCTTCGCCGGCGATGACGATGCCGCGCGCATCCAGGAACTGGTCGGCCATCCCAAGGAACGCGCCGAGCACGTGATGCTGATCGATCTGGAGCGCAACGACCTCGGCCGCATCTGCGCGCCGGGCAGCGTGGAGGTGGATGAGCTGATGACCGTGGAGAGCTACGCCCACGTGCACCACATCGTCAGCAACGTGCGTGGCCGCCTGCGCGAGGACGTCAGCCCGGGCCAGGTGATCGCCGCGACCTTCCCCGGCGGCACCATCACCGGGTGCCCCAAAGTGCGCTGCATGCAGATCATCGCCGAGCTGGAGCAGACCGCGCGTGGCGCCTACACCGGCGCGTTCGGCTGGCTGAACCGCGATGGCGATCTGGACCTGAACATCCTGATCCGCACCGCCGAAGTGGCCGGCGACACCGCCAGCTTCCGCACCGGCGCCGGGATCGTGGTCGATTCGGTGGCCGACAAGGAACTGGACGAAACCCGCGCCAAGGCCCGCGGCCTGCTGCGTGCGCTGGGCAGCGATGCCTGAGCCGTTTGGCGGTGTGCAGCACCCGCGCGGTATGCTGCGCGGCGAAGAAATGGATTCGAGGTGAGCATGGCGGGTGCGAAACGGGGATGTCTGGCCGTACTGGCCGTGTTGCTGGTGCTGGCCCTGCTGGTTGCGGCCGCAGGCGCTTGGTTCTGGCATCGCCAGGGCGCCTTTGCCGATGCACCGGTCACCCCCAGCGCGGAGAGCGTGGTGATTGCCTCCGGTGATGGCTTCAGCACCGTGCTCGGCAAGCTGCGCCAGGCCGGCGTGGACAAAGGCAGCGACACCCAGTGGCAGCTGCTGGCACGCCAGCTCGATGCGGCCGGCAAACTCAAGGTGGGTGAATACGCGCTCGATCCCGCGCTGACCCCGCGCGAGCTGCTGACCCGTATGCGCCAGGGCCGCGTCCTGCAGCACCGCGTCACCATCGTGGAAGGCTGGAACATCCGTCAGCTGCGCGCCGCGCTCAAGCGCGCCGATCCGTTGGTGCACACCACCGATGAGCTGGACGATGCCGCCCTGATGAAGGCGGTCGGCTTCCCCGGTGAACACCCGGAAGGCCGCTTCCTGCCCGAGACCTACGTCTACCAGCGTGGCGACAGCGACATCGACGTGCTCAAGCGCGCGCATGCCGCGATGGAAAAAGAACTCACCGCCGCGTGGGACAGCCGCGTGGACGACCTGCCGCTGAACTCGCCGTATGAACTGCTGATCCTCGCCTCGATCATCGAGAAGGAAACCGCACTGCCCAGCGAGCGCCCGCAGATCGCCGGGGTGTTCATGCGCCGCCTGAAGATCGGCATGCGCCTGCAGACCGACCCGACCGTGATCTACGGCATCGGCAGCAGCTACGACGGCAACATCCGCAAGCGCGACCTCACCACCGATACGCCGTACAACACGTACACGCGCGCCGGCCTGACCCCGACCCCGATCGCCATGCCCGGGCGTGATGCGCTGCATGCCGCCGCGCAGCCGGCCAAGGGCGATGCGCTGTACTTCGTGGCCGTGGGCGACGGCAGTGGCGCGCACATCTTCTCGGCCAACTACACCGACCACAACGCCGCCGTTGCCCGCTACCTGCAGCAACTGCGCAGCAAACGCACCAACGAGGCCGCACCCCAATGAGTCCCGCGCTGCACCGGCACCCGCATTTCGTCAGCCTGGAAGGGGGCGAGGGTGCCGGCAAGACCACCGCCATCAACGCGATCCGCGAGGCCCTGCAGGCGCGTGGGCATGAGGTGGTGCTGACCCGCGAGCCCGGCGGCACCGCCCTGGCCGAGCGCATCCGCGCGCTGGTGCTCACGCCGGATGCGGAGATCGCCGCCGAGCCGCTCTCGGCCGAGGCCGAGCTGCTGCTGGTGTTCGCCGCCCGCGCCCAGCACGTGCGCCAAGTGATCGCCCCGGCGCTGCAGCGCGGCGCCTATGTGCTGTGCGATCGCTTCACCGATTCCAGCTACGCCTACCAGGGCGGTGGCCGCGGCCTGGACCCGGCGTGGATCGCCGATCTGGAGCGCCGCGCCGTCGGCCTGCTGCCTGGCCTGACCCTGCTGCTGGACGTGGACGTGGCGGTCGGCCGGGCGCGCGCCAACGGCCGCGACCTGTGGCCGGACCGCATCGAAAGCGAGCACGACGATTTCTTCCAGCGGGTACGCGCGGTGTTCCGCCAGCGTGCCAGCGAAGACCCCGCCCGTTACCGCCTGATCGACGCCAGCCAGGACCAGGCCGGCGTCGCCGGCGCGGTGGTGGCGGCCGTTGAGGCATGGTTGGCACAGGAGCCGGAACGTGGCTGAACCCTTTTCCCCTTGGCAGCAGCGCGCCTATGACCAGACCGTGGCCGCGCTCGACGCCGGTCGCCTCGGCCATGGCCTGCTGTTCTGCGGCCCGGCAGGCCTGGGCAAGCTGGGCGTCGCGCTGCGGCTGGCCGAGCACGTGCTGGGGCAGGGTGAGCCCGCCGCCGCCAAGCGCAGTGCCCAGCTGCTGGCCGCCGGCACCCACCCGGACCTGCAGCGGATCTCGTTCATCCCCAACAAATCCGGCGACAAGCTGCGCACCGAGATCGTGATCGAGCAGATCCGCGAGGTTTCGCAGAAGCTCTCGCTGACCCCGCAGTACGGCGTGGCCCAGGTGGTGATCGTCGATCCCGCCGACGCCATCAACCGCGCCGCCTGCAACGCCCTGCTCAAGACCCTGGAAGAGCCGCAGCCCGGCCGCTACCTGTGGCTGATCAGCGCCGACCCCGCTCGCCTGCCGGCTACCATCCGCAGCCGCTGCCAGCGCCTGGAGTTCAAGCTGCCGCCGCGCGAGGAAGCGCTCGCCTGGCTGCAGAGCCTGGGCCACAGCGAAGCCAGCGCCCGCGAAGCCCTGGATGCCGCCCGCGGCCACCCCGGCCTGGCCGACCAGTGGCTGCGCGAGGATGGCCTGAGCCTGCGCCGCCAGGTCGCCACCGACCTGGAAGCCCTCGTTGCCGGCCGCTCCGGCGCGGTGGAACTGGCCCAGCGCTGGACCGCCGACGACAACGCCGCCCTGCGCCTGCGCCACGCCGCCGATCTCGCCCTGGCCCAGGCCACCGGTAATGGCTTGACCGATCCCGATCGATTGCACAAGCTGGCCGCCTGGTTCGATGCGGCCAACCGCACCCGCGACCTGCTGCGCACCACGGTGCGCGCCGATCTTGCGGTGGTGGAGCTGCTGCTGGCCTGGGGAAAGGTCAACGAACGGCACGCCAAGGGGAATAGAGCATGAGCGCCACCAACGCCCGACAGGGCATCCTGTCCCTTGCCGTCAAGGACAAGGCCGCGCTGTACAGCGCCTACATGCCGTTCGTGAAGAACGGCGGCATCTTCGTGCCCACGCCCAAGCGCTACTTCCTGGGCGATGAGGTGTTCCTGCTGCTCACCCTGCCGGACTCCAGCGAGCGCCTGCCGGTGGCCGGCAAGGTGATCTGGGTGACCCCGGCCGGTGCGCAGGGCAACCGCGCGGCCGGCATCGGCGTACAGCTGGCCGACGGTGCGGAAGGGGAGACCGTCCGCCACCGGATCGAGACGCTGCTGGCCGGCATCCTGACCGCGGACAAGCCCACGCACACGATGTGAAGAAATTTCGGCGAAACCGTTGACGTCGAAATTTGCCGCCCTATAATGAGCGGCTCAGCAGCATCGGGCGGTTAGCTCAGCGGTAGAGCATTGCCTTCACACGGCAAGGGTCACAAGTTCGAACCTTGTACCGCCCACCATGATTCAGTCGAAAAAGCCTCCGGAAACGGGGGCTTTTTTGTTGGGGTGGATTAGCCATTCCAGGCTTGAGCAGAGCGACTTTGCGGACGGAATGGGCGACCCTAATATCCTCCGCATGGGTGGGACAATCACGCCGCAACGCAATCGGATGGGGGCGTTGAATAATCGCCTGGGCGCATCGTCGCTCAATAGAGTGACGAATGGAGAAGGTTCATGGAAGGAACGATTGGAACCCTGGCTCGGGTGATGATGTGGGTCGGCCTGGCTGCCTTCGCCTGCCGTGCGCAAGCGTCTGGCGCTGACAAGCCGCCTTCGTTCGAGGAAGTGCAGGCAGCGGCCAAGGCGGGTAGCGCTGTAGCCGAGAATGACCTGGGTAACAGGTATCTTCAGGGCGCTGGCGTTGCCAAAGACGAGGTGCAGGCGGCGACCTGGTATCGCAAAGCGGCTGAGCAGGGCTATGCGCCGGCCCAATCCGCGCTCGGCGGACTGTATCTGCACGGAGTTGGCGTGCCGCCAGACGCGATGCAGGCCAGCGACTGGATACGCAAGGCGGCGGAGCAGGGCGAAGCACTGGCACAGTCCGATCTTGGAATGATGTATCTCAAGGGAATTGCCGTCCCACAGGATGATGCCCAGGCCATCCTCTGGCTCCGTAAGGCGGCTGAGCAGGGTTCACCCGCGGGGCAATACAACCTTGCCAGTCTGTATCAACGAGGAGGTGCCGGCCTCGCTGAAGATGACGCTGAGGCAGTACGCTGGTACGGGAAGGCAGCTGTGCAGGCCGCCTCGCAGCTGGGCGTCAGGCAGTCCCGCCAGAAGCTCTGCGAGTATCGCGGCGAAAACAGTGTGTGGTGTTCCGAGGTCGATACGCCTGGGGCTTTCGGTACCGTGGAGGACTTGGTGGCGGCGGCCGAGCGCGGTGACGCAAAAGCGCAGAGCGCACTCGGTGATATGTATCAGCGGGGTCTCGGTGTGCAGAAGGACGTGGCTCAATCGGCCGACTGGTACCGCAAGGCGGCAGCGTCGGGGTACGCCCCGGCTCAGGCCATGCTGGGATACATGTACTACGAGGGGATCGGCGTGACCAAGGACATTGATGCGGGTCTGTTTCTGTACTGCAAAGCTGCTGCACAGGGAAACTCACGGGCGCGGGCGAATCTCGAGATCATGCAGATTTACGGGCAATTCGATCCGAAACAATGTTCAGTTCGTCTCGCGCGGTGACGATCGAACGTTCAAGCTGACGAGAGTTATGATCTCTGTAGTTCCGCTTCCGAGTCGGGTGTCCGTTATGTGCCTACGCAGTTCTTGGCTGGCGGCTTCGAAGTGATTCTCTGTGTGAAGCTGTCCGCTCTTGGCCGGAAGCACACACTCGCATGCCCGGCGTGCTCACGGCTTCGGCCGCGCGAGGTGCAGTCTATCGCTTGTTAGCTCGACCCGGCCGCCCTAAGATCGGGCTGCGTTAATCAAGACGTCGAGCCTTTAACTCAAATGCTCCAACATACTTGTATGTCTGATGCCCTGCGGGATCGAGAAGTTATGTCAATGGAACTGATCTACGAGTCTCCAGATGGCGAGCTTCGACTAATAGAGCCGACGGAGCGACAAATCACAGACATTGTTCTCTTGTCTCCAGCCTCTTACTGGCAGCAAGGAGGCAATGGCCAAGCTCTGCTTTCCGTCGCCGATCGTCCCAGCCTAACGATCATGCAGCCAGACGTTGGTCGATTCTTCTTAGAAATTTTCTTGGAGGATCGACTTGTGCCCTACGATGGAGGAAGTTGCGAGGAATTTTTGGTGACAGAGATGGGGGCGACCCGTTTCGCGTTCCTTTGGCCTGTACGGTTACGCCCAGCATTGCAGCTTCTGTTCTTGCGGAGTTCGTACGCACTCGCAGGCAGCCAGGCGGAGTTTGTTGGGTGCCTATGGGGGACGTGCCTTTCGAGATCGGTTGGTACGATGAGTAAAAGTGCAGCGCGTCAGAGGCGGTGCCCCGAGAGCTTGTAAGCCTGTGGCCGATAGCAGACGCGCCGTCGAGACGGGACGGTTAACCCAGTCGTAGCGTCTGCTTCCGACTGAAAGTGCAATTTGGTCAGCTGCTCAGTATCGGCGACGCTTCAGTTGCTCCTCGGGCTACGCCCGACTAACCCGAACGGAACCAGGAGATTGCGTCATGCGTTGGGTCAGGCTTCTATCCACGTTCTTCATGGCCACCTTCGCCACGGCCTGCGATGCACAGACAACCACAAATACGGACCTCGATTACGACCAATTGATCCAGCTTGATGCCGAAAATCTGGCAGAGGCCGGTATTGGCGAGGCCTACTTGCAGCTGCTGCCAGAACTGCGGAAGTATGTCTCCCAACCCGCGCGCGTCGAAGAACTGATTGACCCTGACCTACCGCGTTACGCTATCCGGGTCAACGGTACGGAGTACGTCATCTATTCTCCTGAGAGTGGGGAGAATGAAGGTGCGAGCTGGGGGACCGCTACTTACGTATTCTTCAAGTTGGTCAATGAGCAACTCGCCAGTGCAGACGTTCGCTTCTTCGCGGTCAATGCAGGCAATGATCTGGGTGGTTTGTTCCTCACCCCAGAGCAGGCAGAGGTATCGCGAGTCACGCTTCGACGCCCTTCTGACTGGCCGTATCTACCAGAAGCCGACGGCCCTTGGTACGGGCAGCATCACTAGCTGAGATTGCAGAATTACGCTCTGGTCGAGGGTTGAAATTGGTGCTGCAGCGATTTCCTCGAAAAGCTCATGTCGACCCAAGCTCTCCACGCACTTCCTCAACAAACGCCCGCCCCACCGGCACCTCAGCCCCATCATTCAACACCAACCAGTAACGGCTCCCCGAAGCCGCATGCAACGTCCGTACATGCGTCAGATTGACCAGATACGACCGATGGCAACGCAAAAAGTCCGGCGGTAGCACGGCTGTAAGACTCGCCAGCGATTTGTCATGCAGCTCACTCCGCCCATCGCGCATACGTACTTCGCTGTAATCCCCATCAGCACGAATCCAAAGCACATCGGCCAGCTCAACCATCGCCGTCCCCTGCGCATGCCAGATGCCCAGGTAACGCGCCGCGCCAGACCGATACCGGCCAACATCCAGCAGCCGCTCCAGCGCCTGCCCCAGCCGTTCGCGTGAGAAAGGCTTCGGCACGAAGTCCAACACCCCATGCTCAAACGCCTGCAGCGCCTGCTCCCGATGCGCGGAGACCACTACGCAGTGATAGCGCCCAGCCACCACCCGCCTCAGAAGATCGAAGCCATCTTCTCCGCCCAGATTCAAATCCAGCAGCAGGCCGTCGTACACGCTGCGCTGCAGCCGGTCACCGGCAGCGTCCAGGTCGGCCACGGCATCGAATCGCGCGCGGCTGCCAGCCAGTTCGGTACACATCCGCAGCAGCCGCTGGCGAACCAAGAGCTCATCTTCGACGATCAGGACGCGCATGCCAGCTCCATGCGGCCGTACCAGTCGTGGCCATCGGGGCCCTGCTCAAAGCGCCAGCCCTCCGGACAGGTAGCTGCAAGGCTGGCCTCGATATAGCGGGTGCCCGTGCCTTGCCCGCGATGCGGGGCAGTGCCGCGTGCGCTGCGAAGCTGCAATATCCATCGGTCGTCCTCGCGTTGAACACGCAGGCGGAACGGATGCTCGGCACACGCGACGGCTCCTGCATGAGTCAGCGCATTCTCCACCTGCGCATGCAGCACGCCGGGCGGCAGCCACAGGCCATTGAGCTCGCCCTCGACCTCGAAACCGATGTGGCGATCCAGCGCAAGGCCGACGATGTCCAGGTGGTTGCGGCACAGCGCCAGCTCTTCTTCCAGCGGCACGCTGGGGCGGGTACTACTTTCACGCAGGCGGTCGAATTGCTCGGCCAGGGATTCCACAAGGCGGCTGGCGCGCACGGGCGCCTGTTCGATCAGTTCCTGCAGGCCGGTGAGGGTGTTCATCAGCCAATGCGGCTGGATGCCCCGTTGCAGCAGCTGCAGCGAGAGGCGGGCACGCTCTTCGCGCAGCTGCGCGTTGTGGTGGTCCAGCGTCCGCAGCTGGGCGGCGTGGCGGATCAGCAGAAACCCCATCAGCACGGCCAGGAACAGGAAGTAGGGGCCGTCGAGGAAAATCCCGCCAGCGAGCGGCGCGGCGAGTGCACCGGCCACTACGAGGGTCAGGATCGGCCAGCGCTCGTCGGGCTCGACGCGGGCGCGCAGCAGCACGTAGGCGGAGGTCAGCAGGCTGAGCAGCAGGAGTGCGGCGCCGCGGCCGTCGAAGCTGGGCACGAAGACGGCCAGCGCCAGCAGTGTGGCGAGATAGGCGATGCGGGCTGTCTTCGGCACCGCGACGCCGAAACGACGCGCCAGGTAAGCCGGCAGCAGGATCGCCGCGGCGAGGTGCAGCAGAAGCAGCATGAGCAGTCGTGGGCCGTGCCACGGATAGGCATAGCCGACCAGCGGCCGCCATGCTTCGACAACGGGCAGCGCAAGGCCGACGACCCCCAATGCGAGCAGCAGGCGCGCACCCGGCACCGGTGGACGGCCGCGCTGTGCAGCGAGGAAGTAGAGGCAGGCCGCACCCAGCGCCCCTGTGGCAAGCGCGGCGATCAACCACGGTCCAAGGCTGAGGCGGTAGATCGAGGCGGCCGGCCCGACCGCAACGAAGGCATCCGCGCCCCGCAGCTTGAACCACTGATGGTGGCTGGAGGCGAGCAGGACCAGCGCGTCGGTGCTGCTGGAGGACGGGGGCGGCAGCACACGGATGATGTCCACCTGTCCCGGCTGCTCTTCGCCCGCGTTGCGGCCGACGGTGCCATTGGCGGCCAACGGCTTGCCGTTCCAGAAGGGCTGGCTGGCCGCGCGCACCGAGATGCGCAGTGCACGGTCAGCCGCGTCGTGTGCGGTCGGCGCAGGCAGGCGCCAGCGCAGCCAGTAAGGGCCGCGCCACTGCACCAGCTCGCGTTGGTTGGCCGGTTGCCACTGCAGTGTCGCCGGCGGCGCGGTGAGCAGCGCGCCATCAGCCCCCAACGTGGCGGGTGCCATCTCCTGGGGCTCGTAGTAGTGCACGCCCGGTGGGGGCGCGACCAACAGCAGCCACGCGGCGACCGCGATGAGCAGCACGGCGAGGGCGGTCAGGGTGCGTGGGATCTGCATGGGCCCATCGTATCGGTTGCACGGAGTCACTGGACCCCCGCCTGGAGCTGTTCGGCGGACGGGCGCTCCTCGGTTGCCTTGGCCGAGGTGATGCTGGCGGCGTAGTGCATGCGCCAGCCCTCGGCGCCTGGTTCCCCTTCCTCCTACGCGGAGTCCGTCATGTCCACTGTCTCGTCCCGCCTGTTCCCTTCCTCTTCGTCCGGTCGACGCCTGCGGGTTACGCGACTGGCGGCACTGTGTCTCGCCCTTGTCGGCGCCTCGCCTGTACTGGCACGTGACGCGTCGGCGCCGCTGGTGTTCACCCCGTACGCGTTCGAGACGCAGAAGCACGGCACCATCGACGCCGAGGCGGGCTATCTGGAGGTGCCGCGTCGGCATGCCGATCCCAACGGCCCGCGCATGCGTCTGCGGGTGGTGCGCCTGCCGGCGACCGGCGGCAATGGCCGTGTGGCCCCGGTGGTGTATCTGGCCGGCGGTCCCGGTGGCTCGGGCGTCGGGACTGGGCGCGGTCCGCGCTGGCCGGTGTTCGATCAGGTCCGCCGCGAGACCGATGTGCTGCTGCTCGATCAGCGCGGGGCGGGTGAGTCCGAGCCGCCGCCGTCGTGCCCGCACCAGCACACGTTCGACGATGCACAGCCGCTGCAGCACGATGCGGCGCTCGCCGCGCTGCGTGACGTCGCCGCCCGCTGCGTGGCGTACTGGCGGGAAGCCGGTGTGGACCTGGGGGCGTACACCACTGCCGAGAGTGCCGGTGACCTGGAGGACCTGCGGCGCGCGTTGAAGGTGCCGAAGATCAGCCTGTGGGGCATGAGCTACGGCACCCATCTGGCGCTGGCCACGGTGCGCCTGCACGGCGCCGGTCTGGACCGCGTGGTGCTGATGGGGACGGAAGGCCCCGACGACACCTTGAAGCTGCCGCTGTCGGCCGATGCGCTGCTGGCGGAGCTGAGCGTGCTGGCGAAGGGGGCGGGCTTCGACGATCTGACCGGCTCGGCCACGCGCGTTCTGGCAGCCCTGCGCGAGCAGCCGCGCCAAGGCCACAGTGTCATGCACGGCGGCAAGCCGGTGATGATCGGCGAGTTCGACGCGCAGTTGGCGATCAGTGCCTGTCTCGGGCGCCGCATGACCCAGCAGTGGCTGCCGCTGATCCTGCGCGATGCCGAGAACGGTGACTACGACCTGCTGGCAGCGATGGTCCTGCTGCTGCGCAGTGAACACGGCAGCTACGGCGCGATGCCGCTGGCGATGGATGTGGCGTCCGGCCAGACTCCGCAGCGCCGCGTACTGGTCGACGCCCAGTCACGCCAGAGTCTGTTCGGCGATGCGCTGAACTTCCCGTTCCCCGCGCTTGGGGATGGGCTGGGGCTGGTCGATCTTGGCGATGCTTTCCGTGGGCCGCTGCGCAGCACGGTGCCGGTGCTGTTCATCAGTGGGACATTGGATGGGCGCACGCCGCCCGCCAATGCCGAGGCATTGCGGCCCGGGTTCAGCGACAGCCGCACATTGCGGGTGCGCGGGGCCTGCCACGACAACGAACTGTGGCTCGGGAACCCTGCCATCGCTGCGGGTATCACGGACTTCCTGGCAGGTCGGCCAGTGGTTGATGCGGAGCTGGACGTGGGGGCGCCGGTGTTTGCGCGTAGCAAGAGCGATCTGGTGGATCCGCGGGGGCGCTGAGGGCTGCCCGCAAGTGCGCCTGTGTGCAGGCGCTGTGGACCGGCCGAGGTGTATGGTTTCGGCTGGCCACGGCGCTTGCGCCAATACAGGAGGACGCGATGACCGATTCAGCGGTGGCATCCGTGCACGGCACGCCCGACGACTACGGCGACACGCTGTACCGGGTGTACTTCGAAGTGGGCGAGTGGGAAGGGATCGCGCGCGATGCCATCATTGCCTTCCTTGTCGAGCGTGCCAACGATCATCCGGCTTTTGATTTCGACGACTCGCTGCTGCACGCGCGGCCCCACGGTTATGAAGTGGACCTGCCGATGCAGCTGATTCCCGAGGTAGTGCGTGCACTGGCCGAGCGGAATGTGGCGGTGTATCAGGTGGTCCGGCTCGGCGGGATCTGACCGGCACGCCACCTGCTGGGGACAGGGGCCTTGGCAGTACCTGCGCATGACCGCCTCGGCTAAGATGCCCGCCATCGCCGGAGACCGGCTGCACGGCAAGGAAGACCGATGTGTAAGTCAGCCCGCGATTCAGTAGCCGCGTCAGTGCGATGGGCAGCCGCTGCGCTGTTGCTTCTCCCGCTGCCTGCGATGGCCTCTGATTTCACCGGGTTTCTGACCCTCTACATTGCCATGCCGATCTTCGCGCTCACAGGGGTGGTGCTTGGTGTCCTGCTGATCTTCCGTCGTCTTCTCTGGGTACGTGTCGTGGGGACGGTTGTCGGTGTGCCGATCCTGCTTGCTGGTATCGGTGTCGCTTACGTGGACACCTGGCGGCTCTGGCCGCAGACCACTCACGGCGAGCCTCTTCTTCGGGCGACGGCAGTCATCCTTTGTGCGTTGGTGTGGCTGACGCTGGCAGCCTTGGTCTGGCTGTTGTGGCGTTGGCCGACACGGCCCCGGCAAACCGGCACGCCCACCGCTGTATCGCAGGCGCCGGATTCCCCATGATCACCGGCGGGCGCACTGCGCGTCCGTTCCACCCGTTTTCCAACCCGGATAGAGGCAGCAATGGCGGATCCTTACAACAGCGGTGGCCGCGCAGGCCCCGCAACCCGGCTCGACGATGCCATGGTGACCACGGCGATGGAGCTGCCCGGCTTCCGCGTGGTGCGCAGCCTGGGCGTAGTGCGCGGCATCACCGTGCGTTCTCGGTCGATCGTGGGCAACTTCCTGGGCGGGCTGCAGACCATCTTCGGCGGCAACATCACCATCTATACGCAACTGTGCGAGCAGGCGCGCGAAGAGACCTACCGGGACATGTCCAACCATGCGCGCATGCTCGGTGCCAACGCGATCATCGCAATGCGCTATGACGCTACCGACGTGATGACCGGCCTGACCGAAGTGCTGTGCTACGGCACGGCGGTGATCGTCGAACCAACGCACCTCTAAGCTGCCCGCTCGCGATACGTCCCGCGTATCGCAGCCTCCTGTGTTTGGTATTGGCATCCGCGCCGCAGCGGGCGGATGCTGTCTGCATGACAATCAACGACACACTTTCTTTCGCTGGCCAGGTAGCTCTGGTCACCGGCGCCGCCGGCGGCCTCGGCTTCGCCTACAGCCAGTTGCTCGCACAGCGCGGCGCACACGTGGTGATGCAGGATATCGGGGCAGGGCTGGATGGCACCGGCAGCGATCCGCAGCGGATCGATCAGGCAGTCGCGTGCCTGCGAGCGGCTGGCCTCTCTGTCGAGGCCAGCCATCAGGGCATCGCTACCCGCACCGGGGCCGCCACACTGGTCGCCGAGCTGCTGCAGCAGCATGGCCGCCTGGACGTGATCCTGCACAACGCAGGCTGGGTCGAGTATCAACAGATCGAGGCCGTGGACGAGGATCGCTTCGACCACATGATGGCGGTCGCGGCCAAGGCACCGCTGTGGCTGGCCCAGGCGGCCTGGCCGGCGATGCAGGCGCAGGGGCATGGCCGCATCGTGCTGACCACCTCCGACCGCGCGCTGTATCCGCAGTACGTGCAGCACGGGCTGGCGGCCTACGCGGCGGCGAAGTCGGCCGCGGTCGGCATCGTCAACGTGCTGGCGGCCGAGGGCGCGGCGCATGGCATCGTGGTCAATGCGGTGTCGCCCGTGGCCAAGACCCGCATGTGGGGCGTGCACGGCGAGCCGGATGAACTGTATCCGGAGGCGGTAGCACCCGGTGTGGTGTTCCTGGCCTCGCGCGCCTGCACCGAGGGTGGCTGGATCCTGCGCGCGAGCAACGGCCAGTTCCATGCCACGCGGCTGACCGAGGCCCAGGGCGTGCGCTATCCGCGCGACCTGCAGGCGGTGTCCGCCGGCAGTGTGGAGCAGGTCGCCGCGCAGTGGCTGCAGATCGCCAAGGCTGCCATCGAGCCGCGCTGACGCCTGCGCACGCCCCGACGTACTACCCTTGCGGCTGTTTTCCCGTTCCGGCACCGCCCCATGGTCGATCTTCGCCAGCTCCGTCAGTTCGTCGCCGTCGCCGAGGAGCTGCACTTCCACCGTGCGGCCGCGCGTCTGCATATGTCGCAGCCGCCGCTGACCGCGGCGATCCGCAAGCTGGAAGAGGAGATCGGGGCGGAGCTGATCCAGCGCGGCAACCGCACGCTTGGGCTGACGGTTGCGGGCCAGACGCTGCTGGCCGAAGCGCGCCTGATCCTGCAGCAGGCCGACCACGCGTTGCTCGCCACCCGTGATGCCGCCGCCGGGCGTACGGGCCTGGTCAGGCTGGGCTATGTGGGCAGCGCGCTTTACGGGCGGTTGCCGCAGGTGATCCGCGCCTTCCGTGCGCAGCATCCGCAGGTGCGGCTGGAGCTGATCGAAGCGACCTCGGCAGGGCAGCTCACGCTGCTGCGCGAGGGTCGCATCGACGTGGCGGTGCTGATTCCCCCGATCCATGATGCGGCGGACATGCGGCTGCAGGACTTCGACGAGGACCGCTTGGCCATTGCACTGCCCCGCGCCCATTCGCTGGCGCAGCAGGTCACCGTTCCGGTTGAAGCGCTGGCGGCCGAACCGTTCGTACTGTGGCCCGCGCGCGAGGGGCAGGGCTTCCATGCGCAGGTGATCCATCTCTGTGCGGAGGCCGGGTTCAGCCCGCGGGTGGTACAGGAGGCGCACGGGATGCATGCCGTGCTGTCTCTGGTGGCGGTGGAAGCCGGTGTAGCAATCGTGCCGGCCAGCATGGTCGGCTTTCGCGCTGACGAAATCGTCTACCGGCCGATCACCGGCGAGGCGGCGCGCTTCGCGTTGCAGCTGTGCACGCCGGCCAGTGAGCCCGCGCCCGCGCTGCGGCATTTCCTGGACCTGGCCACTGAGGCGTCTGGACTGCCTGTGCGGTAAAGCGGGCAGGGCGCGTCAGCGCGTCAGGACAGCGTTCAACGCCGCCATGGCCTCGGCTGCCACGGCATGCGGATCACGCGACTTCAGGGCATCGTTGAACACCTCCAGCCCGATCGGGCCGGCATAGCCCATCGTCGCCAACGCGTCGATCAGCGTCTCCAGCGGCCATATACCTTCACCCGGCAGGCAGCGGTGATGCCGCGCCTGTGCAGTGACCTGCCCAGGCAACGGCTGGGTCCGCACATCCGACAGCTGCACCAGCGCAATGCGCTCCACCGGAACGTCGCGAAGATCATCGGCGGTACGCCCGGCAGCGAACAGGTGGAAGGCATCGACCACGATGTCCAGGTTCGGTGCGCCGACCTGCTCGATCTGCTGCCACGCCGAGGGCAGGGTGGAATGCAGGCGGCTCCACGCCATGCCTTCGTAAGCGATCCGCAACCCCTGCTCGGCAGCACGCTCGCACAGCCAGCGCAGGTCCTCGGTGACGCGCTCGGGTGCGTAGTCCGTCGCCGTACAGGCGGGCACCAGCACGGCACCTGCACCCACGTCGTTGGCCAGTGCGAGCAACGACATCGCCTCTGCGCGCTTGGCCTCACGCGTGGTGGTGGAGGCGCCATCGAAATCCAGCAGCACCTGCACATCGGTGAGTTGCAGGCCGGTGCGCGCAAGCACGGCGCGGACGTCGGCGGCCGATGAGGACGCGACATCTTCGCGCCACAGCTCAACCTGCGCGAACCCGGCGGCCGCGGCAGCATCGAGTTTCTCGCCGGTGCTGCCGCCAAGCAGGACGGTATTGAGGAAGCGGGGGCCGGGCAATCGGGTCATCGGGGTAACACCTGTGCGCGATGTGTATCTCGTGCTGCATGCTATCGATCCGGGCATCGGCATCCTGTGCAGATGCGTCCGCGCCGCCTCAATGCGTGCGTTTCACCCACGCCCGCACCACCAGCGCGATGAGCGCGGTGAACACCAGCCACGAGATGACGTCGAACACGCCGTCGCCGATCAGGGCGCTGACCAGCCCGACCACGCTGGCCAGTGCGATCCACGCCGGGGCGATGAACGGGCTGCGCGGTGGTTGCACCGGCGCGTTCATGCGGCACCGCCGGTCTTGGCGGCGCGCTCGATCTCGGTGACGCGTGCCTCGGTACTGCCGCGCTTCACCCACAGGTACAGGCCGCTGATCAGCACCACGATGGTGAGCAGATCCAGCAGGACCCACAGGATCTTCAGCGGCAGCCTGCCGTAGTCGCCGAAGTGCAGCGGCTGGCTCAGCAGCAGCACGCTCATATAGGTCGGCAACTGCGGCTGCGCGGTGAGCTCGCCGGTCTTGGCATCGATCAGTACGGGGCGATACAGCCGTTCGGTGAGCGCGGTGTTGCCCTGCATGAACACCCCATAGTGATGGTCACCGCTGTAGCCGGTGCCGGGGAAGCTGACAAAAGCTGGGCGCATGCCGGGCTCGGCGGCGCGGGCGGTGTCCACGGCGGCCTGCAGCGAAGCCAGGCTGGCTGGGCGCGGTTGGCCGGCATAGCGGGCGGCGAACTCGCCGAGCTGTTCGCTCTGCCAGGCCTGTTCCAGCGGCTTGGCGATGGTGTTGATGGCGCCGGTGATGCCCACCACCAGTGCCCAGCCGAGGGTGACGATGCCAAGTACGTTGTGCAGGTCCAGCCAGGCCAGCCGACGGTTGCGACCGGTGCGCAGCGTGCCGAAGCGCTGCTTGCGCATGAACGGTCCGTACAGCACCAGCCCGGAGATGATCGCGACCGCGAACAACAGCCCCATCGCGCCCATGAACAACATGCCCGGCAGACCGAGGAACAGATCGGTGTGCAGCCGGTACAGGAAATACATCACGCCTTCGTTGAACTGCGCGGCCGGCAGTACCTCGCCGGTGGTCGCATGCAGCAGCGCGGTGTGCATCTGCGGCGGCGGCGTGTCCGCGCGGGCGCCGGTGTTGACATACACGGTGGGCGCATCCGGATCCCAACCGACGAACAGCGGCACATCGCCGGGATACTGCGCCAGCGCGGTGCTTACCTGCGCGTCCAGATCACGCGGCGTGGCGTCGGCGGCGGTTGTGGCGACCTCTGGCTCGCTGAGGTGGGCGATCTCCTCGGCGAACACCAGCGGCAGGCCGGTCAGGCACAACAGCAGCAGGAACAAGGTACAGACGAGGCTCGTCCACTTGTGGATGACAAACCAGGCCTTGATGGTGGCACGTTGCATGAAAGCTCTCTGGCGATGGCTGGAGGCACGCGGTATGGGCCGGGATTATCGAGACGGGGGTCCGCAAACGCAAATGCGTCTCACATCTTTGGCAAGAGGTGAGAAGGACGTTTTCATCTCGTTGACCCATTCCGTTCACGGTTTCGATGCCCGTCGGCCATTAGCGTAGATCGTCCCCACCGCACTTGGAGACCTGCCATGAATCCCCTGCAGACGGCCGCACGCGCGATGCGCAACGGACTGGAAGAAGTGGCGGCCCTGCTGGTCGGCGAGCGTGCCGAATCCCTGCGCCGGGACGATACCGCCGCACCCGGAGTGGGCATTCCGATGCCGCGCCGGCTGCCCCTCAAGCGCCCGCTGCTGCACGGGCGCAAGGGCATGGCCCCGTGGCAGAAGGTGGGACCGGGGCGTCGCTAAGGGCGCTGGGCATCGGCGGGATGGTTGACCCCGTCGTTGACCGGTACTTCACCGATGTCGAACGGATTGATCCCGTCCAGGCAGCCGACGTTGTAGCCGTATTCGTCCGGCGATGATCGGCGCTGGTGGTGGGTATAAATGCCACACACGCCGCAGAAGTGATGTCGCGCTACCTGCGTGTTGAACTGATACAGGCGCAGCTCGTCGTCCCCCTGTACGACCTCCAGATCGGCCAGCTTCACAGAGGCGACGATCGCGCCCCGCCGCCGGCACATCGAGCAGTCGCAGCGCCGGGGCGAGACCACGCCGTCTGGCAGGTGCAGGCGCAGGACGACGGCGCCGCAGTGACACCGGAGTAAATGATGCCGCTGGATGGGGACACCCCCGACCGTGGTCAGACCCTGCATGGATGGCGCGTCCTGTAGCCGCTCAGAGGGCTGGAAGTATGCGGCCGGTCGCCCGGGCAGGGCCAGAGCCGGCACCTGCCGGCGGGTGAACGCCGCCCGAAGCTGAACAGGCTCGACATGCGGCGCACACGGGGGTTATGGCTAACTAGCGCCCCGGATAGACGACGGATCGATGCGTGAAAAAGGCAGGACGATGGGGGCTGGCGCTGCTGATGCTGCTGGCGGCGCTGTGGATCACCGGTTTGCTGGCCTATCAGCTGCCGGGTCCGGGCTGGTTGCGGTATCTGCTGGTTGCCCTGTGGGTGGTGTTCGCCGTCACCGGTGCGGTGGGCGTGGCGCGTGCGCGCGCCGGGCGCTGGCCGGGCGTGCTGTATGGCGTGGCGCTGGTGCTCTCGGGCATCTGGTGGCTGTTGCTGACCCCGCGGCAGGACCGTGTCTGGGCCGATGATGTCGCGCAGCGGCTGAAGGTAGTCGAGGTCGATGGATCCCGGGTGGTCCTGGACAACGTCCGCGACTTTACCTGGCGCACCGAGACCGACTACGACGCGCGCTGGATACGGCGCGAATACAACCTGGACCAGCTGCGCTCCGCCGATCTGATCATGTCCTACTGGATGGGCCCGGCGATCGCGCACACGCTGATCTCCTTCGGCTTCGACGATGGCCGCTACCTGGTGTTCTCGCTGGAGATCCGCAAGGAGCGCGGCGAGTCGTTCTCGGCGCTCGGCGGATTCTTCCGCAAGTTCGAAATGACCCTGGTTGCCTCGGAGGAATCCGACATCGTGCGCACGCGTACCAACGCGCGGGGCGAAGACGTGTATCTGTACCGCCTGCACGGCATGACCCATGAGCAGCTCAAGGGCTTGTTCCTGTCCTACCTGGGCGAGGCCCGCAAGCTCGATGCCGCGCCGGCGTTCTACAACACGCTGACCAGCAACTGCACCACCATCGTGTACGAACTGGCCAAGCAGATCGCGCCGGGCCTGCCGATGGATTACCGGCTGCTGGCCTCGGGCTATTTCGCCGAATACGCGCGGGATCTGGGGGTGCTCACGCCGGGCGTACCGTTCGAGACCTTGAAAGCGCGCGGGCGGATTACCGATCGTGCACGCGCCAGCAGCGAGACCGATGATTTCTCACAGGTGATCCGCCGGGGCGTCCCGGGGGCAGAGCAGGGAAGCGTTCCATGATGTCTGCATTGAAGTTGTTCCCGCACCGCATGTTGCCGATGCTGGCCGTGGTGCTCTCGCTGCTGCTCTCCAGCGGCTGTGCGATGGTCACCATGAAGCAGGTGGCGCCGACCGACTACCTCGCCAACAAGCGCGGTGACGTGCTGACCTCGGGCAAGCTCAGTGCTGCCTCGCAGGAGACGCTCAGCGTGATCGGGATGGACGTGGCGCAGTGCGAGAAGGACGTGGCCGCCTGCCAGAAGACGCTGGGACACACCGACGTGCTGCCCGAAGAGCAGCGCCTGTCCGCGCAGTCCGAGCTGTGGGTGAAGACGGCGCTGGCGCTGACCCCCAAGCCCAAGGACCGCGAAAAGACACCGATGTCCGATGCGGCGCTCGACGCCTGGCTGGAAGCGGCACGCTATGCCTATGCGTACCTGTTCTTCAGCGGCCGCACCCCCTCCGACCGCGCTTTCGAAGATCGCCAGACCCAGGTCCGCGATTACTACAACTACGCCGCCGAACAGACCGCCTCGGTGGTGTTCAAACGCAGCCGCGAGAGCGCGCTGGAAGGCGAGGATTACAACGCGGCCGTGGCGGGTGAGCGCTGGACGCTGACCTCCGATTTCGACGAGCTGCGGATGCAGACGATCCCGACCCGGATGGTGTCCGCCTCGGCGCTGAGCTTCGCCGGCCTGCGCAGCACCTATCGCCGTGATGGTTTCGGTGCCGAGCTGGTGGTGATCATGGACCCGCCCAAGCTGGTGGCCCCCGCCGATGGCGAGAAGGTCGAGATTCCGCAGTACAGCGAAATGTCGGCGATCAATGCCACCGCGCTGCTGCGCTTCAAGGGCGACACCCTGCAGCAGGTGCTGGATACCACCCAGGTGTTGTTCGATGTGTACTCGCCCGAGTCCACCGAGAGCGTGGACCTGCACGGTGAGAAGGTGCCGCTGGCCGGCAACTTCACCGCGGCCTACGGCATGTGGCTGGCGCAGTCCGGCTTTGCCACCCAGTCGCTGCGCACGCTGTTCGGCCTGAGCGAAGGCATCGGCGCGCCGCACATGTACCTGATGCAGCCATGGGATCCCAACCGCCGCATCATCTTCATGCTGCACGGCCTGGGCAGCAGCCCGGAAGCGTGGGTGAACGTGGCCAACGAGATCATGGGCGATCCCGAACTGCGCCGGCATTTCCAGGTCTGGCAGGTGTATTACCCGACCAACGCCCCGATCGCGCTCAACCGCTATGAGATCAACCAGGCCTTCAACAACACGCTCAAACACTTCGACCCGACCGGCAGCACGCCGGCTTCCAAGGACATGGTGTTCATCGGCCACAGCATGGGCGGTGTGCTCGCGCGCCTGCTGGTGACCTCCTCCGGTGATGTGCTGTGGAACGATCTGCTGGCCAACTACGACCTCAAGGGCGAGCGCCTGAAGCGGGTGGAAACCAAGCTGGGGCCGCTGCTGCATTTCACCGCCGAACCGAACGTGGAGCGGGCGATCTTCATCGCCGCCCCGCACAAGGGCACGGATATCGCGGGCAATCGGGTAGGACGCCTGATCGGCCGGCTGGTGCGGCTGCCGATCACCCTGCTGGGCAAGTTCGAGGATGTGTTCGTGACCCTGCAGGAATCCGAATCGGCCAACAGCACGACCAAGCTGCAGATCCCCAACAGCATCGACAACCTCAAGGCCAGCGATCCGTTCGTGAAAGCGGCCGGCGCGCTGCCGATCACGCCGGGGCTGAAGTACCACTCGATCATCGCCCAGCGCAAACCGGAGGTGCCGCTGCTGCAGTCCGATGATGGCCTGGTGCCGTACTGGAGCGCGCATCTGGATGGCGCGGTATCGGAGAAGGTGATCATCTCCGGGCACAGCGTGCAGGAAACCCCGCAGGCCGTGCTGGAGATCCGCCGCATCCTGCGAGAGGATCTGAAAGAAGTCGGCGACACGCACCCGTAAGGGGCGTGTCCCGCTGAGGGTCAGATGCGCCGTGCGACGACGACGCTCAACAGCGCCAGCACCAGCATGATCGCGAAGGTCAGCAGGTAGCCCAGCACCTCGCGGCCGTCCAGGAACAGCGCGAACAAGGAACCGGAGATCGCCAGGGTGGTCGCCACGCCCAGCGCCTCGCTGAGTTGCAGAGCCGAAGTGTTGGCACCCTGGTGCTCAGGCGCGGACAGCGACAGTGTCAGCACCGAGAGGCTGGGATAGATCAACCCCATGCCCAGCCCGGTCAGCACCCAGCCCACCATCGCCGACCACAACGGGATGCCCGGCTGGATCGCCAGCGAGGTGGCCAGGATCCCCGCGCACATCAGCAGCGCGCCAGACAGCAGCAACTGGCGGCGGGACCAGCCACGCTGCTGGTGGCCCTGCAGCCACGAGCCGGAGAACCAGCCCAGCGCGCCCAGGCTCAATGCCACACCGGCCCATACCGGCGTCAAACCACGCTCGCGCTGCAGCAGCAGGGGCAGGAACGCTTCGCACCCGAAGAACGCCGATGCGGCGATGCCGCGCAGCGCGATCACGCTGGGCAGGCCGCGGCGCAGCGTCAACGTGCCGGTCGGCAGCAGCGTCCAGCTGCACAGCGCGAGCAGCGCGAGTGCGGGCGCCAGCCAGGCCACCGCCTGCCATCCCTGCTGCTGGCCGCCGATGTAGAGCGCCAGCGCGCCCAGGGACGCACCTACGGCCCAGGGCACCACGTTGCGGCCGGTGCTGCCTGCAGGCGCGACGCCGACCTGGCGCAGGGCGGGACGCAGCAGCAACGCCGCCGGGATCGCCAGCAGCGGCACGATCAGGAACACCCAGCGCCAGCCCAGGTGCTGCAGGATCAGGCCGCTGATGCTGGGGCCGATCAACGAGGGCACCACCCACCCCGCGGAGAACGCGGCGAACACGCGCGGCCGCATGGGCTTGGGGAAGGATCGGCCGACCAGCACATACAGCGCCACCGAGATCGCGCCCGCACCCAGGCCCTGCATCAACCGGCCGAGCACCAGCACCGGCATGTGCTGGGCGAAGCCTGCCACCAGCAGGCCGGCCAGGAAGCAGGCCAGACCCAGCCACAGCGGCCGCGCCGGGCCACGCTGATCACTCCAGCGCCCGGACAGCGTCATCCCGATCACGCTGGTGGCCAGGGTGCCGCCGAATGCCAGGGCATACAGGCGCAGTCCGTCCAGGTCATGGGCGACGGTCGGCATCGCTGCGGCCACGGCCAGCGCCTCGAAGGCATGCAGTGAGACCAGCGCGACCATGCCGATCGTGGTGGCGCGATAAGGGGGCGACAGGATCGAGGGGATCGGGGCATCGACCACCGGAACGGCGGCGGGCGGCGGAGCAGCATCAACGGACATGCGGGTTCCAGACATCAAAGGGGAGGCCGGGCTTGCAGTGCAGCGCAGCGGCGGGCAGGATGCCACCTGAACCAAGGTTGAGGTCAAGCAGTGATCGCGCAGGAACTGAGTGTAGGCGACGTGGCCAAGCGGAGCGGTGTGGCGGTATCGGCGTTGCACTTCTACGAGCGCAAGGGCCTGATCCGCAGCCTGCGTACTGCTGGCAACCAGCGCCGTTTCGCGCGCGATGTGCTGCGAAGGCTGGCCGTGATCCGAGTCGCCCAGCGGGTGGGGATGCCGCTGGAAGCAGTCGCGTCCGCGTTTGCCGCGTTGCCGGAAAACAAGACGCCGACCAAGGCCGAGTGGGCGAAGATGTCGGCGCTGTGGCGCAGCGAGCTGGACCAGCGCATCGAGCAGTTGCTGCTGCTGCGCGACCAGCTCACCGACTGCATCGGCTGCGGGTGCCTGTCGTTGAAGCGCTGCCGCCTGACCAACCCCGGCGATGCGCTGGGCGACCAAGGCGACGGCCCCCGCCGCTGGGAGTAGTGCCGGCCGCTGGCCGGCTCGCCCTCACCAGACGGTAAAGATCTGTCCGCTCTGTATGCCTTCCACGCTGCGCTGGTAGGCCAGCGACGCGCGCTGCGCCGTCACCGCTTCGAAGCCCGGGAAGTAGGCACCGTAATCGTCCATCGATTCGGCCAGCACGTTCGGGCTGACGGCATTGATGCGCAGCCCGCGCGGCAGCAGCTCGCAGGCCGCGGCGCGCACGAAGCCTTCCAGTGCGGCATTGGATGCCATGGCGTTGGCGCCATCGCGGATCGGCTGGGCGCTGATGATGCCGCTGGTCAACGTGATCGAGCCGCCGATGTTCACGTGATGCTGCGCGGCCAGGCTCAACCGCACCTGGCCGAGCAGTTTGTCCTGCAGGCCGAGGTTGAAGTCGGCCGGCCGCATCTGGGCCAGTGGACCGAAGTGCACCTGCCCGGTGGTAGCGATCACAGCATCGACCTTGCCCACCTTGGCGAACAGCGCGTCCACGCTGGCATCGTCGGTCAGATCAACCTGCACATCGCCACCGTGGCGGCCCGCACGGATGAGTTCATGGTGTACACCGAGCGTGCTGGCGACGGCCTGGCCCAAGGTGCCGCTGGCACCGACAAGCAGGATCTTCATATGCATGTCTCCCGTAAACGTAGGGGTAGCGCCACGCCGTGCGTGGCTGCGTCTGGCCGTCAATCATTCGCTGCCGACAATGCCTGCCCACGCGTGGTCGCCGCGTCGATCGCGCGTGACACGATGGCCTCGAAACCGTCAGCCTGGAAGCTCTCGATCGCCGCCTGGGTGGTGCCGTTCGGCGAGGTCACGCGGCGACGCAGTTCGGCCGGGGCTTCGCCGGATTCATCGAGCATCCGCGAGGCACCGAGCAGCGTTTGCACCACCAGCGTGCGGGCGGCCTCGGCAGGCAGGCCCTGCGCAATGCCGGCCGCTTCCATCGCTTCGGCCAACAGGAACACATAGGCCGGGCCACTGCCGGAGACCGCGGTGACGGCATCCATGCGCGCTTCGTCCTCGATCCACACGGTGCGCCCGGCACTGGCCAGCACGGTATCGGCCTGCGCGCGCTGCGCGGCGCCCACCCCGGCGGTGGCGAACAGCCCGGTCACACCGGCGCCGAGCAGAGCCGGCGTATTGGGCATCGCACGGACCACGGCCTGGCCACCGCCCAGCCAGCGGTCCAGCTGGCCGCTGGTGATGCCGGCCGCGATGGAGACCACCAGCGGCTGTTTGCCTTGGGCGATATCGGTCAGCGAGGCGCAGACATCGCGCAGCACCTGCGGCTTTACCGCCAGCACCCAGACCGTGCCCTGCGCGGCGGCTTCGGTCGCGCTGGCGTAGGTCTTGACGCCGAACTCAGCCGTCAACTGCTCACGCAGTTCAGTGACCGGCTCGGCGACATGGAGGCTGGCCGGGGCCACGCCCTGCCGGACCAGGCCGGCGATCAGGCTGCGGGCCATGTTGCCGCCGCCGATGAAGGTGATGGGGGACGTGCTCATGAACTCTCCTTGGAACGGGCGGGGCGCTCAGACCGGTCGCGGGCGTGCGCCAAACAGTGCGGTGCCGATGCGGACCATGGTGGCGCCATGGGCGATGGCCTCAGGGTAATCGCTGCTCATGCCCATCGACAGCGTATCCGCCTGCGGATGCGCTGCGGCCAGCGCGGCGAACAGCGCGGCCATGCGGGTGAAGGCGGCCTGGCGACACGCGGCGTCCGGCCAGGGCGCCGGGATCGCCATTAGCCCGCGCAGGCGCAGCTGCGGCGCCGCAGCGATGGCGGCCGCGAGCGCGTCGATGTCCTCCGGCGCGCAACCGTGCTTGCTGTCCTCGTCATCGATGTTGACCTGGATCAGCACGTTCAGCGGCGGCTGGCCGGGCGGGCGGTGCGCGGCCAGTGCGGTGACGAGCTTGGGCCGGTCCACGCTCTGCACCCAGTCGAAATGGCGGGCGGCCAGCTCGGCCTTGTTGGACTGCAGATGGCCGATCAGGTGCCACTCCAGGCCCAGCGGTGCCAGTGCCTCGATCTTGGCCACCGCCTCCTGCACGTAGTTCTCCCCGAAAGCCCGCTGGCCCTGCGCGGCCAAGGCCTGCACGGCGTCGGCAGGCTGGGTCTTGGAGACCGCCAGCAGGACCGGATCTGGCCGTCCGGCGGCGGCCGCCGCGTTGTGCAGGTTCGTCAGGATGGCGGGCAGGGGGTGGGTGGTCACGGCGGGTCCGGTGGATCAGGGGCTGGAGCGTATTGTGCACATCTCGCTCTATACTGCCGCCCGGGGAAAGAACCTTCCAGTCGCAGCAGTCATGGGGAGTAGCAGCGCATGGATATCGCCGAGCTGTTGGCGTTTTCTGTAAAGAACAAAGCGTCGGATCTTCATCTATCGGCCGGCTTGCCGCCGATGATCCGCGTCGACGGCGATGTCCGTCGCATCAATATTCCGGCCTTGGACCACAAGCAGGTCCACGCGCTGGTGTACGACATCATGTCGGACAAGCAGCGCCGCGATTATGAGGAATTCCTCGAGGTCGATTTCTCGTTCGAGATTCCCTCGCTGGCGCGCTTCCGAGTCAACGCCTTCAACCAGAACCGTGGCGCGGGTGCGGTGTTCCGTACCATTCCCTCGGAAGTGCTCACGCTGGAAGACCTCGCCTGCCCGCCGATCTTCCGTGAGTTGATCGATCAGCCGCAGGGCCTGATCCTGGTCACTGGCCCGACCGGTTCGGGCAAGTCGACCACGCTGGCGGCGATGATCGATCACATCAACAAAAACGAATACGGCCACATCCTCACCGTCGAGGACCCGATCGAATTCGTGCACACCTCGCAGAAGTGCCTGATCAACCAGCGCGAAGTACACCGCGACACGCACGGCTTCAACGAAGCGCTGCGCTCGGCCCTGCGTGAGGATCCGGATATCATCCTGGTCGGCGAACTGCGCGATCTGGAAACGATCCGTCTGGCGCTGACTGCTGCGGAAACCGGCCACCTGGTGTTCGGCACGCTGCACACCAGCTCGGCCGCCAAGACCATCGACCGCATCATCGACGTGTTCCCCGCCGGCGAAAAGCCGATGGTGCGCTCGATGCTGTCCGAGTCGCTGCGCGCGGTGATCTCGCAGGCGCTGCTGAAGAAGGTGGGTGGTGGGCGTACGGCCGCCTGGGAAATCATGGTCGGCACCCCGGCCATCCGCAACCTGATCCGCGAGGACAAGGTCGCGCAGATGTACTCGGCGATCCAGACCGGCCAGCAGCTGGGCATGATGACCCTGGACCAGCATCTGCAGGACCTGGTCAAGCGCAGCCTGATCACCCGCAACCAGGCGCGCGAGTACGCCAAGGACAAGCGGATTTTCGAATAGTGGTAGTGCCGGCCGCTGGCCGGCTCCTGAAAACCTTCGGAGTACACCGCGATGAGCACCACCACCATCGACTTCACCTCGTTCCTCAAGCTGATGGCACACCAGAAGGCGTCGGACCTGTTCATCACCGCGGGCATGCCGCCGGCGATCAAGGTCAACGGCAAGATTTCACCGATCACCCAGACGCCGCTGACGCCGCAGCAGAGCCGCGATCTGGTGTTGAACGTGATGACGCCGGCGCAGCGCGAAGAGTTCGAGAAGACCCACGAGTGCAATTTCGCCATCGGCCTGTCCGGTGTCGGACGCTTCCGCGTGAGCTGCTTCTACCAGCGCAACCAGGTCGGCATGGTGCTGCGCCGGATCGAGACGCGCATTCCCACCGTGGAAGAGCTGAGCCTGCCGCCGATCATCAAGACGCTGGCGATGACCAAGCGCGGCATCATCCTGTTCGTGGGCGCGACCGGTACCGGCAAGTCCACCTCGCTGGCGGCGATGATCGGCTACCGCAACCACAATTCGACCGGCCATATCATCACCATCGAAGACCCGATCGAGTTCGTGCACAAGCACGAGGGCTGCATCATCACCCAGCGCGAAGTGGGTATCGATACCGACAGCTGGGAAGCGGCGCTGAAGAACACCCTGCGCCAGGCGCCGGATGTGATCATGATCGGCGAGGTGCGCACCCGCGAGGGCATGGACCACGCCATCGCCTTCGCCGAAACCGGTCACCTGGTGCTGTGCACGCTGCACGCCAACAATGCCAACCAGGCGATGGACCGCATCATCAACTTCTTCCCCGAAGACCGCCGCAACCAGCTGCTGATGGATCTGTCGCTGAACCTCAAGGGCGTGGTCGCGCAGCAGCTGATTCCCTCGCCGGATGGCAAGTCGCGCAAGGTCGCGATGGAGATCATGCTGGGCACGCCGCTGGTGCAGGATTACATCCGCGACGGCGAAATCCACAAGCTCAAGGAAGTCATGAAGGACTCGGTGCAGTTGGGCATGCGGACCTTCGATCAGAGCCTGTTCGAGTTGTACCAGGCCGGCGAGATCAGCTACGAAGATGCGCTGCGTTACGCGGATTCGCAGAACGAAGTGCGCCTGCGCATCAAGCTCTCGCAGGGCGGCGATGCGCGCACGCTGTCGCAGGGGCTGGACGGGGTGGAGATTTCGGAAGTCCGCTGAGCAACGGAGTTCCGCAGAACGTCCGCGGGCCGCAAAAACCTTGCGGCCCGCTTCATTTCAGCAGCGCATTGCGCTGGCTTGTACGTAAGTCAAGGAAGGATTTCGGTGGCACAGGAAACGGCGACACCTTCGTTGGCTATGGCTTGCTGGGCCGCGCCTGCGCGGTGTTGCTCGCCGTCGCTGCGTCGACAATGTTCGGTGCACTGTTCGGTAAGCTGATGGGCACGGTCGCGATGCTGTTTGTCTTCCTGGGCTATGTGGCGATCCTGGCACCCCGGTTGGTGCTGCAGTCACGTCAGCGAAACGGCGGTGCGGTGGCCTTCGTGCTGGCGTATCAGTATCTGGAGCTGGGTCTGCTACTGGTGATCGTCATCGGCGGCATGGCCTGGGTGGTGCCACGCTTGTTGGCGTGATCTCCACGGCCGTACGAACGGCGTTGGGACACCGCATTGATTAGCCACGCTCATCACCGACAGCACCCGGCGCTATCCAATTCCCCCTGCCGACAGGGCTATCGTGGCTATCCCCCATGAGGCCGGCTTACCGGCAGGAGGACCACCATGCAGACACGTGAACTGGGCCGCAGCGGCCTGCGGGTTTCCGCCCTCGGGTTGGGCTGCATGGGGTTGAGCTACGGCTATGGCCCGGCCACCGACCGCACCGAGGCGATCGCCCTGCTGCGCGCCGCCGTCGAGCAGGGCGTGACCTTCTTCGATACGGCCGAAGCCTACGGACCCTTCTTCAACGAGGAACTGCTCGGCGAGGCCTTGGCACCGGTCCGCGACCAGCTGGTGATCGCCACCAAGTTCGGTTTCAAGGACGGCCATGCCGATGCGGGCCTCGATAGCCGCCCCGAGCGCATCCGTGCGGTGGCCGAGGCCAGCCTGGCGCGCCTGAAGACCGACCGCATCGATCTGTTCTACCAGCACCGTGTCGACCCGAACGTGCCGATCGAGGACGTGGCCGGTACGGTCAAGGACCTGATCGCCGATGGCAAGGTGAAGCATTTCGGGTTGTCCGAAGCCGGTGTCGACATCATCCGCCGCGCGCATGCCGTGCAGCCGGTGGCGGCGCTGCAGAGCGAGTACTCGCTGTGGTGGCGCGAGCCGGAGCAGGCGGTACTGCCGGTGCTGGAAGAACTGGGTGTCGGCTTCGTGCCGTTCAGCCCGCTCGGCAAGGGCTTCCTGACCGGTGCGATCAACGTGGATACGCAGTTCGCTGCCGATGACTTCCGCAACAGCGTGCCGCGGTTTGCAGCCGAAGCCCGCCAGGCCAATCAGGCGTTGGTGGATCGCATCAGCGCGATTGCCGCCGACAAGGGGGCAACAACGGCCCAGATCGCCTTGGCCTGGCTGCTGGCGCGCAAGCCGTGGATCGTGCCGATTCCCGGTACGAGCAAGCTGCACCGCCTGAAGGAAAATCTGGGCGCGGTGGCCGTGGTGTTGAGTGATGCAGAGCTGCAGCAGATCGGTGCGGCGCTGGACAGCGTCGCCATCGTCGGCGATCGCTACAACGCCGAGCGGCAGAAGCTGGTCGCGCGCTGAGCGGGGCGGTGGTGCGCACGACCAACGGTCGTGCGCTACCGGTTTGATTCACCCGCGAATGAACGCCAGCAGATCCGCGTTGATCACGTCCGCATGCGTCGTACACATGCCATGCGGAAAGCCTTTGTAGACCTTCAACGTCCCGTGCTTGAGGAGCTTGATCGCCAGCTCCGCCGAATCGGCGATCGGCACGATCTGATCATCATCGCCATGCATCACGAGCACCGGTACGTCGATCTTTTTCAGGTCGTCGGTGAAGTCGGTTTCCGAGAAGGCCTTGATGCAGTCGTAGTGCGCGTTGATCGCGCCCATCATGCCTTGCCGCCACCAGTTGTCCACGATGCCCTGCTGCGGGGGCGTGCCCTCGCGGTTGAAGCCGTAGAAGGGGATCGGCACGTCGCGGTAGAACGCCGCACGGCCCGCGACCAGTGCCTGGCGGAAGCCATCGAAGACCTCCTTCGGCGTGCCGCCCGGGTTGGCCTCGCTTTTGACCATGATCGGCGGCACCGCGCCGATCAGCACCGCCTTGGCCACGCGCCCGGGTTTGGCCTGCGCCACGTAATGGGCGACTTCGCCACCGCCGGTGGAATGGCCGATGTGGATCGCATCGCGCAGGTCCAGGTGATCTGCCAGTGCATTGACGTCGGCGGCGTAGGTGTCCATCTCATGCCCGCCGCTGGTCTGCGAGGAGCGGCCATGGCCGCGGCGGTCGTGCGCGATCACGCGGTAGCCCTGCAGCAGGAAGAACTGCAGCTGGGTGTCCCAGTCGTCGGCGCTGAGCGGCCAGCCGTGATGGAACACGAGGGGCTGACCCTTGCCCCAGTCTTTGTAGAAGATCTCGGTCTTGTCGGCGGTGGTGACGTAGGGCATGGCTCGGAACTCCTGAGGGAGGGAGGGGCACAGCGGGGTACCTGTGCATGCTGCGTCTAGAGGGTGTTCAGCCGGGATGAAAAGCAGATGTCGGTTTGGCGTCCCGGGCGACCAGACGGGGGGCCTGAATCGATCTCCCCAGCATCTGTCACGCCGATCGTGTCTAATACCGCTCCCCACGTCACACCCCCCACCTTCATGTCCCTTGATTCCCATGGCCCGGCGCCGTGCGACGACGCTGACGGCCACCTGGTCACCGCAGGCCCGCTGACCCCGCCACCGGACAGTGCCGGCACCGTGGCCGACGAGAAGGCGCTGCGCCATTCGGTGGCCGAGGACGTGCAGGGCATGGTCCTGGCGACCCTGGTCGCCTCGCTCGGCCTGGCGATCTTCGCCAAGGGTGGGCTGATGATCGGCGGCATGGCCGGGCTGGCCTTCCTGGCCCACTACACCTTCGGCTGGAACTTCGGCCTGGTGTTCGTCCTGGTCAACCTGCCGTTTTACTGGGTGGCCGTGCGCCGCATGGGCTGGGAATTCACCCTGAAGACCTTCGCGGCGGTCACTGCGTGCGGCGTGCTGACCGACCTGCTGCCGCGCTGGGCCGATTTCGCCCATATGAGCTCGCTGTACTCGGCCATCGTTGGCGGGGCGCTGGCCGGCCTGGGCATCCTGTTCTACATCCGCCACCGCGCCAGCCTGGGCGGCATCGGCATCCTGGCGGTGTACCTGCAGCGCACCCGCGGCTGGAGCGCCGGCAAGGTGCAGATGTCGTTCGACACGCTGCTGATGTGCGTGGCGTTCTCGGTGCTGTCCCCATCCAAGGTGATGTACTCAGCGATCGGTGCGGTGGTGCTCAGCCTGGTGCTGATGTTCAACCACCGCCCGGGCCGCTACATGGGCGTCTGACGCCTGTTACTCACCCAGCGGTGGCACCGGCACGACGGTCACGCCGGAGACCCAGCGGCGGCTGCGCAGGTCCAATGTGGCCACTTGTTCACCCGGGCCGCGGTACAGCCACAGCTGGCAGCACAGGGCATGGTCGCCGGCGTAGCTGCTGCGCAGGGCGATGAGCGTGGCGCTGTAGCACTGCTTCCCCGAGCGGATCACGGTGTCGGCGGCGGTATCGAAGGTGTAGCTGCCGGCGCCGCGCCACGGCCAGATGTCGGCCTCGCCCGGATCGGTGCCGGGTGGCACCGGGCAACGCCCCTGCTCGTCGCCGAAGTGCGCGACGCCGTCGCCATCGACGGTCAGCGTGGCCAGCAGGCGGTCGATGTGCTTGAGCAGGCGCCGGTCGGCCGCGATTGCGGTGGCGTTCGCGTCCAGCGGTTCGCCGTCGACATGTATCACTGGATCGGCCAGCCGATGCTCGCGGCCATAGCGCACCTTCAACTGCACCGTGGGGCTGCGCTCGCGTGGGTCGGCGGACAACGGCCGGTTGAGCAGCAGGGTATCGCCGTAGTAGTCGCCATCGCGATAGGCGATGTAGCTGACCCCGTCGATGCGCAGCCAGTACAGGCCCTGATCGCTGCCACGCCCGCTGAGGCCGTACTGGCCCTGCGCCCAGGGACGTTGCGGATCCAAAGAGGTCGGCACCACGAAGCCGTGCTGCGGATCCCGCCGCAGCATGTCCACCTGCGTGTACAGGCCGGTGCCGCCGCTGTAGGCGCTCTGCACCAGGTCACGCTGGCCGTCGCCATCCAGATCGAGCAGGGAAAGCGACAGCTCGCCCATCTCCACCGGCACGGTGTGCTGGGCATCGGTCTGGCGCAGGTAGCGGGTCACCGCGTCCCAGTCCGCCGGGGTGACGTTGGCTGGGCGCACCAGCGCGGGCAACGGCGCATCACTGTCGCCGGCCACCGGGATCTGCAGGTCGATGCCGGTCTCGTCGCGGTAGCGGGCCAGCACGGTATCGATCGGGGCCGGGTCGTCGGCCGGCACTGCGGCGATCTCCGCGCGCAGGCGCTCCAGCACGCCCTCCAGATCGCTGGCGTCCGCCAGCGGGGGCAGGCTCAGGGCAGCGAGCAGCGCAGCCCGCACGACGGGGTGCGTCACGTCCGGCGCCAGGCAGGCTTGAGGGCGTCGATACGCTTGAACACCGGGCAGTCCGGGCGGTGCGCGCCGGGCAGGTAGCCCAGGCTCATCAGGAACTCGCCGGTGATCTCCCCGCCGGTGAAACGGAAGGTCTTCTTGAACAGCTTCACCCAGGCCGCCTTGTCCAGCGGATGGTGGGCATCCAGCCAGCGGGCGAAACTGCCGTGGCTGGCCCGCAGCTGCTGGATCACCTGGGCGTTGTGGACCGCCGCGTGCACCTTGAGCCGGTTGCGGATGATCCTCGCATCGTTGAGCAGGCGCTCGATGTCGCGCTCGCCATAGGCAGCCACCGTGTCCACGTCGAAACCGTCGTAGGCGGCGCGGAAGCCCTCACGCTTCTTCAGGATGGTTTCCCAGCTCAGGCCGGCCTGGTTGATCTCCAGGATCAGGCGCTCGAACAGTTCGCGCTCCTCGCGCTGCGGGAAGCCGTACTCGTGGTCATGGTAGTGGCCGTGGACCGGATGGCCGGGGGCGATGAGGCAGTAACCGGACACGTGCAGCTCCTTGCGATGGCGGATCAGGCGCACGGGCCGGGGCGCGCACGCAGGGCTGCATTATGTCAGCGCGAAAGCGCACATCACGGCCAGCGGCTAGAATGGGGCCATGTCTGAACTGTCCACTTCGCTTGCCCACCATCTGCTGGTCGCGCTGCCGTCGCTGACCGACCCCACCTTTGCCCGTACCGTGGCGCTGATCTGCCAGCACGACGAGAACGGCGCGATGGGTGTGCTGGTCAACCAGCCCTCCGAGTACACCCTCGGCGAGGTGCTGGCCCAGATGGAGATCACGACCACCAGCGACACCCTGCGCAGCCAGGTCGTGCTCAACGGTGGCCCGGTGCACCCCGAGCGCGGCTTCGTGATCCATGACGATGCACGCGACTGGGATTCCAGCCTGGCCGTGGGCGAAGGCGTGTTCCTCACCACCTCGCGCGACATCCTCGAAGCGATGGCCCGTGGCGAAGGCCCGCGCAATGCGCTGGTCACCCTGGGCTGTGCCGGCTGGAGCGAAGGCCAACTGGAAACCGAACTGGCCGAGAACAGCTGGCTGGCCGTGCCGGCTGATGCCGAGCTGCTGTTCAGCACCCCGTTCGACGAGCGCTGGCAGGGCGCGGCCGCGCGTATCGGCGTGGACCTGTTCCGCCTGACCGATTACAGCGGCCATGTCTGAGCCGGCCGCGCCAGCGCCCGCTGCGGCCACGCCGCCTTCCATCCGCCGCGACGGCACCGTGCTCGGTTTCGATGTCGGCTCGCGCCGCATCGGCGTGGCCATCGGCAGCTCGTTCGGCACCCATGCGCGCGCGATCGCGGTCGTCGATGTCCACGGCAACGGCCCGGACTGGACCGCGGTCGAGCGCCTGATCAAAGAGTGGCGCCCGGACGGGCTGGTGGTCGGCGACCCGCTGACCCTGGACGGCCAGGACCAGCCCAACCGCAAGCGTGCGCAGGGCTTTGCCCGCCAGCTGCGGGAACGCTTCAAACTGCCGGTGGTGCTGGTCGACGAGCGCTCCAGCTCGGTCGAGGCCGCACGCCGGTTCGCGGTCGAGCGTGCCGAAGGCCGCAAACGCCGCCGCGATGCCGCTGCACTCGATGCGGTGGCAGCGGCGGTGATCATCGAACGCTGGCTCTCCTCCCCGGATGACGCCACCCCCGTTTCCTGACCCTCAGACCCTGCCCATGACCGCCTCGCAACTCGATTCCGATGGACGCCTGCGCCACCTGCTGACCCTGGAAGGTCTGCCCCGCGAAACCCTGCTGCAGCTGCTCGACCGCGCCGGCCAGATCCGCGATGCGGCCGTTGGCCGGGTCGGCAACAAGCGTCACGTACTCGGCGGCTCGGCGGTCTGCACGCTGTTCTTCGAACCGTCCACGCGCACGCGCAGCTCGTTCCAGCTGGCCGCGCAGCGGCTGGGCGCGGACGTGCTGAACTTCGATGCGTCCACGTCCTCCACCCGCAAGGGCGAGACCGCCTGCGACACGCTGAAGAACCTGGAAGCGATGGGGGTGCGCGGCTTCGTGGTGCGTCATCCCGATGATGGCGCGGTGGCGGCGCTGGCCGCGGCGGCGGGCGAGGGCACGGCCCTGGTCAACGCCGGTGACGGCCGCAGCTCGCACCCGACCCAGGGCCTGCTGGACATGCTGACCCTGCGCCAGGCCAAGGGCAGCGATTTCTCGAAGATGAAGGTCATCATCGTCGGCGACGTGAAGCACTCGCGCGTGGCCCGCACCGACCTGCATGCCCTGCGCACGCTGGGCGTCGGCGAGATCCGCGTGTGCGGCCCGCAGTCGCTGCTGCCGGACGATGACACCCTCAAGGGCTGCATCGTCGGCGATGATTTCGACGCCATGCTGGAAGGCGCCGATGCGCTGATGATGCTGCGTCTGCAGCGCGAGCGCATGGAAGAAGGACTGGTGCCCTCGCTGGAGCAGTACCACGCACAGTACGGCCTGGATGCCACCCGCCTGAAGCGTGCCGGCACCGATGCCGCCGTGCTGCACCCGGGCCCGATCAACCGCGGCGTGGAAGTCACCGACGAGGTGGCCGACGGCCCGCAGTCGTGGGTGCTGCGCCAGGTCGCCAACGGCGTTGCCGTGCGCATGGCGGTGCTGGAAACGTTGTTGGGGTAAGCGCCCGTTCAACACGGTAGGCATCGACCGTTGGTCGATGCGTGCACTTGCTCGTACCCACCAACGGTGGGTACCTACCGCTGTCCCATCAGCCGATCATCGCTTCTGCGCGAACATCCACGCCCACATCGCGTCGTCCGCATACGTGGCGTCCCAGGCGTTGTGGTTGCCCTCGGGGTACTCGGTGTAACGCACGTCCCTCGCGCCGGCCTGCTGGAAGGCGGCGTGCAGTTTCCGGTCGTCCCCCGGCGGCACCACGTCATCCTGGGCGCCATGGAACATCCAGATCGGGACGTTGCGCAGTCGCTGGGCAATGGCGGCGTACGGGTCGCTCTGGCCGGCCACGGCCGCCACCTGCAGGTCCGGGCGGCTCTGGTGCGGGGACAGCACCGCGCCGCAGACCGGCACGATGGCGGCAAAGCGGGTCGGTTCGGCCAGCGCGATGTTCCAACTGCCATAGCCGCCCATCGACATCCCGGTCAGGTACTGCCGCTGCGGGTCGGCACCGAATTCGGCAATCGCCGCATCCAGTGCGGCCAGCGCGATGCGGTTGTTCTCGCCCGACCATTCCTGGTCATCCGGGGTCTGCGGCAACACCACCAGCGCGGGGAAGGTGGCGGCGTGCTGGCGCAGGTAGGGCCCCAGCCCAGCCTGGGTCTGGCGGCGGCCGTCGCGGCCACGCTCACCGGAGCCATGCAGGAACAGAACGGCCGGCAATTGGCCGCGGGAGGCGGCGGCATTGCGCGGTACGAACACCTGGTAATACGCGGTGTGGCCATCCACCTTGACCGCACGGCCGACGAACTGGCCACCGGAGGCCGCCGGGGTGCTTGCGCAGCCGGCCACCGTCATCATCGCCACCGCCCACAGCAGCCATCCACCCCAGCGTCGTGCCATTGTCGTGCCTTGATTGAAATCGTTTTCAGTCTAGGCCCGGTGGCGCGCCGGAGCATCTTGCAGTGCATCAGTGCGGTCGTGGGGCCGCGGCGAGGATGTCCAGCTGTTCGATCGCCTCGGGATGGCCCTCGGCAGCGGCCGCCTGCACCTGCGCCAAGCTGGGGTGGACCACCAGCAGGATCGGGTTCTCGCACTGGGGGCAGTCGAACTGGGCTTCGTCTTCGTGCAGTTCCATCGGCATCTGCCGCGCGCTGCCCTGCCATTCACAGGCGGCGCAGGTGTAGGTCGCGTCGCGCCAGCCGGGGACGAAGTAGTTGTCGAGGGTCACGGCCATGCGGGGTCCAGGGTCAGTGCAGCAGGATCAGGGAAGCCAAGCCGAGGAAGCTGAAGAAGCCCATGACATCGGTCACGGCGGTGACCACCACGGTACCGGCCACGGCCGGATCGACGTTCATGCGCTTGAGCAGCAGCGGCAGCAGGACGCCGGCCAGGGCAGCGGCGCAGAAGTTGATGATCAGCGCCATGGTGATCACCAGCGAGAGCAGGAAACTGTGGAACCAGAGGTAGGCGATGATGCCGACCACGGTGCCAATCAGCGTGCCGTTGATCAGCGCGACCCGCGATTCCTTCCACAGCAGGATGCGCGCGTTGCTCTGGCCGACCTGGCCCAGCGCGATGCCGCGCACCATCAGGGTCAGGACCTGCACGGCCGCATTGCCGCCGACGCCAGCCACGATGGGCATCAGCACGGCCAGGGCGACCACTTTCTGCAGGGTCAGCTCGAACTGGCCGATCACGCTGGCCGCCAGGAACGCGGTGCACAGGTTGATGCCCAGCCAGACCACACGGCCACGCACGGCACGCTTGATCGGCGAGAACAGATCTTCTTCTTCGTCCAGACCGGCGGCGCCCAGCGCCTGGTGCTCGGCCTGCGACCGGATGATGTCGACCACGTCATCGATGGTGATGCGGCCGAGCAGGATGTTGTTGTCGTCCACCACCGGGGCGGAGACCCAGTCATGATCGGAGAACTGGCGCGCGACTTCATCGGCGCTCTCGCCGACATCGATCGCCGGCTGCTCGTCGTCAATCAGGCGGTTGATCGGGGTGTTGTCCTCGTGCGTCACCAATGCGGCCAGCGAGAGGCGACCCAGGTACTGATGGCGGCGGCTGACCACGAACAGGTGATCAGTGTGGTCGGGCAGTTCGCCGCGCAGGCGCAGGTAACGCAGCACTACATCGACGTTGACGTCGGCGCGCACGGTCACCACGTCCGGGTTCATCAGGCGGCCGGCGCTGTCCTCGGGATACGACAGCACCTGCTCGAGCCGCTCGCGGTTCTCGCGGTCCATCGACTTGAGCACTTCATCGATGACCGTGTCCGGCAGGTCTTCAACCAGATCGGCAAGGTCATCGATGTCCAGGTCTTCGACCGCGGCGATGATCTCGTCCGGGTCCATGTCGGCCAGCAGGCTTTCGCGCACTTCCTCGCCAACGTGGACCAGCACCTCGCCGTCGTCTTCCGGATCGACCAGGCCCCAGACAATCTCGCGTTTGCCCGGGGGGAGCGATTCGAGCAGGTTGCCGATTTCCGCCGGTGCCAGGGTGTTGACCAATCGACGGACCGGACCCAACCGCCCGCTGTCCAGTGCATCGGACAACAGCCGCAGCTGGCGCGCCGTCTTGTCGTGGCGTACGGCTTCGGCCATGCGCAGCTCCTGCGGGAAAAGAAAAAGGCCGCTATCCGGTAGAGGATGCGGCATCGGCGGTGGTCACCGCGTCATTATCGCGCGCTTGTGTGTCAATCGGGTAGCGCGCGACCGTGGGTGGTGCCGCGCAGGCGACGCCGCGCGGTCACGCGTGTATCGAACAACGGTCGATACTTACCGATGGAGGCCGGCCTTTTCTATCCAGCGTTCGATGCCGCGGCGGTCGCGTGCCTGCAGCAGTTTGGCCGCCATCGCCTGCAGCACGGACAGGTCGCTGTCCCGCACCGCGCGGCGCACTTCCAGCAGGGTGCCCGGGTGCAGGCTGAATTCCGTCAGGCCCAGCGCCAGTAGCAGGCGCGTCATCAGCGGGTCGCCGGCAATCTCGCCGCAGACCGCCACCGGAATGTTGTACGCCTGGCCGGTGCGCAGGATGTGCGCCAGCAGGCGCACCACCGCCGGGTGCAGCGGCGAGTACAGCTCGCCGACCGCCTCGTTGTTGCGGTCGGCGGCCAGCAGGTACTGGACCAGATCGTTGGTGCCGATCGAGAGGAAGTCGACCAGGTCAATGAAGCTCTCCAGCGCGATCGCCGCGGCCGGCACTTCGATCATCGCGCCGAACGGGATGTGCTCGGCCACCTCGTGGCCTTCCGCGCGCAGCAGCGCGGCCTGCTTGGCCAGGCGCCGGCGCACGGCGAGGATCTCCTCGCGGGTGCTGACCATCGGGATCAGGATGCGCAGCTTGCCGTAGGCCGAGGCGCGCAGGATCGCGCGCAGCTGGGTATCGGCCACTTTCGGCCGTGCCAGGGACAGGCGCACGCCGCGCAGGCCCAGGGCCGGGTTTTCTTCGTTGCTCAGGGTCAGCCCGGTGCGGTCGGCTTTGTCCGCGCCCAGGTCCAGGGTGCGGATGGTGACCGGCCGCCCGCTCATGCCGAGGGCGGCATCGCGGTAGGTCTCGAACTGCTCCTGCTCGTCCGGCAGTTCGTTGCGCTGCAGGAACAGGAACTCGGTCCGGTACAGGCCCAGCCCGTGCGCGCCCAGCGCGTGCGCCTGGGTGACGTCCTCGCTGGACTCGGCATTGGCGAGCAGGGCGATGTCGACGTTGTCGCGGGTGCGGCTGGGCTTGGTGCGCAGGCGGCCGAGCTCACGCTGTTCGCGCGCGTGCTCGCGCAGCCGGACGCGGTAATCGCGCAGATCCGGTGCCTGGGGGTTGATGGTGACTGTGCCGTCGCTGCCGTCCATGATCAGCACGTCGCCATCGGCGACCTTCTGCAGCACGTTGGGGACGTTGACGATCAGCGGCAGGTGCAGGCTGCGCGCCAGGATCGCGCTGTGCGACAGCGCGCTGCCCCCGGCGGTGACGATGCCGACCACGCCATGGGCCTGCAGCTGGGCGAGCTCGGACGGGGCGATGTTGTCGCAGACCAGGATCTCGCCGGCCATGCCTTTGACGTCTGGCGGGCGCTTCTGCAGGAACGCATGGATGCGCCCGATCACATGGTCCAGATCGTCCATGCGGCTCTTCAGGTAGGCATCGTCCATGCCATCGAAGACCTTGGCCAGGCGGTCGCGCTGCACGCGCAGCGCATAGCCGGCGCTGTACGGACCGCTGCGGATCAGTTCGTCCAGGCCAAACAGCAGTTCGGGGTCATCCAGCAGCAGGGCATGCAGGTCGAGGAATTCGCCGACCTCTTTGTTCAAGGCGCCGTGCAGGCGCTGGCGCAGGTCGTGCATTTCGCCGCGCGCCGCTTCCACGGCCACGTGCAGGCGCTCCAGTTCGGCGTCGATCTTGGCCGGCGCAATGCGCTGCTCGGCCACTTCCAGGGCATGTGGCAGGCGCACCCGGGCGCGGCCCAGGGCATTGCCGCGGGAGGCTCCGTGGCCGGACAACAGCATCGCCCCGGACGTGGTCCGGGCCGGTGCGGAGGATCCCGGTCGCGGTTGCCCCCCCATGCTCAGTTGTCCTCGTCGAAACGCCGTTCGAAGAGGGCGACCACCGCCTCCATCGCGGCGGCTTCGTCTTCGCCGTCGATGCGCACGGTGACCGGGGTGCCCTGGCCGGCGGCCAGCAGCATGACGCCCATGATGCTCTTGGCATTGATCTCACGGCCTTTGGCGGCCATGGTCACATTGCAGCGGAACGGCGCCAGCTCCTGCACCAGCTTGGCAGTGGCGCGGGCATGCAGGCCCAGGCGGTTGGAAACAGTGAGTTCACGTTCAAGCATCGTCGACAATCGCTCCATTGCGAGTGCCTGCCGCGGCTGTGGCAGGCAGTTGATCCAGTCCCTGTTCCGGATAATTCATCACCCGCATCAACATCGGCAGGCTCAGCGCCGAAACCCGGCGTGCCGGGGTGCCCAGACGAGCCAGTTGCCCGGCCAGATTGCTGGGGCTGGCGCCGTACAGGTCGGTCAGGATCAGCACGCCCTGGCCACTGTCCACCCGGCGCAAGGCGGCCGAGGCGAGCGGGAGCAGGACGTCCATATCTGCGTCGAACGGTACTTCGAAAGCTTCGGTCTTCAGCGGCAGGTGCCGCAGCAGACGGGTCGCCACGTCCAGCAGGGCCGTGCCGACACCGGGATGAGTTACGATGAGAATGCCACAGGTCATTCCCGAACGTTAACAGGTCAACATGAATTGGCGATAGCACGCGTGAAAGACCGCTGTGTTCCGCGGTTCAGCGTGTCGATGCCGGCCCTCGCCGTTACTGCCGTTCTCAGTCCAGTTCGCGGTGGAAGGTCGCCACTTCCGGCCAGCCCTGGTCGCGGGCATGGCGGGCCATGCGCTCGGCCATGTACACCGAGCGGTGCTTGCCGCCGGTGCAGCCGAAGGCGACGGTCACATAGCTGCGGGTGTCATTGCCCAGGCGCGGCAGCCAGGTATCGAGGAAATCGACCAGCTGGGCGGCATAGCGCTGCACATCGGGCTGTTCGTCCAGGTGCTCGCGCACCCCGGCATCGCGGCCGGACAGCGGGCGCAGTTCCGGGTCCCAATGCGGATTGGGCAGCACGCGCACATCGAACACGAAGTCGGCTTCGGCCGGCACGCCACGCTTGTAGGCGAACGATTCGAACAGCAGCGACAGCTTGTTGCCGTGGGCCAGCGCGAATTCGGTCACCACCTTGCGGCGCAGCTGGTGCACGTTGAGGTGGCTGGTGTCGATCACCGCATCGGCGGCGGCGCGCAGCGGGGCGGTGAGTTCGCGCTCGCGGGCGATCGCTTCGGGCAGCGACAGCCCGAGCTGGCTCAGCGGATGGCGGCGACGGGTGTCGGCGTAGCGCTTGAGAAGGGTTTCATCGGTGGCATCGAAGAACAGCAGCTGCGCATCCAGGCCGGCGGCCTTGGCGTCTTCGCGCCAGTGCGAGAGCTGGGTCAGGTCACTCTGCGCGCGCACGTCGATGCCGACGGCCAGGCGGCGCGGAGCCTCGCGGCCCGGATCGCCGAGCAGGCTGCGCACGAAATCCGGCAGCAGGTCGATCGGCAGGTTGTCCGAGCAGTAGTAATCGAGGTCTTCGAAGGTCTTCAGCGCGACCGTCTTGCCGGAACCGGACAGGCCACTGACGATGATCAGGGTGGCGGCGGTCGGGGCGGAGGCGGGGGCGGGAATGGTCATGGCGTGCGGCGTTCCAACATGTTGCTGTGGCGGGCGATGAACATCGCGGCCGGGTCGATGCCCTTGGTCCGCAGGATGTGCAGGCGCGTGGCGGCCTCGGTCAGCACCGACAGGTTGCGGCCGGGCATGACGGGCAGGGTGATCAGCGGCACATCCAGGTCCAGCACGTGGCGGGTACCCGAGTCGCCGGTCAGGCGTTCATAGCCATAGGGGGTGGGCTCGGTCATCGGCTTGGTCAGGTGGACGATCAGCCGAAGGTACTTGTTCTTCTTTACCGCTGTGTCACCGAACATCTCGCGCACGTTGAGCACGCCCAGGCCGCGCACTTCCAGCAGGTCCTGCAGCAGCTCCGGGCAGGTGCCGTCGAGCACATCCGGGGCGATCTGGGTGAATTCAGGGGCATCGTCGGCCACCAGGCGATGGCCACGGCTGAGCAGCTCCAGCGCCAGCTCGCTCTTGCCCGAGCCAGCTTCACCGGTAATCAGCACGCCGATGGAGTAGATCTCCATGAACACGCCATGCAGGATCACCCGCGGCGCCAGCGTGCGCGCCAGGTGGTAGGACAGGTGGTTGAGCAGCTCGTGGCCACGTTTGGGCGAGATCCACAGCGGCGTCTGCGATTCGTCCGCAGCCGCGCGCAGGTCTTCCGGGCAGGACTGGTTGCGGGTGATCACCAGCGCCAGCGGATGGGACTGCATGATCCGCTCGATGGTTTCCCAGCGCTGGCGCGAATCCAGCGAATCCAGCCAGGACAGTTCCTCGGTGCCCAGGATCTGCACCTTGTTGGGGTAGATCGCATTGAGGTAACCGGCCAGCGAGGGGCGGCGCGAGACCTTGTTGCCGGCCTCCAGCTCACGGCGCTCGCCCTGCTGGCCGGCGACCCAGCGCAGGCTCAGGCGGTCGCGCTGCTGTTCGAACAGTTCGCGCGCGGTGATGCTGGTATTCATGCGGCACTCGCCGGCGGGGGAAATTCGATGACCCGACGCAGTTCGTCGCCGTCGCGCGCTTCGCGCAGCGCCTGGCGGATGGCCGGCTCGGAGAACAGCTCGGCCAGCTCGGACAGCAGCATCAGGTGTTGATGGGTGTAGTGCGCGGGCACGGCAATCGCGAAGACCAGGTCGACCGGTTCATCGCCGCCGAATTCCACCGGCGATTCCAGCCGCAGCAGGGCCCCACGGGGGCGCTCGAGCAGCGGGGCACGGCCGTGCGGAATGGCGATGCCGTGGCCAATCGCGGTGCTGCCCAGCGTCTCGCGCTGGCACAGGTTCTGGTACAGAAGCTCGGCGTTGGCTTCGCGGCAGGCCAGCAGGCGGGCTGCGGCCTTCAGCACGCTGTCGCGATCGGCGGCCGGCAGCACTTGCGTGCGGACGGCCGCCAGAAGATCAGTCAGAGGCATGTCGGGGTGGAAACGAGGGCATCAACCCTCATTGTCGCCCACCGGCAGCGGTTGCGGTGCGTGCTGCTGCTTTTTCTCTTTGTGCTTGATGACCAGGCGGTCGAGCTTGTCGGCCAGGATGTCGATTGCCGCATACATGGTGGGGCCGCTGGCGTCCGCGTGCAGAGTCTGCCCGGGAACATTCACACTCGCATCGGCATGGTGCTCCGGCTTGCGGATCGACAGTTGCACGCGAACCTCGCAGTGCTGGTCGAAATGCTTCCCCAGCCGTTCCAGCTTGGTCTCCACGTACTCGTTCAGAGCCGGGGTGATCTCAAGGTGGTCCTTGCCAAACGTCTCGATGTGCATCGGGTTTCTCCTTTGTTCGGATGTGCCAATGAACCTTCCCGCCGGGCGCGGTGGAGCGTCAGACGATTCTTACCCTTTCGTGCGAGGCGGAAATGTTCATGGCTTCACGATACTTCGCCACGGTGCGTCGCGCTACCGGTATTCCCGAGGTTTTGAGCAGGTCAGCCAGCTTGGCGTCAGAAAGCGGCTTGCGCGGGTTCTCGTCATCGATCAGGCGGCGCAGCATGGCCTGGATGGCGGTACTGGAGGCTTCGCCGCCGCTGTCGGTATCGATGCCGGAGGCGAAGAAGGCGCGCAGGGGCAGGGTGCCGCGCGGGGTACGCACGTACTTGCGGGCGATGGCGCGTGAAATGGTCGATTCGTGCAGGCTCAGTTCGCCGGCCACTTCACGCAGCGTCAGCGGGCGCAGCGCCTGTTCGCCGAACTCCAGGAAGGCGGCCTGCTGGTCGAGCAGGCAGCGCATCACCCGCAGCAGGGTCTCGCCGCGGGCCTCCAGGCCCTTGAGCAGCCAGCGCGCCTCCTGCAGGTGGGCGCGCATGTAGCCGGCGTCGGCCTCCCCGCAGCGGCGGATCATCTGCTCGTAGCCGCGGTGGATGACCACCTTGGGCCCGGCATGGCCGGCCAGGGCGGCACGCCAGACCCCGTTCTGGCGCCAGACCACGCAGTCCGGCACCACGTAGCTGTCGTGGGAAAGTTCGCCGATCTGGCTACCGGGGCGGGGGTCGAGCGAGCGCAGCAGCTGCACCGCGACCTCCACGTCGACCACCGGCTCGCGCAGCTCGTGGGCGAGCCCGGCCACACCGCTGCGTGGCAGGCGCTCCAGCGGGCCATCGGCGATACGGCGGGCCAAGGCCAGGCCGGGGGTGTCGGCGGGCAGCACCAGCAGCTGCAGGTCCAGGCATTCGCCCAGCGTGCGTGCACCGACCCCGACCGGGTCGAAGCGCTGGATCTGGTGCAGCACGGTCAGGATTTCGGCCTCGTCGGCCTGGATGGCCGGGCGCAGGGTCTCGGCGATGGTTGCCAGCGGCTCGCGCAGGTAGCCGTCTTCTTCGAACGCGTCGATCAACGCCGCGCCGATACTTCGGTCCCGGGCCGACAGGTGCGACAGGTGCAGCTGCCAGAGCAGATGGTCGGCCAGCGATTCGGTCTCGGCCACACGCTCGGCGGCGCTGCCGTTGTCGTCATCGTCGAAGGAGCCGCCACTGCTGCCGCTGGTCCAGTCGCCCTCGCCGGGCGACCAGTCATCACTGGCCGAGACCTGGTGCTCGCCATCGGCGTGGGTATCGGTGGCGGCAGGCGGGGGGCTGTCCTCGCCGGGGCTGGCCTCGAGCGCCGGTTCAGCGTTCTCGGCCCAGTCCAGCAGCGGGTTGGTCTCCACCGCCTCGGTGATTTCCAGCTCCAGCTCGGCGTTGGACATCTGCAACAGCTTGATCGCCTGACGCAGCTGCGGCGTCATGACCAGGTGTTGCCCCATCGATGTCTGCAGCCGTGCTTTCATGCCTGTGCCGAACGGAAGGAAGGCGTTGCGGCGGCCGCTGGATCAGAGCTTGAAGGTGTCTCCAAGGTAGACGCGGCGGACGTCGGCGTTGGCCAGGATCTCGTCCGGCGCGCCCTGTGCCAGCACGCTGCCCTCGTTGAGGATATACGCGCGGTCGCAGATTCCCAAGGTTTCGCGGACATTGTGGTCGGTGATCAGCACCCCGATCCCGCGCTGCTTGAGGTGGGTGACGATGCGCTGGATTTCACCGACCGAGATCGGGTCGACACCGGCGAACGGCTCATCAAGCAGGATCAGGCGCGGTTTGGCGGCCAGCGCGCGGGCGATTTCACAGCGGCGGCGTTCACCACCGGAGAGGCTCGCACCGAGCTGGTCGGCCACATGGTTGATCTGCAGCTCGTCCAGCAGGCTGGCCAGTTCCTTCTCGCGGCCGGCCTTGTCCAGGTCCTCGCGCAGTTCCAGCACCAGGCGCAGGTTGTCGGCCACGGTCAGCTTGCGGAACACCGAAGGCTCCTGCGGCAGGTAACCCACGCCCTGTTTGGCGCGGGTATACATCGGGTCGCCGGTGATGTCCTTGCCGTCCAGCACGATGCTGCCGGCGTCGGTCTCGACCAGGCCGACGATCATGTAGAAGCAGGTGGTCTTGCCGGCACCGTTCGGACCGAGCAAGCCGACCACTTCACCGGCCTCCAGGGTCAGCCCGAAATCCTTGACGACTTCACGCTGCTTGTAGCGCTTGCGCAGGCCTTTGGCGACGAGCATTACTTCTTGCTCCCGGGGGTCGGTACGGTGGTCTTGGCGGCCGGCGCGGCCGGGGCAGCGGTCTTGTTCTTGGGCTGGATGACGGTGCGCACGCGCGTGCCATCGCCACCGCTGTTCATCTCGCCGGTGCGGGTGTTGTAGGTCATCTTCTGGCCGGCATTGGTGCCGCGTGCGCTCTTGACCTGGTAGTTGCCGGTCATGGTCAGCACTTCGGCCTTGATGTCGTAATCGATGCGGTCGGCGCTGGCGTCCATCCAGCTGCCGTCATCGAGCTGCTGCTTCAGCTTGGCCTGCTTGCCGGTGAACACGGCGCGGACCGCTTCGCCGTCCTTCATGTAGATCTCGGCATCGGCGCTGCGCAGATCGAGCGTGCCCTGGGTGACCACCACGCCCTGGGACAGGGTGGTCTTGCCGTCGCCGACCAGCGTGCCCGACTGGGTGCCGGCATCGATGGTCATCGGTTCATTGCGATCGGTGGACTTCGCGCTGGCCGCGAACGCGGGGGCGAGAAGACTGATCGCGCAGGCGGCTGCAAATAGGATCTTCATGGAATGGGTCTGTCCTGCCAGAGTGGGGGTCGTGACCAGACGTCAGTCCGGCCGGTGAATCGCGGGGTTTCCTGTGCTGCCGGCGCCTGTCCGCGAGGACGTCGCCACGGCGGCGGTGCTCAGCGCTGGGGCGTATAACGGCCCTTGGCCTGGCTCAGGAAATGGTAGGTCTTGGTTTTGGAATCCAGTTCGAAACCGACGCCGGACTGGCTCATGCCCGGGCGGGTCATGGTGACCAGCGCATCGGTCTTGGCGCGGCTTTCGTTCGGGAAGACATCCAGGTGATCGGTACGGAACGTGGTGGGCGGCACGCTGGCGATCTTCGGGCTGTCGCCGTTGACGTTGCCGATCAGCTTGAGTTGATCGCCTTTGGCGCTGACCCAGCCCGTATCGCTGCGCAGCTCCCAGTGGTTGCCGTCCTGGTCGGGCAGCAGGAACAGGGGCGTGGTGATGTTCATGGTTTCATCGCTGCGCGTGCGCTCCAGCAGCGGGGCGCGCAGGGTGGTGGATTCCTTGCCCTGTTCGTCCAGCGCCACGATCTGGAAATCATGCAGGACGTAATCCTTGGTGGCGTCGTCGCCCGCCTCGGCCGTGCCCTTGTCGCGATCGTGCAGCGCCAGCCAGCCGGTGAAGACGGCCGCCACCAGCAGACCGATGCCGAGAGAGGTACGCAGGTTCATGCGCCGAACCTCGCCAGTACCGCGTCCACATGGCCCTGCGCAGCCAACAGCACGTCGCACAGCTCACGCGCTGCGCCCTTGCCGCCATCGCTGCGGGTCTGCCAATGCACGCGTTCGGCGATCCACGGGTGGGCATTGGCCGGGGCGACGGCCAGGCCGACCGCGCACAGCGGACCGAGATCGGGGAGGTCGTCACCCATGAAGGCCACCTGGTCCAGGCCGATGCCGTGCTGCTCGCACAGTGCCTTGACGCTGGCCAGCTTGTCGCCGACCGCGATCTGGGTATCGATGCCCAGGTCCGCGCCACGCTTGAGCGCGGATTGGCTGTTGCGCGCGGTGATCAGCACCGGGTGGATACCGTGCTGTTGCAGCAGTTTCAGGCCGAGTCCGTCCTGCACGTAATACGCCTTGCTCTCGTTGCCGTCCTTGTCGTAGTAGAGCCGACCGTCGGTGAGCGTGCCGTCCACGTCGAAGCAGGCCAGCCGGATACGGCCGGCAGCGGCGTGCAGGTGGGACGGGAAACCGGGCAACGGGGAGTAGGGCATCGTCTGGGGGCAGCTCAGCTGAATGGAGGAAGACAACTGTGGTTTAAACCACCCGGGCCCGCAACAGGTCATGAATGTTGAGCGCGCCGACCAGATGACCGTCAGCATCGACCACCATCAAACCGTTGATCTTGTGGGCTTCCATCAGCTGCGCCGCCTCGGCTGCCAGCTGATCGGCACCAATGGTGCGTGGGCCGCGGGTCATCACATCGGCGATCCGCGCGCTGCGCACGTCCAGGTTGGTGTCCAGCGCGCGGCGCAGGTCGCCGTCGGTGAACAGGCCGATCAGATGGTTGTCGGCATCGACCACGGCGGTCATGCCCAGGCGCTTGCGGCTCATCTCCACCAGGGCCTCGCTGAGGCTGGCCCCGACGTCCACGCGCGGCAGCTCATCGCCGCTGTGCATGACATCGGTGATGTGCAGCAGCAGGCGGCGGCCGAGGCTGCCGGCCGGGTGCGAGCGGGCGAAATCGTCGGCGGTGAAGCCACGGGCATCGAGCAGGGCCACGGCCAGCGCATCGCCCATCGCCAGCGAGGCGGTGGTGCTGGAGGTCGGGGCCAGCGCCAGCGGGCAGGCCTCGGCCGGCACGCTGACATCCAGATGAACGTCGGCGGCGCTGGCCAGGCTGGACTGCGGGCGGCCGGTCATGGCGATCAGGCGGTTGCCCTGGCGCTTGAGCACCGGCAGCAGCATCAGCAGCTCGTCGGACTCGCCCGAATAGGACAGCGCCAGCACCACGTCGGCTTCGGTGATCATGCCCAGATCGCCATGCCCGGCTTCACCGGGGTGCACATAGAAGGCCGGGGTGCCGGTCGAGGCCAGCGTAGCGGCGATCTTGCGGGCCACATGGCCGGACTTGCCCATGCCGGTGGCGACCACGCGGCCCTTGCTCTGCAGGACCAGCTGGCAGGCCTGGCTGAACGCATCGCCCAGCCGCTCGGCGACCGCGCCCAAGGCATCGCGCTCGATCTCGAACACGCGGCGGCCGCTGGCGACCAGTGCCGCAGCGTCGGCCGGATGGGGGAGTTGGGGCGAGACAGCCATGCGAGCGCCACGTGGAAGAGTAGAATGAGCGCTCATTTTATTAGGAAAGCCCGTTGGACGCCGAGACCATCCGCAATCTGATCGAAACCGGCCTGCCTGGCGCCCGCGCGGACGTGCAGGGTGACGACGGCGTGCACTTCGAGGCCACCGTGGTCTGCGAGGCCTTCGCCGGCAAAATGCCGCTGGCGCGCCACCGCATGGTCTATGCGACCCTGGGTGATCTGATGGGCGGGGCGATCCACGCGCTGGCGCTGAAGACCGTCACCCCGGCCGAAGCGGGTTAGTCAGCCGAATGATGGTTGGCTCTGCCTCACCGATTACATCAGCCGACCCACGGTCGGCTCTACCTCATTCCAAGTAGATTCCATGGCCAAGATCGTAGTGACCGGCGGCAAGCCGCTGCACGGTGAAGTGAACATTTCCGGCGCCAAGAACGCTGTCCTCCCCATCCTGTGCGCGACCCTGCTGGCCGATGCGCCGGTGGAAATCACCAACGTGCCGCACCTGCACGACGTGGTCACCACCGTGAAGCTGCTCGGTGAGCTGGGCGCCAAGGTCACCATCGACCAGGGCACCCTCTCGCGCGGCAGCGCGATCGTGGTCGACCCGCGCTCGGTCAATCAGCACGTGGCCCCGTACGAGCTGGTCAAGACCATGCGCGCCTCGATCCTGGTGCTCGGCCCGCTGCTGGCCCGCTTCGGTGCGGCCGAAGTGTCGCTGCCGGGCGGCTGCGCGATCGGCTCGCGTCCGGTCGACCAGCACATCAAGGGCCTGCAGGCCCTGGGGGCGGAGATCACCGTCGAGAACGGCTTCATCAAGGCCCAGGCCAAGCGCCTGAAGGGTGCGCACTTCACCTTCGACATGGTCAGCGTCACCGGCACCGAGAACGTGTTGATGGCCGCCGTGCTGGCCGAAGGCACCACCGTGCTGGACAACGCGGCGATGGAGCCGGAAGTCACCGACCTGGCGCACTGCCTGATCGCGCTCGGCGCGAAGATCGAAGGCCTGGGCACCGCCCGCCTGGTGATCGAAGGCGTGGAGAAGCTCTCCGGTGGCCGTCATGAAGTGCTGCCCGACCGCATCGAAACCGGTACCTTCCTGGTCGCCGCGGCGATGACCGGCGGCAAGGTCACGGTCAACCGGGCCCGTCCGAACACCATGGACGCGGTGCTGGCCAAGCTGGTCGAAGCCGGTGCGAAGATCGAGACCACCGACGACAGCATTACCCTGGACATGGAAGGCAAGCGCCCGCGTGCGGTCAACCTGACCACCGCGCCGTACCCGGCCTTCCCGACCGACATGCAGGCGCAGTTCATGGCGCTCAACTGCGTGGCCGACGGTGTGGGGGTGATCAACGAGACGATCTTCGAAAACCGGTTCATGCACGTCAACGAACTGCTGCGGCTGGGCGCGGACATCCAGGTGGAAGGCCACACCGCGATCGTGCGCGGCGCCGAGCAGCTCAGCGGCGCGCCGGTGATGGCGACCGATCTGCGTGCGTCGGCCTCGCTGATCCTGGCCGGTCTGATGGCCGAGGGTGACACCACCATCGACCGCATCTACCACCTGGACCGCGGCTACGAGAACATCGAAGAGAAGCTGTCCTCGCTGGGCGCCACCATCCGGCGTATCGCGGCATGATCCTGCGCGGCCGGTTCACCCGCCGCCGCAAGGCACTGCTGGTGCTGGTACTGATCGTGCTGGCGTGGCTGGGTTACGCCTGGTACGCCGGCATCGCGATCACCCAGGGCATCCAGCAGGAAGACATGGACTGGAATGCGGACGGCACGGTCAGCCGTACCGAAGTGTTCCAGTCGTTCTATGCGGTTGGCGTGGACAAGAGCGTCGACGGCAACCGCCATTGCAGCACCTACTACTGGCGCGACACGCGCCAGCAGATCCGGGTGGACTGCAAGACGGTGTTCGGCGAGGCCAAGCCGGAATAAAAAAACGCCCGCGCAAGCGGGCGTTTTTCCTGGTCAGTTCATGCCTTTGATCGTCAGATCCAGCGCATCCTTGCCGCTCTCACGCTGCAGCAGGCGCGCCGGCACCGGGAACTCCGGCACGATCCAGGCGATCAGTTCCTTGTTGCCATCGGTCCGCGACACCTTGGTAGCGTCGTAGGACTTGCCGGCCACGGTGATCTTTTCCTTGCCGACCACCTTGTAGGACATCGGCTTGATCCGGCCTTCGTCCACCATGCGGTAGTTCAGCGGCTTGCCGGCGGCCAGATCGCGCGCGATCGCCAGGTTGATCAGCAGGGCATCCATGTCGCCGGCCTTCAACGCGACCGGCCCGCGGCGGTCCGGCTTGACGTCGCCGGTCCAGGTGGCCTGGTTGCTGCTCCAGTTGTAGGTGGCATCCACGTTGCGCTTCTTGACCAGCAGCACCGAGCGGTCATTGCTGCTGAGCGGGCGAAGACGACCGTTGGCCTCCTCGAACACGGTGTTCTGGCTGAGGTCGGCCAGCTGGTTCTTGACGTTGAGGCTGTAGCGCCACTTGTTGGCGCCTTCGCTGGTGAGCGTCATGGTGCCATTGGCCTGCATGCCCATGTAGCTGGCCTGGTAATCGGCCTTGAACGGCTGCAGTGCCATGGCGGGCAGGCTCACCACGGCCAGGGCGCCGGCGGCGATCCAGGTCAGCGGACGGTTCAGTGTGGTCATGCTCAGACTCCTTGGTATTCGATCAGGCGCAGATCAATCCGATCTTCGCCATCTTCGCGTTGCAGGATGCGCACCGGCGTGGGGACACCGTTGGCGATCCAGAGGATGGTTTCGTCATTGCCGCCGTTGGTGCGATACACCCGCAGCGCGTTGTAGGACAGATCGCCAACCGGCACGTTCTCGGTGTCCGGCGCGGCCTGATAGTCGTGCTGGCGGACGCGGCCCACGTCCACATAGCGGTAATGCATCTGCCCGCCGGGACGCGCATCGCGCATGATCGCCAGGTTGAGCAGCAGCGCGCTCTGGTCGCCCGGCTGCAGCGGGATCGGCTGGCGGCGCTCCTTCTTCAGATCGCCCAGCCACTGCGCGGTGCCGGCCTGCCAGTCGTAGGTGCCGGTGACCTTCTTGCCCAGGAACAAGCCCTTGCGGACGGTGCTCTGGCTCAACGGCACATAGGTGCCGTTGCGGTTCTCGAACACCGTGCTCTGCTCCAGGTTCAGGCCGAGCACGCTCGCGAAGCCGCTGCGGCCGACCACCTGCATGTCCACGCGCCACTGCTGGCCGCCGGTGTGGGTGACACGCATGGTGGCATCGCCGGCCTGCTTGCCCTTGTAGAGGGCTTGGTAGGTGGCGGTGAACGGCTGCAGCGGCGGTGCCTCCCAGGCCATGGCGGGCAGGGCGGGCAACGGGGGCGTCGCCGTTTCCTGCGCGTGGGCAAGGGCGGCGGTGCACAGCAGGGATGCCATCAGCAGCACGGGCTTGAACAAAGGCGTTCTCATGCGGGCCGGTCGGGGAAGGAGGGGGAGAGGATGCCAGCGCCGGGATCAGCAGCGTGTGTGCGCGAGCCTTATCGGTTCAGCTGTCCGGCGCAATCTAGGCGCAGCGGGCTAAACAGAGGGTGACCGTCGAGCTGGAGCTGACCTGCCTGTTCAGTTACGCGCCCACTGACCAGCAGCGCCAGGCTGGCGATCAGCAGTGGATGCTCCACGGCCAGCACCCGCTGGGCCAGCGCCTCGGCGGTGTCACCGGTCTGGACCGGCACGCGGGCCTGGGCGAGCACCGTGCCGGCATCCAGTTCGGGTACCACGAAGTGCACGCTGGCGCCGTGCTCGGCGTCACCGGCCTCCAGCGCACGCGCATGCGTGTGCAGCCCTTTGTAGCGCGGCAGCAGCGAGGGATGGATGTTGACCAGGCGGCCGTCGAACCGGGCCACGAAGGCGGCCCCGAGGATGCGCATGTAACCGGCGCAGACGATCCAGTCCGGCGCGAAGGCGTCCAGCGCATCGGCCATCGCCGCATCGAAGGCGGCGCGGTCCGGGAAGTCCTTTGGCGAACGTGCCCAGCGCTGATCCGGGCCCACCTTGAGCAGGGCCGAGGCCTCCGGCTTGTCCGAGAGCACGGCCACGACCTGGGCATCCAGCCGCTGTGCGGCGATGGCGTCCAGGATGGCCTGCAGATTGCTGCCCCGGCCGGAGGCGAGCACGGCGATGCGGCTGCTCATGCGGCTTCGAACGCTGCCTTGACCGCGGGGCGCGACAGCACCACCAGAGTGAATACCCCCAGCGCGGTACCGAACGGCATGAAGATGCAGGCGATACCGGCCACCACCATGCACAGCAGGTAGCGCCGGCGTTGTGCCAGGCAGCGGCCGGCATAGGCCATGTAACCGGCCAGCACCAGCCCGGCCGCGCAGCCCAGGCCGCCGATCAGCACGAACACCCAGCCGAGCAGGCGCGGATCGAACGGGGGCGGCGCCTCCCCGGGCGCCAGCGGCGGCGGCGCGGCGAAGATCACCGCCACCCCCATCAACAGGTAGATCAGCGGGAACAGCGAGAACAGTGCGGTCAGGCCGGCCACCACATAGTGGAAGACCGACAGCAATTGCAGCTGCGAGGTATCCACCGCCGCGGCCGGCACGGCCGGCGCCGCTGCGGTGGGCAGCGACGGCGGGTGGGCAGGGAACTCCGGGCCGGGCTCCGTCATCTGGCTCAACCGATCTTGACGCGTTCGGCGCCGTCGGCGCGGGTGACTTCACCGATGGTCCAGTGCTCCAGGCCCTGTGCGGCCACCGCAGCGCCGACCGAGGCGGCCTGGTCGGCGGCCACGATCAGCACGAAGCCGATGCCGCAATTGAAGGTGCGCCACATCTCGCTGTCGGCCACGGCGCCTTCCTTCTGCAGCCACTGGAAGACCGGCGGCAGGGTCCAGGCGTCGGCGTTGATGTCCAGGCCCAGGCCGTCGGGCACCACGCGGATGATGTTCTCGGTCAGGCCGCCACCGGTGATGTGGGCCATGCCGTGGATCGCCGCGCCGTGGGTCTTCAACAGCGCCAGGATCGGCTTGACGTACAGGCGGGTCGGCGCCATCAGCGCATCGACCAGCTTGACCCCACCGTCCAGCTCCAGATCGGCCGGCTGCCCGGCGCGGTCGTAGATGCGGCGCACCAGCGAGTAACCGTTGGAATGCGGGCCGGAGGAGGCGATGCCGATCAGCACGTCACCGGCGGCCACGCTGGCGCCGTCCTTCAGTTCGCTCTTCTCCACGCCGGCGACCGTGAAGCCTGCCAGGTCGTACTCGCCCGGGGCATACATGTCCGGCATTTCAGCGGTTTCACCGCCGATCAGCGCGCAACCGGCCTCGGTGCAGCCGTTGGCGATGCCGCCCACGACCGCCGCCGCGGTGTCGATATCCAGCTTGCCGGTGGCGAAATAATCCAGGAAGAACAGCGGCTCGGCGCCCTGGACCAGCACGTCGTTCACGCACATCGCGACCAGATCGATGCCGATCGTGTCGTGGCGGCCCAGCTGTTGTGCGAGCTTCAGCTTGGTGCCCACGCCGTCCGTGCCCGAGACCAGGACCGGCTCGCGGTACTTGCTGGAGAGGTCGAACAGGGCGCCGAAGCCACCCAGCCCGCCCATGACTTCCGGGCGGAAACTGCGCTTCACCAGCGGCTTGATGCGCTCGACCAGCTCATTGCCCGCGTCGATGTCGACACCGGCGTCGCGGTAGGTCAGGGGAGAGGGGTTGGACGGAGAATTGGTCACGGGCGTCGGCGCTGCGCTGGGGTGAAAGCGCGATTTTAACAGGCCACGTTGGCGCGCAGGCCCTATTCGGGCAACAATTCCCCCCGGATACGCTCAATGGAAGTCCTGATGCGCCGCAGCCTCTTTTTCATGATGTTCCTCGCGTTGTGCCTGCCGGTGGCCTCGATGGCCCAGAGCGGCCTGCGCACCGAAGGCGATGTGGCCAGTGCCAGTGGCGCTTATGAGGCCGAGGTCCCGGTCAACAGCCAGGCCGATTCGGACCGCAACGGTGCCCTGTCCCGGGCGCTGGGCAATGTGCTGGCCAAACTCTCGGGCGACCGCAGCGTGATGAGCCGCCCCGGGGTGATGCAGGCCCTGCGCAATGCCAAGGATTACGTGGCCAGCTATGACTACCGCCAGGATCAGAGCACCTCGGCCGGTGGCGCGCCGAGCTACCGCACGATTCTGGTCGCCCGGTTCCGCGAGGATGACGTCGACGGCCTGATCTCGGCCCTCGGTCTGCCGCTGTGGCCGCAGCCGCGACCCAAGCCGGTGATCTGGCTGGCCATCGATGATGGCTCCGGCCCGCGCCTGGTGACCGTCCAGCAGGCCAATGCGGCCCGCCCGCTGCTCAACCGTGCCATCGAGCGTGGCTACAAGCTGGGCCTGCCCACGGGCAGCGCGGCCGAGCAGGCACTGGTCGGTGCGATCTGGCGCCAGGACACCGCCGCGGTGGCCCGCGCCTCCTCGCGCTATGCCCCGCCGATGCAGCTGATCGGCAAGCTGTACCGCCAGGGCAGCGGCTGGGTGGCCGATTGGGTGTTCGTCGATGGTGGCAAGGAACTGAACAAGTGGACCACCAAGGACAGTGACGCCCGCCGCGCCATGGCCGGGGGTGCCGATGGCGCCGCCGATGCGCTGGTCCGCCGCTATGCCAAGGCCGGTGCCGCTACCGGTGCGGCCGGCACGTACACCATCGTGGTGCTGGGCCTGAACAGTGCCGAGGACTACATGCGTCTGGCCGCCGGCCTGCGTGAGACCGCCGTGGTCCGCAACGTCACCCCGGTGCGCGCCTCGGGCGATCGCCTGGAGCTGTCGCTGGAGATGACCACCGGCCTGGCCGGCCTGAACCGCATGCTGGGCGACAACGGCGTGATCGCGCCGACCGCGCCGCTGCCGGTGCCGATCGATGAAACCTCCCCCTCGGCCCTGCCGCCGCCTGCCAGCAACGAGTACCGCCTGCGATGATCCTCACCCCCGAAGCGGAAATCGCACAGTTCCTCAGGCGGTTGAAATATGTCCTGGTGGCGCTCGCCGCCGGCTGGGTGATCTGGCTGCTCGGCCCGATCCTCACGCCGTTCGTGTTGGCCTTGGCGCTGGCCTGGCTGGGTGATCCCCTGGTCGACCGGATCGAGGCGACCGGACGCTCGCGCAACACCGGCGTCGTGCTGGTGTTCGTGGCGATGATCCTGCTGATCACCGGCGCGCTGCTGATCCTGGTGCCGATGATCGAGCGCCAGGTCGCCACGCTGGTGGCGGCGATCCCGCAGGCACAGCAGTGGCTGATGGAAAAAGGCATCCCGTGGTTCGAGCAGAAGACCGGGCTGGAGGTCATGCAGTGGATGGACCCGGACCGGCTGATCGAATGGGTGCGCAGCCATTGGCAGCAGGCCGGCGGCTTCGCCAAGACCTTCTTCGGCTACGTGCAGCGCTCGGGCTTCACCATGGTGACGTGGGTGGTCAACATTCTGCTGCTGCCGATCCTGGCGTTCTACTTCCTGCGTGACTGGGACAAGCTGGTCGAGCGCGTGGCTTCGATGATTCCGCGCAACCACGTCGGCACCATCACCAACCTGGCGCGTGAGTCGGATGAAGTGCTCGGCGCGTTCATCCGCGGCCAGTTCCTGGTGATGATCGCGCTGGGCGTGGTGTACGCCGCCGGCCTGTCGCTGGTCGGCCTGAAGCTGGGCCTGTTGATCGGCCTGGTGGCTGGCCTGATCAGCTTCATCCCGTACCTGGGCGCGACCACCGGCATCGTGATGGCCGTCGTGGCCGCGCTGGTCCAGGCGCAGGGCTTCGATCTGAAGCTGCTGATCCTGGTCGGCGTGGTGTTCACGGTGGGCCAGCTGCTGGAAAGCTACGTGCTGACCCCGCGCATCGTCGGCGACAAGATCGGCCTGCACCCGGTGGCGGTGATCTTCGCGGTGATGGCCGGTGGCCAGCTGTTCGGCTTCCTCGGCATGCTGCTGGCGCTGCCGGTAGCGGCAGTCAGCAACGTGCTGCTGCGCTATGCACATCAGCGCTATCGCCAGAGCGATCTGTACGCCGGTGAGAAATCGGCGATCGTGCTCGATGCCTATGTGGACAAGCCCGAGATCGTCATCGTGGGCACCCCGAAGGGGCCGGACGCACAGTGAGTGTCGTTCCGCAGTTGCCGCTTGCCCTGCGCTACCCGCAGGACGAGCGGTTGGAGACGTTCATCGGTGCGCCGGACGGCGCGCTGGCGCAGCTGCGCGCCATTGCCGTGGGCGCCGCGGATGACTGGGTGTATCTGGAAGGCGCGCCGGGCACCGGCAAGACGCATCAGGCGCTGGCGACGTGCTCGCTGGCCGAGCAGGCTGGCCGCCAGCCGACCTATCTGCCGCTGAAGGCGGTGGTGGGGCGCACGCGCGCCGCGCTGGAATCGCTGGAAGGCCGCGATCTGGTCGCGCTGGACGGGCTGGATGCGGTGGCCGGGCAGCGCGAAGACGAAGTGGCGCTGTTTGATTTCCACAACCGCGCACGCGCGGCGGGCATCACCCTGCTGTACACCGCACAGCACGCCCCGGACCAGCTTGGGCTGGTGTTGCCGGACCTGCGCTCACGTCTGCAGCAATGCGTGCGCGTGGTGCTGCAGCCGCTGGATGATGAAGGCCGCGCGGCGGTGCTGCGCGAGCGCGCGGCACGCCGTGGGCTGGCGATCGATGAAGCGGCGATTGAATGGTTGCTGACCCGTACCGGCCGTGAGCTGGGCAACCTGGTCAGCCTGCTGGACTGGCTGGACCGCGAATCGCTGGCGGCCCAGCGCCGCATCACCGTGCCGTTCCTGCGGCAGGTGTTGGAAGACGGCCCGCACCTGCTGTAACCGTCCGCAAGCGGCCTGTGGATCCACGCCATGCGTGGATGCATGTGTTGGTGCCGGGCGGCGCGATGCCTCGGCCACGCGTGGCGTGGCGCTACCCTGGCGGCGTCAGACGTTCAGTTCTGCATCCAGCTGCGCCAGCCGCTCCGGCGTGCCCACATCCGTCCATCGACCCGCGTGATGCTGGCCGGTCACGCGGTTCTGCGCCATCGCATGCCGCAGCAGCGGGGCGAGGCCGAACTGTGGGGGTGTCGCGCTGGCACCGGCGGTTTCGCCGATCACCGCGCGCCAGCCGTTGATGATCGCCGGGCGGTAGACGCCCACACCGGCATAGGTGAGCCGCGCGCTGTCGCCGTCATCGCTGACCCGACCATCGGCGTGCAGGATGAAGTCGCCGCGCGGGTGCTGGGCCGGATTGTCGACCAGCACCAGATGCGCATCGCCGGTGGGCGCGTGTGGCAGCGTGGCGAGATCGACATCCGTCCACACATCGCCGTTGATCACCAGGAACGGCGCATCGCCGAGGATCGGCAATGCGTTGAGAATGCCGCCGCCGGTTTCCAGCGGCACATCGCCTTCATGGATGAAGTGCAGACGCAGGCCCCAGCGCGCACCGTCGCCGAGTGCGGGCGCGAACTGATCACCGAGCCAAGCGGTGTTGATCACCACCTCTTCGATGCCGGCGGCCGCGAGCCGGTCCAGATGCCACACGATCAGCGGTTTGCCCCCGGCCACCAGCAGTGGCTTGGGCGTGTGCAGAGTCAGCGGGCGCATGCGCTCGCCTTTGCCGGCCGAGAAAATCATCGCCTTCATGGGCGCGCCTGCACCGGTTCGGCGATGCGGGCCAGCGCCGGCTTGATGCGCAGCTCGAACAGGTCGTGCAGGGGGGCCAGCTCAGGATGGCGCGGCAGCACTTCATCCAGATAGCGGATGAAACGGGGGGCATCCTCGAAGTAGTGCCCCTTGCCGTCGCGGTCACGCAGGCGCACGAACAGGCCGAGGATTTTCAGATGGCGCTGTACGCCCATCCAGTCGGCGTCGCGCAGGAACTGCGGCCACGGCCGCACCGGCAGACCGGCGGCGAGGGCGAGCGCGTGATAGCGCGCCAGCCACGCGTCCACGCGTTCGATCGGCCAGCTCAGGAACGCATCCTTGAACAGGCTGACCGGGTCGTAGGCGATCGGCCCGCGTACCAGGTCCTGGAAATCCAGCACCGCCGGGCCACCCTCGATGGGCATCAGGTTGCGCGGCATGAAATCGCGGTGGGTCAGCACCTGCGGCTGCTGCAGCGCGTTGTCCATCAGCAGGCGGTGCATGCGCTGCAGGTTTTCCACTTCGCCACAGTCCAGTTCAAGGCCGAGGTGGCGCTGCAGGAACCATTCGTCGAACAGCCCGGCGTCACGCTGCAGCAGCGCCTCGCCGAAGCTGCCCATGCCCTCGGGCACGGGAATCTGTTGCAGCCGGATCAACTGCGCGAAGGCGGCATCGAACCAGGCATCGGCATTGTCGGTGTCGATATGGCGGGCCAGGGTCGGGCCACCGAGGTCTTCCAGCAGCAGGAAGCCGTTGTCCTCATCACGCGCCAGCACCTGGGGCACGCGCACGCCGTTGGGCTCAAGCAGGTCGTGCATGCGCAGCCACGGCCGCACATCTTCCAGCCCGGGCGGGGAATCCATCACGATGTGGCTGCCGCGCGCGCTGGTGGCGCGCCAGTAGCTGCGGAAACCGGCATCGACCGAGGCACGGTCGAGGGCGGTGGCCGGATCGCCAAGGGCGGCGCAGGTCCACTGCCGGCGAAGGTCAGCGCGCAGCGGATCGGAAGCAGGATCGTTCATGGACGGGTACGTCGAAGCGGCGCCGGATGGCGCGCGGGAAAGAAGAGAGGGCGACGGTCAGCGCTTGCTGCTGAACAGCCGGAGCACGGCCAACACCGCGACCGCACCGAGGATCGCGCCGATGAAACCGGCAGGCTCACCGCGGGCATACCAGCCCATGTACTGGCCGAACCAGCCGGCCAGCAGGGCGCCGACGATGCCGAGCACGATGGTCAGCAGGCAGCCCATGCGGTTGTTGCCGGGCATGAAGAAGCGCCCAAGCAGACCGACGACGAAGCCGACCAGGATGATGTAGAGCCAGCTGGTGCTGCCAAACAGTCCGTTCATGCCAAAGACGTCAGTAGAAGGTGGACGCAGCCTAGCAAGGCCAGGCTGCGTCCGCCAACGTCAGCAGCAGCCGTGGCCGCCGTGACGGGTGCCGCTGTCAGCGGCGACCGGCGAACCGCTGGTCTCGCCACGCAGGCTGGCCGCGTAATGCTCGCTGATCACCTTGGACACGCACGAGGTCACGCGCTTGCCCATCGGGATGTGCAGGAACTCGTTCGGGCCGTGCGCATTGGAATGCGGGCCGAGCACGCCGGTGATCATGAACTGCGCACCCGGGAACTTCTCGCCGAGCATGCCCATGAACGGGATCGAGCCGCCTTCGCCCATGTACATCGCCGGCTTGCCGAAGAAGGTCTGGCTGGCATCGTCGATCGCCTGGGTCAGCCACGGCGCCATCGCCGGGGCGTTCCAGCCGCTGGAGGCCTTCTCCAGGTCCAGCTTCACTTCCGCACCGTTCGGCGGATCGCGCAGCAGGGCTTCCTTGAGCAGCTCGCCGCAGGCTTTGCCGTCGGCGGTCGGGGGCAGGCGCAGCGACAGCTTCACCGCGGTATGCGGGCGCAGCACGTTGCCGGCCGAGGCCAGCGGGGGCAGGCCGTCCACACCGGTGACCGACAGCGCCGGGCGCCAGGTGCGGTTGAGCACCAGTTCGGCCAGGTCGTCGTTCATCGGGCGCAGGCCGTCGACCATCGGGAATTTTTCGAAGATCGCGGTGTCCACCACTTCAGCGGCACGCTTGGCCTGCTCCTGGCGCTCGGCCGGGATCTCGACATTCATGCCGTCGATCAGGATGCGGCCGGTGTTCTCGTCCTCGATGCGCGAGATCAGCTGGCGCAGCAGGCGGAAGCTGGACGGGATCACCCCGGAGGCGTCGCCGGAATGCACGCCTTCGTTGAGCACCTTGACCGAGAAGTTGCCGCCGGTCAGGCCGCGCAGCGAGGTGGTGCACCACAGCTGGTCGTAGTTGGCGCAGCCCGAATCCAGGCACACCACCAGCGACGGCTTGCCGATGCGCTCAGCCAGGTGATCGACATAGGCAGGCAGGTCGTAGCTGCCGGATTCTTCGCAGGCTTCGATCAGGATCACGCAGCGCGCGTGCGGCAGGCCCTGTTCCTGCAGCGCCAGCACGGCCGCCAGCGAACCGAACATCGCATAGCCGTCATCGGCGCCGCCGCGGCCGTACAGCTTGTCCCCGCGCAGCACCGGGATCCACGGACCCAGATCGTCGTCCCAACCGGTCATTTCCGGCTGCTTGTCCAGGTGGCCGTAGAGCAGGATGGTGTCGTCGCCGGTCTCGGCGCCGGACGCCGGGATTTCCAGCAGCAGCAGCGGGGTGCGGCCTTCCAGGCGCACCACCTCGACGGTCAGCCCGGGCAGGTTCTGGGCGCGGGCCCAGGTTTCCATCAGGGTGACGGCCTGTTCCATGTAGCCGTTGGCGACCCAATCGGCGTCGAACATCGGCGATTTGTTGGGGATACGGATGTAATCGACCAATTGCGGGACGATCTCGTTGTCCCACTTTTCACTGACGAATTGGCCGAGCTTGGCGCTGTCCATCTGAACTCCGGAGTGCTTTTGACAAGTCCCGCCATTCTACGCCTGCGCTGGGGTAGGTATTTCCCTACATCACGTCGGGTGTTAGGCCTGCTGTGTGAAGGCGCTGTGGACGATAGGCTGTGTGTATGTGGCGAGGGACGCTGGAACCTTCGACAGGATTGCCGGCAGGGGCCGGTTCCGAGCCACAAGGAGTTGCACAGTGGGACCTTGGTTTTCGTGCAGGGCGCTGGTGCTGGGACTGCTGTTGAGCGGAATGGCCTTCGCGGCCGATCGGATCAACATCAATACGGCGGATGCGTCGACGCTGCAGCAGGGATTGGCGAACGTGGGGCCGATGAAGGCCGAGGCGATCGTCGCGTACCGGCGACAACACGGCCCTTTCGTACACGTCGAGGATCTGGCGCGGGTGAAGGGGATAGGGACAGCTACCGTCGAACGGAATCGACAACGGATGACGACCGGGGCCAGGCAGGCGCCGGCCGAGGCACCGCCCAGGAGGGCAGCGCCGGCCTCCGTACCAAGGCGCTGAAAAACAGGACAGGTCGGGACAGGCAGGATGCCGGTCACTGGTCGCCACGGCAGGACGCCGCGGCGGCACCGACAGCTGCACGGACGCAGCACGCAGGGAGGCGGCGCGGAAGGACTGGCGCGGACCCACCAGGATGGTGGCATCCAGACCCCGGGAAGGGCTGAGATGGCGGAAGCATATACGGCCGAGTGCAGGACGCATGGCCGGCACCCAGACTGGGCAGGATGCACAGGGGGAAGGCGGGATGCCGACAAGGATGTATCGATTGCCCGGTTCGCACAGGAGGTGTGGCCGGGCAATGCTTTTTGGGGCGGCTGAAACGGATCGCGGGGTTTCGCGATCGCGTGCCGGCAGTTCGTGTAGCGTGACCGCATCTCTTCGAATGGATGCATGACATGGCAGTACGCAGCACGCTGTTGAGTCTGGCGCTCGGGACGCTTCTGGCGACCGGGATGCTCCTCGCCACGGCCGCCACGGCCGCCAACGCGGCGCAGACGGCAGCCACGACCACGCAGGCCCCGCGCGGGCCGATCGATCTCAAGCCCGGCGAATTCCTCTGGCATCCGGAAATCTCCCCGGCCGGCCCGATCGTGCTGGTGGTCAGCCTCGATGAGCAGCGCGCCTACGTGTACCGCAACGGCATCGCGATCGGCATGAGCACGATCAGCTCGGGCAAGACCGGGCATGAAACCCCGACCGGTGTGTTCACGATCCTGCAGAAGGACAAGGACCACAAATCCAACCTCTACAACAGCGCCCCGATGCCCTACATGCAGCGCCTGACTTGGGACGGCATCGCGCTGCACGGCGGCAGCCTGCCCGGGCATCCGGCCTCGCACGGCTGCGTGCGATTGCCTCAGGCGTTCGCGCAGAAGCTGTTCGGCGAAACCCATCGCGGCGACACCGTCGTGGTGGCCGATGCCAAGAGCGCGCCGATGACCCTGGCCTATCCGGCCGTGCTGGCGCCGGTCAGCAGCACCGGCAAGCCGCTGGTAGAAAGCACCGACGCGCCCGCGCACTACTGGAACGATGCGGCCGCACCGGCCGGCCAGGTTGGCATCCTGGTCAGCCTGCACGATCAGCGCCTGTACGTGCTGCGCGATGGTGTGCTGATCGGCGAATCGCGACTGGAGGCCAAGGCCTTGCCGGCGTTCGAGGGCACCACGTTGTTCGTGATGGGCCAGGGCTACCAGGACAACCCCAGCCCGCTGGACCCGCACCGCCCGCTGCACCGTTGGACCGCCTATCCATTGCTGGGCCAGACCGCCGCCAATGCCACCCCGGACCTGCTCGCCACGCCGAGTCTTCCGATGGCCCTGCCGCCGGAATTCGCCGAGCAGCTGTACGGCGTGCTGGTGCCCGGCACCACGTTGCTGGTGACGAGCCTGCCAGCGGTACGCCCGGTGGCCGATGAACAGAACCTGCAGCCTGTCTTGGAATCCGATGCCGGTGGGTCCACTTTGTAAGGGTTGCCTCCGGTTGGTGTGCTGCCCATGCGTGTAGTGAAATTGCTGCCCGCCGCGTTCTGCGGCCTGATTGCGTCCGCCACGGCAGGCGCGGCCAGTCCTGCGCCGGCGCCGGGCGGCAACCCGGTGCAGATGGCCGAGATGCTGGCCAGGGCGGCGCCGGGGGCGGACAAGCACGTATTGCAGTTGGCGGCACGCGCGATGCACTGCGCCCTGCGTCGCCCGGAGCTGGGGGTCGATCCGGGCAAGTTGAGCGTGATCGATTACTCACGGCCATCGACCGAACCGCGCATGTGGATTTTCGATCTCAGCCGCCAGCGGCTGCTGTTTGAAGAGTGGGTCGCGCACGGGCGCAACAGTGGCGACAACCGTACCCAGCATTTTTCGAACAAGGACGGCAGCTTCATGTCCAGCCTGGGCGCGTTCACCGCCAAGGAAACCTACATGGGCGGCAACGGCTATTCGTTGCGCCTGGACGGGCTGGAGCCGGGCTTCAACGACCATGCCCGCGACCGCGCGATCGTCATCCATGGCGCGCCGTACGTGAATCCCGCGATCGCCCGCCTGCAAGGCCGCCTGGGCCGCAGCCTGGGGTGCCCGGCGGTGCGCCTGTCCGTGGCGCGGCCGCTGATCGACAGCCTGCGCGGCGGCACGATGGTATTCGCGTATTACCCTGACAAGGACTGGCTGGCCCGTTCGCGCCTGCTGGAACCCGATTGCGGCGGCGTGTCCTGAGGCAGCTCTGCTGCGTCGGCTCAGGCACACTAGCGCCATGTCGACCGATACCGTCCTGAGCGCGGCCAGCAGCGTCATTCCGTCCTTCGAATACCGCCGCGAACGCTGGCGCAATGGCCTGGGCTGGACCCGCGAGATCCTGCGCGTACCCGACAGCGAGGACTGGCAGGTGCGCCTGTCGATCGCCGAGATCGAACAGGACGCCGCATTCTCCGCGTTTCCCGGCATCGATCGCGAACTGGTGCTGCTGCGTGGTGAAGGACTGCGCCTGCGTTTCGCTGATGGCGCGGTGCACACCTTGATGCCGCCGCACGATCGCCTGCGGTTTGCCGGCGAAGCGCAGGTGACCGGCGAACTGATCGACGGGGTGACCCACGATTTCAATCTGATGTGGCGGCGCGATGCCGTGCAGGCCGAGCTGCTGCACCGGCCGCTGGTGGGCAGCATGTTCTTCTTCACCGAACCCGAGGCGGCGTGGGCGATTCATCTGCTTGCCGGCCAAGCCGAGTTCGAAGGCGAGCCGTCGCTGGCACCGTTGGCCGCCGGTGATACCGCCTGGCTGGCCGCGGGTGAGCGCCGCCGGTTTGCATTGCGCGGAGGCGGCGAATTGTTGGCGATCCGTGTGAGTGCGGGTGGCAACAGCGCCTGAGGCGCTGCAGGTAACCCTCAGTACACGTCGCGCCGGTAACGCCCGGCCACGATCAAGGCTTCTTTCCCGTCGCGGCCCAGCGCCTGCTCGATCACCGCATCCACCGCCGGGGCCATGCCCTGCAGGCTGCCGCAGACCAGGATCGTGGCGCCATCGTTTACCCACGTCTGCAGTTCACGGATCCGCGCCTGCAGCCGGTCCTGCACGTAGTGATGTCCGCCACCGTCGCGACTGAACACGGTATCCAGATGGGCGATCCAGCCGTCACGCTGCCAGGCGCGCAGGTCGTCGCCGAAGAAGAAGTCGTGCGCGGCGGTGCGTTCGCCGAACAGCAGCCAGTTGCGGCGCGCGCCGGCGCTGATGCGCTCGCGCAGGTGCGCGCGCAGGCCGGCGATGCCGGTGCCGTTGCCGATCAGGATCAGCGGCGTTGCCGCCGGGACCCCATGGAAGTTTGGGTTGCTGCGGAAGCGCAGATCGATGCGGCCGTCCAGCGCGGCGTGATCGCACAGCCACCCACTGCCCAGGCCGGGAGTGCCATCAGGACGCAGCTGCCGGCGCAGCAGCAGCTGTACCTGGCCTTCGGTGGGCAGGCTGGCGATGGAGTACTCGCGGTGCGGCAGCGGGCGTAGTGCCGCCACCAGTGCGGCGGCGTCGGCAAAGGCGGCCGTCTCGTCGCTGCTGGGCAGATGCGCCCGCGCGAGGTGCGCACGTAGCGGCTGGCCATTGATGTCCGCGTCGCCCTCCCAAGGGGTATCGCGCAGCCAGGCCTCGACCTCGGCCGGCGCATGCTGGGGCCCGATTTCGACCACGTCACCGGCCTGCCACGCCGGCAGCACGCCATCAGCAGGCACCAGCGTGATGCGGTACGTCGGCGAGCCCGGGCTGCCCGGGTTTTCGAGGTGCCGCGCCTGCAGTTGCCACGGCAGATACTCGGCCGGCGCCCAGTCGGGCAGCTCGGTGGCTTCACCCCCGAGCTGGCCCAGCAGTTGTTGCCAGTGGCGCAGCGCGCCGGGATCGGCATTGTCTACTTCGACGGTATCGAACAGCGGATGCGCGCCATGCTGACGCAGCCACGCATCCAGCTGGTGACCGAAGGCGCAGAAATGCCCGTAGCTGCGATCCCCCAGCGCCAGCACGCCGTACTGCAGCTGCGGCAATGCCAGCGCCTGTGGCATCACCTTGCGCAGGAAGGGCAGGGCATGATCCGGCGCATCGCCTTCGCCGGTGGTGCTGACCACGAACAGCACCTGCCCGCTGCGCTGCAGAAGCGCGGCGGTCACCGCATGCAGCGCGCGGATGCGGACCGGCAGGCCGGCAGCGCGCATCGCCTGCGCACTGCGTTCGCTCAGCTGCTGGGCGAAGCCGGTCTGGCTCGCCCAGACCAGCAGGATCGGTGCGGGTCCATTGTCGGCCACGTGCTCCTCGCGCAGGCGTCCACGCCACCAGATCAGCGTACAGAAGGCCGCGTAAAGCACCAGGCTGCCTGCTGCCCACTGCCAATGCGACGCCAGCGGTGCACTCTGCCACCACGCGTCGCCCAGATGCAGGCGCAGCAGCGCCCAGGCAACGACCGCCAGCAACAGCATCACCGCCAAGTTGCCCAGCCACGCACGCGAAGGACGCGGCGTCATGCGGCGCCTGCGCGGTCGTCGGCGAGCAGGTGTTCGAATGCGGGGCTCATGTGTTCCTCGATACCGTGCGCACCACGGCTGACAAAGCGTGCGGCCAGTGCATGGGTACGTGCAAATGCGATGCCGTCGTCCCGGCCCATCACCGTCAACGCAGTGGCCCAGGCGTCGGCCTGCATGGCACTCCCGGCGACCACGGTGACCGCGGCCGCTGCACGCGTGACCGGTGCACCGGTGCGTGGATCCAGCGTGTGGCTGAACTGCTCGCCGCTCTGTTCGAAGTGATGCCAGCGATCACCGGAGGTGGCCACCGCCAGATCTCTCAGCGCGAGCACGCGCGGCGGATGCTCCGCGTGCGCATCCTCTTCCGGGGCCGATTCCACCAGCACGCGCCACGGCTGGTCATCGGGCTTTCGGCCATAGCCGTGCAGCTCGCCGCCAACCTCCACCAGCGCGGCGTGCACCCCGTTCTCGCGCAGCCACGTGCTGACCTGGTCGACACCAAAGCCCTTGGCGATCGCCGACAGGTCCAGCGCCAGCCCACCGGGTTGCAGCAGGCGACCGGGCTGCCAGCGCAGCCGTTCCCAGCCACACCGCGCACGCGTCGCGGCGAGGGTGGCAGCGTCGGGAATGCGCTGGGCCTGCGCCTGTGCACCGAATCCCCACAGCGCCACCAACGGGCCCACGGTCGGATCGAACGCACCGCCGCTGCGCTGTGCGATCTCCAGCGCGCACTGCATCACGGTGTCGAACAGCGGCGGCAGCGCCTGCCATACACCAGCGGCCGCACGGTTGAAGCGTGAGATATCGCTGTCGGCTTCCCACGTACTCATCTGCGCGACCACGGCGTCGAGCTGTGCCTGGATGCCGGCATGCAGCGGGTGCAGGTCGCGGCTGCGCGCCACGACCAGTTTTACCTGCCAGGTGGTGCCCATGGTGTGGCCGCCGAGGCTGGCGATGTCGAGATCCGGGTTGTTCATGGGGATGGGCACGTCGGGACCAGTAAGCCCGATGGCCGGACTGCGTCGGGTGAAAAGCCCCCGTCGTGTCGACGGGGGCGGGATGGGGTGGACGTCGCGTGCAGCGCCCGCGTCGAAGGCCGTTACTCCGGCAGCACTTCCAGCGTGGCCACGTAGCTCAGGCGACGCTTCTTGGCTTCCTTGATCGAGGTCTTGCTGTCCTCGGTGCCGGTCTCCAGCCAGTACATGCCCGCTTCGGGCCAGGTGACGGCGAACTCGCCCTTGGCATCGGTGCTGACCTTGATCTCTTCCTGCGCGTTGCGGTAACGGGTACCGCCACGGGTGATCTCGACGTCCAGGCCGGCGGTCGGCTTGCCGTCGACCAGCACGCGAAAGCGCGCGGCTTCACCGGTGACCAGATCGTTCGGGTGGGCCAGCGCGATCATCTCGATGCCCTGGTTGGTCGGCTTGAGCGCGGTGTCGTTCGGGGTGCCGTTGGTGACGAAGGTTTCCACGCGGCCGACCGACTGCGAGACCTGCAGGTTCCTGGCGTTCTTCGGCACTTCGGTGGCGAAGGTGGCCGGGGTACCGCGCCAGCGCTTGGGCTTGCCGTCCTCTTCCCAGCTGGCCGACAGGCCGTTGTTGACCGTGGCCAGGCGGTAGGTGCCCTGCTGGGTCAGCTCGACATCGAACACGCTGCGGAACTTGCCGGTGGCCGCGTTCTGCGGCTGCACGGTGGTGCCGTCCGGCGCGGTGATGACCAGGCTGTCCAGGCGCAGCGGCACATGGTTGAAATAGAACAGGTCGTTGGAGACCGCCGCGTCGACGGTGATCCACGGGTTGGTGCCCGCGATCACAGTCTGCGAAGGCTGCAGCCAGGCTTTGTGGGCCAGGGCGGAGAACGGAAGTGCGGCGGCCATGGCGGCGGCGAGGACGAGCGTGCGCTTCATCGAAAAACTCCAGGTGGGCAGGGGATCAGGGCTTGGCGGACAGGGTGACCAGACCGAGTTCGGTCGCGCCCTGGGCCTTGCCCGACTGGGCGGACGTGACCGGCCAGGTGAAGGGGATCTTGAGCAGTTCGCGGCCGCCGACTTCGCGCACCGCTTCCACCACGAGCGTGTAGTTGCCCGGGGCGAGCGCCTTGAGCGCCGGCTGCTTGTCGCTTAAGGAGAGCGCGTGCTTGCCGACCGGACGGGTCGGGCCGGTCACGCCGTCCACCGGCACCTCCAGGGTGCGGCCGCTCTTGCGCCACCACTGGCGCAGGTCGGGCAGCCACTTGGTGCCATGGCCCTCACTGTTGCCGGTCTGCTGGTACCAGACGGAGAGGTTGGCGGCGACCTTCTGGTCGGCCCCTTCCAGCCACACGGCCACATACGGGCGGTGGTACTCGGCCACGTTGAGCTTGGGCACCTCGACGTTGATGTCCAGGGTGGTGGCATAGGCCGGCGAGGTGGCCAGCAGGCCGCTCAGGGCGATGGTCAGGGTGACGCGCATGGTGCGGCTCCGGAAGGGACGGTCAGTGGATGAGGATCAGGGCGATCAGCAGCGGGATCAGCAGGCCCAGGCCGACCAGCGGCCAGGTCATGCGGCGCTGGCGGGCATGCAGGTGCAGCAGGAACAGGCCGGTGATGCAGAACACCAGGCAGGCCACGGCGAAGATATCCAGGAACCAGCCCCAGGCTGGCCCGGCATTGCGCCCTTTGTGCAGATCGTTGAAATAGGACACCCAGCCGCGCGCGGTGGATTCGTACTCCACGTCGCCCGTTTCGCGGTCGATGCTCAGCCAGGCATCCGCGCCCGGGCTGGGCATGGAGAGATAGATTTCGCCATCGGACCATTCGGCCGGGCGGCGCCCGATCGAGATGCCGAGCTGCGCATCCAGCCAGCGGCTGGCCACGCGCGGGATCGGTGCCTTGCCATCGGCGCGGTCGCCAAGCTTGCCGAGCAGGTCGGCAGGCAGCGCCAGCTGGCGGCTGACCACCTCCGGCGTGGCTTCGATCCTGGAGGCGTGGTTCAAGGTGATGCCGGTCGCGGCGAACAGCAGCATGCCGATCAGGCACACCGCCGAGCTGATCCAGTGCCACTGGTGCAGCGTGCGCAGCCAGAAGCCGCGGCGTTGTTGTTGCACGCTGGAAGAGGGAGCGCTGGGGGCCACGGTCGGGAGAGAGAGTACTGAGGGGCGAATTACACCATTGATGAGAATGATTCGCAATTTGTGAAAAAAGAAGGCAGCGTTCCGTCGCCGGCGCGCTGCCCGAGGTCAAGGCCAGCGGCGACGTCACTCAGGACGCCGCCGCGGTGTGCCTCAGAACTTGGCGTTCAACGAAATCCAGTAGCTGCGACGCTGGTCCTTGGTGGAGTAATCGTCCACGCAGCTGAACTCGCTGTCGCTGATCAGCACGCAGGACTGCGACACGAAGTCCTTGTCGAACAGGTTGTTGACCCGGGCGTTGACGGTCAGCCAGTTGTTGATGTCCCAGCTGCCGCCGAGGTGGAAGATCGTGTAGTCCTCGTAGTAGCGGGTCTGCGAACTGCTCACGCCGCCGACGTTGCTGACCAGCGTGTCGCGGTAGCGGTCGTAGCGACCTTCGCCGATCAGCGAGAGGCTGACCACCTCGCTGATCTGCCAGTTCAGGCTCGCATTGGCCATGTGCTTGGCCGGGTTGCCGGTGATCGGCAGGCCCTTGCCGGTGCCGCTGGTCTGCTCGCTCTTGGTCCAGGTGTAATTGCCGCGCAGCTGCAGGTTGTCCAGCAGATCCACCTGGGCCGCCGCTTCCACGCCGCGGGTTTCGGCCTTGTCGATGTTCACGCTCTGGCCGAAGGTGCTGTAGCCCAGCTCGGCCCAGCCCGGGCCGATGTCCACGCAGTAGCTGCCATCGTTCGGGGCGACTTCGCAGTTGGCGAAGGTGCCGCCGCTGGCGATCTTGTCGTCGAACTTGTTGAGGAAGCCGGTGACGTTGAAGCCCCAGCGATCGCCTTGATAGTACGTGGCGATCTCATAGTTGGTGCTGGTTTCCGGCTTGAGGTTCGGCGAGCCGACCAGCGGGGTGACGCCCTGGCCGCCGAAGCCGACGATGCCGGGGAACAGCTGGTCCGGACGCGGGGTCTTGTAGCCCGTGCTGACGCCGCCCTTGACGGTCCAGGCATCGTTGGCGTTCCACACCAGGTAGGCGCGCGGGCTGACGTGACTGCCGAAGATGTTGTGATCGTCATAGCGCACGCCGACCGTGGCGGTCAGGGTATCGGTCAGCGACCAGTTGTCCTCGGCGAACAGCGCCCACATGCGGTGCTGCTGCTTGACGTTGTTCTTGTAGCCGTTGCCGTCCATGCCGAACACGCCATCGACCATGTCGGTGTCGTTGTACTGGCCGCCCACGGTGAGCTTGTGCGCGCCGAAGGTGAGATCGAGCATGGTGTCGAGCACGTTGCCCTCCAGCTCCATCGTACGCAGCGGGCGCGGCAGGAAGGCCTGCAGGCGCGCCAGTTCGCTGGCGTTGAGCGCGCCCAGCCCGTTGCGTGCGCCGGCCGCGCAGTTGGCGGCGGCGCCGGTGCGGCGGCAGACGTCGTTCCACAGGCCCTGCAGATCGGCGCGCTCATCCAGCGTCAGCGGCAGCGAGCGGCCCAGGTTGTTGCTGGTGATGTGGGTCAGCGTGGTCTGCCAGGTGCCGAATTCATAGCGGCCCTGGTGGGTCAGCGCCAGCTGGTCGCGCTCATAGCGCTGGTAGGCGGTGTAACCCACGCGCGGCTGCACCACGCGGCGGGTGATGTTGCCCGGACCGTTCGGGTTGCGGATCGTCGCATTGCCCACGCGCCACAGGCTGGCCAGGCTGTCCAGGGTGCCGGTCTGGCCTTCGCTGTTGTCGTACTTCTGGCGCGACACGTCGTAGTCCAGCCACAGCTCATGGTCGTCATTGACGATGAAGTTCAGGCGCAGGCCGGTGTTCCAGTTGGTGTTGGCCACGGCCTTGCCGCCGCCACCGAAGCCGATGCTGCGCGACCACAGCGTGCCGTCCGGCAGCGGGAGGTCATCCCATTCCGGATTGGAGGCTTTGGCGTCGTAGTAGCTGCCGCGCACCGACAGGCCCAGGCGGTCCTTGATCAGCGGGCCGCTCAGGTAGACATCGGTGCTGCGGGCATCACCGAACTGGTCGTCCTGCTGCATCGTGAAACCCTGGGTGACCGCGCCATGCCACTCGGTCTGATTGCGGCGGGTGATGATGTTGATCACCCCGCCCATTGCGTCGGAGCCGTACAGGGTGGACATCGGGCCGCGCACCACCTCGATGCGCTCGATCGCATCCAGCGGCGGCATGTACGAGAACTGGCCCCCGCCGAAGTTGTTCGGGTACAGGTTGCCGGCGTTGCTCTGGCGGCGACCGTCGATCAGCACCAGGGTGTAGTCCGACGGCATGCCCCGCATGGAGATGGTGGCGCGGCCGTTCTTGTCGGTCGGCTCCATGCCCACGTCGATGCCTTCCACGTCGCGCAGCGCATCCACCAGGCTGGTGTACGGGCGCTTGCTCAACTCTTCACGGCTGATCACGCTGATGCTGGCCGGGGCATCGGCGATCTTCTGCTCGAAGCCGGCGGCGGTGACGACCACCTTGTCCAGCGTGGTCGGGCCGGCGGCCTCACCGTTGGCGAAGGCCGGGCTGCTCAGCGCACCGAGCAGGGCGATGGACAGGGCGCAGCGGGACAGGGACGTGCGACGACGATGGCGCTGGGCCATGGGGGTAACCTCGGAAAGGAGAAAACGGAGGCGACGTGGCAGGCCGCAGGGCGGCAGCACGCGCAGGCATCAGGAAGGCCCGGAACGGGCAGAACACACACGACCGGGGCAGGCGCGATGGCGCCGCCGGCGGCCGGACTCAGCCCTGCGGTGGGGCCTGGCCGCGCTGGACGCGCAGGCCAGGTGCAGCAGGCAGCGGCGTGGCCGGCGCCGAATCAATGGCAGGCAGCACCCGTGGCGGCTGTGCCACCAGCGTGGCCATCAGCGAATCCAGCGATTCCACGACCGGTGGCAGCGACGGCTGCGGCGGTGGCGTCGGGGCAGGGCGCGCGCTGGCGACGCGGCGCGGCTTGGCCGGGGCGTCTTCCTGCACCGCGGTCTCACCGCCGCCGGCAGGATGCTCGTCCATCGGCATCTGCAGGACCATCACGGTGCTGCCCGGGGCAACGCGTTCCAGTACCGGCAGGCCGGCCAGCAGCAGCGACAGCAGGCCCAGCCACGCCAGCACGGTCGACAACGCGTGCTGCCGCCCGCGCATGGCGGGAGCAAAGCTGCGATGGCGGTGTGGATGGCGCAAGACGAGCCCCTGTGGAAACGGCCGGTCGATCAGCCGACCGGCAACGCGGCGGGATTGTAGGTGAGATTCGTTAGCGGACGCAAATGAGAATGATTAATGATTCGAGGGGCTGCAGGTGCGGCATCCGTTGCAATCAGGCGACCAGCGCCCGGATTGAGGGATGGGGCGAGTCCGCCAAGGTGGAGCGGAGATGAGCCAGAAACGACGGACTTCCGTGTACAAGTGCGCGACGCAGCCAGTGCGCTGCACCGTCGATGTCGCCGGCGGCGAGCAGCAGGGAGGCATGGCTCGCCTGGCCGCGGAAGTCGCCGGCCTCGGCCGAACGCAGGTACCAGGCCGGTGCCGCTGCCGGATCGGCGTCGACCCCGATCCCGTCCTCCAGACAACGGCCGACCAGATTCATCGATTTGGCATGGCCAAGCCGTGCGGCGCGCAGGTACAGCGCGAACGCGGCCCGTTCGTCGCGGGCCACGCCTCGCCCGGTAGCCAGCAGGTTGGCCAGGTTATACAGCCCCCAGTCCAGCTCGGCATCGGCCGCTTTGCGGTACCAGACCGCCGCCAGCGCCGGGTTGATCGGGGTGCCGGTGCCGAGTTCGTGGCAGCGCCCGAGCATGTTCATCGCGATGGCCAGGCCACCGTTGGCGGCGCGCTCGAACCAGAGCACGGCCGCGGCCGCATCAGACGCGATGCCGCGGCCTTCCATGCGGGCCTGGCCGAGCAGGAACTGGGCCTGTGGATCGCCGCGCTGGGCGGTGGTCTCCAGCGTGGCGAGTGCGGCGGCCGGAGCGTGCCGCAGCTGGTCGGCAAGTTTCGCCACGTCCAGTGCAGGGGAGGCGGCCTCAGACATCGGCCCATTGCCGCAGCAGGTTGTGATACACGCCGGTGAGGTTCACCAGCGCAGGGTGTTCGGGGTGGTCATGGGTGAGCCGACGGATCGACACATCCAGATCCCACATCAGGCGCCGCTGGCCGTCATCGCGCAGCATGCTCTGGATCCAGAAGAACGAGGCCAGCCGCGTGCCGGCGGTGACCGGGGTGACCTGGTGCAGGCTGGTACCCGGGTACAGCACCAGGTGGCCGGCCGGCAGCTTGACCCGCTGGTTGCCGTAGGTGTCTTCGATCACCAGCTCGCCGCCCTCGTACTCGTCCGGATCGCTCAGGAACAACGTGGCCGAGAGGTCCGTGCGTACCGGTTGCGGTTGTCCCGGAACGGTGTAGTCGTAGCGCACCGCGTTGTCGACATGGAACCCGAAGGTCTGCCCCGGCTGATAGCAGTTGAACAGCGGCGGGAAGATGCGACGCGGCAGTGCGGCCGAGAAGAAGGTGCTGTTGCGGCCCAGCGCATCGAGGATGGCCGAGCCGACCGCACGCGCGGCCGGATCGGAGTCGGGCAACTGCAGGTTGTGCTTGGCCTGCGCGGACTGGTAGCCGGCGGTCAGGCGGCCGTCGGTCCAGCCGGCCGTGGCCAGCTGCTGGCGGGCCTGGGTGACCTGCTCGGCGGTGAGGACGTCGGGAATGTGCAGCAGCATGGTGGGCTCCAGCCCCTCCCGCACGAGCGCGCGGGAGGGGGCGTATCGCTTAGAACGTGAAATTGAACGCCAGCGTGGCCGAGCGGCCCGGCGCGATGGCGGCGTAGTGCGAAGCGTACGCCTTGGTGAAGTAGGTTTTGTTGGTCAGGTTCTGCACGTTCAACTGCAGGTTGTAGCGCTCGCTGAAGGCGTAGCCGACCATCGCATCCCAACGGGTGTAGGACGGCACCCACTTGGTGTTGTTGACGTTGCCGTAGACCTTGTCCACATAGTTGGCACCGGCACCCAGGCTCAGGCCCGGCACGAACGAGGGCGCCCAGGTGGTCCACAGGCTGGCGCTGTGCCTGGCGGTGTTGGGGAACGCATTGCCGTTGAACGGCGAGGGCACGTAGACGCCGTTGACCAGTGCAAAGCCGTTGTCCTCGACCACGGCATCCAGGTAGGTGTAACCACCGAAGACCTGCCAGCCCTCGACGATCGTGCCGCTGAAGCCCAGCTCGGCGCCCTTGACCTTCTTGGTGCCGGCGTTCTGCGTGGTGCCCGCATCGCTGGTCACGCGCGCGTTGCTCATTTCGGTCTGGAAGATCGCACCGGTCAGCGACAGGCGCGCATCGAACAGGTCCCACTTGCTACCCAGCTCAAGGTTGCGGCTGCGCTGCGGCTTGAGGTCCTGGATGGTGGCACTGATGCCGTCGGCGCCGTCGCCGCCGTCCACGCCGACCGGGGTCGAGGAGGTGCCCCACGAGAGGTAGATGCTGCCGTTTTCCACCGGCTTGAACACCAGGCCGGCCTGGCCGTTCCAGAACGAGGTGTCGTTGCGCAGATGCTGCACGTTCGCGGCGGCGGCCGGGTTGAACTGATGGGTGTTGTAGTCGTCGAAGCGCGCACCGAGGTTCAGCATCCACTGCTCGCTGAAGCTGATGGTGTCGAACACATAGGCCGACTTGGTGCGGGTGGTCTGGCGCACGTCGCGGGCCGGATCGCTGCGGGTGACGGTGTGCGTGGTCGACCACGGATCATTCGGGTTCGGGTTGGTCAGGTCGGTGCAGTTGTAGCCGGTCGCCGCACCGGTGGTCGGGCAGCTCTGGTTGCCGGTCAGCGGGTTGTTGGTGCCTGCGGTGCTCTGCCCATTGGGGCGACGCACCTCGGCGATCGCGTAGGTGCCGCGCACGGTCTTTTCGCTGCTGTACTCGACGCCGGCGTTGAAGCTGTGACGCAGCGGGCCGGTCTCCAGCTCACCGGTCACGCTGGTCTGGTTGACGAAGCTGTCGGTCTGGGTGGCGCGTGCGTTGGTACGGCGCCAGACGGTGCCGAACAGGTTGGGGTTGCCCTTGCTGTCGTCCGGCTGGGTCCACAGGTAGTCGTTGCTCGTATCGCCGTAGCGGGTGATGTTGCGCAGGATGACCGCGCCGAAATCGTGCGACAGGTTCAAGGTGGTGATGTCCGCCTTGGTCTTCTGGAAGTCACGGTCGACCAGACCATAGAACGCATCGCGGTTGGTCACGATCGGGCTGCCGTCGCCGTTGAGGGCCACGTTCGGGCCGCTGGTGAACGGGTTGTTGTACGGGAAGCCGCCGGCATCGGGCAGGTCGTCGGTTTCCATGTGGTAGTGGCTGATCACCGCCTGGGTCGGGCCGTTCAGACCGAACGCCAGCGATGGCGCGATGCCCCAGCGGCTGCTGTTCACTTCATCGCGGCCGGCCACGTCGGCATCGTGCTTCATGATGTTCAAACGGGCAGCGATGCCGTCGCCGATCACCTGGTTGGCATCCAGCGTGCCGCGGCGATAGCTGTCGGTACCGGCGGCGAGGCTGCCGGACACGAAGTCCTCCAGCTTGGGCGTCTTGCTGACCAGGCTGATGGTGCCGCCGGCCGAGCCGCGGCCGGAGTAGGCCGAGCTCGGGCCCTTGACCACGTCGATCTGCTCGATCGCGAACACTTCGCGGGTCTGGCTGCCGGCATCGCGGATGCCATCCACATAGATGTCCGAGGCCGAATCGAAGCCGCGGATGAAGGGGCGGTCACCGGTCGGGTTGCCGCCTTCGCCCGCACCGAAGGTGATGCCCGGCACGGTGCGCAGCGCATCGAGCAGGGTGGTTGCGGCGGTCTGCTCGATCACCTGCTGGGAGATCACGCTGACCGACTTTGGGGTATCCAGCAGCGGTGCGGTGAACTTGGAGGACTGCGCGCGGACGCGCTCGCCGTGGACATCGACGCCGTCCAGTTCGGTGGCGCGCTGCGGATCGGCGGCAGCGTCGGTCTCGGCATGGGCGACGACGGGGGCGGCGATGGCCAGCAGCAGGGCGGACGACAACGGAGTCGGGCGGACGGTCATGGTGATTCCTGGGAAGACAAACGAAGGCCGGACGGCACACGGCGGTCACGGCGAAGGGAGGCAGGTGGGGAAAACGGACAGGCGGCCGACGGCGGCGCGGTGGCGCAGGCGTGGCGGGCATCGACGCGCAGCGTCGACGCCGGGATCAGGCGTAGGGAGGGGCGTGGCCGGGATTGAGCCGCAGCGAGGGTTGCAGCCGCTGCCAACGCAGCGCGTCTGAGCGCCACAGTGGAACCACCGCGACCCAGGGGGCACGGCGCAGGCGAGGCAACACTGCCGTGTGGCTGGCCTCTGGGTCTGGGCCGGTCTCGGCTGTCAGGCTGGGCTCGGTGGCCGGCAGTTCCGGCACGGGCGTGGAAGGCACAGAGGCCTGGCGCGCGCTGACTGCGTCCAACGAGGCAGGGGAATAACCCGCCGCCGGGTTGAAGGTGCTGCTACCTGTGGCGCCTGCGCTAAGCCAGCCGCATGCCAGCAGCACCACGCAGAACGTGGCCCACAAGGCGGCGATACCAAGGGCGGAGCGGTTGGCGGACACGGCTTACCGGGCAGAAGCGGCCAGCTGGCCGCAATGCCTATGGTAATAGGAACAATTCGCGTTTTCAAAACGCCGGCGTTCAGCCCGGATCAGTCGCGGTCGTCGCGGGCCCAGACGGCGTCATGTTCCCGCTTGACCGGGAACTTCGCGACCGGCGAGTAAGCAGGGGCGCACAGCGCGGCGCCGTCGCGGATATCGAAGCGGGCCCCGTGCAGGACGCACTCGATGCTGGCCTCGGCGGTATCGAAGGTGCCCGAGGACAGGTCGAACTCATCGTGGGTGCACTGGTCCTCCAGCGCGTACAGATCGCCGTCCAGGTTGAACACCACGATGGGCGTGCCGGTCACCTCATCGAAGGTGCTCTTCATCTCGCCCGGCAGCAGCTCGGCGCTGGCGCAGACGAAGGTCCAGGTCTCGCTCACGCCGGCACCGCCAGCGGCTTTTCCAGAATCTCAAAGCGCAGATCGTCGCGCTTGGGAATGCCGAAGCGTTCATCGCCATACGGGAACGGCTTCTTGATCCCGGTGCGTTGGTAGCCCCGGCGCTCGTAGAAGGCGATCAGCTCCTCGCGGATGTCGATCACCGTCATCTGCATGACCGGCACGCCCCATTCGCGCGCGGCGTGGGCCTCCGCGGCCCGCATCACCTGCTTGCCGATGCCGCCGCCCTGCTGGGCCGGATCCACCGAGAACATGCCGAAATAGCCCTTGCCCTGGTCATCGGCCACGTGCGCGCAGGCCAGCAGTTGGCCGTCGCGCTCGGCAAGCAGGATGGTGCTGCGCGGGCGCTCGATGTCGGCCTGCAGGCCCTGCGGGTCGATGCGGGCGCCATCCAGGATGTCGGCCTCGGTGGTCCAGCCGGCGCGGCTGGCGTCGCCCCGGTAGGCGGAGGTGACAAGGGTGACGAGGGCGGGGATGTCGGCCAGCGTGGCGGCGCGGTAGGTGAGGGTGCTCATGGCGCCATTTTAGGCCGGCCGGGGCCGGTACGGAAACGACCGGCCCAGCAACGAAAAACGCCGTGGCAGGCCACGGCGTTCCGGTGGGGCGCAGGCGGTGGGTCGGGATCAGCCCAGCAGCTTGCGCACCTTGTTCAGCGCCACGATGAAGCGCTCGATCTCGTCATGCGTGTTGTAGAACGCCAGCGAGGCGCGGCAGGTGGCGGCGACGCCGTAGTACTGCAGCAGCGGGTGCGCGCAATGCTGGCCCGAGCGGACCGCGACCCCTTCCAGATCCAGCAGGGTGGCCAGGTCGTGCGAGTGCGCGCCTTCCACCAGGAAGGAGACCACCGCGGCCTTGTCCGGCGTGGTGCCGAAGATGCGCAGACCGTCGATCCTGTTCAGTTCCTCGGTGAAATGCGCCAGCAGTTCGCCTTCGCGCGCTTCCACGTGCTCCAGACCCAGCGACTCGAGGTAATCCACCGCCACGCCCAGGCCGATGAAGCCGGCGATGTTCGGGGTGCCGGCTTCGAACTTGTGCGGGGCGTCGTTGAACACGGTGCCGTCGAAGCTGACTTCCTTGATCATCTCGCCCCCGCCGAGGAACGGCGGCATGGCATCCAGATGCTCGCGCCTGGCCCAGAGCGCACCGGTGCCGGTGGGGCCGCACATCTTGTGGCCGGTAATGGCATAGAAGTCGCAGCCGATCGCGGGAATATCGATCTTGCGGTGCGGTGCGGCCTGCGAGCCGTCCACCACGGTGATGATGCCGCGCTTGCGGGCCTCGCGGCAGATCTCGCGGACCGGATTGACCGTGCCCAGCACATTGGACACATGGGCCACGGCGAGCAGCTTGACCTCGGGGGTCATGGCCTTGCGCAGTGCGTCCAGGTCCAGGGCGCCATCCGGGGTGATCTCGGCCACGCGGATCGTCGCGCCGGTGCGCTGGGCGACCAGCTGCCACGGCACGATGTTGGCGTGGTGTTCCATGCGCGAGACCAGGATGACATCGCCGGCCTTCAGCCGCGGCAGTGCCCACGAATAGGCGACGAGGTTGATCGCGAAGGTGGTGCCGCTGCACAGCACCAGCTCGCTGGCGCGCACATTGAGGAAGCGTGCCAGCTTGCTGCGTGCGCCTTCGTAGGCATCGGTCGCCTCGGTGCCGAGCGCATGCACTGCACGGCTGACGTTGGCGTTGTAGCGGCGGTAGAACTCGTCCAGTGCGCCGATCACCTGCACCGGCTTCTGACCGGTGTTGGCGTTGTCGAAGTACACCAGCGGCTTGCCGTGCACTTCGCGCATCAACAGCGGGAAGTCCAGGCGCACGCGGTCCCAGTCGGGTGCGGCGCCGGTATCGGCGACCGGGCGCGGCGTGGACAGGTTCATGCCACGCCCGCCAGGGCCAGCGCACGGTTCAACTGGGCGGTGAGCTGTTCGGTCAGGCGCGCGTCGAGTGCGTTCAAGGGCTCATGGCAGAACGCGGCGCTCAGCAGCTGCTGCGCACGATCGGCCGGCAGGCCACGCGAGCGCAGGTAGAACAGCGCATTGGCATCGAGCTGGCCGACCGTGGCGCCGTGGGCGGCCTTCACTTCGTCGGCATCGATCACCAGCGTGGGCTGGGTATCGATCTCGGCATCGGCGGACAGCAGCAGGTTCTTGTTGGACAGGTTGGCGTCGGTACCATCGGCGCCTTCGCGGATGTGGATGCCACCGTGGAAGACCACGCGGCTGCGGTTGGCCGCCACGCCACGCCAGACCATTTCCGATGCGGTATCGCGCGCGATGTGCTCGATGCCCAGGCGGGTGTCGACATGGCGGCGGCCGTTGCCGAGCAGCACGCCGTTGGCGGTCAGCTGGGCGTTGTCGCCTTCCAGGCGGACGTTGAGCTCATGGCGGCTCAGCGCGGCACCCAGTTCCAGATCGACACGGCGGTACTGCGCGTTGCGGGCCAGCACAGCGTCGGTGCGCAGCAACGAGGTGGCGCGGGTGGCATCGGCCTGCACGCGGGCGTGCGAGAGCACGGCATCCTGCGCCAGGTGGACGTGCATCAGGGTGTTGTCCAGGTGCGCGGCATCGCCGACATGCAGGTGATGCTCGACCACGCCCAGCGCAGCGCCAGAGCGAAGTTCGATCAGGTGGCGGTGGTGCCAGGACAGATCGGTATCCGCGGCGACGCTGATAAAGACCAGCTGCAGCGGCGTCTCGACCTGCACGCCTGCTTCCACGCGCAGCAGCACGCCTTCATCGGCGAGCGCGGCGTTGAGGCGGGCGAACACTTCCTCGCTGCGCTCGAAGCGACGGCCGAGGAAGCGAGCGGCTTCATCGCCCGCGGCCAGTGCCGAGGACAGGGTGGCCAGCTGCACGCCGGCCGGCACCGCAGTGAGATCGCTCAGCGCGCCGGACGGGCGGCCGTTGACGAACACCAGCCGCGGCGACGGGATGTCGGCCAGCAGGGCGGCATCGACCACGGGCGGGGCGAGCGGGGCAGGCTGGAAGCTGCGACGCTCCAGCTGGCGCAGCGAGGTGTACTTCCAGGCTTCGGTACGCGGGCCGGGCAGGCCGGCCTGCAGGGCGGCATCCAGCTCGGCGCGACGTGCATCGCTGCCGCAGAAGCCGCTGGCGAGGGAATCGAGCAGGGCGCTCATCAGACCGCTGCCTCCGGCACCACGCGGTCCTTCAGGAAGTGGTAGCCGTGGGCTTCCAGTTCCAGGGCCAGTTCCGGGCCGCCGCTCTGCACGATCTTGCCATCGGCCAGCACATGCACCACGTCTGGCTTGATGTAATCGAGCAGGCGCTGGTAATGGGTGATCACGATGAAGGAACGGTCCGGCGAACGCAGCGCGTTGACGCCGTCGGCCACGCTCTTGAGCGCGTCGATGTCCAGGCCGGAGTCGGTTTCATCCAGGATCGCCAGCTTCGGCTCGAGCACGGCCAGCTGGAAGATCTCGTTGCGCTTCTTCTCGCCACCGGAGAAGCCTTCGTTGACGCCACGGTGCAGCAGCTCGTCCTTCAGGTGCAGCACGGCCAGCTTCTGGCGGACCAGCTTGAGGAACTGCATCGAGTCCAGCTCTTCCTCGCCGCGCGCCTTGCGCTGGGCATTGAGCGCGGCGCGCAGGAAGTAGGTGTTGTTCACGCCGGGGATTTCCACCGGGTACTGGAAGGCCAGGAACAGGCCGGCGGCGGCGCGTTCTTCCGGCGCCAGCTCGAGCAGATCCTTGCCTTCGAACTGCACGCTGCCTTCGCTCACGTCATAGCCGTCGCGGCCGGCCAGCACATTGCCCAGGGTGGACTTGCCGGCGCCGTTGGGGCCCATGATGGCGTGCACCTGGCCGGGCTTCACGTCGAGCGAGAGGCCCTTGAGAATCTCTTTTTCGCCGATGCGTGCGTGGAGGTTGTCGATCTTCAACATGTCGATAATCGTCTTGTCAGATAGGGGAACTGGAGGCAGCGCGACTCAGAGGTCGTATTCGCTGCGCTCGAGGAATTCGTTGCGCAGGTAGGCGGTGCGTGTCTGCGTCAGTGCGGCCTTGGCCCCGGAGTACAGCATCGGGTACATCGAGCCGTACAGGAAACGTGGATTCTCATCCTCGCCCACCGGGTAGCGCGCTTCCAGATCGGCGTCACGCAGCTGGATCCACAGCCGCTGTGCCGCTTTCATCTTCGCCAGCGCCACGGGTTCGCCGGCCAGCTTGGTCACGATCTGGCGGTAGACGGCATTCAATTCGGCATCGGCCTTCTTGAAGTCCTGGTCGGCGCAGGCATTGAGTTCGAGCTGATTGCCGCCAGGGTTGCACGCCACGTCCTGGGCGAACGCCGGCGCGGCCGCGCAGAGCAGCAGGGCCAAGGGAAGCAGGCGCATCATCCGACCGAGCCTTCCAGGCTGACTTCCAGCAGCTTCTTGGCTTCCACCGCGAACTCCATCGGCAGTTCGCGGAAGACCTGCTTGCAGAAGCCGTCGACGATCATCGAGACCGCGTTTTCCTGGTCGATGCCGCGGGCGCGGCAATAGAACAGCTGGTCATCGGAGATCTTGGAGGTGGTCGCTTCGTGCTCGACCGTCGCGCTGGGGTTCTTCACCTCGATATAGGGGAAGGTATGTGCGCCGGACTTCTTGCCGATCAGCAGCGAATCGCACTGGGTGTAGTTGCGCGCGCCCTCGGCGCCGCGATCGATCTTCACCAGGCCACGGTAGGTATTCTGGCCGTGGCCTGCGCTGATGCCCTTGCTGACGATCTTGCTCTTGGTGCGCTTGCCGATGTGGATCATCTTGGTGCCGGTGTCGGCCTGCTGACGATGGTGGGTCAGCGCGACCGAGTGGAACTCGCCGACTGAATCATCACCAAGCAGCACGCACGACGGATACTTCCAGGTGATCGCCGAGCCGGTCTCGACCTGGGTCCAGGTCACCTTGCTGCGCGCGCCACGGCATTCGGCACGCTTGGTGACGAAGTTGTAGATGCCGCCCACGCCGTTCTCATCGCCCGGGTACCAGTTCTGCACCGTGGAGTACTTGATCTCGGCATCTTCCAGCGCGACCAGCTCGACCACCGCGGCGTGCAGCTGGTTCTCATCGCGCATCGGCGCGGTGCAGCCTTCCAGGTAGGACACGTATGCCTTGTCCTCGCAGATGATCAGCGTGCGCTCGAACTGGCCGGTGTGGCCGGCGTTGATGCGGAAGTAGGTGCTCAGTTCCATCGGGCAACGCACGCCCTTGGGAATGAACACGAAGCTGCCATCGGAGAACACCGCCGAGTTGAGCGCGGCGAAGTAGTTGTCGCCGACCGGCACCACGGTCCCCAGGTACTGCTTGACCAGCTCCGGGTGTTCCTTGATCGCTTCGGACATGGAGCAGAAGATCACGCCCTTCTCCGCCAGTTCCTTGCGGAACGTGGTGCCGACCGAGACCGAATCGAACACCGCATCCACGGCGACGCCGGCCAGCCTGGCGCGCTCATGCAGCGGCACGCCGAGCTTGTCGTAGGTGTCCAGCAGTTCCTTGGGCACGTCGTCCAGCGAGGCGTACTTCGGGCCCTTGGGCGCGGAGTAGTAGCTCAGCGCCTGCAGATCGATCTGCGCGATCTGCAGCTTGGCCCAGTCCGGCATCGGCATGGTCAGGAAGTGGCGGTAGGCGTCCAGGCGCCACTGCGTCATCCACTCCGGCTCGTCCTTCTTGGCCGACAGGGCACGGATGGTGTCCTCGTCCAGGCCGGGCGGCAACGAGTCCGATTCGATGTCCGTGATGAAGCCCGCCGAATACTTGCGGCCGAGCTGCTCATGGATCTCGCGGTTGGGGGTATCGCCGGTGGCGACGGTGTCGAGGGTATCGGTGGCCATGGGGGCTGCCTGATCAGGAGACGACATCCGCCGCGATCGCGCGGCGGTGGGCGTCAACAAGGGGAAGAGGGGGCAGGATCTGCGCCAGGGTGACCGCGCGCAGCGCTTCGGACACCACGTCGTTGATCATCCGCCAGCTGCTGCGCGCGCCACACTGCAGCTCGCGGCCGCACTGGCTGTGGTCGTGGGCGCACTCGGTCAGGCCCAGCGGCCCTTCCATGGCTTCCACGATCTCGAACAGCGTGATCTGGTCTGCGGCGCGGGTCAGCCGGTAGCCGCCGCGGACGCCGCGCAGGCCTTCGACCAGCCCGGCCTGGGCCAGCGGCTTGAGCAGCTTGCTGACGGTGGGCGGTTCCAGACGGGCGAACTCGGCCAGTTCGGTGGCACTGAGCACCTCGCCCGGGCGGGCGGCGAGTACAGTCAGTACGACGGTGGCGTAATCGGTAAGCTTGGTGACGCGGAGCATGGTGGGGGCAGAACCATAAAGCGGACTGAAATTGTACGCTTTTATCCGCCGGCATCCAACCCGCCCGTTCAGGCGCCCGCAGGGCGGCCTTGGGCGCGTATTGAACCGCATCGCTTTGGCAATCACAAAGATTAAGCGAGAATCGGGGCTTCCCACCGCAACGGTCAGCCAGATGCCCAAGAAGATCCAGGCCCGCAAGTCCACCATCCATGGCAATGGCGTATTCGCGCTGGCGCCGATCAAGAAGGGCGAGCGGGTCATCCAGTACAAGGGTCTGCTGCGCAGCCACGCCGACGTGGACGCCGACGACACCGGGGATGTGGAGAGCGGTCATACCTTCCTGTTCACCCTCAACGACGACTACGTCATCGATGCGAACTACAAGGGCAACGACGCGCGCTGGCTCAACCACAGCTGCGAGCCGAACTGCGAAGCGGTGATCGAGGAAGCCGAGGGTGACAACCGCCGCGAGGACAAGGTCTTCATCGAGTCGATCAAGGACATCAAGCCGGGCGACGAGCTGACCTACAACTACGGCATCACCCTGGCCGAGCGTCACACCGCGCGTCTGAAGAAGATCTGGGAATGCCGCTGCGGCTCGAAGAAGTGCACCGGCACCATGCTGCAGCCCAAGCGCTGATCCGCACCGGCAGCCATCGACCGTGTGGGTCGGTGGCTGCGCCGACACGCTGTGCACATCGTGGTCACCGTCGCCCAATGCGCCCGTGGTCACACTGATCGCTCCCACTTACTGGAGCCGATCCATGGCACACGCACTCAACGGCAAGCACATCGCGATTCTGGCCACCGATGGTTTTGAACAGTCCGAGCTTCAGGAACCCAAGCGTCTGCTGGAATCCTGGGGCGCGTCGGTCAAGGTGATCGCACCCGGGGATGCCAGCCAGATCCGTGGCTGGAAAGACAAGGACTGGGGCGAAAACGTGAAGGTCGATGCCCCACTGAAGGGCGCCAAGGCCGATGATTACGACGCGCTGGTGCTGCCCGGTGGCGTGATCAATCCGGACAAACTGCGCATCGACACCGATGCGATTGCGTTGATCAAGGCCTTTGGTGCCGCAGGCAAGCCGGTTGCGGCGATCTGCCACGGCCCGTGGCTGCTGGTCGAGTCTGGCCTGGCCAAAGGCCGCAAGGTGACCTCGTGGCCGTCGCTGAAAACCGACCTGGGCAATGCAGGCGCCGAGTGGACCGACGCCGAGGTGGTGGTCGATGGTGGCCTGATCACCAGCCGCAAGCCGGGCGACATTCCCGCCTTCGCCGATGCGGTGGGCAAGGCTCTGGCCGGTTGAGGGTGTAGGCACCGACCGTGGGTCGGTGCCCGTTCCGGATTACTTGCTCAGCAACCCGGCCGGCACCAGTGCGCCGAGATCTTGGTTGAACGTCACCACCAACTTGCCGTTCTCCACCTGCGCCGACTGCACCTGCAGCGTGCCCAGCACGGCGGCGACCGTCGGGTCGATTTTGTAGATCGGCTCGCGGCGGGCGTAATCGACCAGCCAGGCATTGAGCAGGCCACGGGTGCGCGAATCGAGCTTTCCGCCGTTGTTGGCCGGAGTGAAGTCATCGACCGTCGGTTCCTGCAGATGGAAGCCCTGGGTCTGCGCGTCATAGCGCAGGCCGCTGCTCAGCTTGACCTTGCCCAGCGGCGCCGGATTGCCGCCCGCGGTCGCCATGGCGATATCGAAACCGAGATCCAGGCGATTGCCCTGCGGCAGGGTGAGCTTGGGGTGGCTCATGGTCATTGCGATGAGCCCACCCAGCGCATCCTGCGTGCGTGGGAAGCTGCCATCGAGATACTGCTGCACATCGGTCGCGCCCACGGACAACTGGCGGCCAGAGACGCTGGGAGCTGCCTGCGCACCGATGGCGGCGGCGAGCAGCACGGTGCAGGCGGCAAGGCGGGACAACAGCGGGCGAGCGTTCATGGCGGCATGCCTGGGGAATGAGACGCCAACAATAGCGCGCCCGGCTGAATCCAGCTTTGACGTGCGCGGAATGTCGATCAGGGCGCGCCCTGGATAGATTCCAGTGCGGCGAGCACCTCATCCAGCTGCGGTTGGAGCACGGTGAGCGGATGGCTGGGCGCATCGGCGTGGCGCTGGGCGAGATCGCGCAGCAGCTGCGTGGCGACGATCGCAGCGGCACGCTCGTCGCCGCTCAGCCCGCTGTTGCGCCGTGCGATTTCCAGCAGGCGCATCCAATCCTGCTGCGCGCGGTGTTCCAGTTCGATGGTGCAGCGCCCACTGCATTGCAGGCCGTCCTTTTCGATCGGGGTGACGGTGATGCGGTAACGCTGGGAAGAAGAGCTGGCCATGGCTGCCTTCGCGGTGGGGGACAGGGCCACCATAGGGTGCGATGCGCACCGCGACGACAGGCGCGGTCGCACGCAGTGTTCCACCCTGTGCGTTCCGGTCGGCTTCGCTGTGCCGCGGATCGCGGCAGGGCAGGCATCGGCAAGGGTATCGCGCCTCCGACACGACTTTGGCAACGCTGTGTTTCGCGCAGTGCCCGAACCATCCACAGGTGCCGGTGCAAAGGTCCCGAGTGCCCCGCGTGACTGGCACGCAGATGGGAGACCAACCAAAAAAAACGGGACGGCATGGGCCGTCCCGTTCAGGTGCTGCAGGAAGCGCGCAGATTAGAGCGCGGCGTCCTTGAGCTTCTTGAGCGGACGCACTTTCAGCTTGGTGGACGCCGGCTTGGCGGCGAACCACTGCTCTTCCTTCGTGAACGGATTGATGCCCTTGCGCTTCGGCTTGGCCGGCACGCTGACGGTGGAGATCTTCAGCAGGCCCGGCAGGGTGAAGCTGCCAGCGCCCTTCTTGTGCACCGAAGCGGCGACGGCGCCTTCCAGCGAGGCGAGCACGGCGCGCACGTCCTTGGCGACAACGCCGGACGCTTCAACGATGTGTGCAACCAGACCAGACTTGCTCAGCACTTCCTTGATCGGCTTGGGAGCGGCCGGCTTCGCGGCTGCCTTCGTAGCGACTTTCTTTACTGCCTTCTTCGGGGCAGCCTTCTTAGCGGTCTTTGCCATGGTTTCCTGTTCCGTGAACGGTTGGTTGTTTGGTCGCGCCGAACCCCGTCGGCAAGCGAAATGTAGGGCAACTATGGGGCGCCGCCAATAGGCAAACGCATAAAAATTCGTGATTTCCACGCCCTTCGTTACCGCAGTGCATCAGGTCATAGCCAGAAAACAGGGTCCGCCTTCGCGGCGGAGGCCATCGGTCATGCACCGTCGCACCCCGACTGTCGCACGAAAACCACTTGAAAACAGCCTCCATTTTGATGGTCGATTCAGCTGGGGTCGATCCCCGCTGATCACCTGACAGCGATCAGACATGGCACTAACGCGCCACCGTCTAGGCTGGTCCCGTCATTCACGCCGCAGGAGATCTCACGATGGGTATTTCACGCCACGCCACCGCGCATTGGGAAGGTGACCTCAAGACAGGCAAGGGACAATTGAGCACGCCCCAGAGCGGCTTGATGGACAAAACCCGCTATGCCTTCAGCAGCCGCTTCGGTGATGAGAAGGGCACCAACCCGGAAGAGCTGATCGCCGCCGCCCATGCCGGCTGCTTCACGATGGCGCTGTCGGCCAAGCTCACCGAAGCCGGTTTCGTACCGACCTCGCTGGATACCGAAGCCAAGGTCGACCTCTCGATGGAGGGTGGCCCCCAGCTGTCGCAGATCACGTTGAAGGTGAAGGCCGTAGTGCCGAACATCGAGGCCACCCAGTTCCGTGCCATCGCCGATGACGCCAAGCAGAACTGCCCGGTTTCCAAGGCGCTCAGTGCGGTACCGATCAGCCTTGAGGCCGAACTGGCCGGCTGATCCGCGCCCGCGATTGGTGCACAGCAGATTGTGATGGGAAAGCGGCGGCCGCATAGTCGCCGCTTTCCTGTTGTGGGGTATCTGCATGCGTCCGACCGCTCTTGCCACCCTGACGGCCTGCCTGCTGGCCGGCACCGCGCAGGCCGATGTGCGTCTGCTGACCGCCGCGACCATCCACACTGGCAACCCTGAGGCACCGGCGGCCACAGCGTTGGCCTGGGATACCGACACCGGGCGGGTGCTCGCCGTCGGTGATCGGCAGGCACTCCTGGAGCTGTATCCCTTGGCGGCGCTGACCGACGTTGGCCAGGCCACCGTGATCCCGGGGCTGATCGATGCGCATGCACACCTGATGTTCCTGGGCGGCACCCTGATGCAGGCCGATCTGACCGGCGCGACGGGCACCCAGGACATCGTGGCGCGCCTGCAGCGCTTTGCGGCCGACAATCCCGACGGCTGGCTGCTGGGCAGCGGCTGGGACCAGAACCGGTGGCCGGACAAACAGTTCCCGACGGTGGCCGATCTCGACGCGGCGTTCCCGGACCGGCCAGTCTGGCTGGGTCGCATTGATGGTCATGCCGGCTGGGGCAACAGCGCAGCGCTGCGCGCGGTCGCACGGCAGCCCGGCCAACGCGCGTTGAGGGGCAACTGGCAGCCGGCTGGTGGTCGCATCGTGCGCGATGCGAAGGGGCAGCCGAGCGGGGTGTTCGTCGACGAGGCGATGTCGCTTGTGCAGGCCGCGATCCCGGCGCCCAGCGACGCCGCGCGCGAGCAGATGCTGGCCCGCGCGCTGGACAGGGCGGTCAGCCAGGGCCTGACCGGTGTGCACGACATGGGCGTATCGCGCGCCGATCTGGCCCTCATGCGCCGCTTCGCCGATGCCGGCACGCTGCCGCTGCGTATCGATGCGTATGCCGATGGCAATGGTGATGCCCTGGCCGATCTGTGCGCGCAGGGCGCGTACCAGCATGCCCGTGGCCGCCTGGAAATGCGCGGGGTCAAGCTCTTCATGGACGGCGCGCTGGGCAGCCGCGGTGCCGCGCTGTTGGCCGATTACAGCGACGACCCGCACAACCGCGGGTTGCTGGTGACCTCGCCGGCCGATTTTGAAACGGCGGTGCGCAAGGCCGATGCCTGTCACATCCAGGTCGCCACCCATGCGATCGGGGACCGTGGCAACCGGATTGCATTGGATACCTATGCCAGGGTGCTGGGCGAGCGCCGTGGCAGCGATCATCGCTGGCGGATCGAGCATGCGCAGGTGGTGGCGCTGGAGGACATTCCGCGCTTTGCCCAGCTCGGCGTGATCGCCTCGATGCAACCCACCCATGCCACCTCGGACATGGGCTGGGCGCAGGATCGAATCGGTCCCGAGCGCATCCTCGGGGCCTATGCGTGGCGACGGATGCTGGGCTCCGGTGCCCGGCTCGCGCTGGGCTCGGACTTCCCGGTAGAGCAGGTGGATCCCCGCCTGGGCCTGTATGCCGCCGTCACCCGCCAGGACCGTGCCGGCCAACCACCGGGTGGCTGGCAGCCCGATCAGCGCCTGACGGCGGGTGAAGCACTGCGGGGGTTCACCGCTGATGCGGCGTGGGCGGGCCATGACGAAGCCCAGGTCGGGCGGTTGCAGCCGGGCCTGCGCGCGGATTTCGTGGTGCTGGATCGGGATCCACTCAGCGTCGCCCCCGCCGAACTGGCGGACCTGCAGGTGCGCTCGACCTGGGTCGATGGCGCACCGGTATACGACGCGGCGCGGTGACGCGCCGGGCCGGGATCACCAGTCCAGCGTGCCGCGGATGACGGTCTGCACCTGGCCGCCAGACCAGACATCGCCATGGTCATCGATGCGCAGGGTCAGGCGCGCATCGTGGCCCACTTCGCGGCCCTGGCTGACCACATAGCTGCCCGCGTTGCCGGGCAGCGCGTCGCGGCTGTCCAACCAGGCGGCCAGCACGGCGTTGGCCGCCCCGGAAGCGGCATCTTCAAAGCGACGGCCATTGCCGACGAAGGCGCGCACGGCCAGGTCCCATGCCTGGCCCTGGCTGCGTGCATAGGCGAACACGCCCATGCTGTCGGTGGCTTCGGCCAGTGTTGCCACGGCCTGCCAGTCCGGGGTGAGTGCGCGCAGCGCGGCTTCATCGGCCAGTTCGACCACCCACCAGCTGCGGCCACCGGCCATGCGCGCCGGCGGCAGGCTGCCCAGTGGCCACCCGGCCAAGGCTTCCTGCAGGCGCGGGTCGGCGGCAGTGGTCACTTCAGCCACCGCGGCGCGCGGGGTACGGATCGCGATGGTGCGGGCGTCACCGCTGCCGTCCACGCGCAGCGGCAGGGCCCCGGCGATGCCGTCCTGGACCAGCACGCCCTCCACCGGCGCGGCCACGCCCAGCTCCAGCACGGCATGCGCGGTGCCCACGCTGGGGTGGCCGGCGAACGGAACTTCCTTCTGCGGGCTGAACATCCGGATGCCGTAGCTCGCGCCCGGGGCTGCAGGCGGGAAGACGAAGGTGGTCTCGGGCAGCCGGGTCCAGCGGGCGATGGCCTGCATCGCCGTCTCGTCCAGGCCCTGTGCATCGAGCACGACGGCCAGCGGGTTGCCGGCGCCGGGGTAGGGAGAGAACACATCCAGCTGCAGGAAACGACGGGAGGTCATGGCGGGGCGCTCAGCTAAAAACGGGCGGGCAGCTTACCAACCGGGGCCGCATTGCGGGCCCGGCCCCTGCAACGGGCAGGCTTGGCATAGAATCGGGGGTTCGGCCCGGCGTGCCGGGCGATTCCCCTCACTACCCAAACCTCCACCTCCATGTCAGCTTCCCCCCTTGTCGATCGCTGGATCGTACTGAAGTTCGGCGGCACCTCCGTGTCGCGTCGTCACCGCTGGGACACCATCGGCAAGCTGGCGAAAAAACGGGCGGAAGAAACGGGCTCGCGCGTGCTGGTGGTGGTATCGGCCCTGTCCGGGGTGACCAATGAACTCACCGCGATCGCCGATGGCGCCGCCGACAGTCGCGACCGTGTCGCCGCCCTGGTCGCGCGGCACCGCGCGTTCCTGACCGAGCTGGAGCTGGACGCCACCGCGCTGGACGTGCGTCTGGACGCGCTGGCCGAGCTGCTGGACGATCCGCGTGCCGCCGGTCGGCCGCTGGAGTGGCAGGCCGAGGTGCTGGGCCAGGGCGAACTGCTGTCCTCGACCGTCGGTGCGGCCTACCTGCGCGCCAGCGGCCTGGATTTCGGCTGGATGGATGCGCGCGAGTGGCTCGACGCACTGCCGCCGCAGCCGAGCCAGAGCGAGTGGTCGCAGCGCCTGTCGGTGAACTGCCAGTGGCGTGCCGAGGCCGACTGGGCGGCACGTTTCCGCGCCCAGCCGACCCGCATGCTGATCACCCAGGGCTTCATCTCCCGCCATGCCGATGGTGGCACCGCCATCCTCGGCCGCGGCGGTTCGGATACCTCGGCGGCCTACTTCGGCGCGCTGCTGGGTGCCAGCCGCGTGGAGATCTGGACCGATGTGCCGGGCATGTTCAGCGCCAACCCCAAGGATGTGCCTGACGCGCGCCTGCTGACCCGCCTGGACTATTACGAGGCGCAGGAAATCGCGACAACCGGCGCCAAGGTGCTGCACCCGCGTTCGATCAAGCCGTGCCGCGATGCCGGCGTGCCGATGGCGATCCTGGATACCGAGCGCCCCGAGCTGCCGGGCACCAGCATCGATGGCAATGCCGCGGCGGTGCCGGGCGTGAAGGCGATCAGCCGCCGCAACGGCATCGTGCTGGTCTCGATGGAAGGCATCGGCATGTGGCAGCAGGTCGGCTTCCTGGCCGACGTGTTCGGGCTGTTCAAGAAGCATGGCCTGTCCGTGGATCTGATCGGTTCGGCCGAAACCAACGTGACGGTCTCGCTGGACCCGTCCGAAAACCTGGTCAGCACCGATGTGCTGGCTGCGCTGTCGGCCGATCTGTCGCAGATCTGCAAGGTCAAGATCATCGTGCCGTGCGCGGCGATCACCCTGGTCGGCCGCGGCATGCGCTCGCTGCTGCACAAGCTCTCGGACGTGTGGGCCACCTTCGGCCGCGAACGCGTACACATGATTTCGCAGTCGTCCAACGATTTGAACCTGACCTTCGTCATCGACGAGGCCGATGCGGATGGGCTGCTGCCGATCCTGCACGCCGAGCTGATCGACAGCGGCGCGATGCCGGTGGAAGAGGGCGAAGTGTTCGGCCCGCGCTGGCGCGAAATCGCCGGCACCATCCGCCCGCGCGAAACCGCTTGGTGGCGCGGCCAGCGCGAGCATCTGCTGGCGCTCGCCCAGGCCGGTACGCCACGTTACGTGTACAACCTGCCGACGGTGCGGGCGCGTGCACGCGCGCTGACCGCGATCAAGGCGATCGACCAGCGCTACTACGCGATCAAGGCCAACTCGCACCCGGCCATCCTGGAAGTGCTGGAGCAGGAAGGCTTCGGCCTGGAGTGCGTGTCGCACGGCGAGCTCAAGCACGTGTTCAACACGCTGCCGACGCTGTCGCCCAAGCGGGTACTGTTCACCCCGAGCTTCGCGCCGCATGCCGAGTACGATGCCGCGTTCGCGCTGGGCGTCACGGTCACGCTGGACAACGTGGAAGCCCTGCAGCGCTGGCCGGAGCTGTTCAGCAACCGCGAGCTGTGGCTGCGCGTGGATCTGGGCCGTGGCGAAGGCCACCATGCCAAGGTCCGCACCGGTGGCAAGGACTCCAAGTTCGGCCTGCCGATCGCCCGCGTGGATGAGTTCGTGCGCATCGCCGGCGAGCTGGGCACCCGCGTGGTCGGCCTGCATGCACACCTGGGCAGCGGCGTGGAAACCGCGCAGCACTGGCGCCTGATGTGCGATGAACTGGCCGGGTTTGCCCGCCGCATCGGCAGCATCGAGACCATCGACATCGGTGGTGGCCTGCCCATTCCCTATAGCGCCGACGATGAGCCGTTCGATCTGGAGGCGTGGGCCGTCGGCCTGGCCGAAGTGAAGGCCGTGCACCCGGCATTCCGCCTGGCGATCGAGCCGGGTCGTTACCTGGTGGCCGAGTCCGGCGTATTGCTGGCGCGTGCCACCCAGGTGGTGGAGAAGGACGGCATCCGCCGGGTCGGTCTGGATGCGGGCATGAACACGCTGATGCGCCCGGCCCTGTACGACGCCTGGCATGACATCGAGAACCTCAGCCGCCTGAGTGGCTATTCCGAAGCGATGTTCGATGTGGTCGGGCCGATCTGCGAATCCAGCGATGTGTTCGGCAAGCGCCGCCGCCTGCCGGCCTCGACCGCGCCGGACGATGTGATGCTGATCGCCGACGCGGGCGCGTATGGCTACGTCATGGCCAACACCTACAACCAGCGCGAGCTGCCGCGCGAGGACGTCATCGATGATGGTCCTTGACCGCTGCCTGCCGCCTTTCAAACCGGATACACCATGACTGCTTTTGATAAACACCAGGTTGCCGTTTTCCGCTTCGTCCGCTGCGACTTCGCCGCGGACACCGGCGTGGCGCAGCTGGTCTACGCCTTCGATGACGGCCCGGAGCTGATCGAGACGGTGACCATCCCGGGCGCGCCGTTCGTGCTCGAGGGTGACCGCGCCGAGGCAGTGCAGCGCGCCCTGCGCCTGCTGCACCTGATCGCCGGCGTGAGCTACTACAAGGCCGGCGTGCCCGAGCAGGTGCGCATCGACAGCTATTCGATCGATGCGGCCACCGCCGCGCTGGTGGAGACGGTCTACCTCAACGGCCTGGGCGAATTCGCCTACCGCAATGGCCTGAACCTGCGTGGCCGCTTCCGTCTCCCGGTGGAAGGCGAGGCCTTCGCCGCACCGGCGCTGGGCCTGCGCGAACATGCGCTGGTCGCCATCGGCGGCGGCAAGGATTCACTGGTCAGCATTGAAGCGCTGCGCAGCTTGGGCATCGAAGAGACGGTCACCTGGATCGGCGGTTCGCAGCTGATCCGTGCCTGTGCCGAGCGCACCGGTCTGCCCATCCTCAACATCGGCCGCACGCTGGCCCCGGAGCTGTTCGAGCTCAACCGCCAGGGCGCCTGGAACGGCCATATCCCGGTCACCGCGGTGAACTCGGCGATCATGGTGCTGGCCGCGCTGCTGCAGGGTGTGGACCAGGTCGTGTTCTCCAATGAGCGCTCGGCCAGCTATGGCAGCCAGATTCCGGGCACCGGCGAGGTCAACCACCAGTGGTCGAAGGGCTGGGCCTTCGAACAGGCCTTCGGTGAGCATCTGGAGCAGCATGTTGCGGCGGACCTGCACTACTACTCGCTGTTGCGTCCGCTGTCGGAGCTGGCCGTGGCCCGTCAGTTTGCCAAGAGCGATTTCTACGACGCGCATTTCTCCAGCTGCAACCGCAACTTCCACATCCTGGGCGAGCGCCCGGTGAACCGCTGGTGCGGCGTCTGCCCGAAGTGCCACTTCGTGTTCCTGGCGCTGGCCCCGTTCATGCCCAAGATGCGCCTGGTGGGCATCTTCGGCCGCAACCTGCTCGACGACATCGAGCAGGCGCCGGGCTTTGATGCGCTGCTGGAATTCCAGGACCACAAACCGTTCGAGTGCGTGGGCGAAGGCCGCGAATCGCGCGCGGCGATGGCGACCCTGGCCGAGCGCCCGGAGTGGAATGAAGATGCGCTGGTGAAGCGTTTCGTCCACGAGATCCGCCCGCAGCTGGATGCCACCGAACTGCAGATCGAGCCGCTGCTGGCGCTGGAAGGCGAACACCGCATTCCGCCGGCGATCTGGGAGCGTCTGCGTGCGAATTTCGCAGCTTGAAGGCAAGCGCGTTGCGTTGTGGGGCTGGGGACGTGAGGGGCGCGCGGCGTTCCGCGTCCTGCAGCAGCGGCTGCCGTCGCTGCCGCTGACCCTGTTCTGCCCGGAGGTCGAGGCCGCTGGCGCCCGTGAGGAAACCCAGGGTGCGTTGACGGTCCGTTCGGAGGTCACCGGCGACGCGCTGGCCGCGTTCGAGGTGGTGATCAAATCGCCGGGCATCAGCCCGTATGGCGACGCTGCGTTGCACGCCTCCACACAGGGCACGCAGTTCATTGGCGGCACCTCACTGTGGTTCGCCGAGCACGCCGCTGCCGACGGCATCGTGCACGACACCGTGTGCGTGACCGGCACCAAGGGCAAGAGCACCACCACCGCGCTGCTGGCGCATCTGCTGCGCGCCTCGGGTGCGCGCACCGGACTGATCGGCAACATCGGTCTGCCGCTGCTGGAAGTGCTGGATTCCCAACCGGCGCCGCAGTACTGGGCAGTGGAGCTGTCCAGCTACCAGACCGGCGAGGTCGCGCGCAGTGGCGCGCACCCGCAGGTCGCCATCGTGCTGAACCTGTTCCCCGAGCACCTGGACTGGCATGGCAGCGAAGCGCGCTACATCGAAGACAAGCTGCGCCTGGTCACCGAGGCCGCACCGCGGATCGCGGTGCTCAACGCGGCCGACCCGCACCTGGCCGGGTTGGCGCTGCCGGAGAGCAAGGTTGTCTGGTTCAACCAGCCGCAAGGCTGGCATATGCGCGGCGATGTCGTGCATCGCGGCCAACAGGCCGTGTTCGATACCTCACACACGCCGCTGCCCGGCCGACACAACCGCGGCAACCTGTGCGCGGTGCTGGCGGCGATCGAGGCATTGGGCCTGGATGCGGTGGCGCTGGCCCCGGCGGTGCAGGATTTCCGACCGCTGCCCAACCGCCTGCAGACCATCGGTACGCGCGACGGGGTCACCTTCGTCAACGATTCGATCAGCACCACGCCGCACGCGAGTCTGGCAGCACTGGAGTGTTTCGCCGGTTGCCGCATCGCGCTGCTGGTGGGCGGGCATGATCGTGGCCTGGACTGGCACGACTTCGTCGCGCACATGGCGCACGACGTGCCGCCGGTGGAGATCGTCACCATGGGCGCCAACGGTCCGCGCATCCATGCGGTGCTGCAGCCGTTGGCCGAAGCCGGCCGCTTCGGTCTGCATGCCGCTGCCGATATGCCCGAGGCCATGCGGCTGGCGCAGGCCGCGCTCGGCGGGCAGGGCGGGGTGGTGCTGCTCTCGCCCGGGGCGCCGAGCTATGGCGTGTACCGCGACTACGTCGCCCGTGGCCGGCACTTCGCCGAACTGGCGGGGTTTGATCCGGATGCAATCACGGCGATCCCGGGCATCGGGATTGCCTGATCTGTCGATGTAGCGCCACGCCATGCGTGGCTGCTGTTGGCATGGATTCTGCAGCCACGCATGGCGTGGCTCTACCGTTGGGGCGACGGGGATACTGCATCCACCCTGGTTACGCCGGTGAGGCAGGCATCAGGCTTCTTCCTCATCGATGAACGCGTAATCCCCGTCGATGAGCTGCTGCAGGTACGCATCGAAACTCGGCGCGATCACCCGGTAGCTGTCCGGGTCGTGGAGGTAGCGCACCACCTGGCCGACCGTGCCACCGGGTGCGGGATCGAAATCCAGATACAGCATCGAGGTGCCGCCATTGTTCATGCAGTGCGAGAAGCACAGGCGCTTGCCCATCGGCAGATCCGCATCGATGCCATCGCCGAGGATCTCGGGGTCTTCCTCCAGCCATTCCTCGTAGATCGAGCGGATGCTGTCATCCCACTGCGCGCTGTCCTCGAACACCTGCTCCACCGAACGCAGGTAGTAGGGGTAATGCCCCTCCTCGACATCCGAACCCAGCATCAGCACCACGACATCGCCACTGGGATACGTGCGGAAATGCGTGCCATCCACCCGCGCCAGCAGCGCAACCAGACTCTCGGGCACCTGCGGCCAGCGCTCGCGCAAACGTGCCAGATCGCCCGCGCTGGCTCCTTCGACCCACGCCCACATCCGCGCATCGTCTTCGGGCAGGCGCGGCACCAGGCCGGACAGGAAGCGGTCGACAAGGCTCATGAGCTGTTCCATACACAAGGGGGCGGCCAGCCTGCCATAACAGGGACGGAGGTAGTTAATCCAGATGGGGTCTTCCGCGGCCGCCTGCCAGGTCACGGGAGTTCACGTCGACCCGGTGCTTCTACACGGTTCCGTCAACCGACCGTCATACACTCAGGATTCTTTCTGTCGGGAGCAGACGCATGAACAGGCAATGGCGATGGGGTGCGGCGGTGCTGTTGGGCATGACGGCGCTGCCCGCGCTGGCGGCGATGCAGGCCAAGCCGGTGGAGTGGACCCAGGACGGCACCACCTTCAGCGGGGTGCTGGTCTATGACGACAGCGACAACGACAAACGCCCGGGCCTGGTGATGGTGCCCAACTGGAAGGGCGTCAACGATTCGGCCATCGCCAAGGCCAAGCAGCTGGCCGGCGATGACTATGTGGTGCTGGTGGCCGATGTGTACGGCAAGGGTGTGCGCCCGAAGACCGATGCCGAGGCGGGTCCGGTGGCGACCAAGCTGCGCAATGACCGTCCCGTGCTGCGGGCGCGTGCGCTCAAGGCGATCGAGGTGCTCAAGGCGCAGGCTGGCAAGGCGCCGCTGGATGCCAGCCGGATCGGCGCGGTCGGGTTCTGCTTCGGCGGCACCACGGTGCTTGAGATGGCGCGAGCTGGGGCACCGCTGGCCGGTGTGGTCAGCCTGCACGGTGGGCTGGGCTCGCCACTGCCGGCCAAGGCCGGTGGCACCCATCCCTCCGTACTGGTGCTCAATGGCGCCGACGACAAGAGCGTGAGCAAGGACGACATCGCCAGCTTCGAGCAGGAAATGAACGCGGCCAAGGTCGACTGGGAGTTCACCAATTACAGTGGCGCGGTCCACTGCTTTGCCGAGTCGGATGCGAACAGTCCGCCGGGGTGCCAGTACAACGAGCGCGCCGCCAAGCGCGCGTGGAAGGCGCTGGATGAGTTCTTCGAGGAACGGTTCGAGACGCGTTGAGCGTAAGGGGTACCGACCAACGGTCGGTACCTACACATCGCGGCAGCTGCCGACCGTGGGTCGGCGCCTTCCGATCAATGCGAGCGCTGCACCGCGTAACGGGCCAGACCACGCAGGGCAGCTACGGCATCGTTGTCGGCCAAGCCGTCGAGCGCACGCTCGGCGGCATCGGCGTATTCCTCGGCACGGGCACGGCTGTACTCCAGCCCGCCGGTGGCGTGGATGGCCGCCAGCACCTCGGGCATCGCCTCGGCGTCGCCGTTCTGCACGATCGCGCGCAGGCGCTCACGCGTGGTGGCATCGGAATGCGCCATCGCGTGGATCAGTGGCAGGGTGGCCTTGCCCTCGGCAAGGTCGTCGCCCAGGTTCTTGCCCAGCTCCTCGGCGTTGGCCGAGTAGTCCAGCACGTCGTCGGCGATCTGGAAGGCGTAGCCCAGCGCCATGCCGTAGTCGTACAGCGCTTGCTGGGTGGCTTCATCGACGCCACTGGCCAGCGCGCCCAGCCGGGTGCCCGCCGCGAACAGCACCGCGGTCTTGCGCTCGATCACGCGCAGGTAGGCCGCTTCGTCCGTGTCCGGATTGTGGACGTGCAGCAGCTGCAGCACCTCACCCTCGGCGATCCGGTTGGTGGTATCGGCCAGGATCCGCATGACCGGCATGCGGTCCAGTTCGACCATCAGCTGGAAGCTGCGCGAGTACAGGAAATCGCCGACCAGGACGCTCGGGGCATTGCCCCACAGCGCATTGGCGGTGCTGCGGCCGCGGCGCAGGCTGGATTCGTCCACCACGTCGTCGTGCAGCAGGGTCGAGGTATGGATGAACTCGATGATCGCCGCCAGCTGGTGGTGTTCCGGACCGGCCTGGCCGACCGCGCGGCCGGCCAGCATCACCAGCATCGGCCGCAGGCGCTTGCCGCCGGCCGAGATGATGTGGTCGGCGATCTGGTTGATCAGCACGACATCCGAGGACAGTCGGCGACGAATCAGCGCATCGACGGCATCCATGTCGGGCGCGGCGAGCGTCTGGATCTGGGGCAGGCCCAGCGCGGGGCGGGTGTCTTCGGTGATGGTCATGCGGTCTGACTTTCAGGCTTGGGCGGAATTATAGGCGGTGCCGTCGTATTCCGCCCGCGAAGACGCGCCGGTGGCCCGGTCAAGGCGCGGGGCAGGCCGCCCGATTGGGCCGACCCTGGCCGCCGGCCCTTCGCCACATGAGGGGCGAAGGTCCGCCTGACCGGAGGCCCGGAGCGCCCCGTGCAGCGCGATCCGGCGTGAATACGTATGCATGCGACCCCACCGCTGGAGACGCCCCGCTAAGCTTGTCGGGTTCGTTTCTGGCCCCCTCGCGGGTGCCGTGGAAGCCCGAAGGGGGGCCCCAATGTCGCAGTCTCCATGGTGGCGCGGTGCCGTCATCTATCAGATCTACCCGCGCAGTTTCCTGGACGCCAACGGCGATGGCGTGGGCGACCTGCCCGGCATCATCGAGCGCCTGGACTATGTTGCCGCGCTTGGCGTCGACGCGATCTGGGTGTCGCCGTTCTTCAAGTCGCCGATGGCCGACTTCGGCTATGACATCGCCGACCATCGCGACGTCGATCCGATGTTCGGCACGCTGGACGATTTCGACCAGTTGCTGGCCAAGGCGCATGCGCTGGGTCTGAAGGTCATGATCGACCAGGTGTTCAGCCATACCTCGATCGACCATGCCTGGTTCCAGGAGAGCCGGCAGGACCGCACCAATCCCAAGGCGGACTGGTACGTGTGGGCCGATCCGCGCGAGGACGGCACGCCGCCCAACAACTGGATGTCGATCTTCGGGGGCGTGGCCTGGCAATGGGAGCCGCGGCGTGAGCAGTATTTCCTGCACAACTTCCTGGCCGACCAGCCCGACCTGAACTTCCACAACCCGGCAGTGCAGCAGGCCACGTTGGACTACGTGCGGTTCTGGCTCGACCGTGGTGTGGATGGTTTCCGCCTGGATTCCATCAACTTCTGTTTCCACGATGCACAGCTGCGTGACAATCCAGCCAAGCCGCTGGAAAAGCGCCTCGGCCGTGGCTTCAGCGCGGACAATCCGTACGCCTACCAGTACCACTACTACAACAACACGCAGCCGGAGAACATCGGCTTCATCGAGCAGTTGCGCGTTCTGCTGGACGCGTACCCGGGATCGGTCAGCCTGGGGGAAATTTCTGCGGAAGACTCGCTGGCAACCACGGCCGAATACACCGCGCCGGGCCGCCTGCACATGGGCTACAGCTTCGAGCTGCTGGTGAAGGATTTCAGTGCCGGTTACATCCGCGACACCGTGTCGCGGCTGGAAGCGACGATGACCGAAGGCTGGCCGTGCTGGGCGATCTCCAACCACGATGTGGAGCGCGCGGTAACGCGCTGGGGCGGTCATCCGGCACAGCCGCGCCTGGCGCGCATGCTGGTGGCGATGCTGTGTTCGCTGCGTGGCTCAATCTGCCTGTATCAGGGCGAGGAGTTGGGGCTGGGCGAGGCGGACGTGCCATTCGAGGCGCTACAGGATCCCTACGGCATTACGTTCTGGCCGAACTTCAAGGGCCGCGACGGTTGCCGTACGCCGATGCCGTGGCTGGATGCGCCGAAGGCGGGCTTCACGACGGGTGAGCCGTGGTTGCCGATTCCGGCGGAGCATCAGGCCGCGTCGGTGGCGACGCAGGAACATGATCCGCACTCGGTGTTGAACGCGTTCCGTCAGTTCCTGGCATGGCGGCGGACGATGCCGACGCTGTTGGTGGGTGACATTCGTTTCCTCGCGTGCGCCGAGCCGGTGTTGATGTTCGAGCGGGTGCACGGGGAGGAGACGTTGCTGTTGGCGTTCAATCTTTCGGCTGAGATTGCCCGGGTTGCGCTGCCGGTGGGGCAGTGGCAGGTGGTGCAGGTGCCTGGTCCGGATGCGGGCGAGGTGGTCGGTGGTGAGCTGGTGTTGCCGGCGCAGTCGATGTATTGCGCGCGACGCGGCTGATCGGATTTTCCGGTGGTATTGAGAGGGCGGGGCCAGGTGCCTCGCCCTTTTTTTGTCTTGCGTTCGTGCGTTGGGGTACAGCTACAGCTACAGCTACAGCTACAGCGCTCAGGGCTGCGATCGTGCTGGTTTGGGCGGGCAGGGGTGGGTCAGCGGGACCCGCTGCAAGTACGTCCATGTAAGCTCGTATGCCGCCATCCATGGCGGCATACGGTCCCGCCAACCCACCCCTGCCCACCCTTTGACAATGTGCCGGTGCGCAAGGAAAAAGCGATGCTGGGCGGGCACGTCATGGCACCCGCGAGGCTGATGTTGACCGGAATCCGAGAGGCTTGAGCTGTCGCGCTGGTCTCAGGCGTGGAAGCAGTTGAAGCACTTGAAGCACTTGAAGCCTGCGTATTGGTCGTCGCGGGTGGCGCGGTCGAGATGCTCGGTGCAATCGGTGCGGTCCGGAGGGTCAAGGCTATCGGGGCGTTCGACGTAGTCGGCACGGCCAAAAGTGTCGAGGCGGCCGAACTGCTCGAGCTGGTCCGAGCCGCAGATAGCTGGTTCGATCCTCCTTTGGTTTGCTTTGCACTCCCATGGGCACCAACCAACTGTCGAAGGGCGGGGGTGTGTGGGTTGGCGGGACCGTTGTGCCGCATGGATGCGGCTCACGAGCCCCCAAGGATGGGTTCACGGCGCGTCCCGCGAACCCACACACCCCCGACCACGCCGCGGACAGCCGGCGCTGACGCTCTCCAGAGTCAGAGAAAAGCCAACAAAAAAACCCGCTGCAAATAGCAGCGGGTTCTTCGGATCTTCGATGTCGCCACCAAGTCGCTGACAAGAGCAACATCAGAACTTGTAGTTCACGCCCAGCATGTAGGTCCGGCCCCACTCCACGTACTCCAGCGGACGATCCTTCGTGCCAGCGTAAGTCCGATACGGCTCGTTGGTCAGATTGCTACCCTGCAGCAACAGCGTCAGCCCATGCAGGCTGCTGCTGTCGGCGAACGTATAACTGACCTGCGCATCCGTCACGTTCTCACCGACCACATAACGCAACGTCCGGTTACCGTTGAAATTGCCGATCTCACCGATGAAATCCGAACGACGGCGCTGGCTCACGCGGGCCTCGAACCCACTGCGCTCGTAGTACGCCGTGAAGTTGTACACGCGCTCGGAAAGGCCCGGCAGGCTGATCGGATCACTGCCCACGCTGGAGGCGCTTTCCGGGTCCAGGATCTTGATGTCACTGTCGTTGAACGTCGCACTGGCCTGTACACCGAAACCACGCAGGCTGTCGGTGATCATCTCCAGCGGGAACGAGACGGTCAGCTCCAGGCCCTTCAGCTTGCCACCCTCGCCATTCTGCGGCGCGGAGAACGTACCCGTCGGCAGCACCGGCACCACCATGCCCGGCGGCGGCACGTAGCTGGCCAGCAGGTCGCTGAAGTCGTAGTCATCGCGCGACTGCGTGTAGACGTAGGATTTCAGGTCCTTGAAGAACACCGCGGCGGCCACGTAGGCCTTCTCGCCGAAGTACTTCTCGTACGACAGATCGATCGCATTGGCGCGCCACGGATCCAGCAGCGGGTTGCCGCCGCTGCCGCCGGGGCGGCCGGTGGAGGTATCCACGCCAAACTCCAGGCCCGCCCGCATCTGGTCAACACGCGGGCGCGCGACCTGCTTGGCCACGGCGAAGCGCAGGGTCTGCTGATGCGGGAACATGAAGGCCAGGTTCAAGCTGGGCAGCCAGTCGGTGTAGGTCTTGCCGTCATCGATCGGCAGGATGTTCTGGCCGTCCGGACGCGAGCGGTCGAAGTAGTTGGACTGCGAGCTCTGGTCGGTACGCACCATCTGTACGCCGATGTTGCCGCGCAGGCCCACCTCGCCCAGGTCGGTGTTGATGTTGGCGCGGATCCAGGCGGTGCTGGTCTTCTCCTGCACCGTCCAAGCCTTGGGAATCAGATAGTCCAGATTGGTGACCGGGTTGAAGACCATATAGCGGTCCACCGCGGCCGGGACGTTCCAGGCCGGGATGTAGCCGATACCGGCGAAGCCCAGATTGACCGGTGCGTACTGCAGGTCACCGGCGATGTTGGCATCGCCCTGGTCGCCCAGCAGGATGTTGCCTTCGGCCTGGGTCTTGTCCTTGCGGCGGTCGGCGTAGTTCACGCCCACGTCCACATCGGAGAACCACGGCAGCGAATCGGGCATCGCGAAGGTGGCCTGCAGGCGAGCACCCTTCAGGCGGTCTTCGACCATCGGCACCTTGCCGTAGCCGGAGCCGTAGATGGTGTTGGTCAGGAACAGTGCGTCCGGGTTGGAATAGTCCAGCCCCGGGCTGATCTGCGAGAACCCATCCGGCTTGACCACCACACCGACCGAGTCCAGCTGCGGCATCGGGGTGAGCTGCAGGTTGTTTTCCAGATTCAGTTCGTTGCGCGTGGCCTTGGAGTAGTTCACATCGGCGACAACCTTGACCCGCTCGAAGTTGAACTCGTTGTTCCAGCCGAACGCGTCGATCTTGTCCTTGCGCTTGTTGTACATGCCGCGCACCAGCGGGTACACGCCGGTCGCCACGCCGCCGGCGAAGGTGCCATCGGCGTTGATCTGCGGGTTGGTGATCAGCAGGCCCGGGGTATAGCCGCCGTTGTAGTTGCTGAGGTTGACCTCGAACTGGTTGGCGGTATCGATCTGCTCGGCTTCGGTGTGGAACGCATCCAGGGTGCTGGTCCACACGTTCGACGGGCGGAACTGCACGGTGGCCATCACGCCGTCGCGCTCGTTGTTGCCGGTGCGGCGCAGCGCCTTGATGCCATCGGAGAACACGGTGCCCGGGGCCAGGCCGGGGCGGTTGCCCTGGTCGGTCTGCTCGGTGGTCCACGGCTCGTACAGGCCCACCTGGTTTTCCTGGATCGGCATGTCGCTGTGCGCGTAGCCGATCGAGATGCCCAGGGTGTTGTCGAGGAACTGGTCGATGTAGCTGGCGCTGAAACGATTGCCGTACGGATCGACGTTGGCGGCCTTGCCCAGCGAGCTCTTCTGGTAGCGGCCACTGATGGCGATCACGCGCTCAGCGAAGCTCAGCGGGCGCACCGTCTGCATGTCGATGGTGCCCGACAGGCCCTGGCCGACCAGCGCCGCGTCCGGGGTCTTGTACACGGTCACGCCGTTGACCAGTTCCGAGGGGTACTGATCGAACTCGACGCTGCGGTTGTCACCGGTGCTGACCACTTCGCGCCCGTTGAGCAGCGTAGTGGCGAAATCCGGCGACAAGCCGCGCACGCTGATCACCTGGGCACGGCCGGCCACACGCTGCGCGGCCAGGCCGGGCAGGCGGCCCAGCGATTCGGCGATGCTCACGTCAGGCAGCTTGCCGATGTCCTCGGCCGAGATCGCTTCGACCACCGACGTGGCGTCCTGCTTGATCGCGATCGCGTTTTCGATGCCGCGGCGGATGCCGGTGACCTGGACGGTGTCCAGGTTGGTCGCGGCGGTACCGGTCGGTGCGGTAGTGGTACTGGGTTCGGCGGTCTGCGCCGACGCCATCAACGGCGTCAGGGCGACGGCCAGCGCGAGACTCAGCGCGCTGCGCTTGCGGTTCAACATTTTCCCCTCCCAGGCAATGTTGCCAATCGATTTTGTGGTTGCCCGGAGGACCCGGGAGCGTCATGGCGCGGTGGCCGTTGACTGCGTGGCTATGGTAGGCAGCGCGCATGCCGCGGGAATCACCCTGCATACGTATTCAATGACGTTGGCTGTATTGGAATCGATTACATGCGCGTTGGCGCAGTCGTGCTGCCGCGCCACGGTCTGCCATGCAACCGTGGATGGTAGTGCCGGCCGCTGGCCGGCATCCTCGGGATGCCATGCAGGTGCAGCCGCCGGCCAGCGGCCGACACTACACGTCATGGGGCTACGTCGAGACCACCTCTGACCAGGTCTACAGCGGCGTGAAACGGATCGCCTGGCCGCCACCGGGTGCAAGCACCAGCGTCAGCGGGTCGGCGCTGGTGACCTCGCGCGTTTCGCGCACGAAGGCGAAGGGATTGCGGCGGAAATCCGCGCCGTCGCCATCGCGGTAAATCTCCGCGCGGTAGCGCACACCCGGCTCGAGGAAGCCGAGTGACACCGGAAGCACGCGGCCGTGTTCATCGGTGATGCTGCCCAGGAACCAGTCGCGGCTGTGACGGTCCTTGCGCACGAGGGTGACGTAGTCGCCCACCTCGCCGTTGAGCACGCGGGTGTCGTCCCAGTCCACCGCCACGTCCTCGATGAAGCGGAACGCTTCGCGGTGCTGCTCGTAGTGCTCGGGCAGGTCGGCTGCCATCTGGATCGGGCTGTAGATCGTCACGTACAGCGCGAGCTGACGGGCCAGCGTGCTGGGGATCGCCTGGCCGCCGCGGCCCTTCAGGCTCAGGATGCCGGGGGTGTAATCCATCGGCCCGGACAGCATCCGGGTGAACACCAGGTTGACCTCGTGCTCGGGCGGGTTCGGTGGCTGGCCCCAGGCGTTGTACTCCATGCCACGCGCGCCTTCGCGGGTGATCCAGTTTGGATAGGTGCGGCGCAGGCCGGTGTCCTTGATCGGCTCGTGCGGATTCACTGCGATATGCCGTTTGGCGGCTTCCTGCACCACCTTGAGGTGATGGCGGGCCATGAACTGCCCGTCATGCCACTCACGCCACAGCGGGCCTCCGGCCGGGTTGCGGCGGTCGACCTGGCCGTCATCGCAGACGTAGCCGCTCTTGAACGAATCCACGCCCAGCCGCGCATAGAGATCCAGTGCCGCGCCGAGCTGATCTTCGTAGTGCTCGATGGCGCAGCCGGTTTCATGGTGGCCGATCAGGTGCACCCCCTTCTTCGCGCCGTAGGCAGACAGGGCCTCGATGTCGAAATCGACCGTGGGCCGGGTGAAATCGAAGGCGTAGCCATTGCCGACCCAGTCACCGTCCCAGCCCGGGTTCCAGCCTTCCACCAGCACGCCGCGGAAGCCATGGCTGGCGGCGAAGTCGATCACGCGCTTGGTCTTGGCGGTGGTTGCGGCGTGCCGTGGGCCGGTCGCCCAGCTTTCCTCGTCCAGATGCATCGACCACCACACGCCCAGGTACTTGGAGGGCTTCACCCAGCTGACGTCGCCCAGCACGTTGGGCTCGTTGAGGTTGAGGATCAGGCTGGATTCCACCAGTCCGCCGGCGGTGTCGCTGATCTGCAGCGTGCGCCACGGGGTGTCGAAGGGCAGGCTCCGTCGCACCTTCCAGCCCTCGGCCGAGGGCGACAGCTGTGTGCGCAGGCGTTGGCCGTCGGTGCGGCGCAGCCACATGCCGGCGTAGTCCACCAGCGCGGCTTCGTGGATGGCGACATGCAGGCCATCGCGGCTGCGCAGCGTCATCGGCGTATGGGCCACTGGCACTTGATCCAGTGGCGTGCGCTGATAGAGATACTCGTAGTGAATCGGCTCACCGGCCGGAATCCACCAGGCGGTGGCGGGCGGTGCGATCGCGAACTCGGTCAGCTCATCGTCGATGATCGCCTCGCGCATGCCCGGCTGCTCAGGGAAGTGGTAGCGGAAACCCAGGCCGTCGTCATAGACCCGGAACACCACATCGATGCGGCGCTTGGCGCCGCCGCGTTCGGCCAACTGCACGACGACTTCGTTGAAGTGATTGCGGGTCAGTCGGCGCTCGCCCCAAGGCTGTTCCCAGGTTTCATCGACGCTGCGCGACTGCTGGCCAACCACGGCAAGATCCCGGTCCAGGCGGCCATCGCGCAGTTGGAAGCCGAGCTTGGAGGTGTCCACCACGGTCTCGCCGAAACGGTCCACCCGGTAGCTGGGGTCCCCGCCGTCCAGTTGCAGCGATACGCGCAGCACCTTGCCGGGTGACTCGACGCTGACCACGGTGACCGGCTCGGCAAAGGCGGTGGCGCTGAACGCGCAGAGGATCCAGCCGAGCAGGGACAGGCGACGACGTGCGCAATGCCCGCCCGTTGGATACGACAGTGACGGCATTTCCCCTCCCAAGGCGGCCGAAAACACCCCTCGGACTATAGCGACGCGGTCACGCTTGCCGACCGCCGTGGCCATGAATACGTATGCAGGTCGATGCAGGCTGCAGCGCGCCGTCTACCATGGGCCAAGGCACCCTGGGAGGGGGCCGCGAGCGCATTGCCGCGAGGCGGTGCGGACCTACAACGCGAGCAAAGGGGAGGGAGGCAACGGGCGCGAGCCGGTTCGCCACTTCGATGCTGAAGATGATCTGCCTGACCGTTGCCCTCGGGGCAGCGATGGGGTCCACCGCCCGTGCGGCCGACCTGGATTTCGATGGCCGCCATGCGCGCGCCGAGACCGCCGCTGAAGGTGGCTACCGCCTGCATGCGCCGCAGGGCGAGGTGCGCGTCAGCGCGCAGCCGATGCACAGCGAGACCGGCAATGTGCTGTTCGATGCGCTGTTCGGGCTGGCCCAGCAGGAAATGGATGCCGACCGCGTGGACGCGATCCGCGACCCGGCCTTCAATCACGGTAAGCCCGTGGCCTGCGAGTGCTTCCAGACCGGCGAGCGCTGGCCCTATGTGTGGACGCGCGATGTGAGCTTCGCCGCCGATCTGGCGCTGTCGCGTCTGGACCCGGTGCGCACACGCCAGTCGCTGCAGTTCAAACTCTCCACGGCACGCGATGGGCATACGCGCGGTCTGTTCGTGGCGCAGGACACCGGCTCCGGTGGCAGCTGGCCGATCAGCAGCGACCGCGTGGTGTGGTTCCTGGCCGCACGTGGGCTGCTGGATGACGCGGCCTTTGCCGACCAGGTCTGGCAGGCACTGCAGGCCACCCTGGCGCAGGACCGCGAGGCGGTGTTCGATGCGCGGATCGGCCTGTATCGCGGCGAGACCTCGTTCTTGGATTGGCGCGAGCAGACCTACCCGGACTGGACCCGCGAGGATGTGCGCTTCATCGGCGAGTCCTTCGCGCTGTCCACCAACGTGCTGCATTACCAAGCGCTGCGGCTGGCCGAGCAGCTGGCCCGCCAGCGCGGCGATGCGCGCGCCACCACGTACGGCCGGTGGGCCGATGCACTGGCCCGCCAGATCGACGCACGCTTCTGGCGCGAGGAGGCTGGTCAGTACATGAGCTACATCGGCGAGGCGGCCCACCCGGTGCCGTACGCCAAGTACGACCTGCTCGCGCTCTCGCTGGGCGTGCTGGCCGATGTGTTCCCGGCCGATCGCGCGCGGCGCGCGCTGGCGAATTACCCGGCCGTGGCCGGTGGCAGCCCGGTCGTCTGGCCGCAGGAAGCGCAGCAGCCGATCTACCACAACCGCGGCATCTGGCCGTTCGTCAGCGCTTACTCGCTGCGGGCAGCGCGCCGGTTGGATGATGCCCCGCGCATTGCCATGGAGATCGAATCGCTGATGCGCGGCACCGCGCTGGCCGGCTCCAACATGGAAAACTACGAGATGCGCACGCTGGCCGTGCATGTCGATGAAGGCGCCCTCAGCGGCCCGGTGGTCAATTCGCCGCGGCAGCTGTGGTCGGTGGCCGGGTACCTCTCGATGGTGCTGGAGGGCGTGTTCGGCGTGGAAGACGACGGACGCATCGCGCCGAAGCTGCCGGTGTCCCTGGTGCCGACGCTGTTCGGTGCGCATGACCGCATCCGCCTGGACGACGGCAAACAGCAATACGTGCTGGTGCGGCCGAAGCAGCTTGCCGGCGAGCTGCTGGTGGCGGGTGACATCCAGCGCGATGGCAGCACCACGACGGTGCAGCTGGTGCCGTTCCGTGATCCCGCGGCAACGCCATCACCGGCCATCCTGCGTCCTTCGACCGTCTTCGCCCCAGCCACCCCCGCCGCACCGGTGCCGCGCGAAACGACGGCGGGCTGGCAGATCACGGTGCCCGCTGGGCACGTGCTGTGGCGCGACGGTCAGCAAGTGTCGGCCGCGCAGGGTGTCGCCACGCTGGCCAAGGACGGTGCCAGTCACTGCCTTAGCCTGACCCACCGCGAGGGCGCGCTGGAATCGCTGCACAGCCCGATGACCTGTGTCGGCCCGCAGCAGGTGCTGGCCGGTGCCACGCATTGGCAGTGGAGCGCACCGACGACCGGGCGCTGGCGTGCACGGCTGCGCTACGACAACCCGAACGGCCCGATCAACACCGGCGTGACCGCGGCGGTGAAGACGCTGGTGATGCAGTGCGAGGGTCAGCCAGATCAGCGCCGCCCCGTCGTGATGCCGCACAGTGTGGGCGAACAGGACTCCACTGCCGTAGTGTTCGAGGCGACGGCTGGGGCCTGCCGCTTTTTGCTGGAGGACGGTTTCAACATGAGCGCGCTGACCCATTTCGCGCAGTACAACGGCGGCAAGGGAGGCAAGGATGGCGTGCTCAACCAGGGCCGCGTGTCCGCGTTGACCCTGATGCCGGTAGCAGCCTCGCCGGAGCCGCGTCGATGAGCCGTTCGCCCAAACCGACACTGTCGTTCTGGCAGATCTGGAACATGTGCTTCGGCTTCCTCGGCATCCAGTTCGGCTTTGCCCTGCAGAACGCCAATGCCAGCCGCATCTTCGAGACCCTCGGCGCGCCGATGGACGCGGTGCCTGGGCTGTGGATCGCCGCGCCGCTGACCGGCCTGCTGGTGCAGCCGGTGATCGGCTACCTGTCCGACCGCACCTGGACGCGCTGGGGGCGCCGCCGACCGTTCTTCATGATCGGTGCGGTGCTGACCACGTTGGCTCTGCTGGTGATGCCGAATTCGCCGACGCTGTGGATCGCCGCGGGCACGCTGTGGGTACTGGATGCCTCGATCAACGTGTCGATGGAGCCGTTCCGCGCGTTCGTCGGCGATCAGCTGGCTCCACGGCAACGGCCGACCGGCTTTGCGATGCAGAGCTTCTTCATCGGCATCGGTGCGATCGTCGCCAGCTTCCTGCCTTTCATCCTGGCCCACTTCGGCGTGGCCAACACGGCGGCAGCGGGGCAGGTGCCCGATACCGTGCGCTACGCGTTCTACTTCGGGGCCGCGGTGCTGCTCGCGGCGATCACCTGGACCGTGGTCAGCACCCGGGAATACTCGCCGGCTGAGCTGGCCAGCTTCGATGATGCCGAGCCGTCCGCGGTGCACCAGAGTGCGCGCGTGGCCGGACCGCCCCCGTGGGCACAGATCGGCGGCTGGGTAGCCGTGGGTATCGTACTGGCCGTGGCCATCGCCTCGCAGCAGGGCGACCGCATGCTGTATGTGCTGGCTGGCCTGTGCATCGCTTATGGCGTGCTGCTCGGTGTGGCGCGCTGTGTACCGGGGGCGAACATGCTGGCCACCATCGTCGACGACCTGCGTGCGATGCCGCGCACCATGCGTCGTCTGGCCTGGGTGCAGTTCTTCTCGTGGTTCGCGCTGTTCGCGATGTGGATCTACACCACCGCCGCGGTCGCGGGGACCCACTTCGGCTCCACCGATACTGCGTCGGCCGCCTACAACGAGGGGGCCAACTGGGTTGGCGTGCTGTTCGGTGCCTACAACGGCTTCGCGGCGCTTGCCGCGTTGCTGATCCCGGTGATGGTGCGCGCACTGGGCCTGCGCTGGAGCCACCTGGTCAATCTGTGGCTGGGTGGACTTGGGCTGATCTCGATGCTGTTCATCCGTGATCCGCACTGGTTGCTGCTGTCGATGGTCGGCGTCGGTTTCGCCTGGGCCTCGATCCTGTCGCTGCCGTATGCGCTGCTGTCCGACAGCGTGCCGGCGGCCAAGATGGGCATCTACATGGGCCTGTTCAATTTCTTCATCGTGATTCCGCAGCTGGTCGCGGCCAGTGCGCTCGGGTTCCTGCTGCGCACCTGGCTGGGTGGTGATCCGATGCATGTGCTTGCGCTCGGTGGCGGCAGCCTGCTGCTGGCCGGCCTGTGCGTGCTGTATGTGCCATCTCAACAGGAGGTTGTCTGATGTCCCGGTATTCGTCGTTGTCGCTGGCCCTGTCATTCGTGCTGTCCGCCAGCCCCGCCCTGGCCGTCGAACGCCCGGACTATGTCGGCACGCGTGAGCCGTTCGCCAGTCAGGCGGTCTACTTTGTGGTCACCGATCGCTTCGTCAACGGTGACCCGTCCAACGACCACCGCGACCAGGGCGGCGCACATCCCACCTTCGACATCCCGGTGCCCTGCCCGGACAAGGTGGACGGCAACATCGGCTACCTCGGCGGTGACTTCAAGGGCGTGCTCGATAACGCTGACTACATCCGCAACCTCGGCTTCGGCGCGGTGTGGATCACCCCGATCATCGACAACCCGGACCAGGCATTCACCGGCAGCAAGCCGATCAGCTGCACCAGTACGCTCACCGACCGCGGCAAGACCGGCTACCACGGATACTGGGGCGTCAACTTCTACACGCTCGATGAGCATCTGCCGAGCAAGGACCTGGACTTCGCCGCGTTCACCCGCGGCCTTCACGCTGCCGATCTGAAGGTGGTGCTGGATATCGTCGGCAACCATGGCTCGCCCGCGTGGACGATGCCGGTGGCGCAGCCGCAGTTCGGCCAGATCTTCGACAAGGACGGCCGGTTGATCGCCGATCACCAGAACCTGCCCCCGCAGCAGCTGGATCCAGCCCATAACCCGCTGCATGCCTTCTACAACAATATCGGCCCCGTCGACGGCAAGCACGGCTCGATCTTCGACGGCAACCTGGCCGAGCTGTCCGACTTCAACGAGCACAACCCGGCGGTGATGGATTACCTGGTCGGCGCCTACCTGCAGTGGACCGCCCAGGGCGTGGATGCGCTGCGCATCGACACCATCGGCTGGCTGCCGCACCCGTGGTGGCATGCCTTCGTCAATCGCATCCGCGCCGAGCATCCCGGCATGTTCATGTTCGGCGAGGCATTCGACTACGACGCGGGCAAGATCGCCGAGCACACCTGGCCGGCCAACGCGAACGTCAGCGTGCTGGATTTCCCGCTGCGTGGCGCATTGTCGTCCGTGTTCGGCAAAGAACAGAAAGGCTTTGAGACCTTGGCCGAACCGCTGCATCTACTCGACGGGCCGTATGCGAATCCGTACGAACTGATGAGCTTCTACGACAACCACGACATGGCCCGGCTGGATGCGAACGATGCAGGGTTCATCGACGCCCACAACTGGTTGTTCACCGCGCGCGGCATTCCGGTGATCTATTACGGCTCGGAAACCGGCTTCATGCGCAGCCGCGCCGAGCATGCCGGCAACCGCGCCTACTTCGGCCAGGAGCGCGTCAACGACGCGCCGAGCAGCCCGATCTTCGCGCCGCTGCAGCGCATCGCCAGACTGCGTGAGGCCACACCGGCCCTGCAGCGCGGCCTGCAGGTCAATGAGCGGCTGCAGGGCGATGAAGCGGTGTTCTTCCGCGTGCTGCAGCACGGCGATACCGCCCAGACCGCGCTGGTGCTGCTCAACAAGGGCGACACCGCCCGCACCCTTGAGGTGCGCCGCTATCTGCAGGCCGGCACCTGGCGCGACGCGCTGGGCGGTGCCAGCCAGACGGTCAAGGGATCACTGAAGGCCGAGGTGCCTGCGCATGGTGTGCGCGTGTTCGTGCTGGATGCGCAGGTCGACCAGGCCGCGCTGCAGGTCCGGTTGAAGGCGGCGGTCGACGATCAGCAGGCCCGCACCAAGCGCCTGGCGAAGTAGCCGGATGATGCCGGGTCTGCCGTTCGCGGTGGGCCGGGCATGACAGCCAGGCCGTGACTCGCCCCTGTTCCTGATCGGCGTCCTAACCCAGCCTGTAGTGCCGGCCGCTGGCCGGCTCCCGACACCCCCGGCGGTACACTAGCAGCCCCCACCCATACCCCCGCATTCCATGAACGATGCCGCCCCCCAGACCCCGATCGAAACGCTGCTCAAGACGGCGATGGACGGCCAGTTGCCGATCGGCCTGTTCATGAAAGCCTTCGTCGCGTCTGAAGTGGTGCTGCTCACCGGCAGCCTGGTAACGCCGGATGGCAGCGGTTTCGATCCGCTGCTGTTCGACAAGCAGGGCGTGTTGCACGTGTCGGTGTTCACCGATATGAGCCGCGTCGGTTTCCACAGCCAGCAGGCCCCGCACACCATCCGCATGCTGATGCTGGAGGTGCTCAAGCGCATCCCCGGCGGCTACGGGGTAGTGATCAACCCGGGTACGTCGCTGGGCTTTGAGATATCGCCGTCCGGCGTCGGCGAAATCCTCAAGGACTTCGCCGACGGCCCGCGCTGACGCTGCACCTTACGGCAGCGTCACCTTCCGCCGGTTGTCCGACGACACCCGATCGATCAACTTGTTGTACGGATCGAAGCCCGCTTCCTCCGGCTTGCCCTCCACTGTCACCGTGATGGACGGGTTGGCCTCGGTGATGTGGTGGCGCTGCAGGTACAGCACCCTCTGATCGCGCTCTTTGCCCGACGGCGCATTGGCGAACACGCCCACTTCGATCCAGTCGTCCATCGCGCCGGCGGTCTCCCTGCCATCGCCGTCGGCGAAGCGCTTCTCGGCATGCAACGTCAGCGTGACGTCGTACTTGCCATCGGTACGCTTCTGCGCGGTCGCGCCCAGCACGCGGTTGTCGTAGAAACTGATCTTCTCGAAGAGATCGGTCACCAGTTGCTGGCGGTCGGCCGGCGTTTCGGCACGGATGTAGGCGAGCAGTTCGGTGGAGGTGGTGTAGGGCGGTTGCTGGAAGCCCTTGTCCTGCAGGTAGCGCTTGAGGGCGCGATTGAGGGCGGCTTCGCCGATCTCCTCACGCAGGCGATAAAACGCCAGTGAGCCCTTTTCGTAGTGGATGTACTGCTGGTTCTCCACCCGCGCCAGCGGCAGTTCCTCGATGCCTTCGCTGCCGCGCCCGGCGAGGTAACCATCCAGTTCCGTCTTCAGGAACTGACGCATATGCTGGCGCCCGTACTCCTTCTCCATCACCATCAGTGCCGAGTACTGCGACAGCGACTCGGACAGCATCGTCGCGCCCTGCACGTTGGCGCCGATCACCTGGTGCGCCCACCACTGGTGCGCGATCTCATGGGCGGTGACATAGAACACGTAGTCCACCTTGTCCGGATCGCGCAGGTCGGCGATGAAGCCGATCGACTCGGAGTAGGGGATGGTGTTGGCGAAGGATTGCGCGAAGCTCTGGTAGCCCGGGAACTCGATGATGCGCACCTGGCGATGCTGATAGGGGGTGAAGTTGGCTTCGTAATAGGCCAACGACTTCTGCACCGCCTCGATCATGCGGTCCACGTTGTAGCCATGCTGCGCGTCGTAGTAGACCTCGACCGGGATGCCGTTGTAGGTCGCGCGCTTCACCTCCCAGCGTGCCGACAGGTACGCGTAGAAGTTCAGCATCGGGCGGTCCATCACGTAGCTGAAGCAGCGCCGGCCGTTGACGGTCTTCTCCTGCTTCAGGTAGCCCGGTGCGAGCGCGATCTGGTCCGGCGCGGTGCAGATCGTACTGCGGAAGGCGAGCCAGTCGGCGTCATCGGTGACGTAAGTGTTGGCGCGGGACGCTTGGTCTTCCAGCTTGGGCATCCGTGTCGGCTCGCCCAGCCCGCGCTTGCGGCGTTCGTTGCGATCGGTGATCTGCACACTCTGGTCGTAACCGAAGGAGGGCAGCATGCTGCTGTTGAAGAAGCTGCCGTTGTCCACCAGATTGGTCGGGGCCTGATCGGCGGTGATGCCATTGGGCTGCTGGCGGATCCGGAAGTGGATGTGCTGTTCCTCGCCGGGCTGCAGTGGCGTGCCCAACCGGTAGATGCGGTAGCCCAGATCGGCATCATGCAGGGACAGGGTTGCGCCACCCAGGTCGACCAGCGTGAGCTGCGAGTCGTCGTTGATGGAGATGTGCATCTGATCGATGGGCGCGGTGTGGGTATTGCGCACGGTCCAGTACGCATCGATCACCATCGACTGGGTTTCCGGATGCAGGTCGATCCGGTTGTCCACCGCCACGATGCGCGGCTGCGGCAGGCCGCGGTAGCGCGACAACTCACGCTCGTAGCGGGCCTGCAGGTCCAGCTGCTGGTCCGGCGAGCGGAATTCGTTGCGGATGTTCGTGCTCCAATACAGCCATCCACCCATCCCGATGAAGGCCAGCGTGGCCACCACTGCACCGAGTCCAGTCGGGCCGCGCAGGCGGCGGGCGGCCAGCACCAGCCGCTGACGCGCACCATTGCCGACGCCGCGCACCCAGAAGGCCGAGGCGACGCACAACAGGGCCAGCAGAAACAGCGCCCAATACCCCTGGAACGCCAGCTGCCCGGGCAGGAAGTGACCGTAGCCGTTCATGTCCGAGTACGGCGCGATCGGCCAACTGCCGAAGTTGTAGAGGTTCTGGGTGTAATCGAGCATGCCCAGCACCGCTTGGCCGATCATCACCAGGATCAGCAGTGCGTAGCCGACGAACTTGTTGTTGGTCAGCACCTGCAGCACCAGCGCCAGCCCACCCATCAGCAGATAGACCACCGAATCCAGCGCGAGCATCTTCAGATACACCAGCGGCTCGATGTGGGTGTAGCCCTTGGCCAGCTGCACGCCGATCGCGGCCAGCGCACCGATGGCCTGGAAGCAGGCGACGCCACCAGCGTGGCGAACTTGGCCAGCAGCGGCACCCAGTTGGGCACCGGCATGGCATCGGTGACGTCACTGATGCGTACGGTGCGTTCCTTCCACACCAGCTCGCCGGCGAAGAACAGCACGATGATGATCAGCAGCCAGCTGTAGGCGCCCTGCAGGGCGGTCAGCATTTCCGAGGTGACCGGCCAGATCGGTGTGCCGTACAGAGTCTGGCGGAACAGCGCGCCAGGCAGGAAGTTGCACAGCCCCAGTACCAGCAACACCAGGAAAGGCACACTGCGCAGCACGCCGACCGTATCGAAACGAACCTGATGCAGGAACTGGCGCCAAGCGGTGCCGACACCGTTGCCGGGCACCACGCGTGGCACGGTTACCTGGGCCGGACGCAGCGAAGGCGTGGTCGCCGCGGCGGCGGCTTTACGGCCCCAGCGACGACCGGCACTGCCGCTGCGCTCGGTGCGGAACAAGGCGAACGTCGCGGCGAACAGCACTGCCGCTACACTCAGCCATAGCGCACGGTTGGCCAGCAGCTGCCCAGCGACGGCGGGCAGGCCGGTGTTGCGCTCGGCCACCGACCAGTAGCGGATGGTCCGCGACAACGCGCGCAGGCCGAGCGGCTCGCTCAGCACCGCAATCCAGGTGTTGTCGATGTCGCGGAGCAGCGCCGCGCTGACGCCGTACAGCACGAAGTAGGCGATCACGCCGATGTAGACCCACAGGATCGAGCGCGTGGTCGCCGCCAGCAAGGCCAGCAGGGCCGTGGTGAAGATCAGGTTCGGAATCACGATGACGCCGAATGCCCAGACATAGCTGTACAGCGAGACCGGGCCCATGCGGGCCGGATCGACCCAGGGCATGAACGGCCCCAGCGCCATGCCGGCGGCGATGATGACGTACACCAGCAGCCCGCTGACCAGGGCGGCGCCGATGCGCCCGGCCAGGTAATCGCGGCGTTTGATCGGGCTGGCGAAGATCAATTCGGCGGTGCCCAGATCGAAGTCGCGCAGCAGCGCATTGCTGACAAACAGCGTGGACACCAGCATGCCGAGCAGGGTGAAGATGCCCAGCATCGAAGCGATCACGGTCGGTGCATTGCTGTACACGTTGCCGGTACCACCACCGATCTGTATCGCGTCGGAGGACGCGGCACCAAAGGCCATCAGGGCGAACAGGCCCGCCATCAGCCACAGCAGCGGGGAGCGGAGCTGCTCGCGCAGCTCGAAACGGAAGAAGGCAGCGATCATGGGCGGGCTCCGGTCAGGCGGCCCGCGACTGCAGGCGCAGTCGCTGGAAATAGACGTCTTCCAGATCGGGCGCCACGGCCGCGAAGCCGTCGCCGGGATCGGTCGCGCTGTGTACGTGGATCACCGGCCGGCCACCGACCAGGCGCGTGGACAGCACCACATGGTTGGCCTCATAGGCGGGCAGTTCGGCAACGTCCACCTGCTTGCGCCAGACCTGGTGCTGCAGGGCGTCGATCGCGTCGCTGGGCTTGCCCGTCAACAGCACCTGTCCCTTGTTCATGATGGCCATGTTCGGGCACAGGTCGGTGACATCTTCGACGATGTGCGTGGACAGGATCACCGCCACGTTCTCGCCGATCGCCGCGAGCAGGTTGAGGAACCGGTTGCGCTCTTCCGGGTCCAGGCCAGCGGTGGGCTCATCGACGATCACCAGGCGCGGATCGCCGAGCAGCGCCTGCGCGATGCCGAAGCGCTGGCGCATGCCGCCGGAGTAAGTGCCGAGCTTGCGCTTGCGGGCATCCCACAGGTTGACCTGCTGCAGCAGCGCCTCGACCACCTCACGGCGCTGGCCCTTCTGGGTGATGCCCTTGAGCACCGCGAAATGATTGAGCAGGTCCAGCGCGCTGACCTTGGGATACACGCCGAAGTCCTGCGGCAGGTAGCCCAGCCGGCGCCGCACCGCATCCTTGTCGCGCAGCACGTCGATGGCCGCCTCACCGGGAATCGACAGCGTCGCCGAGCCGCTGTCGGCCTCCTGCAGGGTGGACAGCGTGCGCATCAGCGAGGACTTGCCGGCGCCGTTGGGCCCCAGCAGACCGAACATGCCGCGGGGCACATCGAGCGTCACACCGGCAAGGGCATGGACACCATTGGCGTACGTTTTGGACAGCGCGCGGATCTCAAGCATGTGGCCACTTCCCCGGGGAGATGACTCGGTTATCCGCCCTGTTCAGGTAAGCCGCATCCGCCGTAAGTCATGGGTGCTTCTGGACACGTGTGCGCCAGCGACCGGCCAGCCATGACACGCCCACGCAGCCTGCCACCACCAGCAGCCAGCCGGATGCGGTCGGCCCGGCGCTGTGCTTGATCGCTCCCCACCACGCAGGGCCGAACATCGCCCCGATGGCCAGTACGGCGAGTGCCAACGAGGCCAGCAATACCCGTGACACCCAACGCTCTATCCCGGCGTCATGCCGGGCAATGCGCAGCGTGACATCACGGGCGAAGCGCATCGGCGGCCCACTTTGTGGAGCCGAAGCGATCGCCTGGGCGATGCGCAGGTAGTCGATGGCGTCCGGTGCAGCGCGTTGGCCGCTGAGGGCGGCGCGCAGCGCATCCTCCTGGGCCTGCCATTCCTCGGGATCGATGCGGGGATCGTCTGCGCTGCTCATGCGGGCACTCCAATGCGGGATTCAAGCAGTTCGCGCAGCCGCTTGCGACTGCGGAACAGGTGACTCTTGATGGTGCCTTCGGCCAGGTCGGTGAGGGTAGCGATCTCGGCGATGGAGATCTCTTCGAGATGATAGAGCGTGAGCAGGGTGCGCTGCAGCGGGGGCAGGGCATCGATCGCCGCATGCAGGTGCGCGTTGATGTCCTGCTCGCTGGTACGTGCTTCCAGATCGATGCCATCGCCGATCTGTTCGATCAATGCGGTGCCGTCCTCGCCCATGGTGTTCTCCACCAGCGGAATGCGGCGCCGCTCCAGGTGGCGCTTGGCGATCGAATAGGCGACCTGCGCCACCCAGGACTTCAACGCGCTTTCACCGCGGTACTGATGCAGCGTCTGATGGATGCGAAGGAACGCTTCCTGACACAGCTCGCGGGTGTCGTCGGGGTGGCGGACCATGCGGTCGACGACGCGCCAGCACAGTCCCTGATAGTCGCGCACCAGCTGCTCGAACGCGCCGGGCTGTCGCGACAGAATGGCAGCGACCAGTGCACGGTCGGCGTCGAGACACTCAGCAGGGGAGGGCGGTAGCGTACGCATCACCCTAGGGATACGTCGAGTGCGGCATCGGTTGCAACCACCTTGTGTGCAACCGATCCTGCCCTGGCCGTATCTCAGTGGACAAGACCCTCCTCAACGGAACGTACGCATCATGGATTACAACCTGATTCTTCCCGTCGTCCTGATCCTCGGCATCGTGTATGCCATCAAGAGCGTGGTCGATGGTCACACGCGCCGTCGGATCGTTGAAGCCCGCGGCTCGGAAGAGCTGGTGCGCTCGCTCCTGGCCGGCGACACCACCAAGCGGCGGCTGGCCTCACTGCATTGGGGCTGCGTGTTGCTGACCCTGGCGCTGGCATTCGGCCTGGTCGATCTGCTCGGTATCGACCGGGTCACGCCTGGCGCCATCGCCCTGCTGCTCGGTGCGACCGGGCTGGGCAACGTGGTGTACTTCGTGCTGGATCGTCGCCTGAAGTAAGGCCGCGCGCGCGTCGCTCAGCCGCGCAGCGAGGAGTCCCGCAGCACCTGTTTCACCGCGATGCTCTGGCCCTCCACCGGCTGACCCTCGATCAGTGCCAGCAGCTTTTCCACCAGCAGGTGCCCGGCCTGCTTGGTGTCCTGCTGCACGGTGGACAGCGGCGGGGAGACCGAGGCAGCCAGCGGAATGTCATCGAAGCCGGTGACCGCCACGTCCTCCGGCACGCGCAGGCCATGCTCGCGCAGGGCGCGCATCGCACCGATCGCGATCAGGTCGCTGGCCGCGCACAGCCCATCGATACGCTCACCGCGCGCCAGCAGCGCCTGGCAGGCATCGAAGCCGGACTGCTCGGTGGTGATCGCATCGTGCTGCAGCGAGGGCTCGGCGGTGAGGCCTCGCGCCCGCATCGCTTCGACGTGGCCGCGATAGCGCTGCTCGAACTCGGGATAGTGGCTGGAAGCATGACCGACGAAGGCGATCCGGCGGCAGCCCTGGTCGAGCAGGTGGGCGGTGATGTCGAAGCCGCCCTGGAAGTTGTCGCTGCCGATCGAGACACCGGGCTGGTCGGGCAGGGAAGCGCCCCAGCGCACGAAGTGGGTGCCCTGCTCGACCAGCCGCTGCAGCCGCTCGCGCGACTCGTGGTAGTCACCATAGCCCAGCAGGATGATGCCGTCGGCCTTGTTGCTGTCCTCGTAATCGGCCTGCCAGTCGGTGGACAACTGCTGGAAGGAGACCAGCAGGTCATAACCGCGCAGCGCGCAGGCCCGCGTGATCGAGCCGAGCATGGCGTGGAAGAAGGGGTTGATCAGCGAATCGTCATTGGTGGGGTCCTCGAAGAACAGCAGGGCCAGCGTGCCGGCGTTGCGCAGGCGCAGGCTGGAGGCGTTCTTGTCGACCTTGTAGTTCAGCTCCCGGGCGATGGCCAGGATCCGCTGCCGGGTTTCGGCGTTGACCATCGGGCTGCCGCGCAGCGCCCGCGACACCGTGGGCTGGGAGACGCCGGCCAGGTGGGCGATATCGAGGGAGGTGGCTTTACCGCGGATGGTCATTTCAGCAGGGGGTGAGGCAGTGAAGGGACATCATGCCATGCGCCGCCAAGGCGGGGCCGGGTAGGGCGCCGGGCGGGCAGCCAGTGGCCTGCAGCCCTTGGACGGAACCGCCGTCACCGTTGCGGCATATGGCTCGAGCAGGTTTCCGGTCGCTTCCGGCCGGAATTCCGACAGGGTCGGGGACGGCGGCGATGATAAGATGGTGCAATCTGGATCCCCCCAATTTTCCCAAGGGCGGCCCGGCAGATCTGCACCCCGCACGGGGCTGTGATATGACTGCGGCCTGCCCTCGGACAACGGAAGAGCAACCCTATGGCGCGCGGCATCAATAAAGTCATCCTGGTCGGCAACCTCGGCAACGACCCGGACGTGAAGTACACCCAGGGCGGTATGGCGATCACCCGCATCAGCTTGGCCACCACCAGCGTCCGCAAGGACAAGGATGGCAACCAGCAGGAGCGTACCGAATGGCACCGCGTGGTGTTCTTCGGCAAGCTCGGCGAAATCGCCGGTGAGTACCTGCGCAAGGGCAGCTCGGTCTACGTCGAAGGCAGCCTGCGTTACGACAAGTACACCGGCCAGGACGGCGTGGAGAAGTACTCCACCGACATCATCGCCGATGAGATGCAGATGCTTGGCGGCCGTGAAGGCGGCGGTGGCGGTGGTGGCGGCGGCGAACGTCCGCAGCGCCAGCAGGCCCCGCGTCAGGAGTATGGCGGTGGTGGCGGCGGTGGTGGCGGTCAGCGCGGCGGTGGTGGTGGCTACGGCCAGCAGCGTCCGCAGCAGCAGGCCCCGCAGCAGTCCGCGCCGCCGATGGACGACTTCGCGGATGACGACATTCCGTTCTGATTTCTGATTTTTACGGATGCAAACAGAAACCCCGGTAAGCCCCTGTGCTTGCCGGGGTTTTTCTTTTCTGCACAGGACGTTCTGGTCTGGCGTCGGTCTTCTGTCGCTGGTCGTGGCACGATGGGGCACAACTCAAGGAAGGAGTGACGGCATGCGGCTGACGGACCAGGAACTCAAGCACGTGCTCAATGTCGACTGGGGAATGCGGTTCTGGCGCTGGTTCCGCTGGGTGCTGCTGGTCATCCTGGCCGTGGCCGCGACCGGGGGTTACACCGGTCTGATGAAGCAGGCACCGAAAGCGTGGCTGATCGCCGGCGCGGTCTATCTGCTGGTCGCCTGGCCGGGGCTCTGCCGCGCGTATGTCTATCGCTCGTTGCGCCGCATGATCGAGGCCGATCAGGAGGCGCGCGAGCAGCTGCGCCAGGCGATGCATCGCCGACGATGAGCGGGTGACTGCGGGCGACAGCCATCACGCGCGTGGTGCCCTGCAACATGCGTTTTCGTGCACCGCGTCTTGCAAAAAAATCCGTTCCTCCTCTATGGTGCAATCGATTGCATTGCAACGGATCGTCAGCGTTTGATACCGGTTGGGAGGCCGGAAGACGGATGTCCATCCATTCGATCAGACCGGCGCCGGTATCGGGGCCGGGGCTCACGCGGCGCGATGCACTGCGCCTGGCGGCCGCCGCGAGCCTTGGGTTGGGCGCTGCGGGCGTGCTGCCGGCGTTTGCCGCGGCCGCACCGCTCAAAGGCAACCTGAAGCACGCCGTCGCCCGCTGGACCTTTCCGCAGCAGTCGGTCGCGCAACTGTGCAGGACAGTGAAGGACATCGGGTTCGCCGCCATCGATCTGGTCGGCCCGGAGGACTGGCCCACGCTGAAGGCCCATGGCGTGGACAGCTCGATGTGCAACGGCGCGGAGCTGGGCCTGACCCAGGGCTTTGCCGGCCGCGAGTTCCATGACCAACTGGTGGAGCGCTACACGCGCCACATCGATCTGGTCGCCGATGCCGGCTACCGCAACCTCATCTGCTTCTCCGGCAATCGCAACGGCATGGACCCCGAGGAAGGCATGGCCCATGCCGAAGCGGGGCTCAAGCGCATCCTGCGGCACGCCGAGAAACGCAACGTCGTGCTGGTGATGGAGCTGCTGAACTCCAAGGTCGATCACCTCGACTACCTGTGCGACACCTCCGCATGGGGCGTGGCGCTGTGCGAGCGACTCGGCTCGGACCACTTCGGCCTGCTCTACGACATCTATCACATGCAGATCATGGAGGGCGACATCATCGCCACCATTGGCAGGCATCACGACTGCTTCAAGCATTACCACACCGCGGGGGTGCCTGGCCGACACGAGATCGGAGACCAGCAGGAACTCAACTACCCCGCCATCTGTCGCGCGATCCGCGACACCGGTTTCGATGGGTATCTGGCGCAGGAATTCATGCCTGCGTCACCAGATCCCACCGGCTCGCTTCGCGAGGCCATCCGCCTCTGCGACGTCTGAAACGATATCCACCAGGTGAAAAATCCATGGCAGACAATCATTACGACGCGATCGTCGTTGGCTCGGGAATCAGTGGCGGTTGGGCAGCGAAGGAACTGACCGAGAAGGGCCTCAAGGTGCTGATGCTGGAACGCGGCCGCAACATCGAGCACGTGAAGGACTATGTCAACGCGATGAAGGAGCCGTGGGACTTCCCGCACCGTAACCGGCCAACCCAGGCGATGAAGGCCGCCTTCCCGGTGCTGATGCGCGATTACGCGCTGGCCGAGAACCTCCAGGGCATGTGGGCCGACGAACAGGAATCGCCCTACATCGAGACCAAGCGCTTCGACTGGTTCCGCGGCTACCACGTCGGCGGGCGTTCGCTGATGTGGGGCCGGCAGAGCTATCGCTTCTCCGACCTGGATTTCGAGGCGAACCTCAAGGACGGCATCGCCACCGACTGGCCGATCCGATATGCCGACATCGCACCCTGGTACGACCATGTGGAGAAGTTTGCCGGCATCGCCGGTACCCGCGAAGGGCTGGACGTGCTGCCGGACGGTCAGTTCCTGCCGCCGATCCCGCTCAATATCGTCGAGAAGGACGTGGCCGCGCGGATCAGGAAGGCCTTCGGCGGAACACGGCACATGATCCACTCGCGCACCGCCAACATCACCCAGCCATTGCCCGAGCAGGGTCGGGTCAACTGCCAGTACCGCAACAAGTGCGTCCTCGGCTGTCCCTTCGGTGCGTATTTCTCGACACAGGCGGCAACGCTGCCGGCGGCCATGAAGACGGGCAACCTGACCTTGCGGCCGTTCTCGATCGTCAAGGAAGTGCTCTACGACAAGGACCGCAAGCGTGCGCGCGGGGTGGAGGTCATCGATGCGGAGACGGGTCAGACCTATGAGTACACGGCCAAGGTCATCTTCCTCAACGCGTCCTCCTTCAACTCGACCTGGCTGCTGATGAACTCGGCCACCGATGTGTGGGAGGGTGGGCTGGGCGCGTCGTCGGGCGAGCTGGGCCACAACGTAATGGACCATCATTTCGGTGCGGGCGCCTCGGGCCGGGTCGAGGGCTATGAGGACAAGTACTACTTCGGCCGTCGTCCCTGTGGCTTCTACATTCCCCGCTTCCGCAACGTCGCCGAGGAAAAGCGCGGCTACCTGCGTGGCTTCGGCTACCAGGGCGGGGCCAGCCGCACGGGGTGGTCGCGCGAGATCGCCGAGCTGAACATCGGTGCCGACCTGAAGGAGGCGCTGACCGTGCCCGGTGACTGGCGCATCGGCATGACCGGCTTCGGTGAAATGCTGCCGCACCACGACAACACGATCCGCTTGGACAGGGACCGCAAGGACAAGTGGGGACTACCGGTGCTGGCGATGGATGTCTCCATGCGTGCCAACGAACTGGCCATGCGCAAGGACATGGCCGCCGATGCCGCCGAGATGCTCGAGGCCGCCGGCGTCAAGGACGTGGAGATGCATGACAATGACTACGCCCCCGGCAAGGGCATCCACGAAATGGGGACCGCGCGCATGGGGCGTGACCGCAGGACGTCCGTGCTGAACCAGCACAACCAGGTCTGGGATGCACCCAACGTCTATGTGACCGACGGTGCCTGCATGACCTCCAGCGCCTGCGTGAATCCTTCGCTGACCTACATGGCGCTGACGGCCCGGGCTGCCGACCATGCCGTGCGCGAACTGAAAGCGGGGAATCTCTGATGGATCGCCGCGAACTGTTGAAGATGATCGTCGCCGCCACCGGCGCGGCACTGGTTGGCGTGCCCGCGCTGGGCCAGGCACAGGTTCAGGCCACAGGAGCGAAGACGCCGTTCTCCGATGCCGATGTCGGCACGCTGGATGAGATTGCAGAGACCATTCTGCCGCGGACGAAGACGCCTGGAGCGAAGGACGCCGCCACTGGCTTGTTCATGGCGACGTTCGTCAGCGACTGCTACACCGCCCGGCAGCAGGCGACGTTCCGCGCCGGCCTGGCCGATATCGACAAACGCGCGGGCGGCCGCTTCGTTTCACTTGCGCCGCAGGCGCGCACCGAACTGTTGCGCGCGCTGGATGCAGAGGCCAGGAAACACGCGGTCGAGGTGACCGAAACCGGCACCGCCGAAGCAGGAGAGCCCATGCCGCACTACTTCACGATGCTCAAGCAGCTGACGATCTTCGGCTTCTTCACCTCCAAGGTCGGCGCGACCGAGGTGCTGCGCTACGTCGCGGTGCCGGGGCGTTACGACGGCGACCTGGCCTATGTTCCCGGCACGCCTGCCTGGGGGACAAGCTGATGGATCACGCCGTGAAGATCAGGCCGCTGGTGATCGCCGCCAGCATGCTGGCCGCTGGACCGGCGTTCGCGCAGGCCGGTGCGAGTCCCGCGCGCGATCCAGCGAAGACCGAGGTATGGACGCCCGTGCCTGCAACCGTCGCCACGCCGCCGGGCAAGGCGCCGTCCGACGCCATCGTGCTGTTCGATGGCAAGGATGTCTCCGCGTGGGAGTCGGAGCAGGGCGGGCGTGTGCCCTGGACCGTCGCCGACGGCGCCATGACCATCGTGCCGGGCAGTAAGGGCATCCGCACCAGGCAGCGCTTCTGCGATATCCAGCTGCATGTCGAGTGGCGCGCACCGGTGGAGACCAAGGGTTTCGACGGCCAGAACCGGGGCAACAGCGGCATCTTCCTGCAGGAACTCTACGAGCTGCAGGTGCTCGACAGCTACAACAACCCGACCTATGCCAACGGCCAGGCCGGCGCCCTCTACAAGCAGGCCATGCCCCGGGTGAACGCTTCGCGTGCACCCGGACAGTGGCAGGCCTACGACATTCTCTGGAAGGCGCCGCGCTTCTCGCCGGGCGGCGGGCTTGTGTCGCCTGCGCGCATCACCGTCCTGCACAACGGCGTGCTGGTGCAGGATGACACGGTGCTGGCGGGCAAGACCGAGTACATCGGCGCGCCCTCGTATTCGCCCCATGCATGCGCGCCGCTCTACCTGCAGGAGCATGATTCCAACGTCAGCTACCGCAATATCTGGGTGCGCGAGCTGTAGTGGTACACGGCCGGCGTGGTCGCCGGCGGCTTACTTCGCCAGGTAGCTGGCGATGTCATCTATCTCCTGCTGCGACAGCTGGGAAAAGGGCGGCATCAAGCCGCCGCCCTTGCTGATCTTTTCCTTGATCTGCGCCGGCTGCAACCGCTTGGCGACATCGGTGAGTGCGGGGAACGTCGGCGGAACGCCGGCCCGATCCGCGCCGTGGCAGGCCGTGCAGTGCACGGCATAGAGTTGTGCGCCAGCGGCCGGGTCATCCTTGGACCACGCTGCGGGGGTCAGCACCGTGCCGCAGAGCGTCAGGGCCAGTATCAGGATCTTGTTCACGAGAGGCTCCTTGGCGGGTTAGCGCGGGGCGCTGGCGGGCAGCGTGGTGGTGAGTCGCTGACGCAGGTAGTCCGTGCCCGTCTTGATGACCTTGGCCGGATCACGGGGGTGGTCGTGCTCGACGATGTACCACTGCACGCCTGCCGCCGCGGCGGCAGGCAGGATCGCGTTCCAGTCCAGCACCCCCTGGCCAACGGCGGCGAAGCCGCCCTCGTCGTCGGCCTGGCCTCTGGGTGCGTTGTCCTTGGCGTGTACCGCGAACACGTGGCCACGGAATTTGCCCAGCATCACCACCGGGTCATGGCCCGCACGGGCCACCCAGGCCAGGTCCAGTTCGGTCTGCAGATCGGGTCCAGCCGCAGCGAACAGCAGTTCCAGGCCGGTTTTGCCGTTGACGTCGACCAGCTCGAAGTCATGGTTGTGGTACGCCAGGCGCATCCCCTGGGCTTTTGCCCGCACCGCGATGCGGCCCAGTTCCTGGCCCAGTGCAGTCCAGCCTGCGGCATCGGTCGGCCGATCTTTTTTGTCCAGGTACGGCACCACCAGGGTGGTGTTTCCTATCGAGCGGTTGAAGGCCACCACCCCGTCCAGGTCGCTGCGTAGATCGGCCAGTTGCACGTGGGAGGAAATGGGCTTGATCGAGTAGCGGTCCAGCAGTTGCTTGAGTTCGGCGGCGCTGACGTTCTGGGTACCGACGGTCTCCACCGCGCCGACGCCCGCGTCATGCACGATCTTCAACTGCTGGTCGAGCGTGCCGGCGTCGCGCAGCGTGTACATCTGCACTGCGATGGGCGGCTGTGAACCTGCGGGGTCGCCTGCGAAGGCGGGCAGGGAAACGAGCAGCAGCAGTGCGAGGGTAGTGGACCTGCGCGTAGCGATGTTCATCAACACATCCTCCCGGGATTCAACCGATGGTGGTCCAGGCGCGGGACCTGGCCGATGCAATCACGCGGTCGACGATCAACGCCGAACGCAGGCCGTCCTCGAAGGTGGGCAGGCCCTGTGGCCGCTCGCCGTCGATGGCGTGATAGGTGTCGGCGACGAACGCCTCGAAGCAGTGGCCGTAGCCCTGCGCATGGCCGGGCGGCAGCACCGACAGCCGCCGTTGTTCGGCACTGCCGGCAGCCGGCCCACGCACGAAGGTTTCCTCGCGCTGGTCGGGCCGGCCGATCCACAGCCGTTCGGCGTCCTCCTGGTTGAACGCCACGCTGGCCCGGGCCCCGTCGATCTCGAACCAGAGGCGATTGTGGCGTCCGGCCGACACCTGGCTGACCGTCAATGACGCCAGCGTGCCTGCGCCGGTCTTGAACATCGCCGCGGCCACATCTTCGCTGGATACGGCCTGCATCGCGCCACCCGCCGCCGGCGTGGCGAAGCTCTGGCCGGTGAGTGCGCCGCGCTCGGCGAGCACGGTGGCGAACGCCGCACTGACGTCGACAAAGCGCTCGCCAGTGACCCATTCCACCAGGTCGCACCAGTGCGAGCCGATGTCGGCGAACACGCGCGACGCGCCGCCCAATGCCGGATCCACGCGCCAGTTGTTGCTGGCCGGGTCCAGCAGCCAGTCCTGCAGGTAGCTGCCGTGGATCAGGTGCAGCGGGCCCAGTTCGCCCTGCGCGATGCGTGCGCGCGCCTCACGCACCACCGGGTGGTAGCGGTAGACGAAGGGCACCGTGGCGACCAGCCCGGTCGAGGCGGCCAAGGCGGCCAGCGCCTGGGCGTCCTCCAGCGTGGTGGCCAGCGGTTTCTCGCAGACCACATGCTTGCCGGCTTCCAGCGCCGCCTGCGCCATGGCGCGGTGCAGATGGTTGGGCGTGCAGACGTGCACCACCTGTACCTGCGGATCGTTGACCACCTCTTCGATGTCACGATAGGCGCGCGGGACATTCCATGCCTGCGCCACGTCGCATGCGCGTTGCGGTGACGAGGCGGCCACGCCCCGGATCTCTGCTCCCGCCAGCAGCGCCGCGCGACGATGCACTGCGCCGATCATACCGGTGCCGAGGATGGCGATTCCAAGCGTTGGCATCAGGTTCGGTCCTCAGGGGGGGGACGGTGCGGCGGCAACCACCGGCCGCTCGCGGAACAACAACAGGAAGGCGATCAGCACGACCAGCGCGACGCCCGCCGGGAACAGCCAGATCTGCTGCCAGTCCGGGCCAGTTGCGGTGGTGTAGTGCTCCACCACCGCGCCGGACAGGAACGTGCCGATCAACATGCCCACGCCGTACGTGGCCAGCGTGATGAACCCCTGCGCGCTGCTGCGCGCGGCGGGCCCGGCATGCGCATCGGTGTAGATCTGGCCGGTGACGAAGAAGAAGTCGTAGCAGATGCCGTGCAGCACGATGCCGATCACCAGCAGGGAGAAGCCCCCGCCCGCATCGCCAAAGGCGAACATGGCGTATCGCACCACCCATGCGGCCATGCCGACGGCCAGCATCGTCTTGACCCCCAGCCGCACGAACAGGAACGGCATGGCCAGCATCAGCAGCACTTCAGAGACCTGGCCCAGCGATTGCAGGCCGGCCGCGCCGCGCACGCCAAGATCGTTGAGGTACGGGTTGGTGAAGTTGTAGTAGAACGATAGCGGGATGCAGATGGCGATGGACGCCAGGAAGAACACCAGGTAGGAGCGCGACTTCAGCAGCCGCAGCGAATCCAGCCCCAGGATCTGCCCCAGCCCGGCATCGCGCTGTTGCGCGAGCGGCGGCGTGTGCGGCAGCGTGAACGCATACAGGCCCAGCGCCAGCGACGCCATCGCCGCCATCTGGAAGGTCAGCTCGAGCCGATGCGCCTGCTCCCAGCCCAGCCAGCCGATCAGCACGCCCGCCACGATCCAGCCGACGCTTCCGGCCACCCGCACGAGCGGAAACTGCTTTTCCGGCGACTGCATGTGCCGCATCGCCACACTGTTGGCCAGCGCCAGCGTCGGCATGAACAGCAGCATGTACCCCATGACATAGACGGAGAAGGTGCTGAAGTCCGTCGCCGTGGACGCCAGCCACATCAGCGCCGCGCCAGCGAGGTGGAGTACCGCGAGGATGCGCTGCGCCGCGAAGTAGCGATCCGCGATCAGGCCGACCAGGAAGGGCGCGACGATGGCGCCGATCGATTGGCTGAGGAATGCCGTCGCCACCTGGCTTGCGCTGGCCTGCAACGGCCCCTGCACCAGGTAGGTCCCGAGGGTGACGAACCATGCCCCCCAGATGAAGAACTGCAGAAACATCATCGCGCCCAAGCGCGACATGGTGTGCGTCATGGCTTGCCCTCCCAGGCAGTGATGGCTCAGATCCCCAGCATGCGGCGCAGTGATCCAGGATCGGTGCCGCTGTGGGCAAAGTCGTCGAAGGCGCGCCCGGTCACGCGGATGATGTGGTCGCGGATGAAGGCCGCCCCTTCGCGCGCGCCGTCTTCCGGGTGCTTCAGGCAGCACTCCCACTCCAGCACTGCCCATCCGGGATAGTCGTACTGCGCCAATTTCGAGAAGATCGCCTTGAAGTCGATCTGGCCGTCCCCGAGCGAGCGGAACCGGCCCGGACGATCGATCCAGTCCTGGTAACCGCCATACACGCCACTGCGCGCGCTGGGGTGATACTCCGCGTCCTTGACGTGGAAGATGCCGATGCGCGCGTGGTAGCGGTCGATGAAGCCGAGGTAGTCCATCTGCTGCAGCAGCAGATGGCTGGGGTCGTACAGGATCTTTGCGCGGGGGTGATGGTCCACCGCGTCCAGGAAGCGCTCGAACGTCGCGCCGTCATGCAGGTCCTCACCCGGATGGATCTCGAAACACAGATCCACGCCGCAGGTGTCGAACGCATCCAGGATCGGACGCCAGCGGCGACCAAGTTCGGCGAACGCTTCGTCCACCAGCCCGGGCGGGCGTTGCGGCCAGGGATAGAAGTAGGGCCAGGCCAGCGCGCCGGAGAACGTGGCATGCGCCGTCAGGCCCAGGCGCTGGCTGGCCTTGGCGGCCAGCAGCAGCTGCTCCACCGCCCAGGCCTGGCGGCCCGCGGGATCACCCCGTTTGTCCGGCGGTGCGAATCCGTCGAACAAGCTGTCGTAGGCGGGATGGACGGCAACCAGTTGCCCCTGCAGGTGGGTGGACAGCTCGGTGATCTGCAGGCCATGTGCCTCCAGCATGCCGGCCACATCGTCGCAGTACGTCTGGCTGCGCGCAGCTTCGGCCAGATCGAACAGCGCGGGAGCGCTGGTAGGCACTTGTACGCCAGAATACCCCAGCCCCGCGGCCCATCCGGCCAGCGTGTCCAGCCGATCGAACGGAGGTGTGTCGCCAATGAACTGCGCCAGGAACAGTGCTGGACCCTTGAGCGTTTTCAAGAGGATTCGCCCTCCATGCAATCGATTGCATTATCCTAGCAGTAGCATTCGAAAGATCCGTTGTGCACTGCACAGCGGAAGGAAGAAGTAACCCCATGGCCACCATCTACGACATCGCAAAGCACGTCGGCGTCTCGGCCGGCACGGTGTCGCGGGCGCTGTCCCGGCCGGAGAAAGTGCTGCCGGCCACGCGCGCGCGCATCGAGCAGGCGGCCGCCGCGCTGGGCTATGTCCCCAACACGGTGGCCAGAACCCTCAAGACCCAGCGCAGCGGCAAGATCCTGGTCACCGTGCCGGACATCGCCAACCCGTTCTTCGCCCAGATCCTGCAGGGCGCCGAAGACGCGGCGCAGGCCGTGGGTTATGCCGTCCTGCTGGGCGATACCCAGAACCTGCCCGAGCGCGAGGAGCGCTATGCGCAGATGCTCCGGCGCAACGAGGCCGATGGTCTGATCGTGCTGGGGCATCGCCTCCCGCCTACGGCACGTGACATCGTCCAGCAGCAGGGCACTGCCGCGCCGGTGGTCAACGGCTGCGAGTTCGATCCTGCGCTGGGTATTCCCAGCGTCCACATCGACAACGCGGCCGCCGCGCGCGCCGTGATGGACCACTTGTATGGCCTGGGACACGAGCGCATCGCCGTGGTCGGTGGGCCGCCGGACAATCCCCTGCACCAGCAACGGCTGGAAGGGGTGCGTGCTGCCGGCAAGGCGCGCGGTCGCCTGCGTCAGCTGAGCATTGTCCCGGGTGACTTCTCGGTGGAATCCGGCCATGCGGCCGGGATGGAACTGCTGGCCCGCGCGTCGGTGCCGACCGCGGTGTTCTGCTTCAGCGACCAGATGGCGCTGGGCGTTCTGGCGGCCTGTCGGGATCTGGGCATCGGTGTGCCCGATGGTCTGTCTGTCGTCGGCTTCGACGACCTGGCATCCTCGCGGTATCTCACGCCTCCGCTGACGACCATCAGGCAGCCGATGCGGGAGATTGGTGCCCGCGCGGTCCATCTGCTGCTCGCCATCATCGAACGTGTCGATGTGCCGCTTCAGCAGACGCTGGATTTCAGTCTGATGGTGCGGGGTTCGACTGCAGCGCCCGCGCCGCATCCACTACCATGGGCCACCCGTCAGGATGCGCCCGCATGTCCACAGTGATCCCCGCGTTGCCCAAGCCGCCCACTGCCCGCATCGCGGCGTGGTTGCTGATGCTGGTGGGCATGTGGGTGACCTTGAAACTCGGCCTGGTGGTCACCCTGCTGTCGGGCCTGCTGGTGTTTCACCTGACCCATCTGCTGGCCTCCACCGTCGAAGGCAAGCTGCCGCCGGGGCGCGCACGGGCCTATTCGGTGATCGTGCTGTCAGCCCTGATCATCGGCGCGTTGACCCTGGCAGCGATCGGCATCGCCTCGTTCTTCCGCAACGAGACCGGTGGGCCGGATGCGCTGCTGATGCGCCTGATGGACATCCTCAACACGTCCCGCCACCAGGTGCCGGACCTGCTGCAGCCCTACATCCCGGAAGATCTGCAGGCGCTGCGCACGGCCATGAACGACTGGGCGGCGACCCACCGCCAGCAACTCGGCATCGCCGGCACCTCGGCCGTGCAGATCAGCGTGCGGATCCTGATCGGCATGGTGCTGGGGGCGATGATCGCGCTCTACGACGAGTTGCCGTTGCCCAAGATGGGTCCGCTGGCCCAGGAACTGATCGGCCGCACCAGCCGCATGGCCACCGCGTTCCGGCAGGTGGTGTTTGCCCAGGTGAAGATCTCCCTGCTCAATACGCTGTTCACCGCCGTCTTCCTGCTCGGTGTGCTGCCGCTGTTCGGGGTGCATCTGCCGCTGTCCAAGACGCTGGTGCTTATCACCTTCCTCGCCGGCCTGCTGCCGGTGGTGGGCAACATCATCTCCAATACCGTCATCACCATCGTTGCGTTGTCGGTGTCGTTCTATGTGGCCGTGGTCGCGCTGCTGTATCTGGTGGTGATCCACAAGCTGGAGTACTTCCTCAACGCGCGCATCGTCGGAGGGGAGATCCAGGCACGCGCTTGGGAACTGCTGCTGGCGATGCTGGTGATGGAAGCTGCGTTCGGGCTGCCGGGACTGGTCGCGGCGCCGGTGTTCTACGCCTACATCAAGCGCGAACTGCTGGACCAGCGCTGGATCTGAGGGCCGGGCGGCCCTAGAGCTTCAGGTTCAACGACACATACGCCGAGCGCCCCGGTGCCGGTGAGAACATCGGCTGGTCAGCACCGCCCCAGAAGAAGTTGTCGTACCACGCATACGCGTAATCACGGCCGGTCAGGTTCTTCACCTGCACGTCCACGCTCAGCCGCTCGGACAGCCGATACGACGCGCTGGCATCGAGCACCGCGAAGGCACCGAACTTGCCTTGCGTGTTGCGCTCTTCAATGTAGTAGTCACCCTGCATCCGGCCCTGCAGGCCGAAGGCCCAGCGTTCGTTGGTACGGTAGTCCACGCCGATGTTGCTGATGTAGCGCGGTGTGGCGATGACTTCGTTACCCGCCAGGGCGGTACCGTCGGTAGTAAAGGCGCTGACCACCTTGGCCTGTTGGATGGCGTGCGAGCCCCACAGCGTCCAGTGGTCGCCCAGGCGTGCGGTGACCTGCAGATCGACACCTTCGCGACGGGTCTGGCCCAGGCCGACCGAGGTGCCGGTGGCCGGCATGTTGGCGACCTCGTCGGTTGCATCCTGGCGCCACACCGCGATGCGCGCGTCGGTACCGACGGCCGGGGTGAACTTGATGCCGACCTCCTTGCCGGTATTGATCGAGGGCCGGAAGGTCGCTTGGCCGGCGGTGAGGTAGGCCGGTGCGGTGGAGCCGGTCAGTACCTGGAACGTCCGGCCCCAGTTGGCGTAGACGTTGAGGGCCGGGGTGATGGCATAGACCACGCTGAGCTTGGGCTGCTCGATCGTGCCGTAGTGCTGCAGCGGAGCGGTGACGCCACCGGGCAGGCGGGTGCTGCCGGAGAAGCGATCGACGCGGTAGGCCGGCACGATCTTCAACGCGGAGGTGGGCTGATACACGGCCTGCACGTAAGCACCGAGGTTGTCCAAGGTGTAACGGTCATCGTTCTGGATCCGCGCCGGGGTCGAGAAGTCGGTCGGGACGGCGTGGTTGTAGCGCAGGCGGCGATAGGTGTTGTCCTGATGCTCGGCGTTGAGGCCGCCCTCGACTGTCAGCGCAGGCGTGGCCGCCCAGGTCAGCGTACTGAGCAGGCCGGTCTGTTTCTCATCCCACTGGCGGCGCTGGCGCGGCGCGTTGCCGGGCACGTAACGGGTGAAGGTGACCTGCCGATCGTCCTCGTAGCGGTTGTAGTACAGCTTGTTGCTGACATGCACGGTGTCGCTCAACTGCAGGTCCAGATGGGTGCTGAGGTGGCGCATGTCGCGGTCGTCGGCATCGTTGGCATTCTTGAGCGCCGATCCGCGGCGGTCGGTGGCCAACTCATCGGCGGTCATGAAGCCGGGCTCATCCGCCTTGTGGTGGTACACGCGTGCGATAAGGCCAACATTGAACAGCTCATCGTCGCCGCTGTAGAACCACTTGCCGCCGAGGGAGTACTTCTTCGAGCGGTCATGGTCGCGGTAGCCATCGGAGGCCTGCGAGGCCAGGAAGTAGTTCTGGGCGACACCATTCGTTTCGCGACCGATTGCGACCTGGGCTTCGCGGGTGTTGTAGCTGCCGTAGGTGAGCCGCGCATCGGTGTAGTTGCCGCCCTGACGGGTGCCGAGATTGATGTTGCCGCCAATGTTGTGCAGGCCGTAGCGCGGGTCGTTGGTACCACGCACGACCTCGATGTAGTCGATGTCCAGCGGGAACACCATGTCGATGAAGCGCTGGTTGCCGCTGTTGACGTTGCTGGGGATGCCGTCGATCAGGATCTTGATGCCGTTGAGGTAACCCTCGCCATTGAACGCCCGGAAGGTGGCCTTGCCGGATTCCGCGCCCTGGCGGGTTTCGGTCAGCTGCATGCCCGGCATCTGGCCGAGCAGCTCCCAGCTGTTGGACACGTTCTTCTCGTTTACCTGGTCGCCGCCCATCACATCCACCGAGGTCAGCACCCGGCTGGCGGCCAAGGGGCGGTGCGAGCCTTCGCGCACGTGCACGCTGCCCAGGGTGATCGCAGCATCGCCGGACTGTGCGCGCGCTTCGCCTGCGCACAGGGTCGCCAATACGGCGGACACCATTGCCTTGGTTCTCATCTATCTGGGCCTTTCAGGAGCAGGTGGGACAAGGCGTGGACGAGCAGACGTCGTTCGTCTGCCATCCCGTCCTGTAAAAGAAATAATATAACATTGCAGTTCGAGGTCATTCCATCCCTGCGCGCCGCTTCACGGATCCGGCTTGAAGCACCCGTCCATCGGGCTTATAACGCCGCTGAAGGGCGCTGCCAGCCGGGCCGCCCATGGCGATCGGTGACCACGATGACCCCGTCCAATGGCCGTTCAACCCCGCGTGCTGCAACCACCAGCGAGCCGTCCGCATCGCAGCAGATCGATGCCCGCATCCAGTCGCTGGACGATTGGCGCGGCCAGACCCTGGCGCGCATCCGCAGCCTGATCCATCAGGTGGATTCGGAGGTGATGGAAACCTGGAAGTGGCGAGGCGTGCCGGTGTGGGAGCACAACGGCATCCTGTGTACCGGTGAGACCTACAAGGCGGCCGTGAAGCTGACCTTCGCCAAGGGCGCATCGCTGCCCGATCCCAGGGGGTTATTCAACGCGAGCCTCGAAGGCACTACCCGCCGCGCCATCGATCTGCATGAGGGCGACACGATCAACGCCACCGCGTTCAAAGCGTTGATCCGGTCGGCGATCGCCCTGAATGACACGGCGAAGGCCTCGCGTGCACCACCGCGCACGAAGGTGACGCAGCGCTTTGCCTGAATCATCCCGAACGCCTGCACTGGAATGCGCGGCCTGAATCAGGAACGATGGCAGGGTTTGTCCCCCAACGTTTCCAGGATGTGCCTGTGCTGAGTGTGATCGGCTGTTTGCTTGCGTTGTATCTGGTGTGGCGGCTGATCTGGCCGCTGCGAGTGTCACTTCCGGTCAGAATCGTGCTGGGCTTGCTGGTGGTGGCGCTGGCGCTGCACCACCGGATCGTGGCCCAGTTCGCCGGGACCATGGCCTCACCCGAGATTCCCAAGGCGGTGATTGCGGTGCTCGCGACTGGATTCACCACGCTGCTGCTCAGTGCGCTGTTTGTGTTGGCGCTGGATGCGCTGTTGCTGATCGCACGCCTGATCCGTGCGCGGCGCGTGCTGCCGGTGCTGCAGGCGGCGTGGCTGCGACCGGCAGCGGGGACGCTGGCGCTGCTGCTGTCCGCCTATGGCATCTGGCAGGGCATGGCGGTGCCCAAACCGCGCCAGATCGAGGTGGCGATCGACGGGCTGCCCGCCGCATTCGACGGCTACCGCGTGCTGCAGCTCACCGATATTCACGCCAGCCGCCTGCTCACCGCTGCCTGGGTGGAGAAGGTGGTGGCCGAGAGCAACGCGCTGCACCCGGACCTGGTGGTGATCACCGGCGATCTGATTGACGGCACGGTCAGCGCCCGCGCCAACGACTTCGCGCCGCTGGCCAGACTGCGTGCGCCCGATGGCGTCGTCGCGATCACCGGCAACCATGAGTACTACGCGCAGTACGCCGACTGGATGCAGGCCTTCCGTGGGCAGGGCATGCAGGTGCTGGAGAACAGCCACACCCAGGTGCAGCGTCAGGGCGGCACCCTGACCATTGCCGGCGTCACCGATCCGGTGGCTGCGCGTTATGGCCTGCCCATGCCGGACCTGGGCGCGGCGCTGGCCGGTGCGGATCCGCATGCGCCGGTGATCCTGCTCGACCATCGCCCGGTGGAGGCACGCGCCAACGCCGCGAAGGGCGTTGCGCTGCAGCTCTCCGGCCACACGCATGGCGGTCACATCATCGGCATGGATCAGCTGGTCAAGCGCGCCAATGGCGGCTTTGTGTCCGGCCGCTATGAGGTGGATGGCATGACCTTGTATGTCAGCAACGGTGCCGGCTTGTGGCCCGGCTTTGCCGCACGGATCGGCGTGCCCTCGGAGATCACCCTCATCACGCTGCGGCCGCGCTGATGGCGTGTGGATGCGTCATGCCCGGCGTCGTGCTGCCGGATACCGAAGCGTGGATGGTGCGCGATCCCACCGGCCGGGAGTATCCGGTCTGGGTGGCGCTGCCAGCGGGGTATGCGCGGGATGCGCACCTGCGCTATCCGGTGCTGTATGTCACCGATGCGCTGTACAGCTTTCCGCTCGCGCGCAGCGTGCGCAACATGGTCGGGCAGGGCGGCGCGCATCTGGCGCCCTTCATCCTGGTCGGGCTGCCGCCGCAGCAGGGCCTGAGCTCGCAGCAGAGCCGCTCACGCGATTACACGCCGACCCAGCCGGTCCGCCGTGCGGGCGACGACTACACCGATGGCATCGCCTACGGCGGCGCGGCGCACTACCGCGATTTCCTGGCGCAGCATGTGCTGCCGCAGGTCGAGGCGCGCTACCGGGCCGATCCAGCGCAACGCGCCTTTGCCGGCCACTCCTATGGCGGGCTGTTCGGCATGTACGTGCTGTTGACCTGCCCGGCGATGTTCCAGCGGTACCTTCTGTCCAGCCCCTCGCTGTGGTTCGATCAGCATGTGATTGACCGTATCGAGGCGGATTACGCAGCGGCACATGCGGATCTGGACGCGCGCGTGTGGATGTCGATTGGTGCACATGAAACTCCGGCGTCCGATGCGCCGTTCGCCGCGCGCAACGACATGGTCGCCCACACCCTGCGCTTTGCCGACCGGCTGCGCGGGCGCGGCTATCGGGGATTGCAGTTGGAGACGCGGGTCGTTCCGGACGACGACCACCTGACGGTCTACCCGGCGATGCTCACCCGCGCGCTGCTGGCGCTGTTCCCCAGCGGGACCACGGCCAAGACCATGTGAAATTTCCGCCAGTGGGTGTGCACGCCTCGGTCACCGGGCTGCGCGGAGGCTGGGCGCACGAGCCCTGACCCCCGGAGATTCCATGACCACGCTGACCCTGCCCGAATTGGCCAAGAAGATGGCCGGCATCGATTTCGCCATGCTGCAGACCCACACCGCCAGCGGCGAGATCGCCGGCCGGCCGATGAGCAACAACGGCGACGTCGACTACAACGGCGACAGCTACTTCTTCGCCTTCGACAGTGCCGACATGGTGGCCGAGATCGAACGCGATCCCAAAGTGGCGCTGTCCTTCACCGGCAGCAAGGGGTTGCTGGGCAAGCCGCCGCTGTTCGTCGCCGTGGAAGGCCACGCCACGCTCAGCCGCGACCGCGCGACCCTGCAGGCGCATTGGGTCCCTGACCTGGAGCGCTGGTTCAAGCAGGGCGTGGACACGCCCGGCATCGTGCTGATCCAGGTCAAGGCGACCCGCATCCACTACTGGTCGGGCGAGGACGACGGCGAGATCCGTCTGTAACCGATGCCTGCCCAATCGATCAGGATCGGATGCGCAGGCTGGTCGATTCCCGGCCGTCATGCGGCATTGACCGGCGAGGGCGAGAGCATGCTGGCGCGCTACGCCACGCGGTTCCCGATAGTGGAGATCAACTCGTCTTTCTACCGGCCGCACCAGCAGCGCACCTACGAACGCTGGGCGGCGAGCGTGCCGGCCGCGTTCCGGTTCTCTGTGAAATTGCCCAAGGCGATCTCGCATGAGGCGGGGCTACGTGGGTGCGGTCCCGCGTTGGACGCCTTTCTGGACGCGGTGGGCGGTCTGGGCCGCACGCTCGGCGGGTTGCTGCTGCAGCTGCCGCCGAGCCATGTCTTCGACGCGCGCGTGGCGGCCGCCTTCTTCGGCCTGCTGCGCCGTCGCACCCGTGTGCGCGTGGTCTGCGAGCCACGCCACGCCAGCTGGTTCACGCCGCAGGCCGACGCGCTGCTGCAGCGCCATGGGATTGGGCGAGCAGGGGCGGACCCTGCCCGTGTTCCTGAGGCCGCGCAGCCGGGCGGTGACGATGCATGGCGCTACTGGCGATGGCACGGCGAGCCCCGCATGTACTACAGCGCGTATGACGACGCGGCGCTGCATGCATTGGCGAGAACGGTTGCTGCGCGGACGGCACGCGTGCGCTGGGTGATCTTCGACAACACTGCCCATGGGTTCGCCATCGCCAATGCGGCCCGGCTGCAGGACATCCTGAGCGGCGCTGCCCCACAGGAGCCCGGACATGCCTGAAGGTCCCTCCATCGTCATCCTGCGTGAGGCCGCTGCGAAGTTCCGCGGCAAGACCGTGCGGCTGGCCACGGGCAACAGCACGTTGGATCTGACCCGCATGGAAGGGCGGCGTGTGGTCGCCCTGCGCAGCTGGGGCAAACACTTCCTGATCGAATTCCGCGGTTTCAGCCTGCGCGTGCACATGCTGATGTTCGGCAGCTACCGCATCGACGAGCGCAAGCCGTCCCCACCGCGGGTATCACTACAGTTCGACAACGGTGAGCTCAACATCTATGCCTCATCGGTGAAGTACATCGAGGGTGCGCTGGACGACACCTACGACTGGCGCGGCGACGTGATGGATCCGGCGTGGGATCCCAGGCTGGCGCGCAGGAAGCTCAAGCAGCAGCCGGAAACGTTGATCTGCGACGCGCTGCTGGACCAGGACCTCTTTGCCGGGGTGGGCAACATCATCAAGAACGAAGTGCTGTTCCGCACCCGCGTGCATCCCGAATCCACGGTCGGTGCGCTGCCGCCACGCAAGTTGGGCGAGATCATCAAACAGGCGCGGCAGTACAGTTTCGATTTCCTGGACTGGAAGCGGCAAGGCGTGCTGCGCCAGCAGTGGCTCGTGCACACCAAGCGCAGCTGTCCCCACTGCGGCGGGCCGATCAGCAAGACCTACCCGGGCAAGACCCGGCGGCGGGCGTTCTTCTGCCCGGTGTGCCAGGTGCGCTACGGCGCCGCGCCTGCCGGACGCAAAGCCGCGCCGAACGCCCGCAAGGCGGCCCAGAGGCGTTCAGCCAGGTCCTCGCCCATGGCGTAGGATGGGGGGCACACGCACTTACGCGCGTCCAGCGCGATCGACACCTGATCGCCCTCGCTCCTTTCTCAGAGCCTTTCATGCCGCCAGCGGAATGAAGGCTCCCGTGTCCCACGGAGCGCACATGCCGGGCTATACCACCCGCATTCTCACCATCCCGGTCGGCGGGCACGATTTCCGTATCCGCGCGCTCAGCGATCTGCAGCAGTTTTCCGATCCCACCGGACGTGCCCAGCGGGCCGGCATCCACTCGTCGTTGTGGAGCCTGTTCGGTCAGATCTGGCCGGCCGGCCGCGCGCTGGCCGATACCATGAGCCACTTCGACGTGACCGGTAAGCGCATCCTGGAACTGGGCTGCGGGCTGGGGCTGTCCAGCCTGGTACTGGCCCATCGCGGCGCGGATGTCGTGGCGACCGACCACCATCCGCTGGCCGAATCCTTTCTGGCCTACAACGCGGGCCTCAATGACCTGCCGGCGGTAACCTACCGCGACCTGCCCTGGGAAATCCCCGATGGCTCGCTGGGGCGGTTCGACCTGATCATCGGCAGTGACATCCTGTACGAGCGGGGCCACGCCCACCAGATCGCGGCGATGATGCAGCGGCATGCCAAGCCCGATGCCGAACTGCTCATCACCGATCCCGGTCGCGGCAACGTGGGCTCGTTTTCCCGTGGCATGGCGCTGCAGGGCTTCGATGTGACCGAACAACTGGGGTTGTTCGAGGATGAAGGCAATGCGCCGGGCAACGGCCGTCTGCTGAGTTACCGGCGCGGTGATGTGCGGTCGTCAGCCGTGGCCTGAGCACTCTGCTGTGACGCGGCGTGCAGATCGACTGACGTAGGCTGTCGCCGTCCAGTTGCGGCCCAGGCGGCCGGGAGTATCTCGATGCGATCTCGTCCACTGCCGCGCCGCAATGGCCCGTCTGTTCCCAGGATGCACGCTTGAGCGCGGCCGCCACGGCGCCTGCGGCGCGCCCGCAGACGCGCTCGATGATCATCGCCGGCCTCTCCACGGTGGTGGAGTGGTATGACTTCACCCTCTATCTGTATCTGGCCACCGTGCTCTCGCGCGTGTTCTTCGGTGGTGGCGAGAATGCGCTGCTGGCCACGTTGGCCGGGTTTGCGGTGTCGTATCTGATGCGGCCCTTGGGTGCGCTGGTCTTCGGCCATCTCGGCGACCGCTTCGGTCGCCGCTACATGCTGCTGGCCTCGATGTTGCTGATGACCGTGGCGATGCTTGCCACTGCGCTGCTGCCCACCTTCGAGAGCATCGGTGCCGCTGCCGGTGTGCTGCTGTTGCTGCTGCGCTGCCTGATGGCGTTCTCGGTGGGCGGCGAGTACACCGGCGTGGTCGCATACCTGCTGGAAACCGCACCCGTGCGCAGGCGCGGACTGGTGACATCCTTGGCGTCGGCTGCGAGCGAGGTGGGGGCCTTGCTGGCGGTGGCGTTGTCGGCGCTGACCGTCGCGCTGCTGAGCACGGCGCAGCTGGATGGCTGGGGCTGGCGGATTCCCTTCTTCGTCGGTGCGGCGCTGGCGGGGGCGATCCTGCTGGCGCGCTCGACCATGCACGAGTCACCCGAGTTCGAGCGGCAACAGGCTGAGGGCACCGTCCCGACGTCGCCGATCCGCGATAGCTGGCGGCACCACAAGCCCGCGATTGCGCGCACGTTTGCGATCTCCGCACTGGGCTCGATCACCTATTACGTTGGAATCACCTATGTGCCCGCGTTCCTCGGTTCGGTGGGGCAGGTGAGTGAATCGGAGGCGTTGTGGCTGTCCACGGTCGCGGCGGTGGCGGTGATCGTGGTGACGCCGCTGGCGGGCGCGTTGTCGGACCGGGTCGGGCGCCGCCCCGTGCTGATCGCATTGGCCGCGCTATCGGCCCTGCTGCCGTTGACGATGTTCTCGGTGATGGCCGGTGGCAGCACTGTGGCGATCGGGCTGGCGGCGGTGGTGCTGGCCTGCCTCGCGGGCGGCGTGAGTGCGGTGGCGGCACCGGCCACGGCCGAGCAGTTCCCCGGCGAAGGGCGGCTCAGTGGGCTGGCACTGGGCGTCACCATGGCCACGGCGTTCTTTGGCGGTGCTACGCCGTTGCTGGCCGAACTGCTGGTGCGGCATACCGGCTGGTCGTCGGCCCCCGGGGCAATGATCGCGGTGGTCGCGATACTGGTGCTGCCGGTGATGTGGACGCTGCGCGAGACCCGACCCCGGTAGTGCCGGCGGCTGGCCGGCACCACCGGATATCCTCAGTACTTCCAGCGCAGGCTCAACGCAACAAAACGCGGCTCACCGTAGTTGTTGTAGTCCAGGTTGGCCCAGTAGGTCTTGTCCAGCGCGTTGCGCACGCTCAAGGTCGCCGTCCAGCTGTCGCTGATGCGGTAGTTGGCATTGAACTGCACCAGGGCATACGCCGGCTGGTTCACCGTCACCGTGCCGCCGAGCGGATAGGGGATGTTGTAGCCCTGCACCTTGCTCTGCCACTGCACGCCCGCACCCACGCTCAGGCGCTCCAGCGCGCCGCGCAGTCGCAGCTGGGTATTGAGCTGCAGCAGGTCTTCGGCCGGGTTGGCGTACAGCAGATCGGTAGCAGCACGGGTCACCTTGACGTGGGTGAAGCCGGCATTGACCGTCCAGCCCGGCAGGATCTCGCCGTTGACGTCCACTTCCCAGCCGCGTGCCTTGGTCCCGTTGATGCCGATGTAGGCCGAGCTGCCATCGCTGAGCGAGCGCTCCGGCACGCTCGTGTCGAGCACCGCGTAGTTGTCCTGCTTGGCCTCGAACACCGCGGCATTGGCGGTCAGGCGGCCGTCGAACCACTGCGACTTGATGCCCGCTTCCAGGTTGGAACCTTCCACCGGCGCCAGCAGGTTCTCGTTGCGGTCCTTGTAGTTCTGCGGATTGAAGATTTCGGTGTAGCTGGCATACGCCGCCACCTGCGGGGTGATGTCGTACACCAGGCCCACATAGGGTGTGACTTCATCGGTCACCTTGTAGGCGCCGCTGGTGCCGGTGTACGCACCGGCCGCGTTGTAGGAACGGGACAGCGTTTCCCAACGGCTCAGGCGCGCACCGGCAATCAGCGCCAGCGGATCGGCCAGGCGCAGGCGGGTAGCGACGTAGACGCCGCTCTGGGTGGTCTTGGCGACGCGGCGTGCGCCGGTCCGCGCGTAGGTCACTTCGGAGATGTCGCCATCCCAGGCGCGGATATCCGGGATGTAATAGCAGCGCTCGTTACCGCAACGTGCCCAGTCGGTGGGATAGCGCAGCGCGATGGTGTTCGTGGTGCCCTCCAGGTCCGCCCATTGCCCGCCGACGGTCAGGTCGTGCTCGCGGCCGAACAGGGAGAACGTGCCGCTCAGGTAGGCATCCACATTGCGGCGGGTGTCTTCGGAATCGCCGGCGGCGGTGCGCAGGAAAATACCCGCGCCGGTGGCCGGATCGGGGTAACCGCTACCGTACACGCGCACGTTCTGCACGTTGCCCTGGGTGTAGGCGGTATTGATCTTCAGCAGCCAGTTCTCGCCGAAGCGCTGTTCCAGGTTGGCGAACGCGGTGCTGGTCTCGCGCTGCCAGTAGCTCCACTTCGGGGCCACGTTGGTCGAGCGCGGCAGGTGCGCGAAGTTGCCCTGGCTGTCGAAGAAGGGCACGGTGCCCCAGGTCGAACCGACCGGGTTGTTGTCCTGGGTCTGGTAGCCCACGGTCAGCGTGGTGCTGTCGGTCAGGTCGCCTTCCAGCACGGCCATGCCGGCCATCTTGTTCTCGTGGTACCGGTCGTAATACAGATCACGGTCGGTGTAGGCGGCGACTACCCGGCTGCGGAAACGGCCATCTGCGGTCAGCGGCGCGGTCACGTCGGCTTCCATGCGCTGGTAGTCCCAGCTGCCGGCGCTCACCGCGAAGGAGGCATCGAATTCCTTGCCCGGGCGTTTGCGCAGCAGGTTGACCGTGGCCGAGGGCACGCCGGCGCCGCTCAGCAGGCCGTTGGCGCCGCGGATCACTTCCACGCGATCGTAGAAGGCCGTGTCGTATTCCTGGTTGGTAGAGCCGCTGTAGGTGGGGATGCCGTCCACCTGGAAATCGGTAATGGCAAAGCCGCGTGCGTAATACAGCGGGCGCTGCGTGTCATAGAAGGAGACGCTGACGCCGGTAACGTTGCGCATCACATCGTTGATGCTGAACAGCGATTCGTCCTGCAGCCGCTGCAGGCCGATCGAGGTGGCCGACTGCGGGGTTTCCTGCAGGCTGATGGGCAGGCGCGTGGTGCTCGACGGCATCGCCCGCGCACCGACCACGCTGACCTTGTCCAGGGTCTTGGCATCGGCGTTGCTGCTGGCGTCTGCCGGCGCATCGGCGAAGGCCTGCGGCGCGGTCAGCAGCAACACGGAAAGCAGGGCTAGGCCCAGCGGGGCACGGCGGGGGAGGCGAAGCGAAGCAGCGCAGGCGTACATGCGGGGTCTCGTGATGATCTGGGGACGTGGCCGGGCCCCAAGCCCGGCGGGGTGCAAATGTAAAGCGTTCTCATTCGCTTTACAAATCGTGAACATTCAGCGTCACCCAACCCCACAACGCATCCGGCCACCGCGAGGGTGGCCGGAGGGAAAGCGATGGCAGGGGACGGTAGCCCCGTGCCTGCGCAGGCTTACAGGGCCTGCAGTTCTTCGTTGGCGTTGCGCTTGGCTTCGGCCGGCTTGGCGGCCGGCGGCGGGGTCAGCATCACCGCTGGGCTGGTCTCGACCGGCACATCCAGGTACGGCAGCTTCAGGGTTTCGCTGGTCAGGCGGCGGATCTCATTGGTCAGCGCGGGGCTGTCGTTGAGCTTGCGGCCATACGACGGCACGATCTGCTTCAGGCGCGCTTCCCAGCCGGCCGCCATCTGCTCGGGGAAGGCCTTCTTGAGCAGGTCCAGCATGATCGGCGGCGAGGTGGAAGCACCCGGCGAGGCGCCGAGCAGGGCGGCCAGGGTGTGGTCCTGGTCGGTCACGATCTCGGTACCGAACTGCAGGATCGAGCCCTTTTCCGGGTCCTTTTTGATGATCTGCACGCGCTGGCCGGCGGTGACCAGTTTCCAGTCCTCGCGCTTGGCGTGGGGGAAGTACTTGACCAGCTCGGCCTGGCGGTCGTCATCGTTCAGACGCGCCTGGCCCATCAGGTACTTCACCAGGTCCAGGTTCTCCAGACCCACATCGATCATGCCCGCCACGTTGTTGTGGTTGACCGACGAATACAGATCGAACCACGAGCCGTGCTTGAGGAACTTGGTGCTGTACAGCGCGAACGGCCCGAACAGCACCACCGGCTTGCCATCCAGCTTGCGCGCATCCAGATGCGGCACCGACATCGGCGGCGAGCCGGTTTCGGCCATGCCGTAGGCTTTGACCGAATGCCGGTTGGCGATCGCCGGGTCCTGGAAGGCCAGGAACTGGCCACCGACCGGGAAGCCGGCGTAGTTCTTCGCTTCCGGAATGCCCGACAGCTGCAGCAGTTTGAGCGCGGCGCCACCGGCACCGATGAACACGAAGCGCGACTTGACCGTGGTCTCGTTGTCGGACTTCAGGTCCTTGACGGTCACGTTCCAGCTCTTGTCATCGTTCTGGCGCAGGGCACGCACTTCATGGTTGAGATGCAGCCTGAAGTTCGGGCTGCGCTCCAGGCCCGCAGTCAGCTGGCGGGTGATCACGCCGAAGTTCACGTCGGTGCCCAGCGGCATCCAGGTGGCGGCGACCTTCTGCTTCGGGTCACGGCCTTCCATCAGCAGCGGTGCCCACTGGGTGATCTGTGCGGGATCCTCGGAATACTGCATGCCGTAGAACAGCGGGTTCTTGACCAACGCCTGCTGGCGCTTGTGCAGGTAGGCGATGTTCTCATCACCCCAGACGAAGCTCATGTGCGGGGTCGGGTTGATGAAATCGCTGGGCTGGCTGAGGCGGCCTTCGCGGATCTGGTGCGACCAGAACTGGCGCGAAATCTCGAACTGCTCGGCGATGCCGACCGCCCGCTTGGTCTCGATGCTGCCGTCCGGCAGCTCGGGGGTGTAGTTCAGCTCGGCGAACGCGGAATGGCCGGTGCCGGCGTTGTTCCAGCCGTCCGAACTTTCCAGCGCAACCCCGTCCAGGCGCTCATAGACCTGGATGTTCCAGTCTGGCTGCAGCTCCTGCAGGAAGGTGGCGAGCGTGATGCTCATGATGCCGCCGCCAACCAGGACGACGTCGACCGGCTTGTCGTTGCCGGCGGCCGGGACCGAGCGCTGATGCAGCGGCCAGTACAGGAACAGTGCCGCTGCCAACAGCAACACCACGAACAGGCCGAGGACGACCTTCGCTAGTTTTTTCATGGGGATCTCAGGTAGGGAGACATGGGAAGGATGCCGCCGCTGCCGGGAACGCCCGTGAATACGGGCATCACAGCGGTACCTTGTGGGCAATTTTAGCCCTTTCCGGTACGGATTTGGTGCAACGCAGCATCCGGTGGGTGTGCCGGGCCGGGTCAGTCGCTGGCCAGGGTGAAGTATTCGAGGAGGAAATAGCCGGCTTGATAGACCAGTGCCAGCACGGCCAGAGCCAGATGGGCGCGGCGCTGGCGCAGGGCCATGCCCAGCCCGGCCATGACGAGCATCACCACGGTGTGGACCCAGTAGGCGTCGCCGAGCATCTGCCAGCGGCTATGGCCCTTGATGGCGGTATCGACCAGATCCAGCAGCGTGACCAGCGCCAGCATCCCGAAGAAGCCACCGCGCCGCTGCAGCAGATAGTTCTCATAGCTGCCGAACTCGCGCACATCGTCCGGAAACAGCAGCACGCACAGCAGGTACCACGCGGCGCAGTAGGCGATCACGAACAGGTACAGCTCGAAGGTCCACTGCCGGACCTCGCCCAGCCGGAACTCCCACCACCAGAAGGTCACCACCGAGATCAGCGCCCAGACCACCCAGCACAGGTGGATCCACGACCAACCGCGGCGCTGCGGGTGTTCGATGATCCCGGCCAGGCCACGCAGCAGGGTGGTGATGCTCAGGCCAAGGATGATGCTCAGGACCACGCGGATGTGCAGGTAGACCGGATCGGTGTCCATCGACGTGCCCGCGACTGGAATGCGCCGATGCTGCATCGGGGCGGGTCGTCGGGTCGTGTAGGGCTGCAGGCGGCCCCGCTACGACAGCCGACCGACGCTGCGCCCTACCGGTCCGGGGCTATCGTTTCTTGCGCACCAGCGTCGCCGAGGCCGCCAGCACCGCCCGGGTCAGCAGCGCCATGGTCTGCACATCGCCTTTCCAGTGCTGCCAGTACAGCGGCACATCTTCCCAGGCGCGCTGCTTCATGTGCACCAGCCGGCCGGCATCCAGGTGCCGTTTGACCAGCGGCAGCGGGTTCATGGTCCAGCCCAGCCCACCCAGGTTGGCCTGCACGAACGCGCGGGTCGAGGGAATCCACCAGGTCGGCGCGGTCAGAGGCAGGTCGTTGCCGGCCAGGCGCCGTGCGAAACGGGCCTGCATGTCGTCCTTGCGGTTGAACACCAGCACCGGGGCCTGGGCCAGCGACTGCGCGTTGACGCCCTTGGCGAAGTACTGCTCGTGGAAGGCCGGCGTGCAGGTGGCGGCATAGCGGATGCTGCCCAGCGCGTGGATCTGGCAGCCTTGCACCGGCTCATCCAGGGTAGTCACCGCGCCCAGTACGGCCCCTTGCCGGAGCAGGGCCACGGTGTGGTCCTGGTCTTCCGAGCGCAGGTCCAGCGTGGTGCCGGTCTGCCGCGCGAACTGCAGGGCCGCCTCGGGGAACCAGGTTTCCAGGCTGTCGTGGTTGACCGCCACCGGGATGCTGGCATGGGGCAGGTCCTCATCGGCGATGCCCATCCGGTGCAGCGCATCGTGCTCCAGCAGGGCGGTCTGCTCGGCCAGTTGGACCAGCACCTGGCCTTCGGTGGTGGCCACCGCCGGCGAGGAGCGCTTGACCAGCAGGCGCCCGACCCGGTCCTCCAGCGCTTTGACCCGCTGGGAGACCGCCGAGGCGGTGACGTTGAGCGACTGCGCCGCCCGTTCGAAGCTGCCTTCGCGGATCACCGCCGCCAAGGCGCGGAGCTGGGCATGGTCGATGCGCATGATCTTAAGTTCCGCTAAAGATGGTTAAGTAAGTTTAGCTCTACTTTTTCATGTTGCGGCGCGACAATGCGCGCCATCCGGTGCTGTACGCCTTGGCGAGGCACCGCCCCCCAGCAAGACACAGGTGGTATCCCATGTTTTCGATCATTGCCGGCGGTGCCGGTCTCAGCGCGTGGCTCAGCGGTGCCGCAACCGGCATCGGCCTGTTCGCGGTGGTCGGCGCGCAGAGTGCTTTCATCCTGCGCCAGGGCATCCTGCGCAAGCACATCGTGCCCGTGGTGGCGACCTGCGCCGCCATCGACGGCATCTTCATCTTCGCCAGCGTGGCCGGCCTGCGCACGCTCACCCAGGCGCTGCCGTGGCTGACCACCGTGGTGCTGTGGGGCGGTGTCGCCTTCCTGGCCTGGTATGCCTGGCAATCGGCGCGCCGCGCGCTGGCCGGTGGCGGCGGCATGCACGTGGACGATGGCGACAGCAGCTCGCGCCGTGCGGTGCTGATGTCGGCGGTCGGCTTCTCGCTGATCAACCCGCACTTCTGGCTGGACATGATGGTCATCGGCGGCATCGCCGAGAATTTTGGCAACGCACGCATGGCCTTCGCCGCCGGCGTGTTCACCGCCAGCTGCCTGTGGCTGACCGCCCAAGGCCTGGGCGCGCGCCTGCTGGCCCCGCTGTTCACCAAGCCCAAAACCTGGCGCATCCTCGACGGCACCATCGCGGTGATCCTGTCGATCCTGGCGCTCAGTCTCGCGTTCCGCGGCATGCATTGACCTCTCTCCTCAATGCAGGTCCTGGAAATGGCACCGTTCGCGGTGCCATTTTTTTGCTTGGAAGCGCCGCTGTACCACCCTGCAGAAGGCCGCGGCTACGACACCGATCCTCATTGCGGTGAGTACTGCGAAGCTGCTGGCATTGCTCTCCAGCAGCCTGGTCGGGCAGGCCGATTCGGCATCGACGCCTGCCAACCCCGAGCACGGCGCGGCTCGGGATTACTTCACCCCGTGCATCATCCGCTTCAGCATCGGTGAGCAGATCAATGCCACCGCCGCGCAGCCCAGTCCGATCCACATCAGCAGCCAGAACAGGTGTTCGTAACTGGCGGCGGCGCTGGCGATATCCATGGTCTGGCCCTCCGGTACCTCGATCGCGGCGAGCTTGCCGAACAGCGCCGCCAGCGTTTCGGAGAACGCGGTGGCCAGGAACCAGGTGCCCATCATCAGGCTGACCACCCGCGGCGCGGCCAACTGGGTGACCGCCGACAGGCCGACTGGCGACAGGCACATCTCGCCGATCTCCAGGATCAGGTAGGCCAGCACCAGCCACCACACACTGGCCATCTGTCCGGTCGCGCCGACGTGCTGGGCGGCCAGGGCCAAGGGCACGAACGACAGTGCGGCGAAAATCAGTCCGATCGAGGATTTGACCGGCTTGGACGGGTCCATGCGGCGACGGTCCAACCATGCCCACAGCATCGCGAACAGCGGCGCGAGGACGACCAGGAACAGGCCGCCGAGGTAAGTCAGCGAACCGGCCGTCTGCGGAATCACCAGGCAGTCGCGGATCAGCATCACCAGCATCGCCGCCACGATCGCGATGAACAGGTTGCGCGGTGCGGACGAACCCGGGTTCCGCTCCGACAGGCGCGCGGCCACCACGAAGCCCAGTGGCGCCAGCAGCAGCGAGGCGATCGACCATGGCAGCGGCGTGCCGCCCTGGATCACCAGCGACGGCACCAGGTCCTTGGTCAGCAGACGATCGGTAAAGGTCACCCACGAGCCATAGGTCTGCTCGTACAGGGTGAAGAACACCAGGGCCATGAAGATCAGCGCCATCAGCGCGATCATCTGCTGGCGCTGCACCGGCGTGCAGCGGGTACCGGTGAACCAGGCGAACCAGACCAGTACGCCGCCGAGCACGACGATCATCAGCATCAGGGCCAGGCTGATTTCACCGCCGAGCGCGAACGCGCCGTTGGCCGCGGCCCACATCAAGGCAGCGACGGGAATCACGCCGAGCACGGCCACCGCATAGATCAGCCATTCGCGGCGGATGCCGAGCACGCGCTGGCGCAGGGCCGGCAGATCCGACGGTTCGGCGTGGCCCTGCAGATACTTCTGGCCCCACAGGAACATGCCCAGGCCGATCACCATGCCGATGCCGGCCGCGCCGAAGCCGTACTTCCAGCCATAAGCTTCGCCGAGGAAGCCGCACACCAGCGAGGCGAACAGCGCGCCCAGATTGATGCCGGCGTAGAACAGCGAGAACCCCGAATCGCGGCGCGGGTCGTTTTCCGGGTAGAGCTTGCCGACGATGGTGGAGATGTTCGGCTTGAGGAAGCCCACGCCCATGATGATCAGGGCCAGCGAAAGGTAGGTGATGCCCAGGGCCGCGTCATCGCGCACGATCGCACCATCGACGCGGACCGCCGCGTGCCCTTCGAAGGCCATGCCCAGGTGGCCCAGCACCAGCAGCACGCCACCGAACACCACCGCCTTGCGCATGCCCAGCCAGCGGTCGGCGAGCAGGCCGCCGAACACCGGGATGCAGTAGACCAGGCCACCGTAGGCACCGAGCAGATCCAGGCCGGCCTTGTCGCCGAACAGGTGGTACTTGGTGAGATACAGCAGCAGCAGCGCCTTCATGCCGTAGAACGAGAACCGCTCCCACATCTCGGTGAAGAAGCAGATGTAGACGCCTTTGGGATGGCCGAGGAAGTCGTCGGTAGCGGTCGAGGTGGTGGAGGCGGGCAGGGCGGCTGCGGTCATCGAGGGATCGGGCAGGGCGGACAAGGGGGCGAGTATAGGCCCGGGGCGAAGGGTCAGCCGTGCCGGGTCTGGCCGCTCCGCTGCTGTAGTGCCGGCCGCTGGGCGGCAACCTCAGAAGCCCGGCATCGCTCGCTTACAGATAGCGCAGCCAGGCCAGATCCCGCCGCCGCGCCTTGAATCGCGCGAACGCTCTGGTCGGCCAGTACAGCGCCAGTGCCAGCACGGCGGTGATCACCCACAGGCTCGCCACGTGGTCCACGGCGAAGTACGCGCCGTGGGTCTGGCCCCAGCGTGCTTCGGCCAGCACGTACAGCAGCTTCAGCACATACAGGTGGAGCAGGTAGAAGAACATCGGTGCCGCGCCGATGTCGGCCAATGGCGCCAGCGCCCGGGCCACGCGCGGCTGTTCGTACAGGCGCAGCACCAGCAGTCCGATGCCCAGGGTCAACAGCAGGAACAGCAGCGAGGGCGGGTACTTGGTCACGTTGAAGAAGCTCATCAGCGTGCTGCCCAGCGTGGCGAAGGACTGCCACGGGCTGTCGCCATACACGTTGAGCGCCCGCAGCAGCATGAAGGCGAGCAGCGCACCGGCGCCGGCCATCCACAGCCGGCGCTGGCGCAGGAGGGCATCGCCGCCGCGCGCGAACCACGGGCCGATCACCCAGCCCAGCGCGATGACGCCGATCCACGGCAGCACCGGATACGAGGTACGCAGGCGCAGCCCATCTGTCACGGCGATCCAGTCGCGCTGGTGCAGCACTTTCCACAGCACGGCCAGCGCTCCGTCACCCTGCAGGCGGATGCCATCGAGCAGGTTGTGCCCGGCAATCACGGCCAGCGCCAGCACGGCCAGTGCCCCGCGCGGCAACCACAGCAGCCCGGCCAGCGCGATCATGCTGATGCCGATTGCCCAGATCACCTGCAGGTAGACCACGCTGGGAGGGAACTGCAGCGTCCACGCGAAATTGACTACCAGCAGTTCCAGCACCACCAGGAACAGGCCGCGCTTGAGCAGGAAGGCGGATGCGGCCCGGCGCCCATCCGGCTTGCCGCTGGCGTACAACCAGGCCGACAGGCCGGTCAGCAGCACGAACACCGGGGCGCACAGATGCGCCAGCAGCCGGCTGACGAACAGCGCCGGCTCGACCTGCTCGACCACCATCGGATCGCCGACCTGCTGGTGCATGTAGAAGGTTTCGCGCACGTGGTCGAGCAGCATCAGCACGATCACGGTGCCGCGCAGCTGGTCGATGGAAGTCAGGCGGGAAGTGGGGGAATGCGTCACAGCGGCGCCGGTTACTCGGTGCGATAGGATATAACATAACTAAATTGGATGGGTCCGGCCCTGCACGTTGCCGAGTGCGGCGGGTCGCGGACGCGACGGCACGCGCAGGTCAACGGCAGCCTCGATCGGGTGGTGCAGGGTTGCCGGCCAGCGGCTGGCACTACTGGACTTGCCCGTACATGAACGCTAGCGTGGCAGGGATTTTTTGCCAGCAGGGGCTTCCATGAACAACGACGCTGCGCCACGCCAGCTCACTTTCCGCGCGGTGGTGCTTGCCATCGTGCTGGCGGTGATTCTGTCGGCCGCCAACGCCTATCTCGGTCTGTTCGCAGGCCTGACCATCGCCACCGCCATTCCCGCCGCGGTCATTTCCATGGGGGTGCTGCGCCTGCTCGGCGGTGGCACGATCCTGGAAAACAACATCGTCCAGACCGGCGCTTCGGCCGGTTCGTCGATCGCCGCCGGTGTGATCTTCACGATTCCCGCGCTGGTGATCATGGGCTACTGGCCGGACTTCAAGTACTGGTGGGTGCTGGGCATCGCCGGCCTGGGTGGTCTGCTGGGCGTGCTGTTCTCGGTGCCGCTACGCCGTTCGATGATCGTGGAAGATCCGCTGCCGTTCCCGGAAGGCAAGGCGGCCGCCGAAGTGCTCAAGGCCGGTGAGAACCCGGGCCCGGGCCTGAAGATCCTGGCCGTGTCGGCGGTGATCGGCGCCTTCGTGAAGCTGGCGGCTGAAAGTGGCCTGCGCCTGATTCCGGATGCCTGGGCCACCTCGGCCTACGTGGGCAGCTCGAAGATCACCGCCTTCATCGGTACCAACCTGTCCCCGGCGCTGCTGGGTGTGGGCTACATCGTCGGCCTGAATGTCGGCATCGTGGTGGTGTCCGGCTCGATCCTGACCTGGCACATCGCCATTCCGCTGTACCAGTCGTTCTTCATGAACACCGATCCGGCGCTGGCCGCCTCGATCGCCACGGCCAGCTCCACCGAGGCGGCCTTCGCCATCTGGGGCGCGAAGATGCGGTACCTGGGCGTAGGCGCGATGCTGATCGGCGGCGTGTGGACCCTGATCTCGCTGCGCAAGTCGCTGCTCAATGGCGTCAAGAGTGGTTTCGCCGCAGCCCGCAAGAGCGGTGGCCCGGCGCTGGCGCACACCGAGCGCGATCTGCCGATGAAGTGGATGCTGGTGGCCCTGGTGGTGTTCACCCTGCCGCTGCTGGCGCTGTACCAGGCCATCGTGGGCCAGTGGCACGTCTCGATCCCGATGACGCTCATCATGATCGTGGCCGGCTTCCTGTTCGTGTCGGTCTCGGCCTATCTGGCCGGCCTGATCGGTTCGTCCAACAACCCCGTCTCGGGCATCACCATCTCCACCATCCTGTTCGCCTCGGCGGTGCTGGTGCTGCTGCTCGGCAAGGATGGCCTGACCCCGGTCGGCGTCGGCGGAGCACCGCTGGGTGCGGTGGCCGCGATCATGATCGGCGCGGTGGTGTGCTGCGCCGCCGCGGTCGGCGGTGACAACCTGCAGGATCTCAAGGCCGGCTACATCGTCGGCGCCACCCCGTGGAAGCAGCAGCTGATGCTGGGCATCGGTGCGTTCTCGTGCGCGCTGATCATGGCCCCGGTGCTGAACCTGCTGGCGACCGCCTACGGCATCGGCGTCAAATCCGAACTGCATCCCAACGCGCTGGCCGCGCCGCAGGCGAACCTGATGGCCTCCGTGGCCAAGGGCCTGTTCGGCGGCGAGCTGCCGTGGACCTTCATCGGCATCGGTGCGGTGGTGGGCGCGGCGATCATCGCCTTCGACAGCTGGCTCAAGTCGCGCAATGCCCGCTTCCGCGTGCCGGTGCTGGCTGCGGCGATCGGCATCTACCTGCCGCTGGAGCTGATGGTCCCGATCTTCCTGGGCGGTCTGATCGCCTACCTGGTGGAGCGCTTCCACAAGATCCGCGCCGATGACGAAGAAGGTCGCGACCGCGTGCACAAGCCGGGCGTGCTGTTCGCTGCCGGCCTGATCACCGGTGAAGCCCTGATGGGCATCGCGATCGCGGTGCCGATCGTGATCAGCAGCCGTGCCGATGTGCTGGCGCTGCCGTTCCACCTGCCGGGCGCGCAGTGGATCGGTCTGGCCGTGCTGTTCCTGGTCGGTTGGCTGATCTACCGCACCGGCAAGCGCGCGGTGGGTTCGGTCTAAAACGCCCGGATCTGCGTCATGACAAACCCCGCTTCGGCGGGGTTTGTCGTTTCTGCCGCCCGCCCGTCGCTCTGCATGACCGATGGCCTTTGCATGGGTGGCCCCTGCGGCCCTACCATCGGCGTTTTGCCGTTCCGCGGAGACCCCGATGAAACTTCGTTACGCCCTGCTGCCGTTGTGCCTGCTGACCGCGATGCCCTCGCTGGCGGCCACGCGTGGCCTGGATGTGCGCGACATGATCGCGCTGGATCGGGTCTCCAGCCCGCTGCTCACCGCCGATGGCGGCAACGTGATCTTTGCCAAGCGCGTGGTCGGTAACGACAGCAAGGCCAGCACCGGCCTGTACATCCGCAACCTGCGCACGCGTGACCTGGCCCCGCCCAAGCCGCTGACCCCCGCCGGCTGGAACGTCAATTCCGCCGCGCTGTCGGCCGATGGCCAGACGGTGTACTTCCTGAGCGCCAAGAATGGCAGCCAGCAGCTCTACGCGCAGCCGACCACCGGCGGCACGCCGCGCCAGCTGACCGATTTCCCGGTCGATGTGGACAGCTTCCACGTCTCCCCGCAGGGCGACCGCGTGGCCTTCAGCAGCGGCGTGTTCCAGGACTGCGGTTCGGACCTGGCCTGCACCAGCAAGAAGCTGGACGCGCACAAGGCACGCAAGAACACCGGTGAGGTGTTCGACAGCCTGTTCGTGCGCCATTGGGATACCTGGGCCGATGGTCGCCGCAATACGCTGTTCGTGGCGCCGCTGCCGGCAGGCAAGGCCGCCGCGGTGAAGGGGGCTTCGGCGATCAGCGCGACGCTGGCCGGCGATGCGCCGTCCAAGCCGTTCGGTGGCAATGACGACTTCACCTGGTCGCCCGATGGCAAGAGCGTGGTCGCGGCCATCCGCGTGGCCGGCAAGCAGGAGCCGTGGTCGACCAACTTCGACCTGTACCGCCTGGACGCCGAAGGCAAGCAGGCGCCGGTCAACCTGACCGCGGCCAACCCGGCCTGGGATGCCGGCCCGGTATTCAGCGCCGACGGCAAGACCCTGTACTACCGCGCCATGAAGCGCCCGGGCTTTGAAGCGGATCGCTTCGGCCTGATGGCGATGGACGTGGCCACCGGCAAGACCCGCGAGATCGCACCCAAGTGGGATCGTTCGGCCGGCGAGATCGTGCTGTCCGGTGACGGCACGCTGATCTACACCAGCGCCGACGACATGGGCGAGCACCGCCTGTTCGGCGTCGACATCGCCACCGGCACCGCTGAAGTGGTGGCCGACGGCGGCAGCATCGGCTCGCCGGTGATCGCCGGCACCACGCTGGCGTATACGAAGAACAGTCTGAAGAGCGGCGATCAGATCATCGTGGCCGCCTTCGATGGTGCCAACCCGCGCGAGATCACCCCGAGCGCCGGTGAGATGCTGCCCGACGTTGCCTTCGGCGATTACGAGCAGTTCCAGTTCAAGGGCTGGAACAACGAAACCGTGCACGGTTACGTGGTCAAACCTTACAACTACCAGGAAGGCAAGAGTTACCCGGTCGCGTTCCTGATCCACGGTGGCCCGCAGGGTAGTTTCGGCAACGGCTGGAGCTACCGCTGGAATCCGCAGACCTACGCCGGCCAGGGCTACGCGGTGGTCATGATCGACTTCCACGGCTCCACCGGCTACGGCCAGGCCTTCACCGATGCGATCAGCCAGCACTGGGGCGACCGCCCGCTGGAAGATCTGCAGAAGGGTTGGGCGGCGGCACAGAAGCAGTACCCGTTCCTCAACGGTGACAAGGCGTGTGCCCTGGGCGCCAGCTACGGCGGCTTCATGGTCAACTGGATCGCCGGCAACTGGAACGCGCCGTGGAAGTGCCTGGTCAACCATGACGGCGTGTTCGACCAGCGCATGATGGGCTACGCCACCGAAGAACTGTGGTTCACCGAGTGGGAGCAGGGCGGGACGCCGTACGAGAAGGCCGCCAACTACGAGAAGTTCAACCCGGTCAACCACGTGGCCGACTGGAAGAAGCCGATCCTGATCGTGCACGGCCAGCTCGACTACCGCATTCCGGTGGAGCAGGGCCTGGCCGCGTTCACCGCTGCGCAGCGCCAGGGCATCGAGTCCAAGTTCCTGTACTTCCCGGATGAGAACCACTGGGTGCTCAAGCCGCAGAACAGCGTGCAGTGGCACGACACCGTCAACAGCTGGTTGAAGCAGCACATCGGCGACTAAGCCGGTTTGAGGCGCCGCCCCCAGGGGCGGCGCTTTTACATCGGTAGGGCCGGCCGCTGGCCGGCATCTGCACCGCGCTTTCAGTATTCATGAGGTTGCCGGCCCGCGGCCGGCACGACCCAGGCACCCCATCCCCGTGAAAGCACCCGCCCTGATCCAGAACGATATCGTCGTCTTCGGCCTGATCGCCGCCACCCTTGGTGCCGTGTTCTGGACCGCCTCGCGCGAGCAGGGGCTGTGGAAGCGCTTCTACACCTACGTGCCCGCCTTGCTGCTGTGCTACATGATTCCCGGCGTGTACAACACGGTTGGGCTGATCGACGGCCAGAACACACAGCTCTACAACCCGGTCGCCCGTGACATCCTGCTGCCCGCTGCCCTGGTGCTGCTCACTCTGGCCGTGGATATCAAGGGCATCCTGCGGCTGGGCCCGAAACTGATCGTGATGTACCTGGGCGCCTCGCTCAGCATCATGATCGGCGCGGTGGTCGCGTTCCAGTTGATGAAATGGCTGCATCCGGCCACCGTCGCCGGCGATACCTGGGCGGGCATGGCAGCGCTGGCCGGCAGCTGGATCGGCGGCGGTGCCAACATGCTGGCCATGCGCGAAGTGTTTGATGTCAACGCGACCACCTTCGGCCAGTTCGCGGTGGTCGATGTCGGCGTGGGCTATGTGTGGATGGCCGTGCTGATCTTCATGGCCGGGCGCGCGGCGAAGATCGATGCGCGCAGCGGCGCCGACACCTCGGGCATCGATGAACTCAAGTTGCGGATCCAGGCCTTCCAGGCCAAGCACGAGCGTGTGGCGAGCCTGACCGACCTGATGCTGATCGTCGCCGTTGCCTTCGGCGTGGTGGGCCTGTCGCACGCGATCGCCGGGCCGGTCTCGGCGTGGTTCAAGGGCCATGTCGCCTGGGCCTCGCAGTTCAGTCTGGACGCACCATTCGTGTGGGTGGTGGTGATCTCCACCACCTGCGGCCTGGCACTGAGCTTCACTCGTGCGCGCAACCTGGAAGGCGCCGGTGCTTCCAAGCTCGGCTCGCTGCTGCTGTACTTCCTGATCGCCTGCATCGGCATGCAGATGGACCTGCTCGCGTTGCTGGACCGCCCGTGGCTGTTCGCGCTGGGGCTGATCTGGATCGCGGTGCACATCGTGTTGTTATGGGCTCTGGCGCGCGCGCTGAAGGTGCCGTTCTTCTACTTCGCGATCGGCTCCCAATCCAACATCGGTGGGCCGGCCTCGGCGCCGGTGGTCGCAGCGGCGTTCCATCCCTCGCTGGCCCCGGTCGGCGTGCTGCTGGGCACGATGGGCTACGCGACGGGTACGTACCTGGCCTACATCGTGGGCATCACCCTGCGCGCGATGGCAGGGCAGGGCTGATCCGGGTAATGCCGGCCGCCGGCCGGCAGCCTCCTGGAAAAGTGACGCATCGCCTGGTTGCCGGCCAGCGGCCGGCAGTACCGGGAATCAGGGCCGCCCAGGAGTTACCGCGCGTGCGGATTTACGCAGCAAGGAGGCCGCGTTCGACCAGCCAGGCTTTTGCATCTTCCGCATCCTGCTCGAACCGCGCCGAGTGAAGACCCTGGCGCCGATGCGATTGGCGCGTCGCCACGCGCCCGGGAGTTACCGCGCGTGCGGATTTACGCAGCAAGGAGGCCGCGTTCGACCAGCCAGGCTTTTGCATCTTCCGCATCCTGCTCGAACCACGCCTTTGTCGACCCCAACCGATACGTATACCCCCACGCATCCATGTCGGCCATCAACTGCGCACTGCCCACACCAGGCAGCCTGCCGGCCAGCACGATCTGCAGGTAACAGGTGGCGTCTTCTTCGGGCACCGAATCGGTGGCATCGGTGTGCACCAGCGCACGCCGCTCCGGCGGCAGCACGATCAGGTGACAGGCTTCGTGCAGCATCGAGTGCACGGGGGTGTCATCGCGGACATACACGTCGCTGCCGATGATGCCGGCTTCGGGTTCGCCCCAATAGCTGCCGGGAATCGGCGCGCCATCGGCCACACGATGCAGGTGCAGATCGTGGGCGGCAAGCAGGGCATGGGCATCGTCAAACTGGATATCGCCGAGGCGGGTGACCTGCGGTTCGGCGGTGGGGGCAGCGTCGTTCATGGGTTACCGCTCAACCGCCCCTTCCAGAACGGAAGGGGCGATGTCGATCAGGGCTGCTGCGGGCCTTCCGGCAAGGCGACGGAGATATCGAGCACATCGTGCTCGCCGTCCTTGACCAGATCGACCTTGACCGCATCAGCGTCGATGTTGACGTACTTCTTGATCACTTCCAGCAGCTCGCGCTGCAGCAGGGGCAGGTAGTCCGGGCCGCCGCGGTGGCTGCGTTCCTGCGCGATGATGATCTGCAGGCGGTTCTTGGCCGTTTCGGCAGTAGTCTTCTTTCGGTTCAGGAAATCGAACAGTCCCATGCTTACCCTCCGAACAGCTTGCTGAAGAAGCCTTTCTTCTCCACGGTGGTGAAGCGCATCGGACGCTCTTCGCCAAGGATGCGGCCGACCGCATCTTCGTATGCCTGGCCCGCCGCCGATTCGGGATCCAGAATGACCGGCTCGCCCTTGTTGGACGCATTGAGCACGTCGCCCGATTCGGGCACCACGCCAATGGCCTTCAGGCCCAGCACTTCTTCCACGTCGGTGATGCTGAGCATCTCGCCACTTTCCACCCGTACCGGGCTGTAGCGCGTGAGCAGCAGGAAGGCCGGCACGTTCTTGCCGGATTCGGCTTTGTGGGTCTTCGAATCGAGCAGACCGATGATGCGGTCCGAGTCGCGTACCGAGGACACTTCCGGGTTCACCACCACGACCGCACGGTCGGCGTAGTACATCGCCAGGAACGCACCCTTCTCGATGCCGGCCGGGGAGTCGCAGATGACGTATTCGAAGCCGTCGGCGATGAGGTCGTCGAGCACCTTGCGCACGCCTTCCTGGGTCAGCGCGTCCTTGTCGCGGGTCTGCGAGGCAGCCAGCACGTACAGGTTGTCGAAGCGCTTGTCCTTGATCAGGGCCTGCTTGAGGGTCGCTTCGCCGTGCACGACATTGACGAAGTCGTACACCACGCGGCGCTCGCAGCCCATGATCAGGTCCAGGTTGCGCAGGCCGACGTCGAAGTCGATCACCGCCACCTTTTTGCCACGACGTGCCAACCCGCAGGCCAGGCTGGCGCTGCTGGTGGTCTTGCCGACGCCGCCCTTGCCGGAGGTGACTACGATGATTTCAGCCAAAGGATTTCTCCTGATTCTTCTGTTTGGGGGCTGCGTCAGTCCAGCGCAGCGATCTTGATCTGGTCCTGTTCCAGCCACACCTGCACGGCCTTGCCGCGCAGGGAGTCCGGGACATCGTCCAGTACCTTGTAATGGCCGGCGATGGCGACCAGTTCAGCGTGGAATTCACGGCAGAAAATACGCGCCGTGGTGTTGCCTTGGGCACCTGCCAGGGCACGGCCCCGCAGCGTACCGTAGATGTGGATGCTGCCGTCGGCGATCACTTCGGCGCCCGCGCCGACGGTGGCCATGACGGTCAGGTCGCAGTTTTCCGCATACAGCTGCTGGCCCGAGCGGACATTGGCGGTCTGCATGCGGCCCGGCTTGGGCGCGCCGCCGGTAGCCACAGCGCTCGGTGCCGGTGCAGCAGGCACGGCAGCGGCGGCACGCGCACGGCGCGGCGGCGGTTCGGCGACCGGCAGGGGCGCAGGGGCCGGCTCGGCCTCGGCGCGCTCGTACTGGGCGCGGAACTTGGCCAGCAACGGCAGGCCGAGCTGCTGGGACAGCAGGTCGGTTTCGGTGGTGCCGTAGGCCAGCGCCACCGGTAGCACGCCGGCCTTGCGCAGGCCGTCCAGCAGCGCCTTGGCGGTGGCCACGTCCGGAATCTTACTGAGTCCGCCGAAATCCAGGATCACCGCGGCACGCCCGAACAGCTTCGGCGCACGCGCGACACGTTCCTGCATTTCACGGGAGAGGCGCTCCACGTCGAGGGTGCGGATACGCAGATTGGCGATGCCGACCTGGCCGATCTTCAGTTCACCGGCCTGTTCAAAATCCATGTTCGCTGCCACCGATCAGGTCCCCGTCTGCTGCTGGACGCGCAGCGGCTCGCGGCGATGACCCACCCAGGGCACATCCGGCAACTGGTCGCCGTAGGTGTCGTGCACCCACTGGTAACTGCACAGGTCCTTGAGCAGCATGCTGGCGCGCACGTCAACGTGGGCCATGGTGTTCTGGCCGACCTCGCGGAAGCCGAAGCTGCCGTGGAAGAGCAGGGCGGCATCGGCGCCGTGGTCCAGGAACACTTCGCAGGTCAGCTGCGGGTAGCGCAGCTCGGCGTAGCTCTGCGCATCGGCATAGAAGGCACGGCCGACGCCACCGCCGCGACGGCGGCTGGCAACCACGATGCGGTCGATATAGAAGAATTTGCTGCCCAGCTGCTGCTTGAACCAGGCGAAGTTGCTGCTGTCGTGCTGGCTGTCGCTGCCGAAGCCGATCAGGAAACCGGCCAGGTTGCCGTCGCGCTCGGCGACGCGGAAATACTCAGCGCTTTCATAGAACAGCCGCAGGCGGGCGGCATCCAACGGCAGGATGGCCAGGCCGGCATTGTTGTTCAGGGCCAGGACGGAATCGAGCTCGTGCTCGCGCACGTCGCGGATGACAATCGACATTGTGACTCCGTGGGGTAACGCGGTTGGCCCATCGAGGGGCCGTTCGGTCCGATTATTGCATGGGTGGCCTTCCCCCGCGAGCCGACAGGCATGACTTCTGTGGGAGTGCAGGGGCACGGGTTCAGCCTACTATGCGTCCATGTTGGTATACCTCAGCCACACCCGAGTACTGCGACTGGCCGGCCTGTTCACCTGGGTCATGGTCGGACTCCCTCTGGTCTACTCACAGTACGAAGCGCTGCTCCGCCGCGGCGGTGGCGTCGATGCCTGGGCGCTGTGGCTGTTCGCTGCCTACCTGGCCTTCGGTGGGGGCTACTTCTGGCTGACCCGCGGGCTGCGCAACGGCGGCCACTCACGCTGGTACGACCGGGTCATGCTGGTGCTGCTCACCGCCTCGGCGCTGGGTGTCAGCTACCTGAGCGGGTCCGGGCTGGGCAGCATCCTGATGATGGTTGCCGCCGGTGTCATTCCGTGGATGCTCCCCGTGCGCGGTGGCGTGATCTGGCTGCTGCTGAGCCAGCTGGCGGTGCTGCCGGTCTACTACCTGATCCTGAATTTCTCGCTGTTCGAGGCGGTGATGCAGTCACTGCTGTACGGCGGCTTTTCCATGTTCATCTTCGTGACCAGTCTGGTCGCGCGGCAGCAGACCGATGCCCGGGAAGAGCAGCGCCGGCTCAATACCGAGTTGCGCGCCACCCGCGTGCTGTTGGCCGAGAGCGCCCGGGTCAACGAGCGCACCCGCATCTCCCGCGAGCTGCACGATCTGCTGGGCCACCACCTGACCGCGCTCAGCCTCAACCTGGAGGTGGCGGGCCACATCACCGAGGGCCAGGCCCAGGAGCATGTACACCAGGCCCACACCCTGGCCAAGCTGCTGTTGACCGATGTGCGCGAGGCCGTCAGCCAGCTGCGCGACAGTGGCGCCATCGATCTGGCCGCGGCCCTGCGCCCGCTGACCGAGCAGGTGCCCTCGCTGGCTATCCACCTGGACATCGATGAGCCGCTGAGCGTGGAAGATCCCGAGCGCGCCCACGTGCTGCTGCGCTGCACCCAGGAAATCATCACCAATGCGGTGCGCCACGCCGGCGCACGCAACCTGTGGATCAAGGTCCGGCGCGAGCCGCCGGGCATCGTGGTGCTGGAGGCGCATGATGATGGGGTCGGCGCGGACGGCATCGTGGTCGGCAACGGATTGCGCGGGATGCGCGAGCGGCTGCAACAATGCGGTGGTGAGCTGCAGATCGAAACCCGCCGGGGTCAGGGCTTCCGCCTGCGCGCCTCGGTACCCGGCGTGCCAGTATTGATGCTGTCCGCTGTCATTGAAGGAGTGCGTTGATGATTCGCGTCTGCCTGGTCGACGACCAAACCCTGGTGCGGCAGGGGATCCGCTCGCTGCTGGCACTCGATGACGGCATCGAGGTGGTCGCCGAGGCCGCCGATGGCCGCCAGGCAGTCGAGGTGGTTCCGCAGGTCCGCCCGGACGTGGTCCTGATGGACATGCGCATGCCGGTGATGTCCGGGCTGGAGGCACTGCAGATGCTGTCGCGTCTGAACCAGCTGCCGCCGACCATCATCCTGACCACCTTCGATGACGACCAGCTTGTGCTGGCCGGGCTGAAGGCTGGGGCGAAGGGCTACCTGCTCAAGGACGTGACCCTGGACCAGCTCGTGGGCGCGATCCGCACCGTGGCCGATGGCGGGTCGCTGGTGCAGCCGGCGGTCACCCAGCGGCTGCTCTCCGGCCTGGAGCACATGCGCAACGAGTTCGTGAGCCTGGACCGGCCGGACCCGTTGACCGACCGCGAGACCGAGATCCTGCGCCTGATGGCCAGCGGCTTCTCCAACAAGGAGATCGCCAATTCACTGGGCGTGGCCGAGGGCACGATCAAGAACCATGTGTCCAACATCCTGTCCAAGCTGGGGGTGCGCGACCGCACCCGGGCGGTGCTCAAGGCCTTCGAACTGCAACTGGTGTGAGCCCGTGCGCCTGGTGGCGGCCTTCGGCCGGTCATCGGTTCACAGGTAATTTCTGAATCCTGCGAAACCCTTGCGGCGCAAGCGATGCAAGGGGATTTTCGGCCCCGGCGGCCGAATCCGGCAAAGAAATATTGCCCATACGCTACGTGCTGACACGCGCGATGCGTTATCTTTCCGCTCCTTGTCTATGCAAAACCGCTGCCGACATGGAAACCGGTGTGCCAACCCTGATCAACAACACCGGCGAAGCCTGCTAGGATTGGCGCTTCGCTTCAATCAACCCGGCCGTGGGATCGGCCCCGGAGACTCCTGAATGACCCGTATTATCGAGTTCCTGATCGCCTTGGGGATCGTGGCTGGCCTGTTCGTCATCATTGGCGTATGTCTGCCGGGCGAGCGCCATATTTCCGAAAGCATCGAGACCAACCGCAAGATGACGATCGTGTACGACACGGTCAACAGCCTGCGCCGCTTCAAGGACTGGAACCCGCTCTTGCTGCGCGATCCCGCCGTTGAACTGAAGCACTCCGGCCCGGCTGCCGGTGTCGGCGCACGCCTGGACTACTCCTCCAAGGAAGGTTCCTTGGGCCAGGGTAGCTGGGTGATCACCGAGTCCGAGCAGAACAAGCACGTTGCCATCGCCATCGAGGACCAGACCAAGGGCCACGACAAGGTGACCAACTTCACCCTGGAGCCGACCGGCAAGGGTGGCCGCAACGTCAAGATCACGCAGGACTACAGCGTCAAGTACGGGTTCAACCTGTTCGGTCGCTACGCTGGCCTGTACGTCAGCCGTCACGCGGGTGACGACCTGAAGCTGGGTCTGTCGCGCATGGCCAACATGCTGGCCACCGTGCCGAACGTGGACTACCGCACCGCCGAAGCCCCGCTGACCGATCTGGGCATCGTGGACGTTCCGGCCGAAGACCTGCTGGTCGTCACCGCCGGCAACGTTGACCGCGGCCAGGAGACCATCACCAAGTCCATCAAGGACAACCAGGAGTGGATCAAGCGCGTCATGGAGGCCAACAACCTCGAAGCCGCCGGTCCGTTCCGCATCATCACCACCGATTTCGGCGCCGAGAAGTACGCCTTCGACGTGGCCCAGCCGGTCAAGAAGAAGGGTGCTGAAGCTGCGACGGCCGAAGCCCTGACGGTGAAGATCGACGATGGTGCACCGGTCAAGTACGTGCATGTGGCTCCGCATCGTTCGGCCCACGCGGCCTACACCGGCCACATGGCCGGCCTGGACATCGCCCGCAACGCCCTGCGTGCGTGGTCGGTGACCGGCGGCAACGAAGTGATCGATCGTCCGTACGAGTCCTGGAAGGACGGCGTGGACAAGTCGTTCACTCCGGAAGGCACGTACGACATCTACTGGGCCGTCAAGTAATCCGACGGTTGCCGTGATGTAACGCACGACCTGAAACGCGCCGCTTCCTGCGGCGCGTTTTTTTTTGGCTCCGGCCACGGGGCACTGTCTGAAGGACGTAAGCATGCTCAACCTGGAACGACGCACGCGCAAAGCCTCCCTGCTGGCCGGCCTGGGCGGCCTGCTCGCGGCTACGGCGGTGGGCCTGTCGGCTTACGCCTCCCATGGCATCGCCGACCCGCTGGCGCAGTCGCATGTGACCACCGCGGCCCTGTACGCCTTCGGGCACGGGGTGGCGCTGGCCGTACTCGGCCCGACCCAGCAGAACACGTTGGGTCGGCTGGCCCTGTATGTGCTGCTGATCGGCACGCTGCTGTTCTCCGGCAGCCTGGTGGCAGGCGCGCTGTGGAAGCTCAGCACCCAATTGGCGCCCATTGGCGGTACGGCCCTGATGGTGGGCTGGCTGGCCTACGGGCTGAACGCGCTGAGGCGCTGACATGCCCCGTTACCGCCGTGGCTTTGATGTCGATGAAGCGCACGACTGGCTGAGCCGGCGCGACCGGCGGCTGGGCACGTGGATGAAGCGGCTCGGCCCGATCCAGCCGCAACCTGGCTGGGCGAAGACCTTCGACCCGGTCGATGCGCTGGCACGAGCAATCCTGTTCCAGCAGCTCAGCGGCAAGGCTGCCTCGACGATCGTCGGGCGGGTGGAGACCGCCATCGGCAGCACCCGCCTGCACGCCGATACGCTGGCGCGCATCGATGATGCCGGGCTGCGGGTCTGCGGGGTCTCGGGCAACAAGGCGCTGGCCCTGCGAGACCTGGCGCGTCGCGAGGCGGCGGGCGAGATCCCCGACCTGCGTCGGATGTCGGTGATGGACCACGACGCGATCATCGAGGCGCTGGTTCCAATCCGTGGCATCGGCCGCTGGACGGTGGAGATGATGCTGATGTTCCGGCTGGGTCGCCCGGACATCCTGCCGGTGGACGACCTCGGTGTCCGCAAGGGCGCCCAGCGTGTGGACAAGGCCGAGCGGATGCCGACCCCCAAGGAGCTGCTCGCCCGCGGCGAGAACTGGGGCCCGTTCCGGACCTATGCCAGCCTGTATCTGTGGCGGATCGCCGATTTCACGGTGGATCCGAAGGCGACGACCAACCGCTCGCAGGGGTGACGCTACGCGGCCGGCGGCTTCGGCGCGAAGGCCGGGTCGTCGCTGATTCGCGCCCGTGCTGGCTGGTGCTTCTTCGCCGCAAGGTAGCGGTGATGGCGGAAGGTGGCGAAGGTGCCGCGGAGGACCACGACCCCGATCGCCACCATCATCCCCATCCTCCGCAGCGTGTCTGCCAGGCCTGCAGTGTCCTGCCTCAGATGCATCACGAAGACCCATGCCCACAACGCAACGGTCAGGCAGGCCGCCACCCGGCTGCGTTTGTAGACCCCCACTGCCAGACCCAGGTAAACGCAGCCGAGCATCGCAGCAGCGACGAAGTTCATCATGGCGAACACGTGCCGGTTGGTGGCCCACGTCCAGCCGCCCGTGGCGAGGGTGAACACGGTGAGTCCCGCGCCCAGTAGCCAGAGCTGGGTGACTGGCCTGGTGATCCCGCTCGGCACCTGTTCCCAGTGCGGCGCCATTGGCGGGGTGGGGGGAACCTCACCGACCTGGTAGGGATTCTGATCGTCCATGGTCGCCCTCCTTGTGGGTCGCGCTGGTCAGGGTATGGCGTCGTGCCAGCACCAGTGCCACGGTTCGTAGACAATCCCATGCGGGTTGTCCCGCGGGTAGCTCAGCTGGAACCCGAAGCGACCGGCATGCTCGCCCAGCCACGCGAACGCGGCAGTCGACTCGAACGATTCTTCCGCCGGCGGTTCGCCGGGTGTGCCGATATCCAGCGCGTAGCCGCTGTGGTGCTCGCTGTAGCCCGGCGCGGCGTTGACCGTGAGGATCTCCTCCACGCTCAGCCCGCGGCTGCGTTTGCGCGCGAATATCCCGAGTTGGTAATCGTGGCTGCGGTAGCCGGAGATCGCATCCAGGGCGATGCCATCGGCAGCAGCCCGCGCGCGCAGGCGTTGCCAGCTGCGGGCGGCGTCACGCTGCAGCCAGAGTGGCCGCCGGTAGCGGTCGAAGCCGGCCAGATGCAGCTGGGCCGGTTCGGCTTCCAGCGCGAGACCGGTGCCGGCTTCGTAAGCCTCGGCATCGATCCCGAGGGCTTCGAGGCGTTGCTGCAGCCCGCTCAGCGGCAGCAGTGCATCGGGCACACTGCCACGGCGGCGATCCAGCACATGGCGGTCCAGCGCGTCCAGCGCCTCTTCGATGCCCGGCTCGCGCATCAGGTGCGGCACCAGCGGCAGCACGCCGTGCGCGGTGGCCACGGCGAGGTAGCGCCCATCGCGTTTGCGCCGCAGCACCCACTGTGCACGGGCCAGGGCGCGCGCGTCGGCGGAGCCGCGTGCACGCAGGAGGCCGCCGGGCCACAGTTCGATCTCGGCGGTGTTGATCAGCAGGGCAGGAGGTCGGCGCATGCTGCCAGCTTAGTGCGCGCGCGGCGGCCCGGCCAGCGCCTGCAGGGCATTGAGCAGTGCACGTGGGCGGTCCGGGCTGATCACCAGGGCGCTGCCATCGCGCAGCGGCACGTGCAGCACGCGGCTGCTGTCGGTGATCAGGCAGAACGCCTTGCTGCGATCGGCCATGCGGTAGTGCCCGGACTGGAAGCCCGGTACGCCGTAGCCGTTGGTCTTGATCGAAGGCTTGTACCGGCCATGCTCGGCGAAGTCGACGATACGCGCCTCGTCCAGCCGCATCGCGCTGACCGGCACGCGCTTGCGGTAGAAGGTCGACAACACCTCCAGGCTGTCCTCATGCAGCACGATGCGACGCCGGCTGTAGGCCCACGTCAGTGCGGCCGCCAGCACCGCCAGGAACGGCAGGGTGATGAACAGTTCGGTGTGCGAACGCTCCGGTGCGTCCAGCGCGGTGCCGACCATCAGGCCAGCGACGAGCAGCAGCGGAATCCACAGCCACAGCAGTCGCCAGACCGGCGATGGGGCAACCTCGAAGGATTGAGCTGCAGGCATCTCAATCCTCCTTGTTGACCAGTTCCCAGCCCAGGTTGCCGTGCCGGGTCAGTTCGTCCTGTATGTCGTTGGGCTTCACACTGCCCATTGTACCCGGCTTTACTTCAACGGTCAGGTAGCTCCAGCGCCTGCTCATGATTTGCTCTCCTTGTCGGTGGTGGGCTTGGGAAGGCGTCCGGCCTTGCGCAGTGCATCACGCAGCACGTATTCGATCTGCGCATTGAGGCTGCGCAGATCGTCGTCGGCCCAGCGCTGCGCCGCCGCCAGGACGTCGGCATTGATACGCAGCGGGTACGCTTTCTTTTCGGTCATGCGGGGGTCCTTTATCTACACCCCGTGCCGTCCCCTCGGCGCCGGGTTGCGTTGGCAGGTGCCGACGCTAGGTCAGCACGCTGGTGCATCAATACAGCGAACCGGCATTGACCACCGGCTGGGTGCCACGGTCCGAACACAGCACCGTGAGCAGGTTGCTCACCATGTGCGCCTTGCGCTCTTCATCGAGTTGGACCACGCCGTTCTTCTGCAGTTCGGCCAAGGCCATTTCGACCATGCCGACCGCACCAGCGACGATACGCGTGCGTGCAGCGATGACGGCGTTCGCCTGCTGGCGCTGCAGCATGGCCTGAGCGATTTCCGGCGCGTAGGCGAGGTGGCTGATGCGCGCATCGATCACCTGCACGCCGGCATCGGCCAGGCGCTCGGCCAGCTCGTCCTTGAGGTGCTGGGAGATTTCAGCGGCATGGCTGCGCAGCGACAGTTGGCCTTCTTCGTGCTGGTCATACGGATAGCTGGTCGCCATCGCGCGCAGCGCCGATTCGGACTGGATGTGCACGAAGCTCTCGTAGTCATCCACGTTGTAGACAGCCTCGGAAGCATCCACCACCTGCCACACGATCACCGCGGCGATCTCGATCGGGCTGCCATCAAGCTCATTGACCTTGAGCTTGCCGCTTTCGAAGTTGCGCACGCGCTGGCTCACCTTGACCTTGGTGAAGAACGGGTTGTTCCAGCGCAGGCCATTCTCCTTGACGGTGCCGACGTACTTGCCGAACAGGCTGACGACCACCGCCTGGTTGGGCTGCACCGTATACAGGCCGACCAGGCTGAGCAGGGCGGTGGTGGCGAGCAGGAGGCTGCCGATGATCAGCGCCGGGTTGCGGTTTCCCTTGTCCACCCCGACCACGAACATCCACACGGCCACCGCGGTCAGGGCCAGCACCAGCAGCAGGAAGGGCAGGCCGGACAGCGAGCGGATCGACTTCTCTTTCATGGCGGGGCGTCCTTGGGTAGTTGATTGGAAGATATCAAATTGATATCAGTCCGCAAGTGCCGGGCGGGCCGGTCATGGAGGGGGCGCAACAGCTAAAATGCCCTCCCGCCCCTGTTGCCCGGAACACCGCCATGTCCACGCTCGGTACGCCGCTGTCTCCTTCCGCCACCCGTGTGCTGCTGCTGGGGTCCGGTGAACTTGGCAAGGAGGTCGCCATCGAACTGCAGCGGCTGGGGGTGGAGGTGATCGCCGCCGACCGCTATGCCGACGCGCCGGCCATGCAGGTGGCGCACCGCTCGCACGTGATCGACATGCTCGACGCGATGGCGCTGCGCGCGCTGATCGCGCAGGAAAAGCCGCATCTGGTGGTGCCGGAGATCGAGGCGATCCATACCGAGACGCTGGTCCAGCTGGAACAGGAGCAGGGCCTGCGCGTGGTGCCGACTGCGCGTGCGGCACGCCTGACCATGGACCGCGAGGGCATCCGCCGGCTCGCCGCCGAGACGCTGGGCCTGCCGACCTCGCCCTACCGTTTCGTCGATACGGACGCCGAGTACCGTGCAGCCGTGGCGGCGATCGGGCTGCCGTGCGTGGTCAAGCCGGTGATGTCCTCCTCGGGCAAGGGCCAGAGCACGTTGCGCCAGGACGCGGACATCGCGCCGGCCTGGGAGTACGCGCAGACCGGTGGCCGCGCCGGCGCCGGGCGCTGCATCGTGGAGGGCTTCATTGACTTCGAATACGAAATCACGCTGCTGACCGTGCGCCATGCAGGCGGGACGTCGTTCTGTGCGCCGATCGGGCACTGGCAGAAAGACGGGGATTACCGTGAGAGCTGGCAGCCGCAGCCGATGTCGCCACGTGCGCTGGCGCGGGCGGAAGAGATTTCGCAGGCGATCACCGACGAGCTGGGCGGCTGGGGGCTGTTCGGGGTCGAGTTGTTCGTGAAGGGCGACGAGGTGTGGTTCAGCGAGGTATCGCCGCGGCCGCATGACACGGGTCTGGTGACCTTGGCATCGCAGGAGTTGAGTGAGTTCGCGCTGCATGCGCGCGCGATCCTGGGGCTGCCGATTCCGGTGATCCGCCAGAGTGGTCCGTCGGCGTCGTGCGCGCTGTTGGCGCATGGTGAGGGCGTGCCGTTCTTCAGTAATGTGGCGGCGGCGCTGGTGCAGCCGGATTCGGCGCTGCGTCTGTTCGGCAAGCCGAGTGTGCATGGGCATCGCCGGGTGGGGGTGACGTTGGCGCGGGGGGCGGATGTTGATGAGGCGCGGAAGATTGCGCGTGAGGCGGCTGAGGCTATTGGGATCGAGTTGCGGTCTTGAGGTGGGTTTGAGGCCCAAGCCGAAGCTGAAGCTGAAGCTGGCGCTTTGGTTGCTGTCGGTTTGAGGCGATCGGGCAGCCCGATGCAGGACGCGCCGTGAACCCATCCCTGGGGGCTCGTAGTGCGGCATCCATGCCGCACACGGTCCTTCATCGGGCTGCCCGATCACCTCTTCGCGGAAGGTCGGGTGCGCGGTTAGGACAGCGGAGCAAACGAAAAACGGCGAGCCTTGGCTCGCCGTTTTTCGTTGAATACGGAGCAGACCTTATTTCACGTCGACCCACACCAGGTGGTGGTCGCTGCCGTCGGCAATCTTGGCTTCCGGGCTGTCATTGGACGGCCAGAACACGCCGCTGCCGATGTAGCTGAAGCCGACCGAGGGCAGGACGTAGTCCAGGCGCATGGTGCCGGATTTCGGGCCGAAGTCGCCGGTGGCGTGGAAGGGGGCGCCTTTGCGGAGGATGCCTTTCTCGGCGTAGGCCAGGCTGGTCTGCTCGGCGCCGACGCTGCGCGGGGTGGGGTAGCGCAGGACGCGGGGGTTTTCAATCAGTTCGACGATGGCGTCGTGGCGGCCGTCGCCGTCGACCGGGTCGTTGTTGAGGTCGCCGAGGATGACGAAGCGTGCGTCCTGCGCGAGGCCGCCGCACTGGCCGCGGTCATCGCACAGCCACGCGGTGTCGCGGTCCTTGAGGTAGTCCTGCCACAGGCGCAGTTCGTCGTGGTTGCGGGCGGCGTTGCGCTTTTCCGGGCCGTCGAAGACCGGCGGGGTCGGGTGCGAGACCAGGGCGTGTACGGTGCCGTTCGGGGTGGTCACCGGCACGTCCCAGTGCGATTTGGAGGACAGGCGCAGCTGCGACCAGACGTGGTCGTTGTAGAAGGATTTACCGGTGCGCGGGTCGATCGGGCGCAGGGCGCCGGGCATCGCGCTCCACTTCAGCAGCTGGAAGCTGCGGACCTTGGCTTCATCAATCGGGTAGCGCGACAGCACCAGCATGCCGTACTGGCCCGGGTGCAGGCCGTAGCCCCAGGCATCGTTGCCACGGGCGCGGCCTTTGCCGCCGATCTCGCCGTTGTTGTCCAGGTCCAGGCCGCTCTGCACGCCGGTGTTGACCGGGGCGAGGTAGCGATAGGCGTAGTGCAGCGGCTCACCGCCGCCCGGCTGGGCAGCTTCCAGGTAGCGCTGCTGGAACAGGTCGGCGGCGCGGTGGGCGTCGTCGTAATCGAACTCGTTGAGCAGGACCAGATCCGGGCGGACCTGCTGCAGGACGGCGGCAATCTTGCGCGCGTGTTCGCTGTCGCCTTCCAGCTCGGCGATCAGGCCGCCGGTCTCGTCGCTGTACAGGGAGGTGTTGTAGGTGGCGATCCGCAGCGGGGCGGAGGCGGTATCCGGCATGGCGGCGGTCTTGGCGGGGGTCTGGGCGCAGGCGCCGCAGAGCAGGGCCAGGGCAAGGATCAGGGGATGGGCTTTCATCCGCCTATTTTGCACCCGGCGCGGTGTCAGTGATGCGTCAGCGGCCGTCCAATTCGTCATCGAAGGCGTGCCAGCGGCGGCCGTCGTAGGCCTCCAGCGGGCGGAACCGGCGCTTGTAGTCCATCTTGCGGTGGTCGCGGATCCAGTAGCCCAAGTACAGGTGCGGCAGCTGTTCGCGCTGGGCCCAGGCGATCTGCTGCAGGATCGCGAAGGTGCCCAGCCCGCGATGGGCCTGCTCCGGGTCGAAGAACGTATAGACCGCCGAGAGCCCTTGCGGGGTGACATCGGTCACGGCGACCCCGAGCAGCGGGCCGCGATGGCCGTCCACTGCCGGGCCGCGGATTTCAATGAAACGGCCCTGCGACCAGCGGCCGATCAGGAACTGGTCGAACTCGTGCGGGCCGTGCTCGTCCATGCCGCCCTGGGCGTGGCGATGGGTCAGGTAGCGGTGGTACAGCGCGAACTGCTCTTCGGTCTGTTCGGCCGCGACGATACGCACTTCCAGATCCGCATTGCGGGCCAGGCAGCGGCGCTGGCTGCGGTCCGGTGCGAAGCGGGCCACGGGAATGCGCACGGCCACACAGGCGTGGCAGTCGGCACAGTGCGGGCGGTAGACCAGATCGCCGGAGCGGCGGAAGCCCCAGCCCAGCGCCATCGGGTACAGCGTGCCCAGGCGCGGATCGTTGGGATCGAGCACCAGATCGCGCGCGGCCCGTTCCGGCCAGTAGCCACAGGGGTGGTCGCCGGTCTGGAACAGTCGCAGCTCGTCGTCGCGGTCGCCGTGTATTGCCATGCCTACAGCATAGCCCCGTGCCGTCGCAGCCGCCGCGACTGTCTGCCACATGAACCTGGCCGACCGGGCTGTCAACGCCGCGGGTGCCCACGCGTTGTTACCGGTGTGGGTGCCACGCACCGCACGCCGTTCCCCCTACACATCGGAGTAACCCCATGCGCAACCGCAAACCCCTTCTGCTGCTGGCCCTGCTGCTGTCCACCGGCGCTGCCGGCCTGGCGGTCGCTGCCGATACCCCTGCCGCGGCGGACAAGCCGGCCCGTGCCAAGCTGGACACCAATGGCGATGGCTTCATCGACCGCACTGAAGCGGCGAAGGCACCGCGCCTTGCCGCGCAGTTCGACACCCTGGACAAGAACAAGGACGGCAAGCTCTCCCGCGAGGAACTGCCGCGCGGACATGGCAAGCGTCACGGCCGTGGCTCGGGTGGTCATGGCGACTGGATGGCCAAGCTGGACACCAACAAGGACGGCCGCATCAGCCGTGAGGAAGCCAAGGCCGACCCGCGCCTGGCCGCGCGCTTCGATGAGATGGACGTCAACAAGGATGGCTACCTGGACAAGGCCGACCGCGAGCTGCGCATGAAGCAGCATCGTGATGCCTGGTTCGCGGCGGCCGACACCAACAAGGACGGCCAGCTGAGCAAGGCAGAGTTCGATGCGGCCAAGGGCCCGTTCGGTGGTCCGCGTGGCGATCATCGCGATGGCAAGCACCGCGATGGCAAGCCGCCGATGCCGCCGAAGGCACCGGCCGCGAAGTAAGCGGTACGAAGGTGTTGCACGAGAAAAGCGCCGGTCATCGACCGGCGCTTTTCTTCGTCAGATGCGGCCGTTCTTGTACATCGCCCAGACGATGGTGCCGATTACCACAAGATTCATCACCCACACCGCTTTGCGGCCGTAAAGCGACTCGTATTTCCAGTTCGGACCGGTGCGCCCGTGACGGGCCGCGTCGCGCGCGATCATCGGTGCCATGATCCGCTGCAGCGGACCCAGGCACTGGTAGTTGACCAGTGCCAGTCCGATGACGAGGGCCACCACCGGGGAGTACCCCCCCGGCTGAAGGTAGGTCAGGGCGAACACAGACATGCAGACCAGCATCGCAGTGAAGGTGCTGTAGTGCACGAACCTGCGGATGGCCGCGCGTTCGCTTTCGTTCTCGGCATACGAGAGCAGATAACGCCCACCGAGGTAGCTCCCCAGCACGCCGCCGACCATGCCGCCGATGATCGCGCCCCACGCCAGATCCGGTGGAAATACCTGTGTCTGGCTGGCCGCGGCCGTCAACGACCCCATCGCGGCACCGCCGGAGACACTGGCTCCGCCCAGGCCGAGCTTGCCCGTGCCCAGCCCGGTACCCAGCAGGATCGCGGCACTGGCCGTACCGGGGGCGGCGACGAGCACCATCGAGACCACTGTCGTGGCGAAGGCGGCACTCGGCGCGCTGCTGCGGGCGAAGTCGCTGAAACGACGCAGCATTTCCTCGCGGACGGTGGCGCGCGCACGCGACAGGCGCTTGCGCACGGCGGCATCACTGAGGCCCAGCAGATCGGCAACCTGTTGCGAGCTCTGGCCCTCGCGGTAGTAGAGCAGCAGGGTTTCGCGGCTGTCCTCCGGCAGTGCCGAGATGATGTCTTCAGCAGCCAGTTCCTCCTCCACCCGCTGCAGATGATCGGGCGCACTCGGGCTGGGATCGGCGGCCATGTTGATCGCGATTTCCGCCGCTTCACCGGAGAGCGGTCGGCCGCGGTTGGCGCGCAGCCAGTCACGGGCGAGGTTGCGGGTGATCTGGCGTAGCCACGGCAGGAAGCTGGCGTGGTTGTGCAGCTGGTTGAGCTGCTGCCAGGCCTTGATGAAGGCTTCCTGCGCGATGTCCTCGCTGGCATGCACATCGCGGGTGATCGCCAGCGCGATCGCGGTGACCGTGTTCTGGCAGGCCAGCACGATGCGCCCGTAGGACTGCTGGCAGCCGCCTGCGGCAGCGGGCAGCTCGCGTTCGAGCGTAGTGGTCAGCGGATGCGTCATGGCACGTTCCCCGGCGGTGATCCGAGTATGACGATGGCTGAACCGGAATGTGACCGGGTAGTGCCGGCCGCTGGCCGGCGCCTCGTACGGTTGGCATCCTGCGGAGCCGGCCCGCGGCCGGCACTACCCGTTACTCGGTGGGCTGGATCCGGACCCGCACTTCCTCTTCTTCCGGCGGGGTGGCTGCCGGTGCGTTCGGTGACGCCGTCGGCTGCACGGCCGGTGCCGGAGCCGATGCCGGCGCGGGCGCCACGACCGGGGCGCTGCGGTGGCGCATGACCACCACCATCGCCACGGCGGCGATCACCAGCAGCAGGCCGATGCGGATGCGCCAGGCCCAGTTGCGCGGCGCGTCGTTCTGGGCGACCTCATCGCGGAACGCGAACTGCGCGGTCGGGTGATCGCGCCGCGTGGTTTCCAGCAGGCGTGCATCGCGCAGGATCTCGCGGGCGCGCGGCTGGTCGTCGGCGTGCACCACCCACAGGGTCGGGTGGGTGGTGGCCTTTTCCTTGTCCAGATAGCTGAACTGGCTGCCGCGCTTGCTGTGGTACGAGCGCCCGTTGGTGATACGCACTTCGATGCCGGCGTCGCGCAGCAGCTGGGCCACGCCTTCCACGGTCTCGACGCGCTGGCTGTTGAAAATCTGTCTCATGTCAGTCCTTGGCCGGCACGGCGGCGGCCGCAGCACTGTCATCGACCACGCGGATCAGGCCTTCCTGCGCGGTGCTGGCGACCAGAATACCGTTGCGGGTGAAGAACTGGCCGCGGGCCAGGCCGCGCGAATCCTGCGCGCTGGGGCTGTCCAGCGAATACAGCAGCCAGTCGTCGGCGCGGAACGGACGGTGGAACCAGATCGCATGGTCCAGCGAAGCCATCTGCACATGCGGCTGGTAGTAGCTGATGCCGTGCGGGAAGGTCGCGGTGCCGAGCAGGTGGAAATCCGAGGCGTAGGCGAGCAGCGCCTGATGCAGCTCGGGTGCATCGCCGACGGTCTCGTTCAGGCGCAACCAGACCTGGTGGTACGGCGGGCGTTTGGGCGGGTTGAGTTCGTCACGCGGGTACACATGGCGGAACTCGAACGGACCGCCCCGCGAGAGCCAGCGCTGTACCTTGATCGGCAGGCGATCCAGCACGGCCTGCGGCAGCGGCTGGTTCGGTTCGATGTCTTCGGGCTGCGGCACTTCCGGCATCTTGTGCTGGTGCTCGGCGCCCGTCTCGGCCTGCTGGAACGACGCGGCGCAGAAGAAGATCACTTTGCCGTGCTGGATCGCGGTGACCCGGCGCACGGAGAAGCTGCCGCCATCGCGGGTGCGATCCACGTCATAGACGATGGGATGGTCGATGTTGCCGGCGCGCAGGAAGTAGGCATGCAAGGAATGCACGTGACGGCCGTTCTCGACCGTCTTCTGGGCGGCCGACAGCGCCTGGCCCAGCACCTGGCCACCGAAGACGTACTTGGTGCCGATATCGCGGCTCTGGCCGCGGAACAGATTGTCTTCCAGGCGTTCGAGCGAGAGCAGGTCGATCAGCTCGGAAACGACGGGTTCGTGCGTGGCGGACAAAGGCGGCAACCTGGGTTGGACTGGCGCCGATTATACGGGGTCCGGTACTGCCGGACGCTGGCCGGCTCCGCGTCGTGTCCAGGCGCAGCGGGAGCCGGCCAGCGGCCGGCACTACCGGTGTGCGCGGGCGCTTCAGCTGTGGTGGGTCATCCCTTGCCCAGCCTGGCCACTAAGCCCTGCAGCGCCTGCTGGGCGTCCGGGGCGTACCAGGCCTCGATGAAGCGATCCAGCTGGATCAGGTCGGCGTGCAGGGCCTCGTGGAGATCGGCACGGGCGATGGCGCGGGTCAGCAGCATCGGCTGGCGCGGCAGCGTGAGCAGGTTCTGCAGCCAGGCCACGGCGCGGGCGACCACCAGATTGGCGTCGACCACTTCGTCGACCAGCCCGATCTGCAGTGCACGCTCGGCCGGCACCATCTCGCCACCGACCAGCAGGGTGGTGGCCCGATGATGGCCGACCACGCGGCGCATCAGGCGCTGGATGCCTTCCGGTGCGACCAACCCGACCTGCACTTCGTTCAGTCCGATCACCGTGGGATGGGCGGCATCGGGGCTGCGCGCGATGATCCGGTAGTCGCAACACAAGGCGAGCACGCAGCCGCCGGCCGGGGCGTGCCCGGTCATGGCGGCAACCACCGGGACGCGGCATTCGGCCAGCGTGCGCACGGCGCCGAAGAAGGCCTGCCAGCTGTCCAGCAGCTTGTGTTTGTCATCGCCGTGGCCGAGCAGGTGCGGCACGTCCATGCCGGCACTGAAGATGCGCTCGCTGCCGGACAGCACGATGCCGTGCACGTCATCGGACATGGCCTGGTTGATCGCGTGGATCAGGTGCCGGCACAGCTCGGTGTCCAACGCATTGACCGGTGGCCTGGCCAGCCGCAGTTCGCGGATGGGACCATGGTTGATCACCTCGATGAGCGTCGTCATGCTGCAGTCTCGTTGCGGACAGGGAACGAAGCCGATGATAACCAAACCATTCGTGTGCGTATTGTTGGGGCTGTGTGCGTTCGCAACATCGGCCGTGACGGCAGAGCCGGCCTGTGTGTCACTGCGCGAGGGGTGGGTACGCATGCCGCCGGGCGCGATGCCGATGGCGGCCGGCTATGGCCAGATCCGCAATGACTGCGGCAAGGCGGTGGTGGTGGTTGCCGCCGGCAGCAAGGCGTTCGGTGATGTGTCGCTGCACGAAACCACGTTGGTTGATGGTGTGAGCCGCATGCGCGCGGTGGAGCGCTTGCCGATCGCGGCGGGCACGACGGTCACGCTCAAACCGGGTGGACTGCATCTGATGCTGATGCAGCCGGAGGTGGCGCTCAAGGAAGGCGCGCAGCTGCCGTTGCGGCTGAGCCTGGAAGATGGGCGCAAGGTGGATGGAACGTTGCAGGTGCGCAGCGCGGTACCGTAAGGCCTCATGGGGCATGGAACGGTAGTGCCGGCGACTGGCCGGCACCCACGCGGATCATCAGGATCACGAAGCTGCCGGCCAGCGGCCGGCACTACCTCTCGGTTCGATGTTGCAAACCCTGTCAGCTCGACGCGGTGCGGATCGCCTCGGGCAATGGCGCGCTCTTGCCGGTCTGCGTGTCCATCCAGACCACCACCACGTTGCCGTCCGAATACAGCGTGCTGTCGTTCTTCTCGTCCACGATGCGGTGGCCGATGGTCACGCTGCTGTTGCCGAGTCGCTCGACGAACAGTTCCACCACGATGTCGTTGGGCCACACGATCGGCAGGCGATAGTTGACGTTGGTCGCCGCCACCACCGGTGCGATCCGGTCGGTCATCGAAACGCCCTCCACCCCCAGCATCCAGCGCACGCGCGCTTCTTCCAGGTAGGAGATGTACTTGGCGTTGTTCACGTGGCCCATGCTGTCCATGTCGCGCCAGCGGACGCTGATCGGCACGCGGGCGAGGATCTTGTGCTCGTTGCTCATGCGGTCTTCTTCTTGGTCTTGCTGGGGGATTTGGTCGCGGCGGTCTTGCGCACGGCCTTCTTCGGTTCCGGCTTGGCCTTGCGCGGCGGGCGGGCGTCGGGCTTGTTGGCCACGGCCGCCGGCTGTTCCGGGCGCGCGCTGGTGGAGGGCAGCATCTTGGCCAGGAACTGGCCGGTGTACGAGGTCGGGCAGGCCGCCACGTCTTCCGGCGTGCCCGTGACCAGGATGGTGCCACCGCGATGGCCGCCTTCCGGACCCAGATCGACGATCCAGTCGGCGGTCTTGATCACGTCCAGGTTGTGCTCGATCACCACCACCGTGTTGCCTTCGTCGCGCAGCTTGTGCAGCACGCCGAGCAGCGCTTCGATGTCGTGGAAGTGCAGGCCGGTGGTCGGCTCATCCAGGATGTACAGGGTGCGCCCGGTATCGCGGCGCGACAGTTCCTTGGACAGCTTCACACGCTGCGCTTCACCGCCGGACAGCGTGGTCGCGCTCTGGCCCAGCTTGATGTAGCTCAGGCCCACATCGACCAGCGTTTCCAGCTTGCGCGCGATGCTCGGCACCGGTTCGAAGAGCTTCAGCGCATCTTCGACGGTCATCTGCAGCACGTCGTTGATGTTGTAGCCCTTGTAGAGGATCTCCAGCGTTTCGCGGTTGTAGCGCTTGCCGTGGCAGACATCGCAGGGTACGTACACGTCCGGCAGGAAGTGCATTTCCACCTTGATCAGGCCATCGCCCTGGCATGCTTCGCAGCGGCCGCCGCGCACGTTGAAGCTGAAGCGGCCCGGCGAATAACCGCGCGCACGCGCTTCGGGGACCTGCGCGTACAGCTCGCGCAGCGGGGTGAACAGACCGGTGTAGGTGGCCGGGTTCGAGCGCGGGGTGCGGCCGATCGGCGACTGGTCGATGTCCACCACCTTGTCGAACAGATCCAGCCCGTCCACTTCCTTGTACGGGGCGATCGGGTGCGAGGAGCCGTTGATCTCGTTGGCAGCCAGCGAGAACAGGGTGTCGTTGATCAGGGTCGACTTGCCCGAGCCGGACACGCCGGTGATGCAGGTCAGCAGGCCCGACGGAATGTCCAGGTCCACGCCCTTGAGGTTGTTGCCGCTGGCACCGCGCAGGTGCAGGGTCATCTTCGGGTTCGGCGTATGCCGGCGCGCCGGGATCTCGATCGCCCGCTTGCCCGACAGGTACTGCCCGGTCAGCGAACGCGGTGCATCCAGGATGTCCTGCAGCGTGCCCTGGCCGACGATCTCGCCACCGTGCACGCCCGCGCCCGGACCGATGTCCAGCACGTAGTCGGCCAGGCGGATCGCGTCTTCGTCATGCTCGACCACGATCACCGTGTTGCCAAGGTCGCGCAGGCGGGTCAGGGTGCCGAGCAGGCGCTCGTTGTCGCGCTGGTGCAGGCCGATCGAGGGCTCATCGAGCACGTACATCACCCCGACCAGGCCGGCGCCGATCTGCGAGGCCAGCCGGATGCGCTGGGCTTCGCCACCGGACAGGGTGTCGGCCTTGCGCTCCAGGGTCAGGTAATCCAGGCCGACATCGACCAGGAAGCCGAGCCGTTCGCCGATCTCCTTGACGATCTTGCCGGCGATCTCGCCGCGCCAGCCGGGCAGGGCCATGCCGCTGAAGAACTTCAGCGCTTCATCGATCGGCAGCACCACCAGTTCCGGCAGCGCACGGTCGGCTACGAACACGTTGCGCGCGGCGCGGTTGAGCCGCTGGCCGTTGCACTCGGGGCAGTTGCGTTCGCTGATGTACTTGGCCAGCTCTTCGCGCACCGCCGCCGATTCGGTTTCCTTGTAGCGGCGTTCGAGGTTGGGAATGATGCCCTCGAAGCGATGCTTGCGCTGGGTGCGGCCGCCGGCTTCGGTGAAGTAGGTGAAGGTGATCGTTTCTTCGCCACTGCCGAACAGCACCGCCTGGCGCACGTCCTCGGGCAGGCTCTGCCAGGGCGCGTCGGTGTCGAACTTGTAGTGCTTGGCCAGCGAGGCGATCAGCTGGAAGTAATACGCATTGCGGCGGTCCCAGCCGCGCACGGCACCGGCCGAGAGCGACAGCTCCGGGTGCACCACCACGCGCGAGGGATCGAAGAATTCGGCCATGCCCAGGCCATCGCAGCCCGGGCAGGCGCCGACCGGCGAGTTGAACGAGAACAGGCGCGGTTCCAGCTCGGGCAGCGAGTAATCGCAGACCGGGCAGCTGTACTTGGACGAGAACAGATGCGCGGGGGCGTCCTCCACGTCCAGCGACTGCACCGAGACCATGCCTTCGCCCAGCTTCAGCGCGGTTTCAAAGCTCTCGGCCAGGCGCTGCTTGATGTCCTCGCGCGGGCGGAAGCGGTCGATCACCGCCTCGATGGTGTGCTTCTGGCGCAGCGCCAGCGGCGGCACCGCGTCGATTTCATGCAGCTGGCCGTCCACGCGCACGCGCACATACCCCTGCGCGCGCAGCTGGTCGAAGACCTGGGCGTGTTCACCCTTGCGCTCGCGGATCACCGGCGCCAGCAGCATGTAGCGCTGCTCGGCGTCCAGGGTCAGCACGTGGTCGACCATCTGGCTGACGGTCTGCGCTTCCAGCGGGTAGCCGTGGTCCGGGCAGCGCGGGCTGCCGACGCGGGCGTACAGCAGGCGCAGGTAGTCGTAGATCTCGGTGATCGTGCCGACGGTCGAGCGCGGGTTGTGCGAGGTCGACTTCTGCTCGATCGAGATCGCCGGGGACAGGCCCTCGATGTGGTCCAGGTCCGGCTTTTCCATCACGCTGAGGAACTGGCGGGCATAGGCCGACAGCGACTCCACGTAACGGCGCTGGCCTTCAGCGTAGATGGTGTCGAACGCCAACGAGGACTTGCCCGAGCCGGACAGGCCGGTGATGACAATGAGCTTGTCGCGGGGGAGGTCGAGATCGATGTTCTTGAGATTGTGCGTCCGCGCGCCGCGGATGCGGATGAAATCCATCGCCATGGGGGATCCGTTGTGGGGCTTCGGCTCAGGGAGCCGGCAAGCGGGTGGGGCAATCGGAAACGGCAATCGGTCAGCCTACCGAGCTTGGGATTTGGGGGCAATCGCGGACTTTGCCACCCCCATGTCTCATTCCCTGAGACCCCGCCAGCCGGTTACCTGAACCGTATTCAGCCAAATCCGGGTCCGAGCAGGGGGTGGGTTGACCCGAAGTGGTTGAAGTCATTAAAATTCCGCTTCTGTCCGCCCTCGATGGCGGCAGTCCATAGACCACAATAACTACAGAGGAAGTCTGGTCATGTACGCAGTACTGGTAACCGGCGGTAAGCAATACCGCGTGGCGCAGGGCGAAACGCTCCGCGTTGAAAAGCTCGAAGTCGAAGTCGGCAACGAGATCAAGTTCGACAACATCCTGATGCTGGGCGACAGCGATGGCATCAAGCTGGGCGACGCGCTGAGCGGCGCTTCGGTCACTGCCAAGGTCGTGTCCCAGGGTCGTGCCGACAAGGTCCGGATCATCAAGTTCCGTCGCCGTAAGCACCACATGAAGCGTCAGGGTCACCGTCAGTACTACACCGAAATCGAGATCACCGGCATTGCCGGTGGCAGCAAGTAATAAGGAGAAGCAGTCATGGCACATAAGAAGGGCGTAGGCTCATCGCGCAACGGTCGCGACTCCAACCCGAAGTACCTCGGCGTCAAGATCTTCGGTGGCCAGGCCATCGATGCCGGCAACATCATCGTGCGTCAGCGCGGCACCCAGTTCCATCCGGGTACCGGCGTTGGCCTCGGCCGTGACCACACCCTGTTCGCGCTCGTCGACGGCAAGGTGGAGTTCTCGGTCAAGGGCCCGAAGAAGCGTCGTACCGTCAGCGTCGTCGCCGAAGCCTGATCTTCAGCGGTACGCAGGCGCCCACGCCACGGCGTGGGGTCGCTGACGAAAGCCCCGCTTCGGCGGGGTTTTTCGTTGGTATCAACTATCGGGCGGGACATTTCCCGCCGCCGGCCCTGGATCGTACCGGGGCCGTTAGACTCTGCGGTGGGGTGCACCTCGCGCCCGCCGCCTCCAGATTGGCATCCAGAATCATGAAACTTGTAGACGAAGCAGAAATCCAGGTGATCGCCGGCAATGGCGGCAACGGCTGCATCGGTTTCCGTCGCGAGAAGTTCATTCCGCTGGGCGGGCCGGACGGTGGCGACGGCGGTAATGGCGGCAGCGTGTGGATCCGCGCCGACGAGAACCTCAACACCCTGGTCGATTTCCGCCATGACCGCATCTTCAAGGCGCAGCGTGGCGAGAACGGCATGGGCCGCCAGGCCTATGGCAAGGGCGGCGAAGACCTGGTCATCACCGTGCCGATCGGCACCGTGATCATGAACGTCAGCACCGATGAAGTGATCGGCGATCTGACCAGCCATGGCGACCGCCTGCTGGTGGCCAAGGGCGGCCGCGGCGGCCTGGGCAACATGCATTTCAAGAGCTCCACCAACCGCTCGCCGCGCCAGGCGCTGCCGGGTGAAGAGGGTGAAGAGCGCCTGCTCAAGCTGGAACTGAAACTGCTGGCCGACGTGGGCCTGCTGGGCTTCCCGAATGCGGGCAAGAGCACCCTGATCCGCGCCGTGTCCGCGGCGACCCCGAAGGTCGCCGATTACCCGTTCACCACGCTGTACCCCAATCTGGGCGTCGTGCGCGTGGAGAACTACCGCAGCTTCGTGATCGCCGACATTCCCGGCCTGATCGAAGGTGCGGCCGATGGCGCTGGCCTGGGCGCGCAGTTCCTGCGCCACCTGCAGCGTACCCGCCTGCTGCTGCACCTCGTGGATATCTCCCCGATGGAAGGCGGCGTGGAGGGTGTCTCGCCGATCGAGCAGGTCCGTGCGATCGAGCGCGAGCTGGAAAAGCACGACCCGGAGCTGCTGGACAAGCCGCGCTGGCTGGTGCTGAACAAGGCCGACCTGATGTTCGAGGACGAGGCCAAGGCCGCCGCCGAGAAGATCGTCGCCGAACTGGGCTGGACCCAACCGTGGTACCTGGTCTCGGCGCTGGGCCGCGAAGGCACCTGGCCGATCATGAACAACATCATGGCCTTCTTCGACCGCCAGAAGGAAGACGAGGCGCAAGCGCGCGATGCGTACTGAGCGCACCCGCGCGCCCCTGAGAAACCCGGCTCCGGCCGGGTTTTTCTGTGGTGCCAGCCACGCATGGCGTGCCCCTGCCGTCGATCGCGATGGGCACTCGAGATCGCAGGCAACAAAAAACCCGGCCGGGGCCGGGCTTTTTTCTGCGGCTGGGTCGAAGCCACGCAGCGCGTGGCTCTACGACACCCGCAGCGCCGTATCAGGCGGCCTTGATGGCCTTGATGCGCGCGGTCAGGCGGCTCTTATGGCGAGCAGCCTTGTTCTTGTGGATCAGACCACGCGAGCTGAAACGGTCGAGGATCGGCTGGGCAACAGCAAAGGCTGCCTCGGCGCCGGCGGCGTCGTTGGCATCCAGAGCCTTGATCACCTTCTTGACAGCGGTGCGCAGCATCGAACGCTGAGCCGTATTGCGCGCGTTGCGCACGACGGTCTGCTTGGCGCGCTTCTTGGCGGACTTGATATTGGCCACAGTGGTGGTTTCCTGAAAAATCGGTGTAATGGGAACAGCAAGCTGGAAAGTATGATGGCTCGAAAAATGTACGTCAAGTCAATTGTCAAGAGGGAACACGGGTGAGTTCACCAAGGATGTTGCGGGGCCTGCTGTCTTTCAGCAGCATGACCATGATTTCGCGGGTGCTCGGGCTGGTTCGCGACCTGGTCATCACCACCACGTTCGGCACCAATGCGGTGACCGACGCCTTCTGGGTCGCCTTCCGGGTGCCCAATTTCCTGCGCCGGCTGTTCGCCGAGGGCTCGTTCGCCACCGCGTTCGTGCCGGTGTTCACGGAGGTGAAGGAAACCCGTTCTCACGCCGAACTGCGCGAGCTGATGTCGCGGGTGGCCGGCACGCTGGGTGGGGTGCTGCTGCTGGTGACCGCGCTGGCGCTGATCTTCGCGCCGCAGCTGGCGACCCTGTTCTCCAGCGGGGTGGATACCGACCCGGCCAAGCACGGCCTGCTGGTGGACCTGTTCCGGCTGACCTTCCCGTTCCTGCTATTCGTCTCGCTGACCGCCCTGGCGGGCGGGGCGCTCAACAGTTTCCAGAAATTCGCGATGCCCGCGCTGACCCCGGTCATCCTCAACCTGTGCATGATCGCCGGTGCGCTGTGGCTGGCCCCGCGGCTGGGCGGCACCCCGGAGAAGCAGATCCTGGCCCTGGGCTGGGCGGTGCTGGCGGCCGGCCTGCTGCAGCTGTTGTTCCAGCTGCCCTCGCTGAAGGGCATCAACCTGCTGACCCTGCCGCGCTGGGGCTGGCGGCATCCGGGGGTGCGCAAGGTACTGACCCTGATGGTGCCGACGCTGTTCGGCTCCTCGATCGCGCAGATCAACCTGCTGCTGGATACGGTGATCGCCGCCAAGCTGACCGACGGCTCGCAGTCCTGGCTGTCGTTGGCCGACCGCTTCCTGGAACTGCCGCTGGGCGTGTTCGGCGTGGCGCTGGGCACGGTGATCCTGCCGGCGCTGGCCCGCCACCACGTCAGTACCGACAAGGCCGGCTTCTCCAGTGCGCTGGACTGGGGCCTGCGCACGACGCTGTTGATCGCCATTCCCGCCATGCTGGGCCTGTTGCTGCTGGCCGAACCGCTGATCGCCACCGTGTTCCAGTACGGCCGCTTTACCGCGTTCGATACCCGGATGACCGCGCTGTCGGTGTATGGCTTGAGCTTCGCCCTGCCAGCGTTCGCGCTGCTCAAGGTGGTGCTGCCGGCATTCTACGCACGCCAGGACACCCGCACCCCGGTCCGCGCCGGCGTGGCCGCGCTGGTGGCCAACATGGTGTTCAACTTCATCCTGCTGGCCGTGCTGTACCACGTCATGGTGCCGGAGGCGCTCAAGGCGCAGGGCGTGTGGGTCGCGCTGGGCAAGCAACCGGGCCTGCATCTGGCGCTGGGTATCGCCAGCGCGCTGTCCAGTTATCTGAACCTGGGCCTGCTCTGGTATTGGCTGGGCAAGACCGATGTCTATCAGCCCAAGGCGGGCTGGGGCGGTTATGTCACCAAGCTGGGGCTGGCCTGCCTGGCGATGGTGGCGGTGCTGCTGGGCCTGCGCTACGGGATGGCGGACTTCACCGGCATGGACAAATGGCACCGGATCGGCAACCTCGCGCTGCTGGTCGGCGGCGGTGGCCTGACCTATCTGGTGGCCCTGGTCGCCATGGGCTTCCGACCGCGCCACCTGCGGGAGCATTGATCCGGGGGCAGCCCGGCTATACTTCATGGCTATCTCTTGCAAAGCATCGGCCCTGGTGGGCCGCATTCCACGTAGATGAGCAGGCTGTTTAGAAACGTCGAAGGCGGGCAGTTGTTCCCGCACGGAAGCGTGGTCTGCATCGGCGCATTCGACGGCCTGCACCTGGGTCATCGTGCGTTGGTGCGCCACGCCGTTTCGCGCGCGCGCGCGCTGGGCGTGGCTGCCGTCGCGGTGGCCTTCGAGCCGCTGCCGCGCGAGTACTTCGCCCAGGGCGAGCCGCCGCCGCGGTTGACGCTGGCCCGCGACAAGGTCGCGATGCTGCGCGAACTCGGCGTGGATGCGATCGGCCTGCTGCGCTTCGATGCGCGCATGGCCGCGATGCAGGCCGAGGCGTTCGTCGAGCAGCTGCTGGTGCACCGTCTGAGCGCGCGCGAGGTGTGGATCGGGCCGGAGTTCTGCTTCGGCAACCGCCGCAAGGGCGATCTGGCCCTGCTGCAGGCGATGGGCCACGAGCGTGGCTTCAGTGCCGGTGAGATCGAGCCAGTCGACCTGCATGGCGAGCGCATCTCCAGCACCCGCATCCGCCAACTGCTGCGCGCCGGTGATTTCAGCCATGCCGGCGATCTGCTGGGCAGGCCGTATACGATTGGGGGCAGGGTAGTGCGCGGCCGCCAGTTGGGCCGTACGCTGGGCTTCCCGACCGCCAACCTGCGCTTCCCGAAGACGCCGGCGCTGTCGGGGATCTACGCGACCTGGGTCCACGGCGTGTTCGACCAGCCGTGGCCGTCGGTCTCCAGCTTCGGTACGCGTCCCACCGTGGATGGCGTGGAGCCGCTGCTGGAAGCGCATCTGTTTGATTTCCAGGGCGACCTGTACGGCCGCCACATCGATGTCGAGTTCGTCGCCAAGCTGCGCGACGAAGAAAAGTTCCAAGATCTGGCTGCGTTGACCGACCAGATGCACCGTGACGCCGAACAGGCCCGTCACATCCTTTCCGAACACAGATTGCGAGCCACTGCGTGAGCCAGGACTACAAAGCCACCCTTCATCTGCCGGCAACCGAATTCCCGATGCGCGGCGACCTGCCCAAGCGCGAGCCGGGCATTCTGTCGCGCTGGGAGGACGAGGGCCTTTACGCCCGCCTGCGCGACAACGCGCAGGGCCGCCCGCTGTTCGTGCTGCACGACGGCCCGCCCTACGCCAATGGCCAGATCCACCTGGGCCACGCGGTCAACAAGATTCTCAAGGACATCATCGTCAAGTCGCGCTACCTGGCCGGCTTCGATGCGCCCTACGTGCCGGGCTGGGATTGCCACGGCCTGCCGATCGAGATCGCGGTCGAGAAGAAGTGGGGCAAGGTCGGCGTCAAGCTCGATGCGGTCGCGTTCCGCCAGAAGTGCCGCGAGTTCGCCGAAGAGCAGATCGACCTGCAGCGCCGCGACTTCAAGCGCCTGGGCGTGATCGGCGATTGGGACAACCCGTACAAGACGCTGAGCTTCGATTTCGAAGCCAACGAGATCCGTGCGCTTTCCAAGGTGTTCGCCAACGGTCACATCGTGCGCGGCGCCAAGCCGGTGCACTGGTGCTTTGACTGTGGCTCGGCGCTGGCCGAGGCCGAAATCGAATACCAGGACAAAACCTCCCCGGCGATCGACGTGGCCTACGTGTCGCGTGATTCGCAGCAGTTGGCCGAGCGCTTCGGCGTGGCGCTGCCGGCCGATGTCGAGGTGGCGGTGCCGATCTGGACCACCACCCCGTGGACCCTGCCGGCCTCGCTGGCGGTGTCGCTCGGTGCGGAGATCGAGTACGTGCTGGCCGAAGGCCCGGCCCACAACGGCAAGCGCCGTTGGCTGGTGCTGGCCGCCGCGCTGGCCGAGCGTTCGCTGCAGCGCTACGGTGTGGACGGCCTGGTCGTGCACGGTCGTGCCGCCGGCGCCGCGCTGGAAAACCTGCTGCTGGCCCATCCGTTCTACCCGCAGCGCGACATCCCGCTGCTCAACGGCGCGCACGTTTCCGACGAAGACGGTACCGGTGCGGTGCATACCGCGCCGGGCCATGGCCAGGAAGACTTCGTGGTCAGCCAGCAATACGGGCTGATGGAGAAGTACAACGCCGGCCAGATCAACCCGGTCGACGGCCGTGGCGTTTACCTGTCCTCGACCCCGCCAGCGGGCGACGTCGAACTGGCGGGCGTGCACCTGTGGAAGGCGCAGCCGCTGATCGTCGATGTGCTGCGTGCCTCCGGTGCGCTGCTTGCGTATGTCGAGATCGTGCACAGCTACCCGCACTGCTGGCGCCACAAGACGCCGGTCGTGTTCCGCGCCACCCCGCAGTGGTTCATCTCGATGGACAAGGCCAACCTGCGCAGCGATGCGATGGCCGCGATCGACAACGTCGGCTGGTTCCCGAGCTGGGGCAAGGCGCGTATCGGCTCGATGGTCGATGGCCGCCCGGACTGGTGCATCAGCCGCCAGCGCACCTGGGGTGTGCCGATCGCGCTGTTCACCCACCGCGAAACCGGTGAGCCGCACCCGCGCACCGTCGAGCTTATGCAACAGGTCGCCGACCGCGTGCAGGCCGAAGGCATCGACGTGTGGTACTCGCTGGACAGCGCCGAGCTGCTGGGCGATGAAGCGGCGCAGTACGAGAAAGTCACCGACATCCTGGATGTCTGGTTCGACTCGGGCGTGACCCATGAAGGCGTGCTGCTGGCGCGTGGCTTCGGCAAGCCGGCCGATCTGTATCTGGAAGGCTCGGACCAGCATCGCGGCTGGTTCCAGTCCTCGCTGCTGACCGGCGTGGCCATCGACAGGCAGGCCCCGTACAAGCAGTGCCTCACCCACGGCTTCACCGTGGATGAGAAGGGCCGCAAGATGTCCAAGTCGCTGGGCAACGGCATCGAGCCGCAGGACATCATGAAGACCCTGGGCGCGGACATCCTGCGCCTGTGGATCGCCTCGGCCGATTACAGCAATGAAATGTCGCTGTCGCAGGAAATCCTCAAGCGCAACGCGGATGCCTACCGGCGCCTGCGCAACACCGCGCGCTTCCTGCTCGGCAACCTGGACGGCTTCGACCCGGCCCAGCATCTGGTCGCCCCCGCCGACATGGTCGCGCTGGATCGTTGGATCGTGCATCGCGCCTTCGAGGTGCAGGAGAAGATCAAGGCGGCGTACACCGGCTACAACATGGCCGAGATCGTGCAGCTGCTGCTGAACTTCTGCAGCGTGGATCTGGGCTCGGTATACCTGGATGTCACCAAGGATCGCCTGTACACCATGCCGGTGGACTCGCGCGGCCGTCGTTCGGCGCAGACCGCGATGTATCACATCGCCGAAGCGTTCACGCGCTGGATCGCGCCGATCCTGAGCTTCACCGCCGATGAGCTGTGGGGCTACCTGCCGGGCGAGCGCAAGGAGAACGTGCTGTTCGCCACGTGGTACGAGGGCCTGGCCCCGCTGCCGGCCGATGCACCGCTCAACGCGACCGACTTCGATCAGCTGCTGGCCCTGCGCGAGCAAGTCGCCAAGGTGCTTGAGCCGATGCGCGCCAATGGTGCGATCGGTGCGGCGCTGGAAGCGGAGATCACCGTCGCCGCCGATGCCGAGACCGCCGCGCGCTGGCAGCCGCTGGCCGAGGAGCTGCGCTTCCTGCTGATCAGCGGTGACGTGCAGGTGCGCCCGGCGACCACCGACGAGGTGTTCGTCAGCGCCCAGCCGACCGGCAAGCAGAAGTGCGTGCGCTGCTGGCATTACCGCGCCGATGTCGGCTCGGTCGCTGCGCACCCGGAACTGTGCGGCCGCTGCGTGACCAACATCGACGGTGCCGGCGAAGACCGGCGGTGGTTCTGATGGCCGCCGCCCGTCCGCGTCCGAACGCGCTGATCTGGCTGCTGCTGTCGGCGGTGATCATCATCGCCGACCAGTGGAGCAAGGCCTGGGTGCTGTCCAGCCTGCCCGAGTACGAGCCGGTGGTGGTCATCGAGGGCTTCTGGAACTGGTACCGCACCTACAACACCGGTGCGGCGTTCAGCTTCCTGAGTGATGCCGGTGGCTGGCAGCTGTGGTTCTTCACCGCGCTGGCGGTGGGCATCAGTGGCTTGATGGCGTACTGGATGTGGGGCACCGCGCGCGGTGCCTGGCGCAGCGCCGTGCCTTACGCGCTGGTGATCGGCGGGGCGATCGGCAACGTGATCGACCGCCTCATGCACGGTCACGTGGTCGACTTCATCCAGTGGCATATCGGGGACCATTACTGGCCCTCGTTCAACATCGCTGATTCGGCGATCGTGGTCGGCGCGGTGGGTATCGCCCTGTTCGGCCTGTTCGACGGCAAGGCTGCCAAAAAAGCGGGATAATTCCCTCCTGTATCCGTAACAACCCGGCTCACGCCGGCCGGAGTATCTGACCGATGGATGTGTTGCTCGCCAATCCGCGTGGTTTCTGTGCCGGTGTCGATCGTGCGATCGAGATCGTCAAGCGCGCGATCGAGACCCTGGGTGCGCCGATCTATGTGCGCCACGAGGTCGTGCACAACCGGTTCGTGGTGGATGACCTCAAGGCCCGCGGCGCGATCTTCGTCGAAGAACTCGACGAAGTGCCGGACGACAACACGGTGATCTTCAGCGCCCACGGCGTGTCCCAGGCGGTGCGCCAGGAAGCCGACCGCCGTGGTCTGAAAGTGTTCGATGCGACCTGCCCGCTGGTCACCAAGGTGCACCTGGAAGTGGCCCGCCACTGCCGCGCCGGCCGCGACGTGGTGCTGATCGGCCATGCCGGGCACCCGGAAGTGGAAGGCACGATGGGCCAGTGGAGCCGCGAGCGCGGCACCGGCCAGATCTACCTGGTGGAGGATGTGGAAGATGTCGCCACGCTGGTCATCGACCAGCCGGAGAACTTCGCCTACACCACCCAGACCACGCTCTCGGTGGATGACACCCGCAGCATCATCGACGCGCTGCGCACCCGCTTCCCGGCGATGCAGGGCCCGAAGAACGACGACATCTGCTACGCCACGCAGAACCGTCAGGACGCCGTGCGCGACCTGGCCAAGCGGTGCGATCTGGTGCTGGTGGTCGGCTCGCCGAACAGCTCCAACTCCAACCGCCTGAGTGAACTGGCGCGCCGTGATGGCGTGGAGTCCTACCTGATCGACGGTGCCGACGAGATCGATCCGGCGTGGGTCGCCGGCAAGAAGCACATCGGCCTGACCGCAGGCGCCTCGGCCCCGCAGGTGCTGGTGGATGGTGTGATCGCGCGCCTGAAGGAACTCGGCGCCACCGGTGTGGGCGAGCTGGAAGGCGAGCCGGAATCGATGGTGTTCGCGCTGCCGAAGGAACTGCGGCTGCGGTTGGTCGACTGACCGCGCAGCATTCCGCCATACCTGCCGTGTCTCCGCCAAGGTAGTGCCGGCCGCTGGCCGGCCGCGCACCCCGATTGGCTCTGATCCCGACCGGCACACAGAACGTCACTGCGCGCCGCTGTGCCAATCATGGCCGCAACGTGACGCATGACCTTTGGCCAGGGGGCAGGGCGCTGGCGGAGGATTAGGATCGAGGCTTCCCCCGTTGGAGCCTGCCTCATGAAGATGCGTGCCATTGCCCTGTCCGTGTTGCTGGCCGTGTCCGCCACCGGCGTGCAGGCGCAGACACCGCCGCCGCAGGACGTGGCCTTCCCGGGCCTGCTGCGCATCGACGTGGACGCGCGCGACATCGGGCGACGCATCTTCAAGGTCAAGGCCACGGTGCCCGCCAAGCCCGGCCCGCTGACCCTGCTGTACCCCCAGTGGCTGCCCGGCGCGCATTCGCCGAGTGGCCCGATCGACAAGCTTGCCGGCCTGGTCGTCACCGCCAACGGCACACCGCTGCAGTGGACGCGCGATCCGTACGACGTCTACGCCTTCACCGTGCAGGTGCCACAGGGCGCCAGCGAAGTGGTGGCCGAGTTCAAGTTCCTCTCTTCGCAGGGCACCCAAGGCCGCGTGGTGATGACCCCGGACATGCTCAACCTGCAGTGGAATGCCAATTCGCTGTACCCGGCCGGGGTGATCACCCGCAACATCCAGGCGCAGGCCACCGTCACGCTGCCGCCGGGCTGGTCGTACGCCACCGCGCTGGATACCGAGCGCCGCGAAGGCGACACCGTGGTGTTCAAGCCGATCAGCTACGACCATCTGGTCGACTCGCCTTTGTTCGCCGGCCGCCACTTCCAGCGCTTCGATCTGGACCCCGGTGCGAAGGTGCCGGTGCACTTGAATGTGTTCGCCGATGAGGCCAAATCGCTGGCCGCCAAGCCCGAGCAGATCCAGGCGCATCGCGCGCTCGTGCAGCAGATGTACAAGCTCTACGGCGCACGCCATTTCGACCGCTACGAGTTCCTGCTGGCGTTGACCGACAAGCTCGGCGGCATCGGCCTGGAGCATCAGCGCTCCAGCGAGAACAGCGGCGACACCGGCTACTTCACCGAGTGGGACAAGACCTGGCTGGGCCGTGATCTGCTGCCGCACGAGTTCAACCACTCCTGGAACGGCAAGTACCGTCGCGGCGCCGATCTGACCACCCCCAACTTCAACGTGCCGATGGGCGACAGCCTGCTGTGGCTGTACGAAGGCCAGACCCAGTTCTGGGGCCAGGTGCTGGCCGCGCGCTCCGGCCTGTGGAGCCCGCAGCAGGCACGCGACGTGCTGGCCAATGTGGCGGGCACTTACGACCGCGGTCGCCCCGGCCTTGCCTGGCGCAACCTGCAGGACACCACCAACGACCCGACCATCGCACAGCGCCGCGCGCTGGCGTTCCGCAACTATCAGATGAGCGAGGATTATTACTCCGGCGGGCAGATGGTGTGGCTGGACGTGGACGGCAAGCTGCGCGCGCTGACCGGCAACAAGCGCGGCCTGGATAATTTCGCCAAGGCGTTCTTCGGCATGAACGATGGCGACTGGAACGTCCATCCGTACACCTTCGAAGACGTGGTGAGCACGCTCAATGGCGTGGCGCCGTTCGACTGGGCCAGCTTCCTGCGCGAGCGCCTGGACGGGCACGGGCCGCTGATCGGCGGTCTGGAAGCGGCCGGCTGGAAGCTGGTCTACACCGATACGCCGAACGAGGCGTTCAAGGCGCAGGAGACGCGCGGCAAGAACAGCAACCTGCTGTACTCCATCGGCCTGTCCGTCAGCGAGTCCGGCTACATCGGCGATGTGCTGTGGGACAGCCCGGCCTTCAATGCCGGCCTGATTCCCGGCATGAGCGTGGTCGCGCTCAATGGCCGGGTGTTCAAGGCCGAGCAGTTGAAGGAGGCGATCACCGCCGCCAAGACCGACAAGGCGCCGCTGACGCTGCTGGTGAAGAGCTTCGATCGCATCGATACGGTGACGCTGGATTACCACGATGGGCTGAAGTACCCGTCGCTGGAGCGCATCGCGGGTAAGCCGGACCGGTTGGCGGAGTTGTGGAAGGCGCGGTGAGTGCGCTGCGTGGAGGCCGCTGGCTCAGTCCGCGGCGTCCACATCCTGGGCGCTCTCGCACGCACGCTTCGGCGCACACAGGCGATCCAGCAGCGCCAGCGTGACCCCGTTGCTCCAGCCGAAGCCATCCTGCAGCGGGTACTCGCCACCGCCGCCGCCGGCGGCCGAACCGTCCACCACATATTTCTCCACCAGCTTGCCCTCGCGGTCGTACACCGTCTGCACGGTGCGCAGGAAGCGCGTGCCGATCCGGCGGGCGAGGGTGTCCTGCCCATGGCGCTGCAGCCCGTCCACCGCGACCCACTGCAACGGTGCCCAGCCATTCGGGGCATCCCATTGCTGGCCGGTCGTCACGGTGGTGGTCAGCAGCCCGCCGTCGCGCAGCAACTGAGCCTGTACGGCCTCCGCGGTACGGCGTGCCTGCGTGCGGCCAGCGACATCCAGCCACAAGGGGAACAACGCCGCCGCCGTCAGGGCAGGGCGGGTCTGGCCGCGCTCCAGATCGCGATCCACGTACCAGCCTTGCGTGTCATCCCAAAGCAGCTCGTTGATGGCGTGCTGACGTGCCTTCGCCAGTTCGGTGAAGGTGCGTGCGCCGCTGCGATCACCGGCCGCCTTGCTGGCCCGGGCCACGGTCATCTCCAGATGGAACAGCAGGCTGTTCAGATCCACCGGCACGATCGCCGTGGTGTGGATGCTCGCCAGTGCAGACGGCTCGGCAAGCCAGCGCGAGCTGAAATCCCAGCCCGACTCCGCACCGGCGCGCAGGTCGCGATACACCTGCGAAGGCGCGCGCTGCGGCGCTTGGGCGGCGGTGGCCAGATCATCCATCCAGGACTCGGTGCGTGGCACCGCGCGGTCGTCCCAATAGCGGTTGAGCAGTTGACCGTCCGCCAGCCGCACGACGCGTTCGCGCGCCTCGCCCGCGGCCAGCGTTTCCGCGCCGCGCATCCAGAACGCATGCTCGATGCGCAGCTGCGGCAGGTAACGGCGGTAGGCCTCGTCGCCCTCATGCGTGGCGAGCAGATCCACCATCAGGCTGAAGAACGGCGGCTGCGAGCGGCTGAGGTAGTAGCTGCGGTTGCCGTTGGGGATATGGCCGTAGCTGTCGAGCTGGAACGCGAAGTTGTCCACCATGTCGCGCACCTGCTGCCAGCGACCACTGGAGGCCAGCCCGAGCAGGGTGAAATAGCTGTCCCAGTAGTACACCTCGCGGAAGCGCCCGCCGGGCACGACGTAGGGCTTGGGCAGCGGCAGCAGCGAGCCGTTCGGATCCACCGTGTCGGTGGTGCGGGTCAGCACGGGCCACAGCCCATTGATATGCGCGCGCAGTGTCTCCCCCGCAGGTGGCACGTACGGCTGGGTGTCACCGGGCACCGCGAAGTGCTTGGCCACGAAGGCTGCCAAGTCGAATCCGGGCTCAGTCCTGGCGCGCTGCCACTGGGTGAGCAGGGCAGCGCTGGGCTGGTGGGGCACTGCGTCCGCGAAGGTCTTCTGATCCTTGAACAGGTGTGCGCCCTGGACCTGCTGGAACAGGAGCTGCCACTGCTGGTCCGGGGGCTGCGGCATCGGCACCGTGCCTTGTGCCAGCGCGGGGGCACTGAACAACAGGGATGACAGCAGCAGACCGGCCAAGCGGGGACAGGGGCGCATGGGATGCCTCCGGAGGTGGGGAATCCACTGTAGGGGCTGGTGCGTCAAGGCCTGGTGCTGCTGGAGCACGTCGGGCCAGCCCGTTGGCGCGCGGCGGTTCGGCGGCGCGCGCGCTTCCCTGATTGACCAAAGTGGCCTGCACCCCCTAGAATTCACGGCCTCGCCGGAATAGCTCAGTTGGTAGAGCGGCGCATTCGTAATCGCGACGCGGTTGTCGTGGTGGCGGAGGCAGAAGGCATGCGGTACAAGGCTTTAGGGCCGCCAGCGGTCCGATGGTGAGGTAACGCGGACACGGTTTGAACAAGTTTCAGGTTTCCGCCGGAGTAGCTCAGTTGGTAGAGCACGTCATTCGTAATGATGGGGTCGTAGGTTCGATTCCTATCTCCGGCACCACCTAAAGGTGAGAAGGGCAGCCCACAAGGCTGCCCTTCTTGCTTTGCGCGTCAGCCGCCTCTACTCCAATCGCCACAAAGCAGTAGAAGCCTTGCCCAATTTGTGAATTTGGGTAACACTCGCCTGTTAACAAGATGGGTGAGGCAATGGCTTTCATTGTAGAGAATCTCAGACTCAAAGAGCTGGCAATCGTTGCAGCGCAAAACAAGCCAATTTTCGACGACTGGTTGAGTTATCTGCAGCAATGCGGCTATCCCTCGCTGCACTCTTTTGTCTTAGAACAAGACGAGACCAAAGGCGAACAGGTCATATTTTCATACCTGCGACGCCCTTTGCCCGAGGGCATTGCACTTTTTGATGGCATAGCGCGCCCTTATCAACCAGAAAAAGCTAAGTGGTTATTGCTGGGCTGGATACTCCGCGATGCTCCCGAGCAACGATTACGTCCGATGATTTCGTCAATGCCGGGGCAGAACAGCCTTGCTAAGCAAGCTTACCTTCTGAATAAGCTGCGAGTCTACGTAGCATCCATATTTCCTGAAGCTTCACGCTGGGATTGGACGTCGGTATCCGAAGTCATTATTGACCGCCTTGAGGGGAGTCGGAGAGCGATCAAAGGAACATTGTTCGAGGTGATCGTTAGGCGGAATCTCAAGGCGATCTTTGAGCAAGCGCAGCTTCATCTCGACATCAGCGATACGGAAATTCGCTTAGATGGTGAAACCTATGATGTCCGAGTTATCGGAACGAAGGGACAAATCCTCATCCCCGTAAAAACGCGGGAAACGATGGGCGGCGGTCACGCGCTACTTTTCACTCGCGACATCCACAAATCCATTTCAGTTGCGCACAGCGCGGGATTCGAGTGCATTCCGATTGTCATTGCTGAAAGCTGGGCTGGTGACTTTTCATCACTTACATGCAAGGATCATATTTATATCAATATGAACCCAAATCAGATCGCGCATGTAGAGCCAGTGCTGGCAGCCGAATTGATGAAACGACTGCCAGCATTTCAAGACATCACGTAATTAGCCGTCTTCGCGCCATATCGCAGTACTCTGGATTTAGCTCAACACCGAGAAACCTGCGATCATTATTAAGAGCGACCAACCCAGTGGTCCCCGATCCAAAAAACGGGTCAAGCACTACTCCATTCCGAGGAGAGCCGGCCAATATGCATGGCTCGATCAATTTCTCCGGAAACACGGCGAAATGTGCTTCGCGGAACTTCCCAAGCGGAACGGACCAAACCGTCCGCTTATTTCTTCCTAGTGGATGGAACGCTTGATCCCATCGTCCGTTGTGAAGGTTGGAGTTCCCCATGTTCTTCCCGAGCTCCGGCGTCCCATCTCTTTTCCCCAGATGATTGCGCCCCCCTAGCATTTTGCTGTTCTCAGAAAACGTCACATGTGGTTCGCGTATGGAATCAGCATCGAAATAGTAAGATTTCGACTTACTGAACATGAAAATATATTCGTGATCGGTGGTAAGCCGACTCTTAACAGATGAGGGCATGGCATTCGGCTTATGCCAAATCACGTCAGAGCGAAGAAACCAACCATCAGCGACGAGCGCAAGTGCAACACGCCAAGGCATTCCCATTAATGCGCCGTCTTTATACTTATCGCCGAGATTGAGCCATAATGTTCCATCATCGCGTAGAATCCGACGAACTTCTGAGAACACGCGGACTAAATGTGAAATGTAAACTTCGGGGTCGCTCTCAATTCCTATCTGCCCTTCTACACCGTAATCCCGTTGACCAAAGTATGGCGGGCTTGTGACAGCCACGTGAACAAATTTCTCCGGCATTGCCTTTAATGCCTTCTCCGCGTCCGAATTGACGATTAGGTTCCCGGCTCGCCAATTCACCTCATGAGCGCTGAAATGCGTATAGACTGGCGTGCCTTGGCCGCTTGCATCAAATAATCCCGGTACTCTCGATGTATCTTCTAGTTTCATGCAGGCCCCTAGGCGCGTCACTTTTCTTCACAGTAACCTTTCATTTTAAGGCATTCAGCTTGCGGAGAACAGCTGTAGATGAGAGGTTCTGACTGAAGCCGCAGAGGCTCCTGCTAGAACAATGTTGGTTCCATGAAGTCTCGTGGCGCCTTAAGATGATGATCGTCGGACGTCACCAACCGCCCGGCACTACTCATCTATAAGATCCGCCCCGCCTTGGCAGTGGGGAACGAAGGCCGGCCACTTTGGGCCGGGTGAACGGATCACGTCGAGTTCCCGCGAATAGCTCGGGAACGCCAGTCACCGCGTAGCCCCGTATTGCGGCAGGGGCGCCGGTGGCTCGCGTTCACCCGCCGCGGAGAAACCGACAATGACCCTCCGGCTCGCCACCTCGGCCGCCACCCTGGCCGAACTCCACTCCCTGCCAGACGACGCCCTCCTTAGCACCCGCGAGGCGGCGGCGTTCCTCAACCTCTCGCCCCACTCGCTGAACTGGTACAGGTGCAACCGCATCGGCCCGGACTACGTGAAGATGGGCACTAAGACCGTCCGCTACCGCGTGGGCGCCCTGCGCGCCTACGCCGACTCGCTGTGTACCGGCATCGGCCGTCCAAAGATGGAGGGTTGAGCCATGTCCGCAAAAGAAAACGCCCACGGCGGACAAGACCGTGGGTGCAAGGAGATGCCCGAGGAGTGCGGGCGCAAGCCTGAACAGCAAGTCAATCATGCCGCCGCCAACTCCCGCAGGACGCCATCGATCGATGCCGAGGGCCTGATCCGCGCGGGCCTGCCGCTGATCCCGCTGCACCGCTGGGACGCGAGAGACGCCAAGGGCCGCGCCCGCGGCAAGTCGCCGATCGACGGCGCGTGGCAGTCCCGCGACTACGACAGCCGCGAGGTGGTGGAGCAGGCGCGCCGCGACGGCCGCAACGTGGGAGTGCGCCTGCCGCCGACGTGGATGGTGCTCGACGTGGACCCGCGCAACTTCGGAGGGAAGGACGACCCCGACAACGCCGCCGGACGCGACCCGCTGGCCGAGCTGGCGCGCGACGCGATGCTCGACCTGTCGGCGTGCCCGCACGTCGTCACCGGATCGGGCGGGCACCACTACTACTTCCGAAAGCCGGCCGACGTCCAGCTCCTCGACAGCCTGGAGACCTACCCCGGCGTGGAGTTCAAGAGCCACGGCCGCCAGGTCGTCGCCCCCGGCTCCGTGCACCCGAACGGCCGGCGATACGAGTGGGACGACCTCGCGCCGTTCCCCGAGGAGGCGCCGCCCGTGCCGGACGCGCTGCTGCGCCTCATCCGCAGGCCGACGCGCGCCCACGGCGAGGCGGCGGGCTTCGGAGAGCTCACGCCGGAGATGCTGGCCGAGACGCTGGACCAGCTCGACCCAGAGGCGTTCGCCGAGCACGACAAGTGGCGCGACCTGATGATGGCCTGCCACCACGCCACCGCAGGCGAGGGGCGTCAGGAGTTCATCGACTGGAGCACGCAGGACCCGAAGTACCGCGACGACGCCTGGGTCATCGGCAGGCGCTGGGACTCGCTGCACGCCACCGCAGGCAAGGGCGGAAGGCCCATCACGGTTAAGCTGCTGCACAAGTTCGTGCAGGAGGTGGGAGGGCACGTCGCGCGCGTCGACGCAGCCGACGACTTTGACGCGTGGGAGGACGCCGAGGACCTGGGTTGCGGAGTGGACGACGCCGCGCTGCGCGAGCCGCCGAAGCTTGAGGGAAAGGCCGCCGTCCTGGAGGAGATGAACGCCCAGCACTGCGTCGTCATGGAGAACGGCAAGTTCCGCGTCTTTACCGAGGAGTTCGACCCGGTGCTCGGCAGGCACTTCTACCAGCGCTCCACCAAGGAGGACTTCCAGAACCTCTACTGCAACAGCTTCGTCGAGCAGGTCAACGACAGGCCGACGACGCGGGCGCAGTTCTGGCTGAAGCACCCGCAGCGGCGCCAGTACAAGGGCGTCATCTTCGACCCCTCGGGCGACCACGCAGGGTGGCTGAACCTGTGGCGCGGCTGGTCGGTCGATCCGGCGCCGGGCGACTGGTCGCTGCTGGACCGCCTCATCCGCGAGGTGCTGACCGACGGCGACCCGCAGAGCTACCGCTACGTGCTGAACTGGATGGCCGCCATGTTCCAGCGTCCGTCCGAGGCCGCCGAGGTGGCTATCGCGTTCAGGGGCGCGAAGGGCACGGGCAAGGGCACGCTGGGCCGCGTCCTACAGCACATCGCCGGGGCACACGGCCTGCACATCAGCTCGCCGGAGCACATCACGGGGCGCTTCAACTCGCACCTCCAGAACTGCATCTGCCTGTTCGCCGACGAGGCGTTCTGGGCGGGCGACAAGTCCGGCGAGGCGAAGCTCAAGGCTCTGGTGACGGAGCCGACGGTCGCCTACGAGGGCAAGGGGCGCGATGCGGTGATGGGGAAGAACCTGATCCACATCGTCATGGCCTCCAACTCCGACTGGGTCGTGCCCGCGGGCCTGGACGGCGAGCGGCGCATCGCGGTGTTCGAGGTGAACGACTCCCGCAAGGACGACCACGAGTTCTTCCGCGCGCTTAACCGCCAGCTCGACAACGGGGGCCGCGCCGCCTTCCTGCACGACATGCTCGCGCGCGACATCCGGGGCTGGCACCCGCGAAACGACATCCCGCAGAACGGCGCGCTCGCCGAGCAGAAGCTGCGCGGCATGGATGCCGAGTTCTCCTGGTGGTACTCGCTACTGTACGAAGCCGAGCTGCCGGGCTACGACGAGGAGAGGGACTGGCAGGCCGGCGAGGTCGTGCTCGACAAGGCCGACCTGTACGACAGCTACCTGGCTTTCGCACGCAACCGCACCAGGCACCCAAGGCCGCTGCCCGGCCTGGCGAAGGTGCTGCTCCCCAAGGTGGGCGTGTCGAAGCGGCAGATCAGGAGCGGCACCCGCAAGGGGCAGTGGGTGTACGTGGTCCCCGCGCTCGACCAGGCGCGCGCCACGTTCGCCGAGATAGTGGGCGCTGAGCCCTCGCAGCTCTGGGGCTGAGGGAGCACAGCTTCGACGCCGTGCGACGCTCGACGTGTCGCACGGCTTCTTTTTGCTCGATTCGGCTTGCGGATCATGCGCTTGGGACTCGGTGCACGACATGCACAAGATTTTCGGCTCCGAAATCGTTTTAGGATTTTCGGCGCCACCCTGACCCCGCCGACACGCCACTCTGTTGCGGGGCGACTTTCGATTCGTCGTCGGTGCGAAATAAGCTGTGCATGCTGTGCATGCTGTGCATGCTGTGCATGCTGTGCAAGTTGTTCAAAGATCAATAAAGCTAAGTAAAACAAAGAAAAAACAACGCACAGCTTCGCGCACAGCTTCCGAGTTGCCCTTCAGAAACTCGTGCGGCGAGACGAATGCGGGTGTCGGCGCGGACTGAGCCTGGCCGAGCGCGGCAGCGTGGAGGCCGATGCGGGGAACGCGGCCGGATCGTCCCTCCGACCGCGTGCTTCCTGTCCCTCGCGCGCGAGGAGAAGCTCCCGCCGACCCTGGCCGAGCGCGCCGCCTGATCGCACATCAGAGGGTCGGGGCCGTCCAAGTCCTTGAGCCGACTGCTTGAACGATGGCGTGCCTGCGCGCGTAAGCACGACACGATCACGCCGTAAGCCACTTTTCATGGAGACGGCGGCCGTGCAGTCCACCCCCAACTCGTTCACGCCCGAGCGGCGCGAGGTGTTCTTCCAGGTCCTGGAGGACACGTGCTCGCCCAAGCAGGCCGCGGCCGCGGCGGGCATCAGCAGGCAGACGGCCTTCTACCACAAGGCCAACGACATCGAGTTCCGCACGCGCTGGGAGAAGGCCATCGAGGTCGCCTTGGACGCGCTGCTGGACGAGGCGTACAGGCGCGCGGCGCTCGGGTACGAGGAGCCAGTGGTCCACGGCGGCAGGCTCGCCACGGTGAGGGACCCGCAGAGCGGCGAGGAGCGGCCGCTCACGGTGCGCAAGCACAGCGACAGGCTCCTGGAGGTCCTCCTGAAGTTCCGCTACGGCGAGCAGATGGCGGACAGGCTGCGCGTCAAGGTCGAGGACACGGGGCTGTCGGCCGACGCCCTGCTGGCGATGCCCGCCGACGAGCGCGCCCAGCTCGTGGCGCTGCTCTCCAAGTACAACGCGGCGCGGCCGCACGACGAGGAGCACGACGATGAGTGACAGGCTGAGCGTCGCCGAGGCCCTGGCCAAGGCGGAGCAGATCGAGGTCATGTTGGGCGCGATCGAGGGCGCGGCGCCCGAGGCGGTCGCGGCGATGGGCGGGCGCGATGCCCTTGCCCGCAGTTGCGAGATGACCTGCATCGGCCCGGTGCCGCGCATCGACGCCGCGGAGTGGGAGCGCATGTCGCTGGAGTACGAGGACAGGCGCGAGCATGGCAGCGTCAACAGGGGGCACTAACGGGCACGCGGTCGCCGTCGAGGTGGAGGGCGTGCGATACCCCTCCGCCAGGTCGGCGGCCCAGGCGCTCGGCGTCAGCTCCAACACCTTGGTCCGCCGCTGCCACAGCCCCGGCGTCGCCAACTACCGCTGGCTCGGCGCGACGCCGGGCAGGCGGGCGGTGCACGACCCCGCCGAGGTGCGGATCGCCAGGGAGCTCATCGAGCCCGCGCGCTGGCCGAACGACGGCGGCGCGCGACGCGCCCCCGTGATGGACCCCAACTATGACCCGCCCAGGGTCGTGCGCCGGGTCGGCTGGCTCCGCTGCCTGTGCTGCGGGCGTTCCCACTTCTCCGAGGACGTGGCCCGCGCCCGCATGTGCCTGGACTGCGGCGGCGCAGGCGGGATGCCCACCGGGGCGCGCCCCTCCGAGGACGACTGACTACCCGTCGGAGGGCGGGGCGGGCCCAAGCCCATGAACCGCATGCCGCCGCGACGGTGGCAGCACCGAGGGAAACACGCCCGGAGAACGATGGCGTTCGTCGCCCGCGCTCCCCGACACATTGAACGCATCCGGTCAGCGCATTGGCGCGCAGACCACCCCGCGGCTGGGGACGCGCTCGTGACAGGCGACCGGAGGACCACAACCCACCGGAGCACACGAGCCATGAAGATCACCCTCAGCGACACCCAGCTACTCAGCCCGCAGCAGATCGGCGAGCTCGCGTCCAACCTGGACGCCATCCACACCCGCGTCCTCAAGGCCATCGAGCGCCTCAACAAGGACGTCGCCGCCAAGAAGAACGAGATTGCCTCGCGCTGGAAGAACGCGCCGGGCGTCGGCGCCGGCGAGCTCGCGCGCTTCGCGCAGAACGAGACCCTCGCGGCCGTCCGCCAGATCAGGGACAACAGCAAGGCCGAGCTGGACGCGCTGCTCAAGCAGGCGGGCGCCCCGCACGCGCAGCTCATCGCGCAGAAGCCGTTCTACGACTCCCCGGCGAAGGTCCTGGCCCGCGCGGCCCTGGGCGACCCCAAGCGCACCGAGTACCTCCAGCAGCTCCAGCACGCCGGCCCCGCAGAGCTCGGCCACATGGCCCAGGTCGCCGTCGGCACGCGCAACCTGGCCCTGGCCTCGGCCGTGCTGTCCCTGATCGACCGCATGCCGTCCAAGGACCGCCCGGTCGGCCCCGTCGAGCTGGCCACCGCCATGCGCATGGACGAGTTCCTGAAGGTCCAGGAGTACGTGAAGCTGGGCGACGCGAGGCTCCAGGGCATCCTGGTCACCATCCGCGCCTGGAACGCCGGCAAGGCCAACCCCATCAGCTCGATCCAGCTCGCGATGCGCGAGCGGGACATCGACCACGATCTGATCGGGGGCGGCGATGAATAAGCTGGCCCACTACTCGGCGGACCACCCGGTGGCGATCGCAATCGCCGGCATGGTCACCGCCCTGCGCACCGGCCGAGACCTCCTCGCGTCCCTGGCCGAGCGGGCCGAGGCCGCGGGCGTCCGCCCGTACTCCGACTACTTCGACGACGCGGCGCGCCTGGCGGGCATGCCTTACTGCCGCGCGCTGGACCTGTACGTGGACCGGGCCACGAAGCGCCGGGCCGACCGACTTGGCTACCACCAGGCGCACCTCGCGCTCTGCTCAGCCTGACCGGGCAAACCCGGCCGGGTTGGTTAGGTGCGCAGAGGGCAACGGGTGGCCCGGCCGTGTTTCGAGGGGGATGTCCTGAGGGCATCCCCTTCTTTTTCTATGACATTAGGTGAAAAGACGAGCCAATGTCTAATTGGAGAGTGCCTTAATGGCCCCGTCTACCTATGGGTTTTTGCCTTTCCCAGACGGCATCCATATCCAGCTTCGGAAGCTCCTCCTTGATCTTCTCAACGGCCTTGGCCGAGTACCGCTTGAATCGCTGGGAATCGACCTTGAAGTCCTTGAAGTAGTCATCCGACTCTTGAAGCTTCAACTCCTTAACAACGGCAAGGGTCTTGGGTGGCGAGAGGCTGACCTTCTCGGCGACTGCATGTAGCCCCAGTGAGTAGAAGCCAAGTTGATCGACCTTCCTCACCGCTAGGACCGTTGCTCCAGGAGTGCCTTCTGGAACGATGTGTACGGCATCGCCGTCCTTCCGGGTGATGCGGATTGCTACGTTTATTCCCTCGCCCTCAGCTGAAACTCGAAGAGTTGAGATGCCGGGAAACAGCTCCTGCCAAGTCTTGCCCTCCTTCACCTTGCGCGCCAAAGCGTTCACTTCGAGCTCGCTCGGTTGCGAGCGTACGCCGGACAGCGAGGACTCAACAATGGCGAGAGCTTTGAGCTTCGCCTTCGCCTCAACCTGGTCGCGTGAGTAGGGCTGGAGCTGCTGGATGATTTTCTCGAAATCGGTCTCGATCATCGTGTGCAGGTCGGGCGGTGGGTTGGGCGAAACGGGCAAAACTCGTTCCGGAACGTGGTCGCTGAGTTTCTCGTCGAAAACTCTGCTGAGAATGTCGCGGAAGAGAGTTACACCTGCCTGAGCGTGCAGGTATAGCTCCTGTTCGGAGAGCTCGACCACGTCGTGCTGAGCAGCGTCGCGGAGGCTGTTGATGATCTGGACGGTTAGGCCCTCGTCCACGCTGAGAAACTTCACATCGGCGTCGTCAAGGCACTTGCGCACGCACTTCTCGAAGCCAATCGTCTCTCGCTCGTAGGCCTCTCTGATCTTACCGCCCTTGTGGATGATGGCCGCCTTGAGGATCAGCTCGAAACTCCGATCGAGGAGGATCAGGACTGCCTCCTTCCTGCCCCTGTCCCAAGGCCTGTTGAAGTGCTCGACTGCAAGCACCAAGGAATCTATGCCCTTGTCTAGCAGCATTCTGGCCTGCTTTTTCATTCTGTCCTCGTACTAGAAGAAGATCCGTTGGGGGGGGGGGGGGGGGGGCTCCCGAACCCCGCGGATGGCGAGCTAATGCCTATGTGTGCACCCCCCCAGCGCCGCCCCCCACTCCCCCTCGCGTGGGGGGGGGGGGGCGCCCCGCCCGAACCCAGCGTATCGCGACCTAATGCCTATGTGTCCACCCACACGTAGGAGAACGCCATGAAACTGGAAGACATGCCTAGCAAGGAACTGCTCGCGCTGCACAATCGCATCGCCGACAAGCCCGCGGGACCCAAGACCTTCGCAACGCGATCGAAGCTCGTGGCGCGTATCGAGCAGATCGCGACCGACAAGAACATCGACCTGAACTCGTCCGGGCGGCCGAAGAAGCCCGAGGCGGCCGGGGAGCGCGCAGAGCCGAAGTCCGATGCTGCCGAGGCGCCCGAGGCCACCGAGAAGAAGCCCCGAGGCAAGGGTATCGGCGCGCTCGCACGCGCGATCCTGATGGACCCGGCGGGCCACCCGCACGCGCTCATCGCCGAGATGGTCAACGCGCAGATCGAGGGCGCTGCCGCCACCGCCAAGTCGGTGCGCTGGTACGCCAACGGCATGCGCAAGAAGGGAGTCGAGGTGCCGCCGCGTCAGAAGCATCATCCGGCCGACATGGACGAGGAGCAGTCGGCCGAGGCCCTGCGCACCGTGCGGGTGGTCGAGCCCGCGCCCTCCGACGGCTGACGCCGTTCTCCCGCCGTGCAAGAGAAAGGGCCACCGTCTCGGTGGCCCTTTCATTTCATCGACTTGTGGTGCGTCGCGCTCCGATGGTGGATCAGGCGGCCGCTTCCTCGGGCGTCATAACGGGGACTTGAGCCTCGGGGTCATCGGCCTTCCGGGCGTTGTAGAGGTGCTTCGCCTTCTCCCACACGAGGGCCGCCGTCGTGCGCGCGTGGAGTTCGTGCATGCCCTCGAACCCACGCAGGTAGTCGGTGAGGGCGGCCTTCGGCCAGTCCTCTGCGCCGTAGACGTCCGCCAAATCGATGTAGTAACGGTACCAGTCGTACTCCGCGTGGCAGTCGAGTACGTCCGCGCCGAACCCGCGCAGGGCAGTCGCCTCGTCGAGGTCCTTCTTCACCGCCTCGAGGAGTACCCAGCCCTCGTCGTTGTCATGGTCTCTATCACTGAGGATACTCGTCGGCATCAGCTTCCAGGCCGAGACGAGGCGCTCCGTGGAGCCGCCGGTTTCCGACGGTGCAAGATCGATCGCGACCGCAAACAATTGGTAGCGAGCGAACTCATAGATACCAGCCACGGCCTTGGTGTTCGTTTCGATGTTTCGGTTCTGGCTCATGTGCATTTTTCCCAGTTGGTTGTCACTGATCGGCGACCAGCTGGTGAGGAATGCTAAGCACACTTTTCGACGCCGTATGTAAACGAATGCTGGACCTGCCGCCTTCCCGACATTTCCGAGGAACGTTTATTTACAACGCACCAGCGCGCGTGCTTGCGAGGCGAGGAGGCCACTCGCCTTCCGTCCATTCAAGGCCGAGCTGTTCGAGGATGTAGCGCGACGCCGCCTCCTGGTGCTTGCGCAGGTGCTCGGGGCCGACGTGGATGTAGCCCATCGTGACGTTGCTCGCCGCGTGGTTGAGCAGGTACTTCAGCTCAAGCAGCGGGACGCCCGCCTGCACGGCCAGCGTGGCGAACGTATGCCGCAGGGCGTGCCCCGTCAGGCCGTCCAGCTCGTGCTGCGCGACCTCGGCGACGTGACCCGACTTCGACTCGGCGGGGAACAGCCACGGCGTCTTCCGGTGGAGTCGCGGGTTCGCTTCGACGCGGTGGCCGAGCAGGTCGGCGAGCGGCCCCGACAGCGGCAGGTCGAACGCTCGGGTCGATCCACCCTTGGGCTTGGGCACGTGCAGGCGCCCGGAGGCGAGGTCCAGGTCCGAGGCGCGGGCCTCGCAGGCAGACGTGCGCCGCATGCCGGTGAGCACCATGAACAGGTGCAGGTCGCGCCGCACCGGGTGGAGGCCGAGCACCGCCTTGCCCCAAGCCCTGAGCCTGTCCGTCGGCGCGTCCACCTTGCGCCGCCGCAGCCCGTGGTAGTCCACGTTCCCGCAGGGGTTCGGCGGCAGGTCCGGGTGCTCGCGCAGGCCCCGGTTGTACACGGCCCTGAAGATGCGGAAGGCGTTGTCCGCCGAGGGCGCGCCGTGCCGCTCGGTGATCCTGCGGTGCCTGTCGCGCACGCCCGAGCGGTCCGCGCCGAGTTCGGCCAGCGGGCGGTCGAGCCAGTCGGACAGGTACTGCTCGCAGTTGTAGCGGTAGTCGTCCTTGGTCCTCGGGGACAGCGGCTTTGCCGCCAGGTGGAGGTCGAGCGCCTCGCGCAGGGTGATCCCGCGCGCACGCGCCCGGCGGCGCTCCTCGTTCGGGTTGACCCCGCCGCGCATGCCGACCAGCGTCTGCCGGGCGGCATCGCGGGCCTGCTTGGCGTCCATCGCCGGGTGGTCGCCCAGCTTCGTCCTGACCTGGCGGCCGTTGACTAGGGACTGGACGTAGAAGCTGCGCTTGGTGGCGGTGACGATGAGATAGAACCCCCTCATCTCGGTGTCGGCGTACAGGGCCGACTTGCCCGGTTCGGGCCGGGGTGCCCTCTCGACGAGGGACTGGGTGATCTTCGACTTCATGCTGGCTCCGTGGGTGGCGGGGCCACGGCACGGACACGGTTTCGCACCACAAGGTGCCGTGTTCAGACGCGCCGTAAGTGCCCCTGAAGCCTCATTAGGTCGCGGTTTTCCCTTGCTGTAAGCGCACTTAGGCCATCTGATACCAAATCATGGCAAACTGCGCGCGCAGCGATTCGTAATGCGTAGGTCGTAGGTTCGATTCCTATTTCCGGCACCAGATACAGCAAAAAGCCCCGGCCTTGGCCGGGGCTTTTTGTTTGTGGCGTTCGAGGCGATCAGCCTGCCGGGTGTGCCGGATGCGACGACCGCCGCCGGAACTTCCGCGACAGCCAATCCCCCGCATCATCCACCACGGTGAAGGCTGCCGGAATCACGATCAGGCTCAGCAGTGTAGAGGTGATCAAGCCACCGATCACGGCAATCGCCATCGGTGCACGGAAGCTGGAATCCCCGGCAAAGCCCAGCGCGATCGGCATCATGCCCGCGCCCATCGCCAGGGTGGTCATGATGATCGGCTGTGCACGCTTGCGGCAGGCATCGATCAGCGCGTCGTGCTGGCTCATGCCGTGCTCGTCTTCGGCCATCACCGCGTAGTCCACCAGCAGGATGGAATTCTTGGTGGCGATGCCGATCAGCATCAGCAGGCCGATCAGCGCCGGCAGCGAAAGCATGTTCTGGGTGATCAGCAGCGCACCAAACGCACCGCCGGCCGACAGTGGCACCGCCGCGAGGATGGTGACTGGCATCAGCGCGTGGTTGAACAGCAGCAACAGCACCATGTAAATGCAGATCAGTCCGGCGGCCATCGCCAGCATGAAGCCGATGAACAGCTCGACGAACACTTCCGCATCGCCGGTGTTGAGGAAGGTCACGCCCGGCGGCAGCTGTTTGACGCCCGGCAGCGCCTGCACTTCGGTCATCACATCGCCCAGCGGGCGACCGTTGAGTTCGGCGGTGAGCGTCACGTTGCGCTGGCGCTGGTAGCGCGAGATCTGCGAGGGACCGCTGCCTTGCTGGATATCGGCGACAGCCGCCAGCGGCACTGGACCATTGCGGCCGGGCACGCGCAGCTGGCTGATCAAACCCGGATTGGCCAGCGTGGCTTCGGCAAAGCCAACCCGGATCGGCACCTGCCGGTCGGGCAGGTTGAGCTTGGCCAGGCGCTGCTCGTAATCGCCAGCCGTGGCGATGCGGGCGGCCTCGGCGATATCGGCGGTCGCGACGCCCAGGTCCGCGGCGCGGGCGGGGTTCGGCACGATCTGGAGTTCCGGGCGCAGCAGTGAGGCGGTGGAGGTTACGCTGCCCAATCCCTGGATGCCGCGCAGGTCGCGTTCCAGTGCGGTGGCGGCGTCCTGCAGGCGCTGCGGGTCGTCGCCGGAGAGCACCAGCTGCAGCAGGTTGCCAGGCTCGGAGCTGACATAGCTGACGCGCACGCCGGGCAGATCGGCCAGGCGCTCGCGCGCCTCACGTTCCAGCACGCGCTGGTCGCGGTCGCGTCCGTCGGCGCTGCCCCAGTCGAGCACCAGGGTCGCCTTGCGCGGCTCACCCACGCCGGTCGCACCCGGGTCGCCCAGGTCGAGCACGCTGCCGACCGCGGTATAGACCTGCTTGAGTTCGGGCATGTCCTTGAGCAGTGCGCGCGCGTGCTCGGCGACGGCCACGGTCTCCTGCAGGCGGGTGCCCGGCGGCAGTTCGAGATTGAGGTTGCTGCGGCCAAGATCGGACTGCGGGATGAAGGTGGCCGGAATGAACGGCACCAGCGCCAGCGACGCGACGAACAACCCGGTGGCCAGCCACAGGGTGCGGCCGCGATAGCGCAGTGCGGCGTCCACCCAGCCCAGGTACCACGTCATCAGCCTGGATTCCGGTTTCTCCTCGCCATGCGGCTTGAGCAGGTACGCGGCCATCATCGGGGTGAGCAGGCGGGCGACCAGCAGCGAGAACAGCACGGCGGTGGCGGCGGTCCAGCCGAATTCGCGGAAGAACTTGCCGGCAATGCCGGGCATGAAGGCGACCGGCACGAACACCGCCGCCAGGGTCAGCGAGGTGGCGATCACCGCGTTGCCGATCTCGCCGGCGGCCTCGCGTGCGGCTTCCAATGGCGGCTTGCCCATGCGCAGGTGGCGCACGATGTTCTCGATCTCCACGATCGCATCGTCCACCAGGATGCCCACCACCACCGACAGCGCCAGCAGGGTGATGATGTTGAGAGTGAAACCGAAGAAGTACATCACCGCGAACGTCGGAATGATCGACAGCGGCAACGCGAGTGCCGACACCCAGGTCGCGCGCCAGTCGCGCAGGAACAGCCACACCACCAGCAGCGCCAACAGCGCGCCTTCCCAGAGCATGGTCATCGAGGAATCGTAGGAGCGGTGGGTCTCGTCGATCGCCGTGGTGACCAGGCGGAAGTCGATGCCCGGATGCTCGGCCTTGATCTTGTCCAGCGCGTCATGCACGCCGGCCTCCACCTTGACCTCGCTGGAGCCGCGCGTGCGCGACATCGAGAAGGCCACCACGCCCTTGCCGTCCAGCAGAGCGGCCTCGGTCGGGTCGGCAGCGCCGTCGGTCACCGTGGCCAGCGTGGAGAGCCGCACCGCGCGGCCGTCCGGCAGGGCGATGGAGTAGTCGCGCAGCGCCTGCGCGTCACCGACGGTGCCCAGCGTGCGGATGGTCTGCTGCGCGCCTTCGACCTCGGTCTTGCCGCCGGCACGCTCGACCTGGATGCGAGCCAGCTGCTGGGAGACATCGCCGGCGGTGATGCCCATCGCGATCAGGGCATTGGGATCCAGGTCCACCCGCACCTGGCGCTGCACGCCGCCCACGCGGGTGACGCGCGCGACACCGGGTACGCCGTACATCGCTCGCGAGATATCACGGTCGACGAACCAGCTGGCCTCATCGGTGGTCATGTGCGGAGCGACCAGCGCGTAGGTCATCAGCGAGCCGCCGATATCGACCTTGGAGATCACCGGTTCCTGGATGTCCTGCGGCAGGTCGGTACGGATGCGGGTGACCGCGTCGCGGGTGTCATCCAGCGCGGTGGCCAGATCGGCCTCGAGCTGGAATTCGATGGTGGTGGTGCTGACGCCTTCGCTGACCGAGGACATCACGCGCTTGACGTTGTTGACGGTCGCCACCGAGTCCTCGACCTTGCGCGTCACCTCGGCCTCCAGCTGGCTGGGCGAGGCACCCGGCTGGGTGACGGTGACGGTGGTCATCGGGAAGGCGATGTCGGGGAAGCGCGCCACCGGCAGCTGATGGAACCCCCACAGGCCGGCCACGCACAGCACGAAGAAGATCAACAGCGCGGGCAGGGGGCGGTTGATCGCCCAGGCGGAGATGTTCATCGGGCCGCGGCCTTGGCATCGGCCACCACGCGCACGCGGTCGCCCTCACCGAGGAAGCCGGCGCCATCCACCACCACCTGGTCGCCCGCCTTCAATCCTTCAAGGATCGCGGTACGGCCCTTGACGGCCTGGCCGGTGCTGACCCGGTGGCGGGTGGCCTGCTGCTTGTCGTTCACGGTGAACACGTAGTTGTGGCCGTCGCGCTGCACGATCGCCGCGGTCGGGATGGTCAGCACCTGGCCGTCGCCGGTGACGATGCGGCCATCCACATAGATGCCCTGCTTCAGCGGGCCGGGCGTGGGCAGGTCGGCGTAGATGGTGCCGGTGCGGGTCTGCCCATCGACACCCGGGGTGACCGCGCGGATGCGGCCGTTGACCACCTGGCCAGCGTACGGCAGTTCCACGGTATTGCCGACGGCGACATCCGCCAGCTGGTTCTCCGGCAGCTCCGCACGCCACTCCAGGCGGCCATCGCGGATCAGGCGCAGCAGCTCGGTACCGGCGGAGACCACCTGGCCCGGCTGCACCAGGCGTTTGGAAATCAGGCCGTCGGCCGGTGCGCGCAGGTCGGCGAAGTCGCGGCGCAGCTTGGCCGCGTCACGCGCGGCACGTGCGGTGGCGGTCTGCGCTTCGGCATTGATGCGTGAGGCGCGCAGCTCATCCAGGCTGCTTTCGCTGATCAGCTGCTGGGCGGCAAGCTTGGCGCTGCGTTCGTAGTTCATGCGGGCCAGTTCCTGCGAGGCCTGCGCCTGCCGCAACGAGGCACCTGCCTGCGCCAGCTCGCTGTCCAGGGTGCGATGGTCCACCTGCAGCAGCACCTGGCCCTGCTTGACCCATTGCCCCACATCCACCAGCAAGGCGGTCACCCGCTGGCCGCTGATCTCGACGCCCAGCTGCATTTCCTCGTAGGCGGTCACCGGCCCGGAGACCAGCACCGTGCGCGCCATGGTCTGCTGCTGCGCGGGCGCCAGCGACACCGGCAGCGCAGAGCTGGCAGCAGCGGCGTCGGCCGAGGCCTTGTCGTCCTTGCCGCCACACGCGGACAGCAGCGCAGCAACCAGGATCAGGGAGAAACTGCGGAAGGAGGGTGCACGCATTGAGGGGCTTTCCGGGTCGGAACAGCGGGAAAAAGAAGGAGGGGGGAATCAGGCGTCGCGGGACAGATGCAGCTCGATGCCATCCAGCATCAGGCCCAGCCCCTGCTCGAAGCGCGCGTCGAAATCGACTTCGCTCCATACCTCACGGGCCTGCCAGCAATGGGGGAAACGCGCCTCGGCCAGTGCCATGAAGGCCTCACCGAGCGCCTCCATGCTGCCGTCACCGGGCCAGGATTGTTCTTCGATGACGAAGCCCATCGTGTAGTACACCAGGTCCATCGCCGCGGTCGCCGCAAAGCGTGCCGGCGCGCCGGCGCCCATCAGCGCGGCGATGCTGGCCTCACCCACCCGCAGCACGTTCTCGGTGGCCAGGAAGGTGCCGGCATACACGCGAGCACCGTCGCGGCGGGCCTTGAACGCCAGCCGGAACTCGCGCCCGATCTGCAGCAGGGTCTGCCGCCACGGCTGCCCGGCGGGAAACGCACGGGCGACGTCGCAGATCATGGCGTCGGCCATGGCGTCGATCAGCGCCTGCTTGCTCTTGAAGTGCCAGTACAGCGACGGCGCGCGGATGCCCAGCGAGCAGGCCACTTTGCGCAGCGTGATGCCTTCCAGGCCATCCTCGTCAAGGATCCGGAAGGCTGCCTCGACGATGTTCTCCCGCGCGATGGGTTGACGCACTGTGGGGGTGGCCTAACGATGTTAGGTGGCGAATCTAACAGTGTTAGGTTGGCGCGGACAAGTGCCGCCAGGGCGACTCAGTGGTCGACTGGCTCCGGCTGCAGCGCCGCCATCCGGACCCGGTTCCGCCCGCTGGTCTTGGCCTCGTACAGCGCCTCGTCTGCCCGGGCGATCAGGTCTTCCAGCAGTCTCTGGTCGCCACCCGGCAGCGCCTCGCCGATCGCCCCGCCGACGCTGACGGAGACGGAGATCCGGTCGCTGCCCACGAGGATGGGTTCAGCGGCGACCGCACTGCGCAGTCGCTCGGCGGCGGCAGGAATCTCATCCACGGCGGACGCAGCCAGCAGGGCAATGAACTCCTCGCCGCCGAAGCGGGCAAACAGGTCGCGCTCGCGAAGGGCGTCCCGGCAGCGCCTGGCCACGACCTTGAGGACTTCATCGCCGGCGGGATGGCCGTAGGTATCGTTGATCTTCTTGAAGTGATCCACGTCCACCATGAGTACCGCCACGGCGCGGCCGTTCGCTTCGCGGGCAGCGATGATCTGTACCGAGCATTCCTCGAAGTGCCGACGATTGGGAACACCGGTCAACGGATCGGAGGAGGCGAGGCGGCGCAGTTCGGCGGCCATCAGCAGATCGGCAGTGACGTCGGTGAACAGCCAGATGCGCCCGTGCGCCCCGTTGCCGCGCACCGGGTGGGTATCCACCTCGAAGGTCCGTTCGCCCAGTATCCAGTTCAGCGTCGCGGCGAACTGATCGTTGTTCATCTGGGCGCTGTAGGCCAGCGCCAGTTCGGCGTGGTTGTCGCAGCGCTGCCTCAGGGTGCGCATCGGGCCGGCGAGATCCGCGGCGCGGTGATTGCCTGCGGCGCAGCCCAGCAAGGCCGCGGCGTGCTCGTTGACCGCAGCACCGACACCGTCGCCGTCGATCAGGACGATCCCGGCGGGCACGCTGTCGAACAGATCGAGGAACTGATTGCGCACGATGACCTGCCGGGCGGCCTCGCGGCGTGCGGACAACAGCCGTGCCACGCTCTTTGCCAGCAGCTCCATCTGCCGGGTCAGCCCGGCAGGCGCGAGTGGGTTTCGCCAGAGCAGCAGCAGGCCGCTGAGCGGCGCACCGTGCGAGGGGGCCGGCACGTAGAGCAGGCGGGCAGGCAGGCCCTCCAGCGCATGGATCACCGCGGTCGGCAGCCGGAACCCCGCCGCGTCGATGGCTTCATCGCCCCAGGTGTGCTCAAACAGGCCGCTGCGGGCCAGGTTGAAGCTCGATGAAGGCAGTGCCGGTGCTGCGGCAGCCCAGGTCGCCCTGCCGCCGTCTTCCACCTCCATCGCCATGACCAGGTCGGCGTGCGAGGCGAGGCGGGCAAACTGACACAGCGCGGCGAGCGCTTCGCTGTCGGACGTGGTCACAGCGCCGTTCCGACCAGCCGCCGTTCGAGAATGCGCGTGACGTCGTCCGGCGCCGTCATGTGCGGGAGATGACCCGAGGCATCGATCACATCGAGCGTAGCGCCGTCGATCGCGTTGGCCAGCCATTCGCCGACCGCGACCGGCACGGCGATGTCGTGCGCGGTCTGGATGAGATGCACAGGCGTGGAAACCCGCGCAGCCAGGCTGCGCAGATCGGAGGTGAAGATCGTGCGCGACGTATTAAGTGCGATGTCCGGCCGCATCTGGAACAGCGTGTTGGAGAAGTCGGCGACAACCGCGCTGTCGTCAACGCCTACGACCATCGGGGCGAAGCCGGCAATCCAGGCCTGATAGTTGGCGCGCATGCTCTCGAACAGCTGCTCCAGGTCCTGCGGCCTGAAGCCGCCGGTGTAGCCATCGTCGTCGAGGTAACGCGGCGACGCACCGATGATGACCAGACGCTCAAACAGGTCCGGCCGCGCAACGGCGGCGGCCGCGCCGATCATGCCGCTCATCGAGTGGCCGATATATGTGCAGTTGTGCACGTCCAGCTCGTCCAGGATGTCGATCAGATCGTCGGCATAGCCGAACAGCGAACCATGCCGTTCGAAATCGTAGGTCTGCGCACCTTGCGGACCGCAGCCGGCGAGATCGAAGGCGATCACATCAAAGCGCGCTTCAAACCAGGGGCGCAGCGCGTTCCATGCGGTCTGATCGGTACCAAAGCCGTGTGACAGGATCGCGACCGCTTTGCCTTCGCCGCTACGGCGCCCATTGAACCGCTCGAAACTCTCCACGCACATCCACCCATGGCGTCTTGCAAGGGCCGCATACTAGGTCACGGGCGCACGAGGGTCCAACGCGCGCCCGTGCCGAACACCAGTTGCCGCAGATAGCCGCCGATGAAACCGGCGATGGCACCCGTGAGCGCATCGATCAGCAAACCGGCGGCGACGCGGGCGATACGGCCGGCATGCAGCCGCACCCACGGTAGCCATGCCATCGCCTGCACACCCATCAGCAGGACCAGTACATCCAGCCCCAGCGCATCCACCACGGGCAGCAGGGGCGCCAGCAGGGGATTGCAGGCCATCAGGGTCACGATGGCGGCAGTGAGGGCGAACAGGGCACGTCGGCCCATCGGCGTGGCGGTCCAGCGAAGAAGGCGGGCAGTCAGGGACACGGCAGGCTCCAGGCAGTTGGACGGAGTGTACTGCGGTATCGTCAGGCTCGAACTCCCGGGGATCCCGCTCATGAAGATCGCAGTATTCAGCGCCCGCCCGTACGACCAGCAGTTCCTCGATGAGGCCAACCAGCGCCGCGGGGCAGGGCCGCTGTTCGAGTTTCTGTACTTCGATGCCGCGCTGGATCTGCACACCGCGGCGCTGGCGCAGGACTGCGAGGCGGTCTGCGTGTTCGTGAATGACCGGCTGGATGCCACGGTCCTGCAGGCGCTTCAGGCCCTGGGCGTGCGCGCGGTACTGCTGCGCTGCGCCGGCTTCAATAATGTCGACCTGGCGGCGGCGGGACAGCTGGGCCTGTTCGTGGCCCGCGTGCCCGCGTATTCGCCGGAGGCGGTGGCCGAACACGCACTGGCGCTGGTGATGACGCTCAACCGCCGGACCCACCGTGCCTACAACCGGGTGCGCGAGGGCAACTTCATGCTTGATGGCCTGCTGGGCCGCACGCTGCATGGCAAAACCGTCGGGATCGTGGGAACCGGCAAGATCGGCCTGGCCACGGCGCGCATCTTCGACGGCATGGGCTGCACCGTGCTGGGTCATGATCCCTTTCCATCGCCCGACTTCGTCTCCATCGGCGCATCGGTAGCGCTGGATGAGCTGCTCGCCCGTTCCGACGTCGTTTCGCTGCACTGCCCGCTGACGCCGGAGACCCATCACCTGATCGACGATGTCTCGCTGGCCGCAATGAAACCCGGGGCGATGCTGGTCAATACCTCGCGCGGTGGGCTGGTGGATACCCATGCGGTGATCCGCGCGCTGAAGTCGCACCGCCTCGGCCATCTGGCCATCGATGTGTACGAGCAGGAGAGCGGGCTGTTCTTCCAGGACCGGTCCGGCGAAATCATCGACGATGACGCATTCCAGCGGCTGATGACCTTCCCCAATGTGCTGGTGACCGGGCACCAGGGCTTCTTCACGGTGGAGGCGCTGCAGGAGATCTCGGCGATCACGCTGCGCAATCTGGCCGATTTCGCCACTGGGGCGGCCTGTCCGAATCAGGTGCTGGCCGCCTGATTCGGACGGGCCGCGGATGACTCGTTCATGTCTATACAAGCGCCGGAATGTTGCCGAATCGGGTCATTGCCCGGCACTGCGACAACGTGTCGCAGCCCAAAACAGGCCTTTCCTGCGCTGGATCATTGTCAATGCCTTTCTTAAATGATGCATGACGGCCTAAAATTAGAAGGCTGACATGATCGTCCTCCGTGCCTGTCCCCTTGGACCGGCACCACCGGCTTTGGCTGGGACGGAGGCGGGCTTGAACTGGCATTCCCTACGCAATTGGATCGACCGATGATTCCGTTGAACCCCCTTGGACGCTTCCTGCGTCCGGGCCTGCTGTTTGCGTTGTCCGTGTTCCTGACGGGCTGCAACTCGGCCATCCTCAACCCGAAGGGCCAGATCGGCCACGACGAGAAGACCCTGCTCATCACGGCGACCGTGCTGATGCTGCTGGTTGTCGTGCCGGTCATCATCATGACCCTCACCTTCGCGTGGAAGTACCGTGCGACCAATACCAAGGCCCGTTATGAGCCCAAGTGGTCGCACTCCACGGCCATCGAAGTGGTGGTCTGGTCGATCCCGTGCATGATCGTGCTGGTGCTGGCCGTGCTGACCTGGCGGTCCTCGCACGCGCTGGATCCATACCGCCCGCTCGACTCGGACAAGAAGCCGGTGGTGATCGAAGCCATCTCGCTGGACTGGAAGTGGCTCTTCATCTATCCCGAAGAGAACATCGCCACTGTCAACGAGATCACCTTCCCGGTCGATACCCCGCTGAACTTCAAGATCACGTCCGATTCGGTGATGAATGCGTTCTTCATCCCGCACCTGGGCAGCATGATCTACTCGATGACGGCCATGGAGACCAAACTCCACCTGATCGCCAACGAGACCGGCGAGTTCCCGGGCATGTCCTCGCACTACAGCGGCGCGGGCTTCAGCAAGATGCATTTCTCCGCGCACTCGGTGACCGAGGCGGAGTACCAGCAGTGGCTGACCAAGGTGCGTGCCGAACGCGCGACCCTGGACAAGAACGCCTTCGCTGCGCTGGTCGCCGAGAAGAACCACGACTGGCACCCGGTGACGTACTTCGGCACCGCTGAAGCCGGCCTGTTCGACTGGGTGATCGCCAAGCACATGGGCGACAACCAGCACTACGGCATGAAGCACGACCACAAGGCGATGAAGCATGACGGTGCCCAGGGCGAAAGCCATGAAGGCCATGACATGAACGCCATGAGCGGAGCCCAGGACGAAGCCGTCAAGCTGCCGGTCCATGCCGACCAGCCCGCTGCCGCGGACGCCGCACACACTTCAGACGAGCACGCCGCAGCCGGTCACGCCGGTCACGGCGGCTCGGGAGAATGACCATGAATCCGTTGGGTAAACTGACCTTTGCCGACATCCCACACGATCCGATCGTCATCACCACGCTGATCGGCGCGGGGATCGGTGGCCTGCTCGTGCTGGCCCTGATCACCAAGTTCAAGCTGTGGGGCTATCTCTGGAAAGAGTGGTTCACTTCGGTCGACCACAAGAAGATCGGCGTGATGTACCTCGTCGTCGCCTTCGTCATGCTGCTGCGCGGCTTCGCCGACGCCATCATGATGCGTGTGCAGCAGGCAATGGCTGCCGGCGGCAACGAGGGCATCCTGCCGCCCCATCACTACGACCAGATCTTCACCGCCCATGGCGTGATCATGATCTTCTTCGTGGCGATGCCGCTGATCACCGGCCTGATGAACGTTGTCGTGCCGCTGCAGATCGGCGCACGCGACGTCGCCTTCCCGTTCGTCAACTCGCTCAGCTTCTGGCTGTTCGTGGCGGGCGCGGGCCTGGTGATGATCTCGCTGGGTGTCGGTGAGTTCGCGCAGACCGGCTGGCTGGCCTTCCCGCCGTTGTCAGGCAAGGAATACAGCCCAGGGGTAGGTGTCGATTACTACATCTGGGGCCTGCAGGTAGCAGGCCTGGGCACCACGCTGAGCGGCATCAACTTCTTCATCACCATCCTGAAGATGCGTACCCCCGGCATGAAGCTGATGCAGATGCCGGTGTTCACCTGGACCGCGCTGGTCACCAACGTGCTGATCATCGCCGCCTTCCCGGTGCTGACCATCACCTTGGTGCTGCTGACCCTGGACCGTTACCTGGGCACGCACTTCTTCACCAATGATGGTGGCGGCAACGCCATGCTGTACATCAACCTGATCTGGATCTGGGGTCACCCGGAAGTCTATATCCTGGTCCTGCCGGCCTTCGGCGTGTTCTCCGAGGTCATCGCGACCTTCTCGCGCAAGGCGCTGTTCGGTTACAAGGGCATGGTCTACGCCACCGCCTGCATCGGCGTGCTGTCGTTCATCGTGTGGCTGCACCACTTCTTCACCATGGGCTCGGGTGCCAACGTCAATGCCTTCTTCGGCATCACGACGATGATCATCTCGATCCCGACCGGCGTGAAGATCTTCAACTGGCTGTTCACCATGTTCCGCGGTCGCGTGCAGTTCACGACCCCGGTGCTGTGGACGATCGGCTTCATGGTCACCTTCACCATCGGCGGCATGACCGGCGTGATGCTGGCGATCCCGGCCATCGATTTCGTGCTGCACAACAGCCTGTTCCTGATCGCCCACTTCCACAACGTCATCATCGGCGGCGTGGTGTTCGGCATGTTCGCCGGCATCACCTACTGGTGGCCGAAGATGTTCGGCTTCCGCCTCAATGAGACCTGGGGCAAGCGCGCGTTCTGGTGCTGGTTCATCGGCTTCTATGTCGCGTTCATGCCGCTGTACATCCTGGGCTTCATGGGCATGACCCGCCGCATGCAGAGCTACCCGAACCTGGAATACCAGCCGCTGCTGATCATCGCCATGTGCGGTGCCTTCATCATCGGCGCTGGCATCCTGTGCCAGGTGATCCAGATCGCCGTGTCGATCCGCGACCGCAAGAAGACCGCCGACCTGACCGGCGATCCGTGGGACGCCCGTACGCTGGAGTGGGAAACCTCTTCGCCGCCGTCGTTCTACAACTTCGGCTCGCTGCCGCGCGTCAACGAACTGGACGAGTTCTGGGAGCGCAAGCAGCGTGGTGAGGCGTGGGAACGCCCGGCCAAGTACACCGACATCCACATGCCGCGCAACACCGGCACCGGTGTGGTGATCGGCGCCTTCAGCCTGGTGTTCGGCTTTGCGATGATCTGGCACATCTGGTGGCTGGCCATCGTGGGTCTGGTCGGCATGATCGGCACCTTCATCTGGCGCACCTTCGACAAGGACGTGGATTACTACGTGCCGGCCGCCGAAGTGGAGCGGATCGAAAATGAGCACCGTCGCCACCTGGTGGCGCAGGGCCTGGTGAAATCGGAGCTGAAGGCATGAGCACCACTATCCCCAACACCATGAACCCTGGGCACGCCGCGCACGCGGCGGCCCACGGCCATGACGACCACGAACACCACGACACCGGCGGCAATACCGTCTTCGGTTTCTGGGTGTACCTGATGAGCGATTGCCTCATCTTCGCCACCCTGTTTGCGACCTACATCGTGCTGTCCGGCGGCACCGATGGTGGCCCCGGCCCGAAGGACCTGTTCGAACTGTCCTTCGTCGCCTGGGAAACCACGCTGCTGCTGGTCTCCTCGCTGACCTTCGGCCTGGGCATGATCGCCATGCACAAGCAGAAGGTGGGCCAGATGTACGCATGGCTTGCACTGACCTGGCTGCTGGGCTTCGGCTTCATGTGCATGGAAGTGTGGGAGTTCAACCACCTGATCCACCAGGGTTACGGTCCGGACCACAGTGCCTTCCTGTCGGCGTTCTTCGCGCTGGTCGGTACCCACGGTCTGCACGTGACCGCGGGTCTGCTGTGGCTGCTGATCATGTTCATCCAGATCAAGCAGAACGGCCTGACCCAGACCAACAAGACCCGCATGGCGTGCCTGAGCCTGTTCTGGCACTTCCTGGATCTGATCTGGATCGGCGTGTTCTCCGTCGTCTATCTGAATGGAGCGCTGTAATGGCCGCACATGACAATCACGCACACGATCATGGCCACGGTGCCGCCGGCGAAAGCCACGGCAGCGTCAAGTCCTACCTGATCGGCTTCCTGCTGGCCGCGGTGCTGACCATCATCCCGTTCTGGGCGGTCATGCATGGCGACCTGCCGCGCTTCACCACCGGCGTCATCATCGTCGTTGCGGCGGTGCTGCAGATCCTGGTGCACTTGGTGTTCTTCCTGCACCTGGACCGTTCGTCGGAACAGCGCTGGAACGTCAGCGCGGCGGCCTTCACCGTCGTGGTGATCGGCATCATCGTTGCCGGTTCGCTGTGGGTCATGCACAACATGAACGTGCACATGATGCACTGACGTCTTCGCGACGTTGCCACACGCAGAAAGGCCGCCCTCGGGCGGCCTTTCTGTTTGGTTCGCCCTCGCATCCGTATGAGAAGCCGAGTCCCGCCGCGGCTACTGGAACCGAGGCGCCAAGCCGCGCGTTACGCCGCTTTCGCCAACCGCATGAACTCCGTCGCATCCACCGGCCGGCCCAGGTGATACCCCTGCAGCTGATCGCAGCCCATGTCACTCAGGTACTGGCGTTGGCCGGCGGTCTCCACCCCTTCGGCGACGATCTGCAACTGCAGCGAACGGCCCAGCGCGATGATCGACGAGACGATGGCGGCATCTTCGGCGTTGTCTTCCAGATCACGCACGAACGCACGGTCGATCTTCAGCTCGGTGGCCGGCATGCGCTTGAGGTAGAGCAGGCTGGAGTAGCCGGTGCCGAAATCGTCGATGGAGATGTTCACGCCCATCGCGGTCAGGCCGTGCAGGATCAGCAGGCTGGCATCGACGTCCTTCATCGCCGTGGTTTCGGTCACTTCCAGCGTGAGGCGTTTCGGGTCCAGGCCATGGCGATCCAGGGTGCGGCCAACCGTATCAAGCAGCGTGCTGGAACCGAACTGCAACGGCGACAGATTCACCGCCATGGTCCAGTCGGGATGGCCGGCGTCGTGCCACTGTCGCAGCTGGTGGCAGGCGTGGTCGAGCACCCACTCGCCCAGAGCAAGGATCAGCCCGCTGCGCTCGGCGATGGGGATGAAGGCGTCGGGCGAGAGCAGCCCCAGCTCGGGGTGCTGCCAGCGCACCAGCGCTTCGGCGCCGATCAGGGATTCACCATTGGCCTGGAACTTGGGCTGGTAGTGCAGCACCAGCTCATCGCGGCTGATCGCCTTGCGCAGTTCCTGCAGCAGTTTCAGCTGGCGGTTCGCGCTGACGTTGAGCGACTGGGTGAAGAAGGTATAGCCGTTCCGGCCCGAATCCTTGGTGTGGTACATCGCGGCGTCGGCGTGGGCCATCAGGTCGCGCTCGGTGGTGGCATCGGCCGGGTACAGCGCGATGCCCAGGCTGGCGCTGACCTGCAGTTCCAGTGCATCGATCTCGAACGGCTCGGCCACGCAGGCGATGATCCGTTCGGCGACCACGGCGGCGTCTTCGGGGTCGTCGATCTGGAACACGATGACGAACTCATCCCCGCCCAGCCGGGCGAAGGTGTCCTGCGCGCGCAGCAGCGCCGACACCCGTTCACTGACCTGGATCAGCAGCTTGTCGCCGAGCTGATGGCCGTAGGCATCGTTGATCGTCTTGAAGCCATCCAGATCGCAGAACATCACCGCGAAGCTGAACTGTCGGCGGCGCGCTTTCTCGATGGCCTGCTCGATGCGGTCCTGCAGCAGCATGCGGTTGGGCAACTGGGTCAGTGGGTCGTGCAGGGCCGCCTGCAGCAGCTTTTCATTGGCCTGCGCCAGCGAGTCAGCCAGCAGGCCGGTACGGGTGCGCATCTGCCGATCGAACACCGAGGAGATCAGCGCGATGCCCAGCGTGCCCAAGGTGGTGACGATGACCAGCACGGCCAGCCATTTGGCATCGATGCCTTCGCCGAACGCCGCACCGCAGACCGCGCCTTCGGGGAAGCTGGCCGCGGCCATGCCGGTGTAGTGCATGCCGACGATCGCCAGGCCCATCACCAGCGAGGCCAGGCCGCGCAGCAGGAAGGGTCGCCGCTGCTCCAGGCGCAGCCGGAAGGCGATCCACAGTGCCGCGCCGGCCGCGCCGATGGCGATCAGGACGGAGGCGGCGAACCAGACCGGGTTGTAGTCGATGCCCGGCTGCATCTGCAGGGCACTCATGCCCAGATAGTGCATGGTGGCGATGCCGAGGCCCATCAGGACCGCGCCGGCGCACAGGCGTGACCAGGGCAGCTCCGCGCGCGAGACCAGCCACAGCGCATAGGCCGAGGCACCGACCGAGACCGCCAGCGAGTACAGGGTGATCGCCAGGTCATAGCCCACCGGGATCGGCAGGTGGAAGGCCAGCATGCCGATGAAGTGCATGGACCACACGCCCAGGCCCATCGCGGTGGCACCGCCGGCCAGCCACCAGCGGGCGACCCGCCCCTGGGTACTGGCCAATCGGCCGGCCATGTCCAGCGCGGTGTAAGAGGCGAGGATGGCAACCAGCAGCGAGAACACGACAAGACTCTGGCTGTAGGTGCCGGTCATGGAGAAGCCTGGAAAGTTGAAGGAAAAGGTAGTGGCCCGCCGGAGTATCGGCACTGTGGCCGGATTCTTGAGGGGCTGGGGCGCAGGGCGTCTCGGTTGCTGCGACGCGGCTCGGCTATCCTGCCGCATCGATTCTGAAGCGGAAGTAGACATGGCCAAGCGACTCACCGCTTACGTCTGCAGTGAATGTGGCGCCGAATACAGCAAGTGGCAGGGTCAGTGCACCGAGTGCGGGGTCTGGAACACGCTGAGCGAGATCACGCTGGAAAGCGCCACGCCCGCCAAGTCATCCCCGGCGTCGCGCCGCTCCGGCTGGGCCGGAAAAGTGGATGCGCCCAAGATCATGGCGCTCAAGGACGTGCAGCAGACCGAGCACCTGCGGGTGAGTACCGGTATCGGCGAGTTCGACCGCGTGCTCGGCGGTGGCCTGGTCGAAGGTGCGGTGGTGCTGGTGGGTGGCGATCCCGGCATCGGCAAGTCCACCCTGCTGCTGCAGGCCGTGGCGAAGATGGCCGCCAGCCTGCCGGTGCTGTACATCACCGGTGAGGAGTCGCTGTCCCAGGTGGCCGGCCGCGCGGTGCGCCTGGACCTCCCGCTGGACAACGTCAACGCATTGGCCGAAACCCAGGTCGAGGCGATCCTGCAGCATGCCAGCGTGGCCAAGCCGCGGCTGATCGTGGCCGACTCCGTGCAGACGCTGTGGACCGAATCGCTGACCGCCGCCCCGGGCTCGGTGAGCCAGGTGCGTGAGAGCGCCGCGCGTCTGGTGCGCTTTGCCAAGGAAACCGGCACTGCCGTGTTCCTGGTCGGTCACGTCACCAAGGAGGGCGGCATTGCCGGCCCGCGTGTGCTCGAGCACATGGTCGATGCAGTGCTGTACTTCGAAGGTGAGAGCGGCAGCCGTTTCCGCCTGCTGCGGGCGTTCAAGAACCGCTTCGGCGCGGTCAACGAGCTGGGTGTGTTCGCGATGGGCGAGAAGGGCCTCAAAGAGGTCTCCAATCCCTCGGCGATCTTCCTCTCCGGCGGCAGCACCCAGCAGCCCGGCAGCTGCGTGATGGTCACCCGCGAGGGAACGCGCCCGTTGCTGGTGGAAGTCCAGGCGCTGGTCGACGCCTCGCCGCTGTCCAACCCGCGCCGGGTGGCGGTGGGCCTGGAGCAGAACCGCCTGGCGATGCTGCTGGCGGTGCTGCACCGTCATGGCGGTGTGCTGGTGGGCGACCAGGACGTGTTCGTCAATGTGGTGGGCGGCATCCGCGTGCAGGAGACGGCCGCCGATCTGCCGGTGCTGCTGGCCGTGCTGTCCTCGCTGCAGGACCGGCCGCTGGCCGAGAAGACCATCGCGTTTGGCGAGGTGGGCCTGTCCGGCGAGATCCGCCCCGTGCCCAACGGTGAGGACCGCCTGCGCGAGGCGGCCACGCATGGTTTCAAGCGCGCGATCGTGCCCAAGGCGAATGCGCCGAAGACCGGCAGCGTGAAGGGCATGGAGGTGATCGCGGTGGAGCGGTTGTCGGAGGCGATCGACGCGCTGTGAACGGGACCGGGCCGGCGCTCGGTTGCCGAGACCGTGCAGAGCCGAGTCCATGCTTGGCTCCCTCCATGGCGGATGGGGCAGCGGTCAGCCAGCCTGTGCTAGTTTTCCCGGCTCGACGAAGGCGCCCTCCGGCGCTTTTCCGTGGCAAGGAGTAATCGATTACATGCAGGACCCGATGTTCAGCACCCCCGCTGCCGAAATCCGCCGCGCCGGGGTCGATCTCAATGGACTGATGACGGTGCTGGGCAAGCACCTGTATTCCACCCCGATGGTGGCGCTGCGCGAACTGGTGCAGAACGCGCACGATTCGATCATCCGCCGCCGCATCGAGCAGCCCGGCATGCAGTGCGTTTCGCGCATCGACGTGCAGGTCGATGCCGCCGCCGGCGTGCTGCGCATCACCGACACCGGTGCCGGCCTGACCCGGCAGGAAATCCACGATTACCTGGCCACGGTCGGTGTGGGTTACACCCGGGGCCTGCGCCAGGAGGGCGAGGACAATGACGGCCTGATCGGCATGTTCGGCCTGGGGTTCCTGTCGGCCTTCGTGCTGGCGCGCCGTGTCAGCGTGCGCACTACCTCCTACCAGGCGCCGGAGCTGGGTCACCTGTACGTGTCTAGCAACGCCGAGCAGTACACCGTCAGCGACGTGCCGGCACGGGCGATCGGCACCGAGGTCGAGCTTGAGCTGCATCCGGACTTCCTGCCGTTGGCCAACGAAGCGCGCCTGCACGAGGTGCTTGGTCGCTACTGCGCGCTGCTGTCCGAACCGATCTTCATCGGCGCTGCCGCCGAGGCCATCAACCCCGAACCGCCGCCGTGGCGCGGGCAGGGTGATGTCGCGCTGCATCCCGTGCAGGCACGCCGGCAGGCGCTGCAGTTCGCTGCGCGTTTCGAACACGATTTCGAGCCCATCGTGACGATGCCGCTGCAGTCCGATGGCAGCAGCGACGCCGTCGGCATGCTCTGGGTGCAGGACGGTGCCACCTACGGCACCAGCGACAACCGCAACCTGTCGGTGTTCGTGCGCGGCATGCTGCTGGACGACGATGCGCGCGACCTTTTGCCGCCGTGGGCCGGTTTCATCGGCGGGGTGATCGAGTCGTCGAAGCTGACCCCGACCGCCAGCCGCGAGGATCTGCAGCGTGATGATCACTACCGCGCCGTGCAGCACGCCCTGCTCGAAGCGCTGATCGATGGGCTGGCCGATGTCGCACGCCAGCAGCCCGAAGCCTGGCGGCGCGTGCTCAGCCGGCACAATGAAGCCCTGCTGGGCGCGGCCCTGTGCGATGAGCGCCTGTTCGATCTGCTGCTGGAGCATGTGCGCGTGCCGACCTCGCAGGGTGACCTGCCCGCCAGCGCATTGCCGTCGCGCGGCGCGGTGCATGTGATCCTCGACAACGGTGGCGGCTTCGAGGAAATGCTGTTCCGTGCGATGGGTGTGCCGGTCGCGCATGGCCATCGCTATGCGGTGGTGCCATTCCTTCGCCGCTGGGCCCAGGCCAAGGGCCTGCGCCTGGTCGAACTGGGTACCGAGCAGGGCAATCGCGCACTGTTCCGCACTGACAACAGCCTTGACGATGCGCAGCTGGCCTGGTTGCGTGAACACCTGGGCGATGGCGAACAGTTGCTGCCGGCGCGGTTCAGCCCCGAGGCGCTGCCGGTGGTGGTGGTGCCCGACCGCGAAGCCGAGCTGAAGCAGCGCCTGGAAGACGACGAGAACGACAAGCGCGTCTCGATGGCCGCCCTGCGGCTGGCGCGCCAGTTCACCGCCCGCATCGAGGCGCGTGCGCCGTCGCGGCTCTACCTCAACCTGGACAATCCAGCGGTGCAGGCATTGCTGCAGGCCCAGCGCGATGGCCACCCGCAGGCCGCCTCGGCCGCGCGCCTGCTGCGCTCGCTGAAGATCATCGTGTCCGCACAGGGCCGGCCGTTGCAGCGGAATGCGGCGACGCCGGGCCCCGATCTCAATGGTGCATTTACCGATATTGCCGGTGCTCTGCAGCAGATGCTGCGCTGAGCACCGCCCCCTCTCATCCAGCCTTCGCTAGACAGGAGCATTACCCCCATGGATATCTGGAACTGGGTTGAAAAACTGCAGGAAGACCTGCGTCAGGCCGGGCAGGCACAGAACGCCCACCTGCTGACCCGCCTTGCCGATGAAGTCAGTGAACTGCAGGTCGACCGCGTCGATGCCCTGCTGCCCGAAGCGCGCGCGCTGGGCAAGGCATTGGAGAACCCCTGGGTCGACGTCTACGTCGGCCACTGGGCGCTGCGCAACCGCGTCGGCAACCGCATGGAAGGTGAAAGCGCACTGGGCGACTCGGTGGCGCTGTTCGAGCGCGCACACCGTGCCGATACCCTGGACTGCCCGCAGTCGATCTGCGTCACCCAGGATCTTGCCGCCTGCTACGGCAACATCGATGGTCCGGGCTGGGTGCCCGAGCGCATCGAGGTCTGTGACGAGACGCTGGGCCGCATCGACCCGAGCTGGGCCTGCTTCCAGTGCCTGAGCTGCGAGAAGGCGGACGCGCTGCTGGACGATGGCCGTGGCCAGGACGCGCTGGCGTACCTGCAGGTGCAGGCGGCGGCGATCCAGGCGCGTGGCAAGGAGGTGTTCGACAGCTTCCCGGAAATGCAGATCAAGATCCTGCTGGCCAGCGGCCGTGCGGAGGAGGCGCTGGCACTGATCGAGCAGCGCGAGGCCGAAGTAGCCGCTGCAGGCGAGTACGAGCCGGCCAACTGCACGGTACCGCGCCGGCTCTCCAAGGCCTGGGCGCTGGCCCAGCTGGGGCGTGATGAAGAGGCACTGCAGCAGCTGGTGCCATGGAGCGAATTGACGCCGAACCACTGGCGGTTGTGGGCCAATACTGCGTCCACACTGTGCAGCCGCGATGGCGCGCGCAATACCTGGGATCTGGGCACGCGCTTCAACACCATCATCGAGCACTTCGCTGCGGTCGGTGCGCATCGTTTGGTGATCGAGATCGCTGCATTGAGCCTGGAGCTGGCCCTGCAACGTGGCGCGCGCTGGGTGGCGCAGCGCCAGCTCGGTCTGGCCCGGACCCATCTGGCGCAGCTGCGGCAGGATCGTGGGGCAGCTGCGATGGTGGCGGGATTGGCGGCACGGATCGAGGCGCTGCCGGAGATGGCACCGCTGCCGGTGCCTGCCGATGAACTGCTGGCGTGGCTGCACGCGCAGGGCGAACAGCACCAGTCGCGCGATCCCGAGCGTGAAGCGCAGTGGCTGCTGCAGGCGCACGCTGAGCAGCCCGACGACGGCACGCTGGCCGAGGTCGCTGCCTCGGCACTGCACGCCTGCGGCGCAACCACCGAAGCCATGGCGCTGCTGTGGGATTTCGTTCGCGGCCACGCGCAGGAAGATGGCGCGGCGGCCTACACCCTGATGCGTTGGCTGACCGAGCAGGGCGATGATGATGGCCTGCGCAGGCTGGCCGCGACCTATCGCGACAGCGTGCCGGTGTTCGCGCACTGGTGCGAGGTGCAGCGTGCACGGCGTGCGTCCGACTGGCCGGCGCTGGAACAGGCCGCGCAGGCATTGCTGGCCTTGTCCCCAGGCTCGAACGGCGCACGCGGGACGCTTGCCCGCATGTACATGGAGACCGGCCGCTTCAGCGATGCGCAGGCCTGCTACGCGCAGCTGGTGGAGACGCTGGAGGAGCCGAATGCCGCGCACTGGGACCACATGAGTGCGGCGAGTGCGGCAGGCGACTGGGAGGCGGTGCGCCGCTCGGCGGCCGCGATCGGCATGGAACTGTCCAGCCAGCAGGGCGTGGTCGAAGAGCCCTGGGGCTGGGTGATCATCCGCAGCGAAGACGGCGGCGAGCCGGTGGAGTACTACGCCCGCCGCAGCGGGCCGGTGACCGCGCGCATCGTCGAGAACGCACCGGCCAACCGCGCGCAGCAGGTGGGTGACTGGGTGGTGTTCGACGCCGGCCTGGTGCACCCCGCACCGGAAGATGAAGCCGAGCGCGAGCACTTCATTCCGACCTATGCGCAGGTACACGTGCTGGAGCGGGGTGGATTCGCACGCAGTTGGCTGGTCGACGGCGCGCACCCGGGCGAGGCGGCATGGAACGCGCTGGTGCAAGCGGCCGAGGCGCAGGGCTGGAAGGTGTGGTCGCACAGCCGTGCGGATTACACCGTGACCGATCCGGATGCCGAAGGCGGGACGCTGCCGGGGCTGCTGTTCACGGTCGCCCAGCCGCAGGATCACGCACCGCTGGCACTGCATCGCTTCCTGCAGCAGGTGACGGCGGAGTGGGCGCACCCGCACTGCTGGCTGCGCCTGGCCGAGGCCTGCGACCAGGACCGGCAGCCGCATCTGGACGCAATCGAGCGGTACGGGTTGTAATCAGCGGATAGCGGGTTGGTGCCGGCCAATAGTCGGCAGCTCCCCTGCGAGGTGCGGGTCGGTGCCGACCGTTGGTCGGCACGCCGCTATCGCGTGCGTCCGAACACCAGTTCGATCACGAACTGGCTGCCGAAGAAGGCCAGCAGCAGCAGCGCCATCGCGGTGAGGGTCCAATGCACCGCCTTCGCACCGCGCCAGCCATAGCGGCGGCGGCCGATGAGCAGCGTGCCGAACACGATCCAGGACAGGATGCTGAGCACCGTCTTGTGCACCAGCTTCTGGGCCAGCAGGTCATCGACGAACAGCACCCCGGTGACCAGCGTCAGCGTCAACAGCGCGAAGCCAACCGCGATCACGCGGAACAGCAGGGCTTCCAGGTCCGCCAGCGGGGGCAGGGCGCGCAGCCATGGGCGGAAGTCACGGCGGCGCAGGGCACGCTCCTGCAGCCACAGCATGATCGCCAGCAAGGCGGCCACGCTCAGGGTGGCGTAGGCGAGCAGGGCCATCCACGCGTGGGTGGCCAGTTGCCAGCCCAGCGGTTTGCTCGGCTCGTGGCCGTAGCCGTGGTAGATCCACAGCACCGCTGCCGCCATCGGGAACACCAGCACCCCAAGCGCTGCCATGCGCCCGCGCGCGGCGACCAGCGAGGTCAGCCACGCCATGCCCAGGCCGACCAGCGACAGCGCGGCGAAGAAGTGCATGTCCGGCCCGCCGCTGGTACGCATCGCCACCAGCACGTGATAACCGCCGTGCAGCAACATGGCCGGCAATGCTGGCCACAGCCAGGCCGGCGAGGTCACCGCATCATCGCGGACGACCGCGCGCACCAGCAGGCCGGTCGCGGTCAGGTACAGCAGGGTCGCGATGAGAACGATTGTCATCGTGTCAGTTTCGCATACCCCCGGGGTGCTGGCGATGCCCGCAGCGCCGCTGTCAGGGCCAGTCCGGGAGCCGGGGCGGAACCGTTATACTGGCGGTCTCATTGTCTTTTGTTCTGAACAGGTCGCTTCCATGTTCGAGTCCCTGACCCAGCGCCTCTCCGGCACCATCGAGCGGCTGCGCGGCCGCGGTCGCCTGACCGAGGAAAACATCCGCGAGGCCACCCGCGAAGTCCGCATCGCGCTGCTTGAAGCCGACGTCGCGCTGCCGGTGGTGCAGGCGCTGGTCGAGCGCATCAAGGTGCGCGCGGTCGGCCAGGAAGTGCTCAAGTCGCTGACCCCGGGCCAGGCGCTGATCAAGATCGTGCGGGATGAGCTGACTGCGGTCATGGGCTCGGCCGCCTCGGACCTGAACCTCAACGTGCCGGCGCCGGCGATCATCCTGATGGCCGGCCTGCAGGGTGCGGGCAAGACCACCACGGTGGGCAAGCTGGCCAAGCACCTCAAGGAAAAGCGCAAGAAGAAGGTGATGGTGGTCTCGGCCGACGTCTACCGTCCGGCCGCGATCGAGCAGCTCAAGACGTTGGCTGACCAGGTCGGTGTGCTGTTCTTCCCCTCCACCGCCGACCAGAAGCCGGAAGCCATCGTCCGCGCCGCGATCGATGACGCGCGCAAGTCGTTCGTGGATGTGCTGATCGTCGATACCGCCGGTCGCCTGGCCATCGACGAAGCGATGATGGCCGAGATCAAGGCGCTGCACGCTGCGGTCAACCCGGCCGAAACGCTGTTCGTGGTCGATGCCATGACCGGTCAGGATGCCGCCAATACCGCCAAGGCCTTCGGCGATGCGCTGCCGCTGACCGGCGTGGTGCTGACCAAGACCGACGGTGACGCCCGCGGCGGTGCCGCGCTGAGCGTGCGTTACATCACCGGCAAGCCGATCAAGTTCGTCGGTGTCAGCGAGAAGCCGGACGGCCTGGATGTGTTCCACCCGGATCGTATCGCCAGCCGCATCCTGGACATGGGCGACGTGCTGTCGCTGGTGGAGCAGGTCGAGCAACAGGTCGACAAGGACAAGGCCCAGAAGCTGGCCGAGAAGGTCGCCAAGGGCAAGAAGTTCGATCTGAACGACATGCGTGACCAGCTCGAGCAGATGCAGAACATGGGCGGCATCGGTGGCCTGATGGACAAGCTGCCGGGCCTGGGCCAGATCCCGGATCACCTCAAGCAGCAGGTCAGCCAGGGCAAGGACGTGCCGCGCATGATCGCGATCATCAACTCGATGACCAAGAAGGAGCGCCGCAACCCGGGCCTGCTCAACGGCTCGCGCCGTGCCCGTATCGCGCGCGGTTCCGGCCTGACCCCGGCCGACGTCAACAAGCTCATGAAGCAGTTCCAGCAGATGGAAAAGATGATGAGCAAGATGGCCGGCGGCGGCATGAAGGGCATGATGCGCAGCATGAAGGGGATGATGGGCGCCATGGGCGGCCGCGGCGGCATGCCGTTCCGCTGAGTCCTGCGCACGCGCATTCCGGGCAGGGGCGGTGCGGCGTATGCTGGCACCGTCTCCTTCCCCAGGTGCGCCGAGCGTGAGTGTTTCCCCGCTTCTCGAACGCGCCGACAGCTTCTGTCGGCGTTTTGCCTTGCAGGCCCCGATCCTGCTCGCGCCGATGGCCGGCGCCTGCCCCGTACCGCTGTCGGCCGCGCTGGCCAATGCCGGCAGCATGGGCGCGATGGGCGCGGTGCTGTCCCAGCCGCAGGACATCGTGGCATGGATGACCGATTTCCGTGCGCAGTCCGCAGGGCCGGCGCAGGTCAACGTGTGGATACCCGACCCGCTGCCGTCACGCGATGCCGATGCTGAAGCGGCGACACGCCGCTTTCTGGCGCAGTGGGGCCCGGACGTGCCGGCCAGCGCGGCCGATGCCGGGCCGGCCGATTTCGACGCGCAGTTCGATGCCTTGATCGAAGCGCGCCCGGCGGTGGCCTCCACCATCATGGGCGTGTTCTCGGCGGCACAGGTGCAGCGCCTGAAGGACGTGGGCATTGCCTGGATCGCCTGTGCCACGACCTTGGCCGAAGCGCGGGCCGCGCAGGTGGCCGGCGCCGATGCCGTGGTCGCGCAGGGCTTCGAGGCGGGCGGCCATCGCGGCGCATTCGATCCGGACGCGGCCGAGCGCCAACTGGTCGGATTGTTCGCGCTGCTGCCGCGGCTGGCCGATCATCTGGATATCCCGGTCATTGCGGCCGGCGGCATCGCCGATGGGCGCGGCATCGCGGCCGCCCTGACGCTCGGTGCGAGTGCGGTGCAGGTGGGCACCGCGTTCCTGCGCACCCCGGAGTGCCGTCTGAGTCCGGCATGGTCGCAGGCATTGGCGATCGCCGAGCCGGAAGACACCTGGCCGACGCGCGCCTTCAGTGGTCGCCTCGGCCGTGGGCTGGCCACCGCGTATGTGCGCGCCGCGGCGTCTGCTGATGCACCACCGCCGCGGCCGTATCCGGTGCAGCGCGGGCTGACCGCGCCGATGCGCGCGCAGGCGGGCCGGGACAACAATTTCGATGCAATGCAGGCCTGGGCGGGGCAGTCCGCGTGGATGGCCCCGGCGCGCCCGGCGGCCGAGGTGCTGCAACAGATGTGGGCTGATGCGAAGGCGTTGCTCGGATGACGCTGTACTGCAATGGCCGCATTGCCAGTACCGATGATCTTGCCGGCGCACTGACCAATTACGGTCATTTCACCTCGCTGCAGGTGCGCAATGGCGCGGTGCAGGGGCTGGATCTGCATCTGCAGCGCCTGCAGGAGGGCACGGTGGAACTGTTCGGCACCGCGCTGGATCCGCTGCAGGTGCGGGCCTGGATGCGCGACGCGCTGCAGGCCGAGGGCGTTGGCGATGCGTCGCTGCGGGTGAGCGTGTTTTCGCGCCAGTTCGATTTCCGGCGGCCGCTGCAGCCCGTCACCGTCGATGTGCTGGTGGCCGTCGCGCCACCGGTCGATCTGCCGGCGACAGCGCGGCGGCTGCAGACGGTGCGCTATCAGCGCGAGCTGCCGCACGTGAAGCATGCCGGCACGTTTGCGCTGTTCCAGCATCGCCGGGCGGCGTTGCAGGCCGGGGTGGACGATGCGCTGTTCGTTGACGACGACGGCTTGGTCAGCGAAGGCACCACCTGGAACATCGCCTTCGCCTCGGGAAGCACGCTGATCTGGCCGCAGGCGCCTGCCTTGCGCGGCACCCATGAGCGCCTGCTGCAGGCAGGGTGGGGTGATGACCAGCAGGTGCGGCCGGTGGCAGCCGCAGACCTGGCCGGATTCGATGCCGCCGTCGCCTGCAACGCCGCCGGCACCTGGCCGATCGCGGAGATCGATGGGATCGTGCTGGCGAACTCGGCAGCCCTGTGCGCGAAGGCCCGGCAGGTGCTGGCCGAGGCACGCTGGCACCCATTGGTGGCCTGAACGGCCTGAACGGTCGGCCCTGTTCAGCTTTCCCGGTCTTCACAGGCTTGGAATGACCGGAGGCCGCCGCTATAATCGCCGGCTTACCGCGCCATCCTGGCGACTGGGCAATTGAGGAAACAACACCATGGTCAAGATTCGACTGACCCGCGGCGGCGCCAAGAAGCGTCCGTTCTACCACATCATCGTGACCGACTCGCGCAGCGCCCGTGATGGCCGCAACATCGAGCGCGTCGGTTACTACAACCCGGTTGCCCAGGGTGCCGAGTCCCGCATCGTGCTGGACCTGCCGCTGGTCGACAAGTGGGTCGCCAACGGCGCCCAGATGACCGACAAGGTTCGCAACCTGTACAAGGAAGCGACCAAGGCCCAGGCCTCCGCGGCCTGATCCTGAAGGGCCGCGCCTGCCGCGGCCCATCGGTCTATACAGATGAAAGATACCGAGCGCCGCATCCTGCTGGGCAGGATTGTCGGCGCTTTTGGTGTGCGAGGCGAGATCAAGCTCGAGTCCTGGACCGAGCCGCGTACCGCCATTTTCCATTATCAGCCCTGGATCCTGCGGACCCCCGCCGGCCAGGAGAGCACGCTCACCGGTGCACGCGGACGTCAGTCCGGCAAGCATCTGGTTGCCGTGTTTCCCGACATCACCGACCGCGATGTGGTCGAGGCGATGTACGGGACCGAAGTCTATGTCGCGCGCAGCGCGCTGCCGCCCCCGAAGCCCGATGAGTATTACTGGGTCGATCTGGAGGGCCTGCAGGTGCGTACCGTCGAGGGTGTCGAACTTGGGCGGGCTTCCCACCTGTTCTCGACCGGCTCCAACGACGTGCTCGTAGTGCAGGGCGACCGTGAGCGGATGATTCCGTTCGTGCAGCCCGACTTCGTCGTCTCGGTGGATTTCGAGGCCAACCTGATCGTGGTCGATTGGGATCCGGAGTTCTAAACCGGATGCGCATCGACGTCGTCACGTTGTTCCCCGAGTTCATGGCGCAGTCGGCCGCGCTGGGCGTGGTCGGCCGTGCGGCCGAGCGCGGTCTGCTGGACCTGCACGGCTGGAATCCGCGTGACTATGCCGAAGGCAACTACCGCCGGGTGGACGACCGTCCATTCGGGGGTGGCCCGGGCATGGTCATGCTGATCGAGCCGCTGCGGGCCTGTCTGGCGGCCGCGAAAGCCGCCGATCCGGCGCCCGCGCCAGTGATCTACCTCAGCCCCCAGGGCACGCCGTTGACCCAGGCCAAGGTCCGGGAACTGGCGGCACTGCCGCGCATGATCCTGCTCTGCGGCCGTTATGAGGGCATCGACGAGCGCTTCCTCGAGGCCGAGGTCACCGAGGAAATCTCCCTCGGTGATTACGTCCTGTCCGGCGGTGAGCTGGGCGCGGCGGTGATCGTCGATGCGGTGACCCGCCTGCAGGACGGGGCTCTCGGCGATGCCGAATCGGCCGCCCAGGACAGTTTCGAAGGCCCGCAGGGGCTGCTGGACTGCCCGCATTACAGCCATCCGGCCCAGCATGAATGGGGCACGGTCCCGGACGTGCTGCGCTCGGGCAACCATGCCGCCATCGCCCGCTGGCGCCGGCAGCAGTCGTTGCTGCGCACCGCGCTGCGGCGGCCGGATCTGCTCGACGAAGGCCAGTTGTCCAAGGCCGACCGCCTCCTGCTGGAGCAGGCACGGCAGGCCCTTGCCAAGGATCCAACCCCCTAGCGCGGGGGCGGGATCTTGTTTACAATTCGGGATTGCCATCGGCCTTTTGGGGTCTGTTGGCAGGAACCCCTACAAAAAACGTGCAGCACAGTCCGGTGACTGCATGAGCCCACGTTGTCGAACGACACGATCACCCGAACACTATCGGTGCACCCATGAGCAAGCTGAACAAATCCATCCTCTCGGACTTCGAATCCGCCCAGATCACCCGCGAGCTGCCGAAGTTCAGCCAGGGTGACACCGTCGTCGTCAACGTGAAGGTGAAGGAAGGCAACCGTGAGCGCGTGCAGGCTTACGAAGGCGTCGTCATCGGCACCAAGAACGCCGGCCTGAACTCCGCGTTCACCGTCCGCAAGATCTCTCACGGCTACGGCGTCGAGCGCGTGTTCCAGACCCACAGCGCCATCATCGACTCGGTCGAAGTGAAGCGTCGTGGCAAGGTCCGCGCCGGCAAGCTGTACTACCTGCGTGGTCTGGAAGGCAAGGCTGCCCGCATCAAGGAAGATCTGGCTGCTGCTGCGCAGGCCAAGGCCGCGCGCCTGGCTGCCAAGGCTGCCCAGTAATTCCCGGCCGACAACTTCGGTTGTCGCCTCAAACGGCCACCTTCGGGTGGCCGTTTGCGTTTATGGCCTCGTGATGGAGAAGCACATGGACCGTTATCCCGCTGATGTTCGTTACGCGCTGCAGGCCATGGCTGACGCCAATGTGCCTGCCGGCATGCGCGCACCGCCGATGCATCGGCTGCTGTGGCGCATGGGCCTGCGCGTGCCGCCCCCGCTGCTCGCCAGCTTCAGCTCCAACCTGTTCGTGATGGGCGGGCTGTTTGGCGTGTTGTGGGGCGTGTTGTGGCGCGCCTTGATGTGGCTGGTCCTGGAGCCTGGCTCGCTGACGCTGGGTATCACCATCGGCAGTGCTGTCATGGCCGGGCTGTTGTTCGGCGTCATGATGGCGCTGCTGATGCGCTACCAGCGCCGTCGCTACACACTGCCCGCCTGGAAGACGCTCCTGCAAGGGCGCGCGGCTTAATCCGGCCGTGCGTTGCCCGCCGGGGCAGGCTGCAGCGGCGTGGTCGGGTTCGGGTCCGCCACCGGTGACGGTGGCGAAGCAGGAACCTCGGCCGGGGCGGCCAGTTCTTCGTGATGGCTGGGCAGCATGCGCGCCTTGCGCCAGCCGCCCCAGCGGTAGTACGCCAGCGACATCAACATCGCGCAGAACGAGCTGACCGGGAAACTCCACCACACCGCGTCGGCGCCCCAGCGGTCCTGCAGCAGTTCGGCGAACGGCACGCGGATGCCCCACAGCGAGGCCGCCAGGATCAGCAGCGGCGGAATCACCGCGCCGGTCGAGCGCACCACGCCGGAGATCACGAAGTTCACGCCGAAGAACAGGAACGACCACACCGCGATGTGGTTGAGGTGGCGCGCCACCTCCAGCGCCTGGCTGCCCTCGGGCAGGAACAGGGCGAGCGTGTAACGGTCCAGCAGGATCAGCGGCAGGATCAGCACGCCGGTCAGCAGGAAGTTGTAGAGCACGCCGCTGCGGGCGGTGCCACGCACGCGGTCCCAGCGCTGCGCGCCGACATTCTGCGCGGCCATGGTCGAGCACGCCGCACCGATCGCCATCGCCGGCATCTGCACGTACGTCCACAACTGCAGCGAGGCGCCATACGCGGCGGCGGTATCGGTACCGTAGCTGTTGACCATGGTCATCATCAGGATCATCGACAGCGAGATCAGCACCATCTGCAGGCCCATCGGTACGCCTTTGACCACCAAGGCGCGCAGGATCTCGCCATCGATCTTGAACAGCGCCATGTCCTTGCGGCCCAGCCACAGCACATGGCGCTTGTTGCGCATGTACCAGAGCAGGCCGAGTAGCGAGAGTGTCTGCGCGATCAACGTGGCCCAGGCCGCGCCGGCGATGCCCAGCTGCGGGAACGGACCGATGCCGAAGATCAGCAGCGGGTTGAAGCCGATATCCAGCACCACCGAGAGCAGCAGGAAGCGGAACGGCGTGCGTGAATCACCGACGCCGCGCAGTGCCGAACTCAGGAACGCGAAGGCATACAGCGTTGGCATCGCCAGGAAGATGATGCGCAGGTAGGCCTCGGCCAACGGCAGCGATTCGGCCGGTGTGCCCATCGCCGCCAGCAACGGATGCGACAGCCACCAGCCGGCGATCGCGATCACCACCGACAGGCCGATGAAGAAGGTCGCACTGGTGCCCATCACGCGGCGGGCCTGGGGCAGGTCGCGCGCGCCCATCGACTGGCCGATCAGGATCGAGGCGGCCATGCCGATCCCGAACACCGAACCGATCAGGAAGAACATGATGTTGTTGGCGTTCGCAGTGGCGGTCAGCGCCGCCTCGCCGAGGAAGCGGCCGACCCAGATCGCGTTCACCGAGCCGTTCATCGACTGGGCGATGTTGCCGGCCAGGATCGGCAGGGCGAACAGGAACAGATTGCGCCCGATCGGGCCCGTGGTCAGGTCAAGCGGCGCTTTGGCCATGTGCGCTGGAGATCAAGCTCAGAGAGCGGCACACTAGCACCAAGCCCATCAAGGGGATATCGCGATGCGTACTTCCGCGTTTCAACGCACGTCAGCCGCTCCCCCGGTAGTGCCGGCCGCTGGCCGGCTGCAGATCCTCCCGGATGACCGGTTCATCCCCGCCGCGCTGGCGCTCTTGATTGGCGCCGCGCTGGCCGCATGTTCGAGTACGGACGACCGCCTGCGCGACACACAGGTACGGCCCATGGACCGACCGGAATGCCAGGTCGGCAGCCAGCGACGCGATCTGGATGCGGGGGTTCCCACACTGATCGGTGGCACTGGCTGCCGTGGCGATCCATCGGCACCGCAACCGCTGAACCGACGACCGGCTGAGCCGGGGAGTTGAATCACCCGCATGATCGAAGCAACCCCATTGGCCGCCGTGCGGCTGGATGTGTGGCTCTGGGCCGCACGGTTCTATCGGACCCGTAGCCTGGCCAAACAGGCGGTGGAAACCGGCAAGGTGGATGTGGCCGGGCAACGCCCGAAATCCTCGCGCGCTGTGCGCGTGGGCGAAGCGCTGCAGATCAGTCGGGGCGATGAGGTGTTCGAGGTCGAAGTGCGTGGCCTCAGCGAGATGCGCGGGCCGGCGCCGGTTGCGCAGCAGTTGTATGCCGAGACCGAGGCCTCGCTGGCACGCCGGGCGGAACTGCGGCTGCAGCGTGCCGCGGCAAAGAACGGTTACCAGCCGCCGGAGCACAAGCCGGACAAACGCGCGCGTCGGTTGATCCGCGCGTTGGGGGATCTGGACGCGCTGTGATCTGCCTGCTGCACACATGAAAAAAAAACCGGGCCATGCGGCCCGGTCTTTGTCTGTGCCTACGGTGTTGAATCAACGCAGGTCGTAACGGTCCAGCTCCATCACCCGCGCCCAGGCAGCGACGAAGTCGCGGACGAACTTCTTCTCACCGTCCGCGCTGGCATAGACCTCGGCCAAGGCGCGCAGCACCGAGTTCGAGCCGAACACCAGGTCCACGCGGCTGCCGCTCCAGCGCAATGCGCCGGTGCTGCGGTCGCGACCGCTGTAGCCATCGCCATGGGCGACCCACTGCGTCCCCATGTCGAGCAGGTTGACGAAGAAGTCGTTGCTCAACGTGCCGACGCGATCGGTGAACACGCCGTCCTTGCTGCCACCCACGTTGGTGCCGATCACCCGCAGGCCGCCGACCAGGGCGGTCATCTCCGGCGCGGTCAGCGTGAGCAGCTGCGCACGATCGATCAGCAGCGCCTCGGCAGGCACGCTGTAGCGGCCCTTGACGTAATTGCGGAAGCCATCGGCGTACGGCTCCAGTACCGCGAACGACGGCACATCGGTCTGGTCCTGGCTGGCGTCGGTACGGCCGGGGTTGAACGGCACACTGACCTCATGGCCACCGGCCCTGGCCGCCTGCTCGACGCCGACGTTGCCGGCCAGCACGATGAGATCTGCCAGTGACACCTGCGCACCGCCGTCGCCCTTGAAGCCGGCCTGGATCTTCTCCAGCGCGGCCAGCACCTTGCCCAGCTGCTGCGGCTGGTTGACCGCCCAGTCCTTCTGCGGGGCCAGGCGCACACGCGCACCGTTGGCGCCGCCGCGCTTGTCCGAGCCACGGAAGGTCGAGGCCGACGCCCACGCGGTGGAGACCAGCTCGCCCGCGCTCAGGCCGGTCGCGCCGATCTGCTGCTTCAGCGCGGTGATGTCCTGCGCGCTGAGCGTGGTCTGCGGGGCCGCCGGCACCGGGTCCTGCCAGACGAATTCTTCGGCCGGAATCTCCGGGCCGAGGTAGCGTGCACGCGGGCCCATGTCGCGATGTGTCAGCTTGAACCACGCGCGGGCGAAGGCATCGGCGAAGGCCTGCGGATCGGCCAGGAAGCGGCGTGAGATCTTCTCGTAGGCAGGGTCCACACGCAGCGACAGATCGGTGGTGAGCATGGTCGGGCGGTGCTTCTTCGAGGGATCGTGCGCGTCGGGAATGATCGCCTCGCTGTCCTTGGCCACCCACTGGTGCGCACCGGCCGGGCTCTTGGTCAGCTCCCACTCGTGGCCGAACAGGATCTCGAAGAAGTCATGGCTCCACTGCGCCGGCGTGCGCGTCCAGGTCACTTCCAGGCCGCTGGTGATGGTGTCGCCGCCCTTGCCGGTGCCGAACCTGTTGGCCCAGCCCAGCCCCTGGCTTTCCAGGCCCGCGGCTTCCGGTTCCACATCGACGTTGTCGGCCGGGCCGGCGCCGTGGGTCTTGCCGAAGCTGTGGCCACCGGCGATCAGCGCGACGGTTTCCTCGTCGTCCATCGCCATGCGGCCGAACGTATCGCGGATGTCGAAGGCCGCCTTGAGCGGATCGGGATTGCCATCCGGGCCTTCCGGATTGACGTAGATCAGGCCCATCTGCACGGCGGCGAGCGGGTTCTCCAGATCGCGCGAGTGGGTGTCGCCATCCGCATCATCGTCGGAGACCAGCACGCCGTGGTCTTCCTGCACGCCTTCGGAGCCGTGCGCATAGCGCACATCACCGCCCAGCCAGGTGGTTTCGCGGCCCCAGTACACATCCTGGTCCGGCTCCCACGTATCCGGGCGGCCACCGGCGAAGCCCAGCGTCTTGAAGCCCATGGATTCCAGTGCGACGTTGCCGGTGAGCACCAGCAGATCAGCCCAGGAGATCGCCTGGCCGTACTTCTGCTTGATCGGCCACAGCAGGCGGCGTGCCTTGTCCAGGCTGACGTTGTCCGGCCAGCTGTTGAGCGGGGCGAAGCGCTGCTGGCCACGGCCGGCGCCGCCACGGCCATCGCCGATGCGGTAGGTGCCGGCGCTATGCCAGGCCATGCGCACGAACAGGCCGCCGTAATGGCCGAAGTCGGCCGGCCACCAGTCCTGCGAATCGGTCATCAAGGCCTTGAGGTCGGCCTTGAGCGCGGCGTAATCCAGGCCCTTGAAGGCCTCGGCATAATCGAAGGTCTCATCCAGCGGATGCGAGCGGGTCGAGTGCTGGTTGAGCAGGTCCACCCGCAGCTGCTTGGGCCACCAGTCGCGGTTGGTGGTGGCATCGCCGACGAGGGCGTGGTTGAACGGGCACTTGGCTTCGCTTTTCATGGGTATCTACCTGTGTACTGGCGAACGTGGCCACCATCGGCGTGGGGGAGGCGATGGCGACGTCGGAAAGGGTGCCTGCACATCGGGCCGTGGGCACCGCGATGTGAAGGCGTGCCTACACGTTAGCCATTGCTGTTCATTCGGTACATTCGAATGAATCAACCAATGCGATAGGTGCAGGCTATTTCGAACGCCTGCCTTCAGCGCTTGCCGAACAGGCCGCCACCGAGCTTGAGCAGATCGCCGACGCCCAGCTGTCCATCCCCGTCCTGGTCCAGCACCGACGTCAGCAGGCCATCGCTGTTGGCGCGCTGCGCTTCCTGGCCGAGGGCTTGGCTGAGCTGGCCCGGGTTGGCGTTGCCGCCGCTGGCGAAGCGCTGGGCAAGATAGGACATCACGATGGGGGCGAGGATGGCGAGCAGTTGGCTGGTCTTGCTGCTGTCCAGCCCGGTGGCCTGGCTCAGGCCCTGGGTGGCGCGGTCGGTATTGCCGCCGAAGACATGGCCGAGGATGCCGGCGCCATTGGTCGCATTGCCGCCCCCGCCGCCCAGCACGCTGCCCAGCAGTCCACCTAGGTCGAACCCCCCGCTTGCCGGCGCATGGTCACGCTGCAGCGCGCCCAGTAGTGCCTGTGCGCCTTGGGGTTCCTGGGCGTTGCGGCCCATCGCGCCGAGCAGCAGCGGCAGGGCCGCGCCGATCGCGCCGCTGGCCTGGTTCTGGTCAATGCCAAGCTGCTGGGACACCTGCTGCAGGCCTTGGCCCTGCTGCAGTTGCTGGAAGAGGGACGCGGCAAGTGATTCGGTATTCACGGCGGGCTCCAGGGCAGGGATGGGAACTGCCCGAGCATAGCGCTGCGTTCACTACGGGAATGCGAAGACCTCACACCGCCGGCCAGGCCTTGACCACTCGGCCGATGGCGCCGATCAGTGGGCCGTCTCGGGCGGCGTCGGCGTTGCCGCGATCTGCTGCAGATGGGCGACGAAGTCGGGCAGCAGCACACGGTTGCCATGCCCGCTCAGGTGGTCTGAGTCGAAGAACAGCGGATCCCGCCCATCCATTGCCGAACAGACGCTGCCTTTGCACAGCAGGGGCATGGGATCCCACACATGCAGCGCGGGATGCGCCTGGGCAAGCGATGCGAGCAGCGCCATCTGCGGCGCGCGCAGCCGCTCCAGATCCTGGCGCGGCAGCGTCAGGCCGTCGGCGCAGGCAGGATTCATGCGGTTGAACGGATCCGAGCAGCGGTACGCGGAGGCCTTGAAGATGGGCAGCGGCGCGTCGATCACGACCGTTACCTTCAGCGCTTCCAGGCGCGCCAGGACCGCCTCTGCATCCTCTCGCGCGGCGCGGTCGTCGTCCGTGCTGCGTGCCTGGAGGATCTCGTCCATGATCACGGCATGCCCACGGCGCCAATCGCGGCCGCGCAGTTCGGGCATGCGTAGCGAGGCGAGCAGCACGACATCGCCGGGGCGGGCCTGCGCTTCGATCTGCGCCAGGATCCGTTCGCGTGCATCACCACAGTCGCCGGGTGCAGCGCCAAGCAGGCTGACGATGCCACAGCCACCGCGTTCCAGCACGTGCAGTTCCATCTCCAGCTGCCGCGCGGCGACGGACACCATGGTCCGGTAGGCGGCGGCATGCGAGTCGCCGGCGACAAACAATTGTCGACCTGCCAGGCCAGGACCCTCGACGGGCGGTACCGGTTTCCATGCAGGATGCAGGTAGGCGCGCCACTGGTAGCCATCGCCGGTGGTGCTGAGCGTGATGTCGTCGGTGTGCTGCACCAGCAGATACGCACTGGTCGCGGACACGCCCAAGGCGGCAACACTGATTGCCAGCACGGTGCGCGTGCGAAGGCGGATGCTTCGCTGGCGCGCGGGGGTTTCGATCCAGTGGTAGGAGGCGCCGGCGATGACCATCAGTACCACGGGGTAAGCCCAAAGCGCGACGTCCTGCATGCCGTAGGTCCAGCGCAGCAGTACCAGCAACGGCCAGTGCCAGAGATAGAGCGAGTAGGACAACAGGCCGATATAGGCCAACGGCCGCCACTGCAACCCGTTCAGGACCGGCGACGATGCACCATCGCTGTCATCGGCTGCGGCGGCGGCCAGCAGCATCAGCGTGCCGGCCACGGTGATCAGCGCCCCCGGGAAGGGAAACGGCAAGCGATCCGCGAACACGAAGCCAAGCGCCACAAGCAGAAGGCCTGGCAGCGCCCACCGCCGCCAATGCGCGGGTGCACCGTGGGTGATCACGCGTTGGTACAACAGTGCGCCTGCGGCCAGCTCCCACAGTCGCGCCGGCAACAGGTAGAACGCCGACGTTGGCGCGGTGGATGCCTGCACGGCGGCGACCACCAGCGATGCGGCCGCAAGCAGCGGCAACACCCAGCGTGCCGCTACGCGGGTGCGGCGGTGCTGCAGCCAGACGAAGTACACGAACGGGAACAGCAGGTAGAACTGCTCTTCCACCCCAAGTGTCCAGGTGTGCAGAAACGGATTGAGATCGGCACCCGGCGAAAAGTAACCGTCCTGTTGCCAGGCCAGCACCAGGTTGCTGACGCCGAACAGCGCGCCCAGTCCGGTCTGGTCGAACTGTTCGTTGCGCCAGGCACGGGGTATCAACAAGGCCGATAGGAGGAAGGTGATCAGCAGCATCAGCAGCAGCGCGGGCAGCAGCCGCTGCAGTCGTCGCCGGTAGAAATCCAGCAGGAAGCGACCCAGGCTGGGCGCGGGTCGCGCCGCCAGGGATTGGCTGATCACGAATCCGGACACCACAAAAAACAGGTCCACGCCACTGAAACCGCCAGGCAGCAGCGCGCTGTCGGCGTGGAAAACGATGACGGCAACCACCGCCAAGGCACGCATGCCATCGATGGCGCCGAAGTGACGCGTTGGGAGCAGGGACATGGCACGCACCGCGACGGGGACGGGCCAGCATCAAGAGCGGGCATCACGACAACAAGAGGTAATGGCGACACATCGCCAGAAATGGAACGTGAGTTGCGGATGCGCCCGGTCGAGGCGCTCCTGCGGTTCAGCGAGGTTCGTCATTCAACGCACTCCAGCGTAGGCCGATGCCTGCGCTGGAGAATCACGCACCTGTACGCACGCGCTGACCGCGCAGGATCAGATCAGGGCCTTCAGCCGATAGAGGGCTTCCAGCGCCTGCTTCGGGGTCAGCTCGTCCGGATCGATCGCGGCCAGCGCATCCTGCGCGGCGGTGTTGGGCGCGTTGAACAGGCCGAACTGCTGCGGTGCATCCAGCGCCTGCGCGGCGACGACGGCGGACTGGGTCTCATGGCTGCGCTGTTCCAGCTCGGCCAGGCGACGCCTTGCCTGTGCCACGGTGGATTTGGGCAGGCCGGCCAATGCGGCCACCTGCAGGCCGAAGCTGCGGTTGGCCGGCCCATCCTTCACCGCGTGCATGAACACCAGCGCGTCGCCGTGCTCTACCGCATCCAGATGCACGTTGGCGATGCCACTGGCGCCGCCCTCGTGCTGCTCGTCGGCCAGCGCGGTCAGTTCGAAATAGTGCGTGGCGAACAAGGTGTAGCAGCGGTTCTGGTAGGCCAGATGCCGTGCGACGGCGTCGGCAAGCGCCAGGCCATCATAGGTGGAGGTGCCGCGGCCGATCTCGTCCATCAGCACCAGCGACTGCGCGCTGGCGTGATGCAGGATGTAGCTGGTCTCGGCCATTTCGACCATGAAGGTCGACTGCCCACGGGCGAGATCGTCGCCGGCGCCGATGCGGGTCAGGATGCGGTCGATCGGGCCGATCACCGCGCGGCTGGCCGGCACGAAACTGCCGATATGCGCCAGCAGCACGATCAGCGCGTTCTGTCGCATGTAGGTGGATTTACCGCCCATGTTCGGGCCGGTGATGACCAGCATGCGGCGGTCCGGATGCAGGTCCAGATCGTTCGGTTCGAAGGGCTGCTCGCGTACTGCTTCGACCACCGGATGACGCCCACGCTCGATCGTCAGGCAGGGGGCGGTCTCCAGTTCCGGACGCGCCCAGTCCAGCGCCTGCGCGCGTTCGGCGAAGCCGGCCAGCACATCCAGCTCGCTCAGCGCGGCGGCGCACTGCTTCAGCGGCTCCAGCCCGCTGGCGAGGATGTCCAGCAGTTGTTCGTACAGGAACTTCTCGCGGGTCAGCGAGCGTTCGCGTGCGGACAGCACCTTGTCCTCGAAAGACTTCAGTTCTTCAGTGATGTAGCGCTCGGCATTGGTCAGGGTCTGGCGGCGGGTGTAATGCACCGGCGCCTTCTCAGACTGGCCCTTGCTGATCTCGATGTAGTAACCGTGCACACGGTTGTACCCGACCTTCAGCGTGGCGATGCCGCTGCTGATGCGCTCGCGCTGTTCCAGATCGATCAGGAACTGATCCGCATGCGTGGAGAGGCGACGCAGCTCATCGAGCTCGGCGTCGTAGCCTTCGGCGATGACGCCGCCATCGCTGAGCTTCAGGGGCGGGGTTGGGGCGATCGCGCTGGCCAGCAGATGCGCGCACTCGTCATGCGAGCCCAGTGCATCGTGCAGCGCGATCAGCCGTGGCGAATCCAGCGGTGCGAGCACCGCGCGCACCTCGGGCAGCAGGCCCAGGCCGTCGCGCAGCGTGGAGAAATCTCGGGGGCGCGCCGAGCGCAGGGCCACGCGGGTGAGGATGCGTTCCAGATCGCCCAGCGCCCGGAAGGCATCGCGCACGTCGCCCTCGGCGCCGCGATCGATCAGCGTGGCAACCGCATCGTGGCGGTGCACCAGCACTTCGCGCAGGCGCAGCGGGCGGTGCAGCCAGCGCCGCAGCAGGCGACCGCCCATCGGCGTGACCGTGGTGTCGAGCACGCCGAGCAGGGTGTTGCGGGTATCGCCGTCGACGCGTGTATCCAGTTCCAGATGACGGCGCGTGGCCGCGTTCATGGCGATGGCTTCGCTCGCGGTTTCCGTGGCGATCGCGGTGAGGTGCGGCAGACGTTGCTTCTGGGTTTCTTCGACATAGCCGAGCAGGGCACCGGCGGCAGCGGTGGCGCGTGGCTTGTCGTCGATGCCGAAGCCGGTCAGGTCATGCAGCTTGAAGAAACTCAGCAGCTGCCGGCGGCCGCTGTCAGCATCGAACAGCCAGGGCGCGCGACGGCGGATGCCATTGCGGTACTGCAGGAAGGCCGGCCAGTTCTCTTCATCGGGCACCAGCAGCTCGGCCGGCTCCAGGCGCGCGAGCTCGGCTTCCAGTGCATCGTCCGAATCGACCTCATTGACCAGGAAGCGGCCACCGGCCAGATCGGCCCAGGCCAGGCCGTAGCCATTCTTGCCCCGCGAGAGGGCCATCAGCAGGGTGTCGCGGCGCTCGTCCAGCAGCGCCTCGTCGGTGACGGTGCCGGGGGTGACGATGCGCACCACCTTGCGCTCGACCAGGCCCTTGGCCAGTGCCGGATCGCCGATCTGTTCGCAGATCGCCACGGACTCGCCCAGGGCGACCAGGCGCGCCAGGTAGCCTTCGTAGGCATGCACCGGCACACCGGCCATCGGGATCGGTGCGCCGCCCGAGCTGCCGCGCTGGGTCAGGGTGATGTCCAGCAGCCGCGCCGCCTTGCGGGCGTCGTCGTAGAACAGCTCGTAGAAGTCGCCCATGCGGAAGAACAGCAGCAGGTCCGGGTAATCGGACTTGGCGGCGAAGAACTGCTTCATGAGCGGGGTGTGTTCGGGCGGCTTCTGGGTCACGCGGGGTCCATCGAATGAGTCGGCGTCAGGGGGCAGCGCCGGGTGGGTCATTGTAGGGGAGGGGGCTGTGGCCGGGGGCGTGGTAGATTCGCGGCAGTCTCCGTGCAGGGAAAGCACCGTGATCGCATCGCTGTCGTGGGCGCCACTCGTACTGGCCGGATTGGCCACTTCCGCCGCTGCGCAGGCACAGACTGCGCCGACCGCCGGCGAGGTACGCACGCCACCTGCGCCCCATTGCCTGGATGCACGTGGCGTACGCCAGGTGGAGCAGGCCACGCCCGGTTCCATCGCGGTCCGAGGCGCCAATGGGCAGGCGTATCGGGTGGACTTCAGTGCGGACTGTCCGGGCATCAACGAGGCGGCTGAGGTGCGCCTGGATGCACCCGCCGGCTGGGCCTGCGGTCGCCCCAGTGAACAGGTGACGGTAGACGGGCGCCGTTGTGCGATCAGCGCGGTCAGCGTGATCGGCAACCGTGACTTCGCCGAGGCGGCCCGCGAAAGCAGCCGCCAGTTCGCGACGACCCTGCCGACCGTGACCGTCACCGGGACGTCTGACCGGCGCAGCAGCCCGCGACGTGGTTTCCATGGAACGCCGGAGTTCTGTTTCGCCACGCGTCATGTGCGCAGCTGGAATGAAGACCCACAGGGCGTCGTGGTGGAAACCAACCCACGCCGCAACGGTGGTCATCGTTATTACCGGGTCGAACTCGGTAGCAGTTGCAGCATCCTGGCCGGGGCGACTGAAATCGACTTCCAGTCCGGCTTTCAGAACGGGCTGATCTGCGGCAATCCCGGTGACCGAATCGTCATGACGCCCTCCGGCATCCAGGGGGATCTGCTTGGCACCCAGGGCGATCTGCGTTTCAGCACGCCGCGTTTCACGCGTCCCGGGTGTTCGATTCTGGCGGTCTATCCAAAAGACTAAGCGGCGCGCGGTCCTGGGACTGCTCCCGTCGTGGCTGTGTACGCCACTGTCATCACACTGGCTGTGCCCTGAACCCGAGTACGCCTGTTGACGCGGCGTGGACGCATATTCACCCTGGCTTGTCCTCGACAGGCAGAGACTCGGGCCATGTTCCACAAACAGGGATCGACCATGAAGACGAGCTTCCGCGTGTTGTGCCTGGGCAGTCTGCTCGCTGTGTCGGCAGTTGCCGGCGCACAGACCTATGGGCCGAAGGACGAGGGGCGCCGCTTCAATGACGGCAGCAAGGTGGTGTGCCACAACGTCGAGGTCCAGCGTAATTCCAGAGACCCCAACCGCATCACCGGCACTGCGACCGGCGCCGTAGTCGGTGGTCTGCTCGGTAACCAGGTCGGTGGCGGCAACGGCAAGAAGCTGGCCACGGTTGCCGGCGCAGTGGCAGGTGGCGCCGCCGGTCGCCAGATCCAGGGTAACCAACAGTCGAAGAACGGCAATCGCGTGGTCGAGCGTCGTTGCGAGCGTCAGTACCGCTGATAGCGATTAGCGATGCACGGTCATGGCGGCGCGGCGATCTGCCCGAGCGTTACGAAAAAGGCGACCCTCGGGTCGCCTTTCCCATGAATGGGAATAGACGTCAGCGGTACCGGCTCCAGCGCACCGTCGCCGCAGCCGGGCCGCCGGGCGTGACCGCCGGCGCTTCACAGATCCCCGGGTTGTAGTGATTGTCGCGGTCCTGCGGCACGATGACCTCGGCGCCCCCCTGCTGGACCGTGGTGGCGCTGCCGGGGTTGTTGGTGCCGACCGTCAGGCTGCCGTGGATCACCGTGGTCTGCGCAGCGGTCGCCAATGTGGAGCCGAGGATGACGTTGCCGTGGATCTGCCACCCGGACAACTGCGCGCCGCTTTCCGTCATCAACGCGACATTCCCGATCGGCAGGCCGCGATGGGATACGCCGGCGGCATCGGTCCACTCGGTGAACTGCGATGCAGACCCGGTCTTGTCGCACAGGTTGCTCGGGTAGTAGTCGCCGTCGCAGATCAGTGCCGGCGTGGAGAAGTTGGGGGCGATCAGCTTGTCATGACCGGATTGGGTCAGCGTGACGTAGTCCTTCGCAATCAAGGTGGTGAGCAGATCGCGGTTGCCATCGGCATCACGCAACTGGGTACCGTCGATCTTGAGCGCGTTGTCGAACCAGAACACGCCGCGCGGCAGGTGCGTCAGCCCGGTGATGGTCCATGCACTGGTCGCGGTCTTGTCGCGGAAGCAGTGCGCGGCACCGTTCTCGGCCTGGTTCCAGTTGCAGGTCAGGAACTGCGCACCATTGGCCGGCAGCCGTCGGACGTCCTGGGTGGCCAGGTTGTAGGTGCCATCCATCGACTGGCCGGCCCGGTTGCGCACATTGCGGATGGTCAGATGCGGAGCACCTTCCAGCCATTCGAAGATGTAGTTGGCACCGTCGCGGTAGGTGCTGACATCGATCGCATCCACGCGGGTGTCGCAGAAGGGGATGCCCGGTAGGCCTGGGGTCGTGCCGGTCTGGCGCGTGCGCAGCCCAGGCATCGCCATGCCGGTATCGGGCACGGTCTGCCGCGCGCCGCCATACTTCAGATCGCCGGCCACGTTACCGGTGCTGACGGTCGGAAAACTCCAGTACAGGCCGGCCTGCGTCGCCGTGATGTCACGGCCACCGACCAGCGTACCGATGGTGCCGGTAACGATGTCCACATCGCCATTGGCCAGCACCGTGGTGTAACGCCCGCCCCAGCCACTGATGGACAGGTAGTGACCCCAGAGCTGATCGATGGTGAGTGTTGCCAGGCTGATCGTGCCACCGGCGATGGACGTCGAACGGAAGCCGAGCTGGTCCGGCAGCGGGGTGGTGGAGCTGCCGCTCAGGTGCTGGGCCGAGGACGCACCGCTGATGACGCCGCTGCCGGCATCGATCGTGACGCGTGAGAGATCCAGCAGCCAGGTGTCGCCGCTGGTCAGCGTGATGACGATGCGGCCACTACTGGCCGGGATCACTGTCCCGACCGACCACGGCAATCCGCCGATCACGGTCGTGGGGAGCAACTTGCCGCCGATCTCCGTGGTGCCGACCAGCGTCCCACCATCGTACACATTGGCGGTGAAGGCGCCGGCCCTGATGGCTGCATAGCGGCCGCCACTGACGCCACTGCCGATCGTGACGTTGCGAGCCCACAACGTGGTGTCGGTCGGATTGCCCATCTGATTGATACGGATGGTGCCCTGTGAATGCAGGTGGCCCCCGCTCAGAATGCCGCCACCGGAGAGCGTCACATCGCCCTTGGCGCAACCGGAGATGGTGGCCTGGCTGGCGCCGGTGAGGTTGATGCTTCCAGCGACGGCGATGTTCTCGAAGCCCGCCGGATTGGTCACGCCGAGCGAGCCACCGGTGATGTTGAGGTCGCCATTGAACACCATCGGTGCGGCGGGGATGGTCGCGCAGACCGGCGAGCTGGGCGTGCTGCTCCCACCCGGGGTCACGTCATACAGCACTTCGACCGTGGCGCTGGTGGTGGTGGAGCCACTGCCGGCCAGTGCGGTGATCGTGGCGGCGATCTGATAGTTGCCGCTGGCGCCACTGAGCGCGGTGATCTGTGCATTGCCGTCGGGAATGCCGATGGTTGCCATGCCACTGATGGTGGCCGGCATCGCGAGCCCGCCGCTGCCGCTGGCCCAACCGGCCATCGTCGCCGGATCCACGGCCATCAGGTAGCGGCGGACGACTTCCACGCCGCGCCAGGCAGCGGCCTGTGCCGAGGTGACCGAGTGGGTGGTGATCTGGCGCTGCTGGTTGCCACGCAGCGAGTAGATCGATGCGGCCACCGTCACCGAGACGGCGAGGCCGACCATCAGGACGATCCACAACGTGGCCATGCCCTTCTGGCGTGCAGGGCCAGGCGCACAGCTCCTGCGGGCGCGTGTGCGCCGGGAGAGTTGATTCATCGCGGACATCCTGGTCATGCGGCGGGGGGCACCGTGAGGTTGGGCAGGCACACGGAGAACAGTACGTCGTCGCTGGCCTGACGCAGGATCACGCGCTGGCCGGTGCGCTCGATGGTGTCCTGCTGTTTGAACGGCAGGCAGGCATCGGGTACGGCGACAAATTGATAGCCGTCACCGCCGCTGGCACCGCGCAGTGTCAACGCGCCGATTTCGCGCTCATCGCTGGCAAATGCACTGCCATCTTTCTGGCTTGGCTCGAAGAAGGCGGCTTCGGCGGCGACGGGTTGCCACTCTGCATCGGTCCAGGTCGCGGCCGTTGCACTGCTGCAGAGTTTTGGCGGCAGTCGGTAAAACCCGCGCGCAGGTGCGCCGTCGGCCGCCGTATCGACCAGCCGCAGCCCGGCGCATTGGTCGCCCTGGTTCAGTTCGTGCTTGAAGCGCCACGCGATCTGCTTACCTTCATCGCTGATCGCCAGGCGGCTGGCCAAGGTGTCCTCGGCGGGAATGCCGAAGCCGGCTTCCTGCAGTTCGATCTGCGCGGCCAGCAGCGCCGAGGCGACCTGGCCATCGCGCAGCGCCGAGCGCGATGCATGGCCCGACGCTTCGATCATGTTCTTGTAGAGCACCAGCATCGCTGCGATGGTCAGCAGCGAGATCACCAGGCCGACCATCATGCTGATCAGGCTTTGGCCGCGTTGGCGGCGTCGTGTCATGTGTCTGTTCATTGGCGACTGGACACCAGCAGATCGGCGCCGTGCTCGCCGGCATCGTCGCCGTCCAGCTCCAGATCGGCCGCGCGCACGCTCAGCCCCACTTCGCGGGGGGCTTCCACCGGCATCACGGTGCCGGCCAACGCCACGTTGATCTGCGGCGCGGTACCGCATTCCACCTGGGCCTGGCGGGTGGTATCACTGGACAGCGCGAGCGCTATCGTCCCGCTGCCGCACAGACCGGTGCCGCCATTCTGCAACTGCTCACGCAGTTGACCGACCACCAGGCGTTCGACCTTGGTCTCGCGTTGGTCGGCCATCAGCCGTGACTGGACGTGGGCCAGACCCCCGGCGATCAACGAGGTGATCAGCACCGCCACGAGAGCCTCCAGCAGCATGTCGCCGCGCTGGAAGCGAGGGCCGCGGGGCGGCTTAGAGCATATCGACATAGAGCGGATCCTGGCTGGAGAGACCGACCGCGATCCGGCCCAGTGCGACGTCGCTATCGGTGCAGCCGTCGGCGCCAGGCAGACGTACGCCACGTGCATCGAAGGTGACGCAGTCAAAGTCTGGATTGCCACTACCGGCCAGCGCATCGGCATCCGCAAAGCCATCCAGATCGGTGAGTTTGAAGCGCACGCCGGTCCGTACCGGCGCCGACCAGGACGGGGTGTCCGCGCCGCTGACCATCACCTCCAGCGTGCCGGCGCGAAGCCGGAGCATTGCCGCCGGTTCCGTGGCGCGGCGTGCTGATGGATTGCGCAGCGCCATCGCGCGGGCCTGCGAGACGCCCTCCCATAGCAGGCTGCGGGCCTCCATCTGCCGATTGCTGTTGACCCAATGGGCGCCGAAGGGCATCGCGGCCATCAGCAGCATCGCCATGATGAACAACCCGATCATCAATTCGATCAAGGTGACGCCGCGCGCGCGGGAGGGACGCACCGCGGTTACCAGCTGCTGATGCCGACAGCGGCGCATTCGCTGCCAATGCTGCGGGAGTTGGCATCGTCCAGGCTGAGCACACAGCCGCTCGCCTTGCCCATGGTGGTGCCGGCCTCGGCCGTCAGGCTGTAGCCACCGCTCTTGGCGGTGTAGTTGAAGGTGAAATCGGCGGCACTGGCGGCCGGCATCCAGCCGCGCTGGGCGACCTCCGCGCTGCCGGGGTAGCTGAGGGTGCGCTGGCGGAAGTTCTCCACGTTGGCAGAGAGGGCAAGCAGGTCACTCTGCGCCAGCCGGATTTTGGACCGCAGCACATAGTTCCGGTAAGAGGGCAGCGCGATCGCGGCCAGAATGGCGATGATCGCCACGACCACCATCAGCTCAAGCAGCGTGAAGCCGCGCATGCCGCGCCGCGAACGAGGTGCCACTACGGTATCCATCAACGCCTGCCTTCCCTGGGGCCTGGAGCCGTCACTGCGACACGCGACACGACAGGCGCACGGCCTGCAGGCGGATGTCCCCGGTACACCTGGATGCGCTCAGTACCCCAATTCCCGAGAAGCAGCCGGCAGACAGTGGCGGAGTTACGTTTGTGAGGAATTTCACACTTTATTAGCGCCTGGCGCCCGGTGTCAATGGGAATTGCTGCGACGCAGCGTCGCAGCTCCCACGTCCTCGCTGCTGCACGGCACGCAGCCTGTCGCCAGTCGACACCCCGCCTCAGCGCAGCGGAGGACTACCCGCCAAGGTGCGCGCCCCGGTAATGATCATCCGCAGCATCTGTGTCAACTGGTCGATCAGTTCGGGGTCTTTTTCCGGCGGAAGGTCCACCGCGGTGGCGCCCATGGCGAAGACCAGCCGGGTGATCGCCTTGGAGGCCAGGCCCGGTTCGTGCAGGCGCGCGCCGTCGGCGGCCGCCAGACGGATCAGGTCGACCCGCAGTTCGTCTTCGAAGTAATTCAGTTCGCGATCGACCGCGTGCTTGAACGCATCCGAGCCGGCCGTGCCTTCACGCAGCAGGACATGCAGCAGGCGGTCATCGGCACGCAGCTGCTCCATGAAGGTCTCCACCGACAGCCGGATCACGCTGCGGTCCGAGGAGGCCGCGCGCTGGCGGGCCTCGCCGATGATGGTGCGCAGCGAGCGCCCGGCCAGGTCGATCAGGGCCACCGTCAGCTCATCCATGTCGCGGAACTGGCGGTAGAACGAGTTCGGGGCGATCCCGGCTTCACGCGCGACCTCGCGCAGGCTCAGCGTGGAGACGCTGCGGTGCGGCCCGATGAGGGCCAAGGCCGCGGCCAGCAGATCCTCACGCGAGATGGAGGCTTTGCGCACGGGATGGGCGTCGTCGGAGGCGGGCAGGGGCAGGTCTGGGGAGGTCATCGGGGGCAGGGGAGTCAAGTCCCTGAATCATAGCCCGTCCCAGCAATATACAACTGTATACACAGTCGTATGCTCGGCCGTATAGTGCGCAGCATGAGCACCGTCCCGCGCATTGCCGCCCGCCGTCACGCCGCCAGCCCCCGCCGCTGGGTCTCCGAGGAGCTGTTCGACTTCTGGGGCACCCGCCTGCATCCGCTGTGGACGCTGCGGCGCCCGTTGGCCCGCCTGGTATCGCGCACCGCCGAAAGCGCCGATGCCGTGACGCTGGTCCTCAAACCCAACCGTCATTTCCGCGGTCTGCTGCCGGGCCAGCACGTCACCCTCGGTGTAGAAGTCGATGGCCGCCGCCTGTCGCGCAGTTACAGCCCGACCGTGTTGGCCGACGGACGCTTGGCGATCACCGTCAAGGCGATCGCTGGCGGTGCGGTCAGCCAGCACCTGGCCCATTCCGCCGTACCGGGGGAGGTGTTCGAACTGGGCCAGGCGTTCGGTGAGATGACCCTGCCCGCAGCCTCCGCTGAGCGCCTGCTCTTGCTGGCCGCCGGCAGCGGCATCACCCCGATGCGCGCGCTGCTGCGCCAGCTCGATGGTGCGGGAATGCCGCGCAAGGTGGATCTGGTGTACTGGGCACGCCGCCGCGAAGAGCTCTGCTTCGCCGAGGAGCTTGCCGCGATGGCAGAGCGCCACCCGTCCTTCGACCTGCACATCGCGCTGACCCGCGATCCCGCTGCCCCGGCGTCGCGCGTGGATGCCTTCGCCTTCGGCGCACTGGGCGATCTGAGCACCGCCCGCACCCTGGTGTGCGGCCCGGGTGGCTTCGTCGATGCAGCGCAGGTGCGGCTGCAGGGCCAGGTTGCTTCGCTGCAGTCCGAGGCCTTCACCCCACCAGTGCTGCCAGCGGTGGAAACGGGCACGGTGCAGGTCGAACTGCGTCGCAGTGGCCGCACGCTCTCGCTGCCGCGCGGCACCTCGCTGCTGCAGGCGCTGGAGGCCGAAGGGCTGCGCCCGGCCAGTGGCTGCCGCATGGGCATCTGCAATACCTGTGTCTGCGGCAAGGTGTCCGGCGTCACCCGCCATACCTTGACCGGCGACCACGCGGCCGAACCGGCCACGCAAGTAAAGCTGTGCGTGAACAGCGCCAGCACCGACCTGATCCTGGAGCTGTGACCATGTCTTCCGTGCACAACCGCGCGCTGTCCCCGGCCGAACTGCAGGCCTTCGGCGATGAACTCGATGCACTGCGCGCACGCCAGCTGGCCACGCTCGGCGCGCGCGATGCGCGCTACATCCGTCGCGTCGTCGCCGCGGTGCGCTGGACCGGCGTGGCCGGCCGCGCGCTGTTGTTCCTCGGTGCGTTCGTGCACAGCGTGCTGATTCCGGCGTGGATTGCCGGTGTGGTCATGCTGGCGCTGTCCAAGATTCTGGAGAACATGGAGCTGGCGCACAACGTCATCCACGGCCAGTACGACTGGATGGGCGATCCGCAGCTGCAGGGCAGCACCTACGAGTGGGATATCGTCGGCACCGCCGATGCCTGGCGCAAGACCCACAACTTCCGCCACCACACCTACACCAACGTGCGCGGGCTGGACGACGATATCGGCTACGGACTGCTGCGTATTTTCCCCGAGCAGCGCTGGCGCCCGTTCTACCTGATGCAGCCGGTGGTCGCCGTGGTCTTTGCGTTGCTGTTTGAATGGGGCATTGCGATCCAGGACCTGCGCCTGGGCCGCGTGTTCGCCGGCAAGATGACGCTCAAGCAACTGTGCGCGCAGTTCCGCCCGGTCGGCCGCAAGATGGGCAAGCAGATGTTCAAGGACTACCTGCTGTTCCCGGCGCTGGCCGGTCCGTTCTTCCTGCCGGTGCTGCTGGGCAATGTCGTCGCCAACCTGATCCGCAACGTGTGGACCTACGTGATCATCTTCTGCGGCCATTTCACCGCCGAGGCCGAGACCTTCCCGAAGGAATGCGTGCGCGATGAGAGCCGCGGCCACTGGTATCTGCGCCAGCTGCGCGGCTCATCCAACCTGACCGGTGGCAAGCTGATGAATGTGATGTCGGGCAACCTCAGCCACCAGATCGAGCACCACTTCTATCCGGACATTCCGGCCAACCGCTATGCGGCGATCGCGGTCGAGGTGAAGCAGATCTGCGCGCGCTACGGCCAGCACTACAACACCGGATCGCTGCCGCGCCAGTTCGGCCAGGTGGTGTGGCGGATCGTGCGCCATGCCTTCCCGAGCAAGCCCGGTCGCGTGCGTGCGTTGCCGGTGGTGGGCGAGGCCAGTCGCCAGCCGGGCTGATCAGTCGCTCTCGCCGATCCGGCCTTCGGCAAGCGGCACCCGCGAGCCATCGGGCAGGCCACGGCTGAGCGCGCCGTTCTCGATGAACAGCAGCTCGCCGTTCTCGCCGTTCTTGATGCTGCTGTCGATGGCGATGATCCGGTCGCCGTGGAAGCTGCTGACATGCGGCATCGAGGTGTGGCCGACGACGATGCGCGCAAGGTCCAGCTGCTTGAGCAGGGCCTGGATCTGCGCGGTGTCCATGCGGCCATCGAAGTAGCCGCGGTACCAGATCGGGCTGGTCTTGCCGTCGAACAGGCGTGCGGTGTCCGGTGCGGCCTTGACCTGGTCCTTGGGCAGCCCGACCGCCGCCTGGTAGTCGGCGTTGGTGGCGTCCATGCCGCGCACCAGGTCCAGGTTCTCCGGTGCGATCCCTCCGTGCAGGAACAGGGTATCGCCGATGCGCAGCAGCACCGGGCGGGTCCGCAGCCATTGGCCGATCGTTGAATCCGGGCCGTACAGCGCGGGATAGGAGCGGCCAAGCAACTGCGCGCTCTTGAGGTACTTCGGGTTGACGTAGCGCAGATCGTTGTAGAGCACCATCGTCTCGTGGTTGCCGAGCACGAAGTGCACCGCACCGCCGGCCGCCGCGGCCTGCTGCTGCAGGCTGTACAGCAGCCAGAACGCCTCGGTGACCTGCGGCCCGCGGTCGAACACATCGCCGGCGATCACCAGCGTGGCGTCACCCAGCGACCAGCGGTCCTCGTTGTCGATCACGTGGTGGGCGCGCAGCAGTTTCACCAGCAGGCTGTATTGGCCATGGATGTCCGACAGCGCCACGATCCGTGGCGTGGCCGGGAGCCGGGCGATCTCCGCAGTCCGCGGTGGCAGCACGGTCAGCGCGTGCGGGTAGCCGCATTCGGGGGCAACCACGGTGGTCTCGCCACCTGCCGGCAGCTCGCGGCGGATCACGTGGTCGTTGCACACCCAGGCCGCTTCCAGCCCCTTGGCCGTACGGAACACGTAGGGCCCATCCGCATCCACATGCTCGGCCGGCGCAGCCACCTCGCGCGCAGTGGCCAACAGCGGCGTCATCAGCAACGCCGACAGGAACAGCAGCAGGGCAGAGCGGGTCAGGGCGCAGCGGGTCGACATCGGGTGTTCCTGTGACGGACGGCGGTGCCGCGATGCTACGCTGCGGAAACCGCACCGGACATGCGCCATTGGTCAGTCATGCGTGCCGCAACGGGCGTTTCGCGCCCCGGCGTGTCCGCCGGGGGCTGCCATCAGCCGCGTTGCACGGCTTGCCGACCAGGCGGCTCAGGCAGATCGTCGCTGGCCAGGACGACTTGATTTCGACCTCGCTTTTTGGCCTGGTACATCGCCGCATCCGCGCGCGCCATCAGGCGCTCGTAATCGGGATGCCCGTCGTGTGCGGCCACACCGATGCTGGTGGTCAGCGCCAGGCGTTGGCCATTGGCCAGGTGCACCGGGCTCTGTGCGATGTGCTTGCGCAGGTTCTCGGCGATCACCTCGGCCTGGGCGGCGGTGGCCGCAACCAACACCACCACGAATTCCTCTCCACCGTAGCGGAACAGATAGTCACTGCCACGGGTGAGCTGGCCGAGCAGGGCGGCGACGTGCTGCAGGGCGCGGTCGCCGCCGTCGTGACCGTGCGCATCGTTGATCGCCTTGAAATGGTCCAGGTCCAACAGCAGCAACGAGAACGGCGTCTGGGTGGAATTGGCCAGTTCGATTTCCCGACGCAGTACGGTGGGCAGGAAGCGGCGGTTGAGCAGGTTGGTCAGCGCGTCGCTGCCGGCATCAAGTTCGCCGATCCGCTCGAACAACATGCCCATCAAGGTGCGGATCTGTGCCAGCCGCTCGCGGATGCCCTGCAGTGCGCTGAAGCGGGCAGCGAAATCGGCATGCGCCAAGGCCTCCCGCAAGTGTGTGTCCACGGCCGACACCAGTGCGCCGACCTGGCCGGTCTCGCTGCTTTCGCCGAAACTGGGGATGCCCTTGTGGGTGAACCACAGGCCGAACTCGGACTGCGCCAGGCCCGTGAGCTGGGCGTCGGCGTTCTGGCTGGCCATCGCGTAGAGCAGCGCGTTTTCCCAATCCAACAGCAAAGCCCGCTGCCTTTCGCGCTCGGTGCTGACGTTCTGCACCAGCGAGAACAGGCGATACGCGGCATCGGTGCGCGAGGAGCGCTCGCGGGCGTGGGTGTACGCCAGTGTCATCCCTTCCAGCGCGATATCCATCGAGGCACTGAGGCAGTGGATCGCCGCGTACGCGGTGGCACTGTCGTCGGCCTGCGCGATGATGCGATCGAACAAGCGGTGCTTGAGCACTCGCGCACCGCGGGCCACCAGGTCCACCGGAATCCCCACGCGGGCATGCACGTCGCCGATCACGCGCTGTGCGGCGACCAGCGCGTTGATGCTGTCCGGCGTGGCGGTGAGGATCTGCTGGAGCCAGCGCTGCATCGCCGGCTTCAGGCGCAGCCGCACCTGGTCGTGCGAGAGGAAGCGGCTCGCGCGCGGGTCTTCGAGCAGCACGTCGTAGAAGTGGTGGGCCAGTTCGGGCGGGCTGGCCGCCGACAGACCGGCCAGCAGCGCCGCTGCGTCCGCTGGCGTCTGCGCCAGCGTCTGGCCCCAGGCCATCGCCAGCGGCTGGCTGGCCTCATCAAGGTTTGGAACGTTATGCACGATTGTCTTCCCGCCACACAGGCCGTCGACAGGTAGCGGCCGGGCACGGGTGTTATTGAGTTGCAAACTGAACGCTGCGGTAAGTGTAATAGTCTCCGCGCGAGGCGCTGCTTACCCTGCCGCCATTGTCCAGGAGAGCTTTCATGGGTCACGACCACGACCATCTGCCGAGCGAGATCCGCCACGAGAAACCGCTGTGGTGGGCGCTGGGCCTGACCACGACCTTCCTGCTGGTGGAGGTCATCGGCGCGTTCTGGACCAACAGCCTGGCGCTGCTGTCCGACGCCGCGCACATGGCCACCGACACGCTCGCGCTGATGATCGCGCTGGTCGCGGTCCGGCTCAGCCGGCGCCCGCCCGATGCCAAGCGCACCTACGGCTACGCGCGGCTGGAAGCGCTCGGCGCGATGATCAATGGCGGCATGCTGTTCGTGGTGGCCGGCTACATCCTGTGGGAGGCGGTGCAGCGTTTCCGCGCACCACAGGAGATCGCCTCCACCGGCATGCTGGCCATCGCGGTGTTCGGGCTGGTGATCAATCTGATCTCGATGCGGCTGCTGCGCGCCGGCAGCGGCGAGAGCCTCAACGTCAAAGGTGCGTATCTGGAAGTCTGGGCGGACATGCTCGGCTCGGTCGCGGTGATCCTCGGCGCGCTGCTGATCCGCTGGACCGGCTGGAAGCCGATCGATCCGATCCTGGCCGTGTTGATCGGCCTGTGGGTGCTGCCGCGCACGTGGGTACTGATGCGCGAGGCGATCAACGTGCTGTTGGAGGGCGTGCCCAAGGGCATGGATGTCGCTGCGGTACGCGGCACCCTGTGCGCCCACGATGGGGTGGTGGATGTGCACGACCTGCACGTGTGGGCGCTGGCCTCCAGTACGCCGGCACTGACCGCGCACGTGGTGATGGGCACCGGCGTGGATGCGGACCGCCTGCGCCGCGAGCTGGGCACCCGCTTGCACGAGCAGTACGGCATCGACCACGTGACCCTGCAGATCGAGGCGGACCATTGCGGTGATCCCTGCAGTGTTGGCAGCCCGCGCGACCGGCATGACGATGACCATGCCGGGCACGACCACGCCGCCCATGATCATGCCGCCCATGCGCATGGCCGCCACGCGCACGACAGCAGGGACGACCGCCGGGCTGCACCTGACGCGCAGGGCCATCACGGGCATCCGCATCCCTGAGGTCCACCGGCGGCCCCACGGCGGACGGGCAGGGGAGGGTTGCCGCTACAATGCGGGTCTGCCTTGCCATCTGTCGGAGATACTGCAGTGACCCGGAAACTCGTACTGTTGCGCCACGGCCAGAGCCAGTGGAACCTGGACAACCGCTTCACCGGCTGGGTGGACGTGGAACTGACCGAACAAGGCCGCCGCGAGGCCGCCGCCGCCGGCCGCCTGATGCGTGAAGAGGGCCTGCAGTTCGATGTCGCGCATACCTCGGTGCTCAAGCGCGCCATCCACACCCTGCAGGGTGCCCTGGCCGAGCTGGACCAGGACTGGCTGCCGGTCAGCAAGAGCTGGCGCTTGAACGAGCGCCATTACGGCGGCCTGCAGGGCCTGGACAAGGCCGAGACCGCCGCCAAGCACGGCGAGGACCAGGTCAAGATCTGGCGCCGCTCCTACGACATCCCGCCGCCGGCGATGGACATCGAGGACCCGGGCCACCCGATCCACGACCGCCGCTACGCCGGCCTGGACCGCAACGCGCTGCCGGGCACCGAATCGCTGGCCACCACGCTGGACCGCGTGCTGCCGTACTGGTTCGATTCGATCGCCCCGCAGCTCAAGGACGGCAAGACCGTGCTGGTCACCGCTCACGGCAATTCGCTGCGCGCGCTGTACAAGTACCTCAACAACGTCTCGCAGGAAGCCATCCTGGAGCTCAACATCCCGACCGGCATCCCGCTCCTGTTTGAACTCAATGACGACCTGACGGTGCAGTCGTTCCGCTACCTGGGCGACCCGGAAGCGGCACGCAAGGCCGCTGAGGCCGTGGCGAACCAGGGCAAGGCGAAATAACAACGAAAGGCCGGCGCAAGCCGGCCTTTTCTTTACCCGCGCGGGTAGGGCCACCCATGGGGTGGCTACCGCTGCGCGATGGTGTGACCTTTGGCCGGTCCGTCCCGGCCCCTCCCGCGCTACGCTGAGCGATTGCCCGTGATCCGGGTGATGCATCCATCTGTAGCCGGAGAGTCGAATGAAGTTTTCCAAGCTGGTCCCGCTGGGTCTGACCGCCGCCATCGCCGTGTCGCTGGCCTCCTGCGGCAAGACCGATACCGCGCCTGCCGCCACCGCCGATGCCAAGCCGGCGTTTGATCAGTCGCAGATCAAGACCGCGCTGATCTCGCTCAACAACGCCGATCTGGACACCGCCATCGCCGCCTGCACCGACCTCAACGGGTTCGTGAACAGCAAGTGGCTCAAGGCCAACCCGGTCCCGAACGACCAGACCACCTGGGGCAGCTTCGAAATCCTGCGCGAGCGCTCGCTGGAAGTGCAGCACGCGCTGGTCCAGCAGGCCGCCGCCAGCCAGGCCAAGGCCGGCACGGTGGAAGCCAAGATCGGTGACATCTGGAAGACCGGTTCGGACGAGGCAAAGATCGAAGCCGCCGGCATCACCCCGCTGCAGCCGCAGCTGGACAAGATCGCTGCGCTGACCGATACCGCCGCCATCACCCAGTACCTGCGCGACAGCCAGGCGGTGGGCCAGGGCGTGCTGTTCTCGCTGTTCGCCAATGCCGACTACAAGGATTCGGCCAACGTCATCGCCTATGTCGGCCAGGGCGGCCTCGGCCTGCCGGAGAAGGGCTACTACTTCGACGCGTCGCAGGCCAAGATCCGCGATGCGTACGTGGCCTACATCGCCCAGGTGCTGACCCTGTCCGGCGTCGATGCCGAGCAGGCCAAGACCCAGGCCAAGGCGGTGATGGAGTTCGAAACGCGTCTGGCCAAGGCCTCGATGTCGCGCATCGAAATGCGTGACCCGGCCAAGCGTTACAACCCGGTCAGCGCGGCCGACGCGGACAAGCTGACCCCGAACTTCAGCTGGACCGCGCTGTTCGACACCCTGAAGGTGCCGGCCGCGCAGAAGTTCTCGATGGCCCAGCCGGGCTTCTTCGGCGAAGTGGACAAGATGCTGGCCGACGTGCCGGCCGCGACCTGGCAGGCCTACCTGCGCTTCCACACCATCGACGATGCCTCGCCGTACCTGAGCAGCGCCTTCGAAAAGGCCAACTTCGATTTCTACAGCACCACCCTGCGTGGCCAGAAGGAAATGCAGCCGCGCTGGAAGCGCGTGCTGGAGTCGGTCAACGGCGCCATCGGCGAAGGCCTGGGCCAGATGTATGTCGACGCCGTGTTCCCGGCCGACTCCAAGGTGCAGATGCAGCACCTGGTGGAGAACCTCTCGGTGGCGCTGAAGGCGCGCCTGGAGAAGCTGGAATGGATGAGCGAAGACACCCGCAAGAAGGCACTGGAAAAGTGGGCCAGCTTCACCCCGAAGATCGGCTATCCGGACAAGTGGCGTGACTGGTCGGGCCTGGAAACCAACGGCGACAGCTACCTGGGCAACATGCAGGCCGCGCGCACGTTCAACTACCGCTTCATGCTCAACAAGATCGGCAAGCCGGTCGACAAGACCGAGTGGGGCATGACCCCGCAGACCGTCAACGCCTATTACAACGCCACCAAGAACGAGATCGTGTTCCCGGCGGCGATCCTGCAGGCGCCGTTCTTCGACGCCAAGGCCGATCCGGCGCTGAACTACGGCGGCATCGGTGCGGTCATCGGCCACGAAATGATGCACGGCTACGACGACTCGGGCAGCCAGTTCGCGGCCAACGGCAACTTCGACAACTGGTGGACCGACAGCGATCGTGCCGCCTTCACCCAGCGGACCGACCAGCTGGTCGCGCAGTTCGACGGCTATGAGTCGCTGCCGGGCGTGAACGTGAAGGGCAAGCTGACCCTGGGCGAGAACATCGGCGATCTGGGCGGCCTGACCGTGGCGTATGACGCGCTGCAGATGGCGCTGAAGGAAGACCCGAAGGCCAACGTCGAGGTGGACGGCTATACGCAGGATCAGCGCTTCTTCATGAACTGGGCCACCGTGTGGCGCCGCAACTTCAATGAAGGTGAGCTGCGCGTGCGTCTGAACACCGACCCGCACGCCCCGGCCAACTTCCGTGCCAACGGCGCACCGTCGAACATGCCGGCGTACGCGCAGGCGTTCGAGTGCAAGGCGGGCGACGCGATGGTGCGGGCCGATGACAAGCGCGTTGTGATCTGGTGATCGCACGCGGTTGAGTGAGACAAAAAACCCGGCGAACGCCGGGTTTTTTCATGCCCCACCTGGCGTGGGGCTAGCCGGCGGAGGCCATCATCCTAGTGAACAGGCCGAACACCTCCGGATCCACCAGGCCACCCTGCTGCCCGGCAAGGATGCCCATCGCTTTGGCATGCGGCATCGGGCCGCGGTAGGGGCGGGTGGTGGTCATGGCGTCGTAACCATCAACGATGGTGAGCACGCGTGCGCCCAGCGGAATGTCGCTGCCTTTCAGGCCGTCCGGATAACCACTGCCATCGAACGCCTCGTGATGGCTGCGGATCAGCCGCGCCACCTCGGCCGCGTCGCTGCGCCCGGTGGTGGCGAAGATGCGCTCACCGCGCTCGGGGTGGGTACGCATGATCGCGCGCTGCGCGTCATCCAGGCGCGCGGGATACAACAGCACGTTGTCCGGAATGCCGATCTTGCCGATGTCATGGAAGCGGGCGGCCAGCGCCAGATGCGCGCGCTGCGTGTCGTCCAGATCGCACAGGCGCCCCAGCTGATCGCCGAGCAGGCCGACCCGGTCGCAGTGGAAACGGGTGTACTGGTCGCGCATCTGCAGGGACATCGACAGCGCATCGATGGAGCAGACCTGCGAAGGGGCGTCGTCGAACATGGGGCGGTCACGTGGGGTCGGATGGCCGGCCGTCAGTGCCGGGGTCGGGCAGGCCGCCACGTGGCGCCTGCCCATCGAACGATAGCGCCTGGCGGCTTGCGCCAGGCGTGAAATCAGCGCGGGGACAGGGTCAGCAACAAGGCCTTGGCGGCGCTGAAGCGGTCTTCCGGCAGCGGCAACGGGTGCTTGATGCGCAGCTTGTCCGACCCATCCATCGTATACAGCTTGGGCTGCTTCTGGATCAGCTGGATGACCGCCATCGGGTCGATCTCGGGCTTGGCGTTGAACACGATGCGCCCGCCGTTCTCGCCCAGTTCCAGCTTGCGCACGCCCAGCACGTTGGCCTGCAGCTTCAGCTCGGCGATCGCGAACAGGTGCTTGGCCGCATCCGGCAGCAGGCCGAAGCGGTCGATCATCTCCACCTGCAGTTCGCGCAGCTCACCACTGTCACGCGCACTGCTGATGCGCTTGTACAGGGTCAGGCGCGTGTGCACGTCGGGCAGGTAGGCGTCGGGGATCAGGGCGGGCACATGCAACTCGACCTCGGCACCGCGTGCTTCTTCGCCCGCATCCAGATCGGGCAGCTTGCCCAGGCGGATACTGCGCACCGCACGTTCGAGCAGCTCGGTGTACAGGCTGAAGCCGACCTCGGCCATCTGGCCGCTCTGGTCTTCGCCGAGCAGCTCGCCGGCACCGCGGATCTCCAGATCGTGGGTGGCCAGGGTAAAGCCGGCACCGAGTTCGTCCATCGAGGCGATCGCCTCCAGACGCTTCTCGGCATCGGGCGTCATCGCGCGCTTGTCCGGGACCACCAGGTAGGCGTACGCCCGGTGGTGCGAGCGACCCACGCGGCCACGCAGCTGGTGCAGCTGGGCCAGGCCGAAGCGGTCGGCGCGGTTGATGATGATGGTATTGGCGTTGGGGATGTCGATGCCCGATTCGATGATCGTGGTCGACAGCAGCACGTTGAAGCGCTGCTTCTGGAAGTCCAGCATCACGCGCTCCAGCTCGCGCTCGGGCATCTGCCCATGGGCGATACCGACACGGGCTTCGGGCACCAGCTCGGCCAGCTCGCGCTGCATGCGGCCGATGCTTTCCACGTCGTTGTGCAGGAAGTACAGCTGGCCACCACGGGCCAGTTCGCGCTGGAAGGCTTCGCGGAGCAGGGCGTTGTCCCAGGCGGTGATGAACGTCTTGACCGCCAGCCGGTTCGGCGGCGGCGTGGCGATGATCGACAGATCGCGCAGCCCGGCCATGGCCATGTTGAGGGTGCGGGGAATCGGCGTGGCGGTCAGGGTGAGCAGATGCACGTTGGCGCGCATCGCTTTGAGTGCCTCCTTCTGGCGCACACCGAAGCGCTGCTCCTCATCGACCACCACCAACCCCAGGTCCTTGAACTTCACATCCGGCTGCAGCAGGCGATGGGTGCCGATGATGACGTCGATGGTGCCGGCGGCGACCTTCTCCAGTTCGGCCTTGATCTCCTTGGTGGATTTGAAGCGCGACAGCACCTCCACCTTGAGCGGCCAATCGGCGAAGCGATCGCGGAAGTTGCGGTAGTGCTGTTCGGCCAGCAGCGTGGTCGGCACCAGTACGGCGACCTGCTTGCCGGCACTGGCAGCAGCAAAGGCGGCGCGCACGGCGACCTCGGTCTTGCCGAAGCCGACATCACCGCACACCACGCGGTCCATCGGCTGGCTGCTGGCCAGATCGCGCAGGGTCGCGTCGATCGCGGCCAACTGGTCGGGCGTTTCTTCGAACGGGAACCCGGCTGCGAACGGCTCGTACATCGCGCGGTCCACGTGCAGCGCCAAGCCGGCACGGGCACGGCGACGCGCCTGGATTTCCAGCAGTTCGGCGGCGACATCGCGGACCTTTTCGGCCGCCTTGCGCTTGGCTTTGGTCCACTGCTCGCCACCGAGCGAATGCAGTGGCGCGGTTTCCGGCGAGGCGCCCGAGTAGCGGCTGATCAGGTGCAGCTGGGCGACCGGCACATACAGGCGGTCACCCTTGGCGTATTCGATTTCCAGAAACTCGCCGGGCATGCCGCCGGCATCGAGCACGATCAGGCCGCGGTAGCGGCCGACACCGTGGTCTTCGTGCACGATCGGCGAGCCTTCGCTGAGCTCGCCGAGATCGCGGATGATCGCTTCCGGCTCACGCCCGGCCCGGCGGCTGCGGCGCTGTTGACCCGCGCGTTCGGGGAATAGCTGGCGCTCGGTCAGCACGGCGATCGGCGGGCTTTCCAGCGCGAAACCGTCTTCCAGCGGCGCCACGGTGATGCCGAAGCGCACGCTGTCGTCGGCCAGGAAGCCGGGCAGATCGGCGACCACCGGCGGCTTCAGCTCGGCGGCGAGCAGCACTTCAAGCAGGGCTTCGCGGCGGCCGGCAGAATCGGCGGCGATCAACACCCGGCCCGGGTAATGACCGATGAAGGATTTCAGTGCCTCGGCGGCTGGCGCATCGCGCGCGGCCACCGGCAACGGCGGCAGTGGCTGGTCGCCCAGCGGCTGTGCATCGCCGATGCGGTCGTGATCCGGCGGCCAGACTTCAACGCGGGCCAGGCCGTTGAGCGTGCCGCGCAGCTGTTCGGGGCTGGCGTACAGCTCTTCCGGGGCCAGCAGCGGGCGCTCCACATCGTGGCGGCGCTGCTCGTAGCGGTTCTGCGTCTGCGCCCAGAACGCGGCGGCGGCGTCGAACACGTTCGGCGCCAGCACCGGCAAAACGTTCGGCTGCAGATAGTCGAGCAGGGTCGCGGTCTTGTCGAAGAACAGCGGCAGGTAGTACTCGATGCCGGCCGGCGCGATACCGGCCTTGAGATCCTGGTACAGCGCGCTGCGCCGGGTATCCACGTCGAAGCGTTCGCGCAACGTGTTGAGCACGCGCGAAACGCTGAGATCATCCAGCGGCACTTCACGGCCGGGCAGCATGTGCACCGCCTCGACCTTGTCCAGCGAGCGCTGCGATTCCGGATCGAAGGCGCGGATCGAATCGATGTCTTCGTCGAGCAGTTCCACCCGCAGCGGCGTCTCGGCGCCCATCGGGTAGACATCGAGCAGACCGCCACGCACCGCGAAATCACCCGGGTCCATGACCTGCGGCACGTTGCGGTAACCGGCCGATTCCAGGCGGCGTTTTTCCGCATCCAGATCCAGACGCTGGCCGACGGTCAGGTCGAAGCTGCCGCCGATGACGTACTTGAGCGGGGCCAGCTGTTGCAGCAGCGTCTGCACGGGCACTACCACGATGCCGCGCTTCAGCGCGGGCAGGGCGTGCAGCGCGGCCAGGCGCTGGGAAATGATGTCCGGGTGCGGGCTGAAGGCGTCATAGGGCAGGGTTTCCCAATCCGGGAAGGCCACGATCGGCACGTCGCCGGCACTGCCCAGCAGGGTGTGCAGATCCGCTTCGATCTGGTTCGCGCCATGGTTGTCGCGCGCGACCACCAGCAACGGCCCGTCGTGCGACTGTGCCGCGCGGGCGATGTACCACGCCAGCGCTGTCGCCGAAGCGGGAGCGCGCCACCAGGCGCGGAGCTGTCCAGGACGTGGCAGCGGCGGAACGGGATAGGAGGTGCGTGACATGAACCGCCGATTTTAGCAGACCGCAACGTGGCGGCCGCGTCAGCTGGCGGTGTCCGGATGCAGGCTTCCGCCATCTTCGACGGTAGTGCCGGCCGGCACTACCTATTACGGGCAGCCGGCCAGCGGCCGGCGCTACCGATCAGGGCGCGGACAGGCGCCCGGCGTCAGCTGTCGAGTTCGAGCACCATGCGCACCAGGCCCGGCGTACCGTTCGGGTGCGGGATCGGCTGGAAGCCCAGCGAGGCGGCCAGCTGCTTCATCGGCTCGTTTTCTTCGGCGACATCGCCGTACAGACGATCCAGGTACTTGCCGCGCGCCCACTTGACCAGCTTGCGCATCAACTGCCTGCCCAGCCCCTGGCCGACCAGGAAGCGGCTGACCAGGATCGCGTACTCGGCTTCGCGGGTGCCGGGGATGATCGAAGCGCGTGCGACCGCACCCACCACGGCTTCACCGGCGGGCAGCGACTCGGCAGCGACCAGGGTGATTTCGCTCTTGGGATTGGGGTGGGTCAGGCGCTGCGTGGTTTCCGGCGACAGCTCGGTCACCGACTGGAGGAAACGATCGCGGATTTCCTCCGGCCCGAACAGGCTGAAGGCGGCATGCAGCGGCGGGCCGTCTTCGGGCCGAATGGGGCGGATCAGCAGCTCGTGGCCACTGGGTGCCTTGAAGATTTCGTGCCAGGGCGGCATGCGGTTACGGGTAGCCATACCGGTGATTCCTTGGTGGTCTCAGGATTCTCGCATCCCGGGTGCAGCGTTCCGTGAACGGATCACTCACGCCGATCCGGCCCCGGGAGGAGCCGGCCAGGCCGGGGTTCCGGTCTGGCCTGAAGGGGGTCATTCGGCCTGCTTGAGCCACTGCAGGCGGGTCGAGGCGCCTGCCTCACCCAGGTGCTGCTTGAGCGCCGGCATGGCCGGGGCCAGGACCTGGTCGAACTGCCACGGCGGGTTCAACAGCAGCATGCCGCTGCCATTGAGCCGCAGCGGGGAGTCGTCCGGGCGGATCAGCAGCTCGGCGGTCAGCACCGATTTCACCGGCAGGGCACAGGCCTTGCGCAGGAAGTGCAGGATGGTCCGGCGCTGCTTGATCGGGAACCAGATCGCAAAGCTGGCCTGCGGCCAGCGGCCCAGGATCTCCGTCACCGAGGCCAGGATCGCTTGGTATTCGGCGTCCTGCCCCTCGTAGGGCGGGTCGATCAGCACCAGCCCACGGCCGATCTTCACGCCGTTGGCCTTGGGCGGCAGCAGCTTCTTGTTCTGGGCATAGCCATCAGCGTGATACACGGCCACCCGGCTGTCATGGGCGAACAGCGCCTTCAGCGCGGCGGCCTCGGCATCCTGCACCTCGCAGACGGCCATGCGGTCCTGCTCGCGCAGGGTCTGGGCGGTCAGCAGCGGCGAGCCGGGGTAGCTGATCATCGCCCCGACCGGGTTGTCGGCCTGGACCGCCTTGAGATAGCGCTCCACCACCGCGGGCAGCTGCGGCTGGGCCATCAGGCGCATCACGCCGTCTTCGGCCTCCAGCGTCTTGCGGCTTTCCTCGCTGGCCAGCAGGTAGCGGCCGGCGCCGCCGTGGGTGTCCAGCACGAAGAACGGGCTGTCCTTGCGCTTGAAGGTGTCGAGCAGGGCAAGCTGCACGATGTGCTTGAGCACATCGGCATGGTTGCCGGCATGGAAGGCGTGGCGGTAATTCATCGGCGCAGTGTACGGGGCGGCGGGCCCAGCGGCTATGCTGCGCGCATGAGCCACCCCCTGCACAACGTCCTGGTGGTCGAGGACGAAGCCGCCATCGCCGACACCGTTCTGTATGCACTGCGCAGCGAAGGCTATGGCGCCGAGCATTGCCTGCTCGGCGGTGAAGCACTGGCCCGCCTGCGCCTGCACCCCGTCGATGTGGTGGTGCTGGATGTCGGCCTGCCGGACATGAGCGGCTTCGAGGTCTGCCGAACGCTGCGGACCTTCAGTGAGGTGCCGGTGATCTTCCTGACCGCGCGCAATGACGAATTCGACCGCGTACTCGGCCTGGAACTCGGCGCGGATGACTACATGGCCAAGCCGTTCTCGCCGCGCGAGCTGGTGGCGCGGGTACGGGCACGCCTGCGCCGGTCCGCGGCCCCTGCCGACACCGCGGGCTGGCAGCAGTTCGGACGCTTCTCGATCGACCGCGAGGGCAGCCGGATCCGCTTCGGTGACCAGCCGTTGGATCTGACCCGCTACGAATACGCGCTGATGGCGGCCCTGCTGCAGCGCCCCGGTGCGATCCTCAGCCGCGCCCAGTTGATGGACCGCGGCTGGGACAGCGACGCCGACAGCGCCGACCGCACCGTCGATACCCACGTCAAAACCCTGCGCGCCAAGCTGCGTGCCGCCGGTGCCGAGACCGATCCGATCCGCACCCACCGTGGCCTGGGCTACGCACTGGAGGTGTAGGCATGCGGCTGGGCCTGAAAATGTTCCTGGGCTTCTTCCTGATCGTGGGCATTGCCGCGTTCTTCGTGATGCGTATCTTCGTCAACGAAGTGAAGCCGGGGGTGCGCCAGGCGATGGAGTCCACTCTGGTCGATGCGGCCAATGTGCTGGCGGAAATGGCCGCGGCCGATCTCAAGGCCGGGCAGATCCGCGAGGGCCGCTTCGTCGCCGATCTGGCGCGCGCCAAACGCCGCGACCCGAAGGCGATGGTGTGGCGCTTTCCCAAGCGCACGCTGGACTACCAGGTCACCATCACCGATGCCAAGGGCATCGTGGTGTACGACTCGACCGGCCGCGACGTCGGCCGCGACAATTCGCGCTGGAACGATGTCTACCGGACCCTGCGCGGCGAGTACGGCGCGCGCTCCAGCCCGGAGACCCCGGGCGACGACACCCATTCGGTGATGCACGTGGCCGCACCGATCTTCGACCCGGCCGACGGGCGCACGCTGATCGGCGTGCTCAGTCTGGCTCAGCCCAACCGCAGCATCGATCCGTTCATCGCGGCCAGCCAGCGCGCCATCATCAAGCGCGGTGCGTGGCTGATCGGTCTGTCGGCGCTGATCGGCCTGCTGATGACCGCGTGGCTGATGCACGGCGTGAACCGTCTCAACCGCTATGCCAAGGCGGTCAGCGCCGGTGAACCGGTGCCGCCGCCGAAGCCGCGCCGCGATGAAATCGGTGACCTGGGCCAGGCGCTGGAAACCATGCGCCGCAAGCTGGAAGGCAAGGCGTATGTGGAGCAGTACGTACAGTCGCTGACGCATGAAATGAAGAGCCCGCTGGCCGCGATCCGCGGCGCGGCCGAGCTGCTGCAGGAGCCGTTGCCCGATGCCGACCGCGCGCATTTTGCCCGCAGTATCGAAGGCCAGGCGCAGCGCCTCACCGAGACCATCGACAAGCTGCTGGCGCTGGCCGAGGTGGAGCAGTACGGCTGGCTGCAGAAGCATGAGCGGATTGCCTTGATGCCCTTGCTGCAGTCCGCCGCCGACGCGGTGGCCGTGCGTGCGCAGGCCGCCGGGGTCACGATCGCAGTGGAGGCACGGGCCGAGAGCGTGCAGGGCGATGGCTATCTGCTGCGCCAGGCCCTCAACAATCTGCTGGAGAATGCCGTGGCCTTCTCCCCGGCGGGCAGCAGCATCACGCTCGGTGCTGGTGCCGGTGCGGAAGGCGAGGGCATCGCCTTGACCGTGGCCGACCGCGGCAGCGGCGTGCCGGACTACGCGCTCGATCGCGTGTTCGAACGCTTCTATTCCCTGGCACGTCCGGCCACCGGCCAGCGCAGCTCCGGCCTGGGCCTGTCGTTCGTGCAGGAAGTGGCCCGCCTGCATGGCGGCCGTGTGAGCCTGAGCAACCGTGATGACGGCGGTGCGCAGGCGGTGTTGTGGCTGCCGTCGCGGCTGCCCTCGCGGCTGCCCTCGGTACTGCCGCGGCGCTGATCGCCGCCGCACTTCACACTGACTTCAAACTCGGCACAAACTTCGCACACCGGCGCGCGGGAAGCTGGCCCCCTCCCAACCGAGGACGGGTCATGAAATCCCTGAAGATGCTGTTGCGGTTCGCCATTGTGGGCGGGCTGATCCTGTTGCTGCTGATTCCGCTGAGCCTGATCAAGGGCGTGATCCGCGAGCGTGAGGCGTACCGCGACGAGGCCTACCAGCGCGTTGCACAGAGCCGCGCCGGCGCGCAGATACTGACCGGCCCGATCCGCGTGGTGCCGTGGACCGAGACCCGCGAGGTCGAGGTGGTGGATGCGGCCGGCAACAAAAAGAAGGAGAAGCAGGTCGAGCAGGGCCAGTGGCTGCAGATGCCGGCCACGCTCAAGGTAGACGGCGTGATGCAGCCGGACGAGCGCCGCGTCGGTCTGTTCCGTGTGCCGGTCTACAGCTGGAAGGCCACGATCACGGCCGAATTCGCCGATGACGACTACCCGGTGAAGACGGGGCGTACGTATGGCACGCCCTTTCTGACGGTCGGCATCGCCGATGTGCGTGGCCTGGTCGGTTCGCCGAACCTGCGCGTGGATGGCAACGCCGTGACGCTGTTACCCGATGCCGGCGGTGTCAGTGGCATCGGCACGGGCCTGCATGTCGGCTTGCCGGGCCTGGCGGATGAACGGGGTGGCGTGCTCAAGGGCAGCAAGGTCGAGCTGGAGCTGGTGCTGGATGGCACCCGGTCGCTGTCGGTGGTGCCGGTGGGCGATGACAGCCGCATCGCGCTGCGCTCGCCGTGGCCGCATCCGCTGTTCGGCGGCAGCTTCCTGCCCAATGAGCGCAAAGTGGACGCGCAGGGCTTCGACGCCCAGTGGGCGGTGTCCTCGCTGGCCTCGCGTGCCCAGCACCAGCTGCGCAACCGCCCGGACATCGACGCTGAAGCGGTGAGCGTGGAGCTGGTCAATCCGGTCGATGTCTATACCCAGGCCGACCGCGCCAGCAAGTACGGCATCCTCTTCATCCTGCTCACCTTCGTCGGCTTCATCCTGTTCGAGCTGATCAAGCAGCTGCGCATCCACCCGCTGCAGTACCTGATGGTCGGCTTGGCGCTGGCGATCTTCTTCCTGCTGCTGCTCAGCCTCTCCGAGCACATCGCGTTCTGGCAGGCGTATGCACTCTCGGCGCTCGCCTGTATCGGCATCCAGACCGTGTATCTGTCCGGCGTATTGAAGAGCTGGAAACGCGGTCTGGGCTTTGCGCTGATGCTCAGCGCCCTGTATGGCGCGCTGTACGGGCTGCTGATCTCGGAGAACAACGCGTTGCTGATGGGCTCGCTGCTGCTGTTCGGCGTGCTGGCCGCGGTGATGTGGGTGACCCGCCGGGTCGATTGGTACGAACTCGGCGCAAGCCTGAAGTAAGGAGCGACCATGAGCTGGCGTCGTTGTCTTCATGAACGTGTGCGCCGGGCGTTGCCCGCCCGGCTGGAGGTGGCTTCGCTGCTGGACGGCGAGGCGTCGGGATGGCCTTCACCGTTGACCGCACTACCCGGCGTGCAGTCCACCCCGGGATTGGTCCGCTTCGGCCTGGCGCCGGTCACCCGCGATGCGATCACAGCCCACGGGCTGCGCTTTCTGGAACAGGCACGGCAGGCGCGAGGGCGCCTGCCACTGCCGCGATGGTGTGGCGCGTATCGGCCTTGGCGCGAAGGCGCCCAGGCCCTGCGCGAGATCGGTATCGGCGGGCTGCCGCTGGACTGGCCCGTGCATGCCCCGGTCTATGCCAGCGCCTCGGAGGATCGCAGCCGCTGGCTGCTGGTGCTGCCGTCCCGTGGCCAGCTCTGGTACGGCTGGTTGGAATGACCATGACTCTTGGCCCGGGGGCGCGCGGGCCGCCCTCGATAGACTCGGGGATTGTTCGTGGTCTGGCCGCAAGGCGGGGGTAATCGTGTTCAAGTGGGGCATGTTGAGCGTGGCATTGGCATTGAGCGGCGTCGCCGAAGCACAGACGAAGGAAACGGTGGACCTGGACATGGTCAGCCGCATCCGCCAGGAAGCCTTCCACCGGTCGCAGGTGATGGCGACCTTCAGCCATCTGACCGAGCAGATCGGTCCGCGCCTGACCAATTCCCCCGCGATGGGCGAGGCCAACACCTGGACCCGCAGCAAGTTCAACGAGTGGGGCCTGGTCAACGTGCATGACGAGGCCTTCGATGCATTCGGTCGCGGCTGGGAGTTCAGCAACGCCAGCGTGGAACTGCTGAGCCCGCGCGTGGCGCCCCTGTATGCGCTGCCCAAGGCCTGGACCCCGGGCACCAACGGCCCGGTCGAGGGTGAGGTGATCAAGGTCGAGATCAAGAAGCTCGCCGACCTGGATCAGTACAAGGGCAAGCTCGCCGGCAGGATCCTGCTGCTCAACGATGCGCGCGATTACGAACGGGCCACCAAGTCCGATTCGCACCGCCACGATGACGCCGGCCTGGCCGAGCTGCAGGTGTTCGCGGTGCCCAAGGACGTTGCCGATGCCAAGGCCGACCGTGCCAAGAAGGCCAAGGAATACCTGGAGAAACAGGAGCTGACCCGCGCCACCAACGCCTTCTTCTCCGAGCAGGGCGTGCTGGCCACGATCAGCATCAGCGGCTGGGACAACGGCATCATCCGTGTGGGTGGCGGTGGCTCGCGCAAGGCCGGTGAACCGGTCGGCGTGCCCGAGCTGGCGATGATGGCCGAGCACTACAACCAGCTGGTGCGTGCAGTGGACCAGAAACAGGTGGTCAAGCTGCGGGTGAATGTCGAGGCCCGCTTCACCGATACCCAGGACCAGCCCGGCTACAACACGCTGGCCGAGATCCGCGGCAGCGGCAAGGCTGATGAGATCGTGATGCTTGGCGCGCACATGGATTCCTGGCATACCGGCACCGGCGCGGCCGACAACGCGGCCGGCGTGGCGGTGATGATGGAAGCCATGCGCATCCTCAAGGCGGTGGGTGCCAAGCCCAAGCGTACCATCCGCGTGGCGCTGTGGAGTGGCGAGGAGCAGGGGCTGATCGGCTCCCAGGACTACGTGTCCAAGCACTTCGCGCGCTACCCCGAGCCGACCGACCCGACGCAGCTCAAGTTGCCGGCCTCGATGCGTGAACCCACCGGCGCCCTGCAGCGCCAGCGCGATTACGACAAGTTCTCGGCGTACTTCAACATGGACAACGGCTCGGGCCGCTTCCGCGGCATCTACGCGCAGGAGAACCTGGCCGCGGTGCCGATCTTCGAAGCGTGGCTGGCCCCGTTCCACGATGTGGGCGCCACCACCGTGGCCACGCGCAACACCGGCAGCACCGATCACATCGCGTTCGATCGTGTCGGCCTGCCCGGGTTCCAGTTCATCCAGGATCGCCTGGATTACTTCACCAACGTCCACCACAGCAACCTGGACACCTGGGACCACGCCGAGCCGGAGGACCTGAAGCAGGCCGCTGCGATCGTGGCCTCGTTCGTCTACAACGCGGCCATGCGCGAGGAGAAGCTGCCGCGCAAACCGTTGCTGACGCCCTGAGGGACACCGCGTGGCCGCCCGGAAAAGGGCGGTCCGCGCCATGCCGGGCAAGGAGTGCCCGGATTGCGGCCGGGCCGGGGTAAAATTGCCGGGATTCCGTTTCCCGCCCTGAGCCCTCCATGACCTGCCGCACCCGTTTTGCCCCCAGTCCCACCGGCTACCTGCACATTGGTGGCGCCCGCACGGCGCTGTACTGCTGGCTGGAGGCCCGTCACCGTGGCGGCGAATTCGTGCTGCGCATCGAAGACACCGACCGTGAGCGCAGCACCCAGGGCGCGATCGACGCGATCCTGGAGGCGATGGAGTGGCTGGGCCTGGGCTATGACGAAGGTCCGATCTACCAGACCCAGCGCGTGGCCCGCTATCTGGAAGTGGCCGAGCAGCTGGTCGCCGATGGCAAGGCGTACTACGCCTACGAGACCAGGGAAGAACTGGACGCGATGCGCGAGGCCGCCATGGCCAAGCAGGAAAAGCCGCGTTACAACGGCGCCGCGCGTGACCTGGGCCTGCCCTACAAGGACGACCCGAACCGCGTGATCCGTTTCAAGAATCCGCTCGAGGGCACGGTCGTGTTCGACGACCTGATCAAGGGCCGCATCGAGATCGCCAACAGCGAGCTGGACGACATGGTGATCTTCCGCCCGGATGGTTTCCCCACCTACAACTTCGCGGTGGTGGTGGACGATTGGGACATGCGCATCAGCGAGGTCATCCGCGGCGACGACCACATCAACAACACCCCGCGCCAGATCAATCTGTACGAGGGCATCGGCGCCCCCGTGCCGAAGTTCGGCCATATGCCGATGATCCTGGACGAGCAGGGCGCCAAGCTGTCCAAGCGCACCGGTGCGGCCGATGTGATGCAGTACAAGGACGCCGGGTACCTGCCCGACGCGCTGCTGAGCTACCTGGCCCGCCTGGGCTGGTCGCACGGTGACCAGGAACTGTTCAGCCGCCAGGAGCTGATCGATCTGTTCGATGTAACCAACTGCAATTCCAAGGCCGCGCGCCTGGACATGGCCAAGCTGGGTTGGGTCAACCAGCACTTCCTGAAGACCGAACAGCCGGACGACATCGCGCCGCACCTGGTCTACCAGCTGAACAAGCTGGGCCTGGATCTGAACGCTGGTCCGGCGCCGGCGGACGTGGTGGTGGCGCTGCGCGACCGGGTCCAGACGCTGAAGGAAATGGCCGAGAAGGCGGTGGTCTGGTACCAGCCGTTGACCGAATACGACGAGGCCGCGGTGGCCAAGCACTTCAAGCCGGGCGCGGAACTGGCGCTGGGCAAGGCCCGCGAGCTGTTGGGCGCGGCCGGTGAATGGACGGTGGAGAGCGTTTCGGCGGCACTGCATGACGTGGCCACGGCGCTTGAGATCGGCATGGGCAAGGTGGCGCAGCCGCTGCGCGTGGCCATCACCGGCACCCAGGTCAGCCCGGACATCTCGCAGACGGTCTTCCTGGCCGGGCGTGAAGAGGCCTTGAAACGCATCGAGGTCGCACTCACTAAAGTACCGACGGCCTGACCACAGGAGACCGCGCATGTCCGCAAAGACCGCTTGTACCGCTCCGCACCATCACGTTCACGACGCCTCCGACTTCGTGAAGGTGGTCGAACGCGTGTGCTCGGAACGCGGGCTGCGGCTGACGCCGATCCGCGCGAACGTGCTGCGCCTGATCGCCGAGGCCGGCAAGCCGGTCAAGGCCTATGAGTTGCTCGAGTGGGTGCGCAATGGCAAGGGCGTCGGTGCCGACGCCCCGCCGACCGTCTACCGCGCGCTGGATTTCCTGATGGCCAATGGTTTCGTGCACAAGCTGGAGTCGGTGAACGCGTTTGTGGCGTGCCACCACCCGAGCAGTGCGCAGCATTCGGTGCCGTTCCTGATCTGCAACAGCTGCCACAGTGCGGTGGAGCTGGAGGACAAGGAGATTGTCAGCCAGTTGGAGAAGCGGGCGAAGGAACTGGGGTTCCAGCCGCAGGCGCAGACGCTGGAAGTGCATGGCCTGTGCGCGCGCTGTGCGGGGTAGGTACCGACCGTTGGTCGGTACGCTGTTGATGTTGAAAAGCCGCGCATCTGCGCGGCTTTTTCGTTTCTGCCGCGAAAGCAGCCACTCTGTTCCCGACGGTTTCGCACTGGGGTGGGGAAAGGCGTTGGCGTTCTGCGCGCGGGCGCGTTACGGCTTCGCAGCGGCCGGCTCGTGCCCCTCGGCGGCGGTATTCACCTTGACGATCACCGACATGCCGGGGCGCAGGCGCGGGGCCAGCGGCTGATCGGGGTCGATGGAAATGCGGATCGGCAGGCGCTGGACGACCTTGGTGAAGTTGCCGCTGGCGTTGTCCGGGCGCAGGACACTGAACTCGGAGCCGGTCGCCGGGGCGATCTGCTCGATGTGGCCATGCAGCTTCTGGCCATCGAAGGCGTCCACGGAGAAGGTGGCCGGTTGCCCGATGCGCATCTTCCAGGTCTGGCCTTCCTTGAAATTGGCAACCACCCAGAGGGTATCGGGCACCAGGAACAGCAGCTGCGAACCGGCGGTGACGTACTGACCCAGACGGACGGACGCTTCGCTGACCTGACCGTCGCGCGGCGCCTGGATCACGGTGTTGGCGAGATCGATCTTCGCCAGTTCCAGCTGCGCCTGGGCGGTCTCGACGCGGGCTTCCAGGCCTTTGCGCGCGACCTGGGTGGAGGTCAGGGTTTCCTCGGCGATGCGGATCTGGGCCTGCGACTGCAGCACGCTGGCCTGCGCCGATTGCGTGGTCGTGCGGAACTTATCGCGGTCGTTGAGGGCGACCAGTTGCTGGTCGGCGAGTTCTTCGTAGCGCTTGAGTTCGGTACGCGAGCGCGAGAGTTCGGCCTGGCCGGCAGACAGGTTGGCTTGGGCGGCCTGGATCTGCGCGCGGTTCTGCGCCTGGGATTGATCGGAGTTGGCCAGCGCGGCCTTGGCGCTGTCCAGGTCGGCTTCGGCCTGGACGACTTTCTCGCGGTAGATGCGGTCGTCGATGCGCAGTAGTGGATCGCCTTGTTTGACGTGCTGGAAGTCCTTGACCAGGACCTCGGTGACATAACCGTTGACCTGCGGGGCGAGCACGGTGATCTGGCCGCGCACATACGCGTTGTCGGTGGTGACGCGAGAGGTTTCGAACGGCCACAGCGACCACGCGCGCAGGATCAGCGCGATGCCGATCAGGGCGATCACGATCATGATGATCACGGCCCGCAGGCTCGGCTTGAGGTACTTGGGCGCGCCAGACGGAGCGGCCGGTGCCGGTGCAGGGGCGGGCGCAGCGTCGGTCGGCGGTGGTGGGTTGACGTTTTCCGGTGCGGCGTCGTCGTGCGGGGGTTGGGTCGACATGGGCGGGCTCATCGGGGTGCGACGCTGTCAGGCGTCGGCGCGGAAAGGGGAGGTGTCGGTGCGTGGCGTTTGCGCCATTGCTTGAGCACGGCAGTGCGGACCGCCAGCAGCAGCAACCAGCCAAGGAAGATCAGCGCGACGCGGCCACTGAGCGCGAACACGTCGTTGAACGCGCGCACATTGGCTTCGCGACGGGTGATCTGCGCCAGTTGCGCGGTGCCCTGCGCGCTACGCTGCACCGGGTCGGTGATCAGCCTGGCGTAGAGCTGCTGTTGCTGTTTCAGGCGTTGGGCGACCACGTTGTCCGCCGGATCCAGCTGGCTCACCAGCGCGCCGGAGTAGACCTGCTCGCGGTGCAGTTGATAGGTGCCCAGCACGGCCGAGCCAGCCAGGCCGCCCAGGGTCTGGGTGATGGAGAGCGTGACCAGGAAGGTGATCATGTGGTCCACGCCCTGCTTCAAGGCCTGGGTGATGCCGAGCATGATCAGCGGCCCCATGAACATGCCGGCGCCGACGGACGCCAGGAACTGGCTGGCGAAGAAGTCGTGCGGACGATCCAGGCTGGTACGGCTCTGGTCGAGCAGGGCCGCGCTGCCCAGCAGCAGGATGGCCATCAACAACTGCGGAATCAGCCGCTTCGGGCCGAAGGTGAGCGAGCTGGCGGCCATGCCGGTGATCACCCCGGCCAGGATCACGGCGAACAACGGCCGCATCTGGTCCGGGCCCATCCCCAGCGTGCGCATCAGGCCGACTACGCCGTAGGACTGCTCGGTGGTCAGGAAGCGGATCAGGAACGCACCGATGATGAAATGGATCACCGGCAGGCTGGCCAGCCACCGCGTCTGCAGCAACGGGTTGCGGCGGTAATGCTCGATGATGAAGGCGGTGGTGGCCAGTGCGATGGAGGCGACCAGCGCCCAGCCCAGCCACGGCGTGTCCAGCCACCAGCGCGTGTAGCCCTGCGCAAGCACGACCACCAGCAGGCCGACGGCCGGGGCCAGCAGCACGAAGGTGAGGAAGTCGAGCGGTTCGAACGCCTTGATCTGCGCACCGGGCGGCAGCTTGAGCACCACCACGGCAGCGAACGCACACAGCGCCAGGCCGGCTTCGAACAGATACAGGTTGTGCCACTTGCCGGTGTCGACAAGACCGGGTGAGACCAGCCAGGCGATCGGTACCGCAAGCTGTGAGATGCCCACGCCGATCACCAGCAGGTTGCCGGTGTATTTGCGCGGCAGCGACTGCAGCATGTACAGCGTGCCCAGCGTGGTGCAGGCCGCACCGGCGAAGCCGCTGGCCGCACGCATCAGCACGGTCGTTTCATAGGTGCCCACGAACAGATGCAACACCGCCAGTGCGGCATACAGGCCCAGGCCGATCTCGGCGAACAGGCGGATGCCGTATTGCTGGCGGAACTTGAAGGCGAGCAGATTGGCGGTGACGTTGACCATGGCATACGCGGCCACCAGCCAGCTGCCCTGCGCAGGGGTGAGCCCGAGCTGGCCCTGCAGGAACGGCAGGTTGGCGCTGACCAGGGCATTGCCCAGGCCGCCAGTGATCCCGACCAGCAGCGCCACCAGTGCATACGCAATGCGGCGGTGCGGCGGATGCCACGGCATCGAAGCCGAGCCCGGGAGGGTCGGTTTTTCGTGCTCCTCCCAGTCCGGAACCGGCTTGAGGTACTGCGGCATCATCCCTCCCCGTCGGCAGGCCCCCGCAATCCGCCACGCAGCAATTGCAGGGCGCGCGTGGCCAACCGGGCGCGTTCGTCACGCGTCTTGCCACGCAGCGCGGCTCCCAGCATGCCTGAGATGAGTGAAATGTCCGTCGTTTCCAGATCGGGGCGGCACAGACCGGCGGCGACCGCGCGGGCGATTGGTTCGCGCAGCAGTTCGAAGATCGTTTCGCGCGCGGCCCGGATCGGGATCTGATCCGGATCCACCGCGCGCCAGTAGTCCGACAGCGCGGGCGACTGGACGATGCGGTTGGCCATGCCTTCGAGCACTTCGAACAGTGCGTCGTCCCGGTCACCCAGCGTCTGCACCTGCCGCGCGATGCGGTTGACGGTGCGCTGGAGCAGCGCCTCGACCAGTGCGGTGCGGTCAGGGAAGTTGCGGTACAGCGTGGCACGGCCCACCTGTGCGCGCTCGACCACCAGGTCCAGCGGGGCGGTAACACCGTGCTGGCCGAAGACCGCATCGGCAGCGTCGAGAATCTGGGCGCGGCGGGCGGCCGCGTCGGCACGTTGGGTAGGCATGCGCCATCATCGGACAGAACTGTCCGGGGCGGAAGAGGGTATGTCGCCTGTCACGCGCGTAGGTTGGCGCGCGCTTGGCAATGTGGACGGCAGGTGAGGTAACCGCGGGGCGACGTCGCCGCGCACGCGGGTGACCAGGAACGCGATGTGCGGGCCGCAGGTGAAAAAAGACCAGGTGCAGGTACCAGTCGCTGCGGTCGCGCAGGGCGATGCGCAGTTGTGCAAAGACGCAAAAAAAGGGGGGCCTTTCGGCCCCCCTCGGGTAATGCAACCACCCCGTCAATCGATCAGAAGTAGGCGCGGATGCCAAAGGCGACGCCACGGCCCGGCAGCGGGGAGTAATCCCGCAGCAGGGAGGTGTGCGGGCGGACTTCACGGTTGGTCAGATTGTTGCCGTCCAGGAAGACCTCATAGCTGTTGCTGTCGGTACGGTCCCAGCGGTAAGCAAAGTGGGCATCCACCAGGGTGTAGCCGTTGCTCGGCGCCTCGTTCTGGGCGACGTCCTTCTGGCTGCTGTAGCGCACGGCACCCACCGAGGCGCGCCAGCCATCCCTGGACCAGCGCAGGTCCGCGCCGACACGGCCCGGGGCGATGCGCGGGAGGTAGCCGGTGTTGGCCAGATCCACGGTGTAGTTGTGGTTGTGATCACCGTGCGGGACGGCGATGTCGACGCTGCGGCTGCCACTGCCATCCAGTTCGGCTTTGACGTAATCGCCGAACACACGCAGATCCCAATCGCCGGCGTTGCCTTCGAAGAGATGGAACAGGGCTTCGGCTTCGGCACCCTTGAACGTGGCGTCCTGCTGGGTCCACAGGCGGACCGGCAGCGATTCGACCACGCCGGTGTCGGCCAGGTAGATGAAGTCCTTGAACTTGGTCTGGTAGATCGAGGCGGAGAAGTCGACGCGGTCGCTGTGGGTGTGGATGCCCAGTTCAACGCGCTGGCCACGCTCGGTCTTCAGGTTGGCATCACCGATTTCCAGCGAGCGCGTGGCGATGTGCGCACCGGCGGCGTAAAGCTCTTCGTTGGTCGGTGCGCGCTCGGAACTGTCGATGCCGAAGCGCAGGTCGACGGCGTCGTTGAGCGTCCAGATGCCGGCGGCGGAGAGGTTGGTGGCGTCGAACCTGCGGGCGCGGTAATCGCCGGTCGGGTCCAGCTTGACCTGGTCATGGCGGCCACCGAGTTCCAGCTTGAACGGACCGAACTGTTTTTCCTGCAGCACGAACAGGCCGATGTTCTTCGTCGCGGTATCCGGCACGAACGCTTCCTCGCCCTTGGCACCGAAGTCGCTGTTGCCGAACTGCAGGCCGAAGGCGCCGTCCCAGCCGCCGATCTGCTCCTGCACGGCTTCCAGGCGGCCTTCGATGCCACGGTTGGTGAAGCGCGTGGCCGGCGTGCCGGCTTCGAGTTCGGTGTGCTCGTAATCGGTGTAGGCGGTACGCAGGCTGATGTTCTTCAGGAACGAGGTCGGCTGGTAGATGCCGCCCTTGGCTTCGAAGCGGTTCTGCACCATGTCGATGCGGACGTCGTGCTCGTCGCCCTCTTCCTCGTCGCCATGGTCGTGATCGTGGTCATGATCATGGTCGTCGTCGGCATGCACGTGCGCGCCGTTGGGAATGCCGTAGTTGGTGCGGTAGGTGCTGGCGGACACACCGAAGTAGCCGTCATCGCCCAGCCAGGTGGCACCGACGCCGCCGGCGCGGGTGCGGACCGAACTGTTGTCCAGACGGCCGCGGCGCGGTTCGTCGGTGTCGCCTTCCTCATGGTCGTGGCCGCTGTGATCTTCCAGGCCATCGATCACCGCGTAGCCGGGAATGCGGTAGTCATCGCCGTTGCGGACCAGGCCGTCCACATGCAGCACGACGTTGCCGCTGACACCGTCCAGGCGGAACATGCCGCTGCGCTCGTCATTGACCGAATTGCCACGCAGTTCGGCGCGGCCGCTGAGCGGACGGTCCGGCAGTTCGCGGGCGATGCGGCCGTCGACCACGTTGACCGCGCCGCCGATCGCGCCGCTGCCGAACAGCAGGGTGGCCGGGCCCTTCAGGACCTCGATCTGGTCGGCCAGGAACGGCTCGATGCTGGTGGCATGGTCGGCGCTGACGGTAGAGGCATCCATGTTGCCCATGCCGTTGGACAGCACTGCCACGCGCGGGCCTTCCTGGCCGCGGATGATCGGGCGGCCGACGCCGGGGCCGAAGAAGGTGCTCTGCACGCCGGGCAGCTTGGCCACCGTGTCGCCGAGGGTGCCGGCCTTCTGCTCGTCCAGGCGCTCACCGGCCAGCACATCCACCGGGCGCGCCAGCGATTCAGCATCGCCCTGCAGCGGCGAGGCGGTGACCTTCACGGTGGACAGTTCGGTCAGGTGACCATCACGGTGGCTGCTTGGGGCGTCCGCCGCCATGGCCAGGGAGGGCAGCATCGCGGCGGCAAGGGCCAGTGACAGGGCGTGGGGTTTGAGCAGGAGGGAGCTGGAGCGCATAGGGCAAGGGCCTTCGGTCAATTGTTACAATATATCAATGGTAGGGCGCGCGAATCCCGTAGCGGAACGGGGGAGGGCAAGTCAGGGGGAGGCAGGGGAGCGCGTCAGGATTGATGTTATATTATTCCATAACGCTTCGCCGACCCTGCTGGAAGTCATGCCCCTGTTCGCTCGTGTTCGCCATCTGCTGGATCGTTTCGGTGCCACCGGCTCGCTGCTGTGTGCCGTGCACTGCGCTGTGCTCCCGGTGCTGCTGGCCGCCGCCCCATCGCTGGGCCTGTCGGTCTGGATGAGTGATGGCGTGGAGCTTGCGCTGGTGAGCTTCGTCACTCTGCTGGGGCTGTTCAGCCTGGTCTGGGGCTGGCGCCGTCATGGCGCCCTGCGCGCGCTGGGCTTCCTGATTCCGGGCCTGACCGCGTTGTGGGCGGGGCTGTTGTACGGCCCGCTGCACCACTCGGCGGTCCCGCATGCAGTGGTGATGACCTTGGGCGGTGTGCTGGTGGGCGTGGCCCATCTGGTGAATCTGCGGCTGAACCACGGCCACGTCCATGACGCCAGCTGTGCTCATTGAGAGCGCGCATGGTAGGCTTTCCGATCGTGCGCGGGGGCGCCTGAGAGGGCGGCCCCGCCGAACCCGTGTCAGTACGGGGTAATCAGATTTCGCAGCATTCAGACTAAGGAGTTACGACATGGGTAAGGGTGACCGCAAGACCGCCAAGGGCAAGCGCTTCAATGCCAGCTACGGCAATTCGCGTTCGCACGTCGTGAGCAAGGCGGCCGTGGGCGCAGCTGCGCCGGTTGCCAAGAAGACCGTGACGAAGGCGCCGGCCAAGAAGGCCGTTGCCAAGAAAGCGGTGGCCAAGGCCGGCTGATCCAGCCAGGCGGGTCATGAAAAACGCGGCGCTTGCGCCGCGTTTTTTTTCGTCCGCGTTCCGGCCGAAACCGCTGCGCGCTCAGCGCAGCGCAGGGAGCAGTCGCTCGGCGTCGCCATCGTTGGGCGCAGTTGGAATCCCCAGCAGGCGGGTCAGCAGCGGGTAGACATCCACGTTGTCGAACGCAGGAACGGTCTGCCCCTGTTTGAACGCCGGGCCACGTGCCACGAACACCGCGCGCATGGACGGCAGCGCATTGTCATACCCGTGGGAGCCGCGATCGCCCGGCCCGCGTTTGGCGATGCGCTCGCGGGTCAGGGCATCCCAGCCTTCGTGCATCTGGCAGACGATCGGCGGAATGCGCGGGTTGCTGCCGTACTTCCAGCGCGCCGGCAGGGTCTGGCGGGTCCAGCAGTCGTACTGGGCATGCGCGCCCAGCAGTATCTGCTCGGCCTGCGCCTGCTTGCCCGGCAACGGGGCGAACCCGATCGACTGGCCGACCGAGATCTCCTCGGCAATGGCGGGATCGATCATGTCTTCGGTCGCCACCACCTGGCCGGCCGACACGCCGGCCATGCCGTGGTCGGAGACCAGGATCACGTTGGTGGCCTCGGCCAGGCCACGTGCCTGCAGACCGTCCAGCAGACGACCGACCGCGCCGTCGGCCAGTGTCACCGCGGCGGCGTACTCGTGCGATTCCGGGCCGTGATTGTGGCCGGCCTTGTCGACCTGCTCCATGTACAGCGTCACCAGTCGCGGCGCCTGCGGGCCGTGCTGGTCCAGCCAGCCCAGTACCTGATCCACGCGATCGGGCAGGGTCACGGTCTCATCGTAGCCATGGATCTGGCTGGGGCGGATGCCCTGGATCGCCGCCTCACTGCCCGGCCAGGACCACACGGCCGTGCGCACGCCAGCCTTTTCCGCACCCACCCAGATCGGCTCACCGCCCCACCAGCGTGAATCGGCCACCGATTCGCGCACATGCAACTGGAATCTGCCCAGTGCGTCCTCGTGCATGCTGTTGTGGATGATGCCGTGGTGGTCCGGCCGCAGGCCGGTCACGATCGTGTAGTGGTTGGGGAACGTCAGCGAGGGATAGGACGGCGTCATCCATTGCGCCCGCACCCCCTCGTCAATGAGCCGGCGGATGTTCGGTGTGATGCCGCGGTCGAGCATGTCCGCCCGCAGGCCGTCGATGGAAATCAGCAGCAGCTTCTGCTGCTGCGCCGGGACGCTCCGGGCTACGGTCGCAGCAGACGCGACAGGCGGGGAAGACGGTGCGGTGGCGCAGGCGGCCAGCGAAAGAGCGGCGGCAAGCGCCAGCGGAAGGCGGACGGAAATCATCGCGACATGATAGTGCGTGGCGGTGACGCGTCGAAGACAACCCATGGCATACGCCCCTCGACACCGCCCGGGCCCTGCGCATGACCGACTAGGCGAACAGCGAATCTCGCCGTGCTTCCAGCTGCAGCAGGGCCGCCTTGGTCTGCAGTCCGCCGCCGAAGCCGGTGAGCGCACCACTGCTGCCGATCACGCGGTGGCAGGGCAGCACGATCGGCAACGGATTGCGGCCATTGGCGGCACCGACCGCCCGGCTGGCCGTCGGATGGTCGATATGCCGCGCCAGCTCGACATAGCTCCAGGTCTGGCCGAACGGAATGTCGGCCAAGGCCTTCCACACGCGCAGCTGGAATGGCGTGCCGTGCGGCGCGAGTGGGAGATCGAAGCGCACGCGCTCACCGTGCAGGTACTCCAGCAGTTGCGCGCGTGCTCCGCGCAACGCATGTGCATCGCGCTGCCAGTGCTCGCGCCCCTTCGCGTCGTAACGGTTGGTCTCGAACAGGATGTGGTGGATGCCCTGGCTGTCACCGGCCACGGTGAGCGCGCCGATCGGGCTGTCGAAGGTGTCGTAGAGCAGGGTCATGAGGTTACTCCCGAAGACGGTGTGGCCAGATGCCACAGATGCAGGACGGCGTACGCCCGCCAGGGGCGCCACGGCTGTGAGCGGGCCTCGGTGGCGCGTTCGCTCAGTCGCGTATCACCACCGAGCACCTGCTGCAGCACCAGATCGCCGGCCGGGAACGCATCGGGCAGCGCCAGTGCACGCAGTGCCATGTAATGCGCGGTCCATGGGCCGATACCGGGCAAAGCGACGCAGCGCGCCACGAAACCAGCCAGCGACTGGCCGGCACGGAAATCGAGCCGGCCATCCACCACGGCCTGCGCGACGGCACGCACGGTGGCCGCGCGGGTGCGCGGCAGCCCGATGGTTTCCAGCGGTGCCTCGGCCAGTACCTCCGGGGAGGGGAACTGGCGGTCCAGTCCTGCCGGCATGCCCTTGAGGGTGGCGCCAAAGCGGTCCACCACCCGGCGCGCCAGCGTGGCGGCGGCCGCCACGCTGACCTGTTGGCCCAGCACGGCGCGCACGGCCACTTCAAATCCGTCCCAGCCGCCGGGCACGCGCAGCCCTGGGCGTTGCGCGATGCCCGCAGCGAGCAGCGACTCCTGCGCCAGCGTCGCGTGCACCATGCGCAGGTCCGCATCGAGATCGAAGATGCGCCGCACGCGGCGCACGATGCCGGGAATCGCGCGCGGATCGACCTGGCCCAGCTGCAGCAGCAGCTCCGGGCGCCGTGGATCGGCGGTCACGCGTAGCAGCGAGGGGCGCTCGGCCGGCCCGATCACGCGCTGGTAGCTGTCCGCGTCGATCTGTTCGATGCCGGGAATCGCACGGCGGCGCAGGAAGCCGAGCATCGCGGTGAAATCCAGCGGCGGCCGGTAGCCCAGGCGCAGGGTCAGCGTGCCCTCGGTCAGCGCGCCGCGCTGGCGGCGGATCGCGGTCGGAGGCATGCCACAGCCGTCCAGAAAGGCCGCGTTGAAACGGCGCAGGCTGTTGTAGCCGGAGGCCATGGCGACATCGGTGACGGGCAAAGCGGTTTCGGTGAGCAGTTGCTTGGCCAACAACAGCCGGCGGGTGGCGTGGATCTGCGCCGGTGCCGCACCGAGCCGGGCCACGAACAGGCGCTGCAGTTGGCGGGCGCTCAGGCCGACATGCGTGGCCAGATCAGCCACCGGCTGGTCCTGCAGATAGCCATCGTGGATCAGGGCGAGCGCGCGCTGCAGCGTTTCATTATTGAGTGCGTCCTGCGCCTCGGGGGCCAACTCGGGGCGGCAGCGCAGACAGGGACGAAAACCCGCGGCCGCGGCGGCGGCTGCGGTGGGGTAGTAGGTCACGTTGGAGGGTTTCGGTGCCGGTGCCGGGCAGACCGGTCGGCAGTAGATGCCGGTACTGCGCACGGCAGTGAAGAAGACCCCGTCAAAGCGCGCGTCGCGGGCGAGGCGGGCGCTTTCGCAGGCGGCGTGGTCCAAGGGCAGGGCGGTCTCCATGGGGGCCAGTCTATGCCCGGCAAGCGGGCCTGGCTCGCCATTTTCGGACGCCAATGCCAACCCTGGGTCGCCCGGTTCAGGACAGGTTGCCGCGCCGCGCCGGTCGCGCACTAGACTGTGCATCTGCGCTGCTTTTGCCGCGTATTCCCCCTCGCAAGGATTCCGGGTTGTCCATGTTGCTCAAGTCGTGGTGGTTGCCGTTGTTGTGTCTGGGTCTGGCCGGTTGCAGCCAGCTGGAAAACCCGGGCAATGTCACTGCCGCCGACAAGGCCGTGCGGGCACAGACCGCCGATGGCGACCACATGGTCTCGATCAACGCCGCCGATGCGCCGCCACCGCCGCCGCCTGCGCCCAAGCGCGGTGATATGAACTGGCCCGAAGCAGCCCTGGAAAACGGCAAGGCATGGATCAGCTGCGATACCGACTATGCCGGTGATGCAGGTGATGGCGCACCGTTGGCGGCGCTGGATCGGACCAGCATCGATGCCGCGCTGCAGCCCTGTGCCGAACGTGGCCTGCTGCGCGTGCGTTATGTAGGCAAGATCAATCCGGGGTTCTCCGAACTGGTCGCGCGGCTGGCCGTGGTCGCCGATGCGCAGCGCATTTCGCGCCGCATCCTGGATCTGGATTCCAGTGGTGGCCAGGTCGAAGCCGCCATCGTGGCGGGGGATCGCATCGGCGAATCCAACTGGACGATCTGGGTACGCGAAGGCTCGGTCTGCCACAGCGCCTGCGTGTTCGTGCTCGCTGCCGGCGACAACCGCTTGGTGTCGGGCAAGGTCGGCATCCACCGCATGATGCGGATCAGCTCCAAGGCGACCTCGCGCGCCGAGCTCAACCGCGAGCTCCACGAGGTCTACGACAACGTCAAGGATTACCTGCAGCGCAACGGCGTGGCGGTGGGCGTGGCGGATCTGATGATGACGGTGCCCAACCGCAGCCTGCGCCTGCTCACGGCCGAGGAGCTGCGTCAGTTTGGGCTGGATGGCACCAACGCGGTGCAGGACGATCTGGAGCGGATCAAGCAGATGCGTAAATGTGGCGATGCGTTCGTGCGCCGCAAGGATGCCTTCCTGGTCGCATTCGATCAGGAGTGCAAGCGCGAAGGCAGTGAACTGGAGGCCGTCAACAGCTGTGGCCAGGCGCTGAAGCAACGCTTCGGTTTTCCGGATGAAACCTGCCCGGACGAAAGCCCGCTGTCGGAGATCGATGTCTCCACGCTGCTGCCGGACACGACGGCACCGGGTCGGCCGGAGACGGTGGAGCAGACCCTCGGCGATGCCCATCCCGCACCGGTCGAGGCGGCCGAGCGCAACTGACGGAGGACTCACGCCCTTCCCGTAGACTGGAGCGCAGTTCCTTCCAGCCAACGGTGTCCTGATGCGTGTTCCGCTGCTGCTGTTGTCCGCTCTGCTGCCATTCGCCGCGCTGGCCCAGACGCCTCCGCCGCCGGCCACGCCTGCGCCGGCCCCGGCGCGCCCCGCGCCTGCGGCGGCGCCCGCCACCGCTCCTGCGGCACGCCCGGCACTGAGCCCGGCGCAGCAGGCGCAGGTACAGAAGCAGGATGCGGAGATGAGCGCTGCCGCACTGCAGGTCGCCCATCTGATCGATGCCAACCGCGCGGGCGAGGCCTGGAGAGGCGCCTCCGCCGTGGCGAAGAAATCGGTGACCGAACAGGCCTTCGTCAGTCAGCTCACGGCCGATCGCCAGCGCCTCGGTGCATTGGCGTCGCGTGGCCAGCCGGTGGTGACCCGGGTGAAGTACGCCGCCGGCGCAACCGTGCCCGAGGGCCTGTACATCAACGTCAGCTTCCCCACGCGCTTTGCCAACAGTGCCCAGCCGGTGCGCGAACTGGTCTCCTTCCGGTTTGATGAAGACCGCATCTGGCGACTGGCCGGTTACAGCGTGCGTGCCGCCACCCCCTGATTGCCGGAGTCTTCGCTGATGAGTATCGAAATCCAGATGCTGGTGTGGTCGATGTTGCTGGGCCTCGTGCATGTGTTCGCGCCATCCACCCTGATCACCCGCGAACGCGGGGTGGGCTGGAATGCGTCGGCGCGCGATCAGCCGATGCCGCCGCCGGGCCCGTTGGCCGGGCGCCTGCAGCGTGCGCAGAGCAACTTCATGGAAACCTTCCCGTTCTTCGCCGCGGCGGTGCTGGCGGTGGTGCTGACCCAGCGCCAGGACGGGATGACCGCGTTGGCCGTGCAGCTGTACTTCTGGGCACGTCTGATCTATCTGCCGCTGTACGCCGCGGGCGTGCCTTACGTGCGCAGCCTGGTCTGGCTGGTCTCCCTGCTCGGGATCGTCATGCTGCTGTGGGCATTGCTGTGAACCGGCGCTGGCGCGCCTGATCCAGATCAAGGACGGTGCCGGCGCTGCGGCGTTAAGCTGCAGCGGACACGCAACGGCAGGATGGAATCATGCAGTCAGTGGATGTGGTGGTGGTAGGTGCCGGCCCAACCGGGCTGTGCTTCGCACGCGCGCTGGCCGATACCGGCCTGAGCGTCGCCCTGATCGAGCAGCAGCCGCGTGCGGCACTGGCCGAGGCGGCGTTTGACGGTCGAGAGATCGCGCTCACCCATGCCTCCCGCCAGATCCTGGAATCGCTGGGCCTGTGGGCGCAGCTGGATCCGGCCGAGATTTCCCCGCTGCGCGATGCCAAGGTGATGGACGGCGGCTCGCCGTTCGCGCTGACCTTCGCCGCGCACCAGCGCACCGGTGACGACCTGGGCTGGCTGGTGCCCAACCATCTTATCCGACGCGCTGCCTGGCAGAGCGTGCAGGGCCAGGCCGGGCTGGAAATCCTGGACCAGGCCAGCGTGACCGCCGTGGCCCCCGGTCCCACCCACAGCACCGTTACCCTGGCCGATGGCCGCCAGTTGGGTGCGCGCCTGGTGGTCGCGGCCGACAGCCGCTTCTCCTCCACCCGCCGCCTGCTCGGGATCGGCGCGCAGCTGCGCGACTTCGGCAAATCCATGCTGGTCTGCCGGATGCAGATCGAAGTGCCGCATCAGCACACCGCCTGGGAGTGGTTCGGCTACGGCCGCACCATGGCCCTGTTACCGCTCAATGGCGACCAGGCTTCGGCGGTGATCACCCTGCCGCCGCGGCAGATCGCGGCCTTGATGGCCCAGGACGACACGGACTTCGGCCGCAGCATCAGCGCCTTCTTCGAGCATCGGCTGGGCGCCATGCGGCCGGTGGCCACCCCGGTGGCGTACCCCTTGGTGGGGGTGTATGCCGACGCGTTCGCTGGCGATCGCTGCGCGTTGATCGGCGATGCGGCCGTCGGCATGCATCCCGTCACCGCACACGGCTTCAATCTGGGGCTGCAGAGCCAGCATCGACTGGCCGGGATGCTGCGCCAGGCGGCGGGGCAGGGGCGGGATATCGCCGCACCGGCCGACCTGGCCGCTTACCAGCGCGGGCACCGGTTGGCCTCGCGCCCGCTTTACGAGGCCACCAATGCGATCGCCTCGCTGTACACCGATGACCGCCTGCCGGCGCGGCTGCTGCGCCGGGCCGGCCTGCGGTTGGCGCACGGGGTGGCCCCGTTCCGCCAGTTGATCACGGCCCATCTGACCCAGCGCGATACACTGCGCTGAGCACTGCCGGAGCGGTCAGGGCGCGTCGCTGTCGGCGATCACGTGGATGATCGTATCGGCGAACTGCACCTGCTGCCCCGCGCGGATCTTGCAGGCTTTGCGCAGCTCGACCTCGCCGTCGACCAGGACCTGGCCGTCGCCGATCACGGTCTTGGCTTCGCCCCCGCTGGTGACCAGGTCGGCCAGCTTGAGCAGCTGCTTGAGCTCGACGTAGTCGCGGTCCAGTTCAAATTCGAGGGTCTGCATGGAGCGGGGTATCCTGGGAAGAGGCGCAGCGGTTGGGCCGGGCCGGAAAAGGGCGCGTATTGTGCGCCAGCAGGCGGCGTAACGGGATCCATCCTGGAATCTGTATACGTTGTTCAGGAACGATGCGGTATCATCGCCCCCTGAGTGAGTGAATTCTCCTCCGACCGAGCAGCGCCAGGGCACGCGATAAGAAAGGGCGCCCAAAGCGCGGACCATCCCCCTTTTTTATCTCACTGCCGCGTAAAACGGCGGTGTTTCGGAGTTCCCCATGTCCCAAGATTCCACCACGCCGCTGCTGTTCGCAGATCTCGGCCTGTCCGACGCTGTCATGCAGGCCGTCGCGACCGTCGGTTATGAAACGCCGTCGCCCATCCAGGCCGCCACCATTCCGGCCATGCTGGAAGGCCGTGACGTGCTGGGCCAGGCCCAGACCGGTACCGGCAAGACCGCCGCCTTCGCACTGCCGGTGCTGTCCAACCTCGATTTCAACCAGACCAAGCCGCAGGTGCTGGTGCTGGCGCCGACCCGCGAGCTGGCCATCCAGGTCGCCGAGGCGTTCCAGACCTATTCCTCCGGCATTCCCGGCTTCCGCGTGCTGCCGGTGTACGGCGGCCAGCCGTACGGCCAGCAGCTGCAGGCCCTGCGCCGTGGCGTGCACGTCATCGTCGGCACCCCGGGCCGCGTGATCGATCACCTCGAGCGCGGCACCCTGGACCTGTCCGAGCTGAAGACCCTGGTGCTCGACGAAGCCGATGAAATGCTCCGCATGGGCTTCATCGACGACGTCGAAGCCGTGCTGAAGAAGCTGCCGGAGACCCGTCAGGTCGCCCTGTTCTCGGCCACCATGCCGTCGCAGATCCGCCGCATCGCGCAGACCTACCTGAAGAACCCGGCCGAAGTCACCATCGTCAGCAAGACGACGACCTCGGCCAACATCCGCCAGCGTTACTGGTGGGTGAGCGGCATGCACAAGCTGGACGCGCTGACCCGCATCCTGGAAGTGGAACCGTTCGATGCGATGATCATCTTCTCGCGCACCAAGGCCGCCACTGAAGAGCTGGCCGAGAAGCTGCAGGCACGCGGCCTGGCCGCGGCCGCCATCAACGGTGACATGCAGCAGGCCCAGCGCGAGCGCACCATCGGCATGCTCAAGGAAGGCAAGCTGGACATCCTCGTCGCGACCGACGTGGCTGCCCGTGGTCTGGACGTGGAGCGCATCAGCCACGTGCTGAACTACGACATCCCGTACGACACCGAAAGCTACGTGCACCGCATCGGCCGTACCGGCCGTGCCGGCCGCACCGGTGACGCGATCCTGTTCGCCACCCCGCGCGAGAAGGGCATGCTGCGGGCGATCGAGCGCGCCACCCGCCAGCCGATCGAAGAAATGCAGCTGCCGAGCGTGGACGCGGTCAACGACACCCGCATCACCAAGTTCATGACCCGCATCAGCGACGCCCTCGATGCCGGTGGCACAGAGTTCTACCGCGACCTGCTGCAGAAGCTGGAAGGCGAGAAGAACGTGCCGGCGATCGAGATCGCCGCCGCGCTGGCCAAGCTCCTGCAGGGCGATTCGCCGTTCCTGCTCACCCCGCCGGTCCGTGGTGCCCGTGAAGAGCGTGCCCCGCATCAGCGCAATGAGCGCAGCAACGACCGTGGCGAGCGCCCGGCCCGTTTCGAGCCGCGCTTCGAGCGTGGCCCGCGCCGTGAAGACGACCGCGGCCCGCGTCCGCCGCGTCCGGAAGGCGACTTCGGCAACAGCGAGGGCGGCTTCGAGCGTGCCCCGCGCCGCGACATCGCCCCGCGCGGTGCCGCTGAGCCCGGCATGGAAACCTTCCGCATTGAAGTGGGCCATGTCCATGGGGTGAAGCCGGGCAACATCGTCGGCGCGATCGCCAACGAAGCCGGCCTGGAAAGCCGTTTCATCGGCCGCATCGATATCCATGACGACTTCTCGGTGCTGGACCTGCCTGCCGAAATGCCGCAGGACCTGCTGACCCACCTCAAGAAGGTGTGGGTGTCCGGCCAGCAGCTTCAGATGCGCAAGGTCGAGCCGGGTGAAGACCTGACCCCGTCGCCGCGTCCGGCGTTCAAGCCGAAGTTTGGCGGCAAGCCGCGTGGTCCGGGCGGCCCGCGCAGCGGCCCGGGCGGCAACGACCGTCCGCCGCGTCGTGACGGCTTCAAGCCGCGCGGCCCGCGCAACTTCTGATCGCCCCCGGGTGATTGCCTCAACGCCAGCCTTCGGGCTGGCGTTGTCGTTTCTGGCAGGGCATCCTGCCACCGGGGCGGCTTCGCGCCGTCTCAACATGGCGCGTTCTAGCCTGTGGATTGGACCGGGTCCACATGGAATGAGTTTCCACATACGCAGCCCCAGGGGGGATCGGCGATGGTTGGAAGTCGCAGGGATGTAGGCGTCACCGCAGTTCCGTATTCCACGCGGGGCCTGACCCTGCGGTTCGTGTTGTTGACCGGCATGGCAATCAGCCTGGTCGGCATTTCCGCGCTGATCCAGGAACTGCAGGCCGCGTCCACGGCCTGGATCATGGGCCAGAGCCACTGGTCACGCGGCCAACAACAGGCCACGCACGCGCTCTCGCGTTACATCACCTCCGGCGAGTCCGACGATCTGGCCGCCACACGGCAGGCGCTGCGGGTGCCCTTGGGTGATCTTTCCGCGCGACGCGCCCTTGAGCAGGCCGACCCGGACATCGCCGCGGCGCGCCAGGGCTTCATCGAGGGCGGCAACGCACGCGGTGATATCAACCGGCTGATCCTGTCCTATCGCTATCTGCGTGATCAGCCGTATTTCCGAGACGCGGTCCGCCTGTGGCGCGGTACCGATGACGATCTGCTGGCGTTGGTGGCCATCGCCGATCGTGTGCAGGCCGGGCATCTCGCCGGCAGCCTGACGCCCGATGTCCAGCAGGCACTGCAGCGCCGGGTGCAGGCACTGGATGTCGACATGCAGAACCAGGCCCGCGCGTTCTCGGGTGCGTTGCTGCATACTGCGGCGATGGTCCGGATGACGACGTTCATCGTCGGCGGCTTGTCGGTGCTGGCCATCACCCTGATCGCCGTGCTGCTGGCGCGGCGCGTGCGCAACGACCTCACGGAAAAAGAAGGACGGTTCCGCGCAGCGTTCTACCAGGCCACGGTAGGCATGCTCAAACTGGACGAGGAAGGCGGGATCGTCGAGGCCAACCAGGCGATGGCCGATATCCTCGACCATCGCCGTGAGGCGCTGCTCAGTCTGTCGCTGGCCGATATCCTGGTGGACGGCGAACTGGTGCTGGACGAGCACGGCCGGATCGACTGGCCGCGGCAGCTGCGCCCCGGTGAGCTGCGCTTCCTGCGTGCCGACGGCAGCCTGATGTGGGGGCGCTGGAGCGGTACAGTGGTGCGCACGCGGGCACGGGCGCCGGCGGTGTTCGCGCTGGTCGAGGATGTGTCGCAGAACCATGCGCTGGCGCGCGAGGTGGAACACCACGCCAGCCACGATCCGCTCACCGGGCTGATCAACCGCCGTGAAATCGAGCGGCTGCTGGAACAGGCGCTGGTGACGGTGCGGGCAGAGGGAGGCACGCACTCGCTGTGCTACATCGACCTGGATTACTTCAAGCTGGTCAACGATGGTCTCGGCCACGCGGCGGGTGACCAGTTGCTGCGCAGCTTCGCCGACTACCTGGTGGGCGCGGTGCGCGATGGCGACTGGGTCGGGCGCCTGGGTGGGGACGAGTTCGCTCTGTTCCTGGCCAATGCCACCCAGGACGAGGCCAAGCAGGTGCTGCAGCGGGTGGTCCGCACCCTCGGCCAGGTCGCCTTCCAGCACGGCGAGGGGGCACCCAAGGTGAGCTGCAGCATCGGCGTGGTCGAGGTTACCGCGGAAGCGCCGGATGTGAACTGGCTCATGAGTGCCGCCGACAGCGCCTGCTATGCCGCCAAGGAGGCCGGCCGCAATCGCGTGCATTGCTACAACGAGAGCCGCATGGCGCTGGACGAGCGCCGGCGTGAGGCGGAGCGGTTGGCCAATGTCTCCAGCGCGATCGCCGAGAACCGCATGCTGCTGTACGCCCAGCGCATCGAACGGGTCGGCGATCCGGACTTCCTGCATTACGAAGTGCTGGTGCGCATGCGCAGCCCGGAAGGCGTACTGCAGGGGCCTGGGGAATTCATGGGCGCGGTCGAGCGCTACGGCATGGGCATGTCCTTGGACCGGCACGTGCTGTCGCTGTTGTTCCGGCATCTGCAGGTGTGCCCTGCGCACGTGCAGCAGCTGGGCCTGTGCAACGTCAACGTGTCCGCGCAGTCGATCGCCGAGCCCAGTTTCCTGGCCTTCGTCACCGATCTGCTGGAGCGCAACCGTGGCCTGGCCCGCAAGCTGTGCTTTGAGATCACCGAGACCGCAGCGGTCAGCAACATCGAGCAGGCGCGCACCTTCATCGATGCGGTGAAGGCGCGCGGCTGCCGGATGGCGCTGGACGATTTCGGGTCGGGGCTGTCTTCGTTCGGCTACCTTCGCCAGTTGCCGGCCGACATGCTCAAGATCGATGGCGTGTTCGTTCGCGATATGAACCTGGATCCGGTCAACCGCGCCGCGGTGCGCGCGATCACCGAGGTCGGGCGCGAACTGCACATGATGGTGGTCGCCGAGTGGGTGGAATCGGCGGTGGTGGCCGATCAACTGGCGCAGATGGGGGTGGAAGGTCTGCAAGGGTACGCGATCGAGCGGCCGATTCCGTTGGAACGCATGACCCAGCCCGCTCTGCGGGCGGCCCGTGCCGGTGTGTCATCGGATGCATGGCGCAGCACGCCATGATGCGATAATCGTGGCCGACGGCGGCGGGCGGGGTGTCCACTGACGACCAAGGGCGGGCGGGGCACAGGTGTGAGCAACGGGGGCGGGTTTTCAAGCGGGGTGGTGCTGCTGATGCTGCTGCTGTGGCTGTTGCCATGGAGCGCGAAGGCCGCATCGCCGACCGTGGGGCAGGATTTTCTGTTGCTCGGCGGGGCCACCGATGAGGTGACGCCCCAGCGTGCCTGTGCGCCGGATGTCCTGGCCCGCCACCAGGAGGTCCTGTCGATTCCGTCGCCGCTGCAGGGCTGGTCGGGGAAACCGCAGGCCGTGGATGTGTTCGGCGTGCTCACCGGCGAGGTCCGCATCAGTCATGGCGACCGCGAAATCTGCGGCAGCATGCACGACGCCCGCACGCGCGATTCCCGGTTCCGCGCCGGTGTCGGGCTGGTGGTGGTACCCGAGGCCGGCAACCACGAGCCGATCGTGGTCTCCTGGACCCGACCGCTCAAGCCGCGCTGGGTCCCGACCATCGAGTTGGGTGCGCCCAGCCCGGTGCAGCAGAACGACACGGCACGGCTGCTGATGCGCGCGGCCTGCATCGCGGTGGCGATCGCGCTGGCACTGTCGGCATTGATGGGCTGGTTCACCACCCGCGACCGCTCGTTCCTGGTGTATGTCGGCGCATGCGTGGTGTTCGTGCTGTGGCAGGCGGTGCTGGGGGGCTTGAGCGGCTATCCCGAGCCGTGGCTGCCCGTGCACGAGCACGCCTCGTGGTGGCTGGTCGCGCTGAGCGCGTTCAGCGAAGCGCTGCTGCTGCCCATCCTGTGGCGCCTCAACGGTGGGGACCGTCGCTGGCCGCGCTCCCGCCCGGCCCAGCATGCGGTGCTGTGGGGACTGGTAGCGATGGGGCTGACCGTGCCTTTGTGGGGGCCGGACGGTCTGGCCGTGGTGTCCGAACTGCTGGAATGGGTCTTCATGGCCGGCTGCGTGCTGTGCCTCGGCGCGGGTGTGTGGGGTCTGTCGCGGCGCGATGCGTATGCGCTTCGGGGTCTACTGGCGCTGGTACCGTGGTGGATCATGATCGTGGCCGATGCGTTCAACGCACAATGGCTGGTGGCGTACCGGATCGAGGCGTTGCAGCTGTCCACCACCTGGTTCCTGATGATGGCGGCCTACGCGCTCAATCTGCGCCTGGGCCGCCTGCGCCGTCAGCGCGATGAAATGCGCCAGTTGGCCGACACCGACGTGCTGACCGGCCTGCCCAATCGTCGCGCAGGCCTGCGCCTGCTCGCGGAGTACCTGGAGCAGGCGCGCCGTGAGCCGATGCCGTTGGCGATCGGCTTTCTGGACATCGATCTGTTCAAGGACATCAACGACCAGTTCGGGCATGAGATGGGCGATCAGGTGCTGGTGGCCGTGGCCCGCGCCCTGCGCGGGGCCGTACGCAACCAGGACAACGTGATCCGGATGGGCGGGGAGGAGTTCCTGGTGCTGCTGCCTGGGGCTGGCCACGCCGCCGCGGTTGCCCGGCTGGAGACCGTCCGCCAACAGGTCGCCACCGTCGCCAAGGGCCTTGGCATTCACGGGCTGCGGGTGTCGGCCAGCATCGGCCTGGCGGTGCTCAAGCCCGGTACGGATGACCTGGCCGGTCTGTTGCGCCGGGCCGACCACGCCATGTACTGCGCCAAGCGCAACGGGCGCAACCAGATCCATGACGGGGAACGCACCACCACGGCCGGCGATCCGTTGCCGGCCTGAAACGGCGGCGCGTGCGAAATCCGCAGCGGGACGCGGCTTTTGCCCGATAATGGGCGCATGACAATCCGACTCAACAAGCACATCGCCGATACCGGCTTCTGTTCCCGGCGCGAAGCCGACCGCCTGATCGGCGAGCGCCGCGTCACCGTCAATGGGCACCCCGCCGGTACCGGTGCGGTGGTTGGCGAGCAGGACGTGGTACTGGTCGATGGCCAGCCGCTGCGCGCCCGCGAGGCGAAGAAGGCCGGCGGCCGCAAACACGTCTATATCGCGCTGAACAAGCCGGTGGGGATCACCTGCACCACCGAAAGCTCGGTCAAGGGCAACATCGTGGAGTTTGTCGGCCACGAACAGCGGATCTTCCCGATCGGCCGCCTGGACAAGGATTCCGAAGGCCTGATCCTGCTGACCAGCAACGGCAACATCGTCAACCAGATTCTGCGTGCCGAGAATGGCCACCAGAAGGAGTACATGGTGGCGGTGAACAAGGCGGTCACCGATGAGTTCCTGCGCGGCATGGCGCGGGGCGTGCGCATCCGCGACGAAGTCACGCTGCCGTGCCGGACCAGCAAGCTGGCCAAGTTCGGCTTCCGGATCACCCTGCAGCAGGGTCTGAACCGGCAGATCCGACTGATGGCCGCCGCGTTTGGGTTCCGCGTCACCCAGCTGCGCCGGGTGCGCATCGACAACATCAAGCTGGGCGCGCTCAAGCCCGGCCAGTGGCGCAACCTGACCGACGCCGAGCTCAAGGGCCTGCTGCCCAAGCAGCTGGACTGGTAACGCCGCGCTCGGGATAGACTGCGCGGGTACTGTCGATGCCCGCCGCGATGATCAAGCCTTCCAAGCCGGACAATGAAGCGCAGCGCCTGTTGGCGCTGCAGCGCTACCAGATTCTTGACACCCCCCAGGAACGTTCGTTCGACGACCTGGTGACGATCGCCACCGCCCTGTGCGGGACCCGGATGGGGGCAGTGACCCTGGTCGACCAGGACCGCCAGTGGTTCAAGGCGCGCCAGCACCTGGACGCCTGTGAGACCCATCGCGACATTTCCTTCTGTGCCCACGCCATCCTGACCCCGGACCAGGTCATGGTGGTCGAAGATGCCCGCAGTGATCCGCGTTTTTCAGACAACCCGGTGGTGGTGGACGACCCGCACGTGCGCTTCTACGCCGGCGCGCCGCTGCTCAGTGTAGAAGGCCTGCCGCTGGGCACGCTGTGCGTCTTCGATGCGGCGCCGGGGCATCTGGACAGCAGCCAGCTGCTGGCGCTCACCGCGCTGTCCCGGCAGGTTTCGCTGGTGATGGAACTGCGCCGCTACGCGCATGAAATCCAGCAGCACATGACCGACCGGGCCTGGTACGAACAGCGGCTGGCCGAATACAACGAACTGCTGGAGCAGCAGAACGCGGACCTGGCCGAACAGAGCCGGACCGATCCGCTGACCGGCCTGCCCAACCGCCGCGCGATGAGTGCGGCGCTGGAGGCGGCGGTGCGCGATGCCGATGGCCAACCGCGCTCGACCGCGGTGGCGTTGCTGGACATCGATCACTTCAAGACCGTCAACGATCTGTACGGGCATTCCACCGGTGACCATGTGCTGTCCGAACTGGCCAGGTTGCTGCGCGCGCATTTCGCCGGGCACGGCCTGGCCGCGCGCTATGGTGGCGAGGAGTTCGTGGTGCTGATGCCTGACACGCCGTTGGCCACCGCCGAACTGCAGTGCGATTTCCTGCGTATGGCGGTGACCGATCTGCCGTTGGGCCTGCCGCTGACGATCAGCATCGGGGTGGCCGCACACCGCCACGGGGACGCGATCGAACAGACCCTGGCCCGCGCCGATGCGGCGCTCTACCGGGCCAAGGGCGAGGGCCGCAACCGGGTGATCCGCGCCGACTGAGCGGCGTGGACCGTGTCGGCCCGCTCAATCCGCGATGTTGCGCGCTTCTGAGGTGGCCAGGATTTCCGGATGCTGGACCTTCCTGCGGCGGTTGAGCAGCGGGTGCAGGAACACCGCGCCGACGATGATCGCCACACCCGCATAGAACAGCGGGGTCAGCTCCCGCTGCTCGCTGAGCAGCACCATCGCCAGCAGGATCGCGTACACCGGCTCCAGATTGGTCACCAGCTGCGAGGTGTAGGCGCTGATATGGCGCAGCGCGACCAGCGCCAGCGCGAACGGCAGCAGCGTGCACAGCCCCGCCAAGGCCAGCAGCAACAGGCCATCGTGCAGGTCCGGGATCACCCACAGGTCGCTGGCCAGGGCCGGCAGCAGGAACGGCAGCACCGGTGCCAGCAGGGTCAGGGTGAGGGTGCCTGCACCCAGTTCCAGCGCGGTCACGGTGAGCGGGTCGGCATGGCTGACCAGGCGCTTGTTGAGCGAGCCGAAGATCGCCACCAGCAGCGCCGACAACGCGCCGATGAGCACGCCCAGGCGCATGCCGTCGGGCACGCCTCCCACCACCAGCGCGACGCCGGGCAGGACCAGGATGCCGAAGGCCAGTTCGCGGAACTGGAAGGGACGCTTGGCCACCCACGGTTCGATCACGGCGGTGAACACCGGCGCCAGCGCGATGCAGGTGGCGGCCACCGAGGCATTGGCGAGCTTCACCGCACCGTAAAAGGTGAGCCAATGCAGGGCGACCAGCGCGCCGACACCGCAGTAGCCGGCCACCAGACGCGGCGACAGCTGGCGCAGACCACGCCACACGCGCGGGACCAGCGCCAGCATGGCCACCACCAGCAGCATGCGCCACCACACCAGGGGCAGGGCGGGCAGGGTGATCAGCTTGCCGAGGATGGCAGTGACGCCCCACAGCAACACACAGAAATGGATTTGCAGCAGGGCTCTGCGGGTGTCGGTCATCGGCATCTGCCTATTGTGCGGCAAGCCGCGCCCGTAGCGATGCCCTCCACGCGATCCTCTGCAGGGCCGTGGCATCCTGCGCCGATGAAACGCCATCACATCGATACGCTTGCTTCCGTCCTGTCACCGGCGTTGCGCGGCTGGGCCGGTCTGACCGCCGCGGTCGCGGTAGTGTCGCTGCTGCTGCAGTACGCTCTGTTGCTGCGCACGCCGGGCCAAGGGGTGGCGGACGCGACGCTGCGCTATCTGGGCTACTTCACCATCCTCAGCAACATCGGGGTGGCGGTGGTCTGCCTTGCGCTGGCCTGCGGCCGCCGGACAGGGCTGGCCGGTCCGGTACCGCGCGCGGCGGTGGCGTTGTTCATCGGCATTACCGGGCTGATCTACGTGACGCTTCTAGCCCCGCTGTGGGACCCGCAGGGCGCGCAGTGGTGGGCCGATACCGGACTGCACTACGCGGTGCCGGTGATGTACCTGGTCGGCTGGCTGGCCGGACCGCATGGCGGCCTGCACCGGCGCGGGCTGCTCGCCGCCCTGGCGTTTCCGACGGTCTACCTGGGCTGGGCACTGCTGGTCGGTCGGCTCAGCGGTCAGTATCCGTATCCGTTCCTGGATCTGAGGGCGCTGGGCACGGCGCTGGTCCTGCGCAACGTGCTGGGCGTAGCCGTGGTGTTCGTGGTGGGCGGTGCGCTGCTGTGGTGGCTGGACAGCGCGCTGGCCGCCCGGCGCCGGCGCCGCTGAGGACTTACCCGTCGCCGAGCTGCATCAGTTGGTCGCGCAGGGCCATCGCCGCGCCGGGATTGCGCTGTTTGGCCGCACCGATGAACACCACATAGACCTCGCGAGATGGACCTGCGGGAGCCTCGGCAGCGAGGTGGGGCAGGTCCGGGGTGTCTTCGCCGCGGGCCCACCGCGCAGCGCGCAGCGACCACTGCTGGATCGCCCGTGCCGGGTAACCGGCACGCAGGTTCGCGCGTGAGTGCATCACTCGCGCGTAGATGAACTCGGCGGTGGGGTCGGCGAAACTGGGGTACTCCTCCGAGCCACTGAACACCAGCGCGGCACCATGGGCGCGGGCGGCGGTCAGCAGTTCAGGCGTCCAGGCCGCGGGGTTGCGCACCTCCAGTGCGTGCTGAAGACGATGGCCATCGACCTTGCGTGGCAGCATACCGAGGAACCGGTCAAATTCGGCCGCACCGGCGGGATGGCTGTCACCGAACTGCCAGATCAACGGGCCCAGCCTGTCTTCCAGTGCGCTGATGCCGTTGATGAAGCGCTCGGCCCGTTCCCCAACGGTCGTCAGGTCGTGGGTCTGGGTGATCGTGCGCGGTGCTTTGGCCGAAAAGCGGAAACCCTCGGGGGTCTGGGCGCGCCATTGCGCATAGATGGCCGGCTTCTGCGCGCGGTAGAAGGTGCTGTTGATTTCGATGCAGCCCAGCTGTTGGCTGGCATACGCCAGTTCCTCGCGTTGCGGCAGTCCGGCCGGATAGAAGGTACCGCCGCGCCACGCCGGAAAGACCCAGCCGCCGATCCCCGTGCGGATGGAGCCGGCCGCAGCGCTCATGCGCCGTCCGCGTGGTCGACCCATGGGTCGTAGCTGCCGAACCACCACAGGTAGCCTTCCAGATCCCGGCAGGCATAGCCGCGGCCACCATAAGGCTGGTCGGCGATGTCCATGACGATCTGCGCGCCGGCGGCAACGGCGCGCGCATGATGCGCATCCGGATCGGCCACGATCACGCACGCGCTCTGGGTCTGGCGGCCACCGACCTCGTCCGGCTGGACGCTGTAGCGGCCCATTGGCTGCCGTTGTCGACAGAGCCCAGCATGATCATGCCGTGGCCGTAGACGAGCTGCGCGTGGTGGACGGTATCGCCATCGGCGTACACCGCGTGTTTCTCGAAGCCGAACGCGCGCTGCAGCCAGGCAATGGCGGCGTGTGCATCGCGGTAGCGCAGGCAGGGAATGATGGTGGCGGTGGTCTCGGCGGGCGCGGTCATGGCGGGCCTCCTTCTGGCACAGGCGAGCCTGATCCGGCCCGCGTTACCATCGTGCGAAACCGGGGCGTTGGCACTCTAGACGCACCCGCCACACGCAACCGGAGACACTGCTTGAACACATCCTGGATCGGAGGCGCCGTGCTGCTGGCATGCGCACCCTTGGCATCAGCGGCCGTGCCGGCCGAACTGCAGCGGCTGGACGCCACCATCGAACGCGCCCGCAGCGCGTTCGACATTCCCGGCATCGCCGTGGCGGTGGTCAAGGATGGCCAGGTAGTGATGGAACGCGGCTACGGGGTGCGCGAGCTGGGCAAGCCGGACCCGGTCCAGGCCGATACGCTGTTCGCGATCGCCTCCAACACCAAGGCGTTCACCGCTACCTCGCTGAACCTGCTGGCCGAACAGGGCAAGCTGAAGATGGACGATCGCGTGATCGATCATCTGCCCGGTTTCCGCATGTCCGATCCGTATGTGACCGGCGAAATGCGCATCCGCGATCTGCTGTCGCACCGCAGCGGCCTGAGCCTGGGGGCGGGCGACCTGTTGTTCTGGCCGACCACCTCCTACAGCAACAAAGAGGTGGTGCAGCGGCTGGGCAAGGTGCCGTTGAAGGCCGGTTTCCGCGATCGGTACGCCTACGACAACATTCTCTACGCGGTCGCCCAGCAGGTGATCGAACAGGTGTCCGGGCAGACCTATGCGGACTTCCTGCAGCAGCACATCTTCACCCCGGTGGGCATGCGCGGCACCCGCTACAACGCCGATCACCTCCAGCCAGGCGACAACGCCGCGGTCGGGCACGCCAAGTACGATTTCAGCCAGCTGCGCACGGTCGCGCCGCTGACCTGGTCCAACAATGCCGGCGCTGGCGGCATCTATTCCAGCGTGCACGACATGGCGCGCTGGATGAACGTGCAGCTGGCCCAGGGAAAACTGGACAATGGGCAGCCGCTGTTCACCGCCAAGACCCAGCAGGCGATGTGGCAGATGATCACCCCGCAGGTGGTGCCCGAGCCGAGCGTGCCGCAGCTGGCTTCCGCCCGTCCGAACTTTGCCGGCTATGGCGAAGGCTGGAGCCTGAGTGACTACCGCGGCGAGAAACTCGTCTGGCATACCGGCGGCTGGCCGGGCATGGTCTCGCGCGTGACCCTGGTGCCTGCGCAGAAGCTGGGCATTGTGGTGTTGACCAACCAGGAAGTGGGCGCGGCGTTCAACGCGATCACCATGGAGGCGCTGGACGCCTATCTGAAGGCGCCGGCCACGGACTGGGTCGCCGCGTATGCAGCCGCCGTTGCCAAGTCGCAGGAAAAGGCGGACGAGGGCTGGGCGAAGCACCAGGCCGCGCGCGATGCGAAGTCCAGACCGTCGCTGCCGCTGGCGCGCTATGCCGGGGGCTATCGCGACGCCTGGTACGGCGATGTGTTCGTGGAGCAGCAGGGCGGCAAACTGCGCTTGCGCTTTGGCAGGACCGCGCAGTTGATCGGCACGCTGGAGCATTGGCAACACGATACCTTCCTGGTGCGCTGGGACGACCGCTCGCTCAACGCCGATGCCTTCGTGAATTTCAGCCTCGATCCGGATGGCAAGGTCCGCGAGGTGCGCATGCAGGCCGTGTCGTCGCTGACCGATTTCAGCTTTGATTTCCAGGACCTGCTGCTGACCCCGATCGCACCGGAGGCCAAGGGCTGAACCCCGTCGCCGGCGTGTGATGGAGGTGAGAGTAAAAGGACAGGCCGCGGTGGGATAATCGCGGCCTGTTTTGTTTTTGGTGCACTGCGATGTTCCGCTGGTTCGAATCGCTGATTCCGGTTTTCCCGCCGATCGACGCGCGCATGCCACCGCGCAAGGTGGTGCCGTTCTATATCCACTATCTGCGCCCGGTATGGCCGGTGCTGCTGGCCACGTTGATCGCCGGCCTGCTGCTGGCGCTGGTCGAAGTGGCGATGTTCGATTTCCTTGGCCGCATCGTGGACATGGTCGCCGAGCAGCCCGGCAGCGATTTCTTTGCCCGGCATGCCAACACATTGATGTGGATGGCCGGCATCACCCTGATCGCGCGGCCGCTGCTGGTGTCGTTGCACAGCCTGCTGGTCAACCAGGCGATCGTACCCGGGCTGAGCAACCGCTCGCGCTGGTTGATGCACAACTATGTCGTGCGGCAGAGCCTGAGCTTCTTCCAGAACGATTTCGCCGGCAGCATGGCCAACCGGGTCATGCAGACCGGCACCTCGCTGCGCGAGTCTGCCGTGCAGATGGTCGATTCGCTCTGGTACATCATTGTCTACACCGGTACCGCGCTGTATCTGTTCGCGCAGGCCGACTGGCGACTGATGATTCCGCTGGGGCTGTGGATGGCCGGCTACGCGGTGATCATGTGGTACTTCGTGCCGCGGGCCAAAGAGCGCGCATGGATCGCCTCCGAAGCACGCTCCAAAGCGATGGGCCGCATCGTGGATGGGTACACCAACGTGCCCACGCTCAAGCTCTTTGCCCATGGCGGGCGCGAGCAGGCTTACGTGGCCGAGGCGATCGACGAACTGGCCATCAAGCACCGCGGCCAGACCCGGGTCACCACCGGGCTGGAAGTGACCATCGCCATCGTCAACGGCTTCCTGATCGTGGGCACCTGCGGCCTGGCGCTGTGGCTGTGGAACGGCGGCCACATCACCGTCGGTGCGATCACGCTGGCCACCGGTCTGGTGATCCGCATCCACAACATGTCCGGCTGGATCATGTGGACCATCAACGGCATCTTCGAAGATATCGGCACGGTACAGGACGGCATCACCACCATCTCCCAGCCCCTGACCGTGCAGGATCGCGCCGATGCCGTGCCGTTGGTGGTGAGACAGGGCGGTGTGCATTTCGATCACATCCATTTCCATTACGGTAAACGCGGTGGCGTGATCGCCGGGTTGGACCTGCAGGTGAAGCCCGGTGAGAAGATCGGTCTGGTCGGCCCCTCCGGTGCCGGCAAGTCGACCCTGGTCAACGTGCTGCTGCGCCTGTACGACCTGGAAAGCGGGCATATCCGCATCGACGGGCAGGACATCGCCGGGGTCACCCAGGAAAGCCTGCGCGGGCAGATCGGCGTGGTCACCCAGGACACCTCGCTGCTGCACCGTTCGATCCGCGACAACCTGCTGTACGGCCGCCCCGATGCCACGGAACAACAGTTGCACGCTGCGGTCGCCAAGGCGCGCGCGTCGGCCTTCATCGATACGCTGGTCGATGGGGAAGGGCGCCGGGGTTACGACGCGCATGTCGGCGAGCGTGGGGTGAAGCTGTCCGGTGGCCAGCGCCAGCGCATCGCGATCGCGCGGGTGCTGCTCAAGGACGCCCCGATCCTGGTGCTGGACGAAGCAACATCGGCACTGGATTCGGAAGTGGAAGCGGCGATCCAGGACAACCTGGATGAATTGATGACCGGCAAGACGGTGATCGCGATCGCGCACCGCCTGTCCACCATCGCGCGTATGGACCGGCTGGTGGTGATGGATCAGGGCCGCATCGTGGAAACCGGCACGCACGCCGAGCTGATCGCGGCGGGCGGGTTGTATGCGCGATTGTGGGCGCGGCAGACCGGGGGCTTCGTGGCGGCCGACGCGTAACGCCGGCGGGGTGGGCAAAAAAGAAACGGCCCGGGTCACCCCGGGCCGTTTGCCTGTCTGACGAGGAACCAGGCGGTACTTACTCGATCGGCTGATCCAGCATCAGCTGGCGCGCGAAGCGCACCGGCGGGGCGCCGTAGGACAGCATCTGATCGTGGTACGCCTTCAGGTTGAACTTCGCGCCCTGCTTGTCCTGCACGGCCTTGCGGGTATCGAAGTGTTCCTGCGCACCCACGAAGTAGGTCGGCAGCTGCGCGGAGGTCAGCTGCGCACGCACCCACTTGCCCGAGGCTTCGCTTTCCTGCTGGAAGGCATCGTGGGTCATCAGGTGCATCGCCTGCTCACGCGTCCAGTTGTCCACGTGCACGCCCTGATCCAGGATCGCGTTGGAGATGGTGCGCAGGTAGAACTTCAGCTGCACCAGGTGGAACAGCGGGTCGTTGTCCAGGTAACCCTGTTCCTGCATCATCCGCTCGGTGTAGACCGCCCAGCCTTCGGCGAACAGGCCCGAACGCAGCACCGCGCGCAGCGTGGAGGGGAACTTGCCCGAGTGCCAGCCTTCCAGGTAATGGCCCGGGGTGCCCTCGTGGATGCTCAGCAGGTGGATCATGCGGCTGTTGTATTCGCGCAGGAACGAATCGACCTGCTTGTCGGTCCAGTCGTCCGGGATCGGCGAGACCGCGTAGAAGGTCTTCAGGTTCTTGTCGAGCGGGCCCGGCGAGTCGCAGTAGGCCACGGCCACGCCACGCTGGAATTCCGGCATCAGGATGATGTCGACCGGCGAATCGGGCAGGGTCATCAGGTCATGCGTGCGCACGAATTCGGTGGACTGCTCCAGCGCGGCCTTGGCGTCTTCAACGACCTTGTCGCGTGCCGGCTTGTCCGCGTAGGCCAGCTCCAGCGCGGCTTCGATCGCGGCCTGCTGCTGCTCATCGCTCGGGTTGGCCGGCAGCGCCGGCGCACCCGGCTTGTCCTTGAGTACAGTCTGCGCGATGCCATACATGTCCTGGCGCACGCGCGTAAGTTCAGCACGCGCGCGCTCGCCGATCTCGGCGCGCGACAGCGATGAGTTCAAGGCGAACTTCAGCTTCTGGTCGTACAGCGCCGCACCGATGCGGAAGTCCCCCTTGGCGTTCGGCACCAGGGTCTTGTCCAGCCAGGTCTGCTGTTCGTCGACGGCCTTCTTCAGGCCGTCGATCGCAGCCTGCAGGCGCTTGCCGTCTTCGGCCGGCAGCTCACCGATGTGCGGGGTGATGAAGGTATCGACGATGCTCAGGATGCCGCGGTTCTGCTTGGCCACGGTTTCGGCGTGGATCTTCGGCACGCGGGCCGGGTCCAGGTTCTCGCGCGCCTGAGCGAAGATCTGCGGCAGCTTCTCCATGCGCGCGGTGGCCGACTTCAGGCGGTCGGGCAGCGGGGCGAACTCACGCGCCATCAAGCCGTACAGCGCGCTGCCGGCCATGCCGTTGTACATCTGCGGGTCCCACTTGGGCGACTGCAGCACTTCGGCGGTCCACACTTCGGACTGCAGCTGGTTGCGCAGGATCGCCGCGTCCACCTGGTTCTCGCGCGAGAGCTTGCTGACGTCGATCTTGTCCAGATCGCCCAGCAGTGCCTTGTATGCGGTCAGCATCTTCTGCTGGCCGGCCGCGCTCAGGTCGTCGATCTCGCTGTCGTAGCGGTGATCGCCAATCTGTGTGGCGCTGATCGGGGACAGCTGCATCCAGGTGTCCAGGGCGCGCTTGGACAGGTCGGCGAAGGCCGTATCGACCGCAGCGTCACCGGCCGGGGTGGCCGCTTCGGTGCCGGTGGTGGGCGTCGGGGAGTCGGCCTGCTGGCAGCCACCAAGGGCGGCGATCAGGGCGAGGGCAAGCAGATGCTGGCGCATCGGTGTTCCTGTACTGGGGACAATCCCCGAGCATAGGGCCGATGGCCCCCGTTGTCCCCGTGCCATTGGATTACCATGCGCCGTGAAGATCATCGCCTTGGATGGAGTTGCACTGTGACTGGATGGAACGGACGGGCCCGCGCCGGGCTGGCAGGGATGCTGTTGTTGGGTCTGGTGGCCTGTGGCCGCAGCGGCGAGGACTACGCGGCCGATACGGCCGCCGGGGCCGTGGCCTCACCGGAGGGCGCGTTCCTGGCCTATGAGCACGACCTGCGCATCCAGCTCGACGCAAAGCGCATCAGTGAGCGGGTGAAGGCCGTGTCCGAGGCCTGCCAGAGCAACCGGTTCGGGGATTGTGCCGTGCTGCAGGTGGGCGAGGAAGGCGGTGAAACCCGCTCCGGCTCGATCCGCGTGCGCATCGCGCCCAAGGGGGTGGAACCGATCATCGCGCTGGCCGGTGAAGGCGGCGATGTGGCCTCGCGCAACACCCATGCCGAAGATCTGGCCCAGCAGGTGGCCGACACCGCGCTGACCCAGACCCGGTTGCAGAAAGAGCACGCACAACTGCAGGCCTATCAGCAGCGCAGCGACATGAAGGTCGCCGATCTGCTGGCGGTTTCGCAGCGCATGGCAGAGATCGAGGCCGGGCTGGAGCAGGCCAACAAGGAGGCCGCGCAGCAGCGCCGGCGGATCGATACCCAGCTGGTGACGATGCACTTCGAAGGGCCAGCCGGGCAGCGCAGCCGCAGCGAGATCGGCAAGGCGTTCAGCGAGTTCGGCTCGATCTTCACCACCAGTATCGCCTTCGTGATCCGCGCGATCGCTGCCTTGGTGCCGGTCGGCGTGGTGGTCTGGGCGGTCGGTGCCGTGGTCGTGGCGCTGTGGGTGGGGCGCCGTCGCACGGGGCGCAAGGCCGCGACGGCTGCACGCTGATGGAGCGGTCGTGCCGCGCCTGAAAGCGCGGCACGACGGTTGACTCAGCCTTCGTCCTGCTCGTATTCCACGAACACATCCAGTTCCAGCGCCAGTTCCTGCACGGCATCACGCACGCGCTGGGCGCCGAGTGCGTTGCCTACTTCCACTTCCAGTTCGTGGGTGCCCGGGCCGATGTCATCGGACAGGCCGGCCGAGCTGGAATCGTCGTCGTCCATGTGCGGCATCAGGTCGTCGGTTTCCTCCACGTGTTCGATCCCCTCGATGCTCTGCAGCAGGTCGGTGATGGCACGTGCATCGTCTTCGGTGCCGGTGATTCGCAGTCGCAACAGGGCCATGGGCGGGTCCTCGGGGAAAGGGACTCCAGCCTAGCCAGCGTGCGGAAAAGATCGGGTGAGGATGCGTGCTGGATCGTGGCGTCCGGTTCAGTCGTGCGCGCGGTCTGCAGGCGGCAGGCCCAGCAGCTCGTCAGGCAGGGCCGGCAGCGGGGTGCGCTCATCCAGTGCTTCGCGCTTGAGCCAATCCATGAACGCCTGCGCGGTCGGGCTGAGCGGGCGGTGCTCGGCATGCACCACGTAGTAGGCGTAGCGCGCCTTGAGCACGGGACCGGGCAGACGCACCAGCTCGTAGCGCTGCAGATAGGGCTGTGCGATGTGCTTGCGCGCCAGCACTGCGCCGATGCCGTAGACCGCAGCGCGCATCGCATCGGTGCTGTCGCTGAAAGTGTGCAGTGAGGGCAGGTCCAGGCCGCGCACGCCAGCGGCGCGGAACCAGTCGCGCCAACCCTGCGGTGACATGTCGCTGAGCAGTGGCAGCGAAGCGATCTGCGCCGGGTCGCGCAGCGCCGATACCCCTGGCAGCGCCGGCGAGGCGACCGGGCAGAGTTCATCGTCCATCAGGTGATGCGCGGTCATGCCCGGCCACTGGCCGAGGCCATAACGGATGCCCAGTTCCGGCCCCGTCTCGTCGAAGCGGACCAGCTCGGTACTGGTCTGCAGCTCGATACGCATGCGCGGATGCTGTTGGGTGAAGCGCGGCAACCGCGGGATCAGCCAGCAATACGACAGCGAGCGGATGGTGGTGACGCGCAGCGGCACGATGTCCGCCTGGGGATGCAGGTTGCCAGCCACTGCATTGAGGTCACTGAGCGCGGCCGCCGCCGCATCGGCCAGCTGGCGTCCTTCGGCGGTCAGCCGCACGCCGCGCGCATGGCGCTGGAACAGCACGGTTCCGAGCAGCTGTTCCAGCCGGCGCACATGGTGGCTGACCGCACTGGCGGTGAGGTGCAGCTCCTGGGCGGCGTGGGCAAAGTTCTGGTGGCGCGCGGCAACCGCGAACACCCCCAGCGCTGGCAACAGGGCAGGGCGAAGGATCATGGTCGAGACCCAAATCAGATTTGTGGCTTGCACGGATACTACGCGCTTGTGGGCGCGTGACGGCAGGCGGATGCTGTCGCCCTTCTCCCCCGGATTCACGCGCATGTTGCCGTCTCTTACCGCTTGCCTTGCGTGTCAGCCTTTCGCCGGAGGGCAGCCGTGAGCGGGGCGCCGCTGGCCGCAGGCACGGTCGAGCGCGATTGGCGCACCCCGCTGGAACTGACCGTGCTCGGTGCGATCTGGGGCTGCTCGTTCCTGTTCATGCGGGTGGCCGTGCCCGCCTTCGGGTCATATGCGCTGGTGGAGGTGCGGCTGCTGCTCGGCGCGCTCGTGCTGCTGCCGTTCCTGTGGCAGGCGCGCGCACAGTTCCCGGCCCGACGCTGGCTGTGGCTGGCGCCGATCGGCCTGATCAATTCCGCCATCCCGTTCGTGCTGTTCGCCTGGGCTGCGCAACGCGCCCCGGCGGCGATCGGTGCGATCTGCAATGCGATGACCGTGCTGTTCGCCGCACTGATCGCCTTCCTGTTCTTCGGCGAAAAGATCGGCATGCGCCGCGCGATCGCCCTGCTGGTCGGCTTCGCCGGCGTCGTGGTGCTGGCCACGGCCAAAGTGTCCGGTCTGAGCATCGGTGCGGCGGTGATCGCCGGTGCCCTGGCCGCGCTGTTGTATGGCCTGGGCGTCAATCTGGTGAAGCGCCACATGACGGGCCTGCCACCGGCGGCGTCGGCCGGTGCCACGCTCGGCTGCGCGGCGATCCTGCTGCTGCCGATGGCGCTGACCCATTGGCCGACCGCCCCGATCCCGATGCTGTCCTGGGCCTGCGCGATCGCGCTGGGCGTGGTCTGCACCGGCCTGGCGTTTTTGATGTTCTACCGTTTGATCGCCCGCATCGGTCCGGCGCGCGCTTCGACCGTGACGTATCTGGTGCCGATGTTCGGTGCGCTGTTTGCCTGGTTGTTCCTGGGCGAACCGGTGACGGGAGCGATGGTGGTGGCGGGCGTGCTGATTCTTGGCAGCGTGGCCGTGTCGCAGAAGGGATAGAGGTCGCTTCTGCGCAGGCGATCAGCCGGCCAGCGGCCGGCACTACCCGGACGTGCATGTCCAACACCATGCACGTTCAACGCGCCGCTGGCTCGGCCTTACCGCACCGGCACCGGGATGTTGCACAGGTCGATGTGGCCGGCCGGGCGCTTGTAGAAATCATCCACGCGGTTACGGCGCGCTTCGGTCGCATCGGCAAAGGTCCTGGAGTCCGTGCGCAGCACCTGCAGCCTGGGTCGTTCCGCAGCCGGTACATCGCTGGCACGCTGGATCGACTGGATCGCCGTGCGCTGCGCTGGATCGGCGTAGAAGCCCATCGGTGCCGGGCCACGCGGCAGCGCGCTGAGCAGTTCCATGCCCTGCAGCACGCGGCCGACCACGGTGATATTACGGTCCAGCTGACGGGGGGACTGCCCGGTCACGACATACAGCTCGGCGCCGACGCTGCTGTCTTCCTCGTTGTTGCGGCCGGCGCCCAGTGCACCGTAGCAATGCGCCAGCCAGGTCTTGCCGTCCTTGCGATCCTGGCCCACCGGGAAGCCGTCGACGAAACCGGTCTGGTCGGCCCAGCCGTCACGATCGGGCAGCAGGCTGACCGTGAGCCCCTTGCTGTCGCGCTGGAACTCGGCCGGGAGTTTGCGCTTGGCACTGCCAAGGGCTTTTGCCTTGGCTGCGTCATCCGCATCGGCATCGCCGAACTGCACCACGAAGTTGTCCTGCGCGCGGTAGATGCTCTCGCCATCCCAGAAATGCTCGTGGGCCAGGGTCTGGATGTTGGCGACATGCTGCGGCGCGAACGCCGGGGCCAACTCGATGATGACGCGACCGGCGGGCAGGTTCATGTACAGCAGGTTGGCCGGGTCGGGCGTGCGCCAGTCGCTGTCCGGGGAGGCGTCGAGGATCTGCTGCGGGCTGCGATAAGGCGTGGCCGCGCTGGCCAGGGTGGGGAGCAGGCAGGCCAGGGCGAGAGTGAGCACGGCGAAGCGATGATTTTGCATGGTGTCCCCGAAGATGGTGGCGTCCCGATAATGCGCGAGCGGCGCACTGCGTGTCATGTCACGGTGCGGGTTACCTCGTCACTCCGCGTGAGCGGCGAAGTAATCGTCCAAGGCTTTGCCGGCGCACTGACCCCGCTGCCGCGGACCCGGTTGGGCTTCGCAGGCAGCCAGCGCGGGGTGGATCGCGACGTAATCCACCACCACGTCTTCGGCCGGCCGCGTCGAGGCGCGATAGCAGATCATCGCGCGGTAGACCGTGTATACCGCCGCATCCACGGGGGGCAGGTCGCTGAAGACCTCGTCGACCGTTTCGCGCGCCATCGCGGCGTGCCATGACGGGTCCGTCTTGATCGGCTCCGCACGGGCCAGCACGCTCTCCCGGCTATCGCCGCGCTGGCGCGCGTCCAAGGCCAGCAGCGCGACGCTGATCGACTCATGCGAGCCATCGACGAAGTTGCATCCCTTCATGGCGTGGGCGGGGCCGGCGGCAGCGGCCAACAGGGCAAGCGACAGGATGGCAGTGGGAGTCTTCATGACGTCATGTGCGTTCCGTGGGGAGAGCGATTCTGACAGATCGCCCCGCACCGGGGCCTTCGGATCGGAAAGCATCCCAACCGGCACGGTGACTAACGACACATCCGCTATAGCGAACTTCGGACTAGTGTGGACTCCACGCTAGCGGAGACCGCCATGAGCGACCACGAGGTCCACCTCAAGAAGTTCCAGAAAGAGCTCAGCTCCGGCACGGTATCCCTGGCCTTGCTGGCAGTGTTGGCCAAGGCCGGTGAGCCGCTGTATGGCTACCTGATCGCCAAGGAGCTGGAGCGGGTCGGGGAGGGGGTGCTGAGTGGCAAGCAGAGCGCGCTGTACCCGGTGCTGCGCAACCTGGAAGGGGCCGGGTTGCTGGAAAGCCATGTTGAGCCATCGGTGGCCGGCCCACCGCGTCGCTATTACCGCATCAATGACACGGGGCACGAGGTGCTCAGGCAATGGACCGCCGCGTGGCGCGCCACCCGTGATTCCGTCGATTCCGTCCTGGAAGGGGTAACCGCATGAACATCGAATCCGTGGCCGATCGGGCCTTGCCGACCACCATTCCCGCGTATCTGGCACAGCTGCGCGCGGCGCTGCACGACGCCGATCCGGCGATGGTGCAGGACGCCCTGTACGACGCCGAGGAGTATCTGCGCTCGGAGCTGGCCGCCCAGCCGGGGCGCAGCGAGGCGGAAGTGATCGCCGATGTGGCCGGCAGCTATGGTGCGCCGGAAGAAGTGGCCGAAATCTACCGCGAAACGGAAATCACCGTGAACCGCGCGCTGCGCACGCCAAGCGCGGGTGCGGCGCCGATCCGGCGTGCAGCGGCCACCAGCCCCGGCATCGCCTCGGTACCACCGCCGCAAGCGCCGCCCAAGCCACGCTCGGCCTTGGCCCGCTTCTTCGGCGTCGCCCTGGAGGCACGCACCTATGGCGCGCTGTTCTACATGCTGCTCTCGCTGGCCACCGGTATCTTCTTCTTTACCTGGGTGGTCACCGGCCTGTCGCTGTCGCTGGGGCTGATGGTGTTGATCATCGGCATCCCGGTGGCGGTGTTGTTCTTCGGTTCGGTACGCGGGTTGTCGCTGCTGGAAGGGCGATTGGTGGAAGCCCTGCTGGGCGAGCGCATGCCACGCCGGCCGACGTACTCCGACCGCAGCCGCAGCTGGCTGCAGCGCATCGGCGACATGTTCACCGATGGCCGTACCTGGCTGACTCTGCTGTACTTCGTGCTGATGCTGCCGCTGGGCATCGTCTATTTCACGATCGCCACCACGCTGTTGTCGACCTCGATCGGCTTCATCTGGGCGCCCGTGGCGGCGCTGTTCTCCAGTGACTACGTGGGCATCCACATCGACGGCATCCAGATGCTGCCGATCTGGGTCACACCGCTGCTGGCGATCATCGGCGTGCTGCTGCTGTTTGCGACGCTGCACCTGGCCCGCGGCATCGGTCACCTGCACGGGATGATGGCCAAGCACCTGCTGGTGCGGCTGTAACGTTCGGCCACAGGTCGGAACCCGAGGATCCGGTAGTGGGGGGGGGGGGGGGGGGGGGGGGGGGGGGGGGGAGAAACCCCGCCCGCCCCCCGCCGGCCCCCCCCCCCCCCAACGC
>NZ_JBSPUC010000002.1:0-631695 GCF_056861555.1 Stenotrophomonas sp. K-6 | reverse complement strand
GTTCGGCCACAGGTCGGAACCCGAGGATCCGGTAGTGCCGGCCGCTGGCCGGCATCGCACGATGCAGGATAAAAGCGCAGCCGGCCAGCGGCCGGCACTACCCATAGCGTAAGCCCCCTGGTCGGGGGCTCACGCCAAACGGTCGTCAGCCCGCCTTGCGGCGCAACGGCGTCACGTTGCTCGCGATCTTCGCGGCCTTCTTCGGCTTGCTGGCGACGGTCTGCGCATGGGCCGCGAAGAAATCGCGCACCTTCGGGTAGACGGTTTCGCGCCAGCGGCGGCCGCTGAAGATGCCGTAGTGGCCGGCGCCTTCGACGATGAAATGCTCGCGGTGCTCAGCCGGGATGCCGGTGCACAGTTGCTGCGCCGCTTCGGTCTGGCCCAGGCCGGCGATGTCGTCCAGCTCGCCTTCAATGCTCAGCAGCGCAGTGCCGGTGATCGCGCTGGGATCCACGCGTTCACCCTGCACGTACCACTCGCCGCGCGGCAGCAGGAATTCCTGGAAGACCACGCGGATCGTGTCCAGGTAGTACTTGGCCGGCATGTCCAGCACCGCGTTGTACTCGTCGTAGAAACGACGGTGCGCGTCGGCATCTTCCATGTCGCCCTTGACCAGGTCGGCGTAGAAATCCCAGTGCGAACTGAAATGGCGGCTCGGGTTCATCGACAGGAAGCCGGCATGCTGCAGGAAGCCCGGGTACACGCGCCGGCCGGCACCCGGGAAGGTGGCGGGTACGGTGTGGATGACGTTGTTCTCGAACCACGACATCGGGTTCTGCGTGGCCAGGTTGTTGACCGCGGTCGGGCTGCAGCGCGCATCGATCGGCCCACCCATCATCACCAGCGAACGCGGCGTGGTCTCGCCCCGGCTGGCCATCAGTGACACGGCGGCGAGCACCGGCACGGTCGGCTGGCAGACGCTGACCACGTGCAGTTTCTCCGCGCCAAGGTGGCGGATGAACTCCTGCACGTAAGCGACGTAATCCTCCAGCCCGAACTCGCCCTCACTGCCGGGCACCATGCGCGCATCGACCCAATCGGTCACGTAGACGCGATGGTCGCGCAGCAGGGTGCGCACGGTATCGCGCAGCAGCGTGGCGTGGTGGCCGGACAACGGCGCCACCACCAGCACGAACGGCTGGTTGAGCATGGTGTGCAGCTGGTCGGCTTCATTGCTGTGGCGCTTGAAGCGCAGCAGTTTGCAGAACGGCTTGCTGATCTCTTCGTGGACGACGATCGGCACGCGCTCGCCCTCGACGTCGATTTCATTGATGCCCCATTCGGGCTTCTCGTAATCCTTGCCGATACGGTGGAACAGCTCGTTCACAGCGGCCAGGCGATCCGCGCCGGGCATCTGCGACCACCAATGACCTTGATTGGCGAAGAACTTCGCGTTGGCCTGGGCCTGGTGCACCCACGGGGCGAGCAGGTTGCGGGTCAACTCATGCAGCTGATATAGCATGACGTCCAATATGTATGGTCTTATGTTGCCGCGCAGCATAGCGCACCCGTCGCGCGGGCGCGTTAATGCGGGTGTTGTCTCAATTGTTATCGAGACTCAGGGCGCGCCACGTTCCAGAGCAGCCGCGTGACCTGCCAGTGCGGGCGACAGCCAGCAGTGCGAGCCCAAGCCGGTGAAGCCGACCCGCTTGAGCTGGCTGCGGTACCAGCGCGCCGGGCGCGGCTGGAAGCCTTCGTGGTCGCCATCGAAGTCATCCTCGGCGGTGAACGCCTCCAGGAAGGCCACGCCGGCGGTCAGCTCGGCAAAGCCTTCCAGTGCCGGGCGCAGCTCGCGGCTGGGCACGTAGTGCATCACGTCCGAGCAGATCAGCAGATCCACCGGCGCGCACGGGCGCAGCCAGGCAAAATCGCCGACCTTGGCCGGGTGCAGGTTGCGGCTGCGGCCGTAGCGGTGCACGGCGTAATCGCTGCTGTCGAAGCCCAGGTACTGCACGCGCGGGCGCAGTTTGAGCAGCGGTGCGCGCCAGGCGCCTTCGCCACAGCCGATATCCAGCACGCTGCGGATCGGGCGTTCCAGGTAGTACTCGGCACTGGCCACGGCGAGCGCCACCTTGCGCGCCAGGCGCGCGGCGCCACCGGTCTGGTCAGGCTGGTACCAGCGCTGGAAGTAGGCGGCGTCGTAGGTTTTGTCCATGGAAGATGTGCACGTGAGTGTAAGCGGCGCTTATCGTACGGCGTGGCGCGCGTGGATGCGTCGTTGAGGTGCGGCGATGGGTCGCGTCAGCCACCCATCGGGTTGCTCTACCGGGCATGCGAGAATGGCGGCCAACCCCTGCCAGCCGCCGGAGCAAGCACATGCAGTCCTACTACTGGGTCAAGACCTTCCACCTGTTGTTCGTGGTGGCATGGATGGCGGCGGTGTTCTATCTGCCCCGGATCCTGGTCAACCTCAGCGAGACGGCTGGGCAGCTGCCGGTGACCGAGCGGCTGCAGCTGATGGGCCTGCGCCTGTACAGGTTCGGCCACATGATGTTCGGCCTCGCGCTGATCCTGGGCGTGGTGCTGTGGCTGGGCTACCGCGTGATTCCCGATTTCCCGACCATGGTCGCCCCCGGTGCGGCGGGCTGGCTGCATGCCAAGCTCGGGCTGGTGGTGCTGCTGCTGGTGTATTACTCGTGGACCGGGCGGTTGCTGAAGGGCGCAGTGAAGGGCAAGGTTCTGCCGTCCTCCCGCGCGCTGCGCTGGTTCAATGAACTGCCGCTGGTGCTGTTCATCGGCGTGGTCTGGCTGGTGATCGCCAAGCCGTTCTGAAAAAAAGCCGGGCGCTTGCGCGTCCGGCTTTTTCGTCTGCGCCGCAGCCCGATCAGGCCACTTCGTAGGTCCCGTAGCTGCGCAGGCGCTCGTAACGCTTCTGCAGCAGCACATCGACCGGCAGGGCTTCCAGCACGTCCAGCTCGTTGAGCAGCACGGCCTTGAGGCGCTTGGCCATCTGGTTCGGGTTGCGGTGGGCACCACCGGTCGGCTCACGCACCACCTTGTCCACCAGGCCCAGATCCTTCAGGCGCGGGGCGGTCAGACCGAGCTGTTCAGCGGCGTCCTTGGCTTTGGCCGGGTCCTTCCACAGGATGGAGGCACAGCCTTCCGGGCTGATGGTCGAGTACACGCTGTACTCCAGCATCACGGTGCGGTCGCCCACACCCAGTGCCAGTGCGCCACCCGAGCCGCCTTCACCGATCACCGTGCAGACCACCGGCACCTTCAGTTCGGCCATTTCCATCAGGTTGCGTGCGATCGCTTCGGACTGGCCGCGCGATTCGGCGTCGATGCCCGGCCAGGCGCCGGCGGTGTCGATCAGGGTCAGCACCGGCAGGCCGAAACGCTCGGCCATCTTCATCAGGCGCAGCGCCTTGCGGTAGCCCTCCGGCTTGGGCATGCCGAAGTTGCGCTTGATCTTTTCCTTGGTGTCGCGGCCCTTCTGATGGCCGATCAGCATCACCGAGCGGCCACCGATGCGGGCCAGGCCGCCGATGATCGCCTTGTCGTCAGCGAAGGCGCGGTCCCCGGCCAGTTCCTGGAACTCATCGCAGATGATGCGGATGTAGTCCTCGGTGTACGGACGGGACGGATGGCGGGCCAGCTGCAACACCTGCCAGGAGGTCAGGTTGCGGAAGATCTGCGCGGTGCGCACCCGCAGCTTGTCCCGCAGGGCATGCACCTCGGCCTCGACATTGACCGCAGGTCCGGCGCTGGCGCTGCGCAGTTCCTGGATCTTCGCCTCCAGATCAGCGATGGGTTGCTCGAAGTCGAGGTAGTTCGGATTCATCGGAAACCGTCGTGAAGAAAAGAGGGAAAGTGTAGCCGAATGCGCCGAAAAGCCCCGTACGCCGTCGTCTGGAAACCGACGGTAGCGCAGCGGGGCCAAGGGCGCCAGTCAGGTCAGGGGACGACCAGCGCCGCGCGGCCCATCAGCGTGCTGCGGGTCTGCACGAAGGTGTTGTAGCCCTCGTTGGCCTCCTTGGACAGGCCCGAGCCCAGCCGGGCGGTCGCGGCGGTGAACGCCATCTGCGCCTGGAAGGCCTCCTGCTGGAGCTGCAGCTGCGCATCGGCGGAGGTGGCGTGCAGGTAGCGGGTATACAGCTCGCGCAGCGGGCCGGCATGGACCTCGAAGGCCGGATCCAGCGGCGGCAGGACAGTCGGCGCCGCCTCCAGCGTGTAGGCGGGTGCCACGTAACCCTTGGGCTGCTGGCGTGCGTAAGCACCGGGCTGGCCCATGCCTGCTTCAACGTAGGCGATGAAATCCGGGGCAGTGAAGATCTTGGCGTTGATCCGGCCGCCGCTGGCGTCTACGTGGGCCACGGTCTGCACCTCCGGGAACGGCTCGCGCACGCCGAAGCTCCAGGCCTGGTCGATGAACAGGTCATGGGTGGTCTGGTACGGCCCTTCGAACGTCACCCCGCCCAGCTCGATCTGGTTCTTCAGGCTGCCGAAGTGCTGCAGCTTGTCTTCACCGGTGACGTAGATCTCGTTGGCGATCACGTACTCGGCCAGGGTCGGGTTGATCAACCCACCTTTGCCGTTGGCGTAGACGATGAAACGCACATCGCCAAGCTGTTCGGTCTGCAGATGATGTTCACCCGGCTTGAGCTTGACCGGGCGCGAGGCGTGCGCAGCGATCGGCAGTTCATTGCCATCGATGCGCAGGGTCAGCGGGGCGGTGCCCGGGTTGTCGATCTCGAAGGTCTGGGCGGGGCTGGAACAGCCGGAGATGGCGACGGCTGCACTAAGCAGTACGGCAAAACGCTTGATCAAAACAAAATACCTGTGTTGCAACAGAAAAAATCAGTTCGCCCAGGGCGGGCTGTAACGCACTTTCACCGTGCGCACCGCAGGATCGGCGCGCAGCGCGTCCACCAGCTGGCTGTCCACGCGCACGGCGATGTCACCGGCAACATCGAGCATGCCGGCCACCGGGCCCTGTTCCGAGCCAAGCAGCAGGTCCAGGCGCAGCGGTGTGCGGCCGGGGCGATGCCGGTCGAGCAGGGCGTTGACGCGGTTCCACACCGCGCCGTCCTGGCGCAGGTCCACCCGCAGCGACAGCCGCGTGGCGTAGTTGGCGCAGATGTCTTCGTAATCCCAGACCTGGCGGATGCGCAGCGCATAGCCGCCGTTGAACTCGTCCTCACGCAGGCCGCCCTTGACCACCAGGATGCGGTCCTTGGTCATCAGGTGGCCGAACTCGGCCAGGCCATCAGTGAAGGCGCTGCATTCCACGCGGCCCTTGCCGTCTTCAAGCTGCATGAAGATCTGGCTTTCGCCCTTGCGGCGCACGCCGACCACCAGGCCGGCCAGGATCACCGGCGTTTCCTGGCGCCAGGCGCGCTTCTCGCCGTCTTTGCTCGGGCGTGCCGGCGGGATCAGCTTTTCCAGCTTGCCCAGGTCGGTGCCGACCAGTTCCTTGACGTCATCGGCGTAGGGATCGAACGGGTGACCGCTGAGGTAGAAGCCCAGCGTTTCGCGCTCGCCTTCCAGCAACTGGCCCAGCGCCCACTCTTTGGCTTCGGGCAGTTCCAGCTGCATCGCGGTGCTGACCGGATCGGGTGCGCCAAACAGCGAGTTCTGGCCGGAGGCCTTCTCGCGCGCCATCTGGTCGGTGGCCTTGAGCACTTCGGGCAGCTGCAGCATCAGCGAGGCGCGGTTCTTGCCCAGCCCGTCCATCGCGCCGCAGTTGATCATCGCTTCCAGCGTGCGGCGGTTGAGCTTGCCCGATTCGGCGCGCATGCAGAAATCCAGCAGCGACGCATAGCGGCCGCCACGCTGGCGTTCTTCCACGATCGCTTCGCAGGCGCCCTGGCCGACGCCCTTGATCGCGCCCAGGCCGTACACGATGGTGTCGGCGCTGGAGGCTTCGAACATGTACGCCGATTCGTTCACGCGCGGCGGCAGTACGGTCAGGCCGAGGTTGCGCACTTCGGCGAGGAAGCCGACCACCTTGTCGGTGTTGTCCATGTCCGAGGACAGCGTCGCGGCCATGAACTCGGCCGGGTAATGACGCTTGAGCCAGGCGGTCTGGTAACTCACCAGCGCGTAGGCGGCGGCGTGCGACTTGTTGAAGCCGTAGCCGGCGAACTTCTCCATCAGGTCGAAGATCGCGTCGGCCTTGGCTTCGACGACACCGTCCTTGGCCGCACCCTCGCGGAAGATCTCGCGGTGCTTGGCCATTTCCGCCGGCACCTTCTTGCCCATCGCGCGGCGCAGCAGATCGGCGCCGCCCAGCGAGTAGCCGCCGACGATCTGCGCCATCTGCATCACCTGCTCCTGGTACACCATGATGCCGTAGGTGTCTTTCAGGATCGCTTCGGTGCGCGGATCGGGATAGATGATTTCTTCCTGCCCGTGCTTACGCGCGTTGAAGGAAGGAATCAGGTCCATCGGGCCGGGGCGGTACAGCGACACCAGCGCGATGAGATCTTCGAAGCGGTCAGGGCGCGCGTCTTTCAGCAGGCGGCGCATGCCCGAGGATTCGAACTGGAACACCGCACCGGTATTGCCGTTGGCGAAGATGTCCTTGTAGGTGGGCACGTCATCCAGCGGCAGCGCGGTGATGTCCACCGGCGGAATGCCGGCGCGCTCGTGGCGCTTGTTGATCGCCTTGACGGCCCAGTCGATGATCGTCAGCGTGCGCAGGCCGAGGAAGTCGAACTTCACCAGGCCGATTTCTTCGACGTCGTTCTTGTCGAACTGGGTGACCGGGTTGCGGCCGCGGCCGCCTTCGTCATGTTCGGCGAACAGCGGGCAGAATTCGGCCAGCGGCTCGGGCGCGATCACCACGCCACCGGCATGCTTGCCGGCGTTGCGGGTAAGGTCTTCGAGCTGGCGCGCCAGATCGATCAGGTCGCGGACGTCGTCTTCGTTCTGGTAGCGCTGGATCAATTCCGGCGACGCCATTTCCGAATCCTTGCCTTCGCCCATCGCATCCTTGAGCGAGATGCCCAGGATGTTGGGGATCAGCTTGGAGACGCCGTCGACCAGACCGTACGGGAAGCCCAGCACGCGGCCGGAATCGCGCACTACCGCCTTGGCCGCCATGGTGCCGTAGGTGATGATCTGGCTGACGCGGTCGCGTCCGTATTTACGCGCAACGTAGTCGATGACTTCGTCGCGGCGGTCCATGCAGAAGTCGATGTCGAAGTCGGGCATCGACACGCGTTCTGGGTTGAGGAACCGCTCGAACAGCAGGTTGTACGGGATCGGATCCAGATCGGTGATCTGCAGCGCCCAGGCCACCAGCGAGCCGGCACCGGAACCGCGGCCGGGGCCGATCGGAATGCCCTGGTTCTTTCCCCACTGGATGAAGTCGGCCACGATCAGGAAGTAGCCGGGGAAGCCCATCTTGATGATGGTGGCCAGTTCGAATTCGAGTCGCTCGAAGTAGTCGGCGCGGGTCTTGCCCGGTGCCAGCGGATTCTTTTCGAGGCGGGCTTCCAGGCCCTTGCGCGATTCGCTGCAGATCCAGCTGTCGAGGGTTTCGTCCTCGGGCACCGGATAGTTGGGCAGGAAGTAGGTGCCCAGGCGCATCTCGACGTTGCAGCGTTCGGCCAGCGCGAGCGTGTTGTCGATCGCATCGGGGATGTCGGCAAACAGCGCGCACATGTCCTCGGCGGACTTCAGGTACTGCTGGTCGCTGTAGTCGCGTGGGCGTTTGGGGTCGTCCAGCACGCGGCCGGAGGAGATGCACACGCGCGCTTCGTGGGCGTTGAAGTCTTCCGGCTGCAGGAAGCGCACGTCGTTGCTGGCGATCACCGGCAGGCCGCGCTGGCCGGCGGCCTGCAGGGCGAACTGATTGAAGGCTTCTTCGCCGTCGCGGCCAGTGCGGGTCAGCTCCAGGTGGAGGCCATCACCGAACACGCGCTGCCAGTCGGCGAGCTGTTGCTCGGCCAGGTCATGGCGGCCGTCGCCGGCGAGGCGGCCGGCGAGGCTGTCGCGGCCGGCCAGTGCGAACAGGTTGTGGCAGCCGGCTTTGAGCCAGTCCGGGTGCACGGCGACGCCGCCTTCGGGGCGGTGGCCTTCCATCCAGGCGCGGGTCAGCAGCCGGGAGAGGCTCAGGTACCCTTCGCGGTCGCGGCAGAGCAGGGTCATGCGCCAGGGCGTCATGCCTTCTTCGGCGATCATGATGTCCGCGCCGGCGATGGGCTTGATGCCCACGGTTTCGGCGGCTTTGTAGAACTTGACCAGCGCGAACAGGTTGTTGAGATCCGTCACTGCCAGTGCGGGCAGTTTCAGTTCGACCGCGCGGCTGAGCAGGTTGGCCTGCTTGGCTTTTTTCGGGTCAGCCTGATCCGGCTTCGCCGGGACACGGATGGTCGAATCCGCCAGCGAAAATTCGGTGTGGACGTGGAGATGTACGAAACGGGAAGTGGACATGCCGAACCAATGTGATGCCCGGTCAGGGTAGCGGTGGCGGTGGTCGCTAACAAGGCTTGACAGGGGTGTTGCGGGGGCGCGGGTTGGCGGTGGGGTTCAGGTTTGCTTCGGCGGTTGCAGCGGTTGCAGCGGTTGCGGGGTTTGGCGTTGGTGAAGCAAGTGCAGGAGCGGTGGGCTCTGTGGTGCTGCGGGCTGGGACGGCGGGGGCAGAGTCGCGGGACGCGCTGTGAATACGTCCGTGTAAGCTCGTAGGCAGCATCCATGCTGCCTAACGGTCCCGCGCCTCTACCCCCGCCACCCCTCTGACACATGGCCGGTGCGTTGGGGCAGGCGACAGCGGCCCTTCGACAGATGGCCGGTGCGTTGGGGTTGGCAACGGCCGATCCTTCGATAGATGGCCGGTGCGCAGAGGCAGGCAACCGTCAGCCTCCGAGAGCGATCTGGTACACGGGGGCGAGGAAGCGCCGTGCTTGGTAGCCTTGGCTGATACGTAGCGGCGGCAGTCGCTGTGTGTTCGTTGGTGCCGTGCCGGGCACGTGCCGCGCTCAGGCGGGGAGGCTGTTGCGCTCAAGTCCCAGGCAGGCGCGGACGGGGGCGAAGCTGCGGCGGTGCTGGGGGCAGGGGCCGTGGTTGCGCAGCGCGGCGAGGTGGGCGGGGGTGCCGTAGCCTTTGTGCTGGTCGAAGCCGTATTCGGGGTGGGCGTCGTGCAGGGTCTGCATGAAGCGGTCGCGGCTGACTTTGGCGAGGATCGAGGCGGCCATGATGGCGCGGTCGAGGGCGTCGCCGCCGATCAGGGCTTCAGCGGGGCAGGGCAGGCCTTTGGGGACGACATTGCCGTCGATGCGGGCGAACTGGGCGACGTGGGCGACGCCTTCGACCGCGCGGCGCATGCCGAGCATGGTGGCCTGGTAGATGTTGAGGGCGTCGATCTCGCTGACATCCACCATCACTACGTGCCAGGCCAGGGCGCGGTCGAGGATCCTGTCGTAGAGCTGGTCGCGGCGGGCCGCGGTGAGCTGCTTGGAGTCGTCCAGGCCGTTCAGGCGCGGTCGGTCGGGGCAGAACACCACGGCGGCGACGGCGACCGGGCCGGCCAGCGGGCCGCGTCCAGCTTCATCCACGCCGGCCACGTAGCGCGGCGCGACGGTGGCCAGGGCGGCACCGTCGAACAGGGCCAGTGACGCGGCGGCGGCGTGGCGGCGGCTCATGCGGCGCGACGGCTGCCCGCGGTGCGTTCGAGCAGATCGGTGACGGCATCGGCGGCGCGTGCGGAGGCGTCACGGCGCAGTTGCAGGTGCAGGCGCTCGTACGTGTCCTGCAGGTCGATCACGCGCTGGGGGTGGTCGAACCACTGCAGAATGGCGGCGGCCAGTTTGTCCGGGGTGCAGTCGTGCTGCATCAGTTCCGGAGCGAGGTCCTTGCCGGCGAGGATGTTGGGCAGGGCGAAACGGTCGACCTTGAGCAGGCCCAGCGCTTTGACGATGCGGTAGGTGAGTTCGGCCACGCGGTAGCCGACCACCATCGGGCGTTTGACCAGCATGGTTTCCAGCGTGGCGGTGCCGGAGGCGAGCACGACGACATCGGCGGCAATCATCGCGGTGCGGGCGTTGCCGTCAAGCAGGTGCGAATGCGCAACCGGCAGCGCCGAGGCGGAGAGTTGCTCGCTGATCAACTGGCGACAGGCGGCGTTGGCAGCCGGGACTACGACGTGCAGGCCGGGGATACGTTCGGAGACCTGCCAGGCCGCTTCGAAGAACGGTTCGCCGAGCTTGCTGATTTCACCCAGACGACTGCCGGGCAGCACCGCCAGCACCTTCGCGTTGGAGGGCAGGCCGAGCTCGGCACGCGCCTGTTCGCGGTCGTTGTGCAGGGGGATGTCATCGGCCATCGGGTGCCCGACGAAGCGGGCGTCGATGCCGTGCTTGGCATAGATCGGTGGTTCCATCGGAAACAGGCACAGCACCAGGTCGGCGCTGGCCCCGATCTTCTCGGCACGTTTTTCGCGCCAGGCCCAGACCGAGGGGCTGACGTAATGGACGGTGCGGACGCCACGTTCTTTCAGCCAGCGCTCGACGCCGAGGTTGAAGTCGGGCGCGTCGATGCCGATGAACACGTCCGGCTGCCACTCCAGCGCACGCGCGCGGAACTCGCGGCGCAGTTTGAGCAGGCGCGGCAGGTGGCGCAGGATTTCGGTCAGGCCCATCACCGCCAGCTCGCTGGCATCGAACCAGGTCTGGCAGCCGGCGCTGCGCATGGCATCGCCGCCGATGCCGGCGAATTCGGCATTCGGGAAGCGCAGGCGCAGTTCGCGGATCATGCCGGCACCGAGCAGGTCGCCCGAGGCTTCGCCGGCCACCAGCGCGATGCGCACCGGCCGGTCGGAGGTGCGCAGCGCCAGCGTCTGTTCGACGCTGGTCGCCATCCCAGCGAGCGGAATGATCTCGGCGGTCGTCATGCCCGGGGTGTGCCCGCCTGGACCCGTCATCGCAGCAGAGGCCTCTCGGCGCTTTCGATGAAGTCCAGCAGATCCTTCACGTCGGCGCTGTGGCTGGCCTGTTCGACCAGCTGCACCTTGGCTTCGGCCAGCGGCAGGCCGGCCACGTACAGCGTGCGGTAAGCGCGTTTGATGCTGGCGATGCGCTCGGCATCGAAGCCGCGGCGCTTGAGGCCTTCGCTGTTGATGCCGCGCGGGCGGCCCAGGCTGTCGCTGCCGACCATGGTGAACGGCGGAACGTCGCCATTGGTCAACGCGCCCATGCCGAGGAAGGCGTGGGCACCGATACGACAGAACTGGTGGGCACCGGCGAAGCCGCTGATGATCACGTAGTCGCCCACGGTGACGTGGCCGGCCAGCGTGGTGTTGTTGGAGAACACGCAGTGGTTGCCGACGTGGCAGTCATGCGCCACGTGGGTGTAGGCAAGCATCCAGTTGTCGTTGCCGACCGTGGTGATGCCGCCGCCACCGGCGGTGCCGCGGTTGATGGTGACGAATTCGCGGATGACGTTGTCATCACCGATCACCAGTTCCGTGCGTTCGGCCTTGTACTTCTTGTCCTGTGGCTCGCCACCGATCGCGGCGTGGCCGATGAAACGGTTGTTGCGGCCGATCCGGGTCGGGCCATGGATCGAGCAGTGCGGACCGATCTCGGTACCGGCACCGATCTCCACGTCCGCGCCGATCAGGCAGAACGCACCCACGCGCACATCCGCAGCCAGCGACGCCGACGGGTCGATGACCGCGGTGGGGTGGATGAGAGGGGCGTTGTCACTCATTGCAGATCTCCTGCCTGGATCATTCGCGGGTGCCGGCGCACAGCACTTCGGCGCAGGCGACGACTTCGCCATCGACCTTGGCCACGCAGTCGTACACCGCCATGTTGCGGATCACGCGCTTGATCTCCACGTGCATTTCCAGCACGTCGCCGGGCACGACCTGCTTGCTGAAGCGTGCCTTGTCGACCTTGACCATGTAGAACAGCTTGGACTGCGCATCGCGACCCAGGGTGAGCTGGGTCAGTACGCCACCGGCCTGCGCCATCGCTTCGATGATCAGCACGCCGGGCATGATCGGCTGGCCCGGGAAGTGGCCCTGGAAGAACGGCTCGTTGATGCTGACGTTCTTGGTGGCAACGATCTTCCGGTTCTCGAAATCGAGCGAGATCACCTTGTCCACCAGCAGGAACGGATAGCGGTGCGGGATCAACTGCTGGATCTGGTTGATGTCCGGCAGATTCTGGTTGTTGCTCATTCCTTCTCCTTGCTCACAGACAGGATGCGCCGGGCGAGCGCATCGAGCTGCTTGAAGCGCGCGGCATTTTTACGCCACGTGCGGTTGTCGGTCAGTGGGGTGCCGGAGGAATACTCGCCCGGCTCATGAATGGAGTTGCGCACCACCGATTTGCCGGTGATGACGACCTTGTCGCAGATTTCGAGGTGACCGACGACGCCGACGGCGCCGCCCAGCAAGCAGTAGCGGCCGATCTTGGCGCTGCCGGCGATGCCGGTGCAGCCGGCGATGGCCGAGTGGGCGCCGATCTGGACGTTGTGGGCGACCTGCACGAGGTTGTCCAGGCGCACATCGTTCTCGAGGACGGTGTCTTCCAGGGCGCCGCGATCAACGCAGGTGTTGGCGCCGATTTCGCAGTCGTCGCCGATGCGCACGCCGCCGAGCTGGGGCACCTTGATCCAGTGGCCGGCATCCATGGCCAGGCCGAAGCCGTCAGCACCGAGCACGGCACCGGGATGGATGCGCACGCGCTTGCCGAGCTTGACGCGGGTGACCAGGGTCACGCGGGCAATCAATTCGCAGCCGGTATCCAGGGTGCAGTCTTCGCCGATGATGCTGCCGGGGCCGACGATGCAGTTCTCGCCGACGACGCTGCGGGCGCCGATGGTGACGAACGGGCCGATGTGGGCGCTGGCGGCGACCTGGGCGTCCGGATCGATGCAGGCGCTGGGGTGGATGCCCGGGGCGCGCGGCGGTGCGATGTCGAACAGGGCGGCGATCTTGGCGAAGGTGGTGTACGGGTCCTTGGCGACCAGGGCGGCGCCCGGCGCGGCCTCGGCATCCTCGGCGCGCAGTACGACGATGGCCGCCTGACTGTCGGCCAGCTGCGCGCGGTAGCGCGGATTGGCCAGGAAGGTGAGCTGGCCGGGGCCGGCATGGGCGAGCGTAGCCACGCCATGGATGGCTACGCTGCCATCACCATGGACCTGCAGGCCAAACTGCTCGGCGAGTTGCTGGGCGGTATAGGTAGGAGTGTTCACCGGGGGAGTTTACCGTGTGCTGCCGAAACGGTCATGCGGGGCGGGGGTTTTGGGGTGTCTTGGTCGGTTTGGTGCGGCGTGGCGCTTCGGTTGCCATCGCGCGGGGTCATGGCGGGCAGCCCCGTCCAGGACGCGCCGTGAACCCATCCATGGGGGCTCGTGGGCCGCATCCATGCGGCCCAACGGTCCTGGCCAGGGCTACCCGCCACGACCCCCGACGGTTCAACGCGCGCGCGGCTGGGTAGTGCCGGCCGCTGGCCGGCTCTAGATGATGTCGGTCGTTCGTACCGACCAACGGTCGGTACCTACCTGAAGCGGCACCGGGCAACGATCAGTCCCAACCGAAAGCAGCATCGGGCAACGATCAGTCTCAATCCCAAAACGAAAACGCCGGGCAATGCCCGGCGAATGCGTACCGCGTCTTGTGGAGAGCCCCCTTCTGTTGAAGGGGGCGCGCCGAAGGCGCGGGGATGAGGTGGAATGCGCGGACGAACTGCGAAGCAGTTCGTCAGAACTGACCGCCAAAGGTGAATTGCAGACGCTCGACTTCATCGCCATCTTCCTTCTTGAGCGGGAAGGCGTAGCTGATCGAGATCGGGCCGACCGGGGCGCGCCACAGCAGGGCCACACCGGTGGACACGCGCAGTTCGTTGGCCTTGAAGTTGTCCACGCCGGTATAGACGTTGCCGAAGTCCACGAAGGCCGAGATGCGGGCCGACGGGCTGTCGAACAGACGCGGGAAGTAGGCTTCGACCGAACCGACGGTCTTCAGCGAGCCACCCAGCGGCTGACCTCGGTTGTAGCTCAGGGTCGGTTCCGAGCGCGGGCCAAGCGTGTTGTCCTCGAAACCACGCACCGAATTGGTACCACCGGCGTAGAAGTTCTCGTAGAACGGCAGGCCCGAGGCGGTCACCACGCGGGTGCTGCCATCCGGGTTGGTGATTACGCGGGAGGTGTCATTGCCGTAGCTGTCACCGTAGCCGACTTCGGCGCGGGTGTTGATGACCAACTGCGGGATGATCGGCCAGTACTTGGAGAACTGGTAGTTCAGCTTGTAGTACTCGACGGTCGAACCCGGCAGCGTGGTTTCCAGACCGACGCGCTGGTAGGTGCCGCGGGTCGGCATGAAGTAGTCGTTACGGGTATCGCGCGCCCAGCCCAGCTCGCTGCGCCAGGAGTGGAACGTGCGCTGGCCGATGGCATCGATGTAATCGATGATTGCCTGCGGGGTCGAGCCCGGGTACGTGGTGATCTGGTTGCTGTCGATGCCCACCATCAGCGAGACGGTGTCGTTCTCGGTGATCGGCACGCCGAACACCACCTGTGCGGCACCGTTGGTGCTGTTGTACTGCGCGGTGTTGAAGTCGGAGTAATCCAGTTCGCGCCAGGACAGGTTGTAGCCCAGCGAGACGCCGTCATCGGTGAAGTACGGGTTGGTGTAGCTGAAGCCGTAACGCTGCAGGTAGCTGCTGCGCGAGGCCTCGACCGACACGCGGTTGCCGCCGCCCAGGAAGTTGTTCTGCGACAGCTGCACCGAGGTGGTCATGCCGTAGGACTGCGAATAGCCCAGGCCGAACACGAAGCTGCCGGAGGTGGTTTCCTTGACGTTGTAGACCACGTCGACCAGGTCGTTGCTGCCGGTGACCGGCGGCGTTTCCACGTCGACCGATTCGAAGTAGCCCAGGCGCTGCAGACGGATCTTGGAACGGTCGATCGCGGCCTGCGAGTACCAGCTGTTCTCGAACTGGCGCATTTCACGACGCAGCACTTCGTCGGAGGTGCGGGTGTTGCCCTTGAAGGTGATGCGGCGCACCGACACGCGCGGGCCGGGAACGACCTGCATGTTGATGGCCACCGTGCGGTCGGCACGGTTGCTGGTCGGAATCGGGTTCACCTTGGCGAAGGCGTAACCGATGTTGGACAGCGAATTGGTGATCTGGTCCGAGCTGAATTCCAGCAGGGCACGCGAGAACGTATCGCCGGACTTCTGGATCACCATGCGCTCGACATCTTCCTGCGGGAGGATGGTGTCGCCGGTGACCTTGATCTCGGAGATCTTGTACTGCTCACCCTCGGTCACGCCGGCGGTGATGAACATGTCGCGCTTGTCGGGGCTGATCGAGACCTGGGTGGAATCGATGCTGAAATCCACGTAGCCGCGGTCCAGGTACCAGGAGTTCAGCTTTTCCAGATCGCCGGACAGCTTTTCCTTGGAGTACTGGTCATCGCGGCGATACCACGACGCCCAGTTGTGCTCCTTCGATTCCCAGGTTTCCAGGATGTCTTCGGAGGCGAACTTCTCGGTACCGACCAGGTTGACGTGCTGGATCTTGGCGGCCTTGCCTTCCTTGATCGCGATGGCGATGTCCACGCGGTTGCGGTCCAGCGGGCTCACCGTCGGGGTGATGTCCACGTTGTACTTGCCACGGTCGTTGTACTGGCGGCGCAGTTCCTGCGTCACGCGGTCCAGGCTCAGGCGATCGAAGGTGCCACCCTCGGTCAGGCCGATGTCGCTCAGGCCCTTGAGGAGCTGATCGCTCTTGATGTCCTTGTTGCCGGTGACGGTCAACTTGTTGATCGCCGGGCGTTCCTTGACCGTGACGACGAGGATGTCGCCCTGGCGCTCGAGCTGAACGTCTTCGAAGAAGCCGGTCTTGTACAGCGCACGGATGGTTTCACCGACCTTGTTGTCGGTGATGGTGTCGCCACGTTCCACCGGCAGGTAGGTGAACACGGTACCGGAGGTGATGCGCTGCAGACCATCCACGCGGATGTCGCTGACGGTGAAGGGCTCGGCTGCCTGCGCCAGGGCGGGCGCGCCGAAACCGGCAACGAGTGCGAGGGCCAGCAGGCGGCGATTGGGGAGTCGCGTCATGTCACGTCCGGTTGGAGTCGATTTCAACATTGCGGGATGCCGGCGCATAAGACGACGACAAAAGGATAAAAGTTCATCGCGGGACCAGACCGAGGATGTCGTTGTAGAACGCCAATCCCATCAGTCCGGCCAGCAGGGCCAGGCCGACATACTGTCCGGCGGCCATGGCACGCTCGCTCAGCGGGCTGCCCTTGACCAACTCGATAAGGTAATACAGCAGGTGCCCGCCGTCCAAGATGGGGATGGGCAACAGGTTGATGATGCACAGGCTCAGGGACAGCAAAGCCAGGAAATACAGGAACCAGTCCAGGCCGCGCTTGGCCGAGACATTGGCGACCCGGGCGATCGTGACCGGCCCGGAAATGTTCTGCAGCGAGGCATTGCCGGTGACGATGCGTCGCATCATGCCCAGCGAATCGCCAGCCATGCGGGCGGTTTCACGCAGGGCGACCGGGACTGCCGCAAATGGCCCGAACTTGAGTTCGGCGTCATACGCCGGGGCATGGGTCTCCGGGAAGCCGATGCCGATCTGCCAGGTCGGCTGGCCGCGGCCATCCACGCCCTGGCGGGGGGTGATTTCCAGCGCCAGGCGTTCGCCGCCGCGCAGGACGTCGATCATCCCGGGGCCGCCACGCTGGCCCAATGCGGCGATCTGGGCCGGCACCTGGTCGGCGCCCTCGATGCGCTGGCCGTCCACGGCCACGATCAGGTCGCCCGGCACCAGCACGCCCTGGGCGGCGCCATCGGGCAGTACCTTGTCCACCAGGGCCGGCTGCAGCCAGAACTGCCAGCTCAGGCCGGCCAACTGCGGCACGCGGCGCTCGTCGAAGCCAGCCGGCAGTTGCGACAGCGGCACGGTGCGGGTGCGGGGCTGATCCAGCCCATCCAGGACCTCGACCTTGGCGTCCTGGCGGTCCATGGCCGCCGTGGTCAGGGCCATGCTGGCCTCACCGGCGGTGGCCACGCTGCGGCCGTCGACCTTCACCACGCGGTCGCCGGCCTGCAGCCCCGAGGTCTGCGCCATGCCGGTGGTGCGGCCGATGGTGGCCGAATAATCCTGTTTGCCGATCACGAACATCGCCCACAGCAGGGCGATGCACAGGATCAGGTTGGCGGCCGGACCAGCGGCAACCACGGCGATCCGCTGCCAGACCGTCTTGTGGTTGAACGCCTGGCCGCGCTCGGCCGGATGCACCTCAACCTCGCGCTCGTCCAGCATCTTCACGTAGCCGCCGAGCGGAATGGCGGCGATCGCGAACTCGGTGCCATCGCGGTTGCGGCGCGACCACAGCGGCTTGCCGAAACCAACAGAGAAGCGCAGCACCTTGACCCCGCAACGGCGGGCCACCCAGTAATGACCGAATTCGTGGAAAGTCACCAGCACGCCAAGGCTGACGATCATCCACCAGACGGATCCGATGAAATCACCCATGGTGATCAGCGCTGTAAGGGGACGTGTCGGGCATTCAGGCGTGGTCGATGGCGGCTTGGGTGATCTGGCGGGCGCGCTGATCGGCGGTCAGCAGGCCCTCCAGTGTATCGGCGGACTCGGTCGACAGTGTTGACAGAGCGTTAGCGACCAGCGCGGGAATGGCAAGGAAAGCTGCCCGCCCCTGAAGAAACGCTGAAACAGCTACTTCATTGGCCGCATTGAGGATGGCCGGGGCGGTGCCGCCGGCGGCCATGGCCTGCCAGGCGAGCGTCAGGCAGGGGAAGGCGTCGGTATCCGGCGCTTCGAAATCCAGCCGCCCCTGGGTGAGCAGATCCAGCCCGCCGACCCCCGAGTCGATCCGCTGCGGCCAGCCCAGGCCCACGGCCAGGGTGGTGCGCATGTCCGGCAGGCCCATCTGGGCCAGGGTCGAGCCGTCGACGAACTCGACCAGCGAATGCACCAGGCTCTGCGGGTGGACCAGCACGTCAATCCGCTCGCCGGGCACGCCGAACAGATGATGGGCTTCGATGACTTCAAGCCCTTTATTCATCAACGTCGCCGAATCCACCGAGATCTTCGGGCCCATGGACCACTTCGGATGGGCCACGGCCTGGGCCGGGGTGACCTCGGCAAGCTGCTCGCGGCTGCGGCCACGGAACGGACCGCCCGAGGCGGTCAGGATGATCCGGCGTACGCCGGCGCCCTCCAGGCTGGCATCGCGCGAGCGCAGGCACTGGAAGATCGCGCTGTGCTCACTGTCGATCGGGATGATCTCGGCACCGGCGGCAGTGGCCTGGCGCATCAGCAGTTCGCCGGCGAGCACCAGCGATTCCTTGTTGGCCAGCAGGATGCGCTTGCCCGCAGTGGCGGCCGCCAGCGTCGAGGACAGCCCGGCAGCGCCGACGATGGCCGCGACGAGGGTGTCGCAGAGATCGCTGGCAGCCAGCGCATCCAGCGCTGCGGCGCCTGCGTGGGCCTGGGTGGCCAGGCCGGCGTCACGCAGGCCATCGCGCAGGGCGGCGTACAGCGACGCGTCGGCGATCACTGCATGGGCCGGACGATGCACGGCGCACAAAGCGACCAGCGCATCGACCTGACGGCCTGCGGCCAGCACGGTGACCCGGTAGCGGTCCGAATGGCGCGCGATCACATCCAGCGCGGATGCGCCGATGGAACCGGTGGCGCCAAAGACGGCGACCTGGCGGGGGGCGGAAGCGCTGGACATGGTTAGAACCCGAAGATTTCCTTGCCGAGTGCGAACACCGGCAGGGCGGCGAGTACGCCGTCAATGCGATCCAGCACGCCGCCATGGCCGGGGATGATGTGGCCCGAGTCCTTGGCACCGGCATGGCGCTTGATCAGGCTTTCGTAGAGATCACCCAGCACCGAGGCGAATACGGTCACCACGGCGGTGATGACCAGACCGACCAGATGACCGCTGTCGATGCCGGCCAGCCAGCCGAAGCCCAGCGCCACGATCAGGCCGGCGACCATGCCGCCACCGAGGCCTTCCCAGGTCTTGTTGGGGCTGATGCGCGGGGCCAGCTTGGTGCGGCCGAAGGTGCGGCCGGCGAAGTAGGCGCCCGAATCGGCGGCCCAGACCACGGCCAGCGCGGTCAGCAGCCACAGGTGGCCGTTGTCACCGCTGGCATGGATGAGCACCAGCGAGGCCCAGGCCGGAACGATCGCCAGCGTGCCGGCCAGCAGCTTGAGCGCACGCGCCGGGCTGCTCGGGCTGGCGCCGAAGTTGAAGAAGCGCAGCCACAGCAGTGCCAGCAACCACCACCCGATGCCGACCAGCGCAGCAATCTGGTACAGCACCAGCGAGCCCGCATCAGCCCACACGATCAACACCATCAGCACCAGATTCAGCACCAGCAGGACGGTACGGGCGAGGGTGTCTTCGACGTCGGCCAGCTTCAGCCATTCCCACAGGCCGATCAGGAACACGGCGGCTGCGGCGGCAGCCAACCATTGGGTCGGCAGCATGAGGATGGCGAGGATGGCGACCGGCGCCATGATCAGCGCGGCGATGACTCGGGTCTTGGTCATGGGGAAGAGGTCTCGGTGGCCAAGGCGGCAATCTGGGCGCTGGTCAGGCCGAAACGGCGTTCACGCGCGGCATAGGCGTCGATCGCCTCCTGCAGGACGGCGGCATCGAACTCGGGCCACAGTACGTCGGTGAACCACAGTTCGGTATAGGCCAGCTGCCACAGCAGGAAATTGCTGATGCGGGTGTCGCCACCGGTGCGGATGAACAGGTCCGGCGGCGGCAGGTCGGCCAGCGCCACGCGGCTGCTGAGCATGGCTTCGTCGATCTGCTCGGGCAGCAGGCGACCGGCCGCGACCTCGACGGCCAGCTCGCGCGCGGCGCGGGCGATGTCCTGGCGGCCGCCATAGCTGGCGGCGATGCTCAGGGTCATCGCACGGTTGCCGGCGGTGCGCTGCTCGGCAAGCTGCATGCGGCTGACCAGCCCGGCGCCGAAGCGCTCACGCTCGCCGATGAAACGCACGCGCACGCCACGGCGATGCAGCTCGTCCACTTCGCGGTCGAGCGCATTGAGGAACAGCTTCATCAGCGCATCGACCTCATCGCTCGGCCGGCCCCAGTTTTCACTGGAAAAGGCGAACAGGGTCAACGCGGCAATGCCGTGGTCGAGGCAGAAATCGATGGTGCGGTTGACCGCGCGCGCGCCGGCACGATGGCCGATCACGCGCGGGCGACGACGCTTCTGTGCCCAACGCCCGTTGCCATCCATGATGATGGCAACGTGGCGCGGCATCGGCGCGGCAGAACTGCTGGTCGGGGCCTGGGACATAGGGCTCAGACCGCCATCAGTTCCTTTTCTTTCTCGGCAACCACACTGTCGACGTCCTTGATGGACTTGTCGGTCAGCTTCTGGATGTCGTCTTCGCCACGCTTCTTGTCGTCTTCGCTGATCGCCTTGTCCTTGATCAGGTTGGCGATTGCCTTGTTGGCGTCCTGGCGGATGTTGCGGATGGCGATCTTGGCGCCTTCGCCTTCCTTCTGCACCTGCTTGCCCAGCTCCTTGCGGCGCTCTTCGGTCGGCGGCGGCAGGTTCAGGCGGATGACGGTGCCGGCCACGTTCGGGGTCAGGCCGAGGTCGGAGGCGTAGATCGCCTTCTCCACGTCCTTGATCATGCCCTTGTCGAACAGGGTGATGACCAGCGAGTGGCCTTCGGACACACTGATCGACGCCACCTGGTTGAGCGGGGTGTCGGTGCCGTAGGCTTTGACGGTGATGCGATCCAGCAGGGCCGGAGAAGCACGGCCGGTGCGGATGGAGGTGAGGGTGTGCTTCAGAGCATCGATGCTCTTTGCCATGCGCGTCTGCGCGTCCTGCTTGATTTCGTTGAGCATCGCCCGAATCCTGGATGTCACTGGGAATCGGGCGATTATAGGCGAAGAAGGGTCTTCGCCGGGCCGTTCAGGGCGCAGGCGTGGGCCTGCGCTCAGGCTCAGGCGTTGTCGCGGCCCTGCACCAGGGTGCCGATATTGTCGCCGTGCAGGATCTTGAGCAGCTCGCCCGGCTGGCCCATGTCGAACACGCGCAGCGGCAGGTCGCTGTCGCGGGCCAGGGCGAAGGCAGCCGTATCCATCACTTCCAGCCCGCGGCGGATCACTTCGTCGTAGGTGAGGCTGTCAAAACGGACCGCGTCGCTGTACTTGTTCGGGTCCTTGTCGTAAACGCCGTCGACCTTGGTGGCCTTCAGCAGCAGGTCCGCGCCGATTTCGATCGCGCGCAGGGCGGCGCCGGAATCGGTGGTGAAGAACGGGCTGCCGACGCCGGCGGCGAAGATCACCAGGCGGCCCTTTTCCAGGTGGCGGATCGCGCGGCGACGGATGTAATCCTCGCAGACGTCGTTGATCTTGATCGCGCTCATCACGCGTGCCTTGGCGCCCAGCTTCTCCAGGGCGTCCTGCATGGCCAGCGCATTGATCACGGTGGCCAGCATGCCCATCTGGTCGCCGGTGACCCGGTCCATGCCGCCTGCGGCCAGGCCGGCGCCGCGGAAGATGTTGCCGCCGCCGATCACCAGCGCCACTTCGGCACCGGCAGCCTGCGCTTCCATCACCTCACGGGCGAGGCGGTGGATGACCTTCGGGTCGATGCCGTAGTCCTCGTCTCCCATCAGCGCCTCCCCGGAAACTTTCAACAGGATGCGGCGATAGGCGAGCTTTGACATGGCGATCTCTGGGTGCGTGGAAAACGCCCGGATTCTACTGGAAGCCGGGTCATCGGGCAGCATAAATCTGCTGCACTGCGGCGAACCGTGTCCGCGACGCCGGGCCATCATGCCGCGCCGGCGGGGTCGGGGTTCAGGCCGGGGTCGTACTCGGCGAGCGCGCGATCACGCGGTTGCGGCCCAGATTCTTGGAGCGGTAGAGCACGTCGTCGGCAGCCTTGAGCAGGTCCTGAACATCGGCGAAACGCTCGTAGCCGCCCTGGGTCGCCACACCGGCCGAGAAGGTTACGAAGAGGGGGCCGCTGGGCACTTCGGCCATCGGGGTGTTGACGATGTTGGCCAGGACCCGGCGCACCACTTCCAGTGCCACCGGTTCGGTGGTGTTGGGCAGCAGGGCGATGAATTCCTCCCCGCCAAAGCGGGCCACGGTGTCGCTGTTGCGCAGCTGTTCCTGCAGTTTGCTGGCGAACATGCGCAGCACCTGGTCGCCCATCAGATGGCCGTGGGCATCGTTGATCTTCTTGAAATCATCCAGATCGATGAACGCGACCGACAGCGGCCAGCCATGCCGGGTCGCGCGCAGGAACTCCTGCTCAAGCACGGCTTCCAGTTGGCGGCGATTGAGTACGCCGGTCAGGGCATCGCGGTGGGCCTGTTCGGCCAGCCGGTTGGCCCGGGCCTCGAACTCATCGGCACGCTGGCGGGCCAGTGCGGCGTCCTGCACTTCGCGCAGATTGCGCAGGGTCGCCAGTTCCTGGGCGTGATCGATCAGCTGCTGCACGCGCGAGGGCGAGAACAGCGGGGTCTCGAACAGGGCACTGATGTCCGGCAGGGATTCGCCGATCCGGGTCAGCACCTGGTCGAACTGGGCGCTGTCCAGCCCGAGGGTGTCATGTACCTGCTGCAGTGCGCGTTCGCGCGCGGCATCGGCATCGGCGCTGAGCCAGATATCGGCCACGGCACCGGACAGCGCAACGCAGGCCTGGAAGGTGTCCTCGCCATCGACCGGCGATTCGCTGCGCGCGATGCTGTCCACCAGGTAGCGGGGCAGGCCCCACTCTTCGGTGATCCATGCGCCGACATCGGCATGCGTGCACTGCAGCTGTTCGCGCTCCAGTGACACAAGGGCGGGGTTGTCGCTCGCCTGGCGCAGCAGGGGCAGGTAGGTGTCCGGTTGGGTCTGGGCCAGGGCAAGGATGCCGATGTCCTGCAGCAGCCCGGCCAGCATCAGCTCTTCGGCCTTGCGCAGGCCGCGGGCCTGGCCGAGCAGGCTGGCGGCCAGTGCGCTGAGGATGCTGCGGCGCCACGCGCGCTCACGCAGGTCCTGGCCATCGCCGGCGGCGGTCAGTCCCTGGGTCACGGTGAAGCCCAGGGCGAGGGTCACGGTGGCGTTCAGGCCGAGCATGGTCAGTGCCTGGCCGAGATTCTCGATCCGTCGGCGGCTGGCATACAGCGGCGAATTGGCGATGCGCAGCATGCGGGCGCTCAGCGCCATGTCGATGGCGATGATGTCGGCGGCGGTGGTGATGTCCGCTTCCGGGTCCTGCGCCAGTTCGATGATGCGCAGGGCAATACCGGGCGGGGAGGGCAGGTTGCGGCAGAGCGCCAGGGCGGCTGTCAGCTCGGGAGGCATGGCGGGGCTTTCAGTATGTTGAGGCAAGAATACCTGAGGCGCATCACAGTTTTGTCCCTGATTTCTTGCGTCGAAGCGGCAGATCGGTTTGGAAGTATTGCCCTGATCCGGCACACAAAGCAAAACCAGCGGGCAAAAAAAAGAAGCCGCGGAATCCGCGGCTTCTCTCGTACCACCTTCAAGCGGTGGGAATCAGGCCAGACCGGCCTGCTTCATCACTTCGGCGGCGTAGTCTTCCACCACCTTCTCGATGCCTTCGCCGACGGCCAGGCGCTGGAAGCCGACCACATCGGCACCGGCGGCCTTCAGGACCTGCTCGACCGACTGGTTGGTGTCCAGCACGTACGGCTGGCCGTACAGGGTCACTTCGTTGACGATCTTGGCGATCTTGCCGCTGATGATCTTTTCCAGGATATCGGCCGGCTTGGACTTGTCCTTGTCGGACATCTTGGCCAGTTCGATTTCCTTTTCCTTGGCAACGAACTCGGCCGGCACATCGGCCGCCTTGTTGTGCGGCGGGTTCATGGCAGCCACGTGCATGGCCAGGCCACGGGCCAGCTCTTCGTTGCCGCCGGCCAGCTCGACCAGCACGCCGATGCGGCCGCCGTGCACGTAGGCAGCGACGTTGTTGGTCGATTCCAGACGCACGATGCGACGCACGTCGACCTTCTCGCCCACCTTGGCGATGACGGCGGCGCGGGCTTCTTCGATCGTCTCGCCGGTCGGCAGCTTGGCAGCCTTCAGGGCGTCGATGTCGGCAGCGCCCGAGCTCAGGGCGGTGGCGGCAACGGCCTTGGTGAAGTCCAGGAAGTTGCTGTCCTTGGCGACGAAGTCGGTTTCGGAGTTGACTTCGACCAGCACGGCCTTGCCGCCGTCCTGGGCTGCCACGATGATGCCTTCGGCAGCCACGCGGTCAGCCTTCTTGTCGGCCTTGGCCAGGCCGGACTTGCGCAGCCATTCGGCCGAGGCGTCGATGTCGCCGCCGTTTTCGACGAGTGCCTTCTTGCACTCCATCATGCCGGCGCCAGTGCGCTCGCGCAGTTCCTTGACCAGGGAAGCAGTGATTTCCACGGGATTTCCTCACGAAAGAAAGGGGTTGGGCCGGCATGGTGGCCGGCCCGTGTGACAGTGTCCTGTCGTCGCGCCATCGGCAGCGGACAGGAACGGTGGGCGCGTTGCGCCCACCGTGGGCCTGGATCAGGCCTGGGCTTCGCCAGCGGCCGGAGCGTCGGCAGCCGGAGCGGCAGCAGCCTTCTTGGCCGGAGCGCGGCGGGCCGGCTTGGTTTCTTCGGTGGCAGCAGCGTCGGCGAACTCTTCTTCACGGACGGTGGCAGCGTGCGGAGCAGCCGCCTTGCCTTCCAGCACGGCGTCGGCAGCGGCGCGGGCGTACAGCTGCACAGCGCGGATGGCGTCGTCGTTGCCCGGGATCGCGTAATCGACCAGTTCCGGGTTGTAGTTGGTATCGACGACCGCGATCACCGGGATGCCGAGCTTCTTGGCTTCCTTGATGGCGATGTCTTCGTGGCCGATATCGATGACGAAGATCGCGTCGGGCAGACGGTTCATGTCCTTGATGCCGCCCAGCGAGGCTTCCAGCTTGTCGCGCTCGCGACGCAGGCCCAGCACTTCGTGCTTGACCAGCTTGTCGAAGCTGCCGTCGGTCTCACCGGCTTCCAGTTCCTTCAGGCGGGCAACCGACTGCTTGACGGTACGGAAGTTGGTCAGGGTGCCGCCCAGCCAACGCTGGTTCATGAAGGGCATGCCGCAACGTTCGGCTTCTTCACGGATCGACTCGCGGGCGCTGCGCTTGGTGCCCAGGAACAGGATGGTGCCGCGCTTCTGGGCAACGCTGGAAATGAAGTTCATCGCGTCATTGAAGAGCGGAACGGTCTTTTCCAGGTTGATGATGTGGATCTTGCCGCGGGCGCCGAAGATGTACTGGCCCATCTTGGGGTTCCAGTAACGGGTCTGGTGGCCGAAATGGACGCCGGCTTCCAGCATCTGACGCATGGTGACCTGGGGCATTGCAGTAACTCCTGATAGGGAACCGGCCGCCACGGGTAATAGTTGGGCGGTCCGCCGCAAGGCGAGTGGTTCCGGGGTTTGGCTTCCCTGTCGCTTCCGTGACCGAACTCCTTGCGGAGCACCCCGGCACGGATATGGGCGGCAGGTGTGAATTCACCGGTGACGTCCGGTGTTGACGTGCTTCACGCGAAAGGACGCGGGAAATCCAGTCGATTATAGCCTGGCCTGGGCCGGCGCTGCAATCTCGGGTGCTGCGGGGGGCAGGGTGACCGCTTCTGCAGGGTCCGGGTGGGCCCGGAAGCGGACGTTGGCATCGCCGTCATTATAAAGCCTGCCCAGGCACCGGATGGCCTGCGCTGCCGTGCAGATCCGCAGGCAGCGACGTCACGCGGGCATCGAGCATCGGACGGACGGGGAAGCGACTGTCAGCGGCCAGGACGGGCGTCTTGAGGGCTCGCCCCTTCAATAGGTGATGGTCACCGTGATCAGGTCGTTGTAGCTGCCTTGGGCGGGAATCGCACCCGTCGTCGGCGGGGCCCGACCATAGACGGTGAGCGTCTGCGCGCTCCCGTTGCCGGTGCCGGCCTGGGTGTCGGTGTTGATCGTGTTGCCCCAGCGCTGCGAGCGCGCTGCGTCGCGATACAGCTCGTAGGGGATGTAGTAGACGCTGCTGTCCGGGGCGGTGAAGCGCATGCGCCGGACGTTGCCGAGCGCGTTCTGCCCGTTGTTCAGACCGATGCTGTAGGCGGTACGGTTGATGCAGGTCAGGCCGATCGTCGAGGTGCGATCAAGATTGGCGGTGATGGCGCCAGCGTTGCTGCCGAAGTCCATGTCGGTGGTGACGTAGGTGCTGCACTGGGGCAGGACGTTGGCGCTGACCGTGAACGGGAACGCGCCGTCGGCGGTCTTGTGGCCAGTGACGCCGCTGCTGCTGGTGCACAGCGCCGGGGGCTGGGCAGTGCCGATGATGCTTTCGTTGTAGGCGTATTCCAGGCTCACGTTGGCGGCATTGAAGCTGCTGGAGAAGGCGCCGGCCGACAGCACCTGGGCGGCGGGAATCTGGCCATAAAGCGTGACTGTCTGCGCGCCGCTGCCGCCGGTCAGCAAGGGCACGCCGTAACTGAGCGTCACCACCGCTGCCGCCGGTGAAGCGCCGGGTACGGCACCCCACACTGTGGTGCGGCCGGCATTGCTGTAGAGCTGGAACGCCATCGGATCGGACGTGGCATTGGTCATGCTGCGGCTCGGCAGCAGCGTGCTGCCGGTGCTGCCCGGGCCGATCTTCAGGCAGGCGCGCACGCTGGCACTGCCCAGAACGCTCAGCGCGGCGGTGTTGCAGGTAATGGTGAAGCTGGTCATGGCGTTGGTCGGGCTCGCCGCGCCATTGGTGATGGTGCCGAATGCCAGTGCGGTCGGCGCCGTCGCCGTGCACGTGGTATCCGCACGTGCTGTTGTCACCCAGCACAGCGCCCCCAGCGCCAGCATCATCGCGAGCAGCCGGGGAGCGATCATGGCGCGGGTGTCGGCAGGCAGCGCAGTGGGCCGATCCGGGGCATGCCGGGGGAGGTGGCGGTGATGGGCGGTGCCAGGCGCACGCTGCAATGCCCGTCAGGCAGTTCGACCTGCAGTTGGGCCGGTGTGAGGACATCCTCCAGGTAGGTTTCCCCGTCGTAGCCCACCGTGGCGGCCCGTCCGCCGGGCAGCCGCACGCTGCTGCCGACGGGCAGCGCGACCCCGTCGGAATCGTGCAGGATCACCCGCATGGCCTGGGTGCGGCGCAGGCCGAAGTCGACGCCCAGCCCGGCGCTCTGTCGTGGCGTCACCCAGGTGTCCACGCGGTCGGCGCGCATGTCGGCCGGCAGATCCAGCGTATCGATGGAGAGCCGGTTGCGCTGCCAGGACAGCAAGGGGGTCACCAGCAGCAGCCCGTTTTTGTCAGTACTGCCGATCAGCCGGTTCTCCAGCCTCACCGGGATGCCGGCGTAGCCATCGGTGGACACCACGGCAAAGGCATCGGGGACCTCGCGCGCGGCAAAGACGTGTCCGCCCATCCAGACCACGCTGCCACTGGCACTGGCGTAGCCATAATCCAGATCCCCTTGGCGCGCGTATCCCATCGAGTAGCGCCCGACCCGGTTGAGCCAGCCCAGTTCGGCCAGTCCGCCGGTACCGTCGTCACCGCCGCGCGCCTGTATCCGCCAGCCATGGCCACCCTGGCTGCCGTCGCCCGGTACGGGCTGGGACAGATCGGCGACATAGGTCAGTCGCTCGCCGTTGCGCTGCGCCGACAGGCTGCTCTGCCGGTTGCGCCCCAGGGCGGCCGATACCGACAGATAGACGCTGCGGTCATCGTTGTCTGCCAGATTCTGGTTGAAGGACAGGTAGGCGGACCAGCGATCGCCGAAGCTGCGCGACCAGAACAGGCTGGCGTAGCGGTTGTCCTCGCCATCGGGATAGCGCAGGCGCAGGTAGCTGGCGCTGAGCGATCCGGCGCGTTCCAGGTTCAGGCCCAACGTGGCCTGCTCGCTGATGTCCGGGGGCAGGGTGTCCTGCAGTGCACCGAGGTCGCGGTAGGCGCCGTGGGTCCGCCGGGTCAGCAGGTTGATGTTGAAGCGGCGGTTGTTCCAACTGTAGCCCACGGCATATTGGCCGCCCTGCAGACCCTCGAAGCGGCTGTGTGCATAGGCGGCGTTGACCACACCGGCGCCACCCAGCAACCACCAGCCCCCGGCACCACCGTTGAGCACGCCGCCACCGCCTTCCAGGTGCGCCTCGGCGGTAAACCGGTCGCTGGCGCCATAACGCCAGGTGGCGCTGCCGATCACCGGCGTTTCATAGGCGAACGAGCGCAGCCCATAGTCCTTTCGCATCCGGCCCACCCCGGCCGACCAGTCGGACAGACCCTTGGCCAGCAGCTGCTGCGTGCCGTAGAAGGCAAAGTCCAGCGTCTGCATCCGGCCGAATGCATCGGTGATCACCACCTGTGCGTTGCCGGTGCCGTTGATGCCCGGCTGCGCGGCCAACTGGAAGGGGCCGATCGGTACCTCGCCGTTGTATTGGCGCAGGCCATCCACATACAGCTCCACGTTGGACGGGACCACCGCTTCGCCGAGGAAGGTGGGGGTGGGGGTCAACACGCGGTAGGGCTGCAGGCCGTAGTTGCGCCCGATCTGCACACCGCCCATGCGGACAGGCCGGCTCCAGTCGACAAAGCCACTGTAGAAATCGCCGACCGTCAGCGACACGGCCGATGCCGGAAAATCCAGGCGCCATGCGGTGTCCAGACGCACGCTCTCCCCGCGCCACTGCCGAGCGGCGGGATCCTGGTAGGTGCGCAGCAACGAACCGGTCTCCAGGACGCCCTCGCCCAGCCCGAACAGACGCAGCTCGGTAGTCAGGGCAAGGTTGCCGCCGCCCTCGTTGTGGCTGCCATAGACGTCATAGTTGAGCACCATGCCGGGCGAGGTGGCCGCTGCCGGTGCAGCGTCAGCCGCCCGTTCGAGCCGGGTGGTGGGCAGCGACAACTGCTCCAGCGGCACATCCAGGGCCAGCGTCTGCAGCGCCGCGTCATAGCGCACGACCACCCCGCTGAGGTGCTCCAGCGCGACCGGCTGCTCGCCGCTGGCCGAAAAGCCGAGTTGGCGCAGCGTGGCGCCGGAGGCCATCAGTCGGCCCTGCAGTTCGGTAAAGGGCAGCAGTCCGCGCGGGGTCTGGTTGAGCGTCACCTCCAAGTACAGGGTCTGCGCGGCGGTCAGCGGCGTCGGTGGCGGCAGCATCGCATCGCCCGAAGCGCCAATGTCCGCATCGGCTGCCATCGCGGCGCACGGGGTCAGCGTCGCGGTGAGCAGCATCCGCATGCAGGCCTCAGCGAGCCGGCAGCGCGGCGGGCAGTGGCGTCTGGGCCGACTCGCCATTGATCTTTGCCGAGAACGTAGCGCCCGCCAGGCGCGCGGCCGGAACGTCCAGTGGCCAGCGCATGGTCTGTCCGCCAAGGACGTAGCCGAGCAGGCCGGGATGGATGATCTGCGGGCGGTTGGCCGGGCCGAGGCCAAGGTCGGCCAACTGGGCATAGCTGTTGCCGCTGTTGTGCACCTCCAGGGCCGGTCGCCCGTCATCGAGGCGTGTCAGCCGCGCCTGCAGGGCGTGTTCCAGGGCGGTGCCCGCATCGGGTTGGACGAACACCGGCATCGAATAGCGCAGCACGAATTGCATACCGGTACGACGCGGATCCACCGTGGGCAGTTCATCGACCACCACCCGGTAGGCACGTTGCGAGGCAGGCGTGGCCGGTTCGCTGCGCACCACGCGGATCAACTGCTGCTGGCCGGCGGCCAGCGACTGCATCGGGGGGCTGACCTGCAGATCGGTGGTAGGCACGAGCTGGTCCTGGCCAGCGTCCTGGCGCCACTCGTAAACCCGCACCTGCACCTGTACCGGGGTGGTGCCGCTGTTGGTGAGCCACAGGGCATCGGCATTCTGCCGCGGCGTCAGCTGCAAAGACGTAGGGGCGACCTGCAGACTCGCGGCGGTGGCGCTCCCCATCAGCAGCCACAACCAGCCCAGCGCCGCGCACCCGAACAACCGCCCAGGGCGACGCCCTGCGGAAATCGGCATGGCGGACCTCAATAGGTGATGGTGGCGGTGATCGTGTCCTGATAGTTACCGGCAGCGGCATTGTTGACGCTGGGGTTGGCGATCTGGCCGTAGACATTCAGTGTCTGCGCCAGGCCGGTGCCGGTGCCGGCCACTGTATTGGTGCCGGCGGTGGCACCCCACACATTGGTATGCCCGGCATCGCGGTAGAGCTGATAGCCCACGAAATTGTTGGCGGTCACGCTGGCGTCGGTGTTCTTCATGCGCCGGGTGGTCACATCGTTGGCCGTCCCGGCATTGGAGCCGGCATTGAGGGCCACGGTATACGGCGTCAGGGCCGAGCACTGCGCGGTGATCGTGCCCTGTGCATTGGACGGGGTCGTGGCGGTGGACAGTGCCGAGCCGAAGTCGACGTCCGTGGCCGCAGCGGCCGTGATGGTGCAGGCCTTGGTGATGATGACCTTGACGTTGAACGTGGTGGTATCGGCCGCGAGGGCCGGGGTGACGAGGCCGGTCAGGGCCAGGGTGAGCAGGGCAGGGCGGAAAAATCGCATGGGCATGCTCCTTGGACGGGGGTCCTTGCTGAACAACACGATGCTGCCGGACTGTGAAACGGTCTTCACTCGGTTATAGGTGCCGCCTTGTTTGGAGGCCGTGAGATTTGACGGAATCAATGGCCGTTTTCGGCATGAAACTGCGTTCTGCGACGGCCATCCCATTCATTCATGCACCTGACTGCGGGTCGCTGCCCAAACCGCGGCTGTCAGCGTTCCACCCCATCCCGTTCAGATTGGCTCCGGATCGGCGATAATGGCCTCCATGAGCGTGAATCTGAAAACCCCCGAGGAAATCGAACTGATGCGCATCGCCGGCCGCCTGGCCAGCGAGGTGCTCGACGTTGTCACCCCCTACGTCAAGCCGGGCGTGACGACCGAAGAGCTGGACCGCATCTGCCACGACCACATCATCAATGTGCAGAAGGCGACGCCGGCCAATGTCGGTTACCGCGGCTTCCCCAAGACGGTCTGCACGTCGGTCAACAACGTGATCTGCCACGGCATCCCCAGCGAAGCCAAGGTCCTCAAGGACGGCGACATCGTCAACATCGATGTCACGGTGATCAAGGATGGCTGGCACGGCGATACCAGCCGCATGTACTACGTCGGCACGCCGTCGGTCATGGCCAAGCGCCTGGTCGATGCGACCTACGAAGCCATGTGGCGCGGCATCCGCGCGGTGAAGCCGGGCGCGACGCTGGGCGATATCGGCCATGCGATCCAGAGCTATGCCGAAGCCGAGCGCTTCAGCGTGGTGCGCGAGTACTGCGGTCATGGCATCGGCAAGGTCTACCACGATGAACCGCAGGTGGTGCATTACGGCCGTCCGGGCCAGGGCCTGGTGCTGCAGCCCGGCATGACCTTCACCATCGAGCCGATGATCAATGAGGGCACCCGCTACAACAAGGTGCTGCCCGATGGCTGGACCGTGGTCACCAAGGACCGCAAGTTGTCGGCGCAGTGGGAGCACATGGTCGCGGTCACCGAGACCGGCGTCGACGTGCTGACCCTCTCGCCCGGCGAATCGCAGGTCTGAGCATGCTGCCGGCGAGCCCGATGCTGGACGCGCCGGCCGATTCCGTCGCCGACCCGGACTGGGCGGGGTTGGCGCGCCAGTCGCTGCAACAGACCGACGCGCGGCTGTACCGCCGCTTCGACCAGAACGACAATATCGAACGCCTGCTCGCCCTGCGCGCGCGGGCGGCCGATCACCTGATCCGGCTGGCCTGGCACCGCTGCCTGCCCGGCGGGTCGGGGATGGCGCTGTTCGCGGTGGGCGGCTACGGGCGCGGCGAGTTGTTCCCTCGCTCGGATATCGACGTGCTGGTGCTGGGCACGCCCGAGCAGCAGCGACGGCACGAGTCCGGGCTGGCGCGTTTCTTCGCCCTGTTGTGGGATTGCGGCCTGCCGGTCAGCCACGCGGTACGTTCGCCGGCCGAATGCACCCAGGCCAGCGCCGATCAGACGGTACTGACCGCGCTGATCGAATCGCGCCCGGTGGTCGCCGATGACGCGGCCCGCCATGCGTTGAAGGCGGCGGTCAACGTGGAGGGCCTGTGGCCGCCACGCGAATTCTTCCTCGCCAAGCGCGAAGAGCTGCTGGCGCGGCATCAGCGCTTCGGCGACACCGCCGACAACCTTGAGCCGGACATCAAGGACGGTCCCGGCGGCCTGCGCGACCTCAATACGCTCGGCTGGATGGCGCTGCGCGCGTTCGGCGTGCGCGATCTGGAAGCGCTGGTCGGCCTGGGCCATCTCGGCCCGGATGAAGCCGCCGCGCTCAAGCGCGAACGCTGCGCGCTGGCACGGCTGCGCTTCGGTCTGCACCTGGTGGCCAACCGGCCCGAAGAACGCCTGCGGTTCGATTACCAGAAGACGCTTGCCGCCCGCCTGGGTTTCGAAGACGACATCGAAAGCCTGGCCGTGGAAAAGATGATGCAGGGGTTCTACCGCAGCGCCACCGTGGTGCGGCGGATCAGCGACCGACTGCTGCAGCGCTTTGAGGAACAGTTTGATGGCGAAGCGGTGCCCGAGCCGGTCAGTGTCGGTTTCTCGCTGCGCCGCGGTTACCTGGCCGCCAATGATGCCGCGTGGCCGCAGGGCGACATCGAGCAAGTGTTCGCGCTGTTTTCCAGCTGGGCCTACAACCCGGATGTGCGGGGCCTGCACTCGCTGACTGCCCGCGCGCTGGCCGAATCGCTGCCGGAGCTGGCGGCGTATACCGAGGCCAGTCCCGCGGCACGCGATCAGTTCCTGGGCCTGCTGCGCAGCCCGCGCGCGGTCGACACCCTGGCGCGGATGGCGCGCCTGGGCGTGCTCGGCCAGTGGATCCCCGCGTTCGCGCAGGTCTCCGGGCGCATGCAGTTCGATCTGTTCCACGTCTACACCGTGGACCAGCACACGCTGATGGTGCTGCGGAATATCGGCCTGTTCGCCACCAGTCGCGCCGACGAGCGCTTCTCCATCGCGCATGAGGTCTGGCCGCGCCTGCGCAAGCCGGAGCTGCTGCTGTTGGCCGGGCTGTTCCATGACATCGCCAAGGGCCGCGGCGGCGATCACTCCGAACTCGGTGCGGTGGATGCGCGCGAATTCTGCCAGGCGCTGGCGCTGAGCAGTTCCGATACGGAGCTGGTGGCCTGGCTGGTCGAGCAGCACCTGCGCATGTCGGTCACCGCGCAGAAGCAGGACATCTCCGATCCGGACGTGATCCATCGTTTCGCTACGCTGGTGGCCAGCCGCGACCGGCTCGATTATCTCTATCTGCTGACCTGCGCCGACATTGCCGGGACCAGCCCCAAGCTGTGGAATGCGTGGAAGGACCGGTTGCTTGCCGACCTGTATTTCGCCGCGCGCCGCGCGCTGCGCGACGGGCTGGAGAACCAGATGCCGGCCGCCGAGCGTGTCGCCGAAGCGCGCGAATCGGTGCGCCAGCTGGTGCGCGAGCGCGGCTACGACGATGCCACCATCGAGCGCCAGTTCACGGTAATGCCCGATGAGAGCTTCATCCGGCTGCGGCCCGAACAGCTGGCCTGGCAGGCCGCAGCGCTGGTACCGGTCAAGCAGGGCCAGACCTTGGTGAAGGTGCGCCGGATCACCCCGGACGACCACGCGCTGGAGGTGTTCGTGCACTCGCCGGATCGCGACGGCCTGTTCGCCGCGATCGTGATGACGCTGGACCGCAAGGGCTACGGTATCCATCGCGCGCGCGTGCTGGACGGCCCGGTCGATACCATCTTCGATACGTTCGAAGTGACCCCGGCCGACAGCTTCGCCGATGGCGATGCGCTGCGCCTGGAGGCCGGCCTGCGTGAGGCGCTGGCCGGTGATCTGACCCGGCTGCGTCCGTCGCGCCGCGTCATTCCGCGCCAGCTGCGGCACTTCCGTTTCGCGCCGCGCATCGAATTCCGCGATGTCACCGATGGCCAGACCACCAGCACCCGTTTCAGCCTGGTCGCACCCGACCGCCCCGGCCTGCTGGCCGACGTGGCGTTCGTGCTGCGCAACCAGCGGCTGCGCGTGCATGATGCGCGCATCGCTACCTTCGGCGAGCGCGCCGAAGATATGTTCGTGATCAGCGATGAGCATGATCACGCCCTGACCGAATCCGCCAGACAGCAGCTGCAAGACGCGATGCTCGCCTGCCTGGACCCTGATCGAAACGCCGGAGACCCCCACTGATGGCCACCAAGCCTGCCAAGAAGACCGCCGCGAAGACCGCGGCGGCCAAGACCCCTGCTGCCGCGCCTGCGGTGAAGAAGACCGCTGCCGCAGCCAAAAAGTCCGCACCCGCAGTGAAAAAGGCGGCCGTGAAAAAGGCATCGGCACGCAAGGTGGCCGCCACCCCGGCCGAGAGCGCTGCCAAGCGCAGTGCCAGCCGTGATGCCACCATCGCGCGCAAGTCGCTGCGCAAGCCGGCCACGCCGGGTGTGGAAGAGCTCAAGTTCGGCATTGAAAGCGCGTTCGAGCGCCGCGCCACGCTGACCCTGCATGAAATCGAAGGCTCGACCAAGCCGCTGGTCGGCCGCGTGATCGACGGCCTGGAAACCGGTGAATTCCGCGTTGCCGAGCCCGATGGCCACGGTGGCTGGAAGGTCAACGAATGGCTGAAGAAGGCCGTGCTGCTGTACTTCCGCGTCAACGACATGGCCGTGGTCGATGCACGTCCGGCGCCGTTCTGGGACAAGGTCGAATCGCGGTTTGCCGGCTTCGATGAAGCCAAGTTCCGCCGCGCCGGCGTGCGCGTGGTGCCCGGTGCGATCGCGCGTCGCGGCAGCTACTTCGGCAAGGACGTGGTGCTGATGCCGAGCTTCACCAACATCGGCGCCTACGTGGGCGAGGGCACCATGGTCGACACCTGGGCCACGGTCGGTTCGTGCGCCCAGATCGGCAAGCACTGCCACCTGTCCGGCGGCGCCGGCATCGGTGGCGTGCTCGAGCCGCTGCAGGCCAGCCCGACCATCATCGAAGACCATTGCTTCATCGGTGCGCGTTCGGAAGTGGTGGAAGGCTTCGTGGTCGGCCACCACAGCGTGATCGGCATGGGCGTGTTCCTTGGCCAGAGCACGCGCGTGTACAACCGTGCCACCGGCGAGATCAGCTACGGCTCGGTACCGCCGTACAGCGTGGTGGTGTCCGGCCAGCTGCCGTCCAAGGACGGTTCGCACTCGCTGTACTGCGCCGTGATCGTCAAGCAGGTCGATGCCAAGACCCGCAGCAAGACCAGTGTCAACGAGCTGCTGCGCGGCCTGGCCGACTGAATCCTGCGATGACCACGACCGTTTATGGATTGAAGAACTGCGACACCTGCAAGAAAGCCACCAAGTGGCTGGACCGCTTCCAGGTGCCGTACACCTTCGTCGACTACCGCGATCACCCGCCGACGCCGGAGACCCTGATCGACTGGGCCGGCCAGGCGGGTGGCTTCGCCGCGTTGATCAACAGATCCTCCACCACGTGGCGGCAGCTGCCGGAGAACCGCAAAGCGGCCGATTCGGAGGCCGAATGGAAGCTGCTGCTGCGCGAGCACCCGCAACTGATCAAGCGGCCGGTGGTGGTGAGCGCCGATGGCGTGATGACCCAGGGCTTCTCGGACAACGGCTTCAAGCAGCGGTTCGGAGTGGGCGCGTGAACGACGTCGTTGCCTTGACCTGCGACCTGATCGCGCGCGCCTCGGTCACGCCCGAGGATGCTGGCTGCCAGGCACTGCTGGCTGGCCGTCTCGAGCAAGCGGGCTTCGAGTGCGAACACCTGCGCCTGGGCGAGGTCGACAACCTGTGGGCCACCCACGGGCAGGGCGCGCCGGTGCTGGTGCTGCTCGGGCATACCGACGTGGTACCGACCGGCCCGGTCTCGGCCTGGACCAGCGATCCGTTCGATCCGCAGATCCGAGATGGCGTGCTGTACGGACGTGGCGCGGCCGATATGAAAGGCAGTGTGGCCGCGTTCGTGGTGGCCGCCGAGCAGTTCGTCGCCGCCCATCCGGACCATCCCGGCACCTTGGCCGTGCTGCTGACCAGTGACGAGGAAGGCGATGCCATCGACGGTGTGCGTCGCGTGGCGGACATCTTCCGCGAACGCGGCCAGGCCATCGACTGGTGCATCACCGGTGAGCCGTCCTCGACCGCGGTGCTCGGCGATCTGCTGCGCGTGGGCCGCCGCGGCAGCCTGTCGGGAACGCTCACGGTGAAAGGCGTGCAGGGCCATGTCGCGTATCCGGACAAGGCGCGCAATCCGATCCATCTGGCCGCCGCGGCGCTGGCCGAACTGACCGCGCGGCACTGGGATGACGGTTTCGAGAGCTTCCCACCGACCAGCCTGCAGGTCTCCAACATCCATGCCGGGACCGGTGCCAACAACGTGATTCCCGGCGAGCTGCAGGTGCTGTTCAACCTGCGCTACAACCCGCACTGGAATGCGCCGGCGCTGGAGCCGGAGATCGCCGCGTTGCTGGAGCGTCATGCGCTCGAGTACACGCTCACGTGGCATCGCAGTGGCGAGCCGTTCTACACCCCGGAAGGTACGCTGCGCCGTGTCGCGCGTGACGTGCTCGGCGAGTTTGCCGGTGCGCCACCAGAAGAGAGCACCGGCGGTGGCACCTCCGATGCGCGCTTCATCGCGCCACTGGGCGCGCAGTGCATCGAAGTGGGGCCGGTCAACGCGAGCATCCACCAGGTCGACGAGAACGTGCGCGTCGCGGATCTGGAAGCGCTGCCGGGGTTGTACCAGCGGTTGATCGAGCGTTTGCTCGCCTGACTCCATCGGGTTGAATCTACCGTCGCTCGATGAGGGTAGTGCCGGCCGCTGGCCGGCACCTACCGCGTCACTGACGAACGACCGCGTCAGGCAGGAACCGACCGTTGGTCGGTTCGCCCTTACGCCACGATCAACCCGAACGACGCCAAGGCGGCCGCCGCCTGACGCTGTGAAATCACCGCCTTCTTGAACAGCTTGGCGTCCATCACATTGAGCCCGCTGATGTCGGTGCCGCGCAGGTCGGCGCCTTCAAATCGCGTCAGCCGCGTCTGTGCGTTGCGCAGGCTGCCGCCGTTGAACACCGCATCGCGGAAATCGCAGCCGGACAGCTCGGCCTCGGAGAAATCCATACCCTCCAGCTGCGCCTTGCGGAACGACATCCCGCGCAGGTCCGCGCTGACCAGCAGGCAATCGCGGAATTCCAGCGCCCAGCCGGTCACTTCCTGCAGGTGCGCGCCGGTCAGCTTGCAGTCCTGGAACTGCACCGAGGACAGCGTTGCGCGGCGCCAGTGACTGTTGTTCAGATCGCAGTGCGAGAAACGCGCATCGCTGAGCAGGGCCGAGCTGAAATCGCATTGGCTGCCGCGGCACTTCGTCCACTGGCTTTCTTCCAGTGAGGCCGCCAGCCAAGAGGCACCGTTGACCGAGCATTGGTTGAACTGGAATCCATCCATGTCCAGCCGCGAGAAGTCGCCGTGATCGAACGTGCAGTTCTCGAACACCGCCGCGCTCGGATGCGCGGCGATAATGGCCTGCATGCGCTCGCGGGTAAGGGTTTCATTGCGGAAGGTAGCGGTCTTCATGCCGTCATTCTGGGCGATGTTCCGGACCATAGGCAGACTTGAAGCGTGTTGCCGAATGTGTACAAAACGGAGCGACGCCAATTCCGGCACTAACCGAAGGTCCAGAACGGCGCTTTGATCCGCTCGCGCCAGTACGTTTCCCCGGCCAGGTAGAACTTCTGCGCGTAGGCCTTGGCGAACCAACCGGCGGCCGCGTCCAGATCACGCGTCACGCCGGCGCGGCCGCGGCCCAGCAGCAGGCCGCTGAAATACTGGCCATACACATTGCCCTGGTCCGCCGCCAGCCGATACCAGCGCAGTGCCTCGATGCCATCGCGCGGCAGGCCCATCCCGAGTTCGTACATCGCGCCGAGATCCACCTGGGCGTCGGCATCGCCACGCTGCGCACGGCGCTGGATGTCGACGACCAGCGGATGCAGGGTGCCATCCGGCTGCGGTTCGATCGCCTGCGGCAGCCGCGAGGATTCGGACGGCATGTGGTGGTAGATGGTGGCGCGCAGGTCCCAGCGCAGCGCACTCGCCGCGTCACCGCGTTCGCGATGGAACTTGGCCAGCATCAGCATGGCCATCGGGTTGCCGTGCTCGGCCGCGGTGCGATACCAGCGCTCGGCCTTCCGCGGCGAGGCACGCAACGCCGTGCCCTGGACGATGTTCGGGCCGGTGCCGTGCAGCAGCTCACCGTGGGTCCAGATCCGGCCCAGCGCCTCTTCGGCCTGGGGGTTGTGGAAGCTCCACGGGGTGACGGCGGCGGCACGCTCGTACCAGGTCACGGCGCGCGGGTCGTTGAAGGTCTCGTAGGTCCTGGCTGCCTCCCAGGCACTGTCGAAGCTGCCATCGGCCGCCTTGGTCTCCACCGACTTCACGATGCTCGCAGGCGTCCGTGAAGGGGTGCTGCTGCAGGCGATGAGAGAAAGGGCCAGGGCGATGCCGCCCAGGCGTGTCGCGATGCGTCCAATACGAGCGGTCATGCCAGCCAGATGGTGCAGAAGGACCGTGATTATCGCCCGGCTCCGAAGCGCGGGGTTGTCCGCGGCGGTCGGTTTGGTTGCCATCGCAACAGTTGCACCGCCGCCCAAACCCGGTTACGGTCGACCCATGTCCTCGTTCCCGGCCACCGCTGTCAACAATACCAACCGCACCAATCTGCGCGCGAATAATCGTGCGCGGCCGATGCGGGACTGCGACCAGGGCTAGTACAAGCAACACGCCCGGACCCCAGAAAACCCGCATCGACCGATGCGGGTTTTTTTGTGGCCCGGGTTTACCCCTTCCGGGCCTGGGTGGCCGGTCGAATGCCTGCAATACGTGTATTCCCCCATCACCAGGAGCTGTTCCCATGTGTTCGATTTTCGGTATTTTCGGCCTCCAGGCGGGCGATGACCTCGCCGCATTGCGCCGCCATGCGCTGGACCTGTCGCAGCGCCAGCGCCATCGCGGCCCGGACTGGAGCGGGGTGTACGTCGATGACGGCGCCATCCTGGTCCACGAGCGCCTGGCCATCGTCGACCCCGCCGGTGGGTCGCAGCCGCTGCTGTCCGAGGACGGCGGGCTGGCACTGGCGGTCAACGGCGAAATCTACAACCACCGCGAACTGAAGGCCGAACTGGCCCAGCCGTACGCTTTCCAGACCGGTTCGGACTGCGAGGTGATCAACGCACTGTACCGCGAAGACAGCCCGGCCTCCTTCCTGAACCGCCTCAATGGCATCTTCGCCTTCGCGTTGTGGGACCGCGCCGCGCAGCGCGTGCTGATTGCCCGTGATCCGATCGGCGTGGTGCCGCTGTACTGGGGCCACGACAAGGACGGCCGCCTGGTGGTGGCCTCCGAGCTGAAGTCGCTGGTGGACATCTGCGCCGACGCGGCGCAGTTCCCGCCGGGCCATTGGTACGACAGTGCCACCGACACGCTCACCCGTTACTACGAGCGCCCGTGGCGCGACTACGCTGCGGTCGAAGGCGTTGAGGCCGACCGCGTGGAACTGCGTGAGGCCTTCGAGCGTGCGGTGCATCGCCAGCTGATGACCGATGTGCCGTACGGCGTTTTGTTGTCCGGTGGTTTGGACTCGTCGCTGGTTGCGGCGGTGGCCGCGCGTTACGCCCGCCACCGTGTCGAAGATGGTGATCAGAGTGAAGCGTGGTGGCCGCGTCTGCATTCCTTCGCGATCGGCCTGAAAGGCTCGCCCGATCTGGCCGCCGCCGCCATCGCGGCCGAAGCACTGGGCACCGTGCACCACGGTTTCGAGTACACCTTCGAAGAAGGCCTGGATGCCCTGCCGGAAGTGATCCGCCACGTGGAGACCTACGACGTCACCACCATCCGCGCTTCCACGCCGATGTTCCTGCTGGCGCGCCGGATCAAGGCGATGGGCGTGAAAATGGTGCTGTCCGGTGAGGGCAGCGATGAGATCTTCGGTGGCTACCTTTACTTCCACAAGGCGCCGAACGCGCGTGAGTTCCATGAGGAGCTGGTGCGCAAGCTCGATGCACTCAACAACTACGATTGCCTGCGCGCCAACAAGTCGATGATGGCCTGGGGCGTGGAGCCGCGTGTGCCGTTCCTGGACCGCGAGTTCCTCGATGTCGCCATGCGCATCGACGCCAAGCACAAGATGGTCGGGCAGGGCCCTGCCGGTACGCGACGTATCGAGAAGGCGGTGCTGCGCGACGCCTTCGAAGGCTACCTGCCGGACTCGATCCTGTGGCGCCAGAAAGAACAGTTCAGCGATGGCGTCGGCTATGGCTGGATCGACGGACTCAAGGCGCATGCCGAGGCCCAGGTCAGTGACCGGGTGATGGCCGCAGCGGACAAGCGTTTCGTGCACAACCCGCCGCAGACCAAGGAAGCCTACTTCTACCGCCACGTCTTCGAGCAGTACTTCCCGACCCAGGCGGCGGCGGAGACCGTGCCGGGCGGCAAGTCCATCGCATGCTCCTCGCCAGCGGCGATTGCGTGGGATGCCAGTTTTGCCGCGATGGCCGATCCCTCCGGGCGTGCCATCGCCGGCGTGCACGAACAGGCACTGGCCTGATCGATGCGCCACACCGCCGCGTCGTCCGCGGTGGTGTGGCGACGCATGCAGCCCGTAGAATCGCCCCTTCAATCGATGGGGATCGGTCATGGACTCTGACACCACCGGCATGCGCCGCAGTGGGCTGGCTTGGCGCTATCTGGGCTGGGTGGCACTGCCGCTGTTGATCGGCCTGGGCCTGGCACGGTTTGCCGGCCCGGCCGTGACCGCACAGGTGGTCCGTGCAGAGTCGTCGCTGGGGGCCGACTGGGCCGCGCATCTGCATGCGCCGCTTGGTCTGTTCTTGTTGCAGTTGCTGGTATTGCTGATGGTCGCCAAGGGCGCGGGCTGGGTGTTCCGCCGGCTGGGCCAGCCGGCGGTGATCGGTGAGATGGCGGCCGGCCTGATGATGGGGCCGCTGGTGCTGGGCGCCGTGTTGCCCCAGGTGCATGGCGTGCTGTTCCCGGCAGCCTCGCTTGGCTCGCTCGGCCTGCTCAGCCAGCTCGGCGTGCTGATGTTCCTGCTGGTGGCCGGGGCGGAACTGGATCTGGGCGGACTGCGGGGGCGACGGCGTTTCGCCTTCGTGGTCAGCCATGCCGGAATTGCCGTGCCGTTCGTGCTGGGCGTGGGGCTGGCGATCTGGCTTTATGGCGCGCACGCGCCGCCGGGTGTGGGTTTCACCGGCTTTGCGTTGTTCGTGGGTATTTCATTGAGCATCACGGCGTTCCCCGTGCTGCTGCGCATCCTGGCCGACCGGGGCATGACCGGCACGCCGCTGGGCCAGACCGCCATCGCCTGCGCCGCGCTCGGCGATGCCACCGCGTGGTGCCTGCTGGCCCTGATCGTCGCCGCCGCACAATCGCAGGGTTGGGTGCCCGCGACGATCAACCTGGTCTGTGTGGTCGCCTTCGTTGCACTGATGCTCGGTGTGGTGCGTCCGTGGTTCTCGCGTCTGGTGATCGCCCCGGGCCAGGAAGGGCGCTGGTTGCTGATCATGCTGTTGATGGCGCTGGGTTGCGCGCTGGTTACCGAGATGCTGGGCATCCACGCGCTGTTCGGTGCCTTCGCGGCCGGCGTGGCGGTCTCCGGCAACGCCACCCTGCGGCATACCGTGGCCGAGCGCGTCGAGCCGTTCGCGGTCACCTTGCTGCTGCCGCTGTTTTTCGCCATGACCGGCCTGCGCATGCGCGCCGATGCCCTGCAGGCCAGCGACTGGGTGCTCTGCCTGATCGTGATCGCGGTCGCCACGCTGGGCAAGCTGATCGGCACCTGGAGTGCAGCGCGCAGTGCCGGCATGGGCAGCCATGAGGCGTGGAAGCTCGGTGCCCTGATGAATACCCGCGGCCTGATGGAGCTGATCGTGCTCAACCTGGGCTACGAGTTGGGCTTCCTCGGCGATCGCCTGTTTGCCGTGCTGGTGATCATGGCCCTGGTGACCACGGCCATGACCGGGCCGCTGCTCAACGCGATGGAGCGCTGGAGGCGGCAGTAAAGCGTTGACCCCGTGATCATTCCGCGGGGACCAACGTCAGCGTGTACGCGGTTTTGCCCGGCAGGAACGGGGTGGGTGTTCCCTTCACCCAGGCGTCGTGTCCTGCGCCCCAGAACGGTGACAACGGGTGACCGCTCTGCCCACCGGGCATGTGGATCAATCCCTCGGCTTCGTGGCCGGGCGAGACCACCATCCGCTGCGACGCCCCGAACGCGGGCCCCTGCACGCGGGGCATGTCGCGGTCGCCGGGCAACGGATCGCCGGGCATGCACAGCCATCGTCGGGCGACGTTGGGCAGCGCGCGACTGACCGGGTGACAGATCGCGGCGGTGTTGCGTTCGCCCCACGTACGCGCGTCCAGCGGCCCCAGACTGCTCAGGTCTGCCTCCAGCGTCTTGGCGGTATCGGTCAACAGCGCATTCCAGCTGGAGTACGAAGGCGGCAGCAGATGCGCCGGGCGCTCGCTCACCAATGGCCACAACACGCCTTCGAACTGCCCCAGCCGCGGCTCCAGATACGCTTGTCCGAGCTGTGCTTTCGCTGGCGCGAGAAGCCCCTCGCCAACACGGTCGATCAGCATGCCGCGGAAACCGCGGGTGATCCGGTAGCTGACCGAATCGACGGCCGCATGGCCCTCCCATCGCCGGGTTGCGACCTCCAGTCGCTGCAGGGCAGGGTCGTCGCTGGCGGTGACGACCTCGCGCAGCAGGTGCCACCAGCGCGTGAGCAACAGGGCGCGATCGTCGAGCTGGATCGCCAGCAGGTCGGCTTCGGTGAAGCGCTCCTTTGCCATCAGGCCATCGCGGATCTGCCGCCCGCGTGCACCGAGGTCGTAGCCACCGTTCCCGGCAATGGCCAAGGCATCCCCATCGAGGACGCGTCCGTTGGCGGTCCACAGCCGATGCATGGGGGGATCGATCAATGCCGGCGCGCCATCGCTGCGGATCGCCCACGGCGCACAACTGGCAGGGGCCGCGATCGTGTTGCCGCTTGGCGGGCAGTCCGCAGCACGGTCCGGTCGTGTGCCGATCAACCGCCAGGCGATGCGTCCGCTGCGGTCGGCGATCACCAGATTCTGCGCGGGAATACCGCTGCGGTCGGCCACGTGGAAGGCCTCCTCAAGCGTCGCCGCGCGCGCCATCTCGGCAAAGTCCAAACGGACCGCACCGGGAAGCTGCGCCACCCAGCGCAGCGCCTCGCCACTGCCGTCCGGCCGTTCGTGGAGTATTGGACCCCAGGCGGTCTCACGCACGCGCAGCGTCACCGGTGCTTGACCGGCGACGCGGATACGCTCTTCATGCGTGGTGATGTCCTGGGCATCGGCAGGCACGCTGCGGAAATCGGCGGTGTCGATGTAACTGTTGGTGAAGCCCCAGGCCACGTGTCCGTTGCTGCCGACGACGATGGCCGGCAGGCCGGGCAGCGAGAAGCCGCTGACATCGACGCGGCCGTCGGGCGCCTGCGGATCGGGATAGCGCAGCCGTACGCGGAACCAGAGATTCGGCGCGCGCAGCGCCAGGTGCATGTCGTCGGCCACGATGGCGCGCCCGTCCGCGGTCAGTGCGCCGGAGACGGCGAAGTTGTTGCTGCCCAGCACGTCGGGGTCCAGATGACCGGCGGTGGCACTGGTTGCCTGCGCCGCATCGGGCTGTCGCAGGTCGAGCGCAGTGGCGTCCGGTAGCGGTGCGTTGCCGCGCGCCCCGCCAAACAGGGGGGCGTCCCATTCGCTGCCATCGTGGCTGAGCAATGCATAGAGCGCCGGTGGCGCCACCGCGCGGATCCGCGCCATCGCCAATTCGTTCTGATTGGTGGGGTCCTGCAGGTCCGCATACATCGCCAGCCCGGTCAGCACGCTGTCTTCGGCACGCCACGGGGCGGGGGTCTGGCGCAGCAGCAGATAGGGCCAAGGCCGTACCCGAAGATCCGCGACGCCCTGGTTGATGCCGTCCACGTAGGCCTGCAATGCAGCGGCGCTGCTGCCCGTGGCCACATCCAGATGCGCCTCGGTGCGCGCCCGCAGCCGGTGCACCCGCATGCGCTTGTCCATCTCGATCGCCGCCGGCCCGAACAGCTCGGCCAACTCGCCGGCTGCCGTCCGGCGCATCAAATCCATCTCAAAGTAGCGCTCCTGCGCATGCACCAGACCCAGTGCCCGCATTGCATCAGCCTGGCTTCCGGCGTCGATGGTGACCACGCCCAAGACGTCACGGCTGATGCTGACCGGCGTCGCCAGTCCGGTCATGGCCTGCTCGCCTTCCAGAGTGGGCAGACTGCCGCGAAGCAGCCACCACACCATGAAAAACGCCGCCAGCGTCAGTATCAGTAGTCCCCAGACCAACCGCTTCAGCCAATGCCGCATCCTGCGCATCCCCCGTGTAGGTGTGGTTCGATTGTAGGGGAGGCGTGAACGCCCTGTGCACACCGAACGAAGCGCAACTGCAACTGATTCCGATTAGATCACCGGATTTCCAGATAGGGCACCATGCGCGCATTGATTCATCAGGAGCCCCCCCCATGAAAGGCAACCCGGACGTCATCGCCTGCTTGAAGGAACTGCTGCGTGGCGAGTTGGCCGCGCGCGACCAGTACTTCATCCATTCGCGCCGCTACGAAGACCAGGGCCTGTTCGCGCTCTATGAGCGCCTCAACCACGAAATGGAAGAAGAGACCCAGCACGCCGATGCGCTGCTGCGCCGGATCCTCTTCCTTGGCGGCGACCCGGACATGCGCCCGCACGGGTTCGAGCCCGGCGTGACCGTGGAAGAGATGCTGCAGAAGGATCTGGAGACCGAGTACAGCGTCCGCAACAACCTGGCTGCCGGCATGAAGCTGTGCGAACAGCACCAGGACTATGTCAGCCGCGACATGCTGCTGGTCCAGTTGAAGGACACCGAAGAAGACCATGCCTGGTGGCTGGAACAACAGTTGGGGCTGATCAAGCGCATCGGCCTGGCGCTGTACCAGACCAGCAAGATGGATGCGAAGGGCACGGCTGCGCACTGAGTGCAGCATCGGGTTCCGCCTGCCAGCCAGCCTTCGCCAGCCAGCTGCTGAACCCTCGTCCGCCCGCCAGCCTCTGCCAGCCAGCTGACGTTGATTCGAACAGAGAGGCCGGGGAAACCCGGCCTTTTCTGTGGGCGCAACAAAACGGCCGGGTTTCCCCGGCCGTTCCGATTCACCTCGACACCGCGACGTTTACTCCACCGCCAGGCCTTCTACCTTCTGCCAGCCACGCGGCAGCAGATGGCCACGGGTGGCGCGGGTCCCCAGGTAGGTGTCCAGGTCCTTGAAGGACAGGTTCATCGTGCGCTGGCCGCTGCGCACCAGCAGCGTGTTGCCCGGCGCCACCGACACCACCGCGACCACGCGCTCGGTGGCAAGCTTGGCCTTGGGGATGTCGATGATCTTGTTGCCCTTGCCCTTGTCCAGTTCCGGCAGGTCGCTGGCGGCGATCGCCAGCAGATTGCCCGAGCTGGTCACGGCGACGATGCGGTCCGTCTCTGGATTTGCGACCACGGCCGGGGTCAGCACCTTGGAACCGGAGGTCAGGTTGAGCATCGCCTTGCCGGCCTTGTTGCGGCCGGTAAGGTTCTCGAAGCGGGTCACGAAGCCATAGCCGTGGGTGGAGGCCAGCACGAAGCGCGTGTTGTTCTCGCCGCTGGCCAGTGTCATGAAGGCGCTGCCCGGGGCCGGCGAGAAGCGACCGGTCAGCGGCTCGCCGTTGCCACGGGCCGAGGGCAGGGTGTGGATCAGGGTCGAGTACGCACGGCCCTCGCTGTCCAGGAATGCCACCTGCTGCGTGCTGCGTGCGCGCACGGAGCCGAGCAGCGCATCGCCATCGCGGTAGGACAGGGTGGACGGGTCCATGTCGTGGCCCTTGGCCGCACGGATCCAGCCCTTCTCCGAGAGCACCACCGTCATCGGTTCGCTCGGCACCAGCTCGGTCTCGTCGATGGCCTGCGCCGCGCCACGCTGCACCAGCGGCGAGCGACGGTCATCGCCGAACTTCTTGGCATCGGCCACCAGCTCGTCGCGGATCAGCTTCTTCAGCTTGGCCTTGCTCTCCAGGATGCCGACGATCTTGTCGCGCTCCTTGGCCAGCTCATCCTGCTCGCCGCGGATCTTCATCTCTTCCAGGCGGGCCAGCTGCTTCAGCTTGGTTTCCAGGATGTACTCGGCCTGTTCCTCGCTCAGCGCGAAGCGCGCGATCAGCGCCGGCTTGGCTTCGTCCTCGGTGCGGATGATGTGGATCACTTCATCCAGGTTGAGGAAGGCGACCAGCAGGCCGTCCAACATGTGCAGGCGACGCTCGACCTTCTGCAGGCGGTGGTTGAGGCGGCGGGTCACGGTGGTGCCGCGGAACTGCAGCCACTCACTGAGCAGGGTCTTGAGGTTCTTGACCTGCGGGCGGCCGTCCAGCCCGATCACGTTGAGGTTGACCCGGTAGCTGCGCTCCAGGTCGGTGGTCGCGAACAGGTGGCCCATCAGCTGCTCGGCGTCCACGCGGTTGGAGCGCGGCACCAGTACCACGCGCACCGGGTTGGCGTGGTCGGACTCATCGCGGATGTCTTCCAGCCACGGCAGCTTCTTGGCGCGCATCTGCGCGGCGATCTGCTCGATCACCTTCGACGGCGATACCTGGAACGGCAGCGCGTTGATCACGATGTTGCCGTTCTCCTTCAGGAAGGTGGAGCGCGCCCGCACGCTGCCGTAACCGGTCTCGTACATGGTGCGCAGATCGGCGATCGGCGTGATGATCTCGGCGAAGCTCGGGTAGTCCGGACCCTTCACGTGCTCGCACAGGTCGGTGACCGTCGCATCCGGATCGTCGAGCAGGTGCAGCAGCGCGCTGACGATCTCGTTGAGGTTGTGCGGCGGCACATCGGTGGCCATGCCCACGGCGATGCCGGTGGTGCCGTTGAGCAACAGGTGCGGCAGGCGTGCCGGCATCCAGGTCGGCTCTTCCAGCGTGCCGTCGAAGTTCGGCGTCCAGTCGGTGGTGCCCTGGTTGATCTCGCCCAGCAGCACTTCGGCGATCGGGGTCAGCTTGGACTCGGTGTAGCGCATCGCCGCGAACGACTTGGGATCGTCGGTCGAGCCGAAGTTGCCCTGGCCTTCGATCAGCGGGTAGCGGTATGAGAACGGCTGGGCCATCAGCACCAGTGCTTCGTAGCAGGCACTGTCGCCGTGGGGATGGTACTTACCAATCACGTCACCGACGGTACGCGCGGACTTCTTCGGCTTGGAGGCGGCATTCAGGCCCAGCTCGCTCATCGCATAGATGATGCGGCGCTGCACCGGCTTGAGACCGTCGCCGAGGAACGGCAGTGCGCGGTCGAGCACCACGTACATCGAGTAGTCCAGGTACGCCCGTTCGGCGTACTCGCGCAGGGGCAGCTGTTCAAAGCCGTGGAACGCGGGGCGGGCAAGATCGGTCATGCGGGATTGTTACCTGTGGCAAGGGACGGCGACGGCTGTCGCCCTCGCAGGCGGACGATTATCCGGATGCGGCCGGGGATGCCAAGCCGCGTGATGGGTTGAGGGGGTGTCCACTGCGCGCCAGATAGCGCCCGGGCGGGCTGCCGAAGTGGCGGCGGAACACCGTGACGAAGGCGCTGGGACTGCTGAACCCCAGTTCGTGCGCGATATCGGACACGCTCTGGCCGTCGGAAAGCCGGCGCAGCCCCTCGGCCAGCCGGGCCTGTTGGCGCCACTGCGCAAAGCTGAGCGTGGTTTCATCGCGGAAGTGCCTGGTCAGTGTACGCGGCGACAGCCCCGCCCACTGGGCCCACTGGTCCAGGCTACGCGCGTCGGCCGGGTTGGCGATCAGCTGCGAGGCGATCCGCAGCAGGCGCCGGTCCTGCGGCATCGGCAGGTGCATGCGCTGCCGCGGGGCATTGCGGATTTCGTCCAGCAGCACCTCGATCATGTGCTGCTGGCGCAGGGTGGGCTCGGCCGCTGGCACCCATGCGGTGACGCGCAGCGAGAGCGCCTGCAGGAGATCAGAAATGGCCAGCACGCAGGGTTCGTCGGGCAGATCGCAGGCCATTGCCGCGCTGACGATCACGCCCCAGCCACGCAGCGGCCCGCAGATATCCACGGTGTGCGGCTCCCCGGGCGGCATCCAGCCAGCGCAGCCGGGCGGCAGTGACCAGGTGCCGTGGCGGGTGCGGGTGGTAAGCAGCCCGGCCTCCACGCAGATCAACTGGGCGCGCCGGTGCTGGTGCCAGTCGATCTCGCGTTCCAGTCCCTTGGGGCTCTCGATGCGGAAGCCGAGCACGCCCAACCCGTCATCCCGCTCGAACCAGTCCAGCACCTGGTTGCGGATCATCTGGGTGGCCTCTGTCTCCAGCGCTGGCCTGAAAGTGTTATCCATTGTCCAAATTGTAATACCGGGCCAGTCGGGCGCGCCATTAAGGTAGCGGCCTGCCCACTGTTCTGAATGTTGCAACACAGCATTTGATTCCGGATTGAATATTTCTATTGAGAAATATATTTTTTGGAAGAGAATGCTCACCCATGATCTGTCCTGATGCCCATCCCCCCAGCTTCGGACTCCTGTTGCGCCAAGTGCGCGATGGCCTGGTCCGTCAGCTGGACACGTCGATGGCCGAGGAAAACCTCGGTATCGGCTTTACCCACTATCTCGGCCTGAAGGTGCTCGCGGCCCGTGCCCCGTGCACCGCCAACGAGCTGGCCCAGGCTCTGGACCAGGTGCCAAGCGCGGTCACCCGCCTGCTGGACAAGCTGGAAGCCCTGGATTGCGTGCGGCGCGAACCGCATGCCCAGGACCGACGGGCCCTGCAGATCGTGCTGACCGAGCCGGGCCGCCAGTTGTGGGCACGCCTCAAACAGCGGGGAGACCAGACCATTGACGATGCCATGCGTGATCTGTCTCCGGACGAACGCGCGCAGCTGCTTTCCCTCATGACCCGTGTACGCGACTCACTGTAACCCCATGACTTCGACGTTTGAACCCTCTTATTCGCTGCGCCCGCTGCGGCCGGTACTGGTCTCCGTGCTGGCGCTTGCGCTGGCCGCGTGTGCCAGCAGCCGCGGCCTGGAGCCGCAGGGCCGCCTGCTCGACGCAGACAGCCTGCAGACCCAGCGCACCCTGGCCGCCAACGGTCTGAGCCAGCCCGGCTGGCCGGCCACCGACTGGTGGCGCGCGCTGGGCGATCCCCAGCTGGACACCTTGATCGCCGAAGGCCTGCAGCGCAATCCCGGGCTGGACGCGGCCGATGCGCGGCTGCGCCAGGCACGTGCCCAGATTGGCACTGCACGCGCTGATCGCCTGCCCAGCGTGTCCGCTTCTGGTGGCTACACTGGCGTGCGTCTGCCCGAATCGATGGTCGGTGACGAGCTCGGCGGGAGCTACGCCGGCAGTGGCCAGGCCTACCTGAGTTTCAGTTACGGCATCGACCTGTGGGGCGGCAAGCGCGCCGCCTGGGAAGCGGCCGTGGACAGCGGCCACGCCGCCGAAGTGGACGCCCAGGCCGCACGCCTGAATCTCTCGGCCGCCATCGCCGAGGCGTACGCGCAGCTGGGCTACGCCTGGACGTTGCATGACGTGGCCAGCGAAGAACTGGCGCGGTCGCAGAAGACGCTGGAGCTGACCCGCCAGCGGCGTGCCGCCGGCATCGACAGCGACCTGCAGACCCGCCAGGCCGAAGCCCGCATTCCGGCCGCGCAGCAGCAACAGCAGGCCGCGCAGCAGCAGATCGACGAAGCGCGCACTGCGCTCGCCGCGCTGGTCGGGCAGGGCCCGGATCGCGGTCTGCAGATCGACCGCCCGAAAGTGCTGAATCCGCTGGCGCTGCAGCTGCCCGGCGTACTGCCGAGCGAGCTGCTCGGCCGTCGCCCCGACATCGTCGCCGCGCGCTGGCGCGTGGAAGCGGCCAACCGCGAGATCCACGCGGCCAAGGCCGCGTTCTATCCCAGCCTCAACCTCACCGCTCTGGGCGGCGTGGTCTCCAGTGAAGTGGACCAGCTGCTCAAGAGTGGCTCCACGTTCGCCTTCCTCGGCCCGGCATTGAGCCTGCCGATCTTCGATGGCGGCCGCCTGCGCGCCAACCTGGGCAAGACCGACGCGCAGTACGACCTGGCCGTGGCCGATTACAACCAGTCCGTGCTCAACGCGCTGCGCGATGTCGCCGACCAGGTCAATGCGGTGCGCTCGCTGGCCGACCAGGCCAGTGCCCAGGCCCAGGCGGTCAGCACCGCGCGTGCCGCTCACGACCTGGCCGAGCAGCGCTACCGCGCCGGCATCGGCAGCTACCTGGATGTGCTCAGCGTCGAAGAGCAGTTGCTGGTCGCCCAGCAGCGGCTGGCCAGTCTGCAGTCGCGTCAGATCCTTGTTTCGGTCCGCCTGAGCCAGGCGCTGGGCGGTGGTTTCACCCCGACCCGCGATGCCGCCACGGTCGCCGCCACCCCCGAATCCTCGCATTCCTGAGAGTCATCCCCATGAGTCAGACCTCCGCCCCCGCTGCCGAGAAGGCAGCTCCCTCCCGTCGCGGCAAGCTGCTGCGCGGCCTGCTGGTCATCGTGGTGCTGCTGCTGGCCGCGCTGGCCCTGTGGTACTTCATGTTCGGCCGCTGGTTCGAAGAAACCGACGATGCCTACGTGCAGGGCAACCAGGTCCAGATCACGCCGCTCATCAGCGGCACCGTGGTCGGGATCAACGCCGATGACGGCATGCGCGTCGAACGCGGCCAGCTGCTGGTCCAGCTGGATCCGGCCGACACCGAAGTCGCTCTGCAGCAGGCCGAAGCCAACCTCGCCAAGACGGTCCGCCAGGTGCGCGGTCTGTACCGCAGCGTAGAAGGCGCGCAGGCCGAATTGAATGCGCGCCAGGTGACCCTCAAGCGCGTGCGCGAGGACTTCAACCGCCGTAAGGATCTGGCCAGCACCGGCGCGATCTCCAACGAAGAGCTGGCACATGCCCGCACCGAACTGGCGGCTGCCGAAGCGGCCGTGGCCGGCTCGCGCGAAACCTTCGAGCGCAGCAACGCGCTGGTGGATGATACCGTGATCGCGACCCAGCCGGACGTGCAGGCCGCCGCCGCGCAGTTGCGCCAGGCGTACCTCAACAATGCCCGCGCCGGCATCGTCGCGCCGGTCACCGGTTACGTGGCGCGTCGTTCGGTGCAGGTCGGCCAGCGCGTGCAGCCGGGCAATGCCCTGATGGCCGTCGTGCCGACCGAGCAGATGTGGGTGGAAGCCAACTTCAAGGAAACCCAGCTGCGCCACATGCGCCTGGGCCAGGAAGTGGAGCTGCGTTCGGACCTGTACGGCGGCGACGTCACCTACAAGGGCCGCATCGACAGCCTCGGCCTGGGCACCGGCTCGGCGTTCTCGCTGCTGCCGGCGCAGAACGCCAGCGGCAACTGGATCAAGATCGTGCAGCGCGTGCCGGTGCGCATCGCCATCGATGCCAAGCAGCTGGCCGAACATCCGCTGCGCATCGGGCTGTCGATCAAGGCCGAAGTGAGCCTGCGCGACCAGAAGGGCACCGTGCTGCCGACCGAAACCGCCAAGGGCCAGGTGTTCGATACCGACGTCTACGCCAAGCAGCTGCACAGCGCCGACGATGTGATCCACCAGATCATCCAGAGCAACCTGCCGCAGCAGGCCAAGGCGAGCTGAGGCCACCATGTCCGCACAAGCACCCGCCGCGCCGGGCGCCCCCGCGGCGCCAGGCATGGCCTTCCGGCCGGCCAACGTCGCCCTGTGTACCGCAGGGCTGGCGATGGCCTCGTTCATGCAGGTCCTGGACACCACCATCGCCAATGTCTCGCTGCCGACCATCGCCGGTAATCTCGGCGCCAGTTCGCAGCAGGCCACCTGGGTCATCACCTCGTTCGCGGTGAGCACCGCGATCGCACTGCCGTTGACCGGCTACCTCAGCCGCCGCTTCGGCGAGACCAAGCTGTTCGTGTGGGCCACGCTGGCCTTCACCCTGGCCTCGCTGCTGTGCGGCCTGGCCCAGAGCATGGGCATGCTGGTTGTCTCGCGTGCGATCCAGGGCTTCGTTGCCGGGCCGATGTACCCGATCACCCAGAGCCTGCTGGTCTCGCTCTATCCGCGTGAGAAACGCGGGCAGGCGCTGGCGTTGCTGGCCATGATCACCGTGGTCGCGCCGATCGCCGGCCCGATCCTCGGCGGCTGGATCACCGACAACTACAGTTGGGAATGGATCTTCCTGATCAACGTGCCACTGGGCATCTTCGCTGCGCTGGTGGTGGGCAACCAGCTCAAGGGGCGCCCCGAACATGTTGAAAAGCCGAAGATGGATTATGTCGGCCTGATCACCCTGGTGATCGGTGTGGGCGCGCTGCAGCTGGTGCTCGATCTGGGCAACGACGAAGACTGGTTCAGTTCGACCAAGATCGTCGTGCTGGCCTGTGTGTCGGTGGTGGCGCTGGCGGTGTTCCTGATCTGGGAACTGACCGACAAGGATCCCATCGTCGACCTGCGCCTGTTCCGGCACCGCAACTTCCGCGCCGGGACGCTGGCAATGGTGGTGGCCTACGCGGCGTTCTTCAGCGTGGCCTTGTTGATCCCGCAGTGGCTGCAGCGTGACATGGGCTACACCGCGATCTGGGCCGGTCTGGCGACCGCGCCGATCGGCGTGCTGCCGGTGATCATGACGCCGTTCGTGGGCAAGTACGCCTCGCGGTTCGACATGCGCATGCTGGCCACGATCGCCTTCATCTTCCTGTCCTTCACCAGCTTCCTGCGCTCGGGCTTCAACCTGCAGGTGGACTTCGGCCACGTGGCCGGCATCCAGCTGATCATGGGCATCGGTGTGGCGTTGTTCTTCATGCCGGTGCTGCAGATCCTGCTGTCGGATCTGGACGGACGCGAGATCGCCGCAGGCTCAGGTCTGGCCACTTTCCTGCGCACGCTGGGCGGCAGCTTCGCCGCCTCGCTGACGACATGGTTGTGGGCACGTCGTACCCAGGAGCACCACGCGCATCTGACCGAGCACATCTCCGGCTACACCCCGGGCATGCAGGACCAGGTGACCGCGATGGGGCAGGGCGACCTGCAGCATGGCGCGGCCGCGCTCAACAACATGATCAACCACCAGGCCTCGCAGATGGGCTTCAACGACATCTTCTTCCTGCTGGGCTGGATCTTCCTGGCCATCATCGCCTTCCTGTGGCTGGCCAAGCCGCCGTTCGGTGCAGGGGCAGGCGCTGCCTCGGCCGGTGGGCATTGAGAGCCTGATGTGTTGAAACGAAAAACCCCGCTGAAAGGCGGGGTTTTTTTTTGTTACCGGACGGTAGAAACGAAAAAACCCGCTTGCGCGGGTTTGATCATTTTCTGAGTCATGGTGCCCAGGAGAGGACTCGAACCTCCACGAAGTTGCCCCCGCTAGCACCTGAAGCTAGTGCGTCTACCAATTCCGCCACCTGGGCGACTCAGGAGGAGAATTCTGCGGGAGAACCGGGAATGTGTCAACAGGATCGCGTGGGAAATTTTCCGTCAGTCGCCAGTCGTCGCGTCATCGTCGTGTTGATGCCACGCGCCTCGCGCGTTACGCACTGCGCAGGGCAGAGCCACGCAGTGACGAACCGCAGAAACGAAAAAACCCGCTTGCGCGGGTTTGATCATTTTCTGAGTCATGGTGCCCAGGAGAGGACTCGAACCTCCACGAAGTTGCCCCCGCTAGCACCTGAAGCTAGTGCGTCTACCAATTCCGCCACCTGGGCGACTCAGGAAGAGAATTCTGCGGGAGAACCGCGAGTGTGTCAACAGGATGTCGCAGGAATTTTTGTTCGTCGCTCGATGCAGCGCCATCGCCCACGGTGACGCGCGAATCGTGCGTGGCGGATGCAGGGCGCCAGAAACGAAAAAACCCGCTTGCGCGGGTTTGATCATTTTCTGAGTCATGGTGCCCAGGAGAGGACTCGAACCTCCACGAAGTTGCCCCCGCTAGCACCTGAAGCTAGTGCGTCTACCAATTCCGCCACCTGGGCGACTCAGGGGGCGAATTCTGGGCATGTCTCCGCGGGTTGTCAACGGTTTTGTGAAATTTCTTCACAATCCTGCACAGGCGCGCCGCTGACCGGTTCTGCACACGCGCAGCGGTTACTATTGAGGTCAATGAAACCAAAGAAACCGACCCAGGGCGCGAAAGCCCCCAAGTCCCCGGCGCCCAAGAAGGCAGCCGGTCCGTCGGGCAAGCCCCGCGCTGCCGCCAAGAAGGCCGGCAAGCTGCCACCCTGGATGCCCGAATCCCTGAACACGCCTGAGCCGTCGCGCGGCAGCAAGCGGGGTCCCAAGCCCGCGCATGCCGGGCCGATCCCGACCCGTCGCCGCCCGCACCCGACGCCGCTGGACGGTGAGGTCCAGGTGGACCCGTTCGCCGCCCGCGAGGCCGAGCGCTATGCGCAGCCGATCGCCAGCCGTGAGGCGATCCTGCAGCTGCTGGACCGCTGCGATGGCCCGCAGACCGCCGAAGAGATCGCCATCCACCTCGGCCTGACCGAGCCGGACCGCGCCGATGCCCTGGGCAAGCGCCTGGGGGCGATGTGCCGTGACGGCCAGCTGGTGCAGAACCGCCGTGGCGGATTCGCGCCGCTCCAGGCCGTCAATCTGATCACCGGCGTGGTGATCGCCAACCCGGAAGGGTTCGGCTTCCTGCGCCCGGTCGAGGGTGGCGACGATCTGTTCCTGCCGCCGTTCGAAATGCGCAAGGTGCTGCATGGCGACCGCGTGCTGGTCAACGTGACCGGCATCGATCGTCGTGGTCGCCGCGAGGCGAGCATCTCGCGTGTGCTTGAGCGTGGCATGAGCCGCCTGATCGGTCGCTTCAGCGTCGAGTTCGGCATCAACTACGTGGTGCCCGACGACAAGCGCGTGCAGCGCAACGTGCAGATTCCCCCCGACCAGACCGGCGATGCCCGCGATGGCCAGCTGGTGGTCTGCGAGCTGACCCAGGCGCCGGACACCCGCCGCCCGCCGATCGGCCGCATCATCGCCGTACTCGGCGACAAGCTGACGGCCTCGCTGGTGGTGGAAACCGCCATCCACGGCCATGAGCTGCCGTTCGAGTTCCCGGCTGAAGTGCTGGCTGAAGCCACCGCCGTGCCGATGGTGGTCACACCGGAACAGATCGGCCACCGCGAAGACCTGCGCAATACGCCGCTGGTCACCATCGATGGCGAGGATGCCAAGGACTTCGACGACGCGGTCTACTGCGAACCCAATGCCGAAGGCTTCCGCCTGGTCGTGGCGATCGCCGACGTCTCCAATTACGTGCGTCCCGGTACGCCGCTGGATGATGAAGCGCAGAAGCGCGCGACCTCGGTCTACTTCCCCGGGTTCGTGGTGCCGATGCTGCCGGAGACGCTGTCCAACGGCATCTGCTCGCTGATGCCGAAGGTCGACCGGATGTGCTTCGTCTGCGACATGCAGGTGAACCGTGAAGGCGAGGTCATCCATTCGCGCTTCTACGAAGCGGTGATGAACTCGCATGCGCGCCTGACCTACAACCAGGTCTGGGAAGCGGTGGGCGAGAACGACCCGGCCGCGCGCAAGGCGATCGGTCCGTTGATGCCGCAGGTCGACCGCCTGTACCAGCTGTATCACGTGCTGGCCAAGGCGCGTACCCGCCGCGGTGCGATCGAGTTTGAAACCTCCGAAGTGCGCTTCGTGCTGGACAACACCGGCGAAGTCACCCAGGCCGGGATGATGGTGCGCAACGATGCGCACAAGCTGATCGAAGAATGCATGATCGCGGCCAACGTGCAGGCCGCGCGTTACCTGCTGGCCAAGCAGGTGCCGGCGCCGTTCCGTGACCATGAGCGCCCGCCGGAATCCAAGTACGCCGATCTGCTGGAGTTCCTGAAGGAATTCAAGCTGAGCCTGCCGCCGTGGTCGAAGGTGCAGCCGGCCGATTTCACCAAGCTGCTCAAGAAGGTGCGTGATCGTCCGGACGCAGCGCTGCTGGAATCGGTGCTGCTGCGCAGCCAGAGCCTGGCGGTGTACTCGCCGGACAACCTCGGCCACTTCGGCCTGGCGCTGGATGCGTACGCCCACTTCACCTCGCCGATCCGCCGCTACCCCGATCTGCTGGTGCACCGTGCGATCAAGCACGCGCTCAGCGGGGCCGCGCCGGAGAAGTTCACCTACTCGCCGCGTGAGATGGCCGCCTTGGCCCTGCAGTGCTCCGAGCGTGCGCGCCGTGCCGATGAAGCCGAGCGCGAAGTGGACGAGCGTTACCGCGCCGCGTGGATGGAGAAGCACGTGGGGGGCCAGTTCGATGGCGTGATCAGCGGTGTGACCAGCTTCGGCCTGTTCGTGGAACTGGACGAATCCAAGGTCAACGGCCTGGTCCACGTGACCCAGCTGCCGCACGACTACTACCAGTTCGACGCGGTGCGCAAAACGCTCAACGGTGAGCGCCGCGGCAAGATCTACCGACTCGGTGACCGGGTGCGGATCCTGGTGCTCAAGGCCAGCATGGAAGAGCGCAAGATCGACTTCCGCCTCGTCGAAGAGAAGGATGATTCGGTGCCGGAACTGCCGCCGCGCGGCCAGCCGGCCAAGCGCCAGAAACAGAAGTACTGATCGACGCGTACCGGCCCACGGCCGGTACGCGGCCGGTGCCGACCCTGGGTCGGCACGCTGGCTACCCGCCAACGCTTGCTGGACGGGCTGTCCCTTGGATCTCATCGGAGCAATCCCATGCCGTCCCTCCCCGAATACAGCGGCGGCTGCCAGTGCGGCGCGATCCGCTTCCATTTGGTCGGCGCGCTGACCCACAGTTCGATCTGCCATTGCCGGATGTGCCAGAAGGCCTTCGGCGCGTACTACGCCCCCTTGGTCTCGGTCCGTGGCAGTGACTTCCGCTGGACCCGCGGCGAGCCGCGGCGTTTCCAGTCGTCCAACATGGTCAGGCGTGGCTTCTGCGCCGCGTGCGGCACCCCGTTGACCTATGAAGCCCCGGATGGCATGGCCGTCGCGGCCGGCGCCTTCGACGAGCCGGCCCGCGTGCCGCCGACGATCCAGTACGGGATCGAGGCCAAGCTTGCGTTCGTGGATGCCTTGGGCTCGCTCAGCGCGCTGCGCAGCGAGGAGGACGCCGAGGCCGGGGACTTCCTGCTGCACATCGTCTCCCGCCAGCATCCGGACCACGACACCGCGGAGTGGCCGCCGGGCTGAACGCCCGGCAGGGCAGGGTGGGCCTTGATGCTCTACCATTACCAACCCCTTTACCGGTCCCGCCCCCCGCAATGAGCAAGCAAAGCCAGTGGATCGTCGGCGTCAACGCCGTCGCCTCTTCGATCGAGAATGATGCCGAGAACGTCCGCGAGGTCCTCATCGAGGCTGGTGCGAAGAACCCGCGTCTGACCGAGATCGAGGAAAACGCACGCCGCAAGGGCATCGACGTGCGCAAGGTGAACACCCAGGCGCTGGACGGTGTGGGCGGTTCGGTGCGTCACCAGGGCGTGGCGGCGCGCTACCAGGCCGCTCGGACCTGGGGCGAGAACGAGCTGGAAGGGCTGGTCGAAGCGGCCGAGGGCAAGGCCCTGCTGCTGATCCTCGACGAGGTCCAGGACCCGCACAACCTCGGCGCCTGCCTGCGCAGCGCGGCGGCGGCCGGTGCCACGGCGGTGATCATTCCCAAGGACAAATCGGCCTCGGTCAATGCGACCGTGCGCAAGACCTCGGCCGGCGCGGCCGACCGCATCCCGGTGGTGCAGGTGACCAACCTCTCGCGCTGTCTCAAAGACCTGCAGAAGCTGGGGGTGTGGATCTACGGCCTGGCCGGTGAAGCCACCGAGTCGCTGTATGCGATCGACCTCAAGGGCAACGTAGCGCTGGTGCTGGGCGGCGAAGCCGACGGCCTGCGCCGCCTGACCCGCGAAAACTGCGATGGCCTGGTCAAGATTCCGATGCCGGGTGATATCGAGAGCCTGAACGTCTCCGTCGCCACCGGCGTGAGCCTGTTCGAAGCCGTGCGTCAGCGCGGGCTGTAAGCCGCGCGCTTGCGGGTAGAGCCGACCAACGGTCGGCTCTACGGGGAGATCATCCTGCGCTTCCGCCCAGCGCCTTGAACAACGTCACATCGTTGATCAACTGCCGCTGCCTCACCGAGGCCAGTGACAGCTCGGCATCGCGCCGGGTCTGCTGGGCTTCCAGCCAGGTGCGCAGGTCGGTGGCGCCGACCCGGTAGCGTACTTCGTACATCCGCTCGATCTCCACCGCTTCGTCGTAGGACGCCTGCGAGGCCGCCACCTGCGTGGCGAACTGGGTGCGCGCCGAGAGGGCGTTGTCCACTTCCGACAGCGCGGTGTACAGCGTGCGGCGGAACCCGTTGGCCGCGATCTGATAATCCGTGCCGGCCAGGCGGGTGTTCAACTGCGCCTGGCGGACGTTGAGGAAGGGCAGCGACAACCCCGCACCCAAGGTGGCGACCGGATTCTTCAGCACGTCCGAAAGCGAGGTGGCACCGGTACCGACACGGCCGGTCAGGCTCAGCGCCGGGTAGTACTGGGTGGCGGTGACCTTGATGGTCTTCAGGCTGTTGCGCAGGCGCAGTTCGGCGGCGCGCAGGTCCGGCCGGCGGCCGAGCAGATCGGCCGGCAGGCCTTCGGCCACGACCGGGCTGCCCGCGCGCTGCAGCTGCTGCGGCTCGTCGGCCAGTGCCAGCGGCTGCCCATCCAGCAGCACCGTCAGTGCATTGCGCGCGGCCACACGCTGCTGCTCCAACGCGCTCTGCGCGGCACGCTGCGCCTCCAGGCTCTGTGCGGCCTGGCGCACTTCCAGGCGCGAGACCGCACCGGCATCGAAGCGCGCCTGGACCAGCTCGCGGGTGCGCTCCAGGCGCTGCAGATTGGCCTGGCCGGCGGCGATGGACTGGTTGAGGAAGGCCAGCGTCCAGTACTGCGTGGCCACGTCGCTGATCACCAGCAGCGCGGTGTTCTGCAGGTCTTCCTGGCTGGCCTGGGCTTCCCACTGGGCGATGTCACGCTGGGTGCGCAAGCGGCCCCACAGATCGATCTCCCACTGCAGGGACACGCCGGCCGAGCTGCCGCGGTTCCAGTCCGCGGTCTGGTCGATGGGGCGATTGCCGCTGCTGCTGACGCTGCCGGAGGGCTGCGGCCACAGCGCGTTGTCGGCCAGCCCGGCCTGCAGGCGCGCGCGCTGCACGGCCAGCCCCGCCGAGACCAGGTCGGTGTTGGCAGCCAGGGCGCGATCGATCACGCGGTCCAGGCCGGGGTCGCCGAACTGGGTCCACCAAGCATCACTGCGGACATCCGCTGGTGCCGCATGCGGTTGTTCGCTCACGGCCTCGGTGGGGGTGTTCAGGGTGGCATCGCCGCGGCCATAGGTGGCCGGCACTGCCGGCGCGTCGACCTGGTAGCGGCCGGTGCTGACACAGGCGGACAAAGCCAGCGCGCTCATGCAGGCCAGGGCCAGCGGACGCAGCGAAGCAGGGTGCAGCAGAGCAGGAGAAATCTTCATTCGCGCGCCAGCGCCTCCACGGGATCAAGTTGGGCGGCATTGCGGGCCGGCAGGAAACCAAACGCCACGCCGATCAGGCTGGAGCAGGCAAAGGCGGCCACGATGGATGCGGTCGAGAACAGCATCTGGAAGTCCGGCGCGAATTTGCCGAACAGCCAGCCGACCACCAGCGACAGGCCGACGCCGAGCAGGCCACCGAGCAGACACACCAGCACCGCCTCGATCAGGAACTGCTGGCGGATATCGCTCTGCCGCGCGCCGACGGCCATGCGTACGCCGATTTCGCGGGTCCGCTCGGTCACCGAGACCAGCATGATGTTCATCACCCCGATCCCGCCGACCAGCAGCGCGATCGCGGCGATCGCACTGATCAGCAGCGTCATGGTGCGGGTGGTCTGTTCGATGGTCTGGCGGATCTCGGCGCTGTTGCTGAGGAAGAAGTCCTCGGTGCCGTGGCGCATGATCAGCAGCTTGGATATCGCAGCCTGTGCGGCATCCATCGGGGTGGCGTCATCCACGCGGACGGTGATGCTGGAGACATGGCTCTGGCCGAGCATGCGGGACATCACCGTGGTGTAGGGCACCCACACGCTCAGGCTGGTACTGCCACCAAAGCCGAAGCTCTGACGCTGGGCCACGCCGACCACGCGCACCGGCACGTTGCCGAGCAGGATCACCTGGCCGATCGGATCCTCGCCATTGGGGAAGAACTGGGTGCGGGTGTTCTCATCGATGATCGCCACCTGGGCCAGGCTGCGCACTGCATCGGTATCGAAAAAGCTGCCGGCGATCAGGGTCACGCCCTTGACCCGGAAGAACTGCTCGCCCACGCCGTTGACCTGGGCGGTGGCCGATTGGTTGCGGTAACGCGCGGTCACCGAGGAGGACACGCTGGGCGTGGCGCTGTCGATGTAGCTTTGGCGGCCCAGCGCATCGGCGTCGCTGGCCTTGAGGGTCTGCACCCGGGCCGAACGCATGTCGCCGAAACCGCGGCCGGGATAGACATCGATGGTGTTGGTGCCCAGCGCGCTGATGTTCTGCAGGATCTGCTGCTGGGAGCCATTGCCCATCGCCACCACCGAGACCACCGAGGCGATGCCGATGATGATGCCGAGCATGGTCAGGAAGGTGCGCAGGCGGTGGGCGTTCATCGCCAGCAGGGCCATGCGGAATGCTTCAGTGAAACGATCCCGCGCGGCCCGCCAGCTGTGGCCCTTGCCGGCCGCTACGGTCGGCTGGCGCTGCGCGCGGTAGCTCGGCGCATTCGGATTGATACGGTCGGCGATGATCTCGCCGTCGCGGATCTCGATGATGCGCTGGGCGTGTTCGGCCACGCTCATGTCGTGGGTGACGATGATGATGGTATGGCCCTCGGCATGCAGCTCGCCGAGGATGCCCATCACCTCTTCGCCGGATTTCGTGTCCAGTGCGCCGGTGGGTTCGTCGGCGAGGATCACCTCGCCACCGTTCATCAGCGCCCGTGCGATTGACACGCGCTGCTGCTGGCCACCGGAGAGCTGGCCGGGTTTGTGGTTCATGCGGTCGCCCAGGCCGAGCCGCTGCAGCAGCTGTTCGGCCCGCGCGGTGCGGACCGGGCCCGGGCTGCCGGCGTACACGGCCGGCACGGCGACGTTGCCGCGTGCGTCCAGGTCGCCGAGCAGGTGGTAGCGCTGGAAAATGAAGCCGAAATGTTCGCGGCGCAGTTCGGCCAGTTCGTCCGGCTCCATCTGGCCGGTCTCGCGGCCGGCGACCTGGTAGCTGCCGCGCGTCGGTCGGTCCAGGCAGCCGAGGATGTTCATCAGCGTAGACTTGCCCGAGCCGGACTGGCCAACGATGGCGACCATCTCGCCGGCCGCGATGTCCAGGTTGACGTCGCGCAGCACCGCGATGGTGTCATCGCCTGCCGGGAACTCGCGGCGCAGGTCGCGCAGCCGCAGCAGCGGCGTGCCCGTGGCGGCGCTGCTCATCGGCGCGGCCCGCCCATGCCGGGGCCGCTGATCCGCACGCTGCCACCGCCGCGGTTGCCGCTACCGGCTCCCTGCGCGCCGCCGCCTTCGCCGACGATGACCTTGTCGCCTTCTGCCAGGCCGGACAGTACCTCGGCATTGGCACCGTTGTTGATGCCGATCTTGACCTTGCGCGGCGTGGGCATGCCATCGGCATCGGCCACACGCACCATGTACTGCCCGTCGCGGGTCTTCGGCCCGAGCGCAACGGCCGGGATGATCAGCACGTTCCTGGCCTGCTTGAGCATGACCGAGACCTGCGCGGTCATGTCGATGCGCAGCGTGCCGTCGGGGTTTTCCACGTCGAACAGCGCGTTGTAGTAGACCGCAGTGCTGGAGCTGGAGCTGGACGAACTGGAACTGCTGGAACTGTCGTTGGCGATCGAGGAGGGCGCCGGGTTGATCTGGCGCAGCGTGGCGTGGAACTTGCGGTCCGGCTCCCCGAGCGTGGTGAAGTACACCGGCATGCCGGCCTTGATCTTGACCACGTCCGCTTCGGAGACCTCGGCATTCACCGTGACCAAGTCCAGGCGGGCCAGCATCACGATGGTCGGTGCGGTCTGGTTGGCGTTGACGGTGCGGCCCTCTTCGGCCACCACCGCCACCACGGTGCCGTCCATCGGCGCGGTGATGCGCGTGTAGGCCAGGTTGGCACGTGCGGTGCCCAGCTCGGTTTCGCGGCCGGTGATCTGCGCATCGAAGGACTGGATCTGGGCGCGCGCCGTCTTGAGCTTGGCGTCGGCCGCATCGAACTCGGCGCGCGAGGTGGCCTCGGCGGCCAGCATCTGCTGCTGGCGGGCGAACTCGAGTTCGGCTTCGCGCAGGCTCGCCTGCTGCACCGCGCGCTGGGCTTTGACCTGATCCAGTGAGGCCTGGGCGTTGAGTACCTGGTTCTGCTGGGTGGTGGCGTCGATCTCGGCGATCAGGTCGCCTTCCTTGACGGTATCGCCCAGCTGGACCTTCAGCGATTTGATCTGACCGGAGGCCTGCGCACCGACGCTGACCAGCTTGTAGGCGTCGATAACACCGGTGGCTTCCACCGTCTGTTCGATATCGCCACGGCTGACCGGCGAGGTCGCCAGGGCGGGCGCGGCCGGCTTGCGCAGCATCCATGCCACAATCGCGGCGATCAGGACGAGCACCACCAGCAACAGCAGGAGGCGAGCACGGCGGGTTCTGGGCAAACGGGGCTTCACGATGATCGTCAACTCGGCAGGCCGGTGCATCGGCGTTGTCAGCATTGTGAAGATCGTTCACTGCCGGCTCAATGCTCGCCGTGTACCAAGATGTATCCCTGCGGGCCACAGCGCATTTCGTTGTGTATCTGCATCACCCTTTGAAACAGACGTACGCAAACCAGGAGATGCGGTTCAGCTCCCGACAGGGGATGATCACTGCATGGAGACAGCCAACAGCATGCACAGACTGCTGATCGTCGATGACGACAACGATATCCGCCAGCTGCTCGCCGAGCAGCTGGGCCGCGCCGGTTACCTGGTCAGCACTGCCGGCGACGGCAATGGCATGCGCCAGTTGCTGGAGCGCGAGCACGTCGATCTGATCGTGCTCGACCTCAACCTGCCGCGCGAAGACGGCCTGACCCTGTGCCGCGACCTGCGCGCGCGCTCGAGCACGCCGGTGATCATGCTCACCGCGCGCAGCGAGCCGATCGATCGCGTGCTGGGGTTGGAAATGGGCGCCGACGACTATCTGGCCAAGCCGTTCGAACCGCGCGAACTGCTCGCCCGCATCCGCAACGTGCTGCGCCGTACCGAGGCGCTGCCGGCCAACCTCGAGCCGCTGGCGATCCGCCGTGCACGATTCTCCAGCTGGATCTTCGATCTCGAACATCGCCATCTGGTCGATCCCGATGGGCGCGTGGTGGTGTTGTCCGGCGCGGAGTTCCGCCTGCTGCGCGTGTTCGTCGGCCACGCCAACAAGGTGCTCTCGCGCGAGCAGCTGGTGTCGCTGAGCAGTGGCCGCAATTACGAGTCGCAGGACCGCGCCATCGATCTGCAGGTCAGCCGGTTGCGCAACAAGCTGGCCGATGACGGCGGCAGCGACGGTCTCATCAAGACCGTGCGCAACGAAGGCTATGTACTCGCTGCGGCGGTGACCCTGGAATGAACCGCCTGCGGCGCTTTTTCGCCTCGATGGTCGGGCGGCTGTTCGTCATCCTGCTGCTGGGCATGAGCGTGGCCGCGGTCGGTGCCACCATGCTGGCCAGCACCAAGCGCCAGCAGGAGTTCGAACGGCAGAACCTCAACCGCATCGCCGACCGCCTGCAGGGGTTCGTGAACCTGCTCGATGGCAACCCGGAGCTGCGCGAGCGGCTGCTCGGCAGCGGTGGGCCGAGCGTGCGCCAACTCCCTGAGGGCGCGCGCATCGGCCGGCCTGATGCCGCGCTGATGGAAATCCTGGATGACCGGCCCGGCCCCGTCGCCAGCAGCCAGGTCGCCTTCACCTCGTTCCGTTCCTGTCTGCCGCGGCTGCCCGAACTGCTGCCGCCGCCGCCGCGCGACAAGGAAAAGATGCGGCATCCGCCGCGTGAGCGCGACCCGGCCTTCATCCCGCCCAAGTGCCGCGTGGTGACCCTGCAGCTGACCGACGGCACGCCGCTGCGGCTGGCGCTGGATTCCCCGGCCGTCGCACACAACGGTGTGCTCGCCGTCGACCCGCTGTTCCTGACCCTGCTGGTGATCGCGATCGCGATCCTGGCGTATATCGTGGCGCGCATGGCCAGTGCGCCGCTGCAGCGGTTGGCCGATGCCGCCGCGGCGCTGGGCGATGACCTGCAGGGCGCGCCGATGCCGGTGACTGGTCCGCTGGAAGTGCGCCGCGCCGCCGAAGCGTTCAACGCCATGCAGAAACGCCTGCAGCGCCACCTCGGCGAGCGCACCCAGATGCTGGCGGCGATCACCCATGACCTGCAGACCCCGGTGACCCGGTTGCGGCTGCGCTTGGAGAACGTCACCGATGAAGCCCTGCGCGAGCGTCTGATCGGCGATCTGGGGGCGATGCAGGCACTGATCCGCGAGGGACTGGAGCTGGCACGCAGCGCAGAGAGCGCCGAGCAGCGCGCCGCGCTGGATCTGGACTCGCTGCTGGAGAGCATCGTCGAGGACGCCGTCGAGGCCGGCGCCGATGTGCACTTTGAACAGCCCAGCGGCGCAGTGCTGATGCTGCGGCCACTGGCCATGCATCGCCTGTTCTCCAACCTGGTCGACAACGCAGTGATGTACGGCCAGACCGCGCGGGTGCGGGTGGAGCAGGCCGGGCAGGACGTGGTGGTGCGCATCCGCGACGGTGGTCCTGGCCTGGCCGAGGACGAGCTGGACGCGGTCTTCGATCCGTTCGTGCGGCTGGAAACCTCGCGCTCGCGCCAGACCGGCGGCGCTGGGCTCGGGCTGACCATCGCCCGCGCACTGGCCGAAAAGGACGGGGCGACGCTGCACCTGCGCAATCATCCCCAAGGGGGGCTGGAGGCGATCGTGCGCTGGTCCTCACCGGCACGTGCAGCGGCGGGGCCGCGCGGGGGCTGAGTCCAGCTCCCCCAAGGCGCCCGGTTTTGCCTACTATGGGCGTCTCTTTCCAGCGTCTCCCCCATGAGAGCGTACGACTCTGCCAGCCATCGCGCTGGTGCACGGCCGTTCCCCCCATGCACACGGCACCTGCCCAAGGCTGATCCACACGGATGAGCGAGCGGGGGGGCAGGATCCGGTGGCGGCCGGTACAACTGAGTATTCCAGGCATGCCAACCCTGCAGGCGGCCGCACTGTGGCTGTTGCTGCTGTGCGCGCTGCCGTGGTCGCTGTCGGCGCAGGACGGCCCACCGCCGTTGCGCGATTACGCCATCGACGTGTGGACCTCCCGCAACGGCCTGCCGCACAACTCACTGCGCGATATCGCGCAGACCCCGGAGGGCCACCTGTGGTTCGCCACCTGGGAAGGGTTGGTCCGCTACAACGGCCTGGATTTCACCGTCTTCGACCGCAGTACCACGCCGGGCCTGCGCGACAACGGGGTAGGCGGGCTGCTGGTCGACCGTAGTGGTGGGCTGTGGATCAGTGATTCGCGTGGCAACGTGACCCGGCGCGGCGCGGACGGGCGCTGGCAGGTCTGGGAGCACCGCGCCGATACACCGCAGGTGTTGATCCAGGCGATGCAGATGGACAGCCATGGGCGTCTTTGGCTGCTGTACGAAGGCAAGGGGATCGCCAGCCTTGGCCCGGACGGCCGCATCGACTACCAACCGCCACCGGCCGACGTGCCGCTGGCGATGAGCTTCACCAAACTGGTCGTGGATGCCCAGGACCGGGTCTGGGTCGGTACGTTGGATGGACTGGTTGTGCGTGACAACGATGGTGTCCTGCGCCGGGCGCCGGAGAGCTTCGGGCTGGGCCGTGGTCTGGTCTGGCCCTATCGCGCCCCGGATGGGGTGATGTGGGTGGTCGCCGGCGAGCGCATCTATCGCATGCAGGATGGCGTGCCGCAGTTGCAGCACCGTCTGCCCGGCGTGACCCATATCACCGCGATGCTGCAGGACCGGCATGGTGACCTGTGGCTGGGTACCGAGAACCAGGGCCTGCTGCGCTTGTCGCGGCATGGACTGGAGCGGCTGCCGGCCGGGCTGTCGCTACCCGGCGGGCGGGTGGTCAGCCTGCGTGAGGATGCCGAAGGCAGTATCTGGGTGGGGGCCAATGGTGGGTTGTACCGCCTGCGCGAAACCCTGTTCAGCAGCTTCACCGAGCGCGACGGACTCAGTGGCGATTACGTGCGCACCGTTTTCGAGGATCGCCAACGGCAGCTCTGGATCGGCAGTGCACGCGGCCTTGACCGTCGCGATGCCCAAGGGACGTTCATTCCGGTGCCACTGCGCAACAACGTCGGCAAGAGCCCCTCGGTGCTGAGCCTGGCCCAGGACCGCAACGGCGACCTGTGGGTGGGCACTTTCGGCGACGGCATCTTCCGGGTCGGCGAGAACGGACAGCAGCGACGTACGTATGGCAGCGCCGACGGGCTGCTCGGCGGCAACATCCGCGCGATCAGCATCGACCGCGACGGGGTGATCTGGGCCGGCACCCAGAAGGGCGTGGTACGCATCGTTGCGGACAAGGCCGAGCCGGTGGCCATTCCCGGCATGCCCACCGGCCTGACCACCGCGTTGGCCCACGATGCCGAGGGCGCACTGTGGATCGGCACCATCGAGGGCATCCGTGTACTGCGCGGCAACCGTGTGCAGGCGATCGATCTGGAGGCACTGGGCGGAGGCCGCAGTGTGTTCGGGTTCCAGCAGATCGGCGATGCGATGTGGATCAGCACCGATCGCGGGCTGTACCGCTACCAGGAAGGCACGCTGGCGCGGGTCGGCCTGGAGCAGGGCATGCCGGTGGATACGGTCTTCCAGCTGATTCCCGATCGCGTGGGCAATGTCTGGATCAGCAGCAACCGCGGCGTACTGCGGACCGACATGGCCATGCTCAACGCGGTCGCCGACGGTCGCGCCGCACGGGTCGAGGTGGAGCACTACAACGAGATCGACGGCATGGCCAACTCACAGGCCAATGGCAGCTCGGGGCCTTCGGCGATCCTGTGCCAGGACGGCACGTTCTGGGTGGTCACGGCTGGCGGTCTGAGCACGGTTGATCCCCTGCGCCTGCAGCGATTCCGCGAGCGCCTGGCGCCGCCGGCGGTGATCGAAAGCGTCCTGGTCGATGGCGCGCCGTTGCATTGGCAGGGCAGCAATCACAACACCATCCCGGGGGGCCGACGTCTCAGCGTGAGCTATGTGGGGCTGAGCTATCTGCTCTCCGAGCGTATCCGCTACCGCACGCGTCTGGAGGGCTTGGACAAGGGCTGGGTCGAGCGCGGGCAGCAACGCAGTGTGGAGTTCATCGGCCTGCCGCCCGGCGATTACACCCTGCATGTGTCGGCCGCGCATCCCGGCGGTGCCTGGAGTGATAGTGAAGCGGTGTGGGAATTCACGGTCGAACCGTTCCTGTGGCAACGGCACAGCGTGCAGCTGATCGCCGCGCTGCTGTTGCTGGCCGGGCTGGTCGCGCTGTACCGCTACCTGATCAATCGCTACAAGGCCAGCAACGTACGCTTGGCGCGGTTGGTGCAGGACGCCACGCTGGATCTGCAGGCACAGACGGTCAATCTGCAGGCCCTGAACCAGGAGAAGACCGAACTGGCTGATCGCCTGGCGGTCCAGGCCGAGGCGTTCGAGCGCCAGGCGCGCGAAGATGCCTTGACCGGGCTGCCGAACCGGCGTGCGTTCGATGAGGCACTGGCGCGCGATTTCGCGCGCTCACAACGCAGCCACCACCCCTTGTGCCTGGTGGTGCTGGACATCGATCACTTCAAGGAAGTGAACGACCGGCACAGTCATTCGGTGGGCGATGTGGTGCTGGTGGAAGTGGCACGGCTGCTGGCCTCGGCCTGTCGGGACTCGGATATGCCCGCACGCACCGGTGGCGAAGAATTCGCGCTGCTGCTCAATGACACCCGTCTGGATGAAGCGGCCCAGGTCTGCGCGCGGCTGCGCGGGCTGTTCCACGATCATCCGGACTGGGCAGGGATTGCGGGGCTGAAGGTGACCTTCAGTGCGGGGCTTGTCGAACTGGATGCTGCCGACCGCACGCCGATGCTGTTGTACCAGCGCGCCGACCGCGCCCTGTATCGGGCAAAAAGCGAAGGGCGCGACAGGACCGCTATCGGTTGACGATCTGCGCGCCAGCCGGCGACCGTGCGCCGCGGGTGCGCGGCCTCAGGGACGCGGCCAGCTGTTGGCGACCTTGCAGAACAGCTTGGCGGTCTGCTCGGTGTCGTACACCGCACTGTGCGCCTCGTCGGCATCCCAGCCCAGCCCGGCCGCCGTGGCCGCACGTGCCAGCACGGTCTGGCCGTAGGCGATACCGCCCAGGGTCACCGTGTCGAACACACTGAAGGGATGGAACGGGTTGCGTTTGTGCCCGGTGCGATTGACCGCGGCATTGACGAAACCCAGGTCGAAGTGGGCGTTGTGCCCGACCAGGATCGCGCGTTGGCAACCGTACTTTTTCATCGCCGCCCGGATCGGGGTGAAGATGTGGTCCAGCGCATCGCGCTCGACCTTAGCCAGCCGGAACGGGTGATCCAGGATGATCCCGGTGATCTCCAGCGACTTCGGATCGATCTCAAGGCCGTCGGCCGGCACCACGTGGGCGCTGGCGGTCTGTCCGGGATAGAGCAGACCGTTGTCGTCCATCTCGATGGGAACGGCGGCGATCTCCAGCAGGGCGTGGCGATCGGAGTCGAAACCACCTGTCTCCACGTCCACCACCACCGGCAGGAAGCCGCGGAAGCGGGTCGCCATCAGGCGTTGGGCAGCAGCGGGCGGTGCGTCGGCAGCTGCCGGCGCGTCGGAGCGGGGGAGGTCGTCAGTCATCGCGCCAGTTTAGCAGAGCGGCCTGTACGCCCCCGCGCTCAGGCCAGGGCAGGCGACCGCCCGCGCCCGCGGCGCAGCAGCTGATCCAGGCTCAACGGGCCGGCACCCTGCACGGCCAGAGGCAGCAGCATGGCCATGAACAGTAGTGGCAGTTTGAAGTTGCCAAAGCCCTGATCGGTAATGACATAGCCCATCGCCAGCTCGGCCAGTCCATTCCAGTGCATCGGCCAGTGCACCGCGGCGGTGGCGACCACGGTCAGCACCAGCAGGCAGCTGGCCGCCAGGCGGGTCCCCAGCCCCAACAGCAGACAGGCTGCGCCGACCAGCTCGAACCAGGTGGCCAGCTGCCAGTTGAGGGTGGCCGGCAGTTGGTCGAACGGAAACGGGAAGGCCTGCTGCAGGTCCTCGAACCAGTTCTGGCCGCGCAGTTTTTCGTGGCCGGATTCGAAATATTCCCAGCCCATCAGCAAGCGCAAGCCGAGCGGGGCCAACCACGGACCGAGACGATCCAGCCGGTCGCGCAGGGCGACCAGATGCAGTGACTTCATGGAGGTACTTCCTTGGTGGTGGGGTCAGGAAACGGGCGCAGCAGGCCCGATCACGCCGCTGTCGCGGAACTGGCGCAGTAGGGCGGCGCCGGGCAGGAGCAGCGCATCGGACGCCATGCCGTGCGCCTGCGCAAGCTGCTCCAGGTAAGTGGTGCCGGTACTGCCGGGATGCTGACCGATCAGCTCCAGCAGCTGCGCGGCCATCGGGCTGACCGCGGCGAAGCGGACCTGTCCATCGGGTTCGCGCCGGACCAGCAGCCCGGTCGGCTCGGGGCCGGGCTGCGCGGGCGCGTCATCGGTGCCGAGCCGGTGTACCGGCCAGCGATAGAGCAGTGGCCAGGCCAGGGGGGAGCGCTGCAGCGCCGCGTGCATCGGGTCCAGGCCGGGTGTGGACGGGAAGGGGGGCGCGTCCAACTGGTAGAGGGCCGTTTCCACCCACTCGTAATGGGCCAGTTCGGCCAGTGCCGGATGCGGCAGCGTGGGCTGGTGCTGCAACCACTGCACGAACTCGGCGGCCAGTTCGGTGAACAACGGCGTCTGCGCCGGGTGACTGGCAAGGAAGCGCCGGACCAGGGTGGCCCATGCCGCGTCCCCCAGCAACTGCACGCAGACCGGGAAGCCGTTGCCGATCACGCCCAATACGTTGTTGAAGACCAACCGCTGGTAGACGCCCAGCCGGCGCGGGTCCATGCCGTCGGGCGCGGCGAAACGGTCCGGGTCCCGCAGATGCGCGGTGAACGCTCTCTGCTGTGCGTGCAGGCGTGCCGGGGTGTCAGTCATGTCCGTTCCCGGCATGAGCGGCCATCAGCTGGCGGATGTGCTGCAGTTCGCCGCGCAGTTCGGCATATGGCGGGAAATTGAAATCACGCTCCAGCAGCGTCGGGCGGGCACCGATGCGCGCATAGGTGCGGGCGAGCAGGTCCCAGACCGGATCGATCACCGCGCTGCCGTGGGTATCGATCTTCAGATCGGGCGCCTCGTCCAGATGGCCGGCCACATGCAGGCAGACGATGCGCGCGGCGGGCAGCCCGGCGATGAACGCATCGGCGTCGTAGCCGTGGTTGCAGGCGTTGACGTAGACGTTGTTGACGTCCAGCAGCAGATCGCAATCGGCCTCGGCCAGCACGGCGTTGGTGAAGGCCAGTTCGTCCATGGCCGGTTCCGGGGCGAGGTAGTAGGACACGTTCTCCACTGCGATGCGCCGGCCCAGCAGGTCCTGCACGCGGGCGATGCGTGATGCGGTATGGCGTACGGCTTCGTCGGTGAAGGGAATCGGCAGGAGGTCGTAGAGGTGACCGTCATCGCTGCAGTAGCTCAGGTGCTCGCTGTACAGCGGCACGCTGTGCCGCGCCAGGAAGCGTCCTACCTGTTCCAGCAGCACGGTATCCAGCGGCGCGGTGCTGCCCAGCGAAAGTGACAGCCCATGGCAGGTGAGCGGGTGGCGCGTGGCCAGCTCGGCCAGCGCATCACCGGCCGGGCCACCCACGCCGATCCAGTTTTCCGGCGCGCATTCAAGGAAGTCGACATCGCCGGCAGGCGCATCGCGCAGGTCCTGCAGCAGGGCGCGACGCAAGCCAAGGCCGCTCGCCGCCGCATGCAGCGGCGACCGGCCCATGCCAGGGGTGAGTGCGTCAGTGCTTGGCACCGCACTTGCCTTCGCCGCACTTGCCTTCCGCCGCTTTCTTGTCACCAGCGGCCTTGACCTTCGCATCGGCGGCCTTGCCCTTGTCGGCGCCGCACTTGCCTTCCCCACACTTGCCTTCGGCCGCCTTGGCGCCGGCGGTCGCGGTCTTGCCGCCCGCGGTGGTAGCGGCCTTGTCGGCATGCGCACCGCACTTGCCCTCGCCACACTTGCCTTCAGCCGCCTTGCTCGCCGCTTGGCCGGCCACCAGGTAGCCCTGGGCCAGGTCGGTCATGCTCAATGCGGACGCCGAGGCGGTGACGCCCAGGCCCGCGGCCAGCGCGGTGGCCGCCAACAACGACAGCGATCGGGTGGGTGTGCTCATCGAGTGGATCTCCTTGGAATGGGCCGGGGCCCGGGATGGCTGCGTGGGGGCAGCAGGTGCGGCCATGGTGGCCCGGCCCGGCTCATCGAATCCTCACACAGGATTCAACGTTTCGTGAAGTGCAGCGCGTCATTCCCGAAGCGCCCGGACGCCCCGGCAATAAAAAAGCCGCCACCCGAAGGCAGCGGCTTTGCTTTCCGTTTTTGAAGCACGCGCTCAGACGTGATCGGTACTGCTCGTCTCGTCGCGCTTCTCGCGCGGCGGCAGCGCCTGCTCGCCATGCACCAGGAACCACACGTTCTCGGCGATGTTGGTGGCATGGTCGCCCACGCGCTCCAGGTTCTTGGCCATGAACAACAGGTGCGTGCACGGGGTGATGTTGCGCGGGTCTTCCATCATGTACGTCAGCAGCTCGCGGAACAGCGCGGTGTACTGCGCATCCAGACGGGCATCATCGTCGCGCAGCTCCAGCGCCGCGGCGGCGTCGTTGTCGCGGTAGGCCTCGATCGCGCGGCGCACCTGCTGTGCGGCCAGCCGGCCCAGGGCGCGCAGCCCCTGGATCTGCGGCAGCGGCGGCACCTTGCTCAGGGCGATCGAGCGCTTGGCCACGTTCGCCGCGTAATCGCCGATGCGTTCGATATCGGCCGGGATGCGCAGGCCGGCCAGGATTTCGCGCAGGTCGCGTGCCATCGGCCCGCGCAGCGCAAGGCGCATCACGTCGTGGCTGATGTGCTGCTCAAGCTGGTCGATGGCTTCATCGTTGGCGATGATGCGCTGGGCGGCGTTCTCGTCGCGCTTCTCGATGACGTCCATGGACGCTTCGAGCTGGGCGACGGCCATCTCGCCCATGCGCACGATCTCGGCCACCAGGCGCTGCTGTTCTTCGTCGTAGCTCTTGACGATGTGGTCGTTGGGAATGCTCATGCTGTTCTATCCAGGGTTCGTGGGCCGGAATCAGCCGAAGCGGCCGGTGATGTAGTCTTCGGTCTGCTGCTTGGTGGGCTGCGAGAAGATCACTTCGGTGCGGTCGTGCTCGATCAGGTCGCCCAGGTACATGAAGGCGGTGTAATCGGACACGCGCGCGGCCTGCTGCATGTTGTGGGTGACGATCACGATGGTGTAATCGTGCTTGAGCTCTTCGACCAGCTGCTCGATGCGGCTGGTGGAGATCGGGTCCAGCGCCGAGGTCGGCTCGTCGAGCAGCAGCACGTCCGGGCGCAGGGCCACGGCGCGGGCGATGCACAGGCGCTGCTGCTGGCCACCGGACAGGCCCAGCGCGCTCTGGTTGAGCTTGTCCTTCACCTCGTCCCACAGCGCGCCCTGGCGCAAAGCCTGCTCGACGCGGTCGGTCATCTCCGACTTGGAGAGCTTCTCGTGGTGGCGGATGCCGTAGGCCACGTTCTCGAAGATGGTCATCGGGAACGGCACCGGCTTCTGGAACACCATGCCGACCTTGCTGCGCAGGCGGTTCATCGGGTACTTCGGCGAGAGGATGTTCTCACCATCGAGCAACACTTCACCGCGCGCTTCCAGCTTGGGGTACAGCGCATAGATGCGGTTGAAGATGCGCAGCAGCGTGGACTTGCCGCAGCCGGAGGGACCGATCAGCGCGGTGACGCGCTTTTCCGGAATCTCCAGGTCGATGCCCTTCAGCGCATGGAACTTGTCGTAGTAGAAATCCAGCCCGCGTGCGGCCAGCTTGATCGGCGCCGGGGTGTGCAGGTTTTCATGCGAGGCCGGGACCACGATGCGCTGCATCGGCACGGCGTTGGAGAGATCGTTCATGGCGATGTCCGTGGAAAGGTCAGTCATGGGAGATACGGTTGCGCAGCAGGATGCCGCGCGCGGAAAGGCTGACCAGCAGCACGAACACGGTCAGCACCAGCGCGCCGGCCCAGGCCAGCACCTGCCAGGATTCGTACGGGCTGCCGGCGAACTGGTTCATCACCACCGGCACCGAGGCCATCGGCTGGAACACGTTGCTGTTCCAGTATTGGTTGCCGAAGGCGGTGAACAGCAGCGGGGCGGTCTCGCCGGAGATTCGGGCCAGGGCCAGCAGGATGCCGGTCACGATGCCGGCGGCGGCGCTGCGGTACAGCACCTGCACCGTCACCTTCCACTGCGGGATGCCCAGCGACAGGGCCGCTTCACGCATCTGCGAAGGCACCAGGCGCAGCATTTCATCGGTGGTACGCACCACCACCGGCAGCACGATGAAGGCCAGCGAGAGTGCACCGGCGAAGGCGGAGAACTGCCCGCCGGTCTGCATCACGTACAGGGTGTAGACGAACAGACCCAGCACGATCGACGGTGCCGAGAGCAGGATGTCGTTGACGAAGCGCACCACCGTGCCGGCCTTGCGGAAGTTGCCGTACTCGGCCAGCCAGGTGCCGGCCAGCACGCCCAGCGGGGTGCCGATCGCGATCGCCAGGCCACACATGACAGCGCTGCCGAAGAAGGCATTGGCCAGGCCGCCTTCCTGCATCGGCGGCGGTGTCATCTTGGTGAACAGGTCCAGATTGATGCCGGCCAGGCCCTTGGAAGCCAGCGTCCACAGGATCCAGCCGAGGAAGAACAGGCCGAACAATGCGGTCAGGCAGGACATCAGCAGCGCGACCACGTTGACGATGCGGCGGCGCAGGTACAACGGTTGAGCGTTGGCGGTGGACATCAGTTGCCCTCCTTGCGGGCCAGGCGCATCAGCATCAGGCGGGCGATCGCCAGCACCACGAAGGTCACGATGAACAGGACGAAGCCGAGCAGCAGCAGCGCCGAGCGGTAGGTTTCAGTGGCTTCGCCGAAATCGTTGGCGATCAGCGCGGCAATGGTGGTGCCCGGCTCGAGCAGCGAAGGCGACAGGCGTACGCTGTTGCCGATCACGAAGGCCACCGCCATGGTTTCACCCAGGGCGCGGCCGAGGCCGAGGAAGATGCCGCCGATCACCGCCGAGCGGGTGTAGGGCAGCACGATGTCCCAGCTCACTTCCCACTTGGTGGAACCCAGTGCATACGCCGATTCCTTCAGGCGGGTCGGCACGGTCAGGAACACTTCGCGCATCACCGAGGAGATGAAGGGGATCACCATGATCGCCAGCACGAAGCCGGCGGTGAGCACACCGATGCCCAGCGGCGGGCCCTGGAACAAGGGGCCGATGATCGGCATCGTGCCCAGGTGATCATTGAGGAACGGAGTGACGTACTCGGTCATCACCGGGACCAGCACGAACAGGCCCCACATGCCGTAGATGATCGAGGGGATACCGGCCAGCAGTTCGATGGCGGTACCGACCGGGCCACGCAGCCAGCGCGGGGCGACCTCGGTCAGGAAGAAGGCGATACCGAAGCTCACCGGGACAGCGATGACCATCGCGATCAGGGCAGTGACCAGGGTGCCGTAGATCGGTGCGAGCGCACCGAATTTGTTCTCGACCGGATTCCATTCGGAGGAGTAGAAGAAGCTCAGGCCCTGCTCCTGCAGGGCATGGCGGCCGCCCCACAGCATCGAGAGCGCGGCGCAGGCCAGGGCGACCAGCACCAGGATGACGGTGGCGATCAGTACCCAACGGAACAGTTTGTCGTTGCGGGCATCACGCAGGTCGCGAAGAGACGGTGCGGGAACAGGCTGGGCGATGGCATTCATGGCTGAGGCGGGGGCCCGAGAAGAGAAGAGGTAGTGCCGGGCGATGCCCGGCATCACGTTCGGAGCGTGGTGCCGCCGGGCAGGGCCCGGCGCTAGGATCGGTCAGGCCCGCGCCAGGCGCGGGCCTGCCTGGTTCACTTGAACTCGCTGGTCCAGTACGCCTCGATCTGGGTGACCAGCTCGGCCGGCAGCGGCACGTAGTGCAGTTCGTTGGCCTGGGCCTGGCCCTTCTCGAAGGCCCACTTGAAGAACGCCAGGGTGTCCTTGCTGCGCTGGGCATCCTTGGGCTGCTTGTGCATCAGCATGAAGTTGGTGGCGGTGATCGGCCATGCCTGGTCGCCCGGGGCATTGGTGATGACCAGGTTGAAGTCCTTGGCGCTGGCCCAGTCGGCGCTGGCGGCTGCCGCGGCGAAGGTTTCCGCGCTCGGCTGCACCCAGTTGCCGGCGGCGTTCTGCATCGAGGCGTACGGCATGCCGTTCTGCAGCGCGTAGGCCAGCTCGACGTAGCCGATCGAGCCCTTGATCTGCTTCACGTACGAGGCCACGCCTTCATTGCCCTTGCCACCCACGCCGTCCGGCCACTGCACCGAGGTGCCTTCGCCGACCTTGCTCTTCCAGTCCGGGCTGACCTTGGACAGGTAGTTGGAGAAGTTGAAGGTGGTGCCCGAGCCATCCGAACGGTGCACCAGGGTGATCTTGCCGTCGGGCAGTTTGACGCCCGGGTTGGCAGCGACGATCGCCGGGTCGTTCCAGGTCTTGACCTTGCCCAGGAAAATGTCGGCCAGCAGGGCGCCGCTCAGGCGCAGCTTGCCGGCTTCCAGGCCGTCGATGTTGACCACCGGGACCACGCCGCCGATGGCCGACGGGAACTGACCAAGACCGGCCTGGGCAAGTTCTTCGCTGCTCAGCGGCTTGTCGGAGGAACCGAAGTCAACGGTGCCGGCCTTGATCTGGGCGATGCCGCCACCCGAACCGATCGACTGGTAGTTGATCTTGGCGCCGGTGGCGGCGTTGTAGTCGGCCGACCACTTGGACACCAGCGGGAAGATGAAGGATGCACCGGCGCCGGAAATCTCGGCGGTGAGGCGGTCGCCAGCCGCCGGGGCAGCGGCTGGCGCGTCGGTGGCCGGCGCGGCGGCCTGGCCTTCAGCGCCTGGCTTGCAGGCGGAAAGGCCCAGCGCGATGGCCAGGGAAAGGGCGGCAATGCTGGCCGTGTGCAGTTTCATGCGTCACTCCATAGCGGGATAAGAGCCGGTCTTTCCGGCGACGCGACTATGAAATGATGTTTTTGTTACAGCTTGATGACGCCGTGACCGGGCGCACGCAAAGCCTTGCGGCACAAGGGGAAGGCGTGCGGGGGCGGGCAACAAAAAGGCGCGGAACCTTGCGGTCCGCGCCCGATGGCGCCGGAAGGGGGAGAGAGGTCCCTCCGGCGCCATTGCCTCGTTGTGCGTACCGACCAAGGGTCGGTACCTACCGCCAGTTCACCACCGTGGGTGGTGGCTTCCTCAATACTTCAGGTTCTGCGACCAGTAGGTCTCGATCTGCTTGACCAGGGTGTCCGGCAGCGGCACGTAGTCGAGCTGCTTGGCCTGGGCATCGCCGCTCTTGTAGATCCAGCGGAAGAATTCCTGGGTGGCCTTGGCGTTGGCGACGTTCTTGGGCTGCTTGCGGACCAGGATGAAGTTGGTGGCGGTGATCGGCCACGCATCGGCGCCCGGGGCGTTGGTCATGACCAGGTAGAAGTCCTTCGAGCTGGCCCAGTCGGCGCTGGCGGCAGCGGCGGCGAAGGAGGTGTCGCTCGGCAGCACGATCTTGCCCGAGGCGTTCTTCATCGCAGCGTAGGACATCTTGTTCTGCAGTGCGTAGGACAGTTCGACGTAGCCGATGCCGCCCTTGATCTGCTTCACGTAGGCGGCGACGCCTTCGTTGCCCTTGCCGCCGATGCCGACCGGCCACTGGACCGAGGTGCCTTCACCGACCTTGGTCTTCCACTCCGGGTTGACCTTGGAGAGGTAGTTGACGAAGTTGAAGGTGGTGCCCGAACCGTCCGAGCGGTGCACGACGGTGATCTTGCCGTCGGGCAGCTTCACGCCCGGGTTCAGCGCGGCGATCGCCGGGTCGTTCCAGGTCTTGATCTTGCCGAGGAAGATGTTGCCCAGGGTCGGGCCATCCAGCTTCAGCGCGCCCGGGGCGATGCCGGCCACGTTGATCACCGGGACCACGCCGCCGATGACCGACGGGAACTGGGCCAGACCGGCCGCAGCCAGTTCTTCCGGCTTCAGCGGGGCATCGGAGGAACCGAAATCAACGGTCGCGGCCTTGATCTGGGCGATGCCACCACCGGAACCGATGGACTGGTAGTTGACCTTCTTGCCGGTCGCGGTGCTGTAGTCGGCCGACCACTTGGACATGACCGGGTAGATGAACGAGGCGCCCGCGCCGGTCACATCGGCGGCATTGGCGGCGAACACGGACGACGCAGCGAGGACGGCAACGGCGGCGCGCGATTTGAAGGCGTGGATCACGGGGTGGCTCCTGGGATGGATGAAGGTGCGGGGTGTCCCGCCCGGTGCTCATTCCATAACCATTCGATGACAGCGCAGCGACTGTCATATGACTGCCTTGTGACATGCATCCTGGGATGCGCGTCACAACGGCTGCAGGGCCTCCGGAACCGCATAACGGCGCCCGTCATAACGCAGCACGTGGCGCTGTGCGTCCACCGGCGTGTCCTGGTCGCGGCACTGCTCGCCGTCCATCCAGCTGTGCGTGGTGACCCGGCGTTCGCGCAGGATGAGGTCGGCCAAGCCGTGTCTGCCCGTGGGCCCCACGGCGACGGTGCGCGATACGTCGATGGATTCACCCGCGCAGCGGGTGTCCCACTCGGCCTGGAAACGACGCAGCACCATCGGTGGGCCAAGCGTGCGCAGCGTGTCTGCCTGCACCGCCAGCAGATGCAACTGTTCTTCGCTGAAAGGATTGGGCCCGGAACCATTGCGCCGCTGCACGCGCAGGCCGAACGCGAGGGTGTCCGGCGCAAGCTGGTAGCGCGCGGTATCCAGGCGCATCCCGTCGAAGAAGACCGCGTCGCTGTCGAGTGCGCCGGACAGCACCGTCCACGCGCGCGTGGCGAGGGTGTCGCTGTCGATCACCAGCACCTCCACGTCGCCATCGCGGGCGTCGTGGTCGCCGCCGTCGCGCCAGACCGGCGTGGCCACCAGGGTCAACTCCGGGCGTGCCGGCCAACGCCGGCAGACGCTGGCGGCAGTGTCACGGCTGTAGCCGGGGCGATCGGGCAGCGCATTGTCCGCCCGCACCACGTAGGCCTCCTGCGCGGCCGCCTGGGCATCATGACAGTCCTGCGCCTGGGCGGGCAGGGCGCCGGCACCGCAGGCGGCGGCCAGCAACAGCGACAGTGCGATACGCATCAGGTTCCATCCATGGGGGCAAAGGGCGCCCCAGCATACCCGCGCATGGGTGTAGCCCCCCCCGATGGGGCACGAAAAAAGGCGCAGCCGAAGCTGCGCCTTTGTGTCACACGCGTGTTGCAGGACTTACCAGAAGAACTGCAGGCGCGCTTCGAGGATATTCGGGTCGTCGTTGACGAAGGTACGGGCGGTGGAGCTGTACTTCTTGCTGTCCACCATCACGTAGTTCAGCGCGAACTTCGTGTTGGAGCGCCAGTAGTAGTTCACGCCCACGGTCCAGATGTCCATCTTGCCGCCCAGCACGCCATCGACGATCGGCGCGCGACCGGCCACCGGGTTCGCGCGCAGGTTGCCGTCGTTGAGGTCCATGTGGTCGTAACGTGCACCCAGCTGCCACATGCCACGACCCGGCTCGTCCGGCAGGCCGGTGGTCGGGGTGCCGCCCTTGTAACCCCAGGTTTCGCCGGTGATGTTCCACAGGCCGCTGACGTAGTAGCCGTCGCTGGTGTAGTTGTCGCGGGTGTAACGCTTGGCCTTGCTGGTGTAGTACTCGGCCTGGGCCTTGAACGGGCCGCCGATGTACATCGCTTCGGCACCGATCGTGCTGACGCGGTCGGTATCAACCAGGTTGCCGCTGTCCACCAGCCGCACCGTGGCCAGATCGGCGTTCGGACGGGCACGCACCCGCAACGTGTCGGCGTCGGTGTCGTAGTCGACGTAGCTCAGGCCGAAGTGCAGGACCTGGCCCTTTTCATTGATCGGGGCCCAGGTGCCGCGCGCGCCGTAGCCGCTGCCATGGGCGAGGTTGCGGGTCAGCTCGCGGCCGAAGGCGCTGGCGGTGACGGACCAGTTGTTGTCACCGATGCTGTACGCACCACCGAGGCGACGGGCCACGGCGTAGGTGTTGGTGACCGCGGCCTTGGAGATGAAGTCGTTGTTTTTGGTGCTGGACAGTTCTTCCAGGCTGTTGGGCTGCTTGAACTGGCCGAACTGCACGAAGTGGTTGGCGTTGCCGGCCAGCTTGTACTTCAGGTTGGTGTCCAGGAACTTGTCGGCCTTGGCGTCGTAGCCCACCACCCATTCCACGTTGCCCGGGCCCTTGCCCTTGAGCACCAGCTCGGCACGGCGCAGCTCGAATTCGCTGTTCTTGCCGTTGGCCGCATCGCCGCCGTTGAGGTCGGCCACATCGTTGTCGAACCAGTTGCCGTCAGCCTGGACCAGGCCTTCGAACGTGATTTCCGAACCGCCGATCACATCAATGGCCACTTCAGCGTGAGCGGCCGGAACGAACAGCGCAGCCGCCACGGCCGCAGTAAGAAGTTGGCGATGCAGTTTCATGGAAGGAGCCTTGCAGGCAGGTGGGAAGATGCTGCGCAGGCTAATTAGTGAAGATTGCGTAAATGTGACAGTTTCGGACAAACCGTCATCGCCCGCATCCCAAGCGGCGTCAGGGGCTGCTATTGATGCCCGGCGCAGATGACCGGCGGGTTGCGTCCATATGGCAGTCCGCCCCCCGTTCAGGCGGCGGTCTTTTCCTTGAAACGGCACAGGTCGCGGATCACGCATTGCGGGCAGTCCGGCTTGCGTGCCTTGCACACGTAACGGCCATGCAGAATCAGCCAGTGATGCGCGTCGAGCAGGAACTCGGCCGGGATCACCTTGACCAGCAGATCCTCCACCGCACGCACGTCCTTGCCCGGCGCCAGGCCGGTGCGATTGGAAACGCGGAAGATGTGGGTATCCACCGCCATCACCGGTTCACCGAACGCGGTGTTGAGCACGACATTGGCAGTCTTGCGACCGACACCCGGCAGCGCCTCGAGCGCGGCGCGATCGCGCGGCACTTCGCCGCCGTGCTGTTCCACCAACATCGCGCAGGCCGCAATCACGTTCTTCGCTTTGGCGTTGTAAAGACCGATGGTGGCGATGTACTTCTTCAAGCCGTCTTCACCGAGAGCGAGGATCGCCTGCGGGGTATTGGCGACCGGGAACAGTTTGCGCGTGGCCTTGTTCACGCCCACGTCGGTGGCCTGCGCGGACAGCGTGACGGCTACCAGCAGCTCGAACGGCGAGCTGTACTCGAGTTCGGTCCTGGGGTGCGGATTGAGTTCGCGCAGGCGCGTGAACATTTCGATCACCTCGGCCTTGGGCATGCGCGCGGTGCGTGCGGCGGGTTTGTTCATCGTAGCCATCAGGACGTGCGGCCCGCGGCCTTGGCCTTGGCGCGCGCGAGGATCGCGGCAGCGGCCGAGGGCAGGGCGGGTTTCTGGATCTCCGGTGTGGGGGGCGGTGCGCGGCGTGCATCGCGCTCGGCGGCGCGGCGTGCGAGCCGCTGCTGGCGCTGGCGGTAGCGCTCGCGTGCGGCCCAGGCGCGCTGCAACTGCTGCTGCGCATTCTGCAGGCGCAGGGGCAGTTCGGGATGGTCGGACACTAGTTGCTCGTCGCCCGGCTGCGGGACGTAGTCCATCAGCCCAGCCGCCAGCGCGGCATCCCATTGATCATCGAGGATCAGTGCCAGCAGCTGCGCCGGCGAAGCGGTTTCGGAAGGCGACATGGCTCAGCGGTTCTGGAACACCGGCGGGCGGCGCGCCAGGAACGCGCTGGTGCCTTCGCGCATGTCCTCGGTGGCGAACATCAGGCCGAACTGCGCACTTTCATACTCCAGGCCTTCGCCCAGCGGACACTCGCCGCCGATATGGATCGCATCGAGGATGCCGCGTAGCGCGAGAGGCGCGGCCGAGGCCAATTGCGACGCCAGTGCGCGCACGCGGGCATCCAGTTCCGCAGCCGGAACCACCTCATTGACGATGCCCAGTTGCGCGGCACGCGCGGCGGTGATCGGGGCGCCCAGCAGGCACAGCTCCAGCGCGGCGGCGCGGCCGCACAGGCGCAGCAGCCGCTGGCTGCCGCCAAAGCCAGGAATCAGGCCCAGATTGATCTCCGGTTGCCCCATCCGGGCGGTCTCCGCGGCCACCCGCAGGTGGCAGGCCATGGCCAGTTCCAGCCCACCGCCCAGCGCAAATCCGTTGATCTTGGCGATCACCGGCTTGGGCATGCGTTCGATGCGGCGCATCAATTGCTGGCCGACCAAGGAAAAATCACGACCCTGAACCGCGCTCAGGCCGTTCATTTCAGCGATGTCGGCCCCGGCCACGAAGGCCTTGGGACCTGCGCCGGTCAGCACAACCACGCGCACGGCCGGGTTCGCGGCGGCCTCCGAGAACGCGGTATCCAGGGCTTCCAGGGTCGCCCGGTTCAGGGCGTTGAGTTTGTCCGGGCGGTTGACCGTCACGGTGCGCACGGCAGCATCGTCCATAATCGAGATAAGGGCGTCGGCCACGGCAGGACTCCTGAAAACGTTAAAAAAAAGTGATTGTTGAACTCTTGAAACGAAGTCAGGTCAGAGCCTGCGTCGTTAGTGGCGGTTCAACGTTGCGGCGGCTATCCTAACCCGTCGCCTCAGGGCGGCCCAACGCGTCCTGAGTTACCACCCCTGGAGAAAAGTTTGATGAAGTTGCGTTCTATCGCGGTCGCCGTCGCGGCCCTGGCCCTGACGGGCAATGCCTTCGCCCAGGACACTTCGTCCGAAAAGGGCAAGCTGAGCTATTACTTCGGTTACGACTACGGCAACAACCTGGCTGAACTCACCGCACGCGGCGAGCAGCTGGACATCAACTCGGTGGTGAAGGGCCTGCAGGATGCCTACGCCAAGAAGCAGCCGTCGATCACGGCCGAGCAGTTGAAGCCCGCCGTCGAAGCCTTCCAGAAGCGTGAGCAGGGTCGTGCGCAGGCCGCCAAGGCTGAGTACGACAAGGCTGCCGCCGAAAACAAGACCAAGAGCACCCAGTTCCTGGCCGCCAACAAGGCCAAGGCCGGCGTGCAGTCGCTTCCGAGCGGCGTGCAGTACCGCGTGATCGAAGCCGGCAAGGGCGCCAAGCCGACCCAGGCCAGCACCGTGCAGCTGGAAGTGGCCGGTCCGTACCCGTTCGGCACCCGTCCGGCCGAAGCACGTCCGGCGCAGCAGATTCCGGGCATCAAGGTCAGCGAAGTCGAAATGAAGGCCATGCGTGAAGCCCTGCTGCAGATGCCGGCCGGCTCCAAGTGGGAAGTGACGCTGCCGCCGGATCAGGCCTATGGTGCCGATCCGCGCACGCCGTTCCCGCCGAACGTCGCGGTGCAGTTCGAAATCAAGCTCGTCAGCGTCAAGTAATTGCTGCAACATCAAGAACGCGCCGGTGGAAACACCGGCGCGTTTTTCGTTTCCGTGCAATCGCGCTACTGTTGAGCGGTCCAATCGATGGAACATTCCCCGCATGCCGTGCCCACTCCCTGCACCGGAATCTGCGCACTGGACCGCGCCGGTGTCTGCACGGGTTGCCTGCGCACCATGGATGAAATCACCCGCTGGCGAACCATGAGTCGACCCGAACAGCATCACGTGATGCAGCACACACTGCCGCTGCGCGAACAACTGCGGCAATCCCTGCGCGGTTCGCTGGCCGAACATGAGCGCCTGCTGCGCGCGCTGCATCCGCTGGACCAGCCGCCGCCCGGCGATGGCTGGAACCGCAGCGAACTGATCGATCTGTTACCGCCCGGCCCCCCGGTTGAAGCGGCCGTGCTGGCCGGCATCATTCCGCGCGAGGGCGGCGCCCAGGTACTGCTGACCCGGCGGACCGATACGCTGCGCCATCATGGCGGGCAGGTCGGTTTTCCCGGCGGTCGCATGGAGCCGGAGGACCGCGATGCGGTCGCTGCTGCGATCCGCGAAAGTGATGAGGAAATCGCACTCAAACAGGACCAGGTGCAGGTGCTCGGATATCTGGATCCGTTCGTGACGATTACCGGCTACCGGGTGATGCCGGTGGTGGCCGTGATCGATCCCGCCTTCGTGGCCGTGCCCGAGCCGGGTGAGGTTGCCGAAGTGTTTGAGGTGCCGCTCTCCTACCTGATGGATCCGGCCAACCTGCACCACGTCGAGATCGACCATCGCGGGCGCATCCGTCACGTACTCGAGTACGGCTGGCCCGGGCAGCGGATCTGGGGCGCGACCGCCGCCATTCTCTACAACCTGCGTCGCCGCCTGGAGCAGACCGCATGACCACGCCGCTGATCGATGTCGCCACCCTTGCACACGTTATGGATCAGGGTGCGACGCGCCTCATGGATGCACGTGCGACGCCCAGTGCCTCGCCCGCGTTGCGGGTGATGGACGCACGGTTCTCGCTGGCCGATCCGCACGCCGGTGCACAGCTGTACGCGCAGGGCCATGTGCCCGGCGCGCTGTACGCCGATCTCAACCGGGATCTGTCCGATCTCGGCCGCACCGGCCATGGCCGGCACCCGCTGCCGGACAATGATGCATTCGCCGCCCGCCTGGGCGAGTGGGGCATCGGGCCGGATACGCAGGTCGTGGTCTACGAAGCGGGCGACGGCAGCATGGCCGCCGCGCGCCTGTGGTGGCTGCTGCGGCTGATCGGGCATGTGCAGGTGCGGGTGCTTGATGGTGGCTTCGCCGCCTGGCAGGCCGCTGGCCTGCCGGTAACGGCGGAGCTGCCGCAGGTGACCACGTGGCCGCCGTACCCCGGGCGTTTCGACCGCAGCCGGATCGCCTCGGTGGAGGAGGTGCAGGCGCGATTGAAGCACGCCCCGGGCTGGTTGATCGATGCGCGGGCCGGTGAACGCTTCCGTGGCGAAGTGGAACCGTTGGATCCGGTCGCCGGCCATGTGCCCGGCGCGGTGAACCGTCCGTTCGCGTTGAACGTGCACGACGGGCGGCTTCGCCCTGCGGACGATCTTCGCGCCGCACTGCAGCCGCTGCTCGGCACGCATGCACCGGACGAGGTCGTGCTGATGTGCGGCTCCGGCGTGACCGCCTGCCATCTGCTGCTGGCGATGGAAGCCGCCGGGCTGGAAGGGGCACGCGTCTATGCCGATTCGTGGAGCGGTTGGGTCAGCGACCCGTCGCGCCCCGTCGCCACCGGCTGATCATCACCCACGCAGTTCCTGCAGCGGCACCGCCGCCAGCACGCGTGGCCACGGGAACATCGGCCCCGGATCGCGCTTGCGTGGCACCCGCCGCTCCGGATCGTCGCTGGCCACTTCCTCGCGCGTATCCAGCCACTCATGGCCGGCGATATGCGCCAGTGCCGGCAGCGTCCCGCACAGGTGTTGCAGCAGGTCGATCAGCGCCGCGATCTGCGCATCCGGATAGGGCTCGTCCATCGCCTGGTGGCGGGAATCCCACCAGTGTGGGTAGCGTCCGGTGTTGACCAGTTCGATGCCGATCGAGCGCGGGTTATAGCCACTGACCTGATGCGCGACGCGGTCCAGGGACACGTACTGGACGATGCGCCCGTCGCGGTCGATGTAGTAGTGCCCGCTGTTGCCGGTGCCGCTGTCGTACAGCACCCGCTCGCCGTACTCGCGTGCCATCGCCAGGTCCGGCAGTTCGGTGCAGTGGATGACCACCAGATCGATCTCGTCGCGCGTGCGGGCCAGCAGCCTGTCCTGGTAGGGCAGGGGCTGTGCATCGATGGCGGGCGGGGCGCGGTCGGGCATGCGGCGATGCTAGCATTTGGGCATGAACGCTCCTATCGATTCCCGCGTGGTATGCGCATGAGCCGCGGCCACTGCATCCTCTCCCATGGCTTTGAAAGCGGCCCGGACGCCATCAAGGTGACCGCCCTGGCCGAGGTGGCCGAGCGCCTGGGCTGGACCCACGAGCGCCCGGACTACACCGATCTGGACGCCCAGCGCGAAATCAGCAGCCTGGGCGATGTGCGTGCCCGCCTGCAGCGATTGGTCACCCTGGCCACCGCCCGCGCCGCGCAGGGCCCGGTGGTGCTGGCCGGCTCCAGTCTCGGCTCGTACATCTCGGCCGTCGCCTCGCTGCAGGTGCCGGTCCAGGGCCTGTTCCTGATGGTGCCGCCGACCCGGATGGGACCGATGCCGGCGCTGGATGCCGCCCGCGTGCCGACCAGCGTGGTCCACGCCTGGCACGATGAGCTGATCCCGCCGGCCGAGGTGATCGCCTGGGCCCAGGCCCGCTCGGCGCGCCTGTTGATGGTGGACGACGGGCACCGCCTGACCGACCACGTCGAGGCCTCGAGCCGGGCCTTCGAGGAACTGTTGGCCTCGCTGTAACCGGGCGTTCCAGCCCACCTCACGTACAATGGCCCGCCGGACCCCGTGTCCGGCTGCTTGCCGTGCCCGTGGGCACCCCCTCTCCGCTGACCTGCGATACCGATTCCGTGAAATTCTTTGTTTCCTGCGCCAAGGGCCTGGAGTATCTGCTCGCCGACGAACTGTTGGCGCTCGGCCTGGACAAGGCCACCGCCACCATTTCCGGCGTCAATGCCGAGGGCGAGTTGGCGCAGGCGCAGCGCGTGGTGCTGTGGTCGCGCCTGGCCAGCCGGGTGCTGTGGCCGCTGGCCGAGTTCGAGTGCCCGGACGAGGGATCGCTCTACCAGGGCGTCTCGGCGATGGCGTGGGAGCAGCACATCAGCCCCGAGCTGACCCTCTCGGTGGACGCGCACGTGTCCGGTACCGAGATCACGCACGCGCGCTTCGCCGCGCAGCGGGTCAAGGATGGCGTGGTCGACAGCCTGCGCGCGCAGGGCCTGGAGCGGCCGTCGGTGAACGTGGAGTTCCCGGACGTGCGCATCAACCTGTCGCTGCGCAAGGGCCGGGCCACGATCTCGATCGATCTCGGCGGTGGCCCGATGCACCGCCGCGGCTGGCGCATGGCGCAGAACGAAGCGCCGCTGAAGGAAAACCTGGCCGCTGCCGTGCTGCTTCGCGCCAACTGGCCGAAGATCCACAGGGAAGGCGGTGGCCTGCTCGACCCGATGTGCGGCAGCGGCACGTTGCTGATCGAAGGTGCGCTGATGGCCGCCGACGTCGCCCCGGGCCTGCAGCGCCACGGCAGCATCCCGCCGAGCCGCTGGTTGGGCTTTGACCGCGAGAGCTGGAACACCCTGATGGCCGAAGCGCGCACGCGCGAAGAAGCCGGCCGCGGTGCGCTCAAGCAGGTCATCCACGGCAGCGATATCGACCCGCATGCGATCCGCGCGGCCAAGGAAAATGCCGAGACCGCTGGCGTCTCGCATGCGATCTGGTTCGGCGTGCGCGACGTGGCCGATGTGCAGGTGCCGCTGCAGGAAACCGGGTGCGTGGTCTGCAACCCGCCGTACGACGAGCGTCTGGCCGCCGATGCCCTGCTGTACCGCCGCCTCGGCGACGCGCTCAAGCGTGCGGTGCCGCAGTGGCGTGCCAGCCTGCTGTGCGGCAGCGCCGACCTGGCTTTCGCCACCGGCCTGCGCGCCAACAAGAAGTACCAGCTGTTCAACGGTGCCATCGAGTGTGCGCTGATCGTCTGCGACCCGATCGCGGTGCCGCAGCGCGAGAACGCCGGCCAGCCGCGCGAGCTCAGCGAAGGCGCGCAGATGGTGGCCAACCGCCTGCGCAAGAACATCAAGAAGTTCAAGACGTGGCGGGCGCGCGAGAGCATCACCTGCTACCGCGTTTACGATGCCGATCTGCCCGAGTACGCGGCCGCCATCGATGTCTATGAAGAAGACGGCGGTGCCCGCCGCACGTTCCTGCATGTGCAGGAATACGCAGCCCCGGCGACCATTCCGGATGTGGATGTGCGTCGCCGCCGCAACGAGTTGCTCTCTGCCGCGCGCGAGGTCTTCCAGGTGCCGGCCGAGCAGGTCGCGCTGAAGTCGCGCGAGCGTGGCAAGGGCGGCAGCAAGTACGGTCGTTTCGAGCAGCGCGGCGAGTTCGTGCTGGTGCGCGAGAACGAGGCGCTGCTGCGCGTGAATCTGTTCGATTATCTGGACACGGGGCTGTTCCTGGACCACCGTCCGCTGCGCTGGCACATGGCGCAGGAAGCCCAGGGCAAGCGTTTCCTCAACCTGTTCTGCTACACCGGTGTCGCCTCGGTGCAGGCCGCCGTGGCCGGTGCCGCGACCACCACCAGCGTGGATCTGTCCGGCACGTACCTGCAGTGGTGCGCCGACAATCTCGCGTTGAACGGCAAGGGCGGCAGCCAGCACCAGCTGATCCAGGCCGATGCGCTGGCGTGGCTGGAAGCCGAACGTCACCGCTTCGACGTGATCTTCTGCGATCCGCCGACGTTCTCCAACTCCGCCCGCGCCGATGACTTCGACATCCAGCGCGAACACGTGCGCCTGCTCCGTGCGGCCGTGGCCCGCTTGAGCCCGGAAGGCGTGCTGTATTTCTCCAACAACTTCCGCCGCTTCAAGCTGGACGACGAAGCGATCAGGGAATTCGCGGAGTGCAAGGAGATTTCGCCCGAGACCATCGGGGCGGACTTCGAACGCAACCCGCGCATCCACCGCGCATGGGAACTGCGCCGCTACGGCGCCTGACGGGAGGGGGCTGACATGGACGACAGCCAGCTCTACGCCGACGGACTGCTGCTGCGTCCGTTCGAGGATGCCGACGCCGCCTCCTTTGCGGCGGCGGTGCGTGAATCGGCCGAGGGCATGCGGCGCTGGATGCCGTGGAGTTCGGTCGACTACCGCGTCGAGCAGGCGCTGGCGTGGTTCCAGGCCTGCCGGGACGGCTGGGCAGCAGGCACCGCCTGCGAGTACGGAATCTTCGACCAGAACACGGCCGCCTTGGTCGGCGGCGCGGGACTGAACAAGATCCAGTACGACCCCCGGTTCTGCAATCTGGGCTACTGGGTGCGGCAGTCGTGCCGAGGCCAAGGCGTGGCGCCCCGCGTCGTGCAGGCGCTGTCCGTCCAGGCATTCGGGCCGCTGGGCCTGCATCGGGTAGAGATCGTCGTGGCCGTGGGCAACCTCGCCAGCGAACGGGTGGCGGTGAAGGCCGGCGCCCTGCGCGAGGGCGTGGCGCGCAACCGACTGGTCATCGACGGCCGTCCTGTCGCCGCGCACATGTTTTCACTGGTGCCCTGATCGGTGATCGCGATGCGGCTGCGAAGCTGCTCCCTCAGCGCGCGACCAGCGCCACCGCAAGCCCGACCACCGGTAACGCCCACGCCAGCGGCGCGATCCAGCGCGGGCGATACGGATACAGCCCGAACGCGATCAGCACTCCGCTGATCGTCATCGCACCCAGCCACAGCACCGGGCCGATCGCCCAGCCGTGGTCCAGCACGCACAGCGCGAACGCGACGGTCAGCAGCGTCCAGCCCGCCCAGCGCCATACCCGCATGCGCGCGGGACTGGCGCCGGCTTTGCCGTGCAGCTCCAGCTGGTGCTTGTCCATGGCCAGCGACAACGCAGTGAACGCCGAGAAGGTCAGCGTGATCGCCAGCAGCATCATGCCGTGGCTCCTGCGGCGGCCGCCTGCTGGCGGCGCTTCTTCTCGGCCGCGCTCAACGGGGGCTGCCAGCGCCGCATGCGATGGCCGCAGCAGGCCAGCATCGCGCCGAAGGCGAGCATGGTCAGATCGAACCCGGCCAGCACCCAGTCACCGGTGCGCAGGGTGATGCCCAGGTGCGCATGCGTGGTGACTGCGTTGACCACCGGAATCAGGGCGAACAGCGCGCCGCCCAGATACAGCTGCCACGTCCACATCATCCGCTTGGGCCAGAGGAAACCGGCCAGCAACGCGGCGGCCCAGGCATAGAAGAACGCATTGACCTCGGCAGAGGAGCGCTCGGCCATCTGGACCGGGAGCAGACGGTTGGCCAGGAAATAGGTGGCGAAGGCGATCGGCAGGCCGGCCACCGCGCCGATGTTGAGCGCATCGACCAGGCGCAGGCCGAAGCCGGTCTTGCCGGACTTGGCATGCTTCGGCCGTTCCTTCACCGCCCACAGCACCACGCCACTGGCGACCATCAGGCAGCCGATCAGCCCGGACAGGAAGAACAGCGCACGCAGGCCCCAATCGGCGAAGCGCGCCAGGTGCAGGCCGTACATCACGCCGCGGGTCTGGGTGGCACCGCCCGAGGCCGGGCTGGCCTCGAGCAACTGGCCGGTGATCGCATTGAAGCGCAGCGACGGGGTATCCACCGACAGCCGCTTTCCATCGCGCTGGGTGATGTCCACGATCGCGTTCGCCGCACCCGGGTGGTACAGGGTGAAGCCGGCCACATCGGCACCCTTCCATTCGGCGCGTGCGCTGTCCAGCAACTGCTGGATGGGCAGGGGTGCGGCGCGTCCTTCCGCCGGGGTATCGATCTCGGCCAGGCGCGCGAAGGCCTCGCTGAAGAACGCCTCCTCATCCTTGGGATAGGCCACGCTCACGCCCCATGGCAGGTACATGAACATCAACGTGACGATCCCGGTATAGGTGATCATCGCGTGGTACGGCAGCGCCATCACCGCGCTGACGTTGTGGAAATCCAGCCACGACCGCAGGCCCTTTTCCGGGCGGAAGGTGAAGAAGTCCTTGAAGATCTTCTTGTGCGTGATCACGCCGGTGATGATCGCCACCAGCATGAACATCGCGCAGAAGCCCACCAGGTAACGCGCCCAGTACACCGGGATGTAGTGCAGGTCGAAATGCAGGCGATAGAAGAAGTCACCGCCGCGGGTTTCGCGTGCGGCGATCTCCTCGCCGGTGTTCGGATCGACGGTGGCATCGCCGAAGCGGCCACCGCCGCGGCGGCGACGCTCGCCTTCCACCGGCGGCTTGACCATCGATTCGGGGTTGCGCCAGAACATGCGCATCGCCGGGTTGCGCGGGTCGGGCAGGGTGACGTTCCAGCTCTCGGCCTGCGGGGCCTTGTGCTGCAGGAAGGTCAGGGCGCGTTCGGCCGCCACGTCGGCGGTGACGCTGCTGCGCGGCAGCTCCGGGCGCATCCAGCGGCTGATTTCCTCGCGGTAATAGCTGGCCGTGCCGGCCATGAAAATCAGCAGCAGCAGCCAGCCCACCAGCAGGCCGGTCCAGGTGTGCAGCCAGGCCATTGACTGGCGGAATCCGTTCTTCATGCGACCCCCTGCAGCAGCCGGGTGCCGAGCCAGAACAGCGCGGTCGGGATCAGGATGCCGACCCAGGCGCGCAGCGCGGTACGGGTAGCGAACGCCCACAGCGCCGCGCAGGCGCACAGCACGATCGCCACCATCATCCCGGTCAGCACGGCTTGCCCACGCGCGATCGGCAGGGCGACGGCGAAGAACATCGAGCAGGTGGCGGCCAGTGCGTAGCCGCCGAAGATCGCGGCGAGCGAACGTGACAACACACCCAGCCAGGGGCGGGTGAAGAAGGAACCAAGACGGTTGAACCTGGCGCTGGCGTGCGGCGTGCTGTCCACGGAAACCTGCTGATCAATCGGGGAAACGGGCATCACCGGCCGCAGCCGGTGACGAGCAATAGTGGCCATCCCTGGCCGTGTTCACTGCGCGTCGCAGTAAGGCGACAGCACGAACGCGCAGCGACGCTGCCAGAGGAAGCAGGGCAGGCAAGGCAGAGCGGATCAGGGGGTGTACACGGGGCGTTGCGCGGGGAAGGCATGGTGCATCCGGGCGCCGATTGACCAAGCGTACAGCCGATCAGTGAATGATAGTCATTATCATTTCGTTAGACAAGCGCCAGGTCGGTGTCCGGGGCTGGTAAACGCCGTTCGCTGGCGTATGTGCGGCGGGCGAGAAGACCGTCGCCTGCGTGTCACTGCGGGGCAATATCGCGTCAACAGACTGTGAGGATGTCGTGACACGCCGTCGCGGCATCCCTCATCTGTTCGTTTGCGGAGTCGTCTGTGAATCGTTGTGTGCTTGCTGTAGCGGTGTCGTCCCTTCTCACCTTCGCCACGGCCGCCGATGCGCGTGCCGAGGCCGCCCCGGCAGGGACTGCCGCCGCCCCCGCCACCCTGGACACGATGATCGTCACCGGCACGCGCGGCAGCAACCGCACGCAGTTCGACACGCTGGCCCCGGTGGACGTGTTCTCGCAGGAAGAGATCCAGGCGATCGAGTCTTCCGACCTCAACGACGTGCTGGCCCAGTTGGTGCCGTCGTTCGTGGTCCAGCGCATGCCGATGAACGACGGCCTCGTGTTCGTGCGGCCGGCCACACTGCGCGGTCTCTCGCCGGATCAGACTCTGGTGCTGGTCAATGGCCGGCGTTTCCACCGTTCGGCGCTGCTGGGCGCGCGCGGTGCGCAGGGCCCGGACCTGGCGCAGATTCCGGTGCATGCGATCCAGCGCATCGAAGTGCTGCGTGATGGCGCGTCGGCGCAGTACGGCTCGGACGCCATCGCCGGGGTGATCAACATCATCCTGGATGACCGCGTCGGCGGGGAACTGTCGGTGGGCCTGTCCGAATACAGCGAAGGCGACGGGACCGGTCGCAAGATCGGCGGCCGGCACGGCTTCGCGCTGGGTGACAAGGGCAGCCTGTCGCTGTTCGCGGACTGGGACAAATCCGATGCGACCTCGCGCAGCCGCCAGCGCGCCGATGCGATCGCCTTCCAGAACGCTCATCCGGATCTGGTCGTGCCCGATCCCGTGCAGCGCTGGGGCCAGCCGGACCTGGAAAACCGCCATTTCGGTTTCAACCTCGACCTGGCCTTGAATGACAGCGTCGATCTGTACGGCTTCGGTCTGTACGGCCACGGCGAGGGCGTCAGTGATTTCAACTGGCGCAATCCCGATGGCACCGCCTCGGTCTACAACCGCAGCCGTGTGTTCCCCGGCTGGGATGCGCGCAGCCTGTACCCGACCGGCTTCAGCCCGAAATACGGCAACGAACAGGACGACCTGCAGGGCGTGCTCGGTCTGCGCGGCTACTGGGGCGAACGATGGCGCTGGGATGTGAGCGGCTCCTACGGGCGCAACCGCATCGACTACACGCTGGGCAATTCGATCAACGCCTCGCTCGGTCCGGACAGCCCTACCTCGTTTTACCTCGGCCGCCTTTCGCAGGAGGAGAAGAACCTCAACGCGGATATCGTCTACTCGCTCCCGGTCAGCGCGCTGGCCGCACCGATCAACATCGCCTTCGGTGCGGAAACGCGTGAGGAAACCTACGGCGTGGATGCCGGCGACCCGGCCTCCTATGCGATCGGCGCCGGAGCGGTGACCGGCCTGGCCGGCGGCGCCAACGGTGCCCCGGGCTTCAGCGCGGCCAATGCCGGGCGCTGGAGCCAGCGCAGCCGCGCGGCGTACATCGATGTCGAAGCGCCGTTGACCGCGCGCTGGACGGTCGGCGCGGCCACACGCTACGAGCACTTCTCGGCCTTCGGTGAGAGCGTGGACGGCAAGCTCTCCAGCCGCTTCGAGCTCACTCCTGACCTGGCCGTGCGCGGTTCGGTTTCCACCGGCTTCCGCGCGCCTACGCCGGGCCAGCTGTACACCCAGAGCACCCAGCAGGGCCTGGATACCGTGACCCTGCAGGTGTTCACCACCGGCCGCCTGTCGCCCAGCGATCCGCTGGCGATCCAGCTCGGTGCCCAACCGCTCAAGCCGGAGCAATCGCGCACCGCCTCGCTCGGCCTGACCTGGAAGAACGACCTGGGCTTCTCCGGCTCGGTGGACCTGTACGACATCAAGGTCACCGACCGCTTCAGCCAGTCGGCCTCGTTCGCGGTGCCGGCCGGCGTGCCCAACCCGCTGGCGTATACCTCGGTGAGTTTCTACACCAACGATTTCGACACCACCACGCGCGGCGTGGATGTGGTGGCCAGTCACACCACCGCACTCGGCGCGGGCCGCCTGAGCAGCACCCTGGGCTACAACTACAACCAGACCCAGGTCGACAGTGGCGCGACCGGCGTGGCGACCAATGACAGCCAGCGCCGCATCTTCGAAGAGCGCCTGCCGCGGCAGAAGGCCACGCTGAGCAGCACGTATGCGTGGGGTCGCTTCAGCGTGCTCGGCAAGCTGCGATACTACGGGGCATGGACAGACTCTTCGGGCAATGCCACGGGCGATATCTTCCAGCGCTTCGGGGCGATGAGCTTCGTCGATCTGGCGGTGAGCTGGAACGTGACCGAGCAGCAGACGCTGCGGATCGGCGCGGACAACCTGTTCAACCGCTATCCCGACGAGGCCAGCTTCCAGGCCAGCCGTGGCCTGATCTACTCGCGGAACGCGCCGTATGACACCGACGGCCGCAACCTCTACGCCGAATACCGGATCCGTTACTGATGGACCGGCAACGACGACACCTGCTGCGTGGCGCACTGGCCCTGCCAGTCGCCGCAGCACTGTCCGGTGCGACCGCCATGGGCGCTGAGCCGATGGCCCTGCCGGCAGTGGGCACGCGCACGCCGGGCGAGCTGGCCGCCGACGAAGGCTGGTGGGCACAGATCCGCGCGCTGTACGACCTCACCGACGAGGTCGTGATGCTGGACAACGGCTACTGGGGCGCGATGGCGCGCCCGGTGCTGCAGGCCTACCAGCAGGCCACCGCCACGGTGAATGCCGGCAATGCCTGGTTCGGGCGGCTCGGATTCCCGCCGCTGTTTGAGCAGGCCCGCGTGCGTCTTGCGCAGGTGCTGGGTGTGGAGACCGACGAGATCGTGCTCACCCGCGGTGCCACCGAGGCGATGCAGGTGCTGATCGGCAGCTACCGAGGGCTGTCGCCGGGCGATGCGGTGATGTACGCCGACACCGACTACGACAGCATGATCAGCGCGATGCAGTGGCTGCAGGCCCGGCGCGGTGTGCAGCCGGTGGCGATCACGCTGCCCGAGCCGTTCGACCACGACAGCATCGTGGAGACCTACCGCCGCGCGCTGGCCGCCAACCCGCGCGTACGCCTGCTGCTGCTGACCCACGTCAACCACCGCAACGGCATGCTGCTGCCGGTGGCCGAGATCGCCGCACTGGCCAGGGCGGCTGGCGTGGAGGTGCTACTCGACGCCGCGCACGGCATCGGCCAGGTGGACACGCCGCTGCGCGCGCTGGGCGTGGATTTCATCGGGATCAACCTGCACAAGTGGATCGGCGCGCCGGTAGGGGTCGGCGCGGTGTATGTCCGCCGCGGGCGGGTGCGTGACCTCGATCCTTACATGGGCGAGGAGGACCACGACGACATCCGTACCCGTGTACACACCGGCACGGTCAACTTCGCGGCCTACATGGCGTTGCCGGCGGCACTCGACCTGCACGAGCGCATCGGCGTGGCCAACAAGCGGGCGCGCCTGCTGCGCCTGCGCAATCAGTGGATGGACGCGTTGCGCGGCGACGAACGCCTCCAGCTGCTCGGCTCGGATGACCCCCGCCTGTCCAGTGCGATCGCCTCCTTCCGCCTGCGCGGACAGACCACGATGCGCGACAACATGGCCACCTCGCAGCGGATGGTGAAGCAGTCCGGCGTATTCGTGGTGCCACGCGAAGGGCTGGCCTCGGGCGCCTGCCTGCGGGTGACGCCGGGCATCTTCAGCACACCGGCGCAGATGGACGCACTGGTGGCGGCAGTGCGCGCGGTCGCGGGGTGACGCAGCCAACAACGCTGGCGGTGTTTCCGCCAGCGTCGTCGGCCGCCGCTGCGGTTATCGCGTTACCAGCGGAACCACACCGTCAGCGCATGCAGGATCACGCCGATCAGACCACCGACCAGGGTGCCGTTGAAGCGGATGAACTGCAGGTCGCGGCCAACACTCAATTCCAGCTGCTCGACCAGATGGCGTTCGTCCCAGCTTTTGACGGTCTGTGCGATGTGTTCGGTCACGCCGCTGCGCAGCCGCGTGGTCAGGCGCTCGGCACCGTCCATCAGGTGCTGGTTGAGCGCTTCGCGCAGTGACGGGTCGGCCTGCAGCGCCTCGCCCACGGAGGCCAGGCTGCGGCGCAGGTGACCGGCCAGTGCGGAGTCCTCGCTGGCCAGGTCGGCGCGCAGGCTGGCGTGGATGCGCGCCCACAGGCCCTGAACGTATTCCTGCACGGCCGGATGGTCGATCACCTGCTGCTTGAGCTGTTCCACCTTGTCGGCCAGGGCCGGATCTTCGCGCAGCCGCTGGATGTAATCGCTCAGCCAGGTTTCGTAATCGCGCCGCAGCGGATGCTCGGGCTGGGCCAGGATCTGCTGCAGTTCTTCCAGCACCGCATGCGCGAGGCGCTCAGCGAGGGTGTCGCCGATTTCATCGATCGGTTTGACCCAGTTGACCGTGCTGGCCAGCTTGGGCCACTCGCGCTGGATGTAGCCCACGATCAACGTGGACGCGCGATCTTTGACCTTCTCGTTGCCCAGCCATTCGCTGATCCGGGTCAGGCCTTCGTCCAGCACGCGCTGGTGGCGGTTGTCGGCCGTGAGCAGGCCGAGCAGTTCGCCCGCGGTGGCCGCCGCATTCCACTGCCGCAGCTGCTGGATCACAAAGCCCTGGATGCTGCGCCGGACGGCGGCCTCATCCAGGAAGTCCAGCGCCTGCAGTGCCCAGCCGCGCGCCATGTCGGCCAGCATGCGGGCCCGCGCGGGCTCGGCCAGCCAGCTGCCCAGGCGGCTGGCCGGATCGAACACCTGCAGCCGGGCCAGCAGCGCCTGCGGTTCCAGGAACTGGTCGCGCACGAACAGCGCCAGGCTGTCGGCGATGCGGTCCTTGCTGCGGGGAATGATCGCGGTATGCGGGATGGGCAGGCCGAGCGGGCGCCGGAACAGGGCCACCACCGCGAACCAGTCGGCCAGCGCGCCGACGGCCGCAGCCTCGCAGAAGGCCGAGACCCAGGCCCAGATGCCGCGTTCGCCGTGCCAGTGGCTGACCGCGAAGCCGGCCAGCATCGCCACCAGCATGGCCAGGGCGATCAGTTTGAGCCGGCGCAGCTGGGCGCGGCGCGGGTCGGGAGGGGAGGTGGGCGTCATCCCGTCAGTTTAACGACCCCGGCATGAGCAACAGGTAGTGCCGGCCGCTGGCCGGCAACCAGGCGTCAGGCGTTCGCATCCGACGTGTGTTCGCGTTGCCGGCCAGCGGCCGGCACTACACCGGATCAGGCGTCGGCCAGCTCGCTGTCCTGCACCTGCTTGCGCAGCGCGGCCAGTTGCTGACGCAGGGTGTCGTTCTCCAGGGTCAGCGCGATGATGCGCTGGCGCAGCTCGGCCGGGCCTTCGCCCAGCGCGTTGAGCGCGTCAGCAATCTCGGCGGCGCGGCTGGGGTCGGCCTCGGCGTCGCCATCGGCACTGTGCAGCACCTCCTGGGCGGGCTTGCGCGGCTTGCGCTTGGACTCGCGCACGCGCTTGGCGGCCTGCTTGAGCTCGTCCTTGCCGGCGGCGGCCGCGGCGCGCTGTTCGTCTTCGGGCAGGTCGGCCACGGCGGCTGCGGCGCTGATCGAGATCACCCCGGTCTTGACCGCTTCCACCAGTTCGGGCGCGGCCTGCTTGTGGATGCGCTCGATCATCGTCACCTGGCTGCTGCTCAGGCGCGCTTCGCGCGCCATGTCGGCGCGGCTGACCTTCGGCGCGGCGGCCCATGGCGGGTTGTCCTCGTCACCGGCATCGGCCGGGCCGCTGATCTCGCCATCACTTTCCTTCTGCAGCTGGGCCTGGTCGGCGCGGTGGCGCTCGGCCAGGATGTCGCGCTTGCGCAGCGCCAGCACGCCGCGCTGGAAATCGGAGACGCTGCGGCGGCCCAGGTGCTGTTCGATCATCCACAGGTGGACGTCGTCCATCGACTGGAAGCGGGTGTTCTGGATCGTCTGGAATGGCAGGCCGTGCTTCTGGCAGATGCCGTAGCGGTTGTGACCGTCCACCAGCACCTCGCCCCATAGCACCAGCGCATCGCGGCAACCCTCGGCGAGGATGCTGCGCTCCAGCGCGTCGTGCTCGTCCTGCGTCAGCGGGTCGATGTAGGCCTTGAGTTCTTCTTTGACGACAATGTCCATGCAATCCGGTACGCGAGCGAAACGTGACCGACCATTGTAAGGAACGGGGCGGTCGCCGTCGTCGCCGGTGGATTCAGACTCAGCCGGTGGCGCGGATCATCTCGCCCAGCACGTCCACGATGCGGTCGATGTGGCCGCGCTCCAGGATCAGCGGGGGCGACAGCGCGATCACATCGCCGGTGCAGCGCACCAGCAGTTGGCCGTCGCGGAAGCAGCGCTCGAACACCTCGTAGCCGCGGGCACCCGGAGCGTCCTTGCGGGGCATCAGCTCGACCGCGCCGATCAGCCCGAAATTGCGGATGTCGACCACATGCGGCAGCCCGCGCAGGCTGTGCAGGCGGTCCTGCCAGTAGTCACCCAGCTCGAGGGCGCGCTCGAACAGATGCTCCTCGGCGTAGGTATCCAAGGCGGCCAGCGCTGCCGCACAGGCCAGCGGGTGGCCGGAATAGGTATAGCCGTGGAAGAACTCGATCGCGGCCGGCGGCCCTTGCATGAACGCGCCGTGGATCGCATCGCTGGCCAGCACCGCGCCCATCGGTACCGCGCCGTTGGTCAGGCCCTTGGCCAGGGTCAGCAGGTCCGGGGTGACGCCGAAACGCTGTGCGGCGAAGGCGTTGCCGACCCGGCCGAAACCGGTGATGACTTCATCGAACACCAGCAGGATGCCGTGCTGGTCGCAGATCTCGCGCAGGCGCTGGAGGTAGCCCGGTGCGGGCAGGATCACCCCGGCCGAGCCGGCAATCGGTTCGACGAACACCGCCGCGATGGTGGACGCATCGTGCAGCGCGATCAGGCGTTCCAGATCCTCGGCCAGTTCGGCGCCGTGGCGGGGCAGGCCGGGGCTGAAGGCATTGCGCTCCAGATCCAGCGTGTGGCGCAGGAAATCGCTGCCGGCCAACAACGGCCCGAACGTTTTGCGGTTGTTGGGCAGGCCGCCGATCGACAGGCCGCCGAAGCCGACGCCGTGATAGGCCTTTTCGCGGCCGATGAAGCGGGTGCGCTGGCCCTCGCCACGCAGGCGGTGGTACGCAAGGGCGATCTTCATCGCGGTGTCGACCGCTTCAGAGCCGGAATTGGTGAAGAACACGTGGTTCAAGCTGGCTGGTGCCAGCGTGGCGAGGCGCTGGGCCAGCACGAACGGCAATGGCGAGCCCATCTGGAAGGGTGGCGCGAAGTCCAGCGTGGCCGCCTGCTGCTGGATCGCCTGCACGATCCGCGGCCGCGCATGGCCGGCGTTGCAGCACCACAGGCCGGCTGCGCCGTCCAGGATCGGACGGTCGTCGACATCGTGGTAATACATGCCCTCGGCGCGCACCAGCAGGCGCGGGGCCGCCTTGAACTGGCGATTGGCGGTGAATGGCATCCAGTACGCCTCCAGGTCCGCCGGCACACTGCTGGACAGGGTCGACAACGACGATTCGGGAAGAGGCATGAGGCACTCCGCAGGGGCGCGATGGTCACGACTTTATCGCACTCGCCTCACGTCATCCCGTGACGGTGGCGGGTATAACCGCCGTACCCGGATGAGTGAGCGAGGATGATGCCGATGACCACCGCACGCACCCGCGACGACTGGCAGCGCAAGGCCGATGCACTGACCTTCCAGGGTCAGGCCTTCATCGATGGGCGCTACGTCGATACTGCCAGCGGCGCGCGCTACGACTGCGTCAGCCCGATCGACGGGCGCGTCCTGGTGCAGGTGGCCGATGCTGATACGGTGGATGTCGACCGTGCGGTCGCGGCGGCGCGGCGCAGCTTCGACGCCGGCGACTGGTCGCGGGCCGCACCCTCGCACCGCAAGCAGGTACTGCTGCGGCTGGCCGATCTGGTCGAGCAGCATGCCGATGAGCTTGCGTTGCTGGAAACCCTGGACATGGGCAAGCCGGTGCGCGATGCGAGGCAGGGCGATCTGGCCGGCGTGTTGCGTTGCCTGCGCTGGACCGCCGAGGCGGTGGACAAGGTGTATGGTGAGGTCGCCCCGACCGCGCTCGACACGCTGGGCCTGATCACCCGCGAGCCGGTGGGCGTGGTGGCAGTGATCGTGCCGTGGAACTTCCCGCTGCTGATGGCCTCGTGGAAGATCGCGCCGGCCTTGGCGGCGGGCAATTCGGTGGTGCTCAAACCCTCCGAGCGCTCGCCACTGAGCGCCATCCGTCTGGCGGCGCTGGTGGTCGAGGCGGGTGTGCCTGAGGGTGTGTTCAACGTGCTGCCGGGCCACGGCGAGCGCACCGGCGAACCGTTGGCGCTGCACATGGATGTGGATGCACTGGCGTTCACCGGTTCCACCGCCGTGGGGCGCCGGCTGCTGCAGTGCGCCGGGAAATCGAATCTCAAGCGCACCTGGCTGGAGTGCGGCGGCAAGAGCCCGAACCTGGTGTTCGCCGACGCGCCCGATCTGGACAAAGCTGCGCAGGCGGCAGCCACCGCGATCTTCTACAACCAGGGCGAGGTGTGTACGGCCGGCTCGCGTTTACTGGTCCAGCGCTCGATCAAGGACGCGTTCGTGGCACGGGTGCTGGCGCATGGCCGGCATATGCAGCCGCAGCATCCCTTCGAGCCGGACGCCGCGATGGGCGCACTGGTCGACGAGGCGCATCCAGGCCGCGTGTTGGATTACGTAGCACGCGGTGAGGCCGATGGCGCGCGCCTGCTGCTGGGCGGCAAGCGGCTGGAGGTGGTGCCCGGTGGCAGCTACGTGGAGCCAACGGTATTTGACGAGGTCGATCCGCAGCACACCATCGCCCGCGAGGAGATCTTCGGGCCGGTGCTGTCAGTGCTCACCTTCGATCACGAAGACGACGCACTGCGCATGGCCAATGATTCGATCTACGGGCTGGCCGCCGGTGTGTGGACACGCGACCTTGGCCGGGCACATCGGGTGGCACGCGGACTGCGGGCCGGCAGTGTCTGGGTGAACCAGTGGGATGGCGGCGACATGACCGCGCCGTTCGGGGGCTACAAGCAGTCCGGTATCGGCCGCGACAAATCCCTGCACGCCTTCGACAAGTACACCGAACTCAAGGCGACCTGGATCCATCTGGGCGGGTAACGCCGGTCAGCAGTCCTGGTCTTGACGGATGAGTGACTCGCGCAGCAGGTCGCGGTCCATCTCATCCACGGCGTCGCGCAGATAGTCGATCTGCTGCCGGGTCAGGCGGCACTGGTCCACCGTGTAGCCCGGTGGCCAGGCGCCGATCAGCTGGAAGATGCCAGATGCGCAGGCCTCCGACCGGGTCACAGGCTGACAGTCTCGTCTGCAACCATCGCGGCAGGCATGGGGTGGCCGTGGCAGAATCCGGCAGCTGCCTCCTTCTGCGTACCCGATGTCCACACCTGCTGTCGCCCCTGTCGTGAACTCTCCCCGCCGCATCCTGCTGGCGAGCCTGATCGGCACCACCATCGAATTCTTCGATTTCTACATCTACGCCACCGCGGCGGTGCTGGTGTTCCCGCACCTGTTCTTCCCGGAGAGCAGCGATGGCGCGGCGATGCTGCAGTCACTGGCGACCTTCGCCGTGGCCTTCATCGCGCGGCCGGTCGGCTCGGCGGTGTTCGGTCACTATGGCGACCGCATCGGGCGCAAGGCGACGCTGGTTGCTGCGCTGCTCACGATGGGCATCTCCACCGTGGCGATCGGCCTGCTGCCCACGCATGCCAGCATCGGGCTGGTGGCGCCTGCGCTGTTGGCGCTGTGCCGCTTCGGCCAAGGCCTGGGGCTGGGTGGGGAGTGGGGCGGGGCCGTGCTGCTGGCCACTGAAAACGCACCGCCAGGCAAGCGCGCCTGGTACGGGATGTTCCCGCAGTTGGGCGCGCCGCTGGGTTTCCTGCTTTCGGCCGGTATCTTCCTCCTGCTGGGCCGTGCGATGAGCGACGCCGATTTCCTGCAGTGGGGCTGGCGCGTGCCGTTCCTGGCCAGTTCGCTGCTGGTCGGCATCGGCCTGTGGGTGCGCTTGAACATCCACGAGACCCCGCAGTTCCAGGCTGCGCTGGACCGCAACGAGCGGGTCAAACTGCCGATGTGGACGGTGCTGCGCGAGCATCCGCTGACCTTGGTGCTGGGCACATTGGGGGCGTTCGCTACCTTCGTGCTGTTCTACCTGATGACGGTGTTCACCCTGGGCCATGGCACCACCGTGCTGGGCTACTCGCGTGAGCAGTTCCTGCTGCTGCAGATGGTCGGCATCCTGTTCTTCGCCGCCGGCATCCCGATCTCCGCGCTGTACGGCGACCGCTGGGGCACGCGCCGCACGATGATCGTGGCCAGCGGGCTGATCCTCGCCTTCGGCGTCGTGTTCGCGCCGCTGTTCCAGTCCGGCAGCCCGTGGCTGGTGCTCGGCTTCCTGTCGCTGGGTCTGTTCCTGATGGGCCTGACCTACGGCCCGTGCGGCACCTTCCTGGCCGAGATCTACCCGGTCCAGGTGCGGTACACGGGCGCCTCGCTGTCGTTCAATCTTGCCGGCATCCTCGGTGCGGCCCCGGCGCCCTACGTGGCCACCTGGCTGGCCGAACGTTACGGCCTGGTCGCGGTAGGCTATTACCTGTGCGTGACCGCGCTGGTTACGATCGTGGCCCTGTTGGCGATGGGCCGGCGCGGCCGCTGATCAGCGGAAGAACCGCTTGAGCGTGCGGCCCAGCCAGCCGCCCTGCTGGTGCTCGCGCGCAAACTGGTTGAGGTGTTGTTTGACCTGAGGCGCGTAGGCCTTGTCATCGCCCCGGATATGGTTGAACAGCCAGCGCGAGAGCATCGTGCGCAGCTCTTCGGTAATGTCCTCTCCCGCCTGGAAGCGCAGCCGGTACTCGCTCACACGCTTACCGAAAATCTCGTGCACGCGCTTGTGTGCCGAGCAGAAGGGATAGCCAGCTTCCTCCATCAGCTCTTCTTCGAAGGCGAAATGGGACATGGTGTAGTCCACCAGCTCGTCGATCACCTCGGCCACGGCAAGGCGCTCCAGGCTTTTCTGAGCGACGTGCAGGTGGTTGAGCATCTCCACGATGCGCATGTGCTGATGATCGATGACATCGATGCCGATGTTCAGATCGTCCTGCCAGACCAGAAGTGCCATGGTGCGTTCCCCGCGCTGTTCAACTGGGGGCGACTCTAGGCACTCGAACCGGCGGCCGCGTTGATCTGGATCAAAGCACCGGTTCGGGCTCGCGGATCAGTGTGTTCGTGGTGACCGTCGCGCAGTGGACCCGGTTGCGGCCGCCAGCCTTGGCCAGATACAGCTGCCGGTCGGCTTCGGAGATCAGGCGGTGCAGCGAGTCGTGCTGCGGGCGCAGGCAACACAGCCCGATGCTGACCGTCATGTGCAGTGTGGCGTGTCCCACGTCCACCTCCAGCGCCGCGATGGCCTGGCGCAGCTGTTCGAAGTACGCCACTGCGCGGCTCTCGTCCAGGCCGGGCACCAGCAGGCAGAACTCCTCGCCGCCGAAGCGCGCGATCAGATCCTCATGGCGCGCATGCGCCGCCACGGCAGCGGCCACCGCGCGCAGCGCATCGTCGCCGGCCTCGTGGCCGTGGGTATCGTTGATGTGCTTGAAGTGGTCGATGTCGATCATCGCCACCGCCACCTGCTCGCCCTCCAGCTGCAGCTGCGGCAGCTGGCGCTGGCTCTGCTCCAGGAAGCAGCGGCGGTTGGGCAGGCCGGTCAGGAAATCGCGGGTCGCCAGGTCCTGCAGGGTGCCGATCAGCTCGAGCTGATCCACGTTCTGCGACACGCGACAGAAGAATTCCTCGCGTGAGAAAGGCTTGCGCAGGAAGTCGTTGGCGCCGTTCTTGAGGAAGCGGGGAATCAGCGAAGGGTCCGTGTTGCCGGAGATGCCGATCACCGCGAGCTTGTCGCGCGATCGCATCGTGCGCAGGCGACGGGTGAACTCCACGCCCTCCATGCCGGGCATTTCCTGGTCGACCACCGCCAGCCGGATGGCCGGGTGCGCTTCGATCGCCTTGAGTCCCGCAGCGCCGTCGGCCGCCTCGTATACGTCATGGCCGTACATGCGCAGCAAGGAGGCAGCGTACTTCCGCGCGGACATCGAATCATCCACCACCAGCGCGGCGATGCGCCGGTTGCGCTCCAGCCGCTGCACCAGCCACACCAGATAATCGATGCTGCCGGGCGTGTTCTTGAGCACGTAGTCGATGATCTGCTGCTGCAGCACACGCTTGCGCAGGTCCTCGTCGTACACGCCACTGACCACCACCGTGGGCAGCCCACGCGAGAGGAAGTAGTCCACCACGGTGTCGCGGTCGCCATCGGCCAGTACCAGCCCGGTCAGCACCAGGAACCAGCCCTGTTCCTCATCCAGCAACCGCCCGGCCTCGGTCAGGCTGGTCGCCACCGAGACCGGCAGCTCCAGCCGCTGCTCGATCGCCTCGCGCAGCATGCTGGTGAACGTGCGCGAGTTTTCCACCAGCAGGATCCGCTGGGGCAGGGCATCACCGGGGTCGCTGAGAACAGCGCCCTGCAACAGTGCCGGCATGAGGCGTACGCTCGGTTCCGAGGGGTCGGGACAGATAGCGGCGGTTTCACACGCAACTTTAGGGGCGAGGGGGTGCTGCGTACTGTCGCAGCCTCGGCCCGGGTGCCCGGTGGACCGTCTTGCTATGCCGGCGGCTCAGGCGGCCCGTGTAGATAGATTGACGGCCGCTTACGGTTACTATCGCTGAAGTTCCCCTCAACGTTTTAATCAGGAGGTAAATGTGCGCATTCCAAGGATTGTGGGTGTTGTGGGTATCGTGATTCTCGCGTCGTTTCCGATGGCTGGCATGGCGCAGTCAGATGATCACGGAGTCAAACTGGCGAAACGCGGGTTGGGACAGACGCAGCCATTGGCAGCGAATCTTAGCCAGGATTCGAATTGGCTGGTATATGGATTTGAGCGTGAGGGAATCACGTACTACCAGGTGAACGACCTTGCCGGCCGCGTGCACGTGATCATCGGAAATGCAGATGGCGTGTTCTGGGCATTGCCGGCTGGCGATGTTCCCGCGCGAGTGTCACTGCCGACGCTGCGCGTCCAGCCGCCGAGAGGCGCGAGGCGCTCCGAGGTGTACCGCGGCCCGCGCTTCTCGCTGGCGCTTTACGGGAGCGGCACTGATGCAGTCTGGTCGGTCGAGCCAGTGAACGGCAGCAACTAGGCCATTTGCAGCAGCATTAGGTGGAGTTTCATTGCCGCCTGGCACCCACCTAATCTAGGCCTCAGTTGATGGCTCCGTGGTGGGCCTGCGGGTGATGCGCTCACCTGCAGGTTCACGCTGCGGGGATATTCGCAGCTCACCCGCTGTTTCTCCAATGCAACTATTCCGCTGTGTTCGTCTGAAAGGCGATTGAGCCGCCGAGTCCGCAGGATGTCAGGTCAATGCCTGACTACTGCCGCGATCCGTCGTTTTCACGTATTCAACCGGGCTGCTATGCACGGCGTCATGGGGAGCGGTTCGCGGCATTTCCAGAAGCACCATCCTGACCCGATTGCGACGGCACTGCACAACACCGCCATAGGCAAGGGCTCGCCCCGCGAGACGTTCAACCGCCATGGACATGGTGGTTTCGGAAAGCGCATATGCGGCATCCAGCATTGCCACGGTGACTACGATTCCCCGATATCGCCCAAACCGCCCGCAGCGCGCGCGTACCTGGATCTGACCCGATTCAGTCTCCAGCAACAGTGTCACGGCATCGGTCATTGCACGGTAAGCAGCCAATTGCAGGCCAATACTCAATTGGCACGGATCCCCCTCCAGCCGGGGGCGGGTGACGCGATGGGTCAGCTCCCACGCTTCGCGTACGCCGCCAGCCTGCAGAGCAACATACAGGCCCAGGTGATCCAGGGCTGTCGGATAGACCATGCTGGTCTGCGCACGGAATTGCCGCGAATGCACGACAGCTGTGTGGAGCAATCCCCCGGCGATCTCGTGGTGCCCCTGCAGCTTCAGCCAGTTCACAACTTCATTGAGGGAGATGTCCATGCCATCCCCGATCTTTCTCAAGTGAAGCGCGCGTTCGCGAAGCCCCATTTCGCTTGCCACATGAGAGTTTCTAGCCAATTTGATCGCGTTCTTCTCGCCGTCGTCGCGAATCTTGTAGTGGTGGTAGTAGTGCGTGATGCGTGAGCCGAGGACCAGGAGTGCGACGCCCGCGATGGCCATGATCAGCTGCGTTGTAAAGGCATGAGGATCGAAAGACGATGGGTAAGGCTTAGGCGTAGTAAGGCCGATGATGAGGTTCAGCGTCGGTACCGCGATGGCAGCACCACGCCAACCTAATATGCACGTAAGCGCGATGGCCGGAAGCGCCATCAGCACCTGGAGGCTGGTTCTCGCGGTCGCTGAATCGGCAGGGAGGAACGCCGCAGAAACACCCAGTAACATCATCAGCCCGAGTGCCATGCCAGTAGGCTTGAAAAATCCCGCCGCCCAGTCTGACTCACTGCGCCGCCGTACCCAAAGCAATGCAAGGGGGGCTACCGTCAATATGCCGATGAAGTCGCCGACTGCGTATCGCGCTACAGTCGCGACAAAGGGGTTGTCCGGTGGTGTCGGCCAAAGGAACTGCGAAAAACTGCGGTTTAGCAGAGAAATGGCGACTGCGGAGGATGCTGCTACGGAAATCAGCCATACATTTGTCGTCGCTGCGATCATCTTGCGATGCAGGTGCACTATCAGCGCCACGATGGGCATCAAGAAGGCGGAGGCAAAGATGACCCAAGCCATGCCGTACTTGTCCACCATCGAGTAGCGCAGTTGTGCGAAATAGGCATATTCGCCGAGGATCAGGTAAGGCCACAGCCGCGGAGGGCACAGCAGCACCGCAGCAACACGTATGCCTGCTGGCAAGTAGAACTGATCAAGGGAGATTTGACGTGCGCCCCAGCACGCGAGTGCATAGATGACGGCAAGGACAAGCCCGATCGGCTCGATGCGCAGATTCAACTGAAGTCCATTTTTCCACCATTCTCCTCGCACCGGCTCCCCCTGTTCGTGCCTTCAACGTCCCTGTGTATCAATGCCGCGACCAGATTGGACGGTATATATCCGCGCCGGATTATGCAATTACGAAAGTGGTCGGGCGTGACGGCGACCACAGCGTGTGAGTTCACGAGCAGGCGTGTGCCGCGCTCATAGGCGTGACACATATCTCATTTCTATATGAAACTCTTCACGCTCGTCGTTGGGGGGCGTACTTGAGCTGCGCCGCGGAGATGCAGACGATTCCCGGTGGTCGAGGTATGCCCATCTCAGCGACCGCCTGCCTTGATATGACGCCTTCTCCCCACGTCGTTGCGCTGTGACACGCGGCGTGCTCAGCAAGGGGGGGCGCTCCACAGGGTCTGCTAGCACTGCCTGTTCTGGAGCTGCCCGGTGACGGAGCGCCCGCTTTCAGATGTCGCGCCGTGTCTCACTTTACCCGCGGTCGCCGAACGTCCCTTAAGCCCTCACCACAACGCGTCCCGCAGTTTGTACCAGGACATCGCCGCCACCAGCAGCGGCGTTCGCAGCATCCGTCCCCCAGGGAACGGCCGGTGGGGAATGCGTTCAAACACATCCAGGCGCTCGGCCTGGCCGGAGATGGCCTCGGCCAGCACCTGCCCGGCCAGCCCGGCAGCGGCTACGCCATGGCCCGAGAAACCCTGCGCGAAATAGACATTCGGCGTCAGCCGGCCCCAGTGCGGGGCGCGATTGCGGGTAATGTCCACGTAGCCGCCCCATACGTACTCCAGCTCCACATCGGCCAGCTGCGGGAACACCGCGCGCATGCGCCGGGTCATGACCCCGCGCAGACCCGGCGGAGGCAGGGCGGAGTAGCTGGCCTGGCCGCCGAAGAGCAGGCGGTGGTCGCGGCTCAGCCGGAAATAGTCCAGCGCCCAGCTGACATCGGCCACGGCCATGTCATTGCGGATCAGGGACTGTGCCCGCGCCTGCCCAAGCACCGCACTGGCGCCGATATAGGTGCCGACCGGCATGATCCGCGATTCCAGCTCCGGCGCGATGCCTTCCAGCCAAGCGTTGCCGGCGATCACCACATGGTCGGCGGTTACCGTACCGTGCGCGGTGCGCAGTTGCGGCCGCGCCCCACGGATCAGCTGCAGGACCGGGGACTGCTCGTGGATCACCGCCCCGGCACCCTCGGCCGCGCGGGCCAGGCCCTGTGCGTAAGCCAGGGGATGCAGGTGGCCGCTGTGAGGGTCGAACATGGCCCCGCGGTAGCGCGGGCTGTCGAGCTGACGGCGCAACTGTGAGCGGTCCCACCATTGCAGGGGATAGTCGTAGCGCTGGGCCAGATCGATCAGCCCGGCGCGCAACACGCGCTCCTGACGGGGTTTGATCGGCACGCTGGCGTGGCCATCGCGCCAGTCGCAGTCGATCTGATGCCGGGCGATGCGGTCGCGCAGCAGGCGCATGCCGTCGCGCGAAAACGCGAACAGCGTCCGCGCGTCCTCGGCGCCGACCAGGTGTTCGAGCGTGTCCACTTCACAGCCATAGCCGACGATGGCCTGGCCGCCATTGCGCCCGGAGGCGCCCCAGCCGACCCGGTGGGCCTCCAACAGCACGACGCGGTAGCCACGCTCGGCCAGGGTCAGCGCGGCGGACAGGCCGGTGTAGCCGGCGCCGAGCACACAGACATCGGCCTTCAGGTCACCGCTCAGCGGCGCGCGCAACGCAACGGCAGGCACGCTGTCGGCGTACCAGCTGGGCGCATGCGCCTCGCCGGCGGCAGTCATGCCGGGCACCGGCGGGAAGAGGACAGGACAACAATCATGGACAAAGAATGCCAGCAACCGGCGCGCGGGACAGGGGGCAGTCTGTCGCAGCGGCTGCCGCCTGCGTGTGAGGGACGCGCGCGGCGGGTGTGGCGCTGTGTTGCGCGACGTCTGCGCGCAGGCGTAACGTGGCTGCAGGTCATCCGAGCATGACGCATGGTCTCGCCCTCTTGGGTCGGCCTGCCCACCGACAGCACGATGCTGGGCCATCACCGCAGTGGCCGGCCGCCTGGATGGCCAGGCAACCGCCAGCATCGCTTGGCCGAGGGCCTGCAGATCGAGGCCGTCGCCGAGGATGGCCTGATCGACGACGCCCGCAGCGCCGCGCATCGTTTCTTGGTCGGCGTGCAGTGGCATCCGGAGTGGCGGGTGGCCGACAATCCGTCCTATCACAGCATTTTTCACGCTTTCGGCGATGCTTGTCGCCGCAACTCTCTTACAGCAGACCGGTCATGACCACCCGAACGCGTTCGCGCAAAGCCGCCGCCCCCAAGCCTGTTCCGCAGGAGAGCACGCTGCTGCGCTGGCTCAAGGACCGGCGCATCACCGAGGTGGAGTGCCTGGTGCCGGACATCACCGGCAACGCGCGCGGCAAGATCATTCCCGCCGACAAGTTCTCGCACGATTACGGCACGCGCCTGCCGGAGGGGATATTCGCCACCACGGTCACCGGCGAATTCCCGGACGATTACTACGAGCTGACCTCACCGTCGGATTCGGACATGATCCTGCGCCCGGATGCCGACACCGTCCGCATGGTGCCCTGGGCGACCGATCCGACCGCGCAGGTCATCCATGACTGTTTCACCAAAACCGGCGAGCCCCATGAGCTGGCCCCGCGCAATGTGCTGCGGCGCGTCCTCAATGCCTATGCCGAACTGGGCCTGCGCCCGGTGGTGGCGCCGGAGCTGGAGTTCTTCCTGGTCCAGAAGAACACCGACCCGGATTTCCCGCTGCTGCCGCCGGCCGGCCGCTCCGGGCGCCCTGAAACCGCGCGTCAGTCCTATTCCATCGATGCGGTCAACGAGTTCGATCCGATCCTCGATCTGATGTACGACTACTGCGATGCGATGAAGCTGGACGTGGACACGCTCATCCACGAATCCGGCGCGGCGCAGCTGGAGGTCAATTTCACCCACGCCAATGCGATGGATCTGGCCGACCAGGTATTCCTGTTCAAGCGCACCATGCGCGAGTCGGCGATGCGCCACGGGATCTATGCCACCTTCCTGGCCAAGCCGATGGAGAACGAGCCGGGCAGCGCGATGCACATCCACCAGAGCCTGCTGCGGATCAGCGACGGCAGCAACGTGTTCACCGGCGAGCATGGCGGTGAGGACTTCAGCCCGTTGTTCGGGCATTACCTGGCCGGCCTGCAGAAATACGTGCCGGCGGCGATGGCGTTCTTCGCGCCGAACGTGAACTCCTACCGCCGGCTGATGTTCGGCGAGGTCTCCCCGAGCAACGTGCACTGGGGCTTCGACAACCGTACCTGCGGGCTGCGCGTGCCGCTGGACACGCCGGAGAACATGCGGGTGGAAAGCCGGTTCGCCGGCTCGGATGCCAACCCCTACCTGGCGATCGCCGCGACCCTGGCTGCCGGGCTGCTCGGCATCCGCGAGCAGGGCTCCCCGACCGCGCCGATCAGTGGCAGCGCCAAGGAGCTCGGCTACGACCTGCCGCGCTCGCTGGGTGAGGCGCTGGACGGGCTGGAAGGCTGCCCGGAACTGCGCGAGATGCTGGGCGAGCGCTTCTGCCGCGCCTATGTGTCGGTCAAGCGCAAGGAATACGAGACGTTCTTCCGGGTGATCAGCTCCTGGGAGCGCGAGTTCCTGCTGCTCAACGTCTGACCCCGGGCGCACCTCCGGCATGGCCGTGAGGGCCGTGTGTGGGAAAATAGGGGCACGCCCGGTAGGCTGGCACCCGTTGCGCCGGTCCGGCCGGTTCCCCCCAACTCGCACCTGACCTGTGGAGAGTCCGATGAAGCTGCGAATCCTCACCCTCGGCATTGCCGTATCCGTGCTGACCGCCTGTGGCGGCGGTGACAAGCAGGACGACGCCAAGGTGCTGAACGTCTACAACTACAGCGACTACATCGCCGAAGACACCATCCCGAATTTCGAGAAGGCCACCGGCACCAAGGTGACCTATGACGTGTTCGACAGCGATGAGATGGTGGAGACCAAACTGCTGGCCGGCAACAGCGGCTACGACGTGGTCGTGCCGACGCTGAACTTCTTCGGCCGCCAGATCAAGGCCGGTGTGTTCCTGCCGCTGGACAAGAGCAAAATCCCGAACCTGGCCAATCTCGACCCGAGCGTGATGCAGCGCATCGCACAGCAGGACCCGGGCAACGAATACGGCGTGCCGTACATGATCGGCACCACCGGCATCGGCTACAACGTGGAGCTGCTCAAGCAGCGCTTTGGTGGCAGCACCGACATCGCCAACAGCTGGGATCTGATCTTCAAGCCGGAGAACATCGCCAAGATGAAGGACTGCGGGATCACCATCCTGGATACGCCGTCGGACATGATCCCGATCGCGCTGCACTACCTGGGCGAAGATCCGCACAGCCAGGACCCGGCCACGCTGGAGAAGGCCGCCGCGCTGCTCAAGACGATCCGCCCGTACGTGCAGAACTTCCACTCCTCGCAGTACGTGGGCTCGCTGGCCAACGGTGGTACCTGCCTGGTGGTGGGCTGGTCCGGTGACATCATCCAGGCCCGTGACCGTGCGGCCGAGGCGTCCAACGGCGTGACCGTGGCGTACTCGATCCCGCGCGAAGGTGCCCCGCAGTGGTTCGACATGCTGGCCATCCCCAAGGATGCCAAGCACCCGGAGGCGGCCTACGCCTTCATCAATTACCTGCTGGAGCCGAAGGTCGCCGCGGCCAACACCAACTTCATCCACTACGCCAACCCGGTGACCACGGCCACGCCGCTGGTGGACGAGGCGATCCGCACCGACCCGACCATCTACCCGCCGGCCGATGTGGCGGCGAAGATGTTCACCTACTCGATCAACACGCCCGAGGTGGACAAGCTCTACACCCGGCTGTGGACCGAGGTGAAAACCGGGCGTTGACCGCCTCTGCGACGCCGGCCTCGTGCCGGCGTCGTCGTTTCAGGGGGTAGCACATGACGCGGCCACCACCGGTAAAATGGCATTCTCCCCCCCCGTCCCGCCGCCGCTCCCGGAGCCGCTGACCATGCCATTTGAAGCCAAGCCGGAAGGCGCGGTGCTCCCGGTCCTGGAACCGGGCTACCTGTCCATCCGCGCGCTGCGCAAGGAGTTCGACGGCTTCGTCGCGCTCGATGACGTCACCCTGGATGTGCGCAAGGGCGAGATCTTTGCGCTGCTGGGTGGCTCGGGCAGTGGCAAATCCACGCTGCTGCGTTGCCTGGGCGGCTTCGAGACGCCCACCCAGGGAACCATCGATCTGGACGGGCAGCGCATCAACGCGCTGCCCCCGTACCAGCGCCCGATCAACATGATGTTCCAGTCCTATGCGCTGTTCCCGCACATGACGGTGGAGCAGAACATTGCCTTCGGCCTGAAGCAGGACGGCATGGCCCGCGATGCGATCAATCGTCGCGTCGGCGAAATGCTGGAGCTGGTGCAGTTGACCAAGCTGGCCAAGCGCAAGCCGCACCAGCTCTCCGGTGGCCAGCAGCAGCGCGTGGCGCTGGCGCGGTCGCTGGCCAAGGGCCCGAAGCTGCTGCTGCTGGATGAGCCGATGGGCGCGCTGGACAAGAAGCTGCGCTCGCAGATGCAGCTGGAACTGGTCAACATCATCGAGACCACCGGGGTGACCTGCGTGATGGTCACCCACGATCAGGAAGAAGCCATGACCATGGCTACCCGGATCGCGGTGATGGATGCCGGCTGGATCCAGCAGGTCGGCAAGCCGGATGAAATCTACGAGCAGCCGGCCAACCGGTTCGTGGCCGAGTTCATCGGCTCGGTGAACCTGTTCGACGGCGTGCTCGACGAAGACCTGCCCGAGTACGTCACCGTGCGCACGCCGCTGTTCCCCGCGCCGATCTATGTTGCCCACGGCATCACCGGCTATGAAGGCCAGCCGGTGGCGTTCGCACTGCGCCCGGAGAAGGTGATGATCGGCAAGGACGAGCCGGCCGGGGACACCAACAAGGCGCAGGGCGTGATCGAGGAGATCGCCTACTTCGGCAGCCACTCGGTGTTCCATGTGCGCCTGCCGAGCGGGGCCAAGGTGCTGTCCAACTTCGCCAATTCGCAGCGCTGGGCCAGCGATGGCCTGACCTGGGGTGACACCGTCTGGGTGCACTGGCGCGACAACGATGGCGTGGTGCTGACCTCATGACCGCGACCGGCTGGAAACGCTGGCTCCCGGGCACGCGCGCCGGCGTGATCGCCGCGCCGTACCTGTGGCTGCTGCTGTTCTTCGCGGTGCCGTTCGTGATCATCCTGATGATCTCCTTCGCGCGCACCCAGGTCGGCTCGCCGCCGTACACCTGGCTGCTGGAGTACGTGGACGGCGCGTTCTCGCTCAAGCTCAATCTGGGCAGCTATGCCGCCCTGGTCAACGACAACCAGTACATCCTGGCGTACCTCAGCTCGATCAAGATCGCGGTGATCTCGACCCTGCTCACGCTGCTGATCGGCTACCCGATGGCGTACGTGATCTCGCGGATGAGCCCGGCCGCGCGCAACGTGGCGATGATGCTGGTGGTGCTGCCCTCGTGGACCTCGTTCCTGATCCGGGTATACGCCTGGATCGGCATCCTGGACCGCAACGGCCTGCTCAACCAGCTGCTGCTCAAGCTCGGCCTGATCGATGCGCCACTGCAGATCCTGTATACCCCGACCGCCGCCTACATCGGCATCGTCTACTGCTACCTGCCGTTCATGGTGCTGCCGCTGTACGCCAACCTGGTCAAGCTGGACAACCGACTGCTGGAAGCCGCCTACGACCTCGGTGCCAAGCCCTGGCAGGCCTTCGTGCGGATCACGCTGCCGCTCTCGCGCACCGGCATCATCGCCGGCTGCATGCTGGTGATGATCCCGGCGGTGGGGGAGTTCGTGATTCCGGAAATGCTCGGCGGTCCGGACACGCTGATGATCGGTCGCGTGCTGTGGGGCGAGTTCTTCAACAACCGTGACTGGCCCACGGCCTCGGCGGTGGCGATCGTGATGCTGGCCCTGTTGCTGGTGCCGATCCTGCTGTTCAACCGCATGCAGCAGCGCGAGCTGGAAGGAAAGCTGGCATGAGCATGGTGCGCAGCAACCGCTGGCTGGGCTGGAGCCTGCTCGGGCTGGGCTTCGCCTTCCTGTATCTCCCGATCCTGTTGTTGATGGTCTACTCCTTCAACGCCTCCAAGCTGGCCACGGTGTGGTCGGGCTTCTCCACGCGCTGGTATGGCGAGCTGTTCAACAATCGCCAAATCCTGGATGCGCTGTGGATCAGCCTCAAGGTCGCCTTCTGGACAGCCTGCGCGGCCACCGTGCTCGGCACGATGGCGGCGATGGTGATGACCCGCATGCGCCGCTTCCCGGGCAAGACCGTGTTCGGTGCGTTGATCACCGCACCGCTGGTGATGCCCGAAGTGATCCTGGGCTTCTCGCTGATGACCCTGCTGGTGGCGATGGGCGGCATTCCCGGGTTCCCCAGCCGCGGTGTGACCAGCATCTGGATCGCGCATGTCACCTTCACCCTGTCCTTCGTGACGGTGGTGGTGTCCTCGCGCCTGCAGGAGCTGGACCGCTCGCTGGAAGAGGCCGCGATGGACCTCGGCGCGAGCCGGCTCAAGGTCTTCTTCCAGATCACCCTGCCGATCATCGCTCCGGCGCTGGTGGCTGGCTGGCTGCTGGCCTTCACGCTGTCGCTGGATGACGTGGTGATCGCCAGCTTCGTGGCCGGCCCGAACTCGACGACCTTGCCGATGAAGGTGTTCTCCTCGGTGCGGATGGGCATCAAACCGGAGATCAATGCACTGGCCACCTTGATGGTGCTGGCGGTATCGATCGCGGCGGTGGTGGGCTGGTACATCACCGCCCGCGCCGAGAAACGCCGCCAGCGCGATATGCAGATGGCGCTGCAGGATCCCGGCTGAACGTCATCCCGATCCGGCAACATCCGGATCACGTGGCCGGGCGCACACTGCGGGTCTGACTTTCGGAGACCCGCGATGACCACTGACATCATCAATCCCGCGACCGGCCAGGTCACGTATCGCCATGAACTGCTTACCGCCAAGGAGGTCGAGCAGCGCTTGGCCGCTGCCGCCGAGGCGTTTCCGGCCTGGGCGGCACGCTCGCTGCACGAGCGCGGGGCCATCCTGCGCGCCATCGCCGGCCAGCTGCGCCAGCGCAAGGACGACATCCAGCACGCGATGACCACCGAGATGGGCAAGCTCAAGGTGGAGGCACTGGGCGAGATCGAGAAATGCGCCGAGGCCTGCGAGTTCTACGCCGACCATGCGGCCGATTACCTCAAGCCGCAGCTGATCGACACCGAAGCCCAGCGCAGTTACGTGCGCTATGAGCCGATCGGCTGTGTGTTCGCGGTGATGCCGTGGAACTTCCCGATCTGGCAGGTGTTCCGTTTCCTCGCGCCGGCGTTCATGGCCGGCAACGTGGCCCTGCTCAAGCACGCCAGCAACGTGCCGCAATGTGCCGATCTGATCCTGGCGGTGTGCCGCGATGGCGGCCTGCCCGACGGCGTGTTCGATGTGCTGCACATCGACAACGACCAGGCGGCCGAGGTGCTGCGCGACAAGCGGGTCAAGGCGGTCACGCTGACCGGCAGCGAGCGCGCGGGGCGGTCCATCGCCGCCAATGCCGGTGACCAGCTCAAGAAGTGCGTGATGGAACTGGGTGGCAGTGACGCCTTCGTGGTGCTGGACGATGCCGATCTCGAGAAGACGGTGGCCGCAGCAGTGAAGTCGCGCTTCGACAACAGCGGCCAGACCTGCATCGCGGCCAAGCGTTTCATCGTGGTCGATGCGATTGCCGATGCGTTCGTGGAGAAGTTCGTCGCTGCCGCCGGCAAGCGCGTGTACGGTGATCCGCAGGACGAAAAAACCACGCTTGCCCCGATGGCGCGCGCGGACCTGCGTGACGAGCTGCACAAGCAGGTGCAGGACAGCATCGCCAAGGGCGCCACGCTGCTGCTTGGTGGTGAGCCGGTGGCCGGCTCACACGCGGGTTACCCGGCCACCATCCTGGACAATGTGACGCCCGGCATGCCGGCCTATGACGAAGAACTCTTCGGCCCGGCCGCCGCGATCCTGCGCGTCCGCGATGACGCCGAAGCGCTGCGCGTGGCCAATGACACCACCTTCGGCCTGGGTGGCAGCGTGTGGACGAGCGATGCGGCGCGCGGTGAGGCGATCGCCCAGCAGCTGGAATGCGGTGCCGCCTTCGTCAACGCCATCGTCAAGAGCGACGTCCGGCTTCCGTTCGGCGGCAGCAAGCGCTCCGGTTTCGGGCGCGAACTGGCCGAGCACGGCATCCATGAGTTCATGAACATCAAGACCGTTTACGTGGCTTGATTGCGCTTGGAGCCATAGCCCCCTTGGAGTTCAAGGGGGCGCGCCGACGGGCGCGGGGGTGTGGTGATGGTGAGCCGGGGCCCGCGGTTTGCGCAGCCGCGTTACCTACAGCCAGCGCGCGCGCTTGAACAGGCGGTACAGCCCCACGCACACCGCACCCACGCCGATGATCATCGCCGGGTAAGCCCACGGCTTGTCCAGCTCGGGCATGTGGGTGAAGTTCATGCCGTACCAGCTGGTGATCAAGGTCGGGGCGGCCAACAGTGCCGCCCAGGCACCCAGGCGCTTCACCGTTTCGCCTTGGGCCAGGGTCACCAGCGACAGGTTCACGCTCAGCGCGGTGCCCAGCATCTCGCGCAGGGTATCGATCACATCGCTGATCCGCACGACATGGTCGTGCACATCGCGCAGGTACAGCTTCACTTCGTCCGGCACCAGGTCGCCCTGGTAGCGCTTGATCTGCGAGAGCATGTCCTGCAGTGGCGCGACCGCCATGCGCATCTTGTTGAGTTCGCGCTTGAGCTCGTACAGCCGCACCACGGTGTGGCGCTTGTAGTTGTCGGAGAAGATGTCCTTCTCCAGCAGTTCCAGCGTGTCGCGGTAGCGCTGGGTGATCGGCAGGTAATTGTCGACCACGAAATCCAGCACCGCATACAAGCAGTACGACGGCCCCATCGTGCGCAGCAGCTCCGGCTCGCGCTCCACGCGCGCGCGCGGGGCAGCATAGGACAGCGACGCGCCATGGCGCACCGTGACCAGGAAGCGTGGCCCGAGGAAGGCGTGTGTCTCGCCGTACTGGATGCGCTCGTCCACCATCTGCGCGGTGGTCACCACCACGAACAGCGAGTTGCCGTACGCCTCCACCTTGGGCCGTTGATGGGCGTTGCGTGCGTCTTCGATGGCCAGTGAATGCAGGCCGAATTCTTCCTGCAGCTTCAGCAGCACGCTGTCCTGGGGCTCGTAGAGGCCCACCCAGACGAAGCCGTTGTCGCTGGCGATCACATCGCTGATCGCATCCAGGCTGATGTCGTGGCGCTTGCCCTGGTCATCGTAGTGAACGCAGTTGATGACGCAGGCGGGATTTTCGGGTGTGACGGTTTCCATGGCGGGCATCGTGCGTCAGCGGCCCGTGACGGGCAGGTCACGGCGGGCCAGCACCCACGCCAGCGCGACATGGATCGGCAGCAGCAGCACGATCCACTGCAGGTTGTACTGCGCCTGCAGCGTGAGCCAATGCAGGACCAGGCCGAGCAGTGACAGCCCGGCCACCGCCCACAACACCACGCCGAACCACGCGCGTGGCAGGCGGCCACGCAGCAGCGTGATCGCGCCGGGCAGGAGCAGCAGGCACAGCGGCGAGAGCTGCAGCAGGTTGCGGTTGGCCCAGGCGGCCTGGTGCGCACTGAAGCCCCACAGGTAGGTCAACAGCGCGCCACCGATCCCGCAGAACAGCCAGAACGGCAGCGCTAGGCCGCCGAGCAGGCGGCGCCGGCGACGCAGTGCAACCACACCGGTGGCGACGACCAGGCCGCACAGCAGCCACGGCCACCAGCGGCGGGGAGACTCGGTCGGTTCCGCTGCGATCCGGTGGGGCAGCAGTTCCTGCTCGGCCTGCACCAGCGGGCGGCCTTCACTGTTGCGCACCTGGCGCAGCGCATCGGCCAGGCGCATCGGCACGAAGGCTTCCTGCCAGCGTGACAGCGGCTGATCGGCGAACGGGCCCAGGCCGATATCGAAGCCCAGCCACATCCACGGCGACGGCGAGGCCAGACGCACCGATTCGCTGCGGTAGGTGTTGCCCCGCGAGCGGCCGGACAGCTGCGAATGCAGCCCGCCGCCGAGCGCGCCATCGATCGCATCGCGGACCATGGTGGCGCAGTTGGCAGTGTAGTAATCGTAGTGGTAACGCGCATTTTCCGGCTTGGCGCGCTCGGCCAGCGACTCGGCCAGGGTGCGCGCCTGCGCGGGCGTCAGGTCCAGCCACTGCACGCTCGCGCCGCGGCCGCTCTCCTGGTAGTACGACAGGTCCTGTCCGAGCGGCAGCGCGACCAGGTAATACATCATGTCGCCGCGCACGAAGTTGCCGATGAAATCGGACTCGCTCGGGTCGAAGTAACCGAAGTTGTAGGAGGTGGCGTCACCGGTGACCGGATCGACCACCACCAGTGCGTCATGCCCGAAGCGCTCGAAGAAAATCTCGCCCGGCTGCATGGTGACCACGCCGATGCGCGGTGCCTCGGCCGTGGGTGACGGGGCGGCAGTGACCGGCGCGGCATCCTGCGCGGCCAGCGCCCCAAAGGGCAGGCTGGCCATCGCAAGCAGCGACAGCACGAACAACAGGCGGCACAGCGACCACCGATTCAAAGGGGGCCGCATGGCGTGGGTCAATCCTCGTTGTGGGTGTCGGGCGGCAGCACGGTCACATGGAACGCCTGCACACGGCGGGCATCGGCACGCGCCACGCGGAATACGAAGCGGTCCAGGGTGAGTTCGTCGCCGGTTTCCGGCAGGTGCCCGATCGCTTCGGTGACCAGGCCACCGATGGTGTCGTAATCATCGTCCGGGAACGTCGCGCCGAAGCGCTCGTTGAAATCCTCGATCGCGGTCAATGCATCGACCACGTACTGGCCGTCGGCCTGGATCGCGATCTGCGAGGTGTGGTCCTCGGCCTCGTCGTGCTCGTCGTCGATCTCGCCGACGATCTGCTCCAGCACGTCTTCGATGGTGACCAGCCCGGCGACACCGCCGTACTCATCGACCACGATGGCCATGTGGTTGCGCGAGAGCCGGAACTCCTTCAGCAGAACGTTGAGCTTCTTGGCCTCGGGGATCAGTACCGCAGGGCGCAGCAGCTCACGGATGTTGGCCGGCCCGTTGTCGGCCACCACGCCGCGCAGCAGGTCCTTTGCCAGCAGGATGCCGAGGATGTCGTCCTTGTTGTCGCCATGCACCGGGAAGCGCGAATGGCCGGATTCGACCACCTGCTTCATCAGGTCAAGGAAGGGGGCTTCGACCGGCAGGGAGACCATCTGCGAGCGCGAGATCATCACGTCGCCGACGGTGAGCTCGGCCACCGAAATGGCGCCTTCCATCATGCGCAGCGTGTCAGCGGCAATGAGGCCGTCTTCGTGCGCGGTGTGCAGTACCGCCACCAGCTCGTCGCGGGTGTGGGGTTCGCCGGAGAAGGCAGAGGTCAGGCGTTCGAGCCAGCTGCGCTTCTTTTCATTGTGCTCCTGGGGGGAGCTACTACTGTCGTCTTCAGACATCTCTGGAAAAAAAGGCACCCGGCGTGCCGGGCGTTGGATTTAGTCTATCAGGATGCGGACGCCTGTCAGCGCCCAGCCGAGGATGGATTCACGCCCGGCACGGGGGCCGGAGCGGCGCCCGGCGGTGCGGGGTCTTCCTCCGGTGGCAGGTCCAGGCTGTAGGTACAGCCGGCCAGGGTCTTGCCGGGGTGGGTCTTGACCGTGGACACGCTCAGGATCACCGATTCGATCAGGGCTTCGCCGGTGCGCGGGTCGTTGACATCGCGGCTGACCAGCTCGCGCCCGGCCATGAACTTTTCGGGGGTATCCACGCCGTCCTCCAGCGCCAGGCGCTTGGCCAGCGGGCGCGGGTCGGCCAGATCCAGGATCGCCATGATGCTGGCCCCGGCCACCGCGATGTACTCGGCGCGCTCGCCGAACACCGTGATCGGGGCGGCCAGGCGGAATTCGGTCATGAATTGGTTGGTCTGCGGCAGCGGCTGCAGGCCGTTGGCGACCGCCTTGAGCGGGTCGGCCACCACCGGGGCGACCGCATCGTAATCGCCAACGCTCTGGCGGCATTCGATCAGGGCGGTCAGATCCAAGGGCCGTGCAGGGGCGTCGGCAAACGCAGGGGCGGGCAGCAGGCCCAGCAGGCCAAGGCAGGCAAGTCGCAACGGGGTCATCGAAGCAGATCCATCAACGGAGGCGTGCAGCGCACGGACGCGGCGACGATCATAGCGGGGGAGGCCCCGCGTGGCACGGCCTCACCGGCGGCGCAGCAGCCAGCGCAGCGTGGGGAGGAAGGTGACCACGGCGATCCCCGCCGCGCACAGCACCAGCGCGGCGGTGCCCAGATGGATCGCCCCCGGGCCGCTGATGGTCGCCGCCAGCAATGTGCGCCCGAAGACAAAAGCGAACGCAGCGGCAAGGACGAACAGCAGGGCGACCTGTACCGGCCGGGCGTGGAAGGTCGGTGACTGACCCGGTGCGACGCCATCGCGACGGAGGCTGCGATACAACGTCCGCCAGCCCAGTGGCGCGGCCAGTGCGGCCGCCAGCCCCGACCATCCGATCACGCTCACGCTGGTCTCGCTCAGCGCAGGACCGCCCGGGCCCGCCAGCAGGCGGGGCAGCACCAGGCCCGAGGCCAGGCAGATGAGGGTACCGCCGATGAGCACCACCGCCGACAGGATCGCCAAACGCCGGGTCCAGGCCACGGACAACGGTGCGCGTTGCTGGCGCGCTGTCCACCAACTACGCGCCGGGGTCAGCGACAGGCGTGCAATCACCACCGACAGCGCCAGCATGCCCCATCGCAGCGCGGCGGGATCGCGGCCGGCCGGGGTCAATGCGGCAAGGCCCGGCGCACCGCTAAGGGTGTACAGCAGGCCCGCCAATGACAGTGCAAGCAGTACCGGACCCAGTGCGGAACGACGATCAGGAATTGGCATGGCGGCATACGTCCTTGTATGGCAAAGGGATCAACACACATTGCGAGGGGCCGCTCAGCGCTCGCCGGCGTACGGATCGGCAATGCCGAGTTCGGCCAGGATGTCACGCTCGAGCTGTTCCATGGCATCGGCTTCCTTCTCGTCCTCATGGTCCCAGCCGAGCAGGTGCAGCACCCCGTGCACGGTGAGGTGCGCGTAGTGGGCGTTGAGCGCCTTGCCCTGCTCGTCGGCCTCGCGGGCGACCACCGGGGCGCAGATCACCAGATCCCCCAGCAGCGGGAACTTCACGCCCTTGGGCAGGCCCTCCGGCAGTTCGGCCGGGAAGCTGAGCACGTTGGTCGCGTAATCCTTGCCGCGGTAATGCCGGTTCAACGACTGGCCTTCCTTGGCATCGACCAGCCGGATCGCCAGGTCGGCCTCGCGGATGCGGCCCTTCAGGGCGGCGGCCACCCACTTGCGGAAGCTCACCGCCGAGGGCAGCCCGGCGCGGGGCAGGGCATAGTTGATCGCGACGTCCAGTCGCACGGGACCACGGGTCATGGGGTCGCTCCGGGTTGAACCTGCTGCAGATCGCGGCGGTCGTAGGCACTGACGATGCGGGCCACCAGCGGATGGCGGACCACGTCGCGTGCTTCGAAGAAGGTGAAGCTCACGCCCTCGACATCGCGCAGCACATCGATCGCATCGCGCAGGCCGGACTTCACATGCTTGGGCAGATCGGTCTGGGTGAGGTCGCCGGTGACCACGGCCGTGGAACCGAAGCCCAGGCGGGTCAGGAACATCTTCATCTGCTCGACCGTGGTGTTCTGCGCTTCGTCGAGAATCACGTAGGCATCGTTGAGCGTGCGCCCGCGCATATAGGCCAGCGGCGCGATCTCGATGACGTTCTTCTCCAGCAGCTTGAGCACCTTTTCCACGCCGAGCATTTCATACAGCGCGTCGTACAGCGGGCGCAGGTACGGGTCCACCTTCTGGCTCAGATCGCCGGGCAGGAAGCCCAGCTTCTCACCGGCTTCCACCGCCGGGCGCACCAGGATCAGGCGCTGCACGCGCGCCTCATTGAGTGCTTCCACCGCGCTGGCCACGGCCAGGAAGGTCTTGCCGGTGCCGGCCGGGCCGATGCCGAAGTTGATGTCGTGGGTGGTGATCTGGTGCAGGTAGCGGGCCTGGTTGGCCCCACGGCCGCGCACGGTGCCGCGCTTGACCTTGATCGCCACTTCCTGCGCCTCGTAGGCGCGCTCGACCACATGCTCCACGTTGGCCTGGTTCAGCCGCAGGTGGATGGCATGGCTGTCGAACACCACATCGCCGGCTTCGGCATACAGCGCTTCGATCAGGGCCTGCGCATCGGCGACCACGGCCTTGGGGCCGGTCACGCGGAACACATGCCCACGGTTGGCGATTTCCACGCCGAGTTTGAGTTCCACCTGGCGGAGATGCTCGTCGAACGGACCGGCCATGTTGGCCAGGCGCTCGTTGTCTTCCGGGGTGAGGGTGAAGTCGCGTTGTGCGAGTGCGGTCATTGCGTCCGGCGGCCGCCGGTCCAGCCGACCGGGCCGCAAGCAGGGAAAGGGAGAACAGGGTAGCGCGGGTGTGGGGCGGCCGCTACAGCACGGGCGGAAAGCGGTTTTCCACAGGGGCTGTGCAATGCCGGTGCAGCAACCTGTGGATAGGTGACGCCAGCCTTACTGCGGCAAAGGATTCGATTGCGTGGTCAAAAAAGCGTCAACGATGACCGGGCCGTGGTCCGGTCATCCCGCTCATTCCGCCGTCACCATCCGCGCGCGCAGCGAGTTGCTGTACGCCTCGGTGATCACCACATCCACGAACTGGCCGACCAGGCGCGGGTGCCCCGGGAAGTTCACCGAGCGCATGTTCTCGCTCTTGCCGGTCAGCTCGTTCGGGTTGCGCTTGGACGGGCCCTCCACCAGCACGGTCTGCACGGTGCCGACCATCTTTTCCGAGATGGCCGCGGCCTGCTCGTTGATCCGGGCCTGCAGGCGCGACAGGCGCGCGTGCTTTTCCGCATCGGTGGTGGTGTCTTCCAGATCGGCGGCGGGCGTGCCCGGGCGGCGCGAGTAGATGAAGGAGAAGCTCTGGTCGAAGCCCACGTCCTCGATCAGTTTCATGGTCTTCTCGAACTCGGCGTCGGTCTCGCCGGGGAAACCGACGATGAAATCCGAGCTGATCGAGATGTCCGGGCGCACTGCGCGCAGCTTGCGGATCTTGGATTTGAATTCCAGCGCGGTGTAGCCACGCTTCATCGCCGAGAGCACGCGGTCGCTGCCCGCCTGCACGGGCAGGTGCAGGAAGTTGGCCAGCTGCGGCACATCGCGGTAGGCATCGATCAGCGAATCGCTGAACTCCAGCGGGTGCGAGGTGGTGAAGCGGATCCGGCCGACGCCGTCGATCTCGGCGATGGTGCGGATCAGCAGGCCCAGGTCGGCAAACTCGCCGTCGCCATACGGGCCGCGGTAGGCGTTGACGTTCTGGCCGAGCAGGTTGATCTCCAGCACGCCCTGGGCCGCCAGCTGCGCCACTTCCACCACCACGTCCTCGAACGGGCGGCTGACCTCGGTGCCGCGGGTGTAGGGCACCACGCAGAACGAGCAGTACTTCGAGCAGCCTTCCATGATGGAGACGAACGCGGAGGCACCCTCGGCGCGCGGCTCGGGCAGGGCGTCGAACTTCTCGATTTCCGGGAAGCTGATGTCCACCTGTGACTTGCCTGATTCACGGCGCTGGCGGATCAGTTCGGGCAGGCGGTGTAGGGTCTGTGGGCCGAACACAAGGTCCACATGCGGCGCGCGCTTGATGATCGCCTCGCCTTCCTGCGAGGCCACGCAGCCTCCGACGCCGATGATCACGCCGCGTCCGTTGTTCTTCAGCGCCTTCCAGTAGCCGAGTTGGCTGAACACCTTCTCCTGGGCCTTCTCGCGGATCGAACAGGTGTTCATCAACAACACATCGGCCTCGGCCGGGTCGTCGGTAAGCTCAAGCCCTTCCGAGGCGGCGAGCACGTCGGCCATCTTGGTCGAGTCGTACTCGTTCATCTGGCAACCGTGGGTCTTGATGTACAGCTTGCCGCGCACCGGTCCGGTCACCTGCGGCTTGGCGCCGGGCAGGGGGAGCAGGTCGGGACGCGGGGCGGAGCTGGGCGGAGCGGAGGCAGGCAGGGTAGAACCGGCCGAAGTGGGCGCGGTCGAAGCTGGCGTCCCGGTCATGGCGCTTATTCCAGTCGGGTGGGCGGGCAAGCAGCCGGATGGCTGCGGTGAGCAGGCCATTGTAGCCAGGTCGGGCGCCCCCCTTGGCAATCTCCGGCGAATTGGGGACACTCCCGCTCATGAAGGGGATGTTGGGGATCGCTGCGCTGGCCTTGGCTGCGCTGACCGCTATGCCGGCCAGTGCGGGCACGCTGTACAAGTGTGTCGGCGCCGACGGCATTCCCAGCTATGTGAGCAAGCGCGTGGGCGGGGCCAGCTGCAGCGTGATCAGCAGCTACCGGCCCGACCGCAGCGCGCCTCGCCGGGCCTTGCCGCCGCCCGCGCCGACTCCGGCCGCCCAGATCGCCAGCGCTACACCTGCAGCAGGGGTCACCGCCGTGCCGGCCCGGGCCGATACCGCCACGGCCGCCACCGCGATCACCCCCGCCCCGGCTCCGGCCCCGGCCACCGTGTTGACCGCGCCGCCCACCCGGGCCCCCGCAGCGGGAAAGGCAGGGCAGGTCCGCAGCGGGCAGCTCTATTCGTATATGAAGGACGGCGTGCGCCATTACACCAGCGCACGGCCGGCCCAGATGGCCAGCCTCGGGCAGGTCCGCACCATCCATTACACCTTCATCGAGCGCTGCTACGCCTGTGGCGCGAACCCCTCGGTCAACTTCGGCTCGGTCCGCCTCAACACCACGGCCTACCAGAGCGAGATTGCCGCGGCCGCCCGGGAGTTCGGGGTGGAAGAAGCCGTCGTGCGCGCGATCATCCACGCCGAGTCCGCCTACAACCCGCTGGCGCTGAGCCGGGCCGGGGCGCAGGGCCTGATGCAGCTGATGCCGCCCACCGCGCGCCGCTTCGGGGTCAGCGATTCCTATGATGCCTCGCAGAACATCCGCGGCGGCGTGCAATACCTGTCCTGGCTGCTCAAGCGCTTCAATGGCGATCTGACCCTCGCCGCCGCAGGCTACAACGCGGGCGAGGGTGCGGTAGCCCGCCATGGCGGCGTGCCCCCTTACAGCGAGACCCAGTATTACGTGAAGCGGGTGGCCGTGTTGGCCGACCGCTATCGGAGTGCGGTCGCCACCCAGCAATAACCGATGGCGCCGGGAGTACCTGATGCCGTACTGTCGGGGTAATGTCGTTCCGTAGTACCGCGTTGTGTGGCCGACTTCGGTTCAGCTACACTCGCGGCTGATTCAATGTGGACTGGCCCCCACCGGTCTGCTGGCAGCCTCAAGCTACCTAAATCAATATCGGAGTGCCGGATGGCCAACGATGGGGTAAACGATCCAGTCAATACTGGACGTCGACGGTTTCTCTCAGCAACCACTGCGGTGGTCGGAGCGGTCGGCGTCGGATTTGCAGCGGTACCGTTCATCAAGTCCTGGAATCCCAGCGCCCGCGCCAAACTGGCCGGTGCCCCGGTGATTGCCGACATCAGTGCGCTCCAGGAAGGCCAGCGTCTGGTCATGGAGTGGCGTGGACAGCCGATCTGGATCGTCAAGCGCTCCAAGGCCATCCTCGAAGCGCTGCACGGGCTGGACGGCCGCCTCAAGGACCCCGGCTCGGGCGAGAAAGAACAGCAGCCCGAGTACGTGCTCAAGCAGAATCCCGAATTCCGTTCGATCAAGGCCGAGGTCTCGGTGCTGGTCGGGCTGTGCACCCATCTGGGCTGTTCGCCGGAAATGGTCGCCGAGATCCGCCCCGAGCCCTACGACCCGCAGTGGAAGGGCGGCTATTTCTGCCCCTGCCACAAGTCGCGCTTTGATATGTCCGGTCGCGTGTTCAAGGATGTTCCGGCACCGATCAACCTGCTGGTGCCGCCGCACCATTACCAGGACGACAACACCATCATCATCGGCGTTGATCCGCAGGGGGCGGCTTGATCATGGCCAATATCCTTTCCCGCACCGCCACCGGCGTCGCCGACTGGGTCAATGCACGCGCGCCCGGGCTGATGCCGGTCTACCGCAAGCACGTCAGCGAGTATTACGCGCCGAAGAACTTCAACATCTGGTACTACTTCGGCTCGCTGGCGCTGCTGATCCTGGTCAACCAGATCGTCACCGGCATCTTCCTGACGATGCACTACAAGACGAACGCGGCCGAAGCGTTCGCCTCCATCGAATACATCATGCGGGACGTGGAGTGGGGTTGGCTGATCCGCTACATGCACTCCACCGGTGCCTCGCTGTTCTTCATCGTGGTCTACCTGCACATGTTCCGCGGCCTGCTCTACGGCAGTTATCAGAAGCCGCGCGAGCTGGTCTGGATCCTCGGCATGCTGATCTACCTGGTGCTGATGGCCGAAGCCTTCATGGGCTACGTGCTGCCGTGGGGCCAGATGTCGTTCTGGGGCGCCAAGGTGATCATCTCGCTGTTCGGCGCGATCCCGGTGATCGGCACCGGCCTGACCGAATGGATCATGGGTGATTACCTGCCCAGCGACGCCACCCTCAACCGCTTCTTCGCGCTGCATGTGATCGCGCTGCCGCTGGTGCTGTTGCTGCTGGTGGTGCTGCACCTGGGCGCTCTGCATGAAGTGGGCTCCAACAACCCGGACGGCGTGGAGATCAAAAAGGGCCCGAAGGGCAACCGCTGGTCGGCCACCGCGCCTACCGACGGCATTCCCTTCCATCCGTACTACACGCTCAAGGATGCGGTAGGCGCCGGCTTCCTGCTGATCATCGCCGCCTTCATCATCTTCTTCGCCCCGGCCTTCGGCGGGTTGTTCCTGGAGCACGACAACTTCACCGAGGCCAACCGTCTGGTGACGCCCGAGCACATCAAGCCGGTCTGGTACTACACCCCGTATTACGCGATGTTGCGCGTGGTGCCCAACAAGCTCGGTGGCGTGATCGTGATGTTCTCGGCGATCGCCATCCTGTTCCTGGTGCCGTGGCTGGACCGCGCGCGGGTGAAGTCCTACCGCTACCGTGGGCTGCTCTCGCGCGGCCTGCTGGGCATGTTCGCGGTGTGCTTCGTCTGGCTGGGCGTGATCGGCTCCGGACCGGGTACGGATGCGCACGAGACCTACATCGGGCGCGTGCTGACCTTCCTGTATTTCGCCTTCTTCATCACCATGCCGCTATGGACCAAGCTGGACAGGACCAAGCCGGTACCGGACCGGGTGACCACGCATGACTGACCACTGGATTGTCCGGCTGGCCTGCGCAGCGGCCCTGATGTTTGGCGTAGCGGTGGCCGATGCCGCCGAAGGTGCCAAGACCCTGCAGGCCGGCAATGATCTGAGCGATCGTGCTTCGCTGCAGCGTGGCGCACAGCTCTACATGAACTACTGCTCGGGCTGCCACGCGCTGAAATACCTGCGCTACTCGCGCATGGCCGCCGATCTCGGGCTGAGCGAAGAAGAGGTCATGAACAACCTCAACTTCACCGGCACGCCGGTCGGCGAGCCGATCCCGGTGACGATGCCCAAGGCGCAGGCCGAGAAGTGGTTCGGCAAGATGCCGCCGGATCTGAGCCTGATTTCGCGCGTGCGGGGCAGCGACTGGGTCTACACCTACCTCAAGTCGTTCTACCTGGATCCCACGCGGCCGCTGGGCTGGAACAACACCGTGTTCCCGAATGCCTCCATGCCCAACCCCCTGTGGGAAATGCAGGGGTTGCAGCACGCGGTGCATGGCAAGCCGGAGAACCCGGGTGAAGATCCGCCGGTGGTCGGCCTGAAGATCGAGCAGCCGGGCAACATGGATCCCGGCCAGTACGATCAGGCGGTGCGCGACATCACCAATTTCCTGGAGTACGCCGGCGAGCCGGCCGCGCTCAAGCGGCAGAAGCTGGGTGTCTGGGTGATCCTGTTCCTGGCGCTGCTGACCTTCCTGGCCTATCTGCTCAAGAAGGAATACTGGAAGGACGTCCACTGAGCCGTCGGGCGCCGTCCTGTGTCGATCGTTCCTCCCGTGGGACGATCGACCTATTGGCTTTTGTGATGTGCGGTTGCACACTCGGGTACTGTGACGACCGTCGGCAATGGGCTGGCGGCGCCGATACGACCGGCGGTTACCGGACGTTGGAGAGCCTTTGATGGCGGCGAGCGTACGCATGCGGAACACCCTGACGCTGTTTTCCTCGAACGACGATGTCCTGTGCCATCGCGTGCGGCTGGTACTGGCGGCCAAGGGCGTCACTTATGACTCCGTACCGGTCGATCCGCAGAACCCGCCCGAAGATCTCATCGATCTCAATCCGTACCACTCCGTGCCTACCCTGGTGGAGCGCGAGCTGGTGCTGTACGCGGCGTCGGTGGTCAGTGAGTACCTGGACGAGCGCTATCCGCACCCGCCGCTGATGCCGGTCGATCCGCTCTCGCGGGCCCGCATCCGCTTGGCGATGCTGCGCATCGAACATGACTGGGTGCCGCAGGTGCAGGCCATCCAGTTGGGCAACAAGACCCAGGCCGAGGCCGGGCGCAAGCGGCTCAGGGAACTGCTGACCAGCGCGGTGCCGTTGTTCAAGGCCAGCAAGTTCTTCCTCAATCCGGAAATGAGCCTGGCCGACTGCGCGATGGCGCCGATCATCTGGCGCCTGCAGGCCTTGGATGTTGCCCTGCCCAAGGATGGCAAGTCGATCGAAGACTATGGCAACCGTATTTTCCGGCACCCTGGCTTCATCCGCAGCCTGACCGATCAGGAAAAGAAACTGCGCGACCTGCCGGCCTGACCCACGGGCGCGCGTGCCGGTGCGGCACCGGTGGACTGAACGAAATCGCGGTGCCGGGACGCGCCATGGCTGACCTGCGGGCAGGCGGGCGCGTACACTTGCACCAGGCAATCCGGATCAAGACCAGTCGAGCACGGCTCGGCGCTACCACATGACTGAAGACACTTTTCGCATGACCAGCCACCGTCCGTACCTGTTGCGGGCCTTGGTGGAATGGATCAATGACAACGACCTGACGCCGCATATCCTGGTCGACGCCGGCATGCCGGGCGTGCAGGTGCCGCAGAGCGCGGTCAAGGACGGCCGCGTCGTCCTGAACATCGCCGAGCGCGCCGTGGTGCGCCTGCATATCGACAATGACAGTGTGAGCTTCTCGGCCCGCTTCTCCGGCACCAGCTACCCGGTGCAGGTGCCGATCTCGGCCGTGCTGGCGGTGTATGCCCGCGAGACGGGGCAGGGCATGGCGCTGCCGGATGACATCCCGGGCCACGAGCCGGGTCCGGACGATGAGCTCCCGCCGGATGATTCACCGACGCCGCCGGATGACGCACCGCCCAAGCCCAGCGGTCGCCCGCATCTGCGGGTGGTCAAATAAGCTACACCATGGCCGCCGCAAGGCGGCCATTTCATTGGGAGTGCCGACCGCTGGTCGGCTGCTCACACGTCCTCGGCATCGCGCGTATCCATATCGCGCCGGATCTCGCTGATCCTCGCCGCCGATGGCCCGACGAACGTGATCAGCTGATCACCGCGCAGCACCATGCGGCCGCTGTGGCGGTCCACGCCGTCGTGCGAATACTCGAACTTGAAGGTGCGCTCCCAGCCCAGCCACCCGTTGTCCTTGCGGCACACGCGCAGGCCGGTGGCGTGCACGCTCTGGTCCAGCCACTGCACATCGGCAGCGCGGCAGGCATTGCGGCCAAGCACGCCGGCACGCTCGGCGGCGGCACGCGAGGAATTCCAGAAGGCGTAGGCGAACGCGCCGGCAATCATCAACAGGATCAAACTGGGCATCGGTGACTCGGCGCGGTCAGGGAGGTCGGTCCCCCCAAGATGGCGACGAATGCGGCGCGGATCAAGCCATCCGCGCGTTTGCCATTACTGCGTGCGCGATGGCGGTGGCGATGGTGTCACCGGGCCGGGCACCGGCATACCGGTCGGAGCGGGCGCGTCCATAGGCACCGCTGCCGGCGCGGTGGCCACCAGTTTCAGCAGTGCGGCCCAGTCCTGGCGATTGAAGCTGCATTCGTCTTCGCGTCCCGGTGTGCAGCCCAGGTCCACCCCGTCGCCTGCACTGGCTTTCGCGGGGGGCAGCTCGATCCGGCCGCTGCGGTCCAGCGACAGTTTGCGCAACGCCACGGTGTTCATGACATTGCCGCCGATCAGATACAGCGTGCGATCGCCGCCCATGTTGGCCGCGATCACCACTTCGCAATGCGACTTCCAATGCGTCACCGAACCACTGCCCAGCGACTGCACCAGCCCGCTGTAACTCAGGGTCTCGCGCCGGTCGCGCAGGTAGCACAGCAGGTCGCCGGGCGCGGGTTTCTCCTGCGCAGGATCGGTCATCCGGTACGGTCCGCTGTTTTGGTACGCGGCGCGGATGTAGTCGATGTGCCGGGGCGACCGGGTGAAGCCGGGCACCGAGGCCCGGGTCATCACCCAGGAAATGAAGGCGGCTGACCACGGGTTGTCGACCAGGAACGCGCGGCAGTCGGTGTCGGTATAGCGCGTGCCCGGCGGGGCCATGCAGCTCGATGCGCCGGGCTGGCTGCCCATCGGGGACAACGTGCCGCTCTGCCGCCAGTAGCCGACCACCCGCTGCCAGGCGACCAGACCGTTGTCGGCCAGGTGGACGTCCTCGGCTTCGGTGACACTCAGGCTGGCTGCGCGGCCATCACGGTCGATGAAGGGCCGATACCAGAGGCGGTGTTCGTTGCAGGCGGTCTGCACGATGGACACGGCCAACGGGCTCAACCCGAAGCGCGGGGGCACATCACAGACCTCGGCGGCGGACGCTTGGAGCGGCAGCAGCGCGAGCAGGGGAGACAGGCAGGCGAGAAGCGGCAGGCAGCGCATGCGTGCATTCCAGGTGGGGGCAGACGCAGCCTCGCAGACCGCATCTGCCCATACCGTGAAAGTGCGGCTGGCCGTCGATCAGGGATCGACGCGCGCGTCAGCCCGGGGGCGGCCCCAGTTTCAATGACAGATCGATCGCCTGCACGTGCTTGGTCAGCCCGCCAATGGAGATGCAGTCCACACCGTCCTCGGCGATTGCACGCAGCCCGTCCAGGCTGACGCTGCCGGACACTTCCAGCGGGATACGCCCGGCCGCGATGCGCACGGCCTCACGCCGCGTGGCAGCGTCGAAGTCGTCGATCAGGATACGGGTGCAGCCGACCGCCAGCGCCTCGCGCAACTGGTCCAGGTCTTCGACCTCGACTACCAGCGGCAACGCCGGCCACTGCGCACATGCCGCGAGGACCGCTGCGGTCAGCGAGCCGGCCGCGCGGATGTGGTTTTCCTTGAGCATCACCGTGTCGAACAAGCCCAGGCGATGGTTGTCGCCGCCGCCGCAGCGCACCGCGTATTTCTGCGCGACACGCAGCCCGGGCAGGGTCTTGCGGGTGTCCAGGATCCGCGCGCCGGTACCGGCCACCGCCGCGACGTACTGCGCGGTGGTGGTGGCCGTGCCGGACAGCGTCTGCAGGAAGTTCAACGAGGTCCGTTCCGCGCTCACCAGGCTGCGGTTGCGGCCCTGCAGCAGCGCCAGCACGGTGCCGGCGGCGACGCGGTCGCCCTCGGCCACGCGCCACTCGATCCTGACGTCCGGATCGAGCGCCCGGTGGGTCGCATCGAACCAGGGGCGGCCGGCGATCACGGCGTCCTGCTTGCACAGCAGGTACGCGCTGTCGGGGCGGTCCGGGAGCAGGGCGGCGGTGACATCACCGCTGCCGATGTCCTCGGCCAGTGCACGGGCCACATCGGCGGCCACCAGGGCGGCCTCGGGGGCCGGCACGGGGAGGTGGCTCATTTTTCCGGGAAATCGGCGATCTGGGCGGTGGCGATGGCCTCTTCGGCCAGCAGCACCGGGATGCCGTCGTCCACGCGGAACACCTGCTTGCGGTCGCGGGTCAGCAGGGCCTCGCGCAGCGTCTGCGCCTGCGGGCTGCCATCGGCCTTGAGCACGGCACCGCTGCCGATCGCGCGGTTGAGCGCGTCCAGGCCGGTGGCGTCGAGCAGGGACAGGGGCTGGCGCGTATCGGGCGAGCACAGGAGGTCGAGCAGCTTGCGATCCATGGATTCTTCGTCTTGCGTGGAAGACGGCTAGAATACGTCTTTAAGGCAGGTGACGGCCAATGACCCTCAACCAAACCGCGCCGCTCGTCGGCATCGTCATGGGATCCCGCTCGGATTGGGAAACCATGCAGCACGCCGCCCAGAAGCTGGATTCGCTGGGTGTTCCCTATGAAGTGAAAGTGGTCTCGGCGCACCGCACGCCGGACGTGCTGTTCACCTACGCCGAGCAGGCGGGCCAGCGTGGCCTGCGCGCGATCATCGCCGGTGCCGGCGGGGCCGCGCACCTGCCGGGCATGATCGCCGCCAAGACCGCCGTGCCGGTGCTGGGCGTGCCGGTGCAGTCCAAGGCCCTCAATGGCATGGATTCGCTGCTCTCGATCGTGCAGATGCCGGCCGGTATCCCGGTGGCCACCTTCGCCATCGGCAACGCCGGCGCCTCCAACGCCGCCCTGTTCGCGGCCGCCATGCTGGCGTCGGATCAGCCGGCGATCGGTGAAGCGCTGGACGCCTTCCGTGCCCGCCAGACCGAAGATGTCATGGCCCACGACGACCCGCGTCAATGACCAGGACCGTTGGCATTCTGGGCGGCGGTCAGCTCGCCCGCATGATGGTTCTGGCCGGTGCGCCGATGGGGCTGCGCTTCGAGCTGTTCGATCCGGCCGCCGATGCCTGTGGTGCCCAGGTGGCACCGCTGCAGGTGGCCGCGTTCGAGGATGAGGCGGCCTTGGCGGCCTTCGCCGCGCGTGTGGACGTGGTGACCTTCGACTTCGAGAACGTGCCGGCACGCAGCGCGAAGTTCCTGGCCGAGCGCGTGCCGGTGTATCCCAATCCGGATGCGCTGGCCGTGGCCCAGGATCGGCTCAGTGAGAAGACCCTGTTCCAGTCGCTGGGCATTCCGCTGCCCGCCTTCGCCGATATCCGCAGCCGCGACGAACTGGCGGCCAAGGTGGGCGAGTTCGGCATGCCCTGTATCGTCAAGACCCGTCGGCTGGGGTACGACGGCAAGGGCCAGTTCCGGATCCGCAGCGCGGCCGACATCGACGCAGCCTGGGACACCCTCGGCAGTCATGTCGAGAAGACCGGGTTGATTCTGGAGGGCTTCGTCGCCTTTGATCGCGAGGTCAGTGTGGTGGCGGTGCGTGGGCAGGAGGGCGAGTTCCGCGCGTGGCCGATCACCGGCAACTGGCACGTCAACGGTGTGCTTTCGGCCAGCCTGGCCCCCGCACAGCTGTCGGCGGCGCAGCACGAGGCGGCCATCGGCTACGCCCGTGCCTTGGCCGAGCGCCTGGACTACGTGGGCGTGTTCGCGCTGGAGTTGTTCTGCCGCGGCGAAGAGCTGCTGGCCAACGAGATGGCACCGCGCGTGCACAACTCCGGCCACTGGACCATCGAAGGCAGCGAGACCTCGCAGTTCGAAAACCATCTGCGTGCCGTGCTTGGCCTGCCGCTGGGCGACACGCGCATGCGCGGCCATGCCTGCATGCTCAACTGGATCGGGCAGATGCCCGATGCTGCGGCGGTGCTCGCCCAGGCCAGCGGCCATTGGCATGATTACGGCAAGCAGGCGCGGGACGGCCGCAAGGTCGGCCATGCCACGCTGCGCGATGATGATGCGGCGGCGTTGGCCGGTGCATTGGAAAGCGTCGGTGGGCAGCTGGATCGCGCCGACCAGGTCGCGCCGGTGATCAAGGTCCTGCGCGGTTGACGGACCGGTAGTGCCGGCCGTTGGCCGGCACCGCCTCAATCGCGCAGTTGCGCGGTCACGAAGTCCCAGTTCACCAACTTCCAGAACGCCTCCAGATATCGCGCGCGCTCATTCTGGTAGTCGATGTAATAGGCGTGTTCCCACACATCGCAGGCCAGCAACGGGGTGCTCTCCCCGGTCAGTGGCGTGCCTGCGTTGCGCGTCACCTGGATCGCGAGCGCACCATTGGGGTGCTGCACCAGCCACACCCAGCCCGACCCGAACAGGCTCAACGCCGCACGGTCGAATGTTTCGCGCAAGCGTCTGGCATCCCCGAAGTGGCGGGTGACCAGTTCACCCAACCGGCCCTGCGGATCGCCCCCGGCGCGCGGGTGCAGGCACTGGAAATAGAACTGGTGGTTCCAGGCCTGCGCGGCCGCGTCGAACAGGCTGCCCTGGCTCTGGCGGACGATTTCCTCCAGGGGCAGCTCGGCCAGCTCCGTGCCTTCGATACGTGCATTCACCGTGTCCAGATAGCCACGGAAGTGCCGCCCGTGGTGAAGGTCCAGTGTCTCCGCGGACAGGTGGGGCTGAAGGGCGGCGCGGTCGTAGGGAAGGCGAGGCAGTTCGAGGGGCATGGGCACGGCAGATTGGGAAGGGAGAGCGCCGATCCATGGCGGATCGTCATGAGTGTGGTCGATGGCAGGCTGCCCACCACGCGAAGGTAGGGCATACAATGGCGGTCAGGGAAGTCTATCCGACCGGTGAGGCCGGGTTGTCCCATTGGAGGGAGAGTCGTTGTGGCGGTGATGCAGCAGATCCAGTCCGAAGTCGAACGTTACCCCCTCGTGTTGTTCATGAAGGGCACCCCGCAATACCCCATGTGCGGCTTTTCCAGCCGTGCCATCCAGGCATTGATGGCCGCCGGCGCGATCGCGCTGCGCACGGTCAACGTGCTGGAAGAGCCCGAGATCCGCGCCAACCTGCCGCGCTTCTCCAACCTGCCGACGTTCCCGCAGCTGTTCATCCACGGTGAGCTGATCGGCGGCTGCGACATCGTGCTGGAGCTGTTCGAGTCCGGCGAGCTCAAGCGCATCGTCGAAGAGGCGTCCCAGCCGTGAGTGCGGTCCCGTCCGTGGTGGTCGGGACCGGATCGCTCGCCGATCGCGTCATTCTCATCGCCGGAGCCGGGGGAGGCTTTGGCAGCGCGGCGGCCGTCGCGTGCGCGCAGGCCGGGGCAACCGTGGTCCTGCTGGGGCGCAAGCCACGGCGGCTGGATCGGGTTTACGCCGCGGTCGAAGCCGCTGGCCCGGAGCCGCTGCTGTATCCGCTGGATCTGGAAGGGGCCAGCCCCGACGACTACGCCACCTTGGCCGAGCGGCTGCACTCCGAGCTTGGCCATCTCGATGGCGTGCTCTATTGCGCGGCCGATTTCGCCGGGCTGACCCCATTTGAACTGGCCGACCCGGCCGCCTTCGCCCGGGCGGTCCATGTGAACCTGACCGCCCCGGCCTGGCTCGCCCAGGCGTGCCTGCCACTGCTGCGCCAGAGCGACGATGCTGCCCTGGTGTTCACCGTGGATGACCCGGCGCGGGTAGGGCAGGCCTACTGGGGCGGCTACGGCGCAGCCCAGCATGGCCTTCGCGGCCTGATCGCCTCCCTGCACGACGAACTCGCCCGCAGCCCGGTCCGGGTCAGCGGCCTGCAGCCGGGCCCGATGCGCACCGCGTTGCGCGCCCGTGCCTTTTCGCTGGATGAAGACCGCAGCGCCCGTGACCCGGCCGAGTGCGCCGCGGCGGCGGTCCTGTTGCTGTCCGCCGCCGGCGCTGCCTACCGCGGCCAGATCCTCGAGGCCTGAGAGCGGCAAGGGCGTCACCGCGTCTTTCACGGTAGTGCCGGCCGCTGGCCGGCTCCCCAGTGAGCCTTGAAGACCCCCGCGGGGGTCCCTCCCGAAACCGCTGGCGGCGCCAAATGGCCCGAATTCAGCCAGTCACAATCAGATGTGAAGATAGCGTCACGATCCCGTTGTGATGGCGTGTGTTTTGTCGCCAAACCGTCACAATCCGAGGTTACCGTGTTAATCTAGTGTTAACCGTTGCGGCTGAAACCAGCTCGCGGCTAGGGAACCCAGATAAAAGTCCAGTCAGCCGCCAGCAAGGCTGCTTGGGCGCGTTTTTTTCTCCGCCATCGCCAATCTCGCATCGAGGCTACTCCCCAATGACCCACTCACGCTGTCTCCGGATGTCCAAGCTCACCCTTGGTCTCGTGGCCGCACTTGCTGCCGCTCCCGCCTTCGCCCAGAGCACCTCTGCCGGTGTCGGCGGCCAGGTCACGTCTGCCGCAGGCGCGCCTGTGGCCGGTGCCGAAGTCACGATCACGCACACCGAGTCGGGCACGATCAGCCGTGCGACCACCGATGCCGCGGGTCGTTACAACGCGCGCGGCCTGCGCGTGGGTGGTCCGTACACCATCACCATCACCAAGTCCGGTGAAGGCACCAAGACCGAAGAAGGCGTGTACCTGGGCGTGAACCAGACCGGTACCGTCAACGCCGCCCTGACCGGCGACCTGGCCGCGACCAACCTGGAGGCGGTGCAGGTTGTTGCCGTCGCTGCAGGCTCGGAAGTGTTCAGCGCGACCAAGATGGGTTCGGGCACCAACATCAGCCAGCAGCAGATCGAAGTTGCCCCGTCCATCGGCGGCAACATCCAGGATCTGATGCGTCTGGATCCGCGCGTGACTTTCATCGATCGCGCCTCCGGCTCGATCTCGGCCGGTGGCCAGAATCCGCGCTTCAACTCGATCAGCATCGACGGTGTGTCCGCCAGCGACACCTTCGGCCTGGAAGGCAACAACATGCCGACCCGCCGCCAGCCGGTGGCGATGGAAGCCATCGAAGCGCTGGACATCAACCTGTCCAACTACGACGTCAGCATCGCTGCTGCCGCCGGTGCCACCGTCAACGCGGTGACCAAGTCTGGTACCAACGAATTCCATGGTTCCGTGTACGGCACCTACCGTGACGGCGACTGGTTCGGCGACAACCCGGAAGGCAAGGCGTTCAACGGCTTCACCAAGGAAGAGACCTACGGCATGACCGTGGGCGGCCCGATCGTGAAAGACAAGCTGTTCTTCTTCGCCAACTACGAAAAGTTCAAGCAGGCCGCCCCGGGCGCCGACATCAGCGGCACCGCACTGGGCAAGGCCAATCCGCAGTTCACCCTGGCCGACGTTACCCGTGCGCAGCAGATCGCGCAGGGCTATGGCATCCCGGCCGGTGGCCTGGAAAGCAACGGCGATACGGAGATGGAAGAGTACGCGCTGAAGCTGGACTGGAACATCAGCGACAACCACCGTGCCAACATCCGTTACAGCAAGATCGACCAGAGCAAGCTGCGCATCAACGGCATGTCCACAAGCACGGCCTCGCTGAGCTCTTACTGGTACCAGCACGACAAGACCAACGAGAGTTACGTCGCCCAGCTGTTCAGCGACTGGTCGGACAACTTCTCCACCGAACTGAAGGCCTCGTACCGCGAGTATTCTGCGATCCGTAACGTGTCGACCGACGCGCCGAGCATCCGCATCTTCTTCCAGGGTACACAGGCTTCGCCGACCGGCGATTCGCTGTACCTCGGTACCGAAGTCAACTCGCAGGACAACATCCTGCAGACCAAGGCGTGGAACTACTACGCTGCCGGCACCTGGACCCTGGGTGACCATGACGTCAAGTTCGGTGCGTCGTACGACACCAACGACATCTACAACTACTTCGGCGCCAACTCGTGGGGCGCTTACACCTTCTACGGCCTGGACAATTTTGCCGCCGGCCGCTGGAGCAGCTACAACTACAACCCGGAGCGCAGCCCGGGTTCGATTCCGGCTGACTACAAGTTCAGCAACCTGGCCCTGTTCGTGCAGGACACCTGGTATGTCAACAATAACCTGACCCTGACCCTGGGTCTGCGTGCGGACCGTGCCGATACCTCCCCGGCGCCGACGTACAACGCGACGGCGTCGCAGTTCTTCGGCCTCGACAACAGCGATGTGCTGAGCAATAAGTTCCTGATCCAGCCGCGCGCCGGTTTCAACTACACCTTCGACACCGATCGCCCGACCCAGCTGCGCGGCGGCGTGGGCCTGTTCCAGGGTGATGCCCCGCAGGTGTGGCTGAGCAACAGCTACTCGACGACCGGCTTCAACAACTCGGTCTACACCTACACCGCCTACAACGCCGCACTGCCGTTCAACCCGAACAAGGATAGCCAGCCGGTTCCGAACACCGCAGGCTCCAACCGGCAGAACGTGAACTTCGTCAGCAGCGACTTCAACATGCCGTCGGTGTACAAGGCCAACCTGGCCCTGGATCACGAGACCCCGTGGTACGGCATCGTGGCCTCGGCCGAGCTGCTGGTCACCAAGGTCAAGGACGCCCTGTACTACAAGAACCTGAATCTGGGCCCGGTGCAGTATCAGGGTCCGGACGGCCGTGACATGTACTACTCCACTGGCAGCACCGGTTCGGCCTGGGCCACGGGCAATGCCCGCGCTGGGCGCAACCAGGCTTACGACGCCGTGTATGAGATTGCGAACACCGACAAGGGTCGCACCTCGCAGTTCACGGTCTCGCTGACCAAGCCGTGGGATGTCGCCAGCGACTGGTCGTGGAACATCGGCTACACCTACACGGACGCGACCGAAGTGGGCTCGCTAACCAGCTCCACCGCCAGCTCGGGCTGGGGTTACCAGTACGCCTTCAACGCAAATGACAACATCGAAAACACCTCGCGCTACCAGATCCGCGACCGCCTGTCGGGTGGTCTGAACTGGAAGCACAAGTTCTTCGGTGACTACGAAACCAAGATCGGTCTGGTGTACGAAGGCCGCAGCGGCCGTCCGTACAGCTACGTCTACGTGAACGATGCGAACGGCGACAACCGTTCCGCGAACGACCTGTTCTACGTGCCGACCGGCCCGGGCGATGTGCTGTTCGGCAACCTGGTGGGCAGCAACTTCACCCCGGATGCGGCGATGGAGAAGTCGTTCTACGAATGGCTGGCCAACAACCCGCAGCTGGCCAAGTACGCAGGCAGCTATGCTCCGGCCAACCAGTTCCGTACCGGCTGGATCAATACCTTCGACATCCGTGTCAGCCAGCAGCTGCCGGGGTTCATGAAGGGGCACAAGTCGGAGATCTGGCTGGATATCCAGAACGTCGGCAACATGATCAACAAGGACTGGGGCAACATCTACGACTACGGCTTCTTCGCCGATGCGCGTGTGGCCAGCCTGCAGGGCATCAAGGACGGCAAGTACGTGTATAACTTCCGCGGCGCGGACCTGCCGGCAGTGGCCAACAATGACGCAGACGGCTTCGACGTCGGTGTCTCGCAGTGGTCGGTGCAGCTGGGCTTCCGTTACCAGTTCTGATGAACTGAGGTAACGACCCTCGTTAGACCCGGAACGGCCAGGGCAACCTGGCCGTTCTGCTGTCCGGGCGACGGCCGCGCCAACGCGGGACCTGTGACGCGGCGCTTGCCCGACCCGGGGAATACGCCTATGATCCGCCGGTTGCGCGAAAAACATGCAACTGCGGCAGCCCCAGCGTGGCGCCGGGGGCACCACATATCCAAACGGTCGGGTTTCCCGGCCGTTTTGCTTTTTGAGGGGGCAGCGGTACAGTCGGTAACCTTGAGGAAAGCGAACAAGATGGACATGACGATCAACGAAAAACCGGCGCGGACGCTGCCGGTGCAGGACGCGCGGATCTACCCGCGCGGTGGGCTGGATGTGTTGTCGCGCGCGGAAGTAGCGCGCCTGCGCGATGCGTCCGGTGGTGGCATGCACGAGCTGCTGCGCCGTTGCGCGCTGGCCGTGCTGACCAGCGGCAGCGCCTCGGACGATCCGCGCGCCGCGCGCGATCTGTATCCGGATTTCGATATCCAGGTGGCCCAGCAGGACCGCGGTGTGCGCATCGATCTGGTCAACGCCCCGGCAATGGCCTTCGTGGATGGCGAGATCATCCGCGGCGTGGCCGAGCTGCTGTTCGCCGTGGTCCGCGACCTGGCCTACATGGCCATCGAGATGGGCCCGGCGTACGCGGCGGAGCTGGAGTCCTCCGAGGGCATCACCAACGCGGTGTTCGGGCTGCTGCGCAACGCGCGCATCCTCAACCCGGGCGACCCGAACCTGGTCGTCTGCTGGGGCGGCCACTCGATCGGTCGTGACGAGTATCTGTACACCAAGCAGGTCGGCTACGAGCTGGGCCTGCGTGGCCTGGACATCTGCACCGGCTGCGGCCCGGGCGCGATGAAGGGGCCGATGAAGGGCGCCACCATCGCCCATGCCAAGCAGCGCAAGACCACCACGCGCTACATCGGTCTGACCGAGCCGGGCATCATTGCCGCGGAGTCGCCGAACCCGATCGTGAACCACCTGGTGATCATGCCGGACATCGAGAAGCGTCTCGAAGCGTTCGTGCGCATCGGCCACGGCATCATCGTGTTCGCCGGCGGTGTCGGCACGGCCGAGGAAATCCTGTATCTGCTGGGCATCCTGCTGCGCGAGGAGAACAAGGATCTGCCGTTCCCGCTGATCCTGACCGGCCCGACCGTGGCCGCGCCGTACTTCGAGCAGATCGACCGCTTCATCCGGCTCACCTTGGGCGAAGCGGCGGCCAGCCGCTACGAGATCATCATCGGCGACCCGGTCAACGTCGCCCGCAAGATGGCCCAGGGCATCAAGCGCGTGCGTGAGCACCGCCTGGCGCAGAAGGACTCGTTCTTCTTCAACTGGTCGATCGAGATTCCGTGGGAGTACCAGCAGCCGTTCGTGCCGACCCACGAGGCGATGGCCTCGTTGGATCTGCACCACGGCCGTCCGCCGCATGCCCTGGCCGCCGACCTGCGTCGCGCGTTCTCCGGCATCGTGGCCGGCAACGTGAAGGAAGACGGCATGCGCCGCATCGAGCAGTTCGGTCCGTTCGAGATCCATGGCGATGCGGACATGATGCAGGCCCTGGACGAGCTGCTGCGCGCCTTCGTCGAACAGCGCCGCATGAAGATCTCGGGCGAGTACCAGCCCTGCTACAAGGTCATGGCCTGAGGCCCTGACCGGGCCGGCGGCGGGCAGGGGGCCGGCCGCCCGGCCTGTTCTGCGTCAACGGATTGACGCCCGTCGCCTCCGGGCGACCGTTCGTCCTGCCGCCGCTTGCTGACCGGCGGCAAGACGTTCATCGTCTGTGTCATCAACGCTGGGGAGCGTTTCATGTCTTTGCGCCGGTCCAACGGCTTCACACTGATCGAGTTGATGGTCACCATCGCCGTGCTCGCCATCCTGATCACGCTTGGCATGCCGAGCTTCCAGGGGGTGCTGCGCTCGAATCGGGCTGCGACCACCACCAACGAAATGATGGCCTCGCTGGCGCTGGCGCGCAGTGAGGCGCTGAAGAACACCCGCGGTGCCGGCGTGTGTGCCTCCACTGACGGTGCCGCCTGCAACGGCGACAGTTGGGGTGATGGCTGGATGGTCTGGTCCGATGCCGATGGCAGCGGCACTTTCGACACCGAGGAGCCGGTCCTGCGTTACTCCGCCGGGTCGCCCAAGATGCTCGGCAGCAAGGACAATCTGATCGTGGCCTTCGATGGCCGTGGTCGCAATCGCGCTGCGGCGGCGCTGGACATCACCCTCAAACCCGATGAATGCGGCGACCAGCCCCTGCAGCGAACGCTGCGGCTGTCGGCTGTTGGGCAGGTGCGTGTGGAACGGGAGAGCTGCAAGTGACGGGAAGACTTCTTCGTGCGCCGCGTGCGGGGCAGGGCGGTTTCACCATGATCGAGGTGTTGATCGCGATCGTGGTGATGAGTATCGGCCTGCTCGGGTTCGCACTGCTGCAGACCATGAACGTGCGGTTCGTGCAGAGTGCGAACTTCCGCACCCAGGCGACCAACCTCAGTTACGAGCTGCTGGATCAGATCCGCATCAACCGGATCACCGCTGACGGCTTCGTGGGTACCTACGCGGCCACAACCAAGGCCGCCGATTGCGTTTCGCCCACCGGTGCGGACATCACCAAGGACATGTACATGACCGATTGGCGTTGCCGGCTGGGGAAGGCGCTCGGCGATGCGGCCAGCGCCAGTGTGACCCGCGATGGCGACGAGATCACGGTCAACGTGAGCTGGGGTGACGAGCGTTGGCTCGATGCAGCCGATACCACCTTCTCGGCGAGGACCCAGCTGTGATGCGCCCACCTTCCATCCAGCGCACCAGCATGGGTCTGTCGCTGGTTGAGCTGATGATCGCCATGGTCATCGGCCTGGTGTTGTTGCTGGGCCTGATGCAGGTATTTGCCGCGTCACGCACGGCCTCGCGCCTGTCCGAAGGTCTGGCGCGCGTGCAGGAGAACGGGCGCTTCGCCATGGATTTCCTGCAGCGCGATCTGCGCATGGCCGGCCACTTTGGCTGCGTGAACGACCAGAGTCACAACATCCGTAATCCCGGCTCGTTGCACACGACATTCGCTGCCGCAGGGCACCCGGCGCTGGATTTCACGCAGTCCATCCAGGGATTCGAGGCCATCGACACCAAACCGGGCGACCCGCTGACGCTGACTGCAACGCCGACGACCGGCGGGGTGGATTACAGCCCCGCACTTCCGTCCGAATATGCCGAGGCCCTCACTAATCGGGTCGACGGCAGCGACATCGTTGCGTTGCGCTTCCTCGTTCCCGATGGCGTGCCGGTTACTGCGATCACCGGGACCGATGACAAGCCCGGGTTCTCGTTCGACAGCGCGAGGTGGGCCGTTCTGCAGAGCGGGGTAAAGGAGCCGGGGCTGTTCGGTGTAGCCGATTGCACGACGGCCACGTTGTTTCAAGCCAGTGCCGCGAGCGGCACCAGCGGTTCGGTCACCTTCAACACAGCACCGAACAATACCACCAGCTTCACCTCGATCTATACGGCCGGCCAGGCCGTCCTGTACCGGGCCGAGAGCGTGGTCTATTACATTGGATACGACGCGACGACGCGGCAGAGTTCGCTGTATCGGGTGCGCTTCAGTGCCAAGCCGGGTGCTGCACTGGTCGCAGAGGCGCCGGAGCCGTTGGTTGAAGGCGTGCGCAACATGCAGCTGCTCTATGGTCAGGATCACTCGCTGAGTGCCACGGCGGCGCCCAGCGGTTTCATCGACCGTCAGGGCACGGCAGCGGACGTGCAGGATTCGCTTGCGCCAGCGGATGCAGCCTGGCGCCGCGTCGGTGCGGTGCAGCTGGGGCTGTTGCTGGAAAGCCCGGACCCGTCGGCGGCTGCGCAGGCCACGGCCGATGCGGCGCTCACCGCCTTGGGCGTGACGTTCACCACGCCCAAGGACGGCAGGTTCCGCACGGTCTACCAGACCACGATCGCGGTACGCAACCGCCTCTATGGCAACTGAGGTCATCATGGCATCGAGTCGCAAGCCTTTCACCGCACCTCGTCGTCAGGATGGCGCTGTGCTGTATGTGGCCCTGATCATCCTGATCCTGCTGGCACTTCTCGGGATCGCCGGGATGCAGGTGACCGGCATGCAGGAGCGCATGGCCGCCAACTATCTGCGTACCAACCTGGCCTTCCAGAGTGCCGAAGCGGACGCCCGCTCGATGGAAAGCACGATCGAGGCGCAACTGGCGGCAGGAGGAACCTACAGTGCCGATCAGGAAGAGTGCAGCCCGATTTTTGATCCACTGACCTGGGCCGATGGCACTACCGATGCGCAGGCCACCTACACCCGGCGCATGGACAAGTGCGTAACCGCAGGCAGTGGCGGCGGTCTTGGCGGTCGCGAGAACGAAGACACTGGCAACATCTATCAGATCACGGCGCTAGCCAGTGATGATCCGGACAATCCCTCGGCCAGTGCGGTCGTCGATACGATCTATATCCCATGACTTCTGATCGCTTCCCTCTCAGCAAGCGCGCCATCAACGCATTGCGCATCGGGTTTGTTGTCCTCGCGGTGGGCTTCCTGCTCAGCCGCGTGGTGCCTCTGCGCGCTGCGCTCGGCGACTACGACATTGCCCAGGAGCCGCTGTACACCAAGCAGAGCCAGCCGCCGTTGATGATGATGGTGATGTCCCGCGACGAGCAGCTGTTCAACAAGGCCTACAGCGATTACAGCGATCTGGACGATGACAAGATCATCGATACCACCTACCAGGACAAGTTCTCCTATTCCGGTTACTTCGACTCGAACCTTTGCTACGGCTACGCAAGCAACGTGTTCAAGGCATCGGGTGAGGCGACCGGCATCAACAAGCACGAGTGCGGTGGGGCGTGGTCGGGGAACTTCCTCAACTGGGTCACGATGAGCCGGCTGGACGTCATGCGCTACGTGCTTTATGGCGGTCAGCGTTCCACCGACGACGCCAACAAGACCGTGATCGAGCGTGCGCAGATTCCCAACGACCTGCACGCGTGGGTCAAGGTCTACACCGGTTCGGACATCGGCAAGTTCACACCACTGACCGCCAGCGCCTCGTTCTGCAACGCCAGCATCAGTGCCAATGGCCGTCCGTTGATGCGCGTGGCCGGTGGCAACTGGTCCGAGTGGGCATCGACTGCGTCGTATCAGTGCGGTGTCAATCGCAGTGGCGAGGGTAGCGCGGACACGCCCAAGGCGGTGGTGGATTACACCGTGCGCGTCGAAGTCTGCGATCCCGGGCAGAACAGCCATCGTGAGAGCTTCTGCCGGAAATACAATGATGGCACCACCGATCACTACAAGCCCAGTGGATTGCTGCAGACGTATGGTGAGAGTGGTCGCCTGCGCTTTGGTCTGGTAAGCGGCACCTACTCCAGCCCGCGCGATGGTGGCGTCCTGCGCCGGAACATCGGTAAGATCGCCGGCAATGGCGCGAAGCTTTGTGATACCGGCGACGAAATCAATCTCGCCACGGGTCAGTTGTGCCTGGCGCGCGACAGCGGCACCGAGGGCATCATCAATACGATGTCCAATTTCCGCATTGATCAGTGGAACTGGAGCAATAACTGGAACGACTGCAACGACTACAGCATTCTCAATCGCCAGGGCTTCGGCGACCGCGGCAATCTGCTGGATCCCGGCGCATCGGGTGACAAGGCTAAGAAGTGCAGCGCCTGGGGTAACCCGCTGGCCGAGATGTACGCCGAGGCTCTTCGCTACGTGGGGGCCGGCACCAAGGTTTACGGCGACACCGGCGATCTGTCCGGGCTGCCGGTGGGCGTGACGTGGAAGGATCCGTACCGCAGCCCTGCCCAGGGTGGCAACTCGTACTGTGCTACCTGCAACATTCTGGTGATGTCGTCGGGTCTGCCGTCCTTCGACAGCGACAACGTAGGTGCCGTGCCCCACCTTGCTACGGCGGAGTCGGCCACCGATGCGCTTGGCGCGGCGGAGGGCATCAGTGGGAAAAGCTATCTGGCCGGTCGCGTCGGCGCCACCGCCCGCTATGCCTCCATCAATACCCACGAAGACATCTGCCAGGCGCTGACCGTCAACCAGCTCAGCCTGGTCCGCGGCATCTGCCCGGACATTCCGTCCACGGAGGGCAGCTACCTCCTCGCCGGCCTGTCCAAGGCGGCGGCAGAAACTGATCTGCGTCCGGGCCTGGCCGGCAAGCCGGCGGACTACAAAGTCACTGCGACCACGTACACCGTGGCCATGGCCGAGAATCTGCCCAAGTTCGACATCAGCGTTGCCGGTGGCACCATCTCGCTGTCGCCGCTTTGCCAGGCCAACAACACGGGGGGCGCCAAGGCGGCCGATGCCGGCTGGCGAAGCTGTTTCCTTGGCTCGGTCGGCATCGGCACCAAAGAAGCGTCGGTGGCGCCCAAACACATCTATGGACGCCCATATCGTGCCGACGGCAAGTCTGGCAGTTTCTCGCTGGTCTGGGAGGATTCGTTGTGGGGCAACGATCATGACAATGACGTCGTGACGATGATGAGCTACTGCGTCGGCGCGGCGTGTGGCGACAAGGCCGGCATCGCCGACATGTGCTGGCGTTCACCCAACAATGCGGTCTGCTCCAACCAGTTGTTGAATGCGACCATCGGTGAGGACGAGGTACTCGTCCGCCTTGAGAATCTGTCGGCGTATGCGGGCAATGCGATGCTGACCGGCTACACCATCGTCGGCTCCAACGCGGCCAGCAACGTGCAGCGCCTGCTGCTGCGTCCCGGCAACAGCAACGGCTCTGTGATCAGCTCCACCGAGAATCCCCCCAATGACTGGACCAAGCCTTCGGTGGTCCGCTACAAGCTCAGCGGCGCCCAGGCCAATCAGTTGCAGAGTCCGTTGTGGTACGCGGCCAAGTACGGCGTTCCCAGTGGCAAGTGGGACACCCGGGAAGCCGGTGTGCCTGACAATTACTTCCTGGCCCGCAACCCGGCCAAGCTGAAGGCCGCGTTGGAGGCAATCTTCGAAAGTGCCGCCGAGGGCGACGCACCGGTGGGTGGCGGTGGTACCGGTGCGCGCATCAGCACCGGTTCGTTCACGGTATCGGCCAGCTACAAGGTTCCCTCGGGAACCAATGACTGGACCGGCGATGTAGTGGCCACCAAGGTGGGGGCGCTGGGCGCCAATGGTGATGTGCTGTGGCGCGCGTCGACCAAGATGAGCTCCAGTGGCCGCAACATCGTCATGGCTACCGCGCCGACCACGGTCAATGGCAGTGGCACCCTGGTGCCGGTGGCGGCGGCTCCGTTCGAGGCCAACAATATTCCCGGCGCTGATCGTGCGGCGCAGCTGGGCAACATGGGGTTCAGCAGTTCCGTGCCGAACTGGTTCGGCTCGCACACGGTGGCCGATCTGGTGAACTACCTGAAGGGCTCGGCCATCAGTGGCTTCCGTTCGCGAAGCGCCATCTTGGGCGACATCGTCAATTCCACGACGGAGATCGTCTCCACGGCCGATAATTTCGGTTACGGATCCTGGACCACCACGCCGGCGTGGAAGGCCACGCTGGGCACTCGCTATCGCGCCTACCTGACCGCCAAGAAAGCGGCGGGCGGTCCGCCGACGATGCTGTACGTGGGCGCCAATGACGGCATGCTGCACGGCTTCGATGCGTCCACCGGTGCCAGTGCGGGCAACGAGCTGTTGGCATTCATTCCGTCATCGTCGCTGCAGCACATGGCAGAACTGGCCAACCCCGGCTACTCGCATCGGTATTACGTGGATGGTGCGCTGGCCTCGTCCGACGTCTATTACGGTGATGCCTGGCACACCGTGCTGGTCGGCTCGACCGGTGCCGGCGGTGCCAACCGCGCGCCCAATGCGGCTGCGGCGGGCAACGGGTCGATGTTCGCACTGAACGTGAGCAACCCCACCAGATTCACCAAGGACCATGTGCTGTGGGAGCTGTCAGGCAAAACTGATTCTGATATGGGCTTCGCGCTAGGCAAGCCGATCATCGTTCCAGTCAGCGGGGCGAATGCCAATGCTGCACCGCGCTTCGTGGCGATCTTCGGTAACGGCGTCAACTCGTCCAGTGGCAAGCCGGTACTGTTCGTGGTCGACATCCAGACCGGCGAGGTGCTCAACCGTCTCTCGCCAAGCGGTGGGGGCTACGCGCTGCGCAACGGCCTGATGAACGTCGTGGCGGTGGCGGCGAGCAACAACAACCGCATCGCCGATACGGTCTACGGTGGTGACATGCAGGGCAACCTGTGGAAGTTCGACCTGCGCGATCCCAACCCCGCCAACTGGGGGGTTTCCTACAGTGGCGCACCGTTGTTTACCGCCACGCGTAATGGCGTGGCCCAGCCGATCACCGGCGGATTTGAGATCTCCCGGGCAGCCGGTCGGGGCTACAACATTGTGTTCGGGACCGGGCAGTACTTCGCCAGCGACGACAACGCCGTCAGTTCGAGTTCGCCGATCCAGTCGATTTACAGTGTCTGGGACAACCTGGTTGCCCCCGTGGGAGGGCGGGATGATCTGGTCGGCCAGCAGATATCCGAGGCGGATGACGGGTTCCGCTATGTCAGCGCCAACGCGGTCAGCTATGTGAGCAGGCGCGGCTGGTATTTCGATCTGATCGTCGGTGGGGCAGTGGATGGGGAGCGCTTCGTTGGCAACCCGCGCATTCAGAGCGGCTCGGTGATCTTCAATACTTACGTGCCCGGCCAAGCAATCTGCGGCGGCGGTGGCGGCATCAACTGGCGATATTCGGTGGATCTGCTAACCGGCGCCGGCGCGTTGGGTGGGCTGAGCGATACGCCCGGTGGCGATCCTCTCTGCACGGGCAATTGCGCTGGTGCGAAGTTGACCAGTGGCGGCACCGTCACCAATGGGGCCCCAATGGATGACAACGCAGTCTTCGTGCCGAACAACAAGCTGCAGAAGTGCGACCCGGCCGATGCAGACTGTAGTCTGGATGACCTTCTCAAAAGCGACATCTGCACTTACGTGGTGCGCACGGGCAATGCCGATCCGCTGTACATGCCACGCCCCTGCGGACGCCAGTCCTGGCGGCAGGTGCGCTGATGACCTTCATGACGAGAGCCCCCATGCAGACAGCCTACCGCCGCCGTGTTGCCGGCTTCACCCTGATCGAACTGATGATCACGGTGGCCGTGGTCGCCATCCTGGCGACCGTGGCGCTACCGGCGTACCAGGAATCCGTGCGGAAATCCCGACGCGCTCAGGCGAAGGCGGACCTGGTCGAACTGGCCCAGAACCTGGAGCGCTATCACACGGTGCAGAACACCTATGCGGCCTCCACCCTGGCCTTTGCCCAGTCGCCGCGCGAAGGCACCGCGCATTACACGCTGTCATTCAACGAGGACCCAACGGGTAGCACCTTCGACATTCAGGCCATCCCGGTCGAGGGTGGCAGCCAGGCCAAGGACAAATGCGGCACGCTGACGCTGGACCAGGCCGGGCGCAAGACGCCCACCGAAAAGACCGTCTCCGGCTGCTGGTAAGGGCATGGTGTTACGGGGTGTGTCGCAATGCTTGCATCACACCGCCGTTGCTGGCTAGAATGCGCACCCCGCCCGAATAGCTCAGCCGGTTAGAGCACTTGACTGTTAATCAGGGGGTCGTTGGTTCGAGTCCAACTTCGGGCGCCAGATCTGCAAAAGCCGCGAGCAATCGCGGCTTTTGTCTTTTTCGGGATGGGGCTCCGGCTCGGCAACGTCTGTTCAACAGGCCGTGGGCCGCCGCGGACGCTCGCTCCGCACCCGCCCCGTCCGACTGACGACGACCTTGCCCTGGGAGAAGCCTTCCAGGCAGAAGATGACCGACTGGTTGCTTCCGTTCAATTGACCATCCGGTCGGAACTGGATCGTGGGTTTGTGCGCGCTGCCATGCGCGCTCAGCCGTGAACGTGCCTGCTGCTGGACCAGAAGCGGCGCGGGTAGCGGGGTCTGCCCCGTGGCGCCCTCGACATGCCGATACAGCATCCAGCCCCGGCTCCAGTCGCGTCCGCAACGGACACCGTCCTCGGTCGGGCAGGCCGCGATCCGGCGCCGCTCGGTGATCGCCGTGTTGCGTGCCGTGGCCAGTGCCGAGGCCAGTTGCATGCGCAGGCTGTCAGCCTGGAGGCGGTCCCGGGTCTGCTGCAAGGCCGGCAGCGCCATGCCGGTCAGGATGGCCAGAACGGCCATCGCGATCAGTGCCTGGATCAGTGTCACGCCGGCGCAGCTGGCCGGGCGGGGCAGGGGGCGGGGGTGGTCCACGAAGAGGATCCGTCATGCGGGCGAGCTTCACTGTGGCCGCCTGACGACCCCAAGGCTGCCGGTTCATGCCGCGTTTTGGTGTCGGCTCCTCCCTCAACCGGCCGTCACCAACCTGGCCGTTATACTGAAGGCTTCCCGGCAGTGGCGGCACCATGAGCGATCGTTTCCAACTTGAATCCCCGTATTCGCCGGCAGGCGACCAACCGGCGGCCATCGAGAAACTGACCGCCAATTTCGAGGCGGGCATCGCCAAGCAGACCCTGCTCGGCGTGACGGGCTCCGGCAAGACCTATACGGTCGCCAACGTGATCCAGCGGGTGCAGAAACCGACGCTGGTGATGGCGCCGAACAAGACCCTGGCGGCGCAGCTGTACGGTGAGTTCAAAGCGTTCTTCCCGCACAACGCGGTCGAGTATTTCGTCAGCTACTACGATTACTACCAGCCCGAGGCCTACGTGCCTTCGTCGGACACCTTCATCGAGAAGGACAGTTCGATCAACGAGCACATCGAGCAGATGCGCCTGGCGGCGACAAAGACGCTGTTGTCGCGCCCGGATGCGATCGTGGTGGCCACGGTGTCGGCGATCTACGGCCTCGGCGCGCCCGAGGACTATCTGTCGATGCGCCTGATCCTCTCCACCGGCGAGCGGATCGACCAGCGTGATCTGATCAAGCACCTGACCCAGCTGCAGTACACGCGCAATGAGTTCGAGCTGCACCGCGGCACCTTCCGCGTGCGCGGCGAAGTGATCGACGTGTTTCCCGCCGAATCGGACAGTGAAGCGGTGCGCATCGAGCTCTTCGAAGGCGAGGTCGAGCAGATCAGCATGTTCGATCCGCTCACCGGCGAAAGCCTGCGCAGGATGATGCGCTACACCATCTATCCCAAGACCCATTACGCGACCACCCGTGAGCGCGTGCTGTCGGCGGTGGATACGATCAAGGCGGAATTGAAGGTCCGCCTTGAGCAGTTGTACGAGCAGAACAAGCTGGTGGAAGCGCAGCGCCTGGCGCAGCGTACCCAGTTCGATCTGGAAATGATGGCCGAGGTCGGCTACTGCAACGGCATCGAGAACTACTCGCGGCACCTCACTGGCAAGAACGCCGGCGATCCGCCGCCAACGCTGTTCGACTACCTGCCGCCGGATGCGCTGCTGGTGATCGACGAATCGCACGTGACCATTCCGCAGATCGGCGCGATGTTCAAAGGCGACCGCTCGCGCAAGGAAACCCTGGTCGAGTTCGGTTTCCGCCTGCCGTCGGCATTGGACAACCGTCCACTGCGTTTCGAGGAGTGGGAAGAGCGTTGCCCGCGCAGCATCTATGTCTCTGCCACGCCGGGGCCGTATGAGCTGCGCGAGACTGAAGGCGAGATCACCGAACTGGTGGTGCGTCCGACCGGCCTGATTGATCCGGTGGTCGAGATCCGTCCGGTCGGCACCCAGGTCGACGATCTGATGAGCGAGGTCAACGAGCGCATCAAACTCGGCGATCGTGTGCTGGTCACGACGTTGACCAAGCGCATGGCCGAGAACCTGACCGAATACCTGACCGAACACGGCATCCGCGTGCGTTACCTGCACTCGGATATCGACACGGTGGAACGTGTGGAGATCATCCGCGATCTGCGTCTGGGCAAATTTGATGTGCTGGTCGGCATCAACCTGCTGCGCGAAGGCCTGGACATGCCGGAAGTGTCGCTGGTGGCGATCCTCGATGCCGACAAGGAAGGCTTCCTGCGTTCGACCGGCTCGCTGATCCAGACCATCGGCCGTGCCGCGCGCAACCTGCGTGGCAAAGCGATCCTCTATGCGGACAAGATCACGCGCTCGATGCAGGCTGCGATCGACGAGACCGACCGCCGCCGCGCCAAGCAGGTCGAGTACAACGAACTGCACGGCATCGTGCCCAAGTCGGTGCTGCGCCCGATCACCGATGTGCTTGAAGGGGCGCGTTCGGAAGCGGCTGAGAAAGAATCGCGTGGCAAAGGGAAGGGCAAAGGCAAGGCAGGGCGCGTGGCCGAAGAATCCACCGACTACCGCACGATGGAGCCGGCCCAGATCGCCAAGCGGCTGCAGGCGCTGGAGCAGCAGATGTACCAGCACGCCCGCGATCTGGAGTTCGAAGATGCCGCCCGCGTGCGCGACCAGATCCGTCAGTTGAAGGAGGCCAGTCTGGGCTGAACAACGCGTTGTGAAATATCTTCACAAAAGTGTTGCGCTTTCCAGGGGGCGTCCGTAATATACGCGGCCTGCACCGACGCATTCGCAGCGGGGCAGGGAAGCAAAACGGGCGGTTAGCTCAGCGGTAGAGCACTACCTTGACATGGTAGGGGTCACAGGTTCGAACCCTGTACCGCCCACCACTTCAGTCCCGGAGACTGCAGTGGCACAACAGAAAAGCCAGCCCTCGGGTTGGCTTTTTTGCTATGTGCATTTCCTGACAGCGCACTGCATGCCGCACTGATACCGCGTGCCGCCTCCGCCGTGGACACTCAGGGTTTGCCGGGTGCTGCCCATGCGACGAGTGCTACACACCGGCACCCTGGCTGCACGCGCGCCTCTCCCGATCTTCGGCAAGGCGTGTGTCGTCGCGCTGTTGGCAGGCATCTGCGTGATCGTCTTCTCGCCCCGGCTGCTGCCGCTGGGGTGGGGCCTTGCCGCGGCGGCTGTCGGCATCCTGCTCTGGATGCTGCCCTGCCGCTTCCGCCTCCTCGGCGCTGTCCTCTTCGGTATCGGCTGGGCCGCCGTGCACGGTCACGCCGGGCTGGCGCAGCAGCTGCCCCCTGGCGCCCCGCCGATGGACCACACGCTGCACGGGCGCGTGATCAGCCTGCCTCACCACGGCCCCGGCGGTACCCGTTTCCGCTTCCGGGTGGATGATGGTCCGACGATGCCAGCTGAACTTCGCGGCCGTGACCTGGCACTGGGCTGGTATGACGGGTTCCGTGGCGCAGCCGATGACCGGCGGCGCACTCTCCAGGCCGGCGAACGCTGGTCGCTCACGGTCCGTGCCCGTCCACCGCGCGGGCGGGTGAACCCGGGCGGGTTCGACGCCGAGGGCTATGCGTTGCGGCAGCGGGTGGCTGGCAACGGGTACGTACGGGAGCCTGCCCAGGCGCATCCGCTGGGGGAGCCGACCGGACTGCCCGCCTGGCGGGAGCGGATGGCCGAGGCGATCGCCAGGGCGATCCAGGGCGACGGCCGTCGCTTCGTCCAGGCATTGGCACTCGGCGATACGCGCGGTCTCAGCCAAGGGGACTGGGACGACCTGCGTGCGCTGGGGGTGACCCACCTGGTGGCGATCTCCGGCTTTCATGTCGGTGTGGTGGCAGGCGTTGCCGCGCTGCTGGCCAGCGGGCTCTGGCGCTGCGTGCCGCTGATCGGCCTGTACGTGCCGCGTCCGATGGGGGCCGCGGCTGCGGCCGTCGCAGGCGCGGCGCTGTACGCCGCCGCAGCCGGTTTCGCGCTGCCGACGGTGCGTACCGTGCTGATGATCGCGGTAGTGGCCACTGCGCGCTGCAGCCGGCGGCGCGCAACCGTGGCGCAGTCGCTCTCTCTGGCGGCGCTGGCAATGCTGCTGTTCGACCCGCTCGCCGTGCTTGCGCCCGGGTTCTGGCTGAGCTTTGCCGGCGTGCTGTGGCTGATCTGGTGCCTGCCGGGGCGTGAGCAGGGCTGGTTGCGGGGGTTCCTGAGCGCGCAGGGCGTGGCGACCGTGGCGCTGCTGCCGTTGACCGTGGCGCTGTTCGGGCAGGCCTCGCGTGCGGGGCCGCTGGTGAACCTGGTGGCGATTCCGTGGTGGACGATGGTAGTGGTGCCGCTGGCGTTGCTCGGCACTGCCCTGGAGGCCCTGATCGACGGAGCGGGGCGCTGGCCCTGGCAGTTGGCGGCGTGGTGTTTCGAGGCGAGCTGGTGGCTGTTCGGGTACGCCGCGCGCAGCGAGCTGTCGTTGTGGTGGCTGCCGCAGGCGAACCGTTGGGCACTCATCGCCGCGGTGTTCGGGGTGTTCTGGCTGCTGCTGCCGCGCGGCAGCGGTGGCCGGGTTCCCGCGCTGCTGCTGTGCCTGCCGCTGCTGTGGCCGGCGCGTCATGGGCCGGCCGAGGGCGAAGTGGAACTGTTGGTGATGGATGTGGGGCAGGGCCTGGCGGTAGCAGTGCGCACGCGCCGCCACACGCTGCTGTACGACACCGGCCCGGGGGCCGACGATGGCTTCGACGCGGGCGAGCGGATCGTGGTGCCCACCCTGCGCGCGCTGGGGCAGGGGCGGCTGGACCGGATCATGATCAGCCATGACCACCGCGACCATACCGGGGGGCTGCGCGGTGTGCGCCGCAGCTTTCCGGACGCGATGCTGCAGGCGCCACCCGATGCCCTGCGCGGCCGCGCGTCGGCCTACCATGCGGGGCAAGCCTGGCAGTGGGACGGGGTGACGTTCCGGGTGCTGCATCCGCCGCGCGACGAGCCGCAGTCCATCAATGACAGCAGTTGCGTGCTGCGGCTGGAAACCAGCCAGGGGGCGATCCTGCTGGCCGGTGACATCGAAAAGCGCAGCGAGGCCCTGCTGGTCCAGCACCATGCGGCTCTCCTGGCGGCCGAAGCGGTGGTCGTCCCACACCACGGCAGCGCGAGCTCATCCACGCCTGCGTGGGTCGCAGCGGTCGCGCCCCGGTTGGCGATCGTCTCGTCCGGCCACCGCAACCGGTTCGGGCACCCGCGTGCGGAGGTGGTCGCGCGCTGGCAGGCGGTCGGGGCTGAGGTACTCAACACCGCCGACAGCGGCGCGGTCCGTGTCTGGCTCGGGCGTGAAGGCCTGCAGGTGCGTGAACAGCGGGTTTTCGAGCGGCGTTGGTGGGATGCCGCGGAGCGGAGCCGGTCGGCTGCTATCCTATCGTCGATCAAACAGGCGGCCGCTGGGCCGGAGGATTGAAACGTGTGGGAACTGGTCAAGGCCGGTGGCTGGCCGATGCTGCCGCTGCTGCTGTTGGGCGTACTGGCTTTGGCAATCGTCCTGGAGCGTTTCTGGACCCTGCGGCGCAATGAGGTCCTGCCTCCCGGGCTGGGTCAGGAAGTGCGCAACTGGGCCGCGCGCGGCAAGCTCGACCCGAGTCACATCCAGTCGCTGCGCGGCAACTCGCCGCTGGGCGCACTGCTGGCGACCGCGCTGGAAGCGCGCAACCGTCCGCGCGATCAGATCCGTGAGCGCATCGAAGATGCCGGCCGGCATCTGGTTCACCGCATGGAGCGGTTCCTGAATGCCTTGGGCACGATCGCCTCGGCGGGCCCGCTGCTGGGCCTGCTCGGCACGGTCGTCGGCATGATCCAGATGTTCATGGGCATCCTCGACCACGGCGTAGGTGATGTGAACCAGCTCGCCGGCGGCATCGGCAAGGCGCTGGTCTGCACCGCCACCGGCATGATCGTGGCGATTCCGGCGTTGATGTTCCATCGCTACTTCAAGGGTCGCATTGCCGGTTACGTGATCGAGATGGAGCAGGAGGCCTCGGCCCTGCTGGATGCGCTTGATGGCCGCCCCGGCGTGATGAACAACGCACCACGCGGTGCGGGCGCGCAGGCGGGTGCGGCACCGGTCACGGTCAAGGGCTGACGGATGCGCATCCGCAATGACCGGATCCAGGACGAGCCGCATATCGATCTGGTTCCCCTGATCGATGTGATCCTCGTCCTGATCATCTTCTTCGTGGTCACCACCACCTTCGATGCGCGCTCCACACTGCAGCTGCAGTTGCCGACCGCCAGCCAGCAGGACACCACCGAGCCGCCGCGCTCGCTGAGCGTTTTGGTCAATGCCGAGGGGCGTTACTTCATCAACGACCAGGAAGTGCTGCGCACCGACGTCGAGTCGGTCAAGCAGACCATTGCCGCCGTCGCCGGCAGCGATCGGGAACAGACCGTGCTGTTGCGCGCCGACGCGCGCACGCCTTACCAGGCTGTCGTCACGGCCCAGGATGCTCTGGGCCAGCTGGGCTTCCGCCGCATCGCCATCGCTACCGCGCCGGAGGTGCGTCCATGAGCAAGAAACATTCCCCCGTCTGGCCGATCTACAAGCGCCTGCTCGGGTATACCGGCGCCTACTGGGTGTTCATGGTCGCGGCCGTGGTCGCGATGGTGGTCGAGGCCCTGGCCGGGTACAGCTTCACCAAGTTGATGGAGCCGCTGGTCAACCGGGGCTTCGTCAACCCGGAGCCGCGCATGGCGGTGATCCTGCCGCTGACCATCCTCGGGTTGTTCATGATGCGCAGCCTGGCCACCCTGGTCAGCGATTACGCGCTGGCCCGCACCGGCCGCAGCGTCGTACGCGATCTGCGTGAGCAGGTACTGGAGAAGTACCTGCACCTGCCGTCCTCGCATTTCGATGCCGAGGCCACGCCGGTGATGGTCAGCCGCCTGAACTTCGACACCGAGCAGGTCACCCAGGCCAGCGCCGATGCGCTCAAGACCCTGGTGGCCGATACCCTCACCATCATCGCGATGCTGGTGGTGATGCTGCAGATGAGCGTCAAGGTCACCATGGCGATGCTGGTGGTGGTGCCGCTGATCGGCGTGATCGTCTCCATCGTCGGCAAGCGCTACCGCCGTATCAGCCGTGGCATCCAGGACGGCATGGGCGGCATGGCGCAGACCGCCGAACAGTCCCTGGCCGCGCAGCAGGAAGTGAAGGTGCATGGCACCCAGGCGCACGAAATCTCGCGCTATTCCCGGCTTGCCAACCGCATGCTCGGCCTGAACATGAAGGTGGAAACCACCCGCGCGCTGGCGTCCAGTACGGTGCAGTTCCTGGCCGCGTTGGCGCTGGCGGTGATCGTGTGGGTGTCGACCCGCGAGGCGCTGGCCGGCAAGCTCAACGCGGGCCAGTTCATGGGCCTGATGACCTCGATGATGGCGATCATTCCGTCGCTGCGTCGCCTGACCAGCGTGCAGACCTCGATCTCGCGCGGTGTGGCCGCAGCCGAGCGCCTGTTCGGGATTCTGGACATGCCGGTCGAGCGCGACGAAGGCATCCAGCGGATCGGCCGCGCCCGTGGCGAGCTCGCGTTCGAGCACGTGATGCTGCGCTATCGCGAAGACACCGGCATCGCGCTGGACGACATCAGTTTCGTGGCCAAGCCCGGCACGGTCACGGCGATTGTCGGCCGCTCGGGCAGCGGCAAGACCAGCCTGATCCGGCTGGTGCCGCGCTTCTACGAACCCAGCGGCGGCCGCATCACGCTGGATGGCGTGGCGCTGGACGATTACCCGCTGGCCGACCTGCGTCGCCAGGTGGCGATGGTCGGGCAGAAGGTCATGCTGTTCGATGACACCGTGGGCGCCAACATCGCCTACGGCATGGACGCGACCGAAGCGCAGATCCGCGCCGCGGCCGAAGCGGCCAATGCGTGGGAGTTCATCGCGCGCATGCCGCAGCAGCTGCAGACCCCGGTCGGCGAGAACGGTGCGCTGCTCTCCGGCGGCCAGCGTCAGCGCCTGGCGATCGCCCGCGCGATTCTGCGCGACGCGCCGATCCTGATCCTGGATGAAGCCACCGCCGCGCTCGACAACGAATCCGAGCGCCTGGTGCAGGACGCCCTGCAGCGCCTGATGCCCGAGCGCACCACGCTTGTGATCGCGCACCGTCTGTCCACCATCGAACATGCCGATCAGGTGCTGGTGATGGACCATGGCCGCATCGTCGAGCGCGGTACGCACAACGAACTGCTGGCGCTGGGTGGCCTGTACGAGCATCTGCACAAGATGCAGTTCCGCGAAAGGCAGTCTTGATGGCCGGCAAGGGTACGCACACGCCGTCGTACTGGTATGACGGCACCGCGATTCCGTTCCTGGCACGCGTGGCGTCGCCGCTGTACGGCGCGGCGATCGCGCTGCGTCGGATGGCGTATCGCCGTCGCTGGCTCAAGCGGCATTCGCTGCCGGTGCCCGTCGTGGTGGTTGGCAATGTCACCGCCGGTGGCACCGGCAAGACCCCGCTGACGATCGCGCTGGTCAACCGCCTGCGCGAAGCCGGCTGGAAGCCGGGCGTCGCCAGCCGTGGTTATGGTCGCGCAGACGCAGGGACGCCGCGCTGGGTGCTGGCCAGCACCGATACCGCCGTCGGCGGCGACGAGCCGGTGCTGATCGCCTGGAAAACCGGCGTGCCGGTGCGGGTGGATGCGGACCGTGTGGCGGCCGGCAAGGCGCTGGTCGAGGCGGGCTGCGACATCATCGTCTGCGACGACGGCCTGCAGCACTACCGGCTGGCGCGCGACATCGAAATCGAAGTCGTCGATGCCCAGCGTCGCTACGGCAATGGACGGCTGATTCCCGCCGGGCCGCTGCGCGAGCCGGCCAGTCGTGCGCGCGACTGCGATTTCCGGGTGGTCAACATGGGCCAGGCCAGCGATGGCACCGAAGCGCAGACCGCCTGCGGCTTCGGGGAATGGCCGATGCAGCTGCGCATCGACAGCGCGCAGCCATTGCAGGGCGGCCGCGCGCGGCGCCTGTCGCATTTCCAGGGCCAGCGCGTGCATGCGGTGGCCGGTATCGCCAATCCGCAGCGCTTTTTCGACATGCTGCGTGCGCAGCGTATCGGCGTGGTGCCGCATGCCTTCGCCGATCACCATGCCTACCAGCCCGCGGATCTGCGTTTTGGCAGCGAACTGCCGGTGCTGATGACCGAGAAGGACGCGGTCAAGTGCAAGGCCTTCGCCACCGAATGGCACTTTGCCGTGCCGTTGTCGGCCGAGTTGCCTGCCGCGTTCTGGATCAGCCTGCTGGACCGCGTCGAGAAGCTCGGCAAGCGTTGACGGGCCCGGTGCCGCGTGCGGCACACTCAGGCCCTGACTGCATTCCCTTCGTACAGGTCATTCTCCATGAGCGCTTCCGCCGAGTTCGTCGTCGCCATTCCCGCCCGCTACGCCGCCTCGCGGCTGCCGGGCAAGCCGCTTCGCCTGCTCGGCGGCGAGCCGCTGGTGCTGCGCGTGGCGCAGCGCGCCCTGCTGGCCGGTGCGCGCGAGGTGTGGGTCGCCACCGACGATGAACGCATCGCCGACGCGCTGCAGGGCTTGGCCGAGGTACGGGTGGCGATGACCTCGACCGCGCATGCCTCCGGCACCGATCGTCTGGCCGAGTGCGCCGCACAGGCAGGCTGGTCCGATGACACCCTGGTGGTGAACCTGCAGGGCGATGAGCCGTTCGCCCCCGCCGAAGGCATCCGCGCGGTGGCCGAAGCCCTGGTCTACAGCGGTGCGGAGATGTCCACGCTGGCCACCCCGGTGGAAGATGCCGACACCCTGTTCGACCCGAACGTGGTCAAAGTGGTGCGCAAGCAGAACCTGGACGCGCTGTACTTCAGCCGCGCGCCGATCCCGTGGCACCGCGATGCCTTCGCGCGCTCGCGCGACACGCTGTCCGGCCCGCACTGGCTGCGCCATATCGGCATCTACGGCTACCGGGCCGGCTTCCTGCGCCAGTTCGCCGCGTTGCCGGCCGGCACGCTGGAGCAGCTGGAATCGCTGGAGCAGCTGCGTGTGCTCGAAGCGGGGCACCGCATCAGCGTTGCGCTGACCCCGGCCGAGTTCCCGCCCGGCATCGACACCCCGGAGGATCTGGCACGCGCCGAGGCCTGGTGGGCAGCGCATCCGTGACCGTGGCACGACGGTTGCATGACGCCGAGTCCGGCATAATCGGGGCATGAACGTCCAGCCCGTCCAGGATCTTCCTGAATTCGCCACCTGGCTCAACGCCAAGCCGACCACCCTGGCCGAGCTTCAGGGCCGGCCCGTCGTGCTGGCCTTCGTCAACGCCGCCTCGGTGTGGTGCGCTCAGCGGCTGGCCGAGCTCGCGCAATGGCAATCGCGCAACCCGGGCAAGCTGCAGGTGCTGGTGCTGCAGGTGCCGCGTTTCGATGGCGAGCGGGATCCCGAGCAGTCCCTCAAGCTGTTGCGTCGCCAGGGCCTGAGCGCCCCGGCGTTGCTGGATGCGGAGTGGGATGGGTGGCGACGCTTCGGCGTGACCGCATGGCCGACCCTGGTCCTGCTGGATGCCCAAGGGCGCGAGCGCGAACGTCTGGTCGGTCTTGGCGGGGAGCTGGAGCGTAACCTCGCTGCACTGTGCGAGGGCAGCTCCCGGCCGTCCGATGAGGACCTGCACGGCGCCCGCGAACTGAGCCCCGAGCCGCGCCTGGCGCTGCGCTTTCCGACCGGCCTGGCAGTCACCCCCGAGCGGCTGTACATCGCCGATACCGGTCACCACCGCGTGCTGGAGTGCAGTCACGGCGGCCGCGTGCTGCGGCAGTTCGGGATGGGCACGGCCGATTTCATGGATGGGGATCAGGCTCAGGCCGCCTTCCACCATCCGCAGGGTCTCGCGCTGGAGCGCGAATGGCTCTACGTCGCCGATACTGGCAATCATGCGCTGCGCCGGATCAATCTGCTCTCCGGCCAGGTCGACACGCTGTGCGGCACCGGCCGCCCCGGTGAGCCGATCGAAGGGCCGGTCGCCGATCCCCACCGCACCGCACTCAACCACCCGCAGGGGCTGGCCGTCGCCGACAACCAGATCCACATCGCGATGGCCGGCGACAACCGCATCTGGAGCTATCACCTGGGCCAGCGCAGCCTGCAGTGGCGCGCCGGCAGCGGCGCCATCGACGAGCGTGACGGCAGTGGTCACCTGGCCGCCTTCGCACAGCCGTGCTCGGTCGCCGCGGTCCAGCAGGTGCTGTACGTCTGCGATGCGCTCGGCTCGTCGATCCGCGCCATGCAGCTGCGGGGCGATCTCGTGCAGACGCTGGTCGGGCAGGGCCCGTGGACCTTTGGCGAGCAGGACGGCGCACGCGCCTCGGCGCTGCTGCAGTATCCGCAGGCGATCGCGCTGAGTCCGGATGCGCCGCTGCTGTGGATCGCTGATGCCGGCAACGGCCGTCTGCGCACGCTGCGCCTGGGCGGTGGTGAGCTGAGCACGCTGGAGTTGCCGCGGCGCCTGCATGGCCCGGCTGGCCTGGCGTTGGGCGGTGGCGCGGTCTGGATCGCCGAGACCGATGCGCACGCCGTGCTGCGATTCGACCCCGTCAGTGGTGTCCTGAGCGACGTGCCGATCAACGAATGACTGTTTCTTCCGCCCCCGCCTTCGATGGCAAGGCATTTGCGGCCCACCTGAGCACCGCCCCCGGCGTGTACCGCATGTACGCCGCCGACGACACGCTGTTGTACGTCGGCAAGGCGCGCGCGCTGCGCAATCGCGTGGGCAGCTACTTCAACGGCACGCCAAAGACCACGCGGATCATGTCGATGCTCTCGCAGGTCGCGCGCATGGACGTGACCGTGACCCGCTCGGAGGCCGAGGCGCTGCTGCTGGAAAACCAGCTGATCAAGTCGCTCTCGCCGCGCTACAACGTCTCCCTGCGCGACGACAAGACCTATCCGCACGTGCTGCTGACCCGCGAGCAATGGCCGCGCATCGCGCTGCACCGTGGCCCGCGTGCGGTGCCCGGGCGCTACTTTGGTCCGTACCCGGGCGTCACCGCCGTGCGCGAAACGCTCAACCTGATGCACAAGCTGTTCAAGCTGCGCAGCTGCGAAGACAGCGTGTTCCGCAACCGCTCGCGGCCCTGCCTGCAGTACCAGATCGGCCGCTGCAGCGCGCCCTGCGTTGAGCTGGTGGCTCCGGAGGATTACGCCGAATCCGTGCGCCGCGCCTCGATGTTCCTGGAAGGCAAGAGCGATCAGCTGGCGCGCGAGCTCGGCACTCAGATGCAGACCGCCAGCGAAGCACTGGAGTTCGAGCAGGCGGCGCGCCTGCGCGATCTGATCGCCTCGCTGCGCAGCATGCAGACCCGCCAGTACGTGGATGGCCGCGCGGCCGATCTGGACGTGCTCGCCTGCGCCACCCAGGGCGCCAGCGCCTGCGTGCTGCTGCTGGCCTTCCGTGATGGCCGCAACATGGGCACGCGGCCGTTCTTTCCGCGCACCAATGGCGAGGAGAGTGCCGACGAAGTGCTGGGCGCGTTCGTCTCCCAGTACTACGCCGAGCATGCGCCGCCGCGCGAGATCCTGCTCGACCGTGAGATTCCCGATGCCAGCCTGATCGAATCGGCCTTGAGTGCTTCGGCCGAGCACAAGGTGCAGCTGCGATGGAACGTGCGTGGTGAGCGCGCCGGTTATGTGGAACTGGCCGCACGCAATGCGCAGATCACCCTGGTGACCGAGCTGGGCAGCCGCACCGCCCAGCACGCGCGCAGCGAAGACCTGCGGCAGATGCTCGGCCTGACCGAGCAGGTCAAGCGCGTGGAGTGTTTCGATATCAGCCACACCATGGGCGAGGCCACCGTGGCCTCGTGCGTGGTGTTCGATGCGGCGGGCCCGGTCCGCAGCCAGTACCGCCGCTTCAACATCAGCGGCATCGAGCCTGGCGATGACTACGCGGCGATGCACCAGGCGATCGAACGGCGGTTCCGCCGCGCGGTCGAAGAAGACGGCGTGCTGCCCGACCTGCTGCTGATCGACGGCGGCGCCGGCCAGCTGGCCCAGGCGCAGTCCGCGCTGGCCGATCTGGGCGTGGAGGGGGTGATGCTGGTCGGCGTGGCCAAGGGCGTGGAGCGCAGGGCAGGGCATGAAGCCCTGGTCATGCCGGACGGCCGCGAGCTGCGCCCGGGCGCAGCCTCACCGGCACTGCAGTTCATCCAGCAGGTGCGTGACGAGGCGCACCGCTTCGCCATCACCGGGCACCGCGGGCGCCGCCAGAAGGCCCGCATGACCAGCAAACTTGAAGATATTCCCGGCATCGGCCCGCGCCGGCGCGCCAGCCTGCTCAAACATTTCGGCGGCCTGGTCGGCCTGAAAGCCGCCGGCGAAGCGGAAATCGCGAAAGTGGACGGCATCAATGACGCCCTCGCTGCGCGTATCTACGCTAACCTTCATGGACTGCCCACGCCCGACGCGGCGGGCGAGTAGAGAGACGCAATGAAGTTGACCCTCCCCACCTGGCTGACCCTGCTGCGGATCGTGATGATCCCCGTCCTGGTGCTGGTGTTCTATCTCCCCTACAAGTGGACCAATTTCGCGTCCGCGGCGATCTTCGGCCTGGCTGCGCTCACCGATTGGCTCGACGGCTGGATCGCCCGCCGCTACGACCTGCAGTCCGCGTTCGGGGCCTTCCTCGACCCGGTCGCGGACAAGCTGATGGTGGCCGTGGCGCTGTTCCTGATCGTGCAGGGCCATCCCACCGCGTGGATGGCGGTCTGGGCGGCGGTGATCGTCGGTCGTGAAATCGCCGTCTCGGCACTGCGTGAATGGATGGCTGAAATCGGTCAGCGCGCCAAGGTGCGTGTGGCGGTGATTGGCAAGGTGAAAACCACCGCGCAGATGGTCGCGCTGCTGTGCCTGCTGTACTCGGTCGCACCGCACACCCCGATGCAGGACATCTGGATGGGCACGCAGGTCTTCCACATCGGTGACTGGACCCTTGCGATCGCCTCGATCCTGACGCTGTGGTCGGGCCTGCAATACCTGCACGCCGCGTGGCCAAGCCTTCGCGAAGACGAACGCCTCGCGCGTGAGAACGCCAGAGCAAAAAAGAATGCGTAAGGGCTGTTGACAGAGAGGCATTTGGCTGTAGAATTTCGCCTCCCAAGCGGGAATAGCTCAGTTGGTAGAGCGCAACCTTGCCAAGGTTGAGGTCGCGAGTTCGAGTCTCGTTTCCCGCTCCAGATACCGTATTTCATCGTGATCCGTCCCGATGCGATGCAACGAAAAAAGCGACCTTCCGGGTCGCTTTTTTCGTTTGTGGGCTTCGACGGTCAGTGACGCTTCCCGATGCGGACGTTGCACCAGGTGTGGATGTTCCGCTGATCGAACCGGGGGCATGTGTTGCTGACCGGCACGTACACGTAGAGCGCCTGCTCCGTATGTGCGAAGTGGTAGTAGTTCGTGCGGTCTTTGCCGTACAACCAGTAGTTCGATGAGCCCTGGTTGATGACGTAGGGTTCGAACGACACGATCGACGATTCAGCAGGAAGGATGTTGCTTCTGTCGGTCAGCATCAGCCAGGCGTTGGATAAGGCAGGGGTGGTCGTGCCGACGACAGCGAAGGCTGCGATCGCGAAGAGCGCTCCGGCGATGGCAAAGCGGGCGATGCGGAAATGGTGTGGCATGGCGGCGATTTCACAGGGGGCGAGGGGCTGAGCTGGTGCCGCCGCGGGCCGTTGGGCGTGATGCGGCAGCGCACTGACAGGGTGCGAAAAGGATGTTGACGACGTGAAGGAATTCCGACAGAATAGCGCTCCTTCGACGCAGGTCGAGGGGCCGACAGCCTCCAGCGCCCCAGGGTGCGGTGCGGTCGGGGCAAGCGAAAGTCTGCGGGAATAGCTCAGTTGGTAGAGCGCAACCTTGCCAAGGTTGAGGTCGCGAGTTCGAGTCTCGTTTCCCGCTCCAGATTTCGACAGGGCCCCCTTGGGGCCTTGTTTTTCTCCGCGGTGGCACGCGGGCATCCGGTCCGGACGCATCGGCCGGGATGTGAAAAAAAGTGTGAAAAAGCTGGTGTGTTTCGAGTGGTTTCGGTAACATACACGCTTGATTTTGCGGGAATAGCTCAGTTGGTAGAGCGCAACCTTGCCAAGGTTGAGGTCGCGAGTTCGAGTCTCGTTTCCCGCTCCAAATCCTGACCAGGCCCCGTTCTCGGGGTCTTGTTTTATCGGGGCACGCAACACGCCTTCGATGATCGTAGGGTCACCGGCCTGGTGGCAGAGTGGTCATGCAGCGGACTGCAAATCCGCGTACGCCGGTTCAATTCCGACCCAGGCCTCCAATTAGAAAGTAGCCAGAGCCCGCGAAAGCGGGCTTTGTGCGTTGTGGGCCTCATTCAGGTTCGCGGACCTGAACCAACGAGGCCTACACAACCGGCTTCGTATGCTGCGGCCGTCCACTTTGGCAGCCTTATGCAGACACAAAAAGCGCGCGTAGCAACCGGGATCGACGGGCTCGACAGCATTCTCGGCGGAGGGTTTCCCCAAGGGCGGCTGTACCTGCTCGAAGGCCCGCCCGGGTCCGGCAAAACCACGCTGTCCCTGCAGTTTCTGCTGCATGGGCTGAGCAAGGGCGAACGCTGTCTCTACATCACCCTCTCCGAAACGGCCGACGAACTGCGCGAAGTCGCACATGCGCATGGTTGGTCTCTGGATGGGCTGGACCTGTTCGAGCTGGCCTCGGCCGAAGAGGCGCTGGGCGATGGCCGGATGCAGTCCGTGCTGCACTCCTGGGAGGTGGAGCTGGATGAGACGGTGAAGCTGATCCTGGGCGAGGTGGAACGGATCAAGCCGCATCGGGTGGTGTTCGATTCGCTGTCCGAACTGCGGCTGCTGTCGCAGGATCCGCTGCGCTACCGTCGCCAGATTCTGTCGCTCAAGCAGTTCTTCGCGCCCAAGAGCGCCACGGTCGTGCTGGTCGATGACATGACCGCCACCGGTGAAGAGCGCGATGGCCAGTTGCACAGCCTCTGCCACGGCGTGGTCTCGCTCGAACGCCTGACACTGGATTTCGGCCCTGCGCGGCGGCGCATGCATGTACAGAAACTGCGCGGCGTGAACTTCACCGCCGGCTATCACGACATGACCATCCGCGAAGGCGGCCTGGAGGTTTTCCCGCGGTTGATCGCCTCTGACCACCACGCAAAATTCGTCGGTACGCCCATCAGCAGCGGGGTGGCCGAGATCGACAGCCTGCTCGGCGGCGGGCCGCTGCGGGGCACCAGCACCTTGATCACCGGCCCCGCCGGCAGCGGCAAGACCAACGTGGCGCTTCAATATGTCTGGGCCGCCTGCGAGCGCGGTGAACACTGCTGCATCTTCGAATTCGATGAGCGCATCGGTACCCTGCTGGCCCGTGCGGAATCGCTGGACATCGATCTCAGCAAGCACCTGGCGTCGGGCCTGCTGGAGATCCAGCAGGTGGACCCGGCCGAGATTTCGCCGGGGGAGTTTGCCTGGAACATGCGGCGTGCGGTCGAGGAGCGCCAGTGCAGGCTGCTGGTGATCGACAGCCTCAACGGCTACGTCACCGCGATGCCGCAGGAGAAGCAGTTGATGCTCCAGCTGCACGAGATGCTGTCCTATCTCAACCAGAAGGGCGTGGCGACGATCCTGATCAATCCGCAGCATGGCCTGGTCGGCACGATGTCGACCGGCAATCTCAACGTCTCCTATATCGCCGATTCGGTCGTGCTGTTCCGCTTCTTCGAATCGCAGGGGCGCATCCGCAAGGCGATCTCGGTCATCAAGAATCGCGGCGGTGCGCACGAGAACACGATCCGTGAGCTGAAGATCGATGGCAAGGGCATTTCGCTCAGTGCGCCACTCAATGAGTTCAAGGGAATCCTGACGGGTACGCCAGAGTTCGTCGGCAATACGGCGCATCTGCTGGGCCATACCAGTGGAGAATGACGACACTTCCGGCGTGGTGCACATCGTTGCGCCGTTTGGCCGCGATGCGCACAGCATCGCCTCCGTGCTCAATGCCGCTGGGCTGAGGACCACGATCCACGACAGCCTATCGGGGCTGGTCGACGCGCTCGACGGTGACGTGGGCGCGGTGGTGGTGACCGAGGAAGCTGTCACCAAGGGTGCCGGTGTGCTGCTGGAGCCGCTGTCCCGGCAGCCGTCATGGTCGGATATTCCGTTCATCCTGTTGCGCTCGCCCCGCTCGAAAAAGCGTCCGTTGGCCGATCCCGACCTGCAGCTGGCACTCAACATCGTCGAGCTGGATCGGCCGCTTGGCAGCAGCTCGCTGCTCAGTTCAGTGCGCAGTGCGCTGCGCGCCCGTGACAAGCAGTTCCTGGTCCGTGATCAGATGCGCGCGCTGGCCGACAGCCGTGCGGCGCTGGAGCGCAGCGAGGCCGAGCTGCGCCTGGTCGCCGATGCCATGCCGGTCCTGATTGCCTTCATCGACCGCGATCTTCAGTATCGTTTTGCAAACAAGGCGTATGAATCCTGGTTCGAGCGCCCCGTCTCGGAGGTGATCGGCAAGCGCGTGCCCGAGGTGTTCGGCGAGGAGATATGGGCGACGCGTCGGCCGATGATCGAGCGCGCGATGGCGGGTGAGCACATCATGTTCGAAGTCAATTGGCCCTTCAGTGACGGCCGCCGCCGCGACAGCGAAATCCGCTACTCGCCGCGCTTCAACGCAGACGGCGAGCCGGACGGATTCCATGTATTCGTCACCGATGTCACGGCGTCCAAGCTGGCACTGGAAACCAGTCAGCAGCACGCTTCCGATCTGGAGGCGATGGTGGCAGAACGCACCGCCGAACTGGAGCGTCAGATGGCCGCGCGAGAAGCCAGCGAAGCTGCGCTGCGCCAGTCGCAGAAGATGGACGCGATCGGGCAGTTGACCGGCGGTATCGCCCACGACTTCAACAACATGTTGACCGGCATCCTGTCGTCGCTGGATATCGTGCGCATGCGTCTGGAGATGGGGCGGATGGATGGCCTGGAACGTTTTCTGGACGCGGCCACCGCCTCCAGCCAGCGGGCAGCGGCCTTGACGCAGCGGCTGCTGGCGTTCTCCCGCCGGCAGTCGCTGGATTCCAGAACGGTCGATCTCAACGAATTGGTCGGCTCGACACAGCATCTGCTGCGCAGCACGCTGGGCGAGACGATCCGCATCCGCACCGCGCTCAGCGACACGCCGTTGCGCGCCAACCTGGACAGCAACCAGTTCGAGAGCGCGCTGCTCAATCTGGCCATCAACGCCCGCGACGCGATGCCCGATGGCGGCGAGCTGACCCTGCGGACCGCGCACGTGGACGTGGAAGAAGGCCAGATGCTTGCCGTGCCGGCCGGTGAATATGCTCTCGTTGCCGTGTCTGACTCCGGCACCGGCATGCCGCCGGAAGTGGTGGAACGTATTTTCGAGCCGTTCTTCACCACCAAGCCGATCGGCAAGGGAACGGGGTTGGGCATGTCCATGATCTATGGGTTCATGCAGCAGTCCGGTGGCCACATCACCGTGGATTCCACGCCGGGGCAGGGCACCACGGTCTCGCTGTTCATGCCGGTGGTGCATGACGCCGCCACCGAAAAAGAGGCGGCCAGTGCGCAGCCGGTCTCGTTGGGCGCCGGTCAGTCGATCCTGGTGGTGGAAGACGATGCGCAGGTGCGCATGCTGGTGACGGTGGTGCTGGAAGAGCTCGGCTACACCGCCGAAGTCGTGGAGGATGCCGACGGCGCGATTCCGATCCTTGCTTCGTCGAAGAAGATCGATCTGTTGATCACCGACGTCGGGCTGCCGGGCCTCAACGGCCGCCAGTTGGCCGAGATCGCGCGTCAATCCCGCCCGGCGCTGCCGGTGTTGTTCATGACCGGCTATGCGGAGAAGGCGCAGGAACGGTCCGCGTTTCTCGACAACGGCATGGCCATGATCGCCAAACCCTTCCTGCTGGATGCATTCAGTGAGGCGGTACGTCGTTCGATGTCCGCCCCGGCGCAATGACGGTGGCAGGAGGGCAGACAGCGAAAGATCGGTTGGTAGTTCCCTGCGATTGTCCGCCATGTTCTGAACGCTTCAGACAGCCGGTTTATTTACCTACCTGAAAGTGCCAGCATATTCACTTTGAAGCCGTTGGAGTTTGTCCCATGCCCCTGTGTGCAGTCGCGTATGTCAGCGACGTTGCGGGTCCGTTGTCCGCCGAGCATCTCGACGCACTGGTCGATGATGCGGTGCGCTTCAACAGCCTGGCCGGGGTTACTGGAGTGCTGCTCTACGATGGTGACCGGTTCCTGCAGTACTTCGAAGGCCCGGATGACGGGGTATCAGCGGTGCACGAGCGGGTGCTGCAGGCGCGCAGTCACCGGGGCATCATCGAGTTGGGCCGGGCGCGTGTGCCGAAGCGGTACTTTCCGTATTGGAGCATGCGCTGGCTGGGTGTGGAGCCCGCGCTGATCAAGCAGTTGGCATCGGCAGACTGGCAGGCATTCGCCGATGCGGTCCGCGGCGGCCCCCCCCCGCAAAGCGCCATGGAGTGCCTGTTGCGCTTTGTCGCTCCGCATCTTCCCACCAGCAGTGCGCCCGATTCCGCGCCGTTGCGCTGACGCCGGGCGGGCAACGCTGAAACGCTGGCGCTGGCACGCACCGCAGTACGGGGCGGTGACATACTCCTGTCACCACCCTGGTTTCATGATGAAACCCCGGGGGACGCAGATTCTGAATTGTTCAGCATGTAGGGAATGCGGGCAGTCCCGGTAATTGACTTACTGCGAAGACCGTGCAAATTTTAAGTGAACCCGAAGTGAATCAATCTCGCCCGGGTGTCTGTCGTCCCTGAAGCAGAGCAAGTCCCACGGAGGTCGTATGGATTACGGCGTACATGACTTGGCTGACGGAGTGCGATCCGAGCTGGAAGCCAGCTATGTGAAACATGGCTGCGGCCCGGAATTCTGGTCCACCTACCAGCGTGTGCTCGAGCGGTTGGTACCGCCCGCCCAAGGCACCGCGCGAACACGTGTCACCAATGAGTTGGCCTTGGTCATCGAACAGCTCGGCATCGTGCGCCGTGCGCAACTGGTGCCGCCCAGGAGTGCACGCGCCCGCGTACGCTGAGACCGGTCGGGGGACCGGGGTTGCTTCCGGATGCCGTTGGGGAACACCGGCATTACACGAGGTGATGAACACCGATAGCCAGCAGCGCCAGCAGCGTGCCGGCGGCTGCGAGCGTGCGCGGACGCAGCCAGCGGCGAGAGCGCTGCTGCAGGGCGTTGTCGCTGGCGTAGCGCAGCAGCCCTGAAGGGAATTGCCAGGCCTGCAGGCGCGCATCGCACGCCTCCACGCAGGCACCGCAGCCGATGCAGTCCGGGAATGGGCCTGCGCGCACATCCAGGCCCATCGGGCACGCGCTGGTGCAGGCGCCGCAGTCCAGGCAATCGCCGAGACGATCAGCGCTGAAGTGCGGCATCGGCCCGGCGATTGCTTCGTGCGCGGCCCGGAAGGCGTAGTCGCTGGCACTGGTCGGATCGAGCAGGCCGCGCCCCCGCGCGTCGATCCCGCCGAGGCCGGCCACGCGGGGTCCGCGCGGCTCGCCGCGCCGTGCGTGGTACTGTATGCGCGGCGTATCGCTGTCACAGAACGCGCCGTGGATGCGCGCGTACGGGCACAGATCGCGGCATACCTGCTCGCGCAGGAAGCCGGCATTGCCCCAGGTGGCCGCGGCGTAGAACACGATCCAGAAGGTCTCCCATCCGTTCCAGGCCAGCGGCCAGAGGTTGCCGACCAGGCCGTGCATCGGGCTGAAGAAGCCGACGAACGTGATGCCGGTCCAGCCCGCCACGAGTGCCCACAGCGCGTGCCGGGCGATCCGGGCGGCACCAGGCGAGGGCAGCCAGCGCGTGGTGCCTTGGTCAATCCAGCGGAACAGCCGGCTCCACAGCGTCTGGGGGCAGGCATACCCGCACCACACCCGGCCGGCGAGGTTGGTCAACAGCACCAGCGCGGTGGCCAGCACGGCGATCAAGCCCAGCAGCACACCCACATCCTGCGGCCACAGTGTCCAGTCGAACAGATCGAAGCGGCGCGCGGACAGATCGAACAGCACTGCCTGGCGGCCGTCCCAGCGCAGCCACGGCAGCGCATAGAAGCTGGCCAGCAGCAGCGCGGACAGCCACGGACGCCAACGCAGCACGCCGCGATGCCGGGCAGGCTGCGGGGGCGGTGGTTGGATCAGGTGCAGTGACAGGTGCTCAGGCATGCTCACCCCAATGGCACATCGTCATCATCGCTGGGCATCGGGCGCAGCAGATACCAGGTGATGGTGCAGGCGGCGGCGGTGACGCCCCAGAACATGAAGAAGCCGAGCGTATAGCCCAGCTCGCGACTGATCGCATGCTGCGGGAAGCTGATGTCGCGCAGGCGCAGCGGGTCGACGAACGCGAAGAACACCACGCTGGCCAGGCCGGCCGCGACGAAGCTGGGCCACAGAATGGCGCCCCATTGCTGGATCAGCCGTCGGCGGCTGCCGTCGGGCGGGTCGTGCAGGTCGTTCATTGCGGCCACGGTCAGGAGGGAGGGGCAGGGCGCGGCTATACTTCGCGCCGACCGGGGGCCGGAATCGCGGGTGCGCACGTCCTGTCGAGCGCCCAGACTAGAAGGCTTCGCCACCGGCTTCATTGATCCTGATCAAGGCAGCGGCAGGCGCTGCCGCCGATGCTGGGCATTGCTGCCCGAGGATGTTCATGCCCGATCCCACCGACAACGCGCTGCCGACCCCTTCGCCCGAGCTGTGCAGCGAAGACGAGGTCACGCGGCTGGTGCACGACTTCTACGCGCGCGTCCGCGAGGAGCCGCGCCTGGGCCCGGTGTTCACGGCGCGGATCCACGACTGGGAGGCGCATCTGGCCCAACTGGTCGACTTCTGGTCGGCGATGCTGCGCGGCACTCGCCGCTTCAACGGCGCGCCGATGCCCAAGCACATGGCCATGGACGAACTGGACCGCGATCTCTTCGATCGTTGGCTGGCGTTGTTCCGGCAGACCACGGACGAGTGCGGCAACCTGCCGATGCAGCGGCTGGCCGATGATGTCGCCGAGCGCATTGCCGATACCTTCTGGCGCCGCTTCCAGATGCTGCGCTGGCCCGGCCTGCCGATGGCCGGCCGCCCGGGCCTGAATTGATCTGACGCAATGCGCGTGCGCCCATGCACGCGCAAGCTGGCGGCATGGATACCTTCTCGCCTGCCGCCGCCGGGCTCGCCTGGCACTTCGATCCCGAGCTGCTGCGTCGCCATGACCGGCCCGGCCCGCGCTACACCTCCTATCCCACCGCGCCGCACTTCCATGACGGCTACGGTGAGCCTGCGCTGCGCCAGGCGATTGCGGAGAGCAACTGCGTGGGCCGGCCGCTCTCGCTGTATGTGCATGTGCCCTACTGCAGCAGCCCGTGTTTCTACTGCGGTTGCAACCGGGTCATCACCCGCGACCACAGCAAGGGCATCGGTTACGTGGCGCGCGTGCTGAGCGAGGCCGACCTGATGGCCCCGCAGTTTGATCCGACGCGTGAGGTGATCCAGCTGCACCTGGGCGGCGGCACACCGAACTTTCTCGCCCCGGCGCAGATGCGTGAGCTGATCGATGGGCTGCGCCAGCGATTCAATTTCAGCACGGCCGCCTCGCGTGATTTCTCGATCGAGCTGGATCCGCGCTTTGTCACGCGCGCGGACATCGCCGTACTCGCCGAGCTTGGCTTCAACCGCGCCAGCCTCGGCGTGCAGGACTTTGATCCGGATGTCCAGAAGGCGATCAACCGCGAGCAGGGCGTGGAAGCGACGCTGGACATCCTGCGTGCGTGCCGCGAGTACGGGCTGCGTTCGGTCAATGTGGATCTGATCTATGGCCTGCCCAGGCAGACCCTTGTCGGCTTCGCGCAGACGCTGGAAACGGTGCTGCGCGAGCGGCCGGATCGCCTGGCGGTGTATGGGTACGCGCATCTGCCGCATCTGTTCCGTGCGCAGCGCCAGATCGCCGATGCGGACCTGCCCAGCCCGGAGCAGAAACTCGCGCTGCTGGGCCTGGCAGTGCGGCGTTTGTCCGATGCGGGGTATCAGTACATCGGCATGGACCATTTCGCCCTGCCCGAAGAAGACCTGTCGCGGGCGCAGCGTGCTGGGCAGCTGCACCGCAATTTCATGGGGTACACCACACATGCCGACACCGATCTGGTTGGCCTGGGGGCCAGTGCGATCAGTCACATCGGCACGACCTACAGCCAGAACCCGCGCGACCTGCCGGCGTGGGAAGCGGCGGTCGATGCTGGCCGGTTGCCGGTCTGGCGCGGCCTGCAGCTGGACGGGGACGATGTGCTGCGCGCTGAACTGATCGGCCAGTTGATGTGCCAGGGCGAAGTGGACGGCGCCGCAGTGGCCGCGCGCCACGGTGTGGACTTCGAGCACTACTTCGCCGACGCGTTGCCGGCCCTGGCGGCCCTGCAGGCCGATGGCCTGGCCGAATACGAACACGGCGTGGTGCGCGCGAGTGCGCACGGACGGCCGCTGCTGCGGCTGCTGGCAATGTGCTTTGATCGCTATCTGGCGCGTCCTGACCAGCCGGTGCGCTACTCCCGCGCGATCTGAGCGGCGCGCGCGGACCACGTGCGCATTCCAAAATCGGGCGCGATCAGGCACCCTATGCCCGCCGTTGCCCGGGTGGCGAAACTGGTAGACGCATCGGACTTAAAATCCGCCGGGGGCAACCCCATGCCGGTTCGATTCCGGCCCCGGGCACCAAGGTTTTCAGCCTGTCATCCACAACTGCACACGCGTTGTCCTGTGCAGTTTCTGTGCGAATGTGCCCCAGTACCTCGGAAGCGGTGAGTCCTGCCTGGACGAGCCAGGACGCGCACGCGCGCGCTGCGGCCACGCGTGCGCTCCGTCCGGTGATGCAACCGCAGGCGCCTACGCAGATCACGATTATCGACACCATCAGAGTGGCGTTGCCGTCACGGGGTGACGTACGCAGGCGGATGGATGCGTGGCCCCGATTTCGGTACTCGGTCACAGAAACGAGATGTCGGCGGCGATTTTGTCTCAGATAATCGCCGCGACGGGCGTCACAGCGACGGTCCATTGGCGCGTCGTGCGGATCGACAACAGGTTGTTGCTGTGCAGCAAAACGTCGCCCATCACGCGCACTGCCGGAACTTTGGCGGGGTGCTCGCGAACAGCGCAGAAAATAAGAAAACTCATCGGTATTCGATCACGGAATGGGCTGTTCGCCACGGTAAATCATTGACTCAAGCTATTAATCGTGACGCCGTCATTGGGTTCCGGTGTCACTACGTGACGATATAGCGGATGCAACGAAATGGACTACTTCAAACACATGCGTGTCGGCAGCAAGCTCGCCGTGGGCTTCGGGATTCTTCTGATTCTGCTGATTTCCTCATCCTCGCTGGCGCTTTACCAGGCCGCCCGGATCGGCCAACAAGTGAGCGAGATTGAAACGAACGGCAAAAAGATGTCGCTGCTCACCACCATGCGCGGCAGCAATTACCAGAACGAGCGCAACCTGCGCGATCTGATTCTGGACGGCGAAGCGAACGGCCCGGCGATCCTGGAGCGGATCCAGCAGACCCGCGCTGCCTACGCCAAAGCGCGTGAGGACCTGGACGCGATCCCCCACAATGCCGAAGGCATGCAGGCCAAGCAGGCGATCCGGGACGCGCAGGATGCGGCAGTGGCAGCGCACAACCAGATCATCGAGCGGGCCACCGCCAATGATGATGTGGCGGCGATCAGCCTGCTCTACGGCGAGGCCGAGCCGTTGATGGCGGCCCGCTCTGCAGCCATCCAGGCGGCGGTGGAGCTGCAGGAGCGTCGCAACGCCGAAAGCGCGGCGATCGTCAACGCATCCATCCAGACCTCACGCAGCCTGTTGATCACCTTCGCCTTGGTGGCCCTGGTAGCGGGTGGGTTGCTGGCCTGGTTGATCACGCGCAGCCTGGTGGGGCCGTTGCGGCGCGCGATGGATGTCTCCCGGTCGATTGCCGACGGTCGTTTCGATACCACGGTCGGCAACACCAGCCGGGATGAAACCGGGCAGCTGCTTGCCAGCATGGATGCGATGACCCAGCGCCTGCGCGCCTTCTCCGCCGCACAGCAGGAGATGGCGCATCGTCATGATCTGGGTGAACTGGCCTACCGTATCGATGCCTCGGCCTTCCCGGGTGATTTCGGTCGAATCGCCAGCGGCACGAACGCACTGGTAGGCAGCAGCATCGAGCTGACCCAGAAGATCATTGATGTGGTGCGCAACTATGCGGTCGGCGATCTGGCCGAGGATCTGGAAGCGCTGCCGGGTGACAAGGCGCGCTTCACCGAAGCGATGTCCATCACCAAGCAGAATCTGGCGGCGATCAACGGCCAGATCCACCGGTTGGCCTCTGCGGCTGCGGCGGGTGATTTCAGCCAGCGTGGCGATGCCGCCGCCTTCGATCACGAGTTCAAGGTGATGATCGAGCGCCTGAACACGATGATGCAGATCAGCGACGAGAATCTTCGCCAGCTTTCGGAACTGCTCAAGGCGATTGCGGCGGGTGACCTCACTGTGCGCATGGAAGGCCAGTTCCAGGGGGTGTTTGCCCGGATGCGCGACGATGCCAATACCACGGTCGGCCAGCTGACCGGCATCATCGGCAGCATCCAGGTGGCGGCGGGCAGCATCAATACCGCCGCGGTGGAAATCGCCAGCGGCAACAACGACCTGTCCCGTCGCACCGAGCAGCAGGCTGCCAACCTGGAGGAGACGGCGGCTTCGATGGAGGAGCTGACCTCGACCGTGCGCCAGAACGCCGAGCATGCCCGCCAGGCCAATCAGCTGGCGATCGGCGCCGGTGCGGTGGCCTCCGAAGGGGGCCAGGTGGTGCAGGACGTGGTGGTCACGATGCGCGGCATTGAGGCCTCGTCCAAGAAGATCGCCGACATCATCACGGTGATCGACGGCATCGCGTTCCAGACCAATATCCTGGCCTTGAATGCTGCGGTGGAAGCGGCACGCGCCGGGGAGCAGGGCAGGGGCTTTGCGGTGGTCGCCAGTGAAGTGCGCACGCTGGCGCAGCGCTCGGCCGGTGCGGCCAAGGAGATCAAGGAGCTGATCGAGGACTCGGTGGACAAGGTGGCCATCGGTGCGGGCCTGGTCGACAAGGCCGGCGTGACCATGACCGAGATCGTCACCTCGGTGCAAAAGGTCACCGACATCATGGCCGAGATTTCGGCCGCGTCGCAGGAGCAGTCGGCCGGCATCGAGCAGGTCAGCCAGACGGTGGTGCAGCTGGACGAAACCACCCAGCAGAACGCGGCGCTGGTGGAAGAGGCAACGGCTGCAGCGCGCTCGATGGAGGAGCAGGCCATTGCCCTGACCGGCGCGGTAGCGCGCTTCCGCCTGGCGACCCAGGGCGGCGTACAGACGCAGCCGATGGCCGCGCGTGGCGCTGCCTCGTCACTGAAGGCATCGGTGCCGGCGTCCGCCCAGCCGCGTCCCGGCCGCGCTACGGTGACCCCGCTGCGGCAGGTGCCGGCGGCGACGGTCGACGGCGATTGGCGCGAGTTCTGACCGGGCCGCTCGCCTGGTCAAGGTGAGCGCCGATGACGCGGGGGCAGCCATGGGGCTGCCCTCGTTCGTTCCCGCTGCGGGGAGACATGGTCCGGGCAACGCAAACTTTACGCATTTCCTTTCGCGCCGCCCTACGCTGCGCACCATCCCGGACAAGGACACGTGATATGGCGAACTCGGTACGTGCACGGACAGCACTGATGTTGAGCATGGGGCTGCTGCTGAGCGGCGCGGTACGGGCGCAGACGACGGTGCCCCCGGCGGGGGACGTGATCGATATGGCCCCGGTGGTGGTCTCCGGTGAACAGCCTGGCCCGGGCATGTGGCAGGTCCGCAACAGCGCCGGCCACACGCTGTGGATTCTTGGCACGGTGTCACCGCTGCCGGCCAAGCTGGAGTGGCGGGCCGACGAGGTGCAGGCCGTGATCGGCAGTGCGCAGGAAGTGCTCGGCTCGCCTGGCTGGGGATTGGATGCCGATGTCGGCTTCTTCGGTCGGCTGACGCTGGTGCCTTCGGCGTTGAAGGCCGCCCGCGATCCGGACGGGCGCACGTTGCGCGAGGTGCTGCCGCCGGATCTGTACGCGCGCTGGGCACAGCTCAAACAGCGCCATATCGGTCGCGATGGTGGCATCGAAAAGGATCGTCCGCTGGTGGCGGCCACCCAGCTCTACGCCGCTGCGCTGAAGGATGTCGGCCTGGGCCGTTCCTCGCCGGTGTCCAAGGTGGTGGAGAAGGCCGCCAAAGCGCACGGTCTGAAACCGGTGCAGACCCGGGTCGAAATCAAGATCGCCGATCCCCGGCAAGCGCTCAAGGAAGTGCGCGGTACGGCACTGCAGGACCTGGAGTGCTTCCGCCGCACGCTGGATGTGGTCGAACACGGGCTGCCGCTGCTGGCCGAACGCGCCAATGCCTGGTCGGTGGGGGATGTCGAGGCGTTGCAGCGGCTGGCCGTGGAAGGGCAGTACGCCGCCTGTGTGGATGCGGTCGCCAACAGCGCGTTCGGTCGCCGCCGCGGCCTGAGCGACGTGGACGCCCAGGCGCAGCGCAAGTGGCTGGGCATCGCGAGCGATGCGCTGGGGCGCAATGCAGTGACCTTTGCCACCGTCCCGGTGTCATCGCTGGTTTCCCCGGGGGGGTATCTGGAGCAGCTGCGCGCGCGGGGATTCGAGGTAAAGGCGCCGGAGTAACGGTGTCTACACTCTGCGTTGGCTTCATGGCATAGTCAGGTTGGGTTCACCAAGGAAAGCCTTCATGCCGCTGCATGCGGTCGCTTACGTCAGCGACGCTATCGAAGGAATCGAGACGTCTGACATTGATCAGATTCTGCGTGCGGCAACGGGGTTCAACAAAGTGGCGGGGGTGACCGGCGTGCTCATGTTCGACGGCCGTCGGTTCCTGCAGTACTTCGAAGGCCCGGAAGACGGCGTGGATTCGGTGTTCCAGCGCGTGCTCAACGCGCGCATCCATCAAGGACTTCGTGAGCTGGCCCGCGGCGAGGTAGGTGCGCGGCATTTCGCACGCTGGACGATGGCGTCCGCGGCGGTAGAACCGGACGCACTGGTGCGGTTGATCGACCTGCCATGGGAAGGCTTTGCGTTGCGGTCCTCGGTGGACGCGGCGGCGCCTACTGGATTCGCAGCGCTGCTTGATGCATGGACCGGCGTCTCCGGTGAACTGGAACCGGCGGCGGTAACGTTGGGTTCGTAACGCAAATCAACGTTGTCCGTAACACAACGATCACGGTTGCCGACCTATTCTGTATCTACCAGCTGTGACCAGTCTTGCGGGGTTTGCCCTTGGAGGCTGTCTGAAAGGGTAGTAACCGCAGCTGGACCATTATTTCTTTGGCCGTCGTCCGTACTCTCCGCGGGCGGCGGCTTTGTTCTTTGTGGGGCAGGGGCCGGCGCGTTAGGCTTGCATCACCTGTACCCCGGCGCCTGTATCGCATGAAGCCCTCCCTGATGACGCCCCGCCTGATCGCCGGCCCGGTTCCGCTGCATGGAGCGCGGCGATGACGCGCGCCATTTCCGCATCGGCAACGCCGCACATCGGTGTGATCGGGCTTGGGTACGTCGGGCTGCCATTGACGGTGACCTTTGGCCAGCAGCAGCCGATCCTGGGCTATGACATCGACCAGGCGCGCGTCGCCGAGCTGCAGCGTGGGCATGACCACACGCTCGAGCTGGATGCCGACGAACTCGCTGCCGCCGTGCATGCGCGCTACAGCGCCGACCCCTCGGATCTGGCCGGGTGCAACGTCTACATCGTGACCGTGCCGACGCCGATCGATGCGCATGAGCAGCCCGATCTGGGGCCCCTGCGCAGTGCCAGCACGCTGATCGCCGGGCTGCTGGCGCCGGGCGATCTGGTGATCTACGAATCCACCGTGTACCCCGGCACCACCGAGGAAGTCTGCGTGCCCTTGCTGGAGGCTGGATCGGGGCTGCGCTTCAACGAAGATTTCTACTGCGGTTACAGCCCGGAGCGGATCAACCCGGGCGACCGCGAGCGCCGGCTGCCGGACATCCGCAAGATCACCTCCGGCTCAACGCCCGAGGCGGCGGCCGTGGTGGATGCGCTGTACCAACGCATCATCACCGCCGGGACCTGGCCGGCGCCCTCGATCCGCGTGGCCGAAGCGGCCAAGGTGATCGAAAACATCCAGCGCGACGTCAACATTGCCTTGGTCAACGAACTCGCGCTGATCTTCGATCGGCTCGGCATCGATACCCAGGACGTGTTGGCTGCGGCGGGCAGCAAGTGGAACTTCCTGCCGTTCCGCCCCGGCCTCGTCGGCGGCCACTGCATCGGGGTGGATCCGTACTATCTGCTGCACAAGTCCGAGAGCATGGGGTATCACCCTGATCTCATCCACACTGCGCGCCAGGTCAACAACCGCGTCGGCGAGCACGTCGCACAACGCGTGCTGGCGCTGCTGGCATCGCGCAACATCGCCATCGCCCAGGCACGCGTCCTGGTGCTGGGCGTGACCTTCAAGGAGAACTGCCCGGACCTGCGTAACAGCCGCGCGCTGGAGCTGGCGCAGCGCCTGCAGGCCACCGGAGCGCAGGTAGACGTGCAGGATCCGTGGGTCGGACCGGCGGCGCTTGCCGATGCCGACGTACGGTGGGTCGCCGCGCCCGATGCCGGCGGCTATGACGCGGTGGTGCTGGCGGTGGCGCATGACAGTTTCCGTGCCTTCGATGCGGCGCAGGTGCGCGCGCTGCTCAAGCCGCAGGGCGTGGTGTACGACGTCAAATCCGTATGGCCCCGGGAAGTGGTGGACGACCGCCTGTAGACTCCGGGGCAGCTATTGATTGAGGAAAGCCATGCATCGCTATCTCGCGTATCTGCTCGCCATCCTGTTGTTGCCGGTCTGCGTGTGGTTGGCCACGATCTGGCCCGCCTGGTATTGGGGCGTCGGCGTGACCGCGTTGCTGGCAGTGCTGGGCACCTGGGATATGCTGCAGAAGCGCAGCACACTGCGGCGCAACTACCCGGTGATGGCCCACTTCCGTTACGGGCTGGAATCGATCGGGCCGGAAATCCGCCAGTATTTCGTGCAGAGCGATCTGGAGGACGTGCCGTTCTCGCGCCAGCAACGCGCCCTGATCTACCAGCGCTCCAAGAACGAGATGGACGTGGTGCCGTTCGGCACGCTGCGCAGCACGTATGCGGTGGACTACGAGTGGATCAACCATTCGCTGGCGCCGACCGAGATCGGCCACCACGATTTCCGCATCCAGATCGGCCCGAACTGTGCCAAGCCGTATTCGGCCAGTGTGTTCAACATCTCGGCGATGAGCTTTGGTTCGCTGTCGGCCAACGCGATCCGCGCCCTCAACGAAGGCGCGCGCCGCGGCAGCTTCTATCACGACACCGGCGAAGGCTCGATCTCGCCCTATCACCGTGAGATGGGCGGCGACCTGGTCTGGGAAATCGGCTCGGGTTACTTCGGGTGCCGCGACGACAAGGGCGGTTTCAGCGAAGCGAAGTTCGTCGCCAACGCCACCCATGATCAGGTCAAGATGATCGAGATCAAGCTCTCGCAGGGCGCCAAGCCAGGCCACGGCGGCGTGCTGCCGGCGGCGAAAGTAAGCGAAGAGATTTCGATCACCCGGGGCGTGCCGATGGGGGTGGATTGCGTATCGCCCTCCAAGCACAGTGCGTTCAACACGCCGGTGGAACTTCTGCAGTTCGTCGCGCGGCTGCGGGAGCTGTCCGGCGGCAAGCCGGTCGGGTTCAAGCTGGCCATCGGCCATCCCTGGGAGTGGTTCGGTATCGCCAAGGCGATGCAGGAAACCGGGCTGCTGCCGGATTTCATCGTGGTCGATGGCGCCGAGGGCGGCACCGGTGCGGCGCCGGCCGAGTTCATCGACCACGTGGGTGTGCCGATGCACGAAGCGCTGTTGCTGGTGCACAACACTCTGGTCGGGCTGGACCTGCGCGATCGCATCCGTGTGGGTGCGGCGGGCAAGGTCACCAGTGCCTTCGAGATCGCACGCACCATCGCACTGGGCGCGGACTGGTGCAATGCCGGACGTGGCTTCATGTTCGCGCTGGGCTGCATCCAGTCGCTGAGCTGTCACAGCGATAAATGCCCGACCGGCATCGCCACGCAGAACCCGCATCGCTGGCGTCACCTGGACGCGGCCGACAAGGCCACGCGCGTGCACAGCTACCACGAGAACACCCTGCGCGCGCTGCGCGACCTGCTGTGTGCGGCCGGCTTGAACGATCCCGCCGAGCTGGGCCCGGAGCACATCCTGCGCCGCGTCTCGCCGGTGGAGATCCGCTCACTGGCCTCGCTGTACCGCTATCTGTCGCCGGGCGAGCTGCTGCGCAAAGTGCCGGACCACGCGGTCTTCCACGATTACTGGGCGGATGCGCGAAGTGATTCGTTCCAGCCACCGGCGCGCATCCAGGCGCTGCGGACGAGCAAGTCGCGATGAGTAGAGAGCGTACCGTTCAACTGCGTGTGGGACGTGCCGATGAGGCCGACGCGCTGTGGGTGCTGCGCACGCGCTGTGTGCGTGAACTGTGCAGCGCGGCCTATCCCCCGGAGGTGATCGCGCCGTGGTCGGCCTCACCGCCGCCGCAACACTATCGCGCGCTGTTGGCGGCCGGTGGCTGTGTGATCGCCGAAGACACTGACGGCGTGCTGCTGGGCTATGGCGTGATCGATCTGGCCGGCAACGAGATCGATGCGCTGTTCGTCGATCCCGACTGCGGTGGCCGTGGCATCGGCCTGACCGTGATGCAGGCCATGGAGGCGCTGGCGGATCCGGCGCGGCCGCTGGTGCTGTCGGCCTCGCTCAATGCGGTCCCGTTCTATCGTCGCTGTGGCTTTGAGGCGTTGCGCGAGGAAAGCTACCCACACCCCAGCGGCGTGTCGCTCGCCTCGGTGCGGATGCAGCGCAGGCGTTGATGCCGGCCAGCGGCCGGCACTACCTCGATGCTGCGCGCGGCACGCGCCGAGCGCCCGTCAGGGCGCGTTACTGATAGTGCCGGCCGCTGGCCGGCATCTCGCTGTCTACGCCTGCGTCAACCACGCCACCACGCCACGCCCGGCGCGCAGCCCACTGGCGTAGCACGCGGTCAGCAGATAGCCGCCGGTCGGCGCTTCCCAGTCCAGCATCTCGCCGGCGCAGAACGTGCCTGGGCATCCGCGCAGCATCAACTGTGCATCCAGCGCTTCCAGGCGTACGCCACCTGCCGTGCTGATCACTTCATCGATGGGACGCGGTCGCTGCAGAGCCAGAGGCAGCCGCTTGAGCGCATGCGCGATCTGGTCCAGCGGCAATTGCCCGGCCTCGCGGCCCAGCACCTCGAACAGCAGGGCCGACTTCACGCCGCTCAACCCGAGCTGGCGGCGAAGGACTTCGCCGAAACTGCGGCCCTGTCGCGGCTTCTGCAGCTTCTCAAGTACCTGCGCTTCGGTCTGGCCCGGCAACAGGTCCAGCTGCAGCGTCACTTGGCCGTCGCGGGCCAGGCTGTCGCGCAGATCCGCCGACAGCGCATAGATCAGACTGCCCTCGATACCGGTCGCGGTGATCACGCACTCGCCCTGCAGCGAGCGCGGCTGACCCTGCAGATCGGTCCAGTGCGCCACCACCGGCTTGAGCGGGGCACCGGCCTGGCGCTCGCTGAAATAGGCCGTCCAGCCGATGTCGAAGCCGCAGTTGGCCGGCTTCAGCGGGGCGATGTCGATGCCGGTGGCGGTCATCGGCGCGACCCACGCACCGTCCGAGCCCAGCTCCGGCCAGCTGCCACCGCCGAGCGCGAACACCACCGCATCGGCCGTGATCGTGGTCGTGCCCTCGGGCGTCTCAAAGCGCAGCGCGCCCGCGTCATCCCAGCCGGTCCAGCGGTGCTGAACGTGGAAACGCACCCCCTGTTCCTTCAGCCGGCGCACCCAGCCGCGCAGCAGGGGCGCGGCCTTGCGGTCGACCGGGAACACACGTCCCGAACTGCCCACATAGGTTTCCACGCCGAACGCCAGCGCCCAGGAACGCAGCGCCTCACCATCGAAATCGGCCAGCCAGCCGCCCACCGCGTCCGCGCGCTCGCGGTAGCGCGAAACGAACACGTCGCGCGCATCGGAGTGGGTCAGGTTGAGGCCGCCTTTGCCGGCGATCAGGAACTTGCGGCCGGGCGAACCCTTGGCCTCGTACAGATCGACGGCGTGGCCGGCGGCGCGCACGGTTTCGGCGGCCATCAGGCCGGCGGGGCCGCCGCCGATGATCGCGACCCGGCGTGGTGGGGTGTCCAGGGCAATGCTCATGCAGGCAGGATCAACGCGGCTTGACGTCGAGCAGTTCGACATCGAACACCAGCGAGGAATTCGGTGCGATCGGCCCGGCGCCACGCGCGCCGTAGCCGTACTCGGCCGGAATCATCAGTGTGCGCTTGCCGCCCACCTTCATCCCGGCGAAGCCTTCGTCCCAGCCCTTGATGACCTGGCCCTGGCCGAGGTTGAAGGTGAAGGGCTCGCCGCGGTCGACCGAGCTGTCGAACTTGTCGCCATGCTTGTCGGCGGTGCGCTCGTCGTAGATCCACCCGGTGTAGTGCACGGTCACTTTGCTGCCGGGCGTGGCCTCGGCGCCGGTGCCCGGCTGGGTATCGATTTTCTCGAACTGCGCGATGCTGCCACCGGGCGGCGGGCCGGGCGGGGTGCAGGCGGCCAGCAGCGACAACATCAGGGGGGCGAGCAGGTAACGCGGCAGACGGCGCATGGGCGGGCTCCGGATCCAGAAAACGGGGGACGCAAGGGTAGCGCATCGCCGGGCGCTATCATGGGCGCATGTCGAAACTGCTGCTCAACCTGCGCAATGTCGCGGACGATGAAATCCAGGATGTCACCGCCCTGCTGGACAAGGCGGGCATCGCCCACTACCGCACCGAGCCCAGCCCCTGGGGGATTTCCTTTGGCGGGATCTGGGTCCGCGATGACGCTGATCACCCTCGGGCCAAGGACCTGATGGGCGAGTACCAGCAGGCACGCGGCGAACGCGTCCGCGGTGAGCGTGAGGCCGCGCTGCGCGACGGCACCGCCGAGACCTTCGGCAGCCTGATCCGGCGTCGCCCGGTGTTCGTGGTGGCGGTGCTGCTCGGCATGGCCGTCGCGACCGCACTGGTGCTGCTGCCGTTCGTGCTGCTGCGCGGCTGATTCCAGCGCCGCTCAGGCGTAGCGCCTGCCCAGCGGCTAAAATGGCGGGATGATCGCCAATACCGCCGCCTACCACTTCACCCCCGTCGCCGACCCGGACGCGCTGTGTGCGCTCCTGCTGGAGCGGGCAACCGCCGCGCAGTTGCGTGGCACGATCCTGGTGGCGGGCGAGGGCATCAACCTGTTCCTGGCCGGCGCCGAGCCGGCGATCGACGGCTTCTACGCCGCCCTGCGCGCGGATGCGCGGTTTGCCGGGCTGCGCGTGAAGACCAGCTACAGCCACATGCAGCCGTTCGCCCGGCTCAAGGCCAAGGTCAAGCCGGAGATCATCAGTTTCCGCATCGACGACGGCCAGCCGCTGGCCTACCCACGCGCGCCGTCGATCGACCCGGTCACGGTGCAGCGCTGGCTGCGCCAGGGGCACGACGACGCCGGCAAGCCGGTGGTGATGCTGGATACGCGCAATACCCAGGAGATCGAGTACGGCACCTTCCAGGACGCACTGGTGCTGCCGATCACCAAGTTTACCGATCTGCCCGAAGCCCTGGCCCCGCACCGCGAGGCGCTCAAGGACAGCACGGTGGTCAGCTTCTGCACCGGCGGCATCCGCTGCGAGAAGGCGGCGCTGTGGATGCGCAACGACGGCATGGACAACGTCCTGCAGCTGGACGGCGGCATTCTGGGCTATTTCGAGGCCGTGGGTGGTGAGGGCTATGACGGCCGCTGCTTCGTCTTCGACGAGCGCGTGGCGCTGGATCCGGCCCTGCAGCCGCTGGTCGACCAGGACGCCGGCGCCGCCTGAGCCGTCTTCACGGCGCTGATTGTCCTGAATCGTCGCGAGACAGAAATCAGCGTCTTGCCATCTGCGCCTTGTGGACGGTGGCAAACCGGCCGGACAGCCCCATCTCAGTGGGATATCTCCTGGTTGGAACGAGCATTCATGATGCAGCTGTCGATTCTTGATCTGGCGCCGGTCTGCGAAGGCAGCGACACCACGCAGGCCTTCGCCAACATGCTGGACCTGGCCCAGCACGCCGAAGGTTGGGGCTTCCACCGCTATTGGCTGGCCGAGCACCACAACACGCCCGGCATCGCCAGCGCCGCCACCGCGGTACTGATCGGCCATGTGGCCGGGGGCACGAAGCGCATCCGCGTCGGTGCCGGCGGCATCATGCTGCCCAACCACTCGCCGCTGCAGGTCGCCGAGCAGTTCGGCACGCTGGCCTCGCTGTATCCGGATCGCATCGATCTTGGCCTGGGCCGCGCGCCCGGCACCGATCAGCCCACCGCCCGCGCACTGCGTCGTTACTTCGACAGTGCTGATCAGTTCCCGCAGGACGTGCGCGAGCTGCTGCATTACTTCGAGCCGGCCCAGAAGGGCCAGGCGGTTCGCGCCGTGCCCGGCGCGGGCATTCCGGTGCCGGTGTGGTTGCTGGGTTCGAGTCTGTTCAGTGCGCGGCTGTCGGCGGCGATGGGGCTGCCGTTCGCGTTCGCCTCGCACTTTGCGCCGGACGCGATGGATGAAGCGCTGGCGGTCTACCGTCGCGAATTCCGCGCCTCGCAATATCTTGATGCGCCTTATGCGGTGCTGGGCCTGAACGTGGTCGCCAGCGATTCCGAAGCCCAGGCCAAGCGTCTGTTCACCACCCAGCAGCAGAGTTTCGTCAATCTGCGTCGTGGCCTGCCGGGTCTGATTCCGCCGCCGATCGACAACATCGAAGCCTTCTGGCAGCCGCACGAAAAGGCCGGTGTGCAGAGCGCACTGGCCTGTGCGGTGGTCGGCGACGTGCAGCAGGTGCAGGAAGGCCTTGCCGCGTTCGTGGCTCGGCACAAGCCGGATGAAGTGCTGGTCACGGCCAACATCTACGACCACGCCGCGCGCAAGCGCTCGTTCGGGCTGGCGATGCAGGCTTGGCGCGCGCTGCAGGTGTGACATCGGCGCGCCGTGCGAAGAAGGCGTGACCGCGCGGTTCACGTCGCCGTAGCCGCCGATCGGCTGTGATGGGGGCTCCCCTTACAGGAGCCACCTCATGGCCGAACATGATCGCCAGCAGCACATCAAACAACTGGCCGAACTGATCCGCGATGTGGACATCGCGATGTTCACCACGGTCGGTGCGGACGGGCGCTTGTTCAGCCGTCCGCTGGGCACCCAGGAAGTCGAATTCGATGGCGACCTGTGGTTCGCCACCGGGGCTGACAGCCCGAAGATCGCGGAAATCACCGCCAACCCGCGCGTCAACGTGGCCTACGCTTCGCCGTCGGGCAACACCTATGTGTCGGTCTCGGGCACCGCGCGCGTGGTCCATGACCGGGCCAAGATCGACGAACTCTGGTCGCCGGCGATGAAGGTCTTCTTCCCCGGCGGCAAGGACGACCCGAACCTGCGCCTGATCCACGTCAGCGCCGAATCGGCCGAGTACTGGGATGGCCCCGGCGGCCTGCTCGGCAAGGCACTGTATTTCGTGCTGTCGGCGGTGACCGATAATCCGGGCGCGATGTCCGACACTGGCACGGTGGATCTCAAGCCCGGCGTTTAAGCAGGTTCAACGCATCGGCCACGCGCCCGATGCTGTTCGCTCCGCAAGAACGACGCTTGCCCCGACATGGGGCAGCGCCGTTTTTGTTGACGTCGTCTCTTGCCTTGCTTCGCTCCGTCAGCCGTTCCCCGCGCTCGACGCGGCCCCGCTTGCTCAGCCAAACCAGCGCTGGAACAGATCCACCGTATAGCCCACCAGCTGCCCCGAACTGAAGCCGAAGAACAACACGGCAGCCACCGCGCCGATCCAGTTGAGCAGCATCAGCACGCCATCTCGCTCAAGCAGCGCCAACGCGAACAGCAGCAACTGGAAGCCGAACAGATAGTTGGTGAGCGGGATCGGCAGCGACAACAGCACGCCGATCAGGATCAGCAGCAGGCCGCTGAAGGCGTGCGCCGGCAGCGGTACCAGCAGCGCCGGCATCCGCGGCTTGAGCAGGCGGTCCAGCCGCCGCAACGGTCCGTTGATCCGTTCAAGGAACCGATGCATTGTCCCGCGCTTGGGCCCGCGGTTGCTGATGAAGCCGGGCAGCCAGGGCCGGCGCATGCCGCACAGCATCTGCGCGCCGATCAGCACCACCAGCGGTCCACTGACCGCACCGCCGAGGCCCGGGATCGGGATGAAGGCCGGCAGGATCGCCACGAACAGGAACACACCGAACGCGCTCTGCTGCAGGTTCTGCAGGATCTGACCGAGCAGCAGCCGTTCCTCCGGATCCCCGTGGTCGAACATCGCCAGCAGGGTACGGATACCCTCGTTGCGGTACTGCGGCCGCGTCGGGTCCGGCGGGGTCGGCTCAGCCGGTGATGTCATCGGTTTCGTCTTCGCTCAGGGTGCGCAGCAGCAGCTTGTCGACACGGGCGCCGTCGAGATCCACGATCTCGATGCGCCAGCCGGCCCAGTCGAAGTACTCACCCGCATGCGGGATGCGGCCGAAATAGTGGATGCACATGCCGGCCAGCGTGTAGTAGTCGCCATCGTCGGCATCGGGCAACTCGGCGTTGCCCATCAGTTCGCGCAGGTCCTCGATCGAGAGCGAGCCATCGACCAGGAACGAGCCGTCCTCGCGGGTGACGACCAGCGCGTCCTCGTCCACGTTCTCCACCGACTGCAGGCGGCCGACCACCGCGCCCATCAGGTCGCTGATGGTAACCAGGCCCTGGATCTCGCCGTATTCGTCCACCACCAAGGCCATCGACTGCTGTTCCTCGCGGAAGATCTCCAGCAGCTTCATCGCGTGGGTGGACTCTGAAACGTACAGCGGCTCGCGCAGGTTCTGGAACAGCGAATGGTCATCGCGTACCAGGCGGGTCACCAGGCTCTTGACCTCCAGTACGCCGACGATGTCCTGGTCATTGTCGCGGAACACCGGGTAACGCGAGAACTCGTTCTCGCGCATGGTGGCCAGGTTCTTTTCCGGGTCGGCCGCGGTATCCAGCCACGCAATCCGGTTGCGCGGGGTCATCAGGCTGTCGGCAGTACGGTCGCCCAGGCGCATGACGCGATTCATCATGTCGCGCTCATGGGCATCGATCACGCCGGCCTCGTGGCTCTCGGCCACCAGCATGCGGATCTCTTCTTCGGTCACCGAGGCCGCCTCGTCCTTGCCCAGGCCAAGCACGCGCAACACCAGCCGGGTGCTGTGCGAGAGCAGCCACACCGCCGGGAACGCGATCCGGGAGAGCCAGCCCATCGGCCATGCAACCAGCCCGGCGATGTCCTCCGAGCGGGTGATCGCCAACCGCTTGGGGACCAGTTCGCCGAAGATCAGCGTCAGGAAGGTGATCAGGGCGACCGCCAGCGCCTTGCCGACCTCGCTGGAGTACGCAAAGGCCGGGACGATGCCATGCAGCCACTCGGCGATGGCCAGGCCGATCGCCTCACCGCCGAACACGCCGGTCAGGATGCCGATCAGGGTGATGCCGATCTGGACCGTGGACAGGAAGCTCTCCGGCTTCTCGGACAGGGCCAGCGCACGCTCGGCGCGCTTGCTGGAGCCCGCCATCTGCTTGAGGCGGCTCTTGCGCGAGGTCATGACCGACATCTCGGACATGGCGAAGAAGCCGTTGAGCAGGATCAGGGCGAGGACAATAATCAGTTCAAACACGGGCGACTTCCCCGGTTGGTGGCAGGGAGGGCGTGTTCAAGCGATGTCGGCTACCGGAGGGCGCGTAAGCGCGGCGGTGCGGCGGGGGGTAAGGGTCGTCGTCCATAGAGTGCACCCGAAGGTGCCCGCGCATCTTAACAAAAGGCCGGGGCAGGGGGGTAAACAGAGTCGTTCAGACGGGGCGGTCCCAGCGTGAAGAAGGGGGGGAGTACCCGGAACAGACATCAAACCGTCATAATTCCGCCCGGTGCCGTCCTTCCTCGACGGCGAATAGGTTTCTCAATGTTCTCTCTGCAGACCATTTTTGGCTCCGGCAAACAGTTCTACACCCTGCTGGACGAGGCTGCCCAAGCCGCCCAGGACAGTTCCAAGGCGCTGCACTCCATGCTGCGCGAAGCGGACCGCCAGCCGGCGCTGGACGCCTTCAAGCTGGCCCGCCTGCGCGAGCGCGCGGCCTCGGACAAGATCAGCCAGGCGCTGGTCGACAGCTTCATGACCCCGATCGAGCGCGAAGACATCGAAGCGCTGGGCTCGGCGCTGTACAAGATTCCCAAGCAGATCGAGAAGTTCGCTGATCGCTATTCGCTGGCCACCCAGCACCTGGAGCACATCGATTTCGCGCCGCGCGCGGCGATGCTGGAACAGGCGGCCAGCGTGGTGGTGGAGATGGTCAACGACCTGCGCCACATGAACCTGGACCGGATGACCGCGCTCAATGAGAAGCTGCGCTCGCTGGAAAACGAAGCCGACCGGCTGATGCTCGAGCTGTACCGCGACATCTACTCCGGCCGCCTGGACAGCCTGCAGATGTTCCTGCTCAAGGAATTCTTCGAGATCCTGGAAAAGGCCATCGATCGTTGCCGCGAGGCCGGCGTGGTGGCCTACCAGATCGTCTTGAAGAACAGCTGACGGACGCCACAGCATGCTGACCCTTGTCCTGGTGGTGATCCTGGCCGCGCTCGTTTTCGAGTTCATCAACGGCTTCCACGACACCGCCAACTCCATCGCCACCGTGGTGGCGACCAAAGTGCTCTCGCCCGGCTGGGCGGTGATGCTCGCCGCGTTCATGAACTTGATCGGCGCGCTGACCGGCACCGCCGTCGCGCTGACCATCGCCTCGGGCCTGCTCAACACCAATGTGGTCGATGTGACCCCGCAGGTGATCCTGTGTGCGCTGCTGGGCGGCATCATCTGGAACCTGATCACGTGGTGGAAAGGGCTGCCGTCCTCGTCCTCGCACGCCCTGATCGGCGGCCTGTGCGGCGCCGGCCTGGCCGCCGCCCACAACAACTGGGATGCCCTGATCTGGTCCGAGCGCATCGGCACCTGGGCCCAGAACAAGGGCCTGCTGTGGAAGGTGTTCCTGCCGATGATCACCTCGCCGATCGCCGGCTTCCTGCTCGGCATCGCGGTGATGCTGCTGCTGTGGGGCCTGATCGCGGGCATGGCCAAGATCGGTGGCTTCCTGGGCCGTCTGGCCCGCCCGCGCATCGTCAATGCGTTCTTCGGCAAGGCGCAGATCGTGTCGGCGGCCTACATGGGCTTCGCCCACGGCCACAACGATGCGCAGAAGACCATGGGCATCATCGCCATGACCCTGATCGGTGCCGAGGCGACCGGTGCGCTGAACGACCTGCCGTCCTGGCTGGCCTTCATGCACCCGGATGCAAGCGCCGGTGATGGCATCGCGATGTGGATCGTGCTGACCTGCGCCGTGGTGATGGCGGCCGGTACCGCGTCGGGTGGCTGGAAGATCATCAAGACGCTGGGCCACAAGATGGTCAAGCTGCACCCGATCCATGGCTTCGCGGCGGAAACCAGCTCGGCCACGATCCTGACCGTGGCGGCGCACTTCGGCATGCCGGTCTCGACCACCCACAGCATCTCTACCGCGATCATGGGCGTGGGCTTCGCCAAGAACCCGCGTTCGCTGCGCTTCGGCGTGATCGAGCGGATCGTGTGGGCGTGGATCCTGACCATCCCGGCTGCCGGCGGGTGTGCGTACCTGATCCTGCGTCTGTTTGAAATGTTCGGCTGGGCCTGATCGGTCTGCACGGTTGAACATCGAAAAGCCCGCCGGAAGGCGGGCTTTTTCGTGGGAGCGAGTGTGCCCGACAGGGCGGGGCCAGGCCGGTACACGCAGAATTGCGTCGCCCCGGTTCTAACGCGGCGCTGGGTCGGCCCGATCCTGCCACTCGCGTACCAGCAGGCCGTAGAGGGCTGAATCGGAGACCTCGCCGGCGACCCGCCAGCGTTCCCGCAGCAGCCCCTCGCGCTGGAAGCCGAGTCGCTCCAGCACCGTCGCCGAGGGCACATTGCGTGGATCGATCTCCGCTTCCAGCCGACGCAGGCGCAGGGTGTCGAACAGGTACGTCACGAACCGTGACAACGCCTCGCGCATGTAGCCCTTGCCCTGCGCGTGTACAGCGAGGTGATACCCGATTTCCGCGCGCCTGGACGTCTCGTCGATGGCAAAGACCACCACGATGCCCAGCAGCGGCCCGTCCGCCTGCTCACGGATCGCCAGCTTGAGCTGCGTGCCCGCGTCCAGGGCGGCGAGATCGTCGAGGATCTGCACGTAAGCCTGCTTGAGGTCGGTCCAGGGCGCGTGGTTCCAGTAGCGCATGCCCGCCGGGTCGGACTGGATCGCGAACAACGCCTGGGCGTCTGCCGCGCGGATCGGGCTTAGTACCAGGCGCGCGCTGTCCAGCTGCAGGGTCGGGTCGAACGGCATGTGGGTTCCTGTGATCGAGCTGCGGCCACGGTAGCGGCTCGCGCGCCGTGTCGCACGCCTTGCGTGCCATCACGCACCACGCAACCCAAGAAAAAACCCGCCCGAAGGCGGGTTTTTCAATGGCACAACCGACCGGAATGTCACGACCGGCCGATCAGACTTCCAGCGAAGCCAGATCGCCCTTCTTTTCCAGCCAGCCCTTGCGGTCACTGGCGCGCTTCTTGGCCAGCAGCATGTCCATCAGCGAATGGGTCTGCTCGCCGTCATCGATGGTCAGCTGCACCAGGCGGCGCGTATCGGGATGGATGGTGGACTCGCGCAACTGCTGCGGGTTCATTTCACCCAGGCCCTTGAAGCGGGTCACGCTGATCTGGCCCTTGATCTTCTCCCGCTCGATCTTGTCCAGCATCGTGCGCTTCTCTTCCTCGTCCAGGGCGTAAAACACCTGCTTGCCCACGTCGACACGGAACAGCGGCGGCATTGCCACGAACACGTGGCCGGCATCGACCAGCGCCGGGAAGTGTTTGAGGAACAGCGCGGTCAGCAGGGTTGCGATGTGCAGGCCGTCCGAGTCGGCGTCGGCCAGGATGACGACCTTGCCGTAGCGCAGCCCGGCGATGTCTTCCTTGCCCGGGTCGCAGCCGATCGCGATGGCCAGGTTATGCACTTCCTCAGAGGCCAGCACGCTGCCCGAGGACACTTCCCAGGTGTTGAGGATCTTGCCGCGCAGGGGCAGGATGGCCTGGAAGTCCTTGTCACGCGCCTGCTTGGCGCTGCCGCCGGCGGAGTCGCCTTCGACCAGGAACAGCTCGGTGCGCGACAGGTCCTGGCTGATGCAGTCGGCCAGCTTGCCGGGCAGGGCAGGGCCCTGGGTGACCTTCTTGCGGGTCACCAGCTTTTCTGTCTTCAGGCGCGCACTGGCGCGTTCGATGGCCAGCTGCGCGATCTGCTCGCCCAATGCGACGTTCTGGTTGAGCAGCAGGCTGAAGGCATCGTGCGCGGCGCCTTCAACGAACCCGGCCGCCTGACGCGAGGACAGGCGTTCCTTGGTCTGGCCGCTGAACTGCGGGTCGGTCATCTTCAGCGACAGCACGAACGACACGCGGTCCCAGACATCTTCCGGGGCCAGCTTGACGCCACGCGGCAGCAGGTTGCGGAAGTCGCAGAACTCGCGCAGCGCCTCGGTCAGGCCGGTACGCAGGCCGTTGGCGTGGGTGCCGTGCTGGGCGGTCGGGATCAGGTTGACGTAGCTTTCCTGGACCAGTTCGCCCTCGGGGATCCAGGCCAGGGCCCAGTCCACGATCTCGTTTTCTTTTTTCAGGTGACCCACGAACAGGTCGGCCGGCAGCATCTCGCGCTCGCCCAGTTCTGCCTTGAGGTAATCGCTCAGGCCGTCTTCGTAGTACCAGGTGTCCTGCTCGCCGGTGGCTTCATCGAGAAGCTTCACGGTCAGGCCCGGGCACAGCACGGCCTTGGCGCGCAGCAGGTGACGCAGCCCACGCAGGTTGTACTTGGGCGTGTCGAAGTACTTCGGATCGGCCCAGAAGCGCACGCGGGTACCGGTGTTTTTCTTGCCGACGCTGCCGACCACTTCCAGCGGGGTGGCGCGGTCGCCGTTGCGGAAGGTGATGCGGTGTTCGCTGCCGTCGCGCTTGATATGCACTTCGACCAGGGTGGACAACGCGTTGACCACGCTGACACCAACGCCATGCAGGCCGCCGGAGAAGGTGTAGTTCTTGTTGTTGAACTTGCCGCCCGCGTGCAGGCGGGTCAGGATCAGTTCGACGCCGGGGATCTTCTCCTCGGGGTGGATGTCCACGGGCATGCCACGGCCGTCATCGCTGACTTCGCAGCTGCCGTCCTTGAACAGCGTGACTTCGACCGTGTGGGCGTGTCCGGCCAAGGCTTCGTCGACGGCATTGTCGATGACTTCCTGCGCCAGATGGTTCGGGCGCGCGGTGTCGGTGTACATGCCGGGGCGGCGCTTGACCGGGTCCAGGCCGGACAGGACTTCAATATCGGCGGCGTTATAGCGGGCGTTCATCTGTCTTCATAAAGCGCAATGCGACGGCGAAGTTTGCGGTCTGGACGGCTTTTTTGCACGCCACACGTTCAGGGGGCGGCCGACCGGGGCGCGATAGACTGTCTGCGATGGGAAACCGGACCCTCCGGCGCCCCATTCCATGCCATACCGCGAGGAGCACCCCATGAAGAAGTTGCTGACCATCGTTGCCATCGCCGCCGCCGTGGTGGCCGTGCCCATGGCACTGGCGCAGAACGCCGGACAGGGCCAGCCCACGCCGCAGCAGGGCGAACAGGCCGACAAGGCGCAGGCTGAGGCGGATGCCAAGGCCAAGCGCCGGGCCGCCGCCACGGCCGAAATGAAGGCCAAGGGCGAGCAGGCCCCGCAGAAGGAAGAGGAAGAAGAAGCGCGGAAGAAGCGATAAGCGCTTCGCGCTGACGCTTCCCCACGGTTTGCGCGGCAAACCGTGGGCCCCGCTCACCCTCTCCTCCACATCCCCGCGCCTGTCGGCGCGCCCCCTTGAACTCCAAGGGGGCTCTCCACCAGAGAGACCTGGGGATCTGAAAAAGTATCCAACATGAGCCCCGGTATCGCGCCGGGGCTCTTCTTTTTATGTGAAGACCGTCATCCGCCCCTTGGGCTGGAGGCCGTCAATCTGTAAACTATGGCTTTCCGGGAGTAGTGCGTGTCATCCATCAGCGAATGGACTGGCCTGATCGTGCGCGATCGCCAGCAGGGTAGGCAGGAGGTGACGGTCCAGACAGCGGCCGGCACGGCTGACCCGACGTCGCTGACCCACTCCCGCACCGTATCCCCCCTGATCCAGCCCTTGGCGCGTGAAGATGCCGCGGCCAGCCGGATCGTCCCGATTTCCCCCTTTACGTCGTCCGTCGCCCCGCGCGCCGGCGCCGTTTCCCCCTTCCTGACAGGACACCCCCAGCCATGACTCCCTTGATCTTCGTAACCGGCGGCGTAGTGTCCTCGCTCGGCAAAGGCATTGCCGCCGCGTCGCTTGCCGCCATCCTCGAGGCCCGCGGCCTGCGGGTGACGATGATGAAGCTCGATCCGTACATCAACGTCGACCCGGGCACCATGAGCCCGTTCCAGCACGGTGAGGTCTACGTCACCGATGACGGCGCCGAGACCGACCTGGACCTGGGCCATTACGAGCGCTTCGTGCGCACCCGCCTGAGCCGCAAGAACTCGGTCACCACCGGCCGCATCTACGAGAACGTGATCCGCAAGGAGCGTCGCGGCGACTACCTCGGCGCCACCGTGCAGGTCATCCCGCACATCACCGATGAAATCCGCCGCTGCATGGACGAGGCCACCGAAGGCTTCGACGTGGCGCTGGTGGAGATCGGCGGTACCGTGGGCGACATCGAGTCGCTGCCATTCCTAGAGGCGATCCGCCAGGTGCGCACCGAGCGCGGCCCGGAGAAGGCGCTGTTCATGCATCTGACCCTGGTGCCGTACATCGCCGCCGCCGGTGAGCTGAAGACCAAGCCCACCCAGCACTCGGTCAAGGAACTGCGCTCGATCGGCATCCAGCCGGACGTGCTGCTGTGCCGTTCCGAGCAGGTCGTGCCGGATTCGGAGCGCCGCAAGATCGCCCAGTTCACCAACGTCTCCGAACGTGCCGTGATCAGCGTGCCGGACGTGGACGTGCTGTACCGCATCCCGATGGGCCTGCACGCGCAGGGGCTGGATGACATCGTCATCAATCAGCTCAAGCTCGGCGACAAGGCCGGCCCGGCCGACCTGGCCGAGTGGGAAGCGGCGGTGGATGCCACCCTGCACCCGCTGGACGAGGTCACCATCGCGGTGGTCGGTAAGTACGTCGATCACCAGGACGCTTACAAGTCGGTCGGCGAGGCCCTCAAGCACGGCGGCCTGCGCCAGCGCACCAAGGTCAACCTGAAGTGGCTGGAAGCACAGGAGCTGGAAGACAGCGACCTGGCCGCGCTCAAGGATGTCGACGGCATCCTGGTGCCGGGCGGCTTCGGCGACCGTGGCTTCGAAGGGAAGGTGCTGAGCTCGCAGTTCGCCCGCGAGCAGAGCGTGCCGTACTTCGGCATCTGCTACGGCATGCAGGCCGCAGTGGTCGATTTCGCCCGCCACGTGGCCGGTCTGGACGGTGCCAACAGCACCGAGAACGACCGCCAGTCGCCGAACCCGGTGATCGGCCTGATCACCGAATGGCGCACCGCCACCGGCGATGTCGAGAAGCGCGACGACAAGAGCGATCTGGGCGGCACCATGCGCCTGGGCCTGCAGGAGCAGCGCCTGAAGCCGGGCACCCTGGCCCGCGAGCTGTACGGCAAGGACGTGGTGTCCGAGCGTCACCGCCACCGTTACGAGTTCAACAACCGTTACCGCACCCAGCTGGAAGATGCGGGTCTGGTGATCGCCGGCAAGTCGATGGATGACACCCTGGTGGAAGTCATCGAGCTGCCGCGCGACCAGCACCCGTGGTTCCTGGCCTGCCAGGCGCACCCGGAGTTCCTGTCCACGCCGCGCGAGGGCCACCCGCTGTTCATCGGCTTCATCCGCGCCGCGCGCGAACGCAAGGCCGGTGGCAAGCTTGCCCAGGACGCCGCCGCCTGATCGCGGCCACGCACTTGCAGTGGGGGCCGCATGCCCCCATTGCAGAGCGCTAATCACCCACGGCGGCTGGCCTGGCCAGCGTTTGCCGGACAACAAGGAAATGCCATGAAACTGTGTGGATTCGACGTCGGGCTGGACCAGCCCCTGTTCCTGATCGCCGGCCCGTGTGTGATCGAGTCGATGCAGCTGCAGCTGGACGTGGCGGGCAAGTTGAAGGAAATCACCGATCGCCTCGGCATCAACTTCATCTTCAAGTCGAGCTTCGACAAGGCCAACCGCACCTCGGGCACCGCCTTCCGCGGTCCGGGCATGGAAGAAGGCCTGAAGGTCCTGGCCGAAGTGAAGAAGCAGATCGGCGTGCCGGTGCTGACGGACGTGCACGAATACACCCCGATGGACGAAGTGGCCTCGGTGGTGGACGTGCTGCAGACGCCGGCCTTCCTGGTGCGCCAGACCGATTTCATCACCAAGGTGTGTGCCACCGGCAAGCCGGTCAACATCAAGAAGGGCCAGTTCCTGTCCCCGTGGGACATGAAGCCTGTCGTGGAGAAGGCCAAGGCGACCGGCAACCAGGACATCATGGTCTGCGAGCGCGGCGCCAGCTTCGGTTACAACAACCTGGTCAGTGACATGCGTTCGCTGTCGGTGATGCGCGATACCGGTTGCCCGGTCGTGTTCGATGCCACCCATTCGGTACAGCTGCCGGGCGGGCAGGGCAACAGCTCCGGTGGCCAGCGCGAGTTCGTGCCGGTGCTGGCGCGTGCGGCGGTCGCTGTGGGGGTGTCGGGCCTGTTCGCCGAGACCCACCCGGATCCGTCCAAGGCGCTGTCCGATGGCCCCAACGCGTGGCCGCTGGACCGCATGGAAGAACTGCTCGAAACCCTGATGGAACTCGACGCGGTCACCAAGAAGCATGGGTTCTCGCGCTTCGCATGATGGGTGACGTTCAGGCGTCACCCGCGGTGCGCCGCGGCTGGCGTGGGTGGGCCTGGGGCTGGATCGCGCTGGGTGCGGCGATCGCGGTCTGGTGCGGCGTGTTCCTGCAGGTGGTGCTGATGTTCGCCAGCGTCGGCTCGCCCGGCGATGGCGACAACGCCTTGCGCTCGGTGATGCCGATGCTGCTGGTGACGTTGTCGCTGACCGGCACCGCCGCGCTGGCCTGCGTGATCGCCAGCGTGCTGGCAGTCCGGCTGCGCCGGCAGCCCGCCGGTGGTGGCGTCGCGCTCGCGTTGCTGGCGCTGTTGCTGGTGGTGCTGTTGATCCCGTCGCTGGTCTCGCGCCAGGCCATCGTGGCCGACGTACTGCCGGCCGCCACGCCGATTTGGCAAGTGACGGGTGTGCAGGGATAATCACGTGGCATGTTTTTTTCGGCGCTGCATTGGCGGCGCCTCCCCTCTCTGACTGGTAACCGGCCCGCTATGACCACGATCCGCAGCATCCACGCCCGTGAAATCCTCGACAGCCGTGGCAACCCCACGCTGGAAGCCGAAGTCATCCTCGAGGACGGCTCGTTCGGTCGTGCCGCCGTGCCTTCGGGCGCCTCGACCGGCACCAAGGAAGCCGTGGAACTGCGTGACGGCGACAAGACCCGTTACCTGGGCAAGGGCGTGCGCAACGCCGTGTCCAACGTCAACACCACGATTGCCACCGCGCTGAAGGGCTTCGATGCCGCCGACCAGGAAGGCCTCGACCGCCGCCTGATCGATCTGGACGGCACCGAGAACAAGGGCCGCCTGGGCGCGAACGCGCTGCTGGGGGTTTCGCTGGCCAATGCTCACGCCGTAGCCGCCTCGAAGAAGCAGGCGCTGTGGCAGCACCTGGCCAACGGCCGCGACGTGACCCTGCCGGTGCCGATGATGAACATCATCAACGGCGGCGCGCATGCCGACAACAACGTCGATTTCCAGGAATTCATGGTGCTGCCGGTCGGCTTCACCTCGTTCTCCGAGTCGCTGCGTGCCGGTACCGAAATCTTCCATTCGCTCAAGTCGGTGCTCAAGGGCCATGGCTTGAGCACGGCGGTGGGCGACGAAGGCGGCTTCGCGCCGGACTTCCGCAGCAACGTCGAGGCACTGGACACCATCTTGGAAGCCATCGGCAAGGCCGGCTACACCGCCGGTGAAGACGTGCTGCTGGGCCTGGACGTGGCCTCCAGCGAGTTCTACGAGAACGGCAAGTACAACCTGGTGGGCGAGAACAAGCGCCTGACCTCCGAGCAGTTCGTCGACTTCCTTGCCGACTGGGCCGCGCAGTACCCGATCGTGACCATCGAAGACGGCCTGGCCGAGAACGACTGGGCCGGCTGGAAGCTGCTGACCGACCGCATCGGCAACAAGGTGCAGCTGGTGGGCGATGATCTGTTCGTCACCAACCCGAAGATCTTCAAGGAAGGCATCGAGTCCGGTACCGCCAACGCGATCCTGATCAAGGTCAACCAGATCGGCACCCTGACCGAGACCCTGGAAGCGATCGCCATGGCGCACGCGGCCAACTACGCCTCGATCGTCTCGCACCGTTCGGGCGAAACCGAAGACACCACCATCGCCGACATCGCCGTGGCCACCACCGCCACCCAGATCAAGACCGGCTCGCTGTGCCGCAGCGATCGCGTGGCCAAGTACAACCAGCTGCTGCGTATCGAGGAAGCCCTCGGTGCCGGCGCGCGTTACGCCGGTCGTGACGCGTTCGTGTCGCTGAAGCGCTGATCCCATGCGCAACTGGCGCTGGCTGCTGCTGGTGCTCGCGCTGCTGCTCGCATGGCTGCAGTACCGCTTCTGGTTTGGACCGGGCAACTCGGGCGAAGTGATGATGCTCGAGGCCCAGGTCGAGAACCAGAAGCGGGACAACGCCGGCCTGCAGCAGCGCAACGATGCACTCGCTGCCGAGGTCAAGGACCTCAAGGAAGGCGAGGCGGCCATCGAAGAACGCGCGCGCAGCGAGCTGGGCATGATCAAGCCCGGCGAGAAGTTCTACCGCGTGGTCGAAGATGCGCCGGTGCCGCCGCCGCGCGCGCCGACGGCCGTCACCGATCCGGATGCGCCGCACCAGGATGTGCCCTGATGGCGGGCATCTGGGCGGTGGTGCCTGCTGCCGGCCGTGGCACCCGCTTCGGCGGGCCCACGCCGAAACAGTATCTGCTGGCTGGTGACCGCGTGTTGCTGGCCCATACCCTCGAGGCACTGCTCTCGCACCCGGTCGTTGCCGGGGTGATGGTGGTGGTCGCCGAGAACGATGCCGATTGGCCGGGCTGGCAGTCACTGGCGGACAAACCCATTCTGACCTGCATCGGCGGTGCGACCCGCGCCGGTTCGGTGCTGGCCGGCCTGCGTGCGTTGCCCGATGACGTGCGCGCCGATGATTTCGTACTGGTGCACGACGCCGCGCGTCCGAACCTGGCTGCGGCCGATCTCGGTCGCCTGCTGGAAGTCGGCCGTGCCGACCCGGTCGGCGCGATCCTGGCCGCACCGGTTCGCGACACGCTCAAGCGTGCCGGCGATGACGGTGGTATCGATGCCACCGAGCCGCGTGAACGCCTGTGGCGTGCGCTGACCCCGCAGCTGTTCCGCCGCCACCAGTTGGCGCGCGCGCTGCAGGAAGCGGCCGACGCCGGCGTGGAGGTCACCGACGAGGCCATGGCCATGGAGCGCCAGGGGCTGCGCCCGCTGCTGGTGGAAGGCAGCGAAGACAACTTCAAGGTCACCACCCCGGCTGATCTGTCCCGTTTCGAATTCGTGTTGTCGCGTCGCGACCCCTGACGTCCGCACGCGCCGCACCCAACCGCAGGTTTTTCGCAATGACCACGCCCCAGTTTCCTCCCTTCCGCATCGGACAGGGCTACGACGTCCATGCCTTCGGCGAGGGCGACCACGTCATGCTCGGCGGTATCCGCGTCGCGCACAGCTGCGGCGTGCTCGCGCACAGCGACGGCGATGTGATCCTGCATGCGCTGTGCGATGCGATGCTCGGTGCGCTGGCACTGGGCGACATCGGCGTGCATTTCCCGCCGACCGACATGCGCTGGAAGGGCGCCGACAGCGCCCACCTGCTGGATCATTGCAACGGGCTGTTGCGTGAGCGCGGCTGGCAGGTTGGCAACACCGACATCACCGTGATCTGCGAGCGGCCCAAGGTCGGCCCGCACGCGCTGGCCATGCGTGAGCGCATCGCTGGCGTGCTCGGCATCGCGTTGGACTGTGTGAGCGTGAAGGCCACCACCTCGGAAAAGCTGGGCTTCACCGGCCGCAGCGAGGGTATCGCTGCCCAGGCCAGCGTGCTGTTGGTGGCCCTGTGATCCCGTTGCCGCTGGCGTTCGGTGCGCCGCTGCTCAGCGCGAAGATCCGCAGCACGCCCGAGGATTTCCAGGTGGACGAACTGCCGGCGTTCGAGCCGAGCGGCGAGGGCGAGCACCTGCTGTTGACGATCCGCAAGCGCGGCGCCAATACCGTGCACGTCGCCAAGGTGCTGGCCAAGTGGGCCGGGCTGCCGGACATGGGGGTCAGCTACGCCGGCATGAAGGATCGCCACGCGGTCACCACGCAGCGCTTCAGCGTGCACCTGCCCAAGCGCGTGGCGCCGGATCCGGCGCTGCTGGCCTCCGATGAGATCGACGTGATCGAGTCGACCTGGCACAACCGCAAACTGCAGCGCGGTGCTCTGGCTGGCAACCGCTTCAAGCTGGTGCTGCGCGATGTGCGCGGCGATGCCGCGGCCATCGAAGAGCGCCTGTCCCATATCGCCTCGCGCGGCCTGCCGAACTGGTTCGGTGAGCAGCGCTTCGGTCGCGATGGTGGCAACGTACCGGCCGCGCTGGCGATGTTCGGTGGCCGCCGCATGCGGCCCGATCAGCGCTCGCTGCTGCTCTCGGCCGCGCGCTCTGCACTGTTCAACCAGGTGCTGGCGGCGCGCGTGGAGCAGGGCAACTGGGACACCCCGCTGGACGGCGAGGTCTGGATGCTCGATGGCAGCCGCAGTGTGTTCGGCCCGGAGCCGTGGACGGATCTGCTGGCTGATCGCCTCGGACGCTTCGATATTCATCCCAGCGGCCCGTTGTGGGGCGAAGGTGAGCTGCGCAGCACCGGTGCCGCCGCGGAGCTGGAGCTGGGCGCTGTCGCCGATGAACAGTCGCTTGCACTGCGCGCCGGCCTGGAAAGCGCCCGCCTGAAGCAGGAACGTCGCGCGCTGCGCCTGCGTCCGGCCATGCTGCAGCATCAGTGGCTGGCGGCGGACGTGCTGGAACTCAGCTTCGCGTTGCCGCCGGGCTGCTATGCCACGGCGGTGCTGCACGAGCTGGGGCCGGTGGAAGACGCCAGCCAGGCCGACACCTGAGCTGCCTAGCGCCGACCGCTGGTCGGCGGCCTTCCCTCCCGGCACCGATAATTGCGTAGAGCCGATCGTTGGTCGGCTCTACCGCGCGCGGTGCGTGGCGTTGATCCCGGCTCCGTCGTTACCGGTTGCTCAGCAGCACCAGCACAGCGCCCGTCCCGCCTTGGCCGGCAGGCGCGGAATGGAACGCCAGCACGTCATTGCGCAGCCGCAGCAGGCGATCCACCAGGTTCTTCAGCACCGGTGCGCCGCCGTCGGACTGCAGCCCCTTGCCATGGATGATGCGCACGCAGCCATAGTCGTGCGCGTGCGCTTCCACCAGGAACTGCCGGACCAGCGCCTCGGCCTGGGCCACGGTCGCACCATGCAGGTCCAGTTCGTCCTGCACGGAATACTGGCCTCGCTTGAGCCGCTGGAACATCCGTGGCGGCAGATTCTCGCGCCGGTAGCTTGCGGTATCACCGGCTTCCAGCGGCGCGCTGTCACGCAGCAGCCGGGCAAACTCCCCCCGCGCCTCCTGTTCATCCTGCTCGGCCATCCGCGCGCGGGGCTTCGGCCGCGGCGTGGCCGGCGGGGGCGTGACCACCTTGCGCAGCGGCGTGACCTCGCCGATGGCGGCGCGGAACAGCGCCGCAGGATCTTCGTCTTCAGGATGTGACATGCGTACAGCCTAATGGGCAGGAGGGGCGATGCCTACCGTTATCGGGGTAGGACGATCTGTCTGCTTGCGGCACAATAGCGGACGCACTTGCGCGGTCGTCCCGCTCCGGAAGGGGCAGGGCCACCGCCGCCAACAGTGGGAAGTGATGGAATCGAAGTCTTGAAAAATCAAGCGGTTAAATCGCAGATGCGGATTCTGGTCAGCAACGACGACGGTGTCGATGCACCGGGCATCAAGATGCTCGCCACGGGTTTGCGTGACGCCGGGCATGAAGTGACCGTGGTCGCGCCGGATCGTGATCGTTCCGGGGCCAGCAATTCGCTGACCCTGGACCTGCCGATCCGCATGAAGCGTATCGACCACTACACCTGCTCGGTGGCCGGCACCCCCACCGACTGCGTGCACCTGGCCCTGACCGGCATGCTCGAGTACGAGCCGGACATGGTGGTGTCGGGCATCAACAACGCGGCCAATCTCGGCGACGACGTCATCTACTCCGGCACCGTCTCGGCGGCGATGGAAGGGCGTTTCCTGGGGCTGCCAGCGGTGGCGATGTCGCTGGTCACGCACAATCACGAGCCGCGCCATTTCGAGACCGCCGCGCGCGCCGCGGTCGAGATCGTGACCCGCCTCAAGGCCGATCCGCTGCCCGCTGACACCATCCTCAACGTCAACGTGCCGGACCTGCCGTGGAGCGAGGTGCGAGGGTTTGAAGTGACCCGCCTGGGCAACCGGCACCGCGCTGAAGGCTGCATCGCCCAGCGCGACCCGCGCGGCAACCAGGTGTTCTGGATCGGCCCGGCCGGGCGCGAGCAGGATTCCGGCCCCGGCACGGACTTCCATGCGGTGCGCAACGGGTATATCTCCATCACCCCGATCCAGGTCGATCTCACGCGCTACCAGGCGCTGGAGAAGGTGGCCAGCTGGGTGGGTGGGCTGACCGCCGCACTGGATCGGCCGGCATGAGCCCGCGCCTGCGCCTGCAGCCCGAAGCCGTCGGCATCGGCATGACCTCCCAGCGTGTCCGCGATCGTCTGGTCGACCGCCTGCGCGACGCCGGCATCACCGACGAAGCCACCCTCAATGCGATCCGTGTGGTGCCGCGTCATCTGTTCATCGATGAAGCGCTGGCCTCGCGCGCCTATGAAGACACCGCGCTGCCAATCGGCCATGGCCAGACCATTTCGCAACCGTGGGTGGTGGCGCGCATGACCGAAGCGGTGCTGGAGTCCGCGCCGAAGACGGTGCTGGAAGTGGGTACCGGCTCGGGCTATCAGGCTGCCGTGCTGGGCGCGATCGGGCTGGAGGTCTACACGGTCGAGCGCATCGGCGACCTGCTGCGCCAGGCACGCAAGCGCTTCCGGGCGTTGGGCATGAACATCCGCAGCAAACATGACGACGGCCGCGTCGGCTGGGCCGAGCATGGCCCGTACGATGCGATCGTGGTGACCGCGGCCGCATCGGCGCTGGTCGATGCGCTGGTCGAGCAGCTTGCCGTCGGTGGCCGCCTGGTTGCCCCGGTCGGTGGCCCCGGCGCGCAGTCGCTGATCCAGTTGACCCGTCGCGATGACGGCAGTGTTGAACAGCAGGTACTGGCACCGGTCACGTTCGTACCGCTGCTGTCTGGCATGCTGGACTGATTCCAAGGAGCGTTGCGTCATGAAGATTTTTGGTCCGCTGTACGAGCGGGCAATGAAGTGGGCCGCACACGAGCGCGCCCCGACCTATCTGACGGTATTGAGTTTCATCGAGGCCATCATCTTCCCGGTGATGCCCGAGGTGATGCTCGCGCCGATGTGCGTCGCGCAGCCCAAACGCGGCTGGTGGTTCGCCACGCTCAGTCTGATCGGCTCCATGGCCGGCGCGCTGGTCGGTTACGCCCTGGGTCACTTCGCCTTCGAAGCCCTCAAGCCGGTGTTTGCCGCGCTGGGCATGCTCAGCAGCATCGAAGGTGGCATCGCCATCGTGCAGGCCAAGATGGCCGAGTCGCCGTGGGCAGTGTTCACCTTCCTGGTGCTGGGCGGCTTCATGCCGATCCCGATGAAGGTCTTCACATGGGCATCGGGTATCGTCGGCGTGCCGTTGCCGCAGTATTTCCTGAGCATGTTGATCGGCCGTGGCAAGCGCGTGTACGTGCTGGCGGCGGTCATTCGTATTGGCGGGCCGCGCGCGGAAGCTGCGCTGCGCCGTTGGATTGAACCGCTGGGCTGGATCGCGACCGCGCTGGTGGTCGTGCTGGTGGCCTGGCTTGTATGGAGAGCGAAGTTCGCATGAGTGCTGATCGTTTGAGCAAGGGAGTGCGCACCGGCGCGCTGCTGCTGGTGGTGTCGGCGCTGAGCGCCTGTGGCACCGCCACCGTGGTGCGGCCTTCGGGTTCGGGCGGCCGTGTGGCCCACACCACCCCGCAGACCTCGGTGGCCAAGCCCGGCCAGACCGCTGTCGTCCGCCGTGGCGACACGCTGTATGCACTTGCGCGCATCCACAACATCACCCCGCGCGATCTGGCCGCCTGGAACGGGCTGGCCGAGCCGTACACGATCTATCCCGGCCAGTCGCTGCGGCTGTATCCGGGCGGCACGGGTGGCAGTCCCGCCCGCGCGCCGACCACCGTGGTCACCGCGCCGCGCCCGGGCACCGGTGCACCGGCTGCGACCCCGGCACCGACCACCGCGATCAAGAGCAACATCAGCTGGCGCTGGCCGGCCGATGGCGCGATCGTCGGTCGTTTCGTCGCCGGTGAAGCGACCAAGCAGGGCGTGGACATTGCCGGCACCAGTGGCCAGCCGGTCCGTGCGACGGCTGCCGGCGTGGTGGTGTACTCCGGTGCCGGTCTGGTCGGTTTCGGCGAGCTGATCATCATCAAGCACAGCGATCAGTGGTTGTCAGCCTATGGCCACAACCGCAAGCGACTGGTCAACGAAGGCCAGAGCGTGAAGGCGGGCGAGCAGATCGCGGAGATGGGCCGCACCGGCGCGGCGCGCGACATGCTGCACTTCGAGATCCGCTACAACGGCAAGCCGGTCGATCCGTTGATGTATCTGCCGCCGAAGTAAGAACGAAAAAGGCCGCCTCACAGGGCGGCCTTTTCTGAACGAAACGCGCGGTCTCACCCCTTCAGGATGAAGGCCGCGGCCACCTTGCGACCCTCGCTGGCGAGGATGTTGAACGTCCGCGCGGCGGCGGGGTTGTTCATCACTTCCAGGCCGATTCCGCGGGTCAGGCAGGCCGCCATGACCGCAGCGGGCGGGAACACCTGGGTGTCGCCCGTGCCCAGTACCACCAGCGCCGGATTCAATGCCAGCACCGGCTGCAGGTGCTCGGGCGTGAGCTGGGCGATGTCGGTCACCGGCCAGGCTTCGATCAGCGTATCCGGGGCCAGGATGAAACTGGCGGCCAGGGTCCGGTCATTCACCTTCGCGCTGCGGCCATCGGCGGCGCGCAGGGCGTAGGCGTAATCGGGGATTTCGTGGCTCAGCTGCATGGGCGTTCCGGGATCAGCCGCGCGGCAGGACGATCTGGCGCTGTTCCTTGCTCGGACGGTACAGCACGGCCACATGACCGATCCGCTGCACCAGCGCGCTCTCGCTGGCACCGACCAGCTCGGCGATGATGGCGTCACGGGCCTCGCGGTCTTCGGCGGCGACCTTGACCTTGATCAGCTCGTGGCGCTCCAGCACCTCTTCCAGCTCAGCCAGGAAGGCCGGTGTCACCCCTTTGCCGCCGATCTGCAGCAGGGCTTTCAGATCATGCGCGTGGCCGCGGAGGAAACGGGTTTGGGAAGACGTCAGGGCGATAGCCATTCAGGAACAAGCGGTTAACTGGGGCGATCAGGGTATCATGACCTCCCCATCCGACCCGCATCTCAATGGCAACCCGTAGCAAAAGCAGTCAACGCTGGTTGAAAGAGCACTTCGCCGACCCCTTCGTGAAGAAGGCCCAGGCCGAGGGCATGCGCTCGCGCGCGGCCTACAAGCTGGAGGAGCTGCTGCAGCGCGATCGGCTGCTGAAGCCGCACATGGTGGTGGTCGACCTGGGCGCCGCCCCGGGCGGCTGGTCCCAGCAGGTCCGCCGTCAGATCGGGGACACCGGCCGGGTGCTGGCCCTGGACATCCTTGAGATGCCGCCGCTGGCGGGTGTGGAGTTCCTTCACGGTGACTTCAGGGAGCAAGCCGTTCTATCGGAGTTCGAAGCCCTGCTGGGGGATCAGCCGGTAGACCTTGTGCTCTCGGATATGGCCCCCAATAAGAGTGGAATGGACGCGGTGGACCAACCGCGGATGATGCACCTGGCGGAGTTGGCGTTGGATTTTGCCGACAACCATCTCAAGCCCGGTGGCGCGTTCCTGATCAAGCTGTTCCAGGGCGTGGGCTTTGACGACTACGTGCGCGAGATGCGCCGCCGGTACGACAAAGTGGTGATCCGCAAGCCTGAAGCGTCCCGTAAGCGCTCGCCCGAGGTGTACGCCTTGGGGCAGGGAAAACGCGCGCAGATCAAGTAAGCTCAACCATACGAATCGCGTCAGGAATTAGAGGAACACCGGAGCCAATGAGGATGAACGACTTGACCAAGAACCTCCTGCTATGGGTGGTCGTCGCCGTCGTGCTGATGGTGGTCTTCCAGAGCTTCTCGCCAAAGAGCAGCGGAGCCGGCGCGCAGGGGGCGACGTACTCGCAGTTCCTGGACCAGGTGGACAGCGGCAACATCCAGAAAGTAGTGCTGGGCGAAATGCGCGGCGGTGCCAATGATGTGACCTACACCACCCGCAGCGGCCAGACCAGCACCATCACCGCGCCCTACGATCGCGACCTGATCAACGTGCTGCGCGGCAAGAAAGTGGAATTCGAGCAGGCGCCGCCCTCCAGCGGCATCTCGCTGGGCGCGATCCTGATGAATTTCCTCCCGGTGATCCTGATCATCGGCTTCTGGATCTTCATCATGCGCCAGATGCAGGGCGGTGGTGGCGGTGCCAAGGGCGCGATGTCCTTCGGCAAGTCGCGCGCCAAGCTGCAGGGCGAGGACCAGATCAAGGTCACCTTCGCCGACGTCGCCGGGTGCGATGAAGCCAAGGAAGAAGTGGGCGAGCTGGTCGACTTCCTGCGCGACCCGACCAAGTTCACCAAGCTGGGCGGCAAGATCCCGCGCGGCGTGCTGATGGTCGGCCCGCCGGGTACCGGCAAGACCCTGCTGGCCCGTGCGATTGCCGGCGAGGCCAAGGTCCCGTTCTTCTCGATCTCCGGTTCGGACTTCGTGGAAATGTTCGTCGGCGTCGGCGCCAGCCGCGTGCGCGACATGTTCGAGCAGGCCAAGAAGCAGGCGCCGTGCATCATCTTCATCGATGAAATCGACGCCGTCGGTCGTCACCGTGGCGCCGGTCTCGGCGGCGGTCATGACGAGCGCGAGCAGACCCTGAACCAGCTGCTGGTCGAAATGGACGGCTTCGAGGGGGGCGAGGGCGTGATCGTCATCGCCGCCACCAACCGTCCGGACGTGCTGGATCCGGCGCTGCTGCGCCCGGGCCGTTTCGACCGCCAGGTCGTGGTCGGCCTGCCGGACGTCAAGGGCCGCGAGCAGATCCTCAAGGTACACATGCGCAAGCTGCCGCTGGCCGACGATGTCGAGCCGATGGTGATCGCGCGCGGTACGCCGGGGTTCTCGGGTGCGGACCTGGCCAACCTGGCCAACGAAGCGGCGCTGTTCGCGGCGCGTGGCGGTGAGAAGGAAGTCCGCATGGATCACTTCGATCGTGCCCGCGACAAGATCCTGATGGGTGCCGAGCGCCGTTCGATGGCGATGAGCGAAGAAGAAAAGACGCTCACCGCGTATCACGAAGCCGGCCACGCCATCGTCGGCCGTCTGGTGCCCGAGCACGATCCGGTCTACAAGGTCACCATCATTCCGCGCGGTCGTGCGCTGGGCGTGACGATGTACCTGCCGGAAGGCGACAAGTACTCGATGAACCGCGTGGCGATCGAATCGCAGCTGTGCTCGTTGTACGGTGGCCGTGTCGCCGAAGAATTGATCTTCGGTACCGACAAGGTCACCACGGGTGCCTCCAACGACATCGAGCGCGCCACCAAGATGGCCCGCAACATGGTCACCAAGTGGGGCCTGTCCGACGAGCTCGGCCCGATCGCCTACGGCGAAGAGGACGATGAAGTGTTCCTCGGCCGTTCGGTGACGCAGCACAAGAGCGTGTCGGACGACACCGCGCGCCGTATCGATGAAGTGGTCCGCAGCATCCTGGACAAGGCTTACGCCCGTACCACCGAGCTGCTGACCGCCAACCTCGACAAGCTGCACACGATGTCCCAGCTGCTGCTGCAGTACGAGACCATCGATGCGCCGCAGATCAACGCCGTGATGGAAGGCCGCGATCCGCCGCCGCCGGCAGGCTGGGACAAGTCCCCCAGCAACAAGGATGGTGGCAACAACAACGACAAGGGCGGCGATGCCCGTCCCGTGTCGCCGATCGCCGGTCCCGCCGAGCAGATCTGAGTGGTGCCCACGTAAGTGAAGAAGGCCGGGGAAACCCGGCCTTCGTCGTTTCCGGCGGGTCATAATGTCGCTCTGTTTTCGTTCCCGTTCTGGAGTCGCCATGTCCGCACCCCCACCGCAGCCGATCTCGCACACCACCGAAATGGTGATCGCCACGATGATCGGCGTGGCCATCGGCCTGACCCGCGACAACTTCCTGCTCGGCGCCGGCATCGGCATCGCGGTAGGGGTGCTGATGAGCATCGCCAAGACCGTCTACGTGGAGCGCAAGCGCCGCCAGCGCTGAGTGCTTGCGCGCGCGGCCGTCAGTGGGCACGATGCGCATGCCCGCGTCGCATGCCGCGGTCGGGCATGGCCGGGGGATCGGCCGACACACTTTCCAGGGGGACTTTCATGCGTCATTCGATGCGCGCAGCCGTTGCTGCGCTGCTGTGCTGTGCCACGCCGGTCATGGCGGCCGAGATCCACGTGCAGGATCCGGTGCCGTTCAACGACGCGGCGATCATCGCCGAGAACATCAAGGCCGAGTGCCGGATGGGCGCTCAGCTGGCGACCGCGCTGGGCAAGAATGCCCCGGCGCATGGCAATACCATCGTCTTCGGCAGTGATCCGGTGAACACCGGCAGCGGACATGTATTGAAGCTGGAACTGGTGGAGGCGCAGAGCGCCGGCAATGCGTTCATCGGCCACTTCAAGTCCGCCGCCGCGCGCGGCGTGCTGTTCGAGAACGGTCAGCAGGTGGCCACGGTCACCGCACGCCGCGTGTCGCGCGGTGGCGCGTTTGCCGGCTTCAAGGGTTCGTGCGATGTGCTCGAGCGCACGGTCAATGCGATCGGCAACGATCTGGCGATCTGGCTGGCCAAGCCGGTCGATGGGGCCCGCCTCGGCGACCTCTGACGGCCGGTCCGGTGCGCCAGCGTAAACTACGCGCTGGCGTACTTCGTGGATCTGCCCATGTTCGACATTTCTCCCCAGCTTGATTGCGGCGGCCGCCTGCTGCGGCTGGATCGCCCGCGGGTCATGGGCATCGTCAATGTCACCCCGGATTCGTTTTCCGACGGCGGTGAGCACGACAGTGTCGATGCCGCGGTCGCGCACGGCCTGCAGCTGGTGGCCGAAGGCGCGGACCTGCTCGACATCGGCGGCGAGTCGACGCGGCCTGGAAGTGCGCCGGTGCCGCTGGACGAAGAGCTGCGCCGGGTCATCCCGGTAATTGAGCGTCTGGTACGCGAAACCGCCGTGCCGATCAGCATCGACACCTTCAAGCCTGAGGTGATGCGTGCCGCCGTGGCGGTGGGTGCCGGTCTGATCAATGACATTCATGCGCTGCGCCAGCCCGGTGCGCTGGAGGCCGCCGCCGAACTCGGCGTGCCGGTGGTGCTGATGCACATGCAGGGCGAGCCCGGCAGCATGCAGGACACCCCGCATTACGACGACGTGGTCGCCGAGGTGCATCGCTTCCTGACCGAGCGCATGTTCCAGGCCGAGATGGCCGGCGTCGCCAAGAAGCACCTGATCATCGATCTGGGCTTCGGCTTCGGCAAGACCACCGAACACAACATGATCCTGCTGGCGCGCTCGGACCGCTTTCTCGAGCTGGGTGTGCCGATGCTGGCCGGCCTGTCGCGCAAGCGCAGCATCGGAGAGCTGACCGGTCGTGAGCAGCCGCGTGACCGCGTGGCCGGTTCCGTCGCCGCGCACCTGATCGCGGCCCAGCGTGGCGCGATGCTGCTGCGGGTGCACGATGTCGTGGCCACGGTCGACGCCTTGAAGGTATGGGCGGCGGTCGATGCCGTGCCAATGCCGAGGGTGTCGGCGGCCCCGACGATGCCGCGCTGGCCGGACGAGGACTGATGGCCGTCGATCAGCGCCCGCTGGCCATCGCGGTGATGGGCCCGACCGCGTCGGGCAAGACCGCCACCGCGATCGCGCTGGCCCAGCAGCTGGACGGTGAGATCGTCAGCGTCGATTCGGCGCTGGTCTACCGCGGGCTGGATATCGGCTCGGCCAAGCCCGACGCGGCCGAGCGCGCGCAGGCGCCGCACCACCTGCTCGATGTGCGCGACCCGTGGCAGACCTATTCGGCGGCGGAGTTCGCCAGCGACGCCGCGCAGGCCGTCCGCGACATCATTGCGCGCGGGCGGATGCCGATTCTGGCCGGTGGCACCGGGCTGTACTTCCGCGCCCTGCTGCAGGGTCTGTCGCCGATGCCTGAAGCCGATCCGGCGGTGCGCGCGCAGATCGCCGCCGAGGCGGCCGAGCAGGGCTGGGCGGCGATGCATGCCCAGCTCGCCGGCATCGATCCGGCAGCGGCAAAGCGTATTCATGCCACCGACCCGCAGCGTATCCAGCGCGCGCTGGAAGTCCATCGCCTGACCGGCACCCCGATCAGCGAGTGGCAGAAGCTGCCCGGTGTGGACCGGCTGCCGGTGCGGGCGCTCAAACTGATCCTCGCCCCGCGCGAGCGCACGGTGCTGCACCAGCGCATCGAAACGCGTTTCGACGCGATGCTGGGCCACGGGTTCCTGGACGAAGTCCGGGCGCTGCGGGCCCTGCCGGCCATGGCGGAGGTGGCGGCGCCGCTGGATCTGCCGGCCGTGCGGGCGGTGGGCTACCGGCAGGCCTGGGAGTATCTGGACGGGCAGGGGACGGCCGAGCTGTTCCGTGAACGCGGCATCCAGGCCACCCGCCAGCTGGCCAAGCGCCAGCTGACCTGGCTGCGCGGGGAGCTTGATGCGCGCTGGTTCGATCCCCATCTAGACAGGGCTTCCCTGGCGGATGCGGTGTCGGCCTTCGTCGACCGCTGAGTCCACGCGCTCACCCACCCACCCCGTGTACCATCAAGGGTTCCGGCGGGCGGCGGGGGCCGTGGCAACTGCCGGAAAACCATAAAAACAATAATCAGGAGTGTGCAATGTCCAAGGGGCAATCGCTGCAGGATCCGTTTCTGAATGCACTTCGGCGCGAACGTGTGCCGGTGTCGGTGTATCTGGTCAATGGCATCAAGCTGCAGGGAACGATTGAATCGTTCGACCAGTTCGTGGTGCTGCTGCGCAATACGGTGAGCCAGATGGTGTACAAGCACGCCATCTCGACCGTGGTGCCGGCACGCAACGTGAAGGTTGGGCCCGGGGGTGGCTATGTGCAATCCAACGATGGCGCCGATGGCGTCCAAGGTGATGACGACGTTGAGTGATAGCGTGAAGAATTCTGGAGAACTGCGTGTTTGACCGTTCCAAGCGAGGCGAACACGCACTCCTGATCCAGCCGCATGCCGGCCGGCTCGAAGACGACGTGCTGGAAGAGTTCACCGATCTGGCCCGCTCCGCCGGGGCCAGCATCGCGGCTACGCTGACCGCGCGCATCGATCGGCCCAATCCGTCGATCCTGATCGGCAGCGGCAAGCTGGATGAGGTCAAGGCCGCGGCCGACGCCACCGGCGCCGACCTGATCCTGGTCAATCATGCGCTGTCGCCGGGGCAGGAGCGCAACCTGGAGCGGTTCCTGGAGCGGCGCGTGATCGACCGTACCGGGCTGATCCTGGACATCTTCGCCCAGCGCGCGCGCAGCCACGAAGGCAAGCTGCAGGTCGAGCTGGCGCAGCTGCGCCACATGTCCACGCGGCTGATCCGCGGCTGGACCCATCTGGAGCGCCAGCGCGGCGGTTCGATCGGCCTGCGAGGCCCGGGTGAAACCCAGCTGGAAACCGATCGCCGCCTGCTGCAGAAGCGGGTGGAGCAGCTGCAGAAGAAGCTGGAAAAGGTGGAAGTGCAGCGCACCCAGATGCGCCGTGCCCGCCTGCGCAGCGAGCTGCCGCGCGTGGCGCTGGTGGGCTATACCAATGCCGGCAAGTCGACCCTGTTCAACGCACTGACCGGCGCCGAGGCGTATGCCGCGGACCAGTTGTTTGCCACGTTGGACCCGACCGTGCGCCGCATCGCACTGCCGGGCGGCAGCGTTGTGCTGGCTGACACCGTCGGCTTCGTGCGCGACCTGCCGCATGATCTGGTGGCCGCGTTCCGGTCCACCTTGTCCGAAGCCCGCGAAGCGGACTTCCTGCTGCATCTGGTCGATGCTGCCGATCCGCACCGTGAGGAGCGCATCGCACAGGTCGATGAAGTGCTGACCGCCATCGGCGCGGGCGATCTGCCGCAGTTGCTGGTGTTCAACAAGATCGACCGCATCGACGGGGCCGACGTGCGTCACGACGGCCAGGACGGCATCCCCGACAACGCGCGCCGCGAGCGGGTCTGGATTTCCGCCCGCGACAACGTCGGCCTGCCGCTGCTGCAGTCCGTCCTGGGCAAGCGGCTGGGCCTGCAGCACGTCAGTGGCGAGCTGCGGCTGCCGCCGAGTGCCGGTCGCCTGCGTTCGCGCCTGCACCAGCTGGAAGTGGTGCGCAGTGAAGCCACCGACGAAGATGGCTGGCTGCTCCAGGTGGAAATCCCGATCGCCGAGGCCGAGAAGCTGGCAGCCGGCGAGGGCGGCGAACCGATCCGCGCGATGCTTCCGGAAAAGCTCCCGGAGTGGTGAGGAGTGAGCCGGCCGCTGGCCGGCGCCCATGATCCTGAGGGTGAGCGACCCCTTGTCGCACCCGGCAACACAGGACATCACCCACGATTTCGGCTAAAACAGGGGGGGCGTTCGTCCCCCCGTTGATCCAGGATTCCCCATGACCGTTCCTTCCGACGCCGAGCTGGGCGCCCTCGCCAGTGACGTGGGCCAGCGCCTGCAGCAGGCCTCGTTGCAGCTGGTCACCGCTGAGAGCTGCAGTGGCGGCTGGATCGCCAAAGCGATGACCGATATCGCTGGCTCCTCGGCATTCTTCGATTGCGGCATGGTGGTCTACAGCTACGAAGCCAAGCAACGCCTGCTGGGCGTGCGCGCGCAGACGCTGGAACAGTTCGGCGCAGTCAGCCGCGAGACCGTGCTGGAAATGGTCTCTGGTGCATTGATCAATTCCGGCGCCGGCATCGCCGTGGCGGTGACCGGCATTGCCGGGCCCGGCGGCGGCAGCGAGGACAAACCGGTCGGCAGCGTGTGGATCGGCTGGAAAGGCCGTGGCGGCTATGCCCGTGCGCAATTGTTCCAGTTTGATGGCGACCGCGAAGCCATACGGCGGCAGACCGTGCAGCAGGCGCTGACGGGAATCTTCCCGCTGTTGTGACATCCTGACCGGGTGTGCTGACAGGAGAGTGGGCCGATGTGGGAGACGCTGGGTACCGTGCGTGACCTGGGGCGATTGCAGGAAATCGCGTCGGTCCTGATCCGCTATGGCTTCGGCGATCTGGTACGCCGGATCGGCCTGGCCGATGTGCTCGAGCGTGCCGGTCGGCTGCTGCACTGGAACGACACCCAGCAGATGCTGCGGATGACCGCGCCGGTGCGCGTGCGCCGGGCGATGGAAGACCTGGGCCCCACCTTCGTCAAACTCGGCCAGGTGCTGGCCACCCGCGTGGATCTGTTCCCGCCGGATTGGATCGCTGAATTCTCCGAACTCCAGAATGCCGTGCCGGCGCTGCCGTACGCACAGGTGCGTGATCAGCTGGAGCGCGATCTGGGCGCACCGGCGACCGAGGTCTTCGCCTGGCTCGATGAAACGCCGATGGCGGCCGCCTCGCTGGCGCAGGCGCATCGCGCAACGCTGCATGACGGCACCGCCGTGGTGCTGAAGATCCGCCGCCCCGGCATCCGCGAGGTGATCGAAGCCGACCTGCGTCTCCTGGCGCGGCTGGCCGAAATCGTCGAAGCGCGACTGCCGGACATGCAGCGCTACCGCCCGGCCGAGGTGGTGCAGCAGTTCCAGGTCTCGCTTCGCCGCGAGCTGGATTTTGCCGCCGAATGCCGCAACGCCGAGCGTATCGCCCGCAACTTCCAGGGCCGCGCGGACATCCTGATCCCCAACGTGCACTGGCAGTGGACCTGCGAAAGCCTCAACGTGCAGGACTTCGTCGACGGCATTCCCGGCCGCGATCTGGCCGGTGTCGATGCGGCCGGTCTGGACCGCGTGCAGTTGGCCCGTACCGGCGCGCGCATCGTGCTGAAGATGGTGCTGGAGGACGGCTGTTTCCACGCTGATCCGCATCCGGGCAATATCATCTACCTGCGTGACGGCCGCATCGGCGTGATCGATTTCGGCATGGTCGGCGCGATCTCCGAGCAGCGCCGCTTCCAGGTCGCCCAGCTCCTGCACGGTCTGGTCACCCAGGAGCCGGAGCAGGTGGCCGATGTGCTGCTGGACTGGGCCGGGGGCGTGGAGGTGGACGAATCCCGGCTGCAGCAGGACATCAGCACCTTCGTGGACCAGTATCGCGGGGTGCCGCTGAAAGACCTGCACATGGGCCTGATGCTGGGCAACATCACTCAGTTGCTGCGCCAGTACGCGCTGACCCTGCCGGCCGATCTGGCGCTGATGATCAAGACCTTCCTCACCCTGGAAGGCATGGGCCGCCAGCTCGACCCGCAGTTCGACATGGCCAGTGCCGCGCGTCCGTATCTGGAGCGGGTGATGTGGCAGCGCTACTCGCCCGGCGCGATGCTCAAGCGCGGCAAGCGCAGCCTGGTCGGGGTGATGGACCTGGTCGGCGATCTGCCGCGCGATGTGCGCCGCCTGCTGCAGATGGCGCGTCGCGGGCGGCTTCAGCTCAAGATCGAAACCACCGCGCTGCAGGGCTTCGGCGACCAGGTGAACCGCGCCGCCAACCGGCTGGTGATGGGCATCGTGACCGCCGCGCTGATCATCGGCTCCTCGATCGTCATGCACAGCGTCGGTGGCATCTCCAGCCGCTGGCTGCTCGCGCTTGGCGTGGCCGGCTTCATCGGCGCCGGCTTCTGTGGCGTGTGGATCCTGTTTTCGATCTGGCGCAGCGGCAAGAACCCGTAGGGTTCTTACCGCTGGGATCCGAAGGCTCCCCGGAATCTCCCGCGTAAGCGGGGGATTCCGTGCAGGTCCGACCGTTGGTCGGACGCTCCTGCCTGACCGACCCGTCACCGCTGCCCGTATGTTGCGCCACGCCGCGCGTGGCTGCTCCTCATCCGGCCCACGAATGCCTGACCCTCACCGACCAACGGTCGGTGGCTACAGGGATCGCTTGAGGCTTCGGCCGCGGCGGGACAGCCCTTCCTTTATGGCCTCTTTCTCTTCGGGCACTTGCGTGCCCGCATCGTTAGTAGTAATACTACTAACCATGGACCTGACCGATACCCAGCAGGCGATCCTGCAGTTGATCGCCGAGCGTATAGAGACCGATGGCGCACCGCCGTCGCAGACGGAAATCGCCCGTGCGTTCGGCTTCAAGGGCGTCCGCGCTGCCCAGTACCATCTGGAAGCGCTGGAGCAGGCCGGGGCGATCCGTCGCATCCCCGGCCAGGCCCGCGGCATCCGGCTGGTCCAGGCACCGGCGCTGCAGAACGGCCTGCCCGAATCGCTGCCCGCCTCGGCGCTGCCGGACCACGTCCTGCGCCTGCCGGTGCTGGGCCGGGTCGCGGCCGGCCTGCCGATCGGCGCGGATATCGGCTCGGACGACTTCGTGGTGCTCGACCGGGTGTTCTTCTCGCCCGCGCCGGACTACCTGCTGAAAGTGCAGGGCGACTCGATGATCGACGAAGGCATCTTCGACGGCGACCTGATCGGTGTGCACCGCACCCGTGACGCCCGCTCCGGCCAGATCGTCGTGGCCCGCATCGATGACGAGATCACGGTCAAGCTGCTGAAGATGGGCAAGGACCGGATCCGCCTGCTGCCACGCAACCCCGATTACAAGCCGATCGAAGTGCTGCCCGACCAGGACTTCGCCATCGAAGGCCTCTATTGCGGGTTGCTGCGGCCCAACCGCTGACCCTGTTCTACCTTGAATCACGCGCGGTCTTTTGTGGCACATCTCTGGTTTTGCTGAGGTTGGTACGGATGTCCGATAATTTTTTTCCGAACGCCGGGCAGAATCTCAGCCCGTGCGATACGCCAGCCTTAAAGTGAACCCATGGCCAAGAAGACTTCCAAAGACAGCACCTCCACCGATACGACCTCTGCAAGGACCACTCCGATGGACGAAAACAAAAAGCGCGCCCTCACCGCCGCGCTGAGCCAGATCGAAAAGCAGTTCGGCAAGGGCGCCGTGATGCGCATGGGCGACCGCGTCGTCGAAGCGGTCGAGGTCATCCCCACCGGTTCGCTGATGCTGGATATCGCCCTCGGTATCGGTGGCCTGCCCAAGGGCCGTGTGGTGGAGATCTACGGTCCGGAATCCTCGGGCAAGACCACACTGACCCTGCAGGCGATCGCCGAATGCCAGAAGAAGGGCGGCACTGCGGCCTTCATCGATGCCGAGCACGCACTGGATCCGATCTACGCCGCCAAGCTGGGCGTCAACGTGGACGACCTGCTGCTCTCGCAGCCCGATACCGGTGAGCAGGCGCTGGAAATCGCCGACATGCTGGTGCGCTCCAGCTCGGTGGACATCGTGGTGGTCGACTCGGTCGCCGCGCTGACGCCGAAGGCAGAAATCGAAGGCGAAATGGGCGACCAGCTGCCGGGCCTGCAGGCCCGTCTGATGAGCCAGGCGCTGCGTAAGCTGACCGGCAACATCAAGCGGTCCAACACCCTGGTGGTCTTCATCAACCAGCTGCGCCACAAGATCGGCGTGATGATGCCGGGCCAGAGCCCGGAAGTGACCACCGGCGGCAACGCGCTGAAGTTCTACGCCTCCGTCCGCCTGGACATCCGCCGTATCGGCGCGATCAAGAAGGGCGACGAGATCATCGGCAACCAGACCAAGATCAAGGTCGTCAAGAACAAGCTGGCGCCCCCGTTCAAGCAGGTCATCACTGAGATCCTGTACGGCGAAGGCATCAGCCGCGAAGGCGAACTGATCGACATGGGCGTGGAAGCCAAGCTGGTCGAGAAGGCCGGCGCCTGGTACAGCTACGGTGAAGAACGCATCGGCCAGGGCAAGGACAACGCCCGCGGCTATCTGCGCGACAACCCGCAGATCGCCGAGCGCCTGGAAGCCGAGCTGCGCGAGAAGTTCCAGCCGGAAGAAGCCGTGCGTGAAGGCGGCGACGAGGCGGAAGACGACGCCGAGTGAGTTTCCTGCGGGGCAGGGCAGCGCCGTCAGTGACGCTCGCCCTGTCCTGCAGTTTCACCAATCCCCGACGGGATGGCGCCAAGGACGGCGCACTGTAATGGACCGCTGCCATGCAAGACTCCGAAGCCCCCGCACCCCGGCGCAAGCGCCGTGTCCAGGAACAGACGCCGGTCCAGCGTGCGTTGGGGCTGCTGGTGCGCCGGGAGCATTCGCGTAAAGAGCTGACCCGCAAACTGCAGGCCCGCGGCATCGAGAACGAGGCCGCCGAAGCCGCGGTCAGCAAGCTGGCCGAGGCCGGCTGGCAGGATGACACGCGCTTTGCCGAGAATCTGGTCCGGATCCGGGCCAACACCGGCTATGGGCCGATCCACATCCGCGCCGAACTGGGCACGCATGGCCTGGACAGCGACCAGATCGCGGCGGCCATGGATACCTTTGAAGGCGATTGGACCGAGAACGCCCGCGACCTGGTCTGCCGCCGTTTTGGCGAAGCCGGCCCGCAGGAACTGCCTGCGCGGCGCAAAGCCGCCGATCTTCTGGCCCGCCGGGGGTTCCCCGGCGACAGCATCCGCCAGGCCACCCGTTACGACCCTGAGGACTGAGCGGCCCGGGCCTGATACCCTTTGTGGTTTCGGCGGTCCTGCAATTGACACCCGGCCATTGGGGCTGCGTGCCAGGGACTGACCGGCCCGCACAAAGCCAGCCCCCCATGAACGCATCCGTCAAATTCACTACCTCCCAGATCCGCAGCGATTTCCTTGAGTTCTTCAAGGGCAAAGGCCACACGATCGTGCCGTCGGCGCCCCTGGTGCCGGGCAATGATCCGACCCTGCTGTTCACCAACTCCGGCATGGTGCAGTTCAAGGACGTGTTCCTTGGCGCCGAGAAGCGCAGCTACGTGCGCGCGGCCGACGTCCAGCGCTGCCTGCGCGCCGGTGGCAAGCACAACGATCTGGACCAGGTCGGTTACACCGCGCGCCACCACACCTTCTTCGAGATGCTGGGCAACTGGTCGTTCGGCGATTACTTCAAGAAGGACGCCATCGCCTGGGCCTGGGAGCTGCTGACCCAGGTCTGGAAGCTGCCGGCCGAGCGTCTGCTGGTCACCGTGTACCAGACCGATGACGAAGCCTACGCGCTGTGGCGCGACATGATCGGCATTCCGGAAGAGCGGATCGTGCGCATCGGCGACAACAAGGGTGCGCCGTTCGCGTCGGACAACTTCTGGCAGATGGCCGAGACGGGTCCGTGCGGCCCGTGTACCGAGATCTTCTATGACCATGGCGACCATATCGCCGGTGGTCCGCCGGGCTCGCCGGATGAAGACGGTGATCGCTTCATCGAAATCTGGAACCTGGTCTTCATGCAGTTCGACCGCCAGCCCGATGGCACGCTGGTGCCGCTGCCGGCGCCGTGTGTGGATACCGGCATGGGCCTGGAGCGTCTGGCCGCGATCCTGCAGCACGTCCACACCAATTACGAAATCGATCTGTTCCAGGCGCTGATCCGCAAGGCCAGCGAGCTGACCGGCATGGCCGACTTGGAAAACAAGTCGCTGCGCGTGATCGCCGATCACATCCGCGCCTGCTCGTTCCTGATCGTCGATGGTGTGCTGCCGTCCAACGAGGGCCGCGGCTACGTGCTGCGCCGGATCATCCGCCGCGCACTGCGTCATGGCTGGATGCTGGGCGTGCGCCAGCCGTTCTTCAGCAAGCTGGTGCCGACCCTGGTCGAGCAGATGGGCGTGGCCTATCCGGAACTGCCGGCGCAGGTCGACACGGTGGTGCGCGCGCTGCAGGCTGAAGAAGAGCGTTTCGCGGAAACGCTGGATTCGGGCATGAAGATCTTCGACGACGTGGCGGCCAAGGTCAGCAACGGTGTGATCCCGGGCGTGGATGCGTTCCGCCTGTACGACACCTACGGCTTCCCGGTCGATCTGACGGCCGATATCGCCCGTGAGCGCGATATGACGGTGGACATGGTCGGCTTCAACGCCGCGATGGACACCCAGCGCGAGACCGCGCGCGCGGCCGGCAAGTTCGGCGGTGGCGTGACCCTGTCGGCCGATCTGGTCGCCACGCTCAAGCCGACCGTGTTCCTCGGGTATGACCGCCTGCAGGCCGACGACCTCACCGTGGTCGCCATCCTCAAGGACGGCCGCCCGGTGGAGAGCGCGCAGGCTGGCGATGACGTCATCGTGCTGACCAACCAGACCCCGTTCTACGCCGAGTCCGGTGGCCAGGTCGGTGACAACGGCATCCTGTCCGGCGCGGGCGTGCAGGTAGACGTCGGCGACACCCAGAAGTTCGCGGGCCAGTTCCACGGCCACGTGGGCAAGATCATCGCAGGCAACCTGAAGGTCGGTGATGTGCTGTCCGGCCAGGTCGATGGCCAGCGCCGTGGCGCGACCATTCTCAACCACTCGGCCACCCACCTGCTGCATGCCGCCCTGCGCGAAGTGCTGGGCACCCACGTGCAGCAGAAGGGCTCGCTGGTCGCGCCCGATCGCTTGCGCTTCGACTTCTCGCACTTCGCGCCGATCAGCGCCGAGGACCTGGCGATCATCGAACGCAAGGTCAACGAGCAGGTGCGTGCCAACAACGCCGCTGAAGTCCACAACATGGGCATGCAGGAAGCGCTCGACTTCGGCGCGATGGCACTGTTCGGCGAGAAGTACGGCGAGCACGTGCGCGTGCTGAAGATGGGCGACTACTCCACCGAACTGTGTGGCGGTACGCATGTCACGCGGACGGGCGATATCGGCCTGTTCAAGATCACCTCCGAAGGCGGTGTGTCCTCGGGCGTGCGTCGTATCGAAGCGGTGACCGGGCAGGGTGCGTTGGATTACGTGGCCCACGAAGAAGCACAGCTGAGCGAAGCCGCTGCACTGCTGGGCGGCAATCCCGGCGATGTGGTCGACAAGATCCGCCAGCTGGGCGAGCGTCAGAAGAAGCTCGAGCGTGAGCTGGAATCGCTGAAGGCCAAGCAGGCTGCCGGTGCGACTGCCGATCTCGGCGGCGCCGCCGTCGAGGTCAACGGCATCAAGATCCTGGCCGCGCGCCTGGAAGGCTTCGATGCGAAGGCGCTGCGTGAAGCGATCGACCGCCTCAAGCAGCAGCTGGGCGATGCGGTGATCGTGCTGGCCGGTACCCAGGACGGCAAGGCGGCCCTGGTCGCGGGCGTGAACGGCAGCGCAATGGGCAAGGTCAAGGCCGGGGAACTGTTGGCCCATATCGCCAGTCAGATCGGGGGCAAGGGCGGCGGCCGCCCGGATCTCGCCCAGGGTGGTGGTGAGGACGGGCCCGCCCTTGCTTCTGCGCTGGCCGCGGTCGTCGACTGGGTCACCCCCCGTATCTGAACAGCCTGAGGCCTTCTGCTCCTTGAAGGGGCGGGAGGCCTGACGGTACTATGGCGAATCTTTTCCCGTTGTCGTGGGGCGCTCTTGCCGGGGCGCCAAGCCGGTGGGGAAATGCCACCACCGGTTCCCCTGGAGACTTGAACAAATGTTGATCCTGACTCGCCGTGTAGGCGAAACCCTGATGATCGGTGACTCGGTCAGCGTGACCGTGCTCGGCGTCAAGGGCAACCAGGTGCGTATCGGTATAACCGCTCCGAAGGACGTGGCCGTGCACCGCGAAGAGATTTACCAGCGCATCCAGCGCGGTGATGAGCCGAATGCATCCGGAAGTGAAAATTCTTCGGATTAAGGCTTTACCTGAGGGCGCGGAAAACGTTATTATTCGCGCCCCCGCTGAGATGATTCATCACAGCGGCGGACCAAGAACACTGGAGCGGTGCCCGAGTGGCTGAAGGGGCTCCCCTGCTAAGGGAGTATAGGGCTTAAAACTCTATCGAGGGTTCGAATCCCTCCCGCTCCGCCAGTTGTAGAAGAGGCCTTCGTACGCAAGTACGGAGGCCTTTTTCTTTGTGCGATCCGGTTGCGCGATCCGGTTCAAACCACTGACTTGCAGACCGCCTCGATGCGATGCCCATCCGGATCGATCAGGAAGGCGGCGTAGTAGTGATCGCCATACTCCTCGCGCAGCCCCGGCGGCCCGTTGCAGGTGCCGCCAACCGCCAGTGAATCACGGTGGAACGCATCCACGGCCTGGCGCGAGGGCGCCCCGAAGGCCAGGTGGAATCCGGCGCCCGGGGGCGAGGCATCGGCCCGCAGCTTCAGGCACAGCAGATCCTCATCCTCGGCATACCCATACCCGATGGCCTCGTCGTCTTCAAAAACACGGCGCATGCCCAGCGCGCCGAGCGCGGCATCGTGGAAGGCGGCTGCACGAGCGAGATCGCGCACGCCCAGTGAAAGGTGATGCAGCATGGTGGTGCGCTTCCGTGTGGGATATGGCGCGCAGCGTCGCATGAAACAGGCGGACGGCGCGCCGGCTGACGCATTCGGATGGCGCATGCCGTCGATCCCCAATCTTCATTGGTGCCGGCGTGGCCGCTCGGCTACGGTCGTTGTCCAGCGGCGTCCCTCCGGGCGCCACCCGTGTAAGGAGCAGGAACATGTCGATGGGACGGAGGTCGATCCGTGGTTGGGTGGTCATGAGCATGCTGATGGGCATGGTCATGCCGCTCAGTGCGGCGTCGTTGGATGAGCGCCTGCATCGTGCGGCGGAAAAGGGCGATGCCAGCGCGGTGCGCACGCTGCTGGGGCAAGGTGCACAGGTGGATGCGTGCGGCGCGGCGAAGGCGACCCCGTTGCTGGTCGCGACCCACCGCAACCACGTAGAGGCCGCGCTTACGCTGATCCAGGCCGGTGCCGACGTCAACGCCAAGGATGCGATCCAGGACAGCCCCTACCTCTACGCCGGTGCCCGCGGGCATCTCGAGATCCTGCGCGCAACGCTGGCGGCGGGTGCCGACCTGAAAAGCACCAACCGCTACGGTGGCACCGCCCTCATTCCGGCGGCCGAACGCGGGCATGTGGAGACCGTGGCGACGCTCATCGCAGCCGGTGTCGAGGTGGATCACGTCAACAACCTGCAATGGACCGCGCTGCTGGAGGCGATCATCCTCGCCGATGGCGGCCCACGGCATGTCGAGATCGTCCGTCAGCTCATCGCGGCAGGTGCGGACGTGAACCTGCCCGACGGTGAAGGCGTGAGCCCACTGCAGCATGCACGCCAGCGCGGCTACCGCGAGATCGAGACGCTGCTTCTCAACGCAGGCGCTGGGCAGGGCTGAGCATCCGCAGGGCGGGAAAGGGCACTGTTGCCGCTGCCTTGACGCGGCACAGGCATGCTCTGCACCGCCACTCTGCGAAGGTGTTTGCTTCCCCCACAGAAACAGGAGTCGCCGTGAACACACGTCGCCACTTCCTCTCCGTTGCCGCCGCCGGTACCGCCGCGTTCGCCGCCTCGCCGTTGATGGCGCAGTCGGCTGGGCCGGGCAGTGTCCTGCCCACCCGCGGCCAGGCCTCGGCGAAGCCCTTGCCGGGCAACCCCGCACAGCAGGGCAGGCGCTATCGTCCGCAGACCCGTCTGGGCCTGGGCGGTGTCGCGATCGGCAATGGTTTCGCGGCCGCGACCGATGCGCAGAGCGAAGCCACCCTCGCCGCCGCCTATGCGGCCGGGGTGCGCTGTTTCGATACGTCGCCGTGGTACGGGCTTGGCCTGAGCGAGCGCCGTTACGGCCACCATCTGCACAACCATCCCGCGCGTGAGTACACGTTGTCGACCAAGGTCGGGCGCCTGCTGACGGCCACCGCCGGTGAGCTGCAGGAGGTGATGTGGAAGGACCCGTCGCCGTTCCGTTACCGCTACGACTACTCTGCCGACGGCACGCGGCGCTCGGTGGAGGACAGCCTCAACCGGCTCGGGGTGTCGCAGCTGGACGTGGTGTTCATCCATGATCTGTCGCCGGACAACGAGAACGACCTCGGCATGCCATGGGAGCAGCGTTTCGCAGAGGCCGCGAAAGGCGCGATGCCGGCGCTGACGCGCATGCGTGAGGAGGGGCTTATCAAAGCCTGGGGGTTTGGCGTCAATCGACCCGAGCCGGCGCTGCGTGCGGTGGCCGAGTCCGACCCGGACATCTTCCTGCTGGCCTGCCAGTACTCGCTGCTGGATCACGAGCAGGCCTTGCATGACACCTTCCCGAAGATCGCCGCGCATGGCGCGTCGGTGGTGGTCGGGTCGCCGCTGTTGGCGGGCTACCTGGCCGGGCGGGACCGGTATCTCTATGACGGCAAGGTGCCGTCCTGGGCGCCGGAAAAGCGCGCCAGGGTGCAGGCCATCTGCGATCGCCATGGTGTGGACCTGCGCACGGCGGCGCTGCAGTTCGCCGATGCACCCGAGGTGGTATCGGCGGTCATTCCGGGCGCGCGCACGCCCGAACAGGTCCTGGCCAACGTCGCGTCGATGTCGGTGGCGGTGCCGGGGGCCTTCTGGGCCGAGCTCAAGCAGGAGAAGCTGATTGCCTCGGATGCGCCGGTGCCGCGTGGCTGATCCGGTCAGCGGACCGGCGGATCACCTGACCTGATCGCCACCGGCCAATGACCTGCGGCGCCCCGGCTGCAGCCGGAGCGTCGCCTGTCTGCAGGGCTCTCCACCCGGTTGCCTGCAGCGATAGCCTTTCGCTATAGCCCCGGATGCGGCATCATGCCGCCCATTCGTTCCCTCCAGCCGCCGCCAGAGGAGTCCCTTCCTGCCTGGAGGCATTGCCGTGTCCGTCGTTCCGTTCCGTGTTGCCCTGATCCACTCGGGTCGCCGTCGTGCTGTTCCCGCGTTCTCCCCGTTGATGCAGGCGATGGCCTGCGTGCTGGGCTTGGCCCTGTCCGCCTCGTCCGTGCAGGCCGAAGAGGCGCTGGCGGATGACACACCTGTTAAGGACGGCGCACAGACCCTGCAGACCGTGCAGGTCACCGCCAACCAGCTCGGCACCGTGACCGAAGGCAGTAATTCCTATACGCCCGGCACGATCGCCACGGCCACCCGCCTGGTGCTCAGCCCGCGGCAGACCCCGCAGTCGATCAGCGTGATCACCCGGCAGGAAATGAACGACTTCGGGCTCAACGGTATCGATGACGTCATGAAGGTCACGCCCGGCGTGAGCATCGTCACTTACGACAGCGAGCGCACCGAGTACTACGCGCGCGGCTTCGCGGTGCAGAACTTCCAGTACGACGGCATCCCGATGGCGCGCGATTCGGCGTACTCGGCCGGCAATACGCTCAGTGACATGGCCATCTACGATCGCGTGGAAGTGCTCAAGGGGGCCACCGGGCTGCTGACGGGCATGGGCGACCCGGGCGCGACCATCAACCTGGTGCGCAAGAAGCCTACCCGGGAGCTGGCCGGCAGCGCCACGCTGGGTGTCGGTTCGTGGGACAGCTACCGCGCCGAAGTCGATGTCGCTGGCCCGCTCACCGAGAGCGGTCGCGTGCGCGGCCGCGTGGTCGGCGCTTACCAGGACAAGCATTCCAATGTCGACCACTACCAGCGCAGCAATAAGGTGTTCTACGGCATTCTGGAAGCCGACCTCGGCGAGAGCACGCTGCTGACCGTCGGTGCCGATTACCAGGACAGCGATCCCGAAGGCTCCAGCTGGGGCGGCATTCCGCTGCTGGACAGTGCCGGCAACTTCAACGACATGACGCGCTCGTTCAACAACGGGGCGCGCTGGAGCCGCTGGGGCCAGTACGCGCGTACCGGCTTCGCCACGCTGGAGCACACCTTCGCCAATGACTGGGTCGCCAAGCTGCAGCTCAACCACCAGGTCAACGGCTATGACGCCTCGCTGGGCGCGGCGGCCGGTGGCAATCCGGATCCGGTGACCGGCGAGGGCGTGAGCATGTGGCTGGGCCAGTACATCGGCAAGACCACCAGCAACGCGGCCGATCTGTACGTCAGCGGCAAGTTCGAGTGGTTCGGCCGGCAGCATGAGCTGGTCGTCGGTGGCAGCGTGTCGCGCAAGCGCTGGGTCAACAACGGCTATTCGCCGCAGCCGGGCTACGTGAGCAGCGTCGCCGACTACTACGCGTGGACGGGTGATGTGCCCGAGCCGGACTGGCAGTGGGGCTACGGTGACAACCAGGTTACCCGCGAGAGTGGGGCCTACGTGGTGGGCCGTTTCGACCTGGCCGATCCGCTCAAGCTGATCGTCGGCAGCCGCATCGCCAACTATAAATCCCCGGACACCGACGAGAGCGGCGTGGTCGTGCCGTACGCCGGCCTGGTGTACGACCTCAACCGCAATTTTTCGGTGTTTGCCAGCTACAGCACCATCTTCAAGCCGCAGGGCAACCAGGACGAACAGGGTCGGGTGCTGGATCCGTTGGAAGGGCGCAGCTACGAAGCGGGCCTGAAGGCGGAGTTCTACGACGGTCGCCTCAACGCCAGCGCGGCGGTGTTCCAGCTGGAGCAGGACAACTACGCGCAGCCGACCGGCGGCAGGACGCCGAGCGGCGGGATCGCCTATGAAGGCCTGATGGGGGTGCGCACCAAGGGCTATGAGCTGGAGGTATCCGGTCAGCTTGCGCCGGGCTGGCAGATCCAGGGTGGCTACGCGCACAAGATCGCGCGGCAGCAGTCCACCAAGGTCTCCACGCTGGAACCGGAAGATCAGTTCAGCGTGCACACCAGCTACCGCCTCACCGGTGCGGCTGACGGCTGGAGCATCGGCGGCGGCGCGCGCTGGCAGGGCAGCACGTTCGGCACCATCACCAACCCGGCCACTGGCGGAAGCCAGATCCATCGTACCGAACCGTACTGGCTGCTCGATGCCATGGCGCGTTACCAGTTCAACGACCAGCTGTCGGCAACGCTCAACGTCAACAACCTGCTGGACAAGCATTACTACACGATCTTCAGCTGGTACAGCACCTACACCTGGGGCGAGCCGCGCAACGTGCGGCTGACCCTGAACTACCGGTTCTGAGGTGACTGCTGTTTCCCTCGGCCGAACATGGGACGGGGGAGCCCAATGGGGGCTGATGTGCCGATCAGCGCGACGCCCAACGAAGGCGGCGATACGGATGCTCGACATTGATGGAACGGAGTCGGGCTCAGCGGGGTCGGAAGCGGACTTGATGTTCACCAAGAAAACGTGCGTGGAGTCGCAGAAACATTATCCCTTGATAGGGCATTACCTACTGTTCGACAAGTAGGAGTGTTGTATTTTTATTCCGTATCTTAGTGGCGTCATTGCTGCGCATCCAGTTTCTCTGAATACTAAGTCAAGGATGTTTAAATGAAGGAATCAAGGGCATTGAGGATGTTGATCGGAAGCCTACTAGCGGCGGGCGCATTCAGTGTAAGTGAGAAGGCAGATGCTGGTGGCTACTGCAACTTGCAATCAGGTTGCCAAGTAATTGGTTACCGCCCTCCGGGCGGTGGTTTCGGTGGGGGAGGCTCGTGGGGGTCTGGCGACGGTTCGTCAGATCCCAGGCACGATCATGAGCAGATTTCGTGGTGTGCGAATTTTCCCGCAATGGTCTGGGAGGGTGCGAACTGTGATGTCTATCGTGCCCCCCCGCTGGAAGTAAACGGTTGTGGGGCGGCTGGCGGTCCTGGTGTGCCCGACTACATCATTGCACCCGGGGCGCTGCAGGCTGGCGCGGCTTCGTACGGGGCGGTGTTCCGTCAGGCATGCAATCTTCATGACATGTGCTATGGCACGGCTGGGGCGGATAAGCATCAGTGCGACGAAAAGCTGCGTGACGACATGGTCGCGCATGCCCAACAAAGCATGGGTGATTCTGCATTTGTGGTCTTTGGAGCTCTCGTAATTGGACAAGCTACTGCCTACGCCAGATTCTTGAAGTGGGAGTGGATTGAGCCGTGGACCTCCCTGCCTGCATTCATAAGGGCACAGGAAGAGGCATTCTGCCGAAAGGATAGCGAGATGTTCAGGGGACTCTGTGGATGAGAGGCGAGATAGGTAACTTGAAACGAAAGATGGTTGCAGCGATCGTTGCAATATTGATTGTAGCCTTGGCGGGCATTGGATACCTGCTCTGGCCGTCGGATAGGCGTGAGGTTGATACTGCTGAGACGAAACAGGCTCCGACCTTGAAGGACTACGCCGAAGCGGACCGGCATTTCCGCGAGGAAAACGCTGGTTCCGCAGAGGGTAAGGTGATTAGTAAGGTTACGTCGAGGCAGATTTTTGTGCGGGACCTTTTCGCAACCGATCCCCGTTTGATCGCGCTGTCTGCAGCCGAGGCGGCGTGGTTGGATCGCCACTATTATCCGACTCCGAAAGACCTCGAAGGATTGGCTTCGCTGGACACCAATGCAATCAGGGGAACTCGTGATCCGAAGCTGGCTACCCTCCAAGGATTGGCATTGGTTGAGCAGAAGCAGATTTCTGCTGCGACGGCAGTTCTGATGGGCGCCGCGGCAATGGGATCGATCTACGCAAGTGAGGAAGGTGCTGTCGCCGAGCGCCAGCTAGTGCGGGAGCGACTGGGTTCGGGAAACGCTCAGCTTGATGCGGTGTATCGCGCCCGGCTGGAGGTGGCCAGGGTACTTGGGGACCACACTGTGCAGTATCTTATCGATCGTGACATGCCTGATTTCGACATGTCGGCCCATGGCGCGGATGTGCAGCGACATACCACGGAGTTTCTCAGGCAGCTAGGAGACGATGCCAAACTTCGAGGACTTGCTGCGCCAGGCATCGATCCTCGGCCGAACGGCGCACAGTGGATGGATCTTTATACGCTGAATCAGGCAGGCGGTGGTGGAGACTCCGTCACCATCTACGAACGAAACTAGTATGGATTCAGGTTTTATTTGTTCGGATCGCTGGATAGATAGCACTTTCGAGCAGTTGCGCAATTGGCAGCCCAAAAAGACAATCAGGAGATTCGATGCGACGGCGCAGTCATGGATGACTGCATTCCTCGTTCACGACAGTTTTAACTCGCTGGATACGTACTTAAGTAATGTAGCTCGATTTCGCCGATTGGACGATAGCGGGCGATTGATTCAAAGATTCAGGGCAGCGCACGACGCTGTCAGATTTAGGGAGTTGAAGAAGGCGCTTGAGGCGCTTACCGGCTTTTCGACTGTCGCGCATCATGGCGGCATGCGGATCAATACAGTGAACGCGTTCAGCCGAGAGTTCAAACCCCCTCATCCTTGCGAGGCAGAGCGAGCGGTGAGGAGGTTGATGCTGCGGCGACGTGAATTAGTCGCTGTTGGCCAGCTTTCGCTAGGAGGGGCTTTAGCTTCTTACATCGTTTTTTTGACCATCCACCTGTTAAGTGACGGCAATGGGCGTTCGGCGCGCATGTTGTTTGCGTCAGATTGCTTGGTAACCGCGCCAGGGGATTTTGCGCACAACATTATGGCGTTAATGATGTTGCACCAGATGAGAGGAACATCGTTCCACCTTGCAGCTGCATGCGCAAGGGCCGGAGATTTGTCCATGTTGGCGGAGTGTTTTGAAGGGGCGATAATTGATTCGTGGCCGTTGCTCGATAGGCTTGAGGCGTTCCTCGCACGTGAAGATGAAACCACTCAACCGAAAGTGGACTCGCATCCCATAGGGATTCTCTACCACATGCTTGATACTAGGCTTTGTTACTCACCAAGGGCGGAGTAAGGTCGCTCTAGTGTGATTGCCCAGTCCCGGGTGGTTGTCCTATGCCCGGTGCTCACCGCCGGAGTCACGCCGCCCGACGCGCCTTTCCCATTCCGCATGTACCGCAATGGCGTTTCTGTTTACAGCGCCAGTTCGAACACGATGACTTCCGCCTCGTTGGCGTTTTCCAGCGTCAGCTGCGCCTCGTCGCTGACCTGCAGCGCATCGCCGGTTTCCAGGGTGATGCCGTTGACCTGCAGCTGCCCGCGGGCCACCTGCACATAGGCGCCGCGACGCGGGGCCAGCGGCAGGTGGACGCGGTCGTCACCGTCCAGGATCGTGGCGTAGATGTTCGCGTCCTGGTGGATCAACAGCGAGCCGTCCCGGCCATCGCGCGAGGCGATCAGGCGCAGCTGCCCACGCTTGGTTTCCGGCGCGAAATGCGTTTCCTGGTAGCTCGGGGTGATGTTCTCCTGATCGGGGAACAGCCAGATCTGCAGGAAGTGCACCGGCTCACTGGCCGAGTGGTTGAACTCGCTGTGGCTGACGCCGCTGCCGGCGCTCATGCGCTGCACATCGCCGTAGCGCAGCACCGAACCGGTGCCCATCGAGTCCTTGTGTTCCAGCGCGCCGCCGAGCACATAGGAGACGATCTCCATGTTGCTGTGGCTGTGCGTGCCAAAGCCCTGGCCGCCCTCGACGCGGTCTTCGTTGATCACCCGCAGCGGACCGAAGCTGGTGTACCGCGGGTCGTAGTAGTTGGCGAAGGAGAAGGTGTGCATGGAGTTCAGCCAGCCATGGTCGGCCTTGCCACGGGTGTTGCTCTTGCGGATCTGCAGCATGGTGAATCTCCTCGGTGTTCGATGGTTTCGATGGCGGTTCGGGGCGGCGTTCGCTGCCCCTTTCCTGTTGCGGCCAGTATCCGCTTGCTCCGGCGGGTTGAAAAACGGATAGTTTTGCAAGCCATCATCGAAAAATTCGAATGCTCAAGCTCAGCCTCGACGCCCTGCAGATCCTGGATGCCATCGACCGCCGTGGCTCGTTCGCTGCGGCCGGCAAGGCGCTGCACAAGGTTCCTTCGACCATTTCCTACACCGTCTCCAAGCTGGAAGAGGACCTGGGCGTGCAGCTGTTCGATCGGGTCGGCCCGCGCGCTCACCTCACCCCGGCCGGCGAAGAGCTGCTTGAGGAGGGCCGCCATCTGCTGCGGGCGGCGCGGGAGCTGGAGATGCGGGTGCGGCGGGTGGCCTCCGGCTGGGAAGCGGAGCTGACCGTGGCGGTCGATTCGATGTTCGTGCCGGCGCTGCTGGCCGAGGATGTGCGCGCCTTCAATGCAGTGGCCGAACAGACCCGGATGCGGCTGATCAGTGAATCGCTGTCGGGCACCTGGGAGGCGCTGCTGGACCGGCGCGCGGACCTGCTGGTCGGCGCGGCGGGCGAAGGCCCCAGCGGCGGGGGCTATGTGGTCGAGCCGATGGGCGTGGTGCGTTTCGTGTTCGCGGTGGCGCCCTCGCATCCGCTGGCGGCTGCGTCCGAACCGCTGGGTCGTGAGCAGCTGGCCACCCACTGCGCGATCGCCGTGGCCGATTCGGCCCGGCGACTGCTGCCGCGCACGGTCGGCCTTCTGATGGGGCAGGAGACCGTCACGGTGCCGGACATGGTCAGCAAGTTCCGCCTGCAGTGCGCCGGGCTGGGCTTCGGCTTCCTGCCCGAGCCGTATGTGCAGCAGGCGGTCCGGGATGGCAGGCTGGTGATCAGGCAGGTCGAGGAGCCCAAGCCGGACGAGACGTTCTGGCTGGCCTGGCGCACCGGCGAGGAGGGCGCGGCACTGCGCTGGTGGCGCGAGCGCATGCAGCGGCCGGCGGTGCTGGCGGGCTGGTGGCCGACGATGGAAGGCTGGCTGGGGTAGTCAACCTGAATCCTGGCCTCGCTGTCATCGGATGGTCATACGGATGCGATAGAGCGGTGCGGAGCGGATCGGTAACCTGCCCGACTCGATTGGTTTTTCCGACTCTGCCCATGAAGCGCTTGCTGCTGTTGCTGCTGGCCGGGGCTGGCCTGTGGCTGGCTGCCTGCTCCTCCTTGACCTCCACCGCTGCCTCGACCTCGTTGAGCGATCGGCTGATCGCGCCTGGTGGCGTGTCCACCCTGCTGGACATGCCGCGCATCGCCGAAGCAGTGGACAGCGTCCCCAACCGCCATGGTCGGGTCACCGGCCGCGCAGGTGTGCCGATCTTCTGGCGTGCGTTCGATCCCGGCCAGTACGGGGTGCGCTACGAATACCTGCCCCAGCAGCACGACAACGGCGAGCCGCTGCGCACCGGCATGGCCCTGGACCTGCCGCATCCGTTCCAGCCGCAGGCGCCGCGCGGCACGGTGGTGGTGCTGCACGGCTGGATGATGAACGGTGATGCGATGCTGCCGTGGTCGCTGCAGCTGGCGCAGTCCGGCTATCGCGTGGTCACCATCGATCTGCGAAATCACGGCCATTCCGGTGCCGGCCCATCCGGTTACGGCACCTTTGAATCGGATGACGTGGTCGATGTCATCGCCGCGCTGAAGGCACGCGGGGAGGTGGTCGGGCCGTTGTATCTGTTCGGTGTTTCCTACGGTGCGGCCACCGCGCTCTTCACCGCCGACAAGCTCGGCGACGAGGTTACCGGCGTGGTGGCGATGGAGTCCTTCGCCAATGCCGGCGATGCGATCCGCAGCATGATCCCGCACCTGATGTCGCTGCAGCCGACCGCCTGGAAGGCGCAGGCCATGGCCGCCTACGGGCGCTGGCGCTACGGCGGGCAGGATATCGACCAGGTGATCGCCGCCGCCAGCCAGCGTCTGGATCTGGATTTGGACCGCGTCGATGTCACCCGCGCGCTGGCCGACAGCCGTACCTGCGTACTGCTGCTGCATGGCCAGGATGATCAGCATGTGCCGGTCGGGCAGGGCCGTCGTCTGGCTGCCGCCAGCCCGCGTGTGCATTACATCGAGCTGCGTGGCGAAGACCACATCACCCTGCCACTGCGCGTGGATCTGCTGGGCGGCGTGGTCGATGACTGGCTGGCGCACGACGACCATGCCGGCGGTGCGTGCCCCGCGCCGGAACTGCCGGGCGAAGCCGATCTGTTGGCGATGCAGGCGGCGCAGGCGCACGTCTCTCCGCAGGGCTGACGCAAAAAAAAACAGCAACCGAGGGTTGCTGTCTTCGTCGATGCAATGGTGCGCCCGGAGAGATTCGAACTCCCGACCGCCTGGTTCGTAGCCAGGTACTCTATCCAACTGAGCTACGGGCGCATTTGCATTGTCTGGTTGTGTGTCCTGCCGCGCGTGTTGCCACGTTCGACGGGAAGGCAAGCAGGCTTGCCGTTCGATGTAATGGTGCGCCCGGAGAGATTCGAACTCCCGACCGCCTGGTTCGTAGCCAGGTACTCTATCCAACTGAGCTACGGGCGCATTTACATCGAATTTTCATTGCTGATACCGACTGCGAAATCGATACCCTGTTGATGGTGCGCCCGGAGAGATTCGAACTCCCGACCGCCTGGTTCGTAGCCAGGTACTCTATCCAACTGAGCTACGGGCGCGTCAACAGGAGCGGAATTATGCGGATCGGCGTCGCATTCGTCAACGGTTTTTGTGAAGGTCTTCATTCAAATGAATGAAAAAGCCGCTGTACCACGGCTTCCGGCGTTTTCATCCAGGCGAAGTGATCGGCACGCGCGCCCAGCATCTGCGCATTGACCACACTGAGCTGCGCACGCATGCCCGGCATCTTGGCCAGCAGGCCCTGCATCGAGCTCGTCGGTGCCAACCAGTCATGGTCCATCACCACGGCGGTCGCTTGGCCGCGTAGTTCGCGCATCCCGGCCTCCAGATCGGTCGCCATGCCAGCGGCCGCGTAGTGGTTGTTGAGGCCCACGCGCGACCAGTCGCGGATCAATCCGCGCGCCTCGGTGCCGCCGAAACCGAGTTTCCTGCCGTGCAGTACCCCTTGGTGCTGGGCCAGCCAGGGCAGGAAGCGGTACACCAGCGGCAGCGTCCAGCCGCGCGGGGCCGGGAAGGTGCGCCAGTACGGCGTGCCGCTGGCGACCAGCCACACCCGCGCGAACCGCTGTGGATGCAGCCCGGCGAAGCAGCAGGCCAGCTGACCGCCAAGACTGTGGCCGCCGATGATCAGTGGCATCAGCCCCTCGTCGGGCAACCGCGCCAGGCTGGCCGGCAGGTCCTGCTCAAGGATTTCACGATAGCCCCAGTCCTGCGTGCGCGACGGGCGCAGGCTGCTGCTACCGTTGCCGCGCCACTCGTGCAGGTACACCGCGATGCCGCGCGCAGCGAGCGCCTCGGCGAAGGGCAGGTAATGGCGCGCGGCCACGCCCAGCGCCGGCAGCCACAGCAGACGTGCGCGCGGGCGTGTCGGTACACGCGCCAGCAGCTCGACGCGATGGCCATCGGCGGTCTGCACGGGCAGGGGCGAGGCGTCGATCATGCCGGGCGTGCCGCGCCGAAGTGGTCGATCACCAGTACTTCGCTGTGGCCCGGGTAATAGCCGCTCTGCAGGCCGCGCGCGACGTAGTCGATGGCCGCTTCGCAGGCATTGGGCAATGACAGGCCCTGGCACAGCTGCGCGGCGATCGCCGAGGCCAGCGTGCAACCGGTGCCGTGCGCATCCACCGGCAGGCGGGTATGGATGAATTCTTCGCGGGTCACGCCGTCGAAGTAGCGATCGATCACGCGGTTGCCTTCGTCCATATGCCCGCCCTTGAGCAGGACCGCGCCGGCGCCCAGTTCAAGCAACGCGTCGGCGGCATCTTCGGCATCCTCGGCGGTGATGATGCGGCGGCCGAGCAGCAGTTCGGCTTCGGGTGTGTTGGGCGTCAGCAGCGTGGCCAGCGGGATCAGGCGCGTGCGCATCGCCTCCAGTGCGCTGGCTTCCAGCAGCCTGGCGCCGCTGGTGGCGACCATCACCGGATCCAGCACCACGTGCGGTGGGCGGTGCTTTTCCAGCGCGTCGGCGACCAGACCGATGACGTCGGCATTGGCCAGCATGCCCAGCTTCACCGCATGGATGTCGAAATCGGCGAAACAGGCATCGATCTGCGCCTGCAGGAAGTCCAGGGGCGGCACGTGCACGGCGGTAACGCCGCGGGTGTTCTGCGCGGTCAGCGCGGCAATTGCGGACAGGCCATGCACGCGATGGGCGGCGAAGGCCTTCAGATCGGCCTGGATGCCGGCGCCACCGCCGGAATCGGAGCCGGCGATGGTCAGGGCGGAAACGGGGCTGGAGGGCGTCATAGCCCGATTGTGCAATGTTTGTCGCGGCAGTGCTGCCGCGCTGTCAGCGCGCCCGCAACAGTGCCCACTGCCGGTACAGCACGTAGCCCAGCCCGGTGCCGCCGGTCAGCAGCGCGGGGGCGAGCAGGGCGTCGTAGCCGAAGCGCAGGAACAACAGCGCGCCGATCACGCCGCCGGCCAGGAAGCCGCTGACGATCAAGCCGCTCAGGGTCAGCCGTCGGATCGGCAGTGGCAGCCCGCGCAGCAGGTGGCCCAGCCCGATCCCCAGGTCGGTGAACATGCCGCTGAGGTGGGTGGTGCGCACCACGGCGCCACTGAAGGTAGTGGCCATTGCGTTCTGCAGGCCGCAGGCCATCGCCGCGGCCAGTGCGCCCCAGATCTGCTGCTGTTTGAACAGCGGAATCGCGACCAGCAGCAACAGCGATTCCAGTGCCAGCACCACACCATACCGTCGGCCCAGCTGCAGGCCGCTGTCCTGGATGATCATGCCGCTGAGTGTGGCGCCCACGCAGAAGGCGATCAGCAGCCCCCACAGGTGCCCGACCACGCGCCAGTCGCGCTGGGCCAGCGCCATCCCCAGCTGGCTGGTGGTGCCGGTCATGTGGCTGACCGCTTGGTGTTCGAAGCCGAGGAAGCCGACCACGTTGACCATCCCGGCCACGCAGGACAGGGCGATTGCCCCGATCCAGACCCAGGTGGGCAGCCGGATGCTCATCCGGCGTGCGTAGCGGTGGTCACGGCCCGATCAACGACCCGCGGGCGGGCCGTTGAACTGCACATCCGAGAAACTGCCGCTGCCCGGATCAAACACCGCGCCCCAGAACTGCGCGCCCCCATCGCAGACCCGGATCGCATCGCGCGCTGGATCGATGTCGGCATCGTCAGGCAGATGGAAGGCGTTGAGGTAGATCAGCTTGCGCGCGTTCATCTCGATGCCGACGTATTGGCGATCGAAATCGGCGGCCTTGGGCACCTGCGCTTCCAGCGTCGGCAATGCGGCTTCGAGCTGCTCGACATCCTTGCGGCTGGGGGCCCAGTAACCGGTGACCCGGCCGGTCTCGCGGCCGGGACTGTCGCGCGAGCAGGTATCGAGCACCTGGGCGGCGACGATCGGTCGCGTCACCACCCAGGACTGGCCAGTCTTGATCGCGGTCGGGACGCTGGCGCCCGGCCGCGTATTGGCAGGCGTGCAGGCTGCCGCCAGCGCAGCAAGCGCCAGCGGCAGGACGGCACGGGACAGGGAACGGCTCACAACACCTCCGAAGCGTAATCGGCCAGGCGCGAACGCTCGCCTCGACGCAGCGTGATGTGCGCGCTGTGCGGCCAGTTCTTGAAGCGGTCCACCGCGTAGGTCAGGCCCGAGGTGGTCTCGGTCAGGTAGGGCGTATCGATCTGTTCGACGTTGCCCAGGCAGACGATCTTGGTGCCCGGGCCGGCACGGGTGATCAGGGTCTTCATCTGCTTGGGGGTGAGGTTCTGCGCTTCATCCAGGATCAGATAACGCGACAGGAAGGTGCGGCCGCGCATGAAGTTCAGCGAGCGGATCTTGATCCGGCTGGCGATCAGGTCGTTGGTGGCCGCACGCCCCCACGCGCCGCCTTCCTGGGTATGCGTGAGCACCTCCAGGTTGTCGGTCAGCGCGCCCATCCACGGGGTCATCTTTTCTTCTTCGGTGCCGGGCAGGAAGCCGATGTCCTCGCCGACGCTGACCGTCGCACGGGTCATGATGATCTCGCGGTAGCGCTGCTGGTCCATGGTCTGGGCCAAGCCGGCGGCCAGCGCGAGCAGCGTCTTGCCGGTGCCGGCGGTGCCGAGCAGGGTGACGAAATCGATCTCCGGGTCCATCAACGCATTGAGCGCGAAGTTCTGCTCGCGGTTGCGTGCGCTGATGCCCCACACCGCGTGGCTGCCGTGGCGGAAATCGTTGACCAGTGACAGGGTGATCTTGTCGCCGTCCACCTTGGCCACGCGCAGTTCGACTTCATCGTCACCCGGCAGGTAGGCGTACTGGTTGGGGTGCCAGTTCTCGTCTTCGCTGGCGATGATTTCGTAACTGGTGCGGCCCTTGTCGCTCCAGCTGCGCAGGTTGTCGGTGTGCTTTTTCCAGAAGTCTTCCGGCAGCTCGGTGGCGCCGGTGTAGAGCAGGCTGAAATCGTCCAGCGCGCGGTCGTTTTCGTAGTCCTCGGAGACGATGCCCGCGATCGCCGCCTTGATCCGCAGGTTGATGTCCTTGGACACGAACACCACCGGAATCTCCGGTACCTGTTCCTTCAGCGCCAGGATCGCGCCGAGGATGGCGTTGTCCGGAATCACCGCGCCAAAGCTCTTGCCGGCATCGAAATGACTGGTCTGGAAACGCAGCAGGCCCACGCTCTGCTTGCCGCGCAGCTGCAGCCCGTTGGGACGCTGCAGCGGGATGCCGTCGGCCAGGTTGTCCAGGCCCGAAGCCTGCACCAGCTCATTGAGGAAGCGGCTGACCTGGCGCGCATTGCGGCTCGCCTCGGTGGTGCCCTTCTTGCCGTTGTCCAGCTCTTCGATCACCTGCATCGGCAGGTAGACATCATGCTCCTCGAACTTGAACAGCGCGGTCGGATCGTGCATCAGCACGTTGGTATCCAGTACGTAGATGCGCTTGCCTCGGGTCATCGTCAATTCCTGGTGGCAGAACAGGGACAAGCCATCACGACCTGCGGGGCAGGGTGATGGCCAGTGGGGGTGCCGGGTTGATCACTGGGTTTTCGCGGCCTTCAGGGCTTCAAGGACAGTGTCTGCGTGGCCGGCCACTTTGACCTTGCGCCACACCTGCACGATACGACTGTCCGGCGAAATGAGGAAGGTGCTGCGCTCGATACCACGCACCTGCTTGCCGTACATGTTCTTCAGCTTGATCACGTCGAACGCGGTGCACAGCGCTTCGTCGCCATCGCTGATCAGCGGGAAGGCGAAGCCCTGCTTGGCGCAGAAATTGTCGTGGGATTTGACCGAATCGCGGGAGACGCCAAAGACGCGGGCGCCGGCCTGGGTGAACTGCGGGAGCAGTGCGTTGAAATCGATGCCCTCGGTGGTGCAGCCCGGGGTGCTGTCCTTGGGGTAGAAGTACAGCACCACCCACTGACCGGCCAGGGCGCCGAGGGTGGTGGTCTCGCCGCCGGACAACGCCAGCGGCAGTGCGAGGGTGGTGCTGTCCAGGGTGTCGCCGTCGTTCATGGGTTCCTTTCCGGATCCTGGGGTGGATCTACTACACCTGCATGAAACCCCGCGCGCCCGTGACGAACGCGCGAAGCATCAGAACTTCATCGGGTCCATGATCGCATCGAGGTTGAGGTGATCGCAGAACTCGAGGAAATCATCGCGCAGCGCGGCAATGTGCATGTTGGCCGGCACGCCGATGGTCACCTGCGCGGAGAACATTTCCGCGCCGGTCTGCATCGCGCGGTAGCGCGTGCTCTGCAGGTTCTCGATGGTGATGCCCTGGCGGTCGAAGAAATCGGCCAGCTGGAACAGGATCCCCGGCTTGTCGGCCGCGATCACTTCCACGATGTAGGGCAGCAGGTTGGACTGGGCCTGCTTGGCACCGGTGCGGTACCAGACCAGCTTCAGGCCTTCCTCACGCTCCAGCCGGGTCAGCATCGCTTCCAGCTTGGCCACCGAGTCCCACGAGCCGGTGGCCAGGGCGGTGACGGACACGTCGCGCCCGACCGTGGCCAGGCGGGCATCGACCAGATTGCAGCCACTGTCGGCGATACGCCGGGTCACAGGCAGCAGGGGGGACTCCGGATGCGTCGTATAGGCGTTGATCAGGAGGTGGTTTTCGGTCGGCGCAGGCCGCGGCGTGGTGTCGGTCAAGATGGTTCCGGGTGATGCAAGGTGAGTCTGAACGGCCGGACGACGGCACGTTCGCCGGAGTCCAGCATACTTGCCCGCGCTTTCGACCCGCAAGTAACATGCAACGTACATCTGGCCGGCGTTTACGCAGGCGGGGTGCCCCCTTTCTTCCGAGCACGATGTCCTTGTCCCTTTCCGGTCTCATCACCGCGCTGGCGACGCCCTTCCAGGCGAACGGCGCATTGGATCCCGACGGTTGGCAGCGCCTGCTGCACCTGCAACTGGAGGGTGGTGTTCACGGTGTCGTGGTGGCCGGTTCGACCGGTGAAGCGGCGGCCCTTTCCGACGACGAATACGATCAGCTGCTGCGCAGTGCAGTCAAAACCGTCGCCGGGCGCATCCCGGTGCTGGCCGGGACCGGGCTGTCGGGGACGGCCAAAACCATCGAGCAGACCCGCCGGGCGGCCGCCAATGGCGCCACCCATGCGCTGGTGGTGACCCCGCCGTACGTGCGCCCCACCCAGGCTGGCCTGATCGCGCATTACCGCGCCGTGGCCGACCAGGGCGGCCTGCCGGTCATCCTGTACAACGTGCCTGGCCGCACCGGCTGCGACATGCTGCCCGAGACCGTGGCCGAACTGGCCCGGCACCCGAACATCGTGGGCATCAAGGAGGCGGTCGGCGATGTGGGCCGCGTCAACGCCCTGCTGGCGCTGCGTGCGCCGGATTTCGCCATCCTCAGCGGTGACGACGGTACCGCCGCGCGCTCGATCCTGTCCGGCGTGGATGGCTTGATCTCAGTGGGCTCCAACGCCCTGCCGGGCGCGTATCGCCGGATGTGCGACCTGGCGGCGGCCGGTGAGCGCGAGGCGACCGAGGCGTGGGATGCGCGTCTGGAACCGTTCCATGAATTCTGCGGCGTGGAGTCCAATCCGATTCCGGTGAAGGACCTGCTGCGCCGGATCGGCATTGGTGACGGCCTGCGCCTGCCGCTGCTGCCCCTGTCCGCGGCCCATCACGCCGCTGCCGAACACCTGGCCACCGATATCGGTGCGCTGGAAGCACTATCCAACCACTGATCACAGTGGTCACTCAGGAGATTCCCATGCGTCAATCCGTTTCCGCCTTCCGCGTGCTGTCCTTCGCGATCCTGGCCACCGCCACCCTGGTCGGCACCACCGGTTGCTTCAAGCGTGGCGCCAAGGGCGACTATGCCCTGGCCCCGGAAGTGCGTCCGCTGGAAGTGCCGCCGGATCTGAACGTTCCGGCTGGCCAGGCCGCTGCCACCGCCGCCGTCGCCAGTTCGACGCTGGCCTCGCAGGCCGCACGTCCGGCCCCGACCGCGAATCCGGCCGCCGCCAACAATGCTGGCTTCACCGTGCCGGGCACCAAGGAAGAGGTGTTCGCCAAGGTCGGCACCGCCCTGGAGTCCGTTGAAGGCGTGAAGATCGCCAGCAAGGCGCAGCTGCTGGGTTCCTACGACGTCGCCTTCGAAGGCAGCGACTTCCTGGTCCGCGTCGTTGCGGTCGATGCCGGTGCGTATGTCTCCGCCGTGGATCCGCGTGGCATGCCGGCCACCGCCGCCGCCCCGACCAAGCTGCTGGGCGAGCTGAAGGCGAAGCTCGCCCCGTAATTGGGACGGGTCATGGAAACGAAAAAGGGCGCCCTCGGCGCCCTTTTTCGTTGCCGCCAGAACCGGGAGGCTCAGCGTTCCAGAAGCTTCAGCTTGTCCGGCTTGCCGTCCCATTCGCCGGCATCGGCGGGCGGGTCCTTGCGCACGGTCAGCACTGGCCAGGCCTGGGCCAGCTCGGCGTTCAGGGCGACGAACGCTTCCTGCCCGGCGGGCACGTCGTCTTCGGGGAAGATCGCGTTGACCGGGCACTCCGGTTCGCACAGGGTGCAGTCGATGCACTCATCCGGGTCGATCACCAGGAAGTTGGGGCCTTCGTGGAAGCAATCCACGGGGCACACTTCCACGCAATCGGTGTGTTTGCACTTGATGCAGTTTTCGGTGACGACGAAAGGCATGGGGAAATCCGGCGTTAAGCCGCGTAATTCTAGAACAGGTTGTGCCTGAATGCTGGGGCGGTGCGCTCAGCCAAGCAGACCGCGCTGCTGCGCAAGGCGGTACAGGCCCCGTGCGGCAAGGCTTTCAGGGGCATTCGCCGCGCTCATGCCAAGCAGCTGCAGGGCATGGGCATAGCGCGCTGTCAGCGCGGCGCTGCCCACAAGGTGGACCTGCGCGCTGGCATCGGCGAGCGCACGGATTTCATGGCCGAGCAGTACACCGGAGAGATAGGAAGGCGCTGCGCTGGCAGACAACAGGTCGAACAGGCCCAGCGCACGCACGCCGAACAGGTGGTGCAGCAGGCCGCCCGCCTCGCCGCTGCGCTGCACGCCCTGCGCGAAGGCGGTGGCGTCGGAGGTGTCGCCGTCGTCCATCAGGCGGCCAAGCAGGCTGTGCTGGCGCAGGAGGGCGAACAGTTCGCCGGTCATGGCGGTCGCAAAACCGGTGATCGCTCCATCGTGCAGCATTGCCCACTTGCTGTGGGTACCGGGCAGGCAGACCTGCGCCATGCTGGCGCCGGCATCCAGACCGACCAACTGCGTCTCTTCGCCGCGCATCACATCCGGCGTTTCGCCAGCACCCTGGACGGCCACGCCCGGCACGAACCAGATATCGCGGCCGGGCAGCCGTTCGTCGTGATGCAGGTGCAGGGCCGCAGCGAGATCGGCGAGTCTGGCCGGGCAGGGCAGGTAGGCCTGCTCGATCCAGCCGCTGCGGCTGCCGATCATGCCGCTGAGCAGGATCGTACGGTCCGGCCAGCCATCCATCAGCTCGGCCAGCACGTCGGCGAAGTTGCCCTGGCAGTGCAGGATGCCGCGTCCGCTGGCGCGTTGCGCGATGATCGCGCCGGCATCATCCAGCCGATAGCCGCGCAGGCTGCTGCTGCCCCAGTCGACCGCGATCATCCGCGGATCCGGCTCTCGGGCAGGCCCGGCTGCGCTTGGCGTGCGCTGAACAGACTACCGGCGTGTGTGCTGGCGGCCAGTTCTTCCGGCGTGTGGTCCAGCCGTGAGCTGATCACATACAGCGTGCGCAGATCGCCGCCGCCAAATGCGACGCAGGTGGGGTGTTTGACCGGCACCGGCTGCACCTGCAGCAGCGTGCCATCGGGTGCGTAACAGCTCACCTGACGTGCGCGCCATTGCGCGTTCCAGACCCGTCCGGCGGCATCCACGGCCGAGCCGTCGGGTTCGGCGGCGGTATTGGCCAGCGCGGTGAATTCGCGTACGTTGGTGGTGCTGGCCTGCTCGGGGTCGTAATCGCAGGCCATGATCCGCGGCGATACCGAGTCGCACCAGTACATCGTGCGCCCATCGAGGCTGAAGCTGATCGCATTGGAAATCACGATGCCCGGCAGCGGCAGTTCGCGCAGGCCGTGACGGGTGGAGTACTGGTAGAAGCGGCCATCGGCAGCGCGTCCGGGGTGCTCGTTCATCGTGCCGAACACGAAGTTGCCGTCGCGGTCGGCGCGGCCATCGTTGCTGCGCGTGTAAGCGTTGAGTGGGTCCACGTCGGCCAGCCACTGCAGCGGCAGCGCTTCGTCGGTGGCCGTGGCCAAATCGGCGCGGTGCAGTGAACTCACCAGCGCCACCAGCAGCGTGCCGTCCTCGAACAGGCCGATGCAGCCGGGCCGGTCCGGCAGCGTCCAATGCCGGGTGGTGCCACGCTCGGGGTGGTGTTCCCACAGCCGGCGTTCGGCGATATCGACCCACAGCACGCTCTGCCGCTGTTCGCACCAGAGCACGCCTTCGCCATGGGTGCAGCGGCTGTCCACCACCAGCGTGGCCGGAGCCAGTTCAACGCTCATCGCGGCTCACCACTCGGCAACGGAGCCGTCGGCGTGGCGCCAGACAGGGTTGCGCCAGTCAGGCGGATTCTCATGGGCATGGCGCAGGCGCTCCTCATCGATTTCCACGCCCAGCCCGGGTTTGGGCAGGGCGGCGATGCTGCCATGGTCGCAGTGGAAGTCGTCCTTGTTCAACACGTAATCGAGCAGATCGGCGCCCTGGTTGTAGTGGATGCCGATGCTCTGTTCCTGCAGCACCGCGTTGTGCGAGACGAAATCCAGCTGCAGGCAGGCCGCCAGTGCCACCGGGCCGAGCGGGCAGTGCGGTGCGAGCGCGACATCGTAGGCCTCGGCCATCGCGGCGATCTTCAGGCACTCGGTGAGGCCGCCGGCATGCGACAGATCCGGCTGCAGCAGCGACAGCCCACCGTTGGCGAGTACCTGCTTGAATTCGAAGCGCGAGTACATGCGCTCACCGGCCGCCAGCGGAATCGAGGTGGCCGCGGCCAGGCGCGGGTAGTACTCGGCCTGTTCGGGCAGCACCGGTTCTTCCACGAACAACGGGCGGTACGGCTCCAGTTCCTTGAGCAGCACGCGCGCCATCGGGGCGCCGACCCGGCCGTGGAAGTCCACGCCGAAATCGATGCTGTCGCCGAATGCATCGCGCAGCGCGGCCACCTTGGCGATGGCGGCATCCACGCGGCGCGGGCTGTCCAGCAGCTGCATCTCTTCGGTGCCGTTGAACTTGAACGTATCAAAGCCGAGTTCGCGGTAGCGATGCACCTGCTCGACCAGATCGGCCGGACGGTCACCGCCGACCCAGCGGTAGGTCTTCATGCGGTCGCGCACCAGACCGCCGAGCAACTGGTACACCGGCACGCCGAGCGCTTTGCCCTTGATGTCCCACAGCGCCTGGTCGATCCCGGCGATGGCACTCATCAGGATCGCGCCTCCGCGGTAGAAGCTGCCGCGATACATCGTCTGCCACAGGTCGTTGATCCGGGTCGGGTCCTGCCCGATCAGATACTCCGACAGTTCATGCACGGCCGCATCCACGGTGCGCGCGCGGCCCTCGATCACCGGCTCGCCCCAGCCGGTGATGCCCTCGTCGGTCTCGATCTTCAGGAACAGCCAGCGCGGTGCGGCATGATAGGTAACCAGTCGGGTGATCTTCATCCGTGCGTAGTCCGGTAGGCCTGGAGGAACGCCTGGGCCTGCTCGCGGGTACGCTGCAGCGGCTGGGCGGGTTGATAGAGATCACCCCCGATACCGGCACCGACCGCACCGGCGGCGAGGTAGCTGGCGAGGGAATCCGGGGTCACGCCGCCGACCACGTACAACGGCAGCTCGCGCGGCAGCACCGAGCGCAGGGCGCGCACGTGGCCAGGACCGTAAGTGGCGGCGGGGAACAGCTTGAGCATCTGCGCGCCGGCGTCGATCGCATCGAACGCCTCGCTGGCGGTGGCGAACCCGGCCATCACCTGCAGGCCGCGATCCACCGCGTGGCGGATCAGTGCGGGCCGGGTGTTGGGGGTGACGATGAAGCGCGCACCGATCTGCACCAGCGCATCCACCTGCTGCTCGCGCAACACCGTGCCGCCGCCGATCCAGGCCTGCGCACCAAAGGCCTGCTGCGCGCGGGCGATGCTGTCTTCCCAGCGCGGCGAATTCAGCGGCACTTCGATCGCATCGAAGCCGGCCTCCACCAGCGCGCCGACATGGGCAAGGGTGTCATCCGGGGTGATGCCGCGCAGGATCGCGACGAGAGGCAGTTGGAAGATCGGGGCGCTCATGATTACTCGTGGTAAAGCTGGGAACGGCCACCGTCGATCAGGATGTCGGTGGCATTGATGAAGCGGGCTTCGTCGCTGGCGAGGAACAGCGCGGTGTACGCCACTTCGCCGGGCTCACCGATGCGCTTGCAGGGCAGCAGCTGCTCCTGTGCATGGCGCGTGGCGGCCGGATCGGCGCTGTTGGCGAACCAGGCCTCGATCCGGGGCACCAGGATCAGCCCCGGCGAAATCGAGTTGACCCGGATGCCCTGCGCTGCGTACTCGATGCCGAGTGCTTTGCTCAGCCCGATCAGGCCGTGCTTGGCGACCGGGTAGGGGAAGGCATGCGGGATGATCCGGTGGCCATGCACCGAGGCGATGTTGACGATGGAACCGGCCTGCTGCGCCAGCATCGCCGGCAGCACCGCCCGGCACACGTTCCAGGCGCCCTTGAGGTTGAGATCCAGGCAGCGTTCCCACTGCGCGTCTTCCAGCTGCAGCGGGTCGGTGAAGACATCGGCGCCGGCGTTGTTGACCAGCACATCCACGCGGCCATGCTTGGCGCGAACGTGCTCCACCAGGGCGCGCACCGCGGCCGCATCGGTGATGTCGGCCAGGCGATGGTCGATCCGTGCATCCGGGGCGAGCGGTGGGTTCAAATCCAGCCCGATCACCCGGGCGCCATGCTCGGCGAACAGCGCGGCGGTGGCCGCGCCGATGCCGCTGGCCGCGCCGGTGACCAGCGCGATCTTGTCCTGCAGTCGTTTACTCATCGAACAGTGTGTCCAGGGATGGAGCCAACGGCAGACGGTACGACAAAGCGGGTGCGGACAAAGCAGGCTCCATGACTCGGCGGGCGCGGGGGGCGCTGGCGGGCTGGCAGCCGGGGGCGGCGCAGCCATACGGTCAGGGTTGCGTGCGAAGGTATTCTTATCAAATGAAATTTTTCGGGATATCTATTCCCCCGGCGAATACCGTGATTCAATGCGGCGATCAACGCAGAACGGATGTGTGATGACGACCGCACCTGGCCCTTGGACAACTGCCTCCCGGCTCAAGACCCGGCATTTGATGTTGCTGTTGCACCTGCACGAACACGGCTCGGTGCTGCGTGCCGCCGAAGCCGCCGCCATGACCCAGCCGGCTGCGTCCAAGCTGCTGGCGGAGATGGAGGACATGCTCGGGGTGAAGCTGTTCGAGCGGCACGCCCGCGGCGTGGAGCCGACCTGGTACGGGCAGGTGCTGATCCGGCGCGCGCGCTCGGCGATGTCGGAGATCGGCCGGGCGACCGAAGAAATCGCCGCGCTGCGCAGCGGGCATATGGGGCAGGTCTCGATCGGTACCGTGGTCAACCCGGGCACCAACCTGGTGCCGCAGGCGATCGCCGAGGTGAAGCGCGAGTTTCCGGACATCCTGATCCGGGTCGAGATGGACTACAGCCGGCCGCTGGTGGCGCGACTGCTGGATGGCCAGCTGGATCTGGTGATCGGCCGCATCCTGGGACCCGAGGGCGCTGCGGACCTCACCTTCGAAGCGCTGGCGGACGAGCCGCATTCGGTGATCGCCCGCGCCGGTCATCCGCTGGCCAGCCGCGACGATCTGCACTATGCCGATCTGGCCCGGCATGGCTGGATCCTGCCGCCGGCTGACAGCGTGCTGCGCGCGCGGCTGGATGCGCTGTTCCTGGAGCAGGGCCTGCCGATTCCGCAGAACATCATCGAGACCAGCTCGCTGCCGGTGATGACCAGCCTGCTGCGCGGCAGCGATCTGCTGGCCGCGTTGCCGGTGGAATCGGTAGCGCCCTACATCCAGGCCAAGCTGCTGACCGTGCTGCCGATCGATGTGGGCGTGCGCATGGAGTCGTTCGGGATCATCTACCGGCGCGGCCACGTCTTGCCGCCGGCCGCCGAGCGCATGCTGCTGGCCCTTCGAACGACCGCGCGCTGGCTGTATCCGGGGCTGCGCGGCAGCGGCTGAAGCGGGCCGGGCCACGGCTGGTATGGGCGGCGTGAATGGTATTCTCCGAAGGAATACATCCTGCCCAATATTTTATTGGCATGGAATGGCTGCCGCTGCCTAAGCTGCCCGCCAGCCGACCGGAAACGACCGGCCGCGTTGTACCCCGCCCCGGCATCCCGGTGGTGGGCATGACCTTACAACCTGATTGTTACAGGCGGCGCCGAACGGCGTCGTCCACCGTCAGCACATGTGTCCTGGGAGGGAAACATCATGTCAGTACGTTGTTGCCGTGGGGCGACAGGCGCATCCGTGCCTGCACGTACCCCCACCGCGTTGCGCCGCCGTGCGCTGGCGGTCTGTGTTTCGATGCTGGTCGCCGGGCAGGTGATGGCCCAGCAGAGCAACATCCAGGACACCACTGCCGCGACCCAGCTGGACACCGTCCAGGTGACGGGTACCCGCAGCAGCGTGACCCGTGCCCAGCAGATCAAACAGAATGCCGAGCAGATCGTCGATTCGATCGTGGCCGAGGACATCGGCAAGCTGCCCGACAACAACGTCGCCGAAGCGCTGCAGCGCATCTCCGGCATCCAGATCACGCGCAACTATGGCGAAGGCAGCACCATCGCCATCCGTGGCCTGACCCAGGTGCGCACCGAGCTCAATGGCCGTGACATCTTCACCGCCAATGACGGCCGCGGCCTGAGCTTCGAAGACGTCTCGGCCGAGCTGCTCGGCGGCGTCAACGTCTACAAGAACCCCTCGGCGGAAATGATCGAAGGTGGCCTGGGCGGCACGGTCGACCTGCGCACGCGCCTGCCGTTCGATTATGAAGGCCGCAAGATCGCCGGCAGCCTGCAGTACAACCATTACGATCTGGCCGATGACAGCAAGCCGGCGTTCTCGGGCATGTTCAGCGACCGCTGGCAGACCGGTATCGGCGAGGTGGGCCTGCTGGTGAACTACTCGCAGCAGACCAGCCCGTTCCGCCAGGACACGATTTCGCTGGAGCCGTGGTATTCGCAGACCGATCTGCCCGGTTTTGAAGGCACTGAGGTGTTCGTGCCGCACGGCGCCGGCATCAATACCACCGTCGGTGAGCGCAAGCGCCGCACCGGGGCGGTGGCGCTGCAGTGGCGCCCACGCGACGACATTGAAGTGCAGGCGCAGGTGCTGCGCTCGGACTACGATTTCCGCTGGCAGGATTACTCGTTCTTCGCCTACAGCGGCGGCGACGCCATGCAGGGCGCGCGCGACATCGTGGTCAACGACCGCAACGAACTGGTCAGCGGCGTGTTCCAGAACACCCCGGCTGATTCCAACACCAGCCTGACCCAGCGCAAGTCGATCACCACCGACTACTCGTTGGGCGCCAAGTGGACGGTGACCCCGAACCTGACCTTGAGCACCGATTTACAGTACGTGGATGCCACCACCAAGGGCACGCGCTACATCGTGGGCACCGGCATGAACGCCACGCCGTTCTATACGATCGACCTGAGCGGCGACCTGCCGTACCTGGCCGTGACCGATGCCGCCGGCAACCAGGGGTATCTGACCGATCCGGCCAATTACGTCGGCTGGAAATTCCATCTGGACAACAAGGACGACAACAAGGGCACCGAGTTCGCCTGGCGTTCGGACATGGATCTGGCGTTCGACGATGGTTTCGCCCGCAGCTTCAAGGCCGGCGTGCGTTACACCGATCGCAAGGCCGAGAACCAGGGCAACGTGTGGCGCTTCATGTGGCTCGGCGCGCCGTTCGCCGACTTCCCGAACGTGGGCCTGGTGCCGAACCCGATCACCGATTTCTTCCGCGGCAAGAGCTATACCTTCGGTCCCACCCTGAGTGCGGCCGACGCGGCGGTGGAGAACTATGAGCAGACCCTGGCGGCGTTCGGCGCTGATCCGCTGGAATTCTCACCGAACAACATCAACAACCAGCGCGAGAAGACCTACGCAGCGTATGGCGTGCTGCGCTTCGGCACGGACGACTGGGGCGTGCCGTTCGATGGCAACGTCGGCGTGCGCGTGGTGCGCACGGAGGTCACCTCCGACGGCGTGCGCACCGGCACCGACATCGAAGGTGGCGGCCTGCTGCCGGTGAATGTTGAGCAGTCCTACACCGACGTACTGCCCAGCCTCAACCTGCGCTGGATGTTCACCGATCAGCTGCAGCTGCGCTTCGCCGCGTCCAAGGGGATTTCGCGCCCGGGCTTCGACAAGCTCAACCCGAACCTGAGCCTGAGCGCGGCCGATGCCGGTGGCGGTGTGACCCGGCGGACCGGTTCGGCGGGCAACCCCAACCTCAAGCCGATGGAAGCCACCCAGTTCGATACCTCGCTGGAGTGGTACTTCGGCCAGGGCTCGATGATGTACGGCACCGCCTTCTACAAGAAGGTCGACGGCTTCATCGCCAACGCCGTGTTCAACGAGGTCTACGCCGGCGAGAACTGGGAAATCACCCGCCCGGTCAATGGCGATGACGGCAAGATCAAGGGCGTGGAAGTGGGCTACACCCAGTTCTTCGATTTCCTGCCGGGTTGGATGAGCCATTTCGGCCTGCAGACCAACTACACCTACGTCGATTCCAAGGCGCCCAGCCCGAATGCCACCGACACCAACGGCAGCCAGCTGGTGGTGCCGCTGGAGGGGCTGTCCAAGAACAGTTACAACGTCATCCTCAGCTACGAAGTGCCGCGGTTCCAGGCGCGTGTGGCCTACAACTGGCGCAGTGACTGGTTGATCACCACGGCCGGCAACGGGACCGGCAACCTGCCGGTCTACAACAAGGGCTTCGGCCAGCTGGATGCCTCGCTGCGGTTCAACATCAACGACGTCTGGTCGGTGTCGCTGGATGGCATGAACCTGCTCGATACCCGCAACGAAAGCTACCTGGGCTACACCACGCGCTACCGCGATTTCGTGATCAACGACCGTCGCTACGGCATCACCCTGCGCGCGAGCCTGTAACGCGCGTGATCGTCTGTCGGCCTTCCTGCTTCGTGGACCGTCCTCTCCACCACGAAGCGGGCAGGGCCGCAGTTCCTGCTCCAGGTGTGCGGCTGCTGTGCCGCACGCCGCTCCACCGGGAGGCCCGTGCATGACCCCCGCCGATTGCCTGATCTGGACGTTGCGTGCATCGGCCCGTCCTGGCCGCTGCCGGGCAGGGTGGCTGGTGGTGTTGCTGGCCGTGCTTCCGGTCCTCGCCGTGGCGGCCCCTTACCAGTGGCGGAACGTGGCGATCGGTGGCGGCGGCTTCGTGACCGGGCTGGTGTTCCATCCGACCGAGCCGAACCTGCTGTACGCACGCACCGATGTTGGCGGTGCCTACCGGTGGGATCAGACCACTGGCCGGTGGATTGCGTTGACCGACTGGCTCGGTCGCGACGATGCCAACCTGACCGGCATTGAGAGCCTGGCTGTGGACGCCAGCGACCCGCAGCGCGTCTATCTGGCCGCAGGCACCTATACCAACCCCCGGGTGGGCAACGGCGCGATCCTGCGCTCGTCCGACCGCGGGGCGACCTTCACCCGCACCGATCTTCCGTTCAAGCTCGGTGGCAACGAGCTTTCGCGCGGCAATGGCGAGCGCTTGGCGGTGGATCCGCATCAAGGCCGCACTCTGTTGCTGGGCACGCGCAGCGATGGGCTGTGGCGCAGCGATGACCACGGCGCACACTGGCAGGAAGTGACCAGCTTTCCGGCGATCGCGCGCAGTGCGCAGGCCGGTGCGCCGGCCTGGAACGGCACGCAGCAGATCGGCATCGTGTTCGTACAGTTCGATGCGCGCAGCGGCCGTGCCGGACGTGCCACGCCGGTGATCCATGCCGGCGTGTCGACCACCACCGGCCCCGCGCTGTACCGCTCCGACGATGCGGGACAGACCTGGCAGGCACTGCCCGGGCAACCGCGTGGCCTGCGACCCACGCGCATGGCGCAGGGCAGCGACGGGCGCCTGTATATCGCCTATGCGGATCTGCCGGGTCCGGACAGCATGGGCAACGGCGCGCTGTGGCGGTTCGATCCCGCGCAGGGGCGCTGGCAGGACATCAGTCCGGTGGCACAGTCCAGTGACACCCAGGGCGATGGCTTCGGCTGGGGCGGCGTCAGCGTGGAGGCCGGCAATCCGCAGGTGGTGATGGCCAGCACCTTCAATCGCTTTGGCCCGCACGACGACATCTTCCGCAGTACCGATGGCGGCCGCAGCTGGACCCCGGTCATCGTGGGCGCGACGTTCGACCACGGCAACGCGCCCTGGACCGCGCACGCCTCCCCGCACTGGATCGCCGATGTGCAGATCGATCCGTCCGACCCGCGCCGGGTGCTGTTCGTCACCGGCTACGGGCTGTGGGCGAGCCGGGATATCCGCGCCGTCGACGATGGCCAGCCGGTGCAGTGGTGGTTCCAGAATGATGGGCTGGAGGAAACGGTGCCGTTGGATCTGGTCAGCCCGGTACAGGGCGCGCACCTGCTCAGCGCACTGGGCGACATTGATGGCTTCCGCCACGATGACCTGGCGGTATCGCCGTTGCAGTACGCCGGTCCGCGCCTGACCAACAGCGAGAGCATCGACGCTGCCGCGCAGTCACCTTCCCACGTGGTGCGCAGCGGCACCGTGCGCCATCGCCTGCATGACGAGGTCCGTGCGGCCTGGTCGGACGATGGTGGCCGAACGTGGCAGGCGTTCGTCAGCGAACCGCCGGACGGCGAGGGCGCGGGCCGCATCCGCATCGGCAGCGATGGCGGCCGGGTGCTGTGGCACACGCTGCGCGGCAGCCATTGGTACACCGATGACCACGGCCGGCAATGGCAGGCCGTGCGCGGCCTGCCCAACACGGCCGTGGTGGTCGCGGACGCCCGCTCGCCTGCGCGCTGGTATGCGTACGACGCCGCCAGCGGCGCGTTGCTGCGCAGCGACGATGGGGGTGCCTCGTTCGTGGCCGACCGCGTACACCTGGCGCCGGCCCCGGCACTGACGGCCGAGCTGCGCGCCGATCCACAGCAGCGTGGGCTGGTGTATGTCGGTGCCGGTCCGCAGGGGCTGCTGCGCTGGCGCGCGGGTGATCTGCAGCGCGTGGCGGGGGTGGAAGCGGTTCACAGCTTCGGCGTCGGCAAGGGTGCCCCGGGTCGTGACGTTGCCAGCGTGTTCGTTGCGGGCACCGTCGAGGGCGTCCAGGGGCTCTTCCGTTCCGATGACGGTGGTGCCCGGTGGCTGCGCATCGATGACGCCGCGCACCAGTTCGGTCAGATTCAACGCGTCACCGGGGATCCGCGCCTGCATGGGCGCGTCTACTTCGCTACCGGCGGACGCGGCATCGTCTACGGAGATCCACAATGAAACGAGCGTGTGCGCTGGCGGTATCGCTGTCGATGTTCTCCGCAGCCGTGCAGGCCGAGCCGGTCCTGCCACGAATGTTCGCCGACGGCATGGTGCTGCAGCGTGACCAGCCGCTGCCGGTGTGGGGCACGGCCACGCCCGGCGCACGCCTGCAGGTCGGCATCGACGGCCAGCGCGTCAGTACCACGGTGGGTAAGGATGGCGCCTGGAAGGTCGTATTGCCGCCGCACGCGGCCGGTGGCCCATTCCAGCTGGAGATCACGGGCGACGGGCGCGCGCTGCAGGTGCGCGATGTCCTGTTTGGCGATGTCTGGCTGGCCAGCGGCCAGTCCAATATGGAATGGCCGCTGCACGATACGCAGGACGCCGCGGCGGTCATCGCCGCGGCGAGCGACGCGCAGCTGCGTCATTTCAAGATTCCCAAATCCTGGTCCGGGCAGCCGGAGACGGCCCTGGCCGGTGGCCACTGGCTGCCGGCAACCCCCGCCAACGCGGGCAGCTTCTCTGCAGTCGCGTACTACTTCGCGCGCGCGCTGCGGCAGCACGCAGGGGTGCCGATCGGCATCATCGACAGCACCTGGGGCGGCAGCACCATCGAAGCGTGGATGCCTGCGGCGCTCCAGGGCATCGATGCGGCCACGCTGGCCACGCGCATGCAGGCGCAGCGTGAGCGCGATGCCCGTACGCTGGCACAGGTGCGGCAGCGGCTTGCCCATTGGGCCACGTTCGATGAGCAGCCGCAGTGGTCGGCGGTGCAGTTCGACGACACGGGCTGGGAGGGCGCCACGCTCCCCGGCCTGTGGGAAACCGGGGGCTATGCTGGCATGGACGGCATCGGCTGGTACCGGGCCGAGTTCACCCTGAGCGCTGCGCAGGCAGCGCAGTCCGGCAGCCTCGGGGTCGGGCGGATCGATGATTCGGACCGCACCTTCGTCAATGGTGTGCAGGTCGGCGCGACCACGATGGCCTGGAACACGCCGCGGGTGTATCCGCTGGTGGCCGGCCAGCTGCACGCCGGCCGCAATGTGGTCGCGGTGCGGGTCGAGGACCTGGGCGGTGGCGGTGGTATCCACGGTGAGGCGGCCGAGCTGTTCGTCCGCCTGGCCGATGGCAGCCAGGTGCCGCTGCAGCGCTGGCGGTTCCGCCCTGCTGCGGTCACGGTCGCGCTGGACGATGACAAGAACCAGACCCCGACGCTGCTGTACAACCGCATGATCCACCCGCTGCCGCCATTCCCGCTCAAGGGGGTGATCTGGTATCAGGGTGAGAGCAATACGACCGACACCGGGGCGTTGGCGTACCGCGATCAGTTCAAGGCCTTGATCCAACAGTGGCGTCAGGACTGGAACGCACCGGCGCTGCCGTTCGTCTGGGTGCAGTTGGCCAGCTTCGGCGCGGGCGCCGATCACGGTGATCAAAGCCCGTGGGCGTTGCTGCGCGAGTCGCAGTCGGCGGCGCTGTCGCTGCCGCACACCGCGCAGGTGGTGAGCATCGACCTCGGCAACGCGACGGATATCCATCCGCGCAACAAGCGCGATGTCGGCGCACGGCTGGCGCTGGCCGCCCGGCATACAGCGTATGGCGAAACGCTCACGTTCAGCGGCCCGGTGCAGCGCGCCGTCCGCTTCGATCGCGGCCAGGCCGTCATCACCTTCGACCCGATGGGCAGCGCGCTGGCGGTACGTGGCGGTGGCCCCCAGGTACAAGGCTTCAGCGTGTCCGGTGCCGACCGCCGCTTCCACCCGGCACAGGCGCGGATCAACGGTGATCGCGTGATCGTCCACAGCGATGCGGTCGCCACGCCGGTCGCGGTGCGTTATGCCTGGCGCGAGAACCCGGCCGACGCCAACCTGATCAATTCGCAACAGCTGCCGGCCTCGCCGTTCCGCAGCGATACCTGGTGACCACAAGGACCCCGTGCATGTCTCCGATCACATACCCGCTTCCGCTGTTCCCACGCCGCCTGCTGCTGCCGGCCGCCTTGCTTTGCCTGCTTGCCGCCTGTGAGCAGGCACCGACACCGGCCGATGGCGCCATGGCTGCACAGCCTTCCGCGGCAGGCAAGCCGGCGACGAACGATGACGCCAGGCAGGCGCCGATCCCGCAGTTCACCAGCAAGGACGGCAAGCACGCGCTGCTGGTGGATGGCGAGCCGTTCCTGGTGCTGGGCGCGCAGGTCAACAACTCCAGCAACTACGCGGCGGCGCTGGAGGCAGTGTGGCCGGCGGTGAAGATCATCGGCGCCAACACGGTGCAGGTGCCGATCGCCTGGGAGCAGATCGAGCCGGAGGAGGGAAAGTTTGATTTTTCCTTCGTCGATACGCTGCTCCAGCAGGCGCGCGAGCATGACGTGCGGCTGGTGCTGTTGTGGTTCGCGACCTGGAAGAACAATGGCCCGGCCTACGCGCCGCGCTGGGTGAAGACCGACAACACCCGCTTCCCGCGGGTGGTGACCCGCGATGGACGCAGCATCGGCTCGCTGTCGCCGCATGCCCCGGCCACGCTGGAGGCGGATCGCAAGGCCTTCGTTGCCTTCATGCAGCACCTCAAAGCGGCTGACCCCCAGCGCACGGTGATCATGGTGCAGCCGGAGAACGAACCGGGCACCTATGGCAGCGTCCGCGATTTCTCGCCGATGGCGCAGCAACTGTTCGACGGGCCGGTGCCGACCGAACTGCTGCAGAAACTCGGCAAGTCACCCGGCACCTGGGCACAGGTGTTCGGTGCCGATGCCGATGAGTTCTTCCACGCCTGGTCGATCGGGCGCTTCATCGACCAGGTCACTGAAGCAGGCAAGGCGGTGTACCCGCTGCCGATGTACGTCAACGGCGCGCTGCGCGGGCCGTTCAATCCCGGGCAACCGGGCCAGTACGCCAGTGGTGGCCCGACCGACAATGTGCTGGATGTGTGGAAGGCCGCCGGCCCGCACATCGATTTCCTGGCGCCGGACATCTACATGCCCGAGTACCGCATGTACACCACGGTGCTGGAGCGCTATGCGCGGCCGGACAACGCGCTGTTCGTCGCCGAAACCGGCAACGCACCGCCGTATGCGCGGTACCTGTTCCCGACGCTGGGGCACGACGGCATTGGCTGGTCCACATTCGGCATCGATTTCAGCCATTACAGCAACTACCCGCTGGGCGCGAAAAAGGTGGACGCGGAAACGCTGGCGCCGTTCGCCACCGGTTTCCAGCTGGTCAGCCTGGGCATGCGCCCGTTTGCCAAGGCCTCGGCCGAAGGCAAACTGCATGGCGTGGCCGAAGAAGCCGGCCAGGCCGTGCAGGACGTGCCGCTCAACGCGCGCTGGCGGGCCACGGTCACCTATGGCGTGCCGCAGTTCTGGTTTCAGGGCCAGCCGCCGGGCAACCCCGAGCCGATCGGCAGCGCGCTGATCGCCGAACTCGGCCCGGACGAATTCCTGATCACCGCCCAGCACGCACGGGTCACCCTGCACCCGGCCGGCGAGGCCACCGCGAACATGGTGCTCGATCGTGTCGAAGAGGGGTTCTACAAGGACGGCCAGTGGCAGTTCCAGCGCAACTGGAACGGCGACCAGACCGACTACGGCTTGAACTTCACCACTGCGCCGCAGCTGCTCAAGGTCACGCTGGCGACGTATTGAACCGGGGGTGTCCGCACCCGCGCAACGAATGAGAAGGGAGCACTGAATGCGTTACATGAGCGTACTGAGCGTGCCGCTGCTGGCATTGCTGGCGTCACCGGCGATGGCCCAGAGCCACCGCGTGCTGGACAACGGTGTGGTGGTGGTGCCGGCCCAGGCCGGCGCGGCCCAGGTCCGGCTGGAGCTGGTGGACGACAACATCGTGCGGGTCAGCGCCGACCCCGACGGCGACTTCACGCGCACGCCGAGCCTGATGCGCGTCCCCGTGCAGGGCAAACCGCGCTTCACGGTGGAGCAGGGCGGTGGCAGCGTGCGCCTGGTCGCGGCCGGCATCAGCGCCGATGTTTCCGAAGCCGATGGACACGTGAGCTTCCGTGACGCGCAAGGCAAGCCGCTGCTGGCCGAGCGCGCCGGTGGCCGCAGCTTCAGCCCGCTCACCGTGGAGGGCAAGGCGTACTACAGCGTGCGCCAGCGCTTCGAGTCGCCCAGCGATGAGGCGATCTACGGGTTCGGGCAGCATCAGCAGGGCTGGATGAACCAGAAGGGCCGCGACGTCGAGCTGCTCCAGGGCAACATCGACATGGCGGTGCCGTTCATCGTCTCCAGCCGCAATTACGGTCTGCTCTGGGACAACAACGCGATCACCCGCCTGGGCGACCCGCGCGGGCTGCAGCCGCTGCAGGCCTCGCTGCAGGTGTTCGACGCCAAGGGCAAGGCCGGCGCGTTGACCGCCCGCTACATCGTCGATGGCAAGACCCGCGTCGAGCGCCGCGAGCCGGAGGTGAACTACCAGTACATCAAGGATCTCACCGCATTCCCGGCCAAGGGCAAAAACGGCGCTGAGGGTGGGCGCTCGCAGGTGGTCTGGGAAGGCGCGATCGAGGCGAAGACCGCCGGTCGCCATACCTTCTCCCTGTACGGCAGCGAATACATCAAGCTGTACGTGGACGGCAAGCTGGTGATCGACCGCTGGCGCCAGAACTGGAACCCGTGGCATCACGAATTCGCGCTGGAGCTGACGCCCGGTAGCCGCCACCAGATCAAGGTCGAGTGGGACCTGATCGACCCCAGCTACATCGCGCTGCTGCACCGTGATCCGCTGCCGCAGGCCGAAGCCGCCGATCTCTCGCTGTGGTCCGAAGCCGGGCAGATGGTGGACTACTACGTGGTCGCCGGGGGCAATGCCGATCAGGTGATCGCCGGCTATCGCGAACTGACCGGCAAGGCGGTGATGCTGCCCAAGTGGGCCTACGGTTTCTGGCAGAGCCGCGAGCGTTACAAGAGCCAGGATGAACTGCTCGGCGTACTGGACGAGTACCGTCGCCGCAAGCTGCCGATCGACAACATCGTGCTGGACTGGTCCTACTGGCCCGAAGATGCGTGGGGCTCGCATGACTTCGATCCCACCCACTTCCCCGATCCGGATGGCATGGTCAAGCACATCCATGACCAGCACGCGCAGGTCATGATTTCGGTATGGCCGAAGTTCTACCCGACCACGGCCAACTACAAGGAACTGGACGCGGCCGGCTTCATGTACCAGCGCAACGTCGAGGTGGGCGAGCTGGACTGGATCGGCAAGGGCTACAAGAACTCGTTCTACGATCCCTACGCGGCAAAAGCGCAGCAGATCTACTGGCGCCAGATCAACGAGAAGTTGAACAGCAAGGGCTTCGATGCCTGGTGGATGGACGCCGACGAGCCGGACGTGCACTCCAACCTGGACATCGGCGAGCGCAAGGCACGTACCACGCCGACCGCGCTGGGCCCGTCCACCGAGTTCTTCAATTCCTATCCGCTGCCGCACACCCAGGGGGTGTACGAGGGGGATCGCGCGGCCGATGGCCAGCGTGTCTTCATCCTCTCGCGCAAAGGCTATGCCGGCACGCAGCGTAATGCGGTGGCGGTGTGGAGCGGCGACATCGTGTCGCGTTGGGATGACATGCTCGAGCAGATCTCGGCCGGTGTGAACACGGCCATGTCCGGTCTGCCGAACTGGACCTTCGACATCGGCGGCTTCTCCACCGAGAAGCGCTACTCGGAAGAAGATCCGGCGCACCTGCCGGAGTGGCGTGAACTCAACACCCGCTGGTTCCAGTTCGGTGCGTTCGTGCCGCTGTTCCGCTCGCACGGCCAGTACCCGTTCCGCGAGATCTGGAACATCGCCCCGGAAGGCACGCCGTACTACGACAGCATGGTGTACTACAGCCGCCTGCGTTACACGCTGCTGCCCTACATCTACACCCTGGCCGCCGACACCTGGCACCACGACGGCAGCATCATGCGCGGCCTGCCGATGGATTTCCCGTCCGATCCGGCGGTCCGTGACATCAACGACCAGTACCTGTTCGGGCCCTCGCTGCTGGTCGCCCCGGTCACCACCTTTGGCGCCACCACGCGCAAGGTCTACCTGCCGGCCGGGACCACCTGGCTGGATTACTACACCGGCCAGCGCCTGCAGGGCGGCCAGACCATCGATGCCGCCGCGCCACTGGAACGCATCCCGCTGTACGTGCGTGCCGGCGCGATCCTTCCGACCGGGCCGGTCCAGCAGTACGTGGACGAACAGCCGGATGCGCCGCTGACCGTGGTGGTCTACACCGGCGCGGACGGTGCGTTCTCGCTGTACGAGGACGACGGCCGCAGCTATGGCTATGAGAAGGGGCAGTTCAGCCGCATCCCGCTGCAGTGGAACCAGGCCACGCGGGAACTGCGCATTGGCAAGCGCGAAGGCCAGTGGAAAGGCATGCAGGCGCAGCGCACGATCCAGGTCCGCTTCGTGGAAGGACCGCGTGCCGATGCCGGCGCGCTGGCCCCGGCCATCGACCAGACCGTGCGCTACGACGGCAAGGCGGTAGTCGTGCCGCAGCGCAAGATGGCAGCCGCGCGCTGATCGCCTAGGATGAAGATGACTACCGGTGGACATTTCGCCTTGGAGGGCGTTGACGTGGCAGCAGGCAGCACAGGCAGGCCAATGCAGCGCAGGGGATTGCCGTGGAGCTGAGCCGTCGCGGGCTGTTCAAGGCACTTGGGGCGGGGCTGACCCTGTCCGCCACCGGGTGGTCGTCGCAGGCCGGTGCCGTGCCAGCGGCTGCAGGGCGGAGCGACGCCGCCGCGGCGCCGGGGGACGCCCTGCAGCTCTGGTACCGTGCGCCGGCCACCGAGTGGGTACAGGCCCTGCCGACCGGCAACGGCCGGTTGGGCGCGATGGTCTGGGGCGGGGTCGCGCATGAGCGGATCGGCCTCAACGAAGACACGCTTTATGCCGGTGGTCCTTACGATGCGACCAGCCCGGACGCGCTGGCGGCGCTGCCACAGGTGCGCGCGCTGATCTTCGCCGGACGCTACGCCGAGGCCGAAGCACTGGCCGACGCCAAGCTGCTGTCGCGGCCGGCCAAGCAGATGCCGTACCAGCCGCTGGCTGATCTGCTGCTGGATTTCGACCGTGCCGATCACATCGACGGGTATCGCCGGTCATTGGATCTGGACACGGCGGTGGCGACCACGCAATTCCGCAGCGGCGGCGCCTGGCACCGCCGCGAGGTGTTCGTGTCCGAACCGGACCAGTGCATCGTGGTGCGGCTCAGTGCCGACCTGCCGGGGCGGATTTCGCTGCGGCTGGGCGTGGACAGCCCGCAGGCAGGCGACGTGCAGGTGGATGAGGCAGGGCTGTTGTTCCAGGGGCGCAACGCGGGCTTTGCCGGTATCGAAGGCAAGCTCCGCTTCGCGCTGCGGGTGCAGCCGCGTCTGCGCGGCGGCACGCTGCGGGTGGCGCGTGATCGCCTGCATGTGGAAGGTGCCGATGAGCTGGTGCTGGTGTTGACGGCCGCCACCAGTTTCCGCCGCTTCGATGATGTCAGTGGTGATCCGCAGGCGCTTACCGCTGCGTACCAGCTGCAGGCCGGTGCCCACGATTATCCGGCGCTGCTGGCGCGCCATCTGGGCGCGCACCAGGCGCTCTTCCGTCGTGTGTCGATCGATCTGGGCAGCACGCCAGCCGCGCAGCTGCCCACCGATCAACGCGTGCAGGCGTTCGCCAGCGGCAACGATCCGGCGCTGGCGGCCCTGTATCACCAGTACGGGCGCTACCTGTTGATCTGCAGTTCGCGGCCCGGCTCGCAGCCGGCCAACCTGCAGGGCGTGTGGAACGACCTCATGGCCCCGCCGTGGGAGAGCAAGTACACGATCAACATCAATACCGAGATGAACTACTGGCCCAGCGAGGCCAATGCGCTGCACGAATGCGTGCAGCCGCTGGAAGACATGCTGTTCGATCTGGCCCGTACGGGCGCGGTCACCGCACGGCGGATCTACGATGCACCGGGTTGGGTGGTGCACAACAACACGGATCTGTGGCGTCAGGCCGGCCCGATCGACGGCGCGCAGTGGAGCCTGTGGCCGATGGGCGGTGTCTGGCTGCTGCAGCAGCTGTGGGACCGCTGGGACTATGGCCGCGATCCGGCGTATCTGCGCCGTATCCATCCGCTGTTCAAGGGTGCGGCCGAGTTTTTCGTGGCCACCCTGCAGCGCGACCCGAGCACCGGCGCGATGGTCACCAACCCCTCGATCTCGCCGGAGAACCAGCACCCGTTCGGTGCGGCGGTGTGCGCCGGGCCGGCGATGGACGCGCAGCTGCTGCGCGATCTGTTCGCGCAGTGCATCCAGATCAGCGCGGCGCTTGGCGTCGATACGGCCTTCGCCGCGCAGCTGAAGACGCTGCGCGGGCAACTGCCACCGGACCGGATCGGCAAGGCCGGGCAGTTGCAGGAGTGGCAGCAGGACTGGGACATGGAGGCGCCGGAAATGCACCACCGGCACGTCTCCCATCTGTATGCGCTGCACCCCTCCAGCCAGATCAACCTCCGAGATACTCCCGCACTGGCGGCAGCCGCCAAACGTTCGCTGCAGATACGCGGTGATGACGCCACCGGCTGGGGTATCGGCTGGCGCCTGAACCTGTGGGCACGGCTGGGCGATGGTGAGCACGCGCTGCAGATCCTGAAGATGCTGCTCTCGCCCGAGCGCACGTATCCGAACCTGTTCGACGCGCATCCGCCGTTCCAGATCGATGGCAACTTCGGCGGCACCGCCGGCATCACCGAGATGCTGCTGCAGAGCTGGGGCGGGTCGATCTTCCTGTTGCCGGCGTTGCCATCGGCCTGGCCTGACGGCGAGGTACGCGGCCTGCGCGTACGCAATGCCGCCGGCGTGGACCTGCAATGGCGCGATGGCCAGCTGCACTCGGCCCTGCTGCGCAGTGAGCGCGGGGGCACCTATCAACTCGTGCATGGCGAGAGCACGCTGACCGTGGCGCTGCGCGCCGGTGGTCAGCAGCGCATCGGCCTGCGCGGCAATCAACTGGTGAAGCAATGAGTCTGTACGTAGGGCTGGATGTCGGGACGCAAAGCGTCAAGCTGCTGGCCTATGACCCGTCGCTCGGCGAGGTAGTGGCCACGATCGCCCGGCCGATGCAGTTGGTCAGCCACGACGATGGCACCCGGGAGCAGGAGGCGCAGTGGTGGATCGATGGCATCGTCGCCTGCTTCGCCGAACTGGGCCCGGCGCTGCGCGGCCGCATCCGTGCGATCGGCGTCTCCGGCCAGCAGCACGGTTTCGTGCCGATCAACGCGCGCGGGGAGGTGATCGCACCGGTGAAACTGTGGTGCGATACCAGCACCGCCGCCGACTGTGCGCCGATCATGGCCGCGGTGGGGGGCGCTGCCGCCTGCATCGCACTGGCCGGCAATCCGATCCTTGCCGGCTACACCGCCTCCAAACTGCCGTGGACGCGCCGCCATCGCGCGCAGGCGTATGCAGAACTGGACGGCATCCTGCTGCCGCATGACTACATCAACTTCTGGCTGACCGGGCAGCGCTACGCCGAGTACGGCGATGCCTCCGGCACCGGCTGGCTGGACGTGCGCAACCGCTGTTGGTCGCGCGAGCTGCTGCAGGCGATCGACCCGGAGCGCGATCTGTCCGCGCTGCTGCCGCCGCTGGTGCCGCTGGAATCCACCTTCACGCTGCATCCGCGGATCGCCGCGCTGCTGGACCTGCCGGCCGACGTACAGGTCTCCACCGGCGGCGGCGACAACATGATGGCCGCGCTGGGCACCGGCAACGTGGCCGCGGGGCGGTTGACCATGAGCCTGGGTACGTCCGGCACGCTGTTCGCGTATGCCGATCACCCGGTGGTGGACGACGACGGCCGCTGGGCCGCGTTCTGTTCCTCCAGTGGCGGCTGGCTGCCGCTGATCTGCACGATGAACTGCACCGTCGCCACCGAGCGCATGGCCGCACTGTTCAACATCCCGCGCGGCGGTGGCGAGGCGCTGATGGCGCAGACCGGGCCAGGCGCGGGCGGCCTGGTGATGCTGCCGTACTTCAATGGCGAACGGACCCCGGACCTGCCCGACGCGCGTGCCTGCCTGCATGGCATGGACCTGCACAACACCACCCCGGCGCACTTCTATCGGGCCGCGATGGAAGGCGCCACGTACAGCCTGCGCAACGGCTACGACGCCTTCACCAGCGCCGGCCTGTCGTTCGACACCGTGCTGCTCACCGGCGGCGGAAGCAACAGTGCCGCGTGGCGGCAATTGATCGCCGACGTCTTCGATCTGCCGGTCAAGGTGCCCACCCAGGCCGAAGGCGCGGCATTCGGCGCGGCCCTGCAGGCGCTTTGGGCTGCGCAGCGCGGGCAGGGCGGCGAACCGAGCCTGGCGGCGACGGTCGATGCGCACGTGCGCTTCGACGACGCGCTGTCGGCCACACCCGATCCCCGCACTGTGCCGCGCTACGCAGAACAGTACCGGCGTTTCCTCCACCATCTTTCCGAGGTCGGTCCGCTGCTGCGTACCGACCCGTCACCACCGCAAGGATCCGAGCAATGAGCACCTCCGTCTACATCGGCGCACAGGAATACTTCCCCGGCATCGGCCGCATCCCGTTCGAGGGACGCGACTCGGACAATCCGCTGGCCTACAAGGTCTATGACGCGGACAAGCGCGTCGGCGGCAAGACCATGGCCGAGCACCTGCGCTTCGCCGTGGCTTACTGGCACAGTTTCTGCGCGACCGGCCACGATCCGTTCGGCCCGGGCACCCGGGTGTACCCGTGGGATGCCGGCGACACGCCGCTGGCGCGTGCCGAGGCCAAGGCCGATGCCGCGTTCGAGTTCATCACCAAGCTGGGCGTGCCGTACTACTGCTTCCATGACATCGATCTCGCGCCGGACGCCGACGACATCGCCGAGTACGAGGCCAATCTGCAGCACATGGTCGGCATCGCTGGCGAGCGCCAGAAGGCCACCGGGGTCAAGCTGCTGTGGGGTACCGCCAACCTGTTCTCGCACCCGCGCTACATGAACGGTGCTTCGACCAACCCGGACTTCGCCGTGGTCGCCCGCGCCGCGGTGCAGGTCAAGGCCGCGCTGGAGGCCACCGTGGCCCTGGGCGGCGAAAACTACGTGTTCTGGGGTGGCCGCGAGGGCTATGCCTGCCTGTACAACACCGACATGAAGCGCGAGAAGGACAACATGGCGCGCTTCCTCACACTGGCCCGCGATCATGGGCGCAGCATCGGCTTCAAGGGCAACTTCCTGATCGAGCCCAAGCCGATGGAGCCGATGAACCACCAGTACGATTTCGACAGCGCCACCGTGGTCGGCTTCCTGCGTGAGCACGGCCTGGACAAGGACTTCAAGCTCAACATCGAAGCCAACCACGCCACGCTGTCCGGGCACACCTTTGCCCATGACCTGCAGGTGGCGTCCGATGCCGGCCTGCTCGGCAGCATCGATGCCAACCGCGGCAACCCGCAGAACGGCTGGGATACCGATCAGTTCCCGACCGATCTGTACGACACGGTCGGGGCGATGCTGGTCGTGCTGCGCCAGGGCGGCCTGGCCCCGGGCGGCTTCAACTTCGATGCCAAGGTGCGCCGCGAGTCGTCCGCGCCGGAAGACCTGTTCGAGGCCCATATCGGTGGCATGGATGCGTTCGCGCGCGGCCTGGAAGTGGCCCACGCCCTGATCGAGTCCTCGCCGCTGGAAGGCTGGCGCCAGGAGCGCTATGCCAGCTTCAGCAGTGGCGCCGGTGCCGAGTTCGCCGCCGGCCGCAGCAGCCTGGATGCCCTGCGCAGCCTGGCCCTTGCCCAGGGCGAGCCGCAGCAGCGCAGCGGCCGCCAGGAAAGGTATGAGAACCTGATCAACCAGTACCTGCTGCGCTGATCCGCAGCTTCCCTTCAACCCAGGGGTTCCCATGTCCAGTGCTTCGCTCAGCAGTACCCGCGCCGGCAGCGGCGAGAACACCGGCTTCATCGTCCTGATCAGCTGTGTGGCCACCATCGGTGGCTTCCTGTTCGGCTTCGACAGCGGCGTGATCAACGGCACCGTCGACGGCTTGAAGGACACCTTCCAGTCCAGTTCGGCCGGGATCGGCTTCGAGGTCGCCTCGATGCTGCTTGGCTGCGCGATCGGTGCGTTCTTCGCCGGCCGCCTCGGCGACCGGCTCGGCCGTCGCGGCGTGCTGATCATCGCCGCGGTGATGTTCCTGTTCTCCGCGTTGGGGGCAGGGGCGGCACACAGCTCCACGGTGTTCATCATCGCCCGGGTGATCGGTGGCTTCGCGGTCGGTGCGGCCAGCGTGATGTCGCCGGCCTACATCGCCGAGGTGGCCTCGGCCCGCTACCGCGGCCGGCTGGCGACGGTGCAGCAGATCGCGATCATCAGCGGCCTGTTCTGCGCCTTCCTCAGCAACTATCTGCTGGCCAAGGCGGCCGGTGCCTCCACCCAGGAGCTGTGGCTGGGGCAGGCGGCATGGCGCTGGATGTTCTGGATGCAGGCCATTCCCTCGCTGCTGTTCCTGTGCCTGCTGCTGGTGATTCCGGAGAGCCCGCGCTTCCTGGTGGTCAAAGGGCGCCGTGACCAGGCCCTGGCGGTACTGACCCGTCTGTACGGACCGGCCGAGGCGCAGGCCAAGATCACCGAGATCGAAGGCTCGCTGTCCCAGGACCAGCACCGCCCGACCTTCTCGGACCTGATCAGCAAGACCACCGGCAAGCTGCGCCCGATCGTCTGGATCGGCATCGGCCTGGCGGTGTTCCAGCAGCTGGTCGGCATCAACGTCGTCTTCTACTACGGCGCGGTGCTGTGGCAGGCGGTCGGCTTCTCGGAGAACGATGCGCTGCTGATCAATGTGCTGTCCGGTGCGCTGAGCATCGGTGCGTGCCTGATCACGGTGGTGCTGATCGACCGCATCGGCCGCAAGCCACTGCTGTGGGTCGGCTCGGTCGGCATGGCGGTCTCGCTGGCCCTGGTCACCATCGCCTTTGCCAGCGGCTCGCTGGATACCGCAGGCAAGCTTCAGCTCACCGACAACATGGGCGTGCTGGCGCTGGTGGCGGCCAACGTATACGTGATCTTCTTCAACATGTCCTGGGGCCCGGTGATGTGGGTGATGCTGGGCGAGATGTTCCCCAACCAGATCCGCGGCTCGGGGCTGGCGGTGGCCGGCGCGGCGCAGTGGACCTCCAACTTCGCCATCACCGTGTCCTTCCCGATCCTGCTGGGCAGCATCGGCCTGGCCGGGGCGTATGGCATCTATACGGTCGCGGCAGTGATCTCGGTGTTCTTCGTGCTGCGCTTCGTCAAGGAGACCAAGGGCAAGGAACTGGAGCAGATGGAGGGCTGAGCCGCTTCCGACGGCCCTCCACGCAGGGCAGGGGCCGGGTCGGGGAGCTGTGCTCTCCGGTCCGGGCCTGGCAGGGCAGGCGCCGCACGCCTGGGCCCTGAACGCAAAAACCCCGCCGTGGCGGGGTTTTTGGCTTTCTGCGCCGCGACTGGTGCTCCCTAGGGGACTCGAACCCCTGTTTTAGCCTTGAGAGGGCCACGTCCTAACCTCTAGACGAAGGGAGCAGACTTTGTCGCGAACTGCGCAGCGCGCTAGTATATGGACCTAGATGCCATTGGGCAATCCCGAAAACTCAACCGGAAGCGCCAACATCAATTCCTCTGCTACATCACCGTTCAGCCTGCGCGTGATCCCGCGCGATCAGCACAACATCTCCCGCAAGGACATCAGCCCCAACGCCCTGCGCGTTCTGTACCGGCTGCGTGATTCCGGGTTTGCCGGTTACCTGGTCGGCGGCGCCGTCCGCGATCTGCTGGTGAACGGGCACCCCAAGGATTTCGACGTCGCCACCGACGCGACGCCCGAGCAGGTCAAGCAGTTGTTCCGCAACTGCCGGCTGATCGGCCGCCGCTTCCGCCTGGCGCACGTGGTGTTCGGCCGCGAGATCATCGAGGTCGCCACCTTCCGCGCCAACATCGACGATGGCAGCGGCGACCGTGAGATGGAAAACGGCATGCTCGTGCGCGACAACGTGTACGGCAGCATCGAAGACGACGCGATCCGCCGCGACTTCACCTGCAACGCCCTGTACTACGCGATCGAGGATTTCTCGGTCCGCGATTACACCGGTGGCTTTGAGGATGTGCAGGCGCGCCTGATGAAGCTGATCGGTGAACCCGAGCAGCGCTACCGCGAAGACCCGGTGCGCATGCTGCGCGCGGTCCGCCTGGCGGCCAAGCTGGGCTTCCAGATCGAAGAGGCCACCGCCGAACCGCTGCCGCGCCTGGCCAATCTGCTGGCCGAGGCTGCCCCGGCGCGCCTGTTCGAGGAAGTGCTCAAGCTGTTCCTGTCCGGGCACGGCGTGGCCAGCTTCGAGGGCCTGGAGCGCTATGGCCTGCTCGACGTCATGTTCCCGGAAAGCGCCGCCGCCCTGCGCAGCAACCGCAGTGGCGCGTTGCGCCGCATGGTCATCGAAGGCCTGCACAACACCGATCTGCGCGTGGCCAATGACGAGCCGGTGTCGCCGTCGTTCCTGTTCGCGCTGCTGCTGTGGCCGGCCTTCTGCCGCGCCCTGGCCAGCCTGCAGAAGCAGGGCGTGGCACTGGAAGAGGCGCAGCGCCGCGCCGCGGACCGCGTGACCCTGCACCAGTTGAGCACGATCGCCCTGCCGCGCCGCTTCTCGCTGCCGATGCAGGAAATCTGGCTGTTGCAGGGCCGCTTCAGCTCGCGCCAGCGCAAGCGCGTGATCCGGACCCTGACCCATCCGCGCTTCCGCGCTGCCTACGACTTCCTGGTCCTGCGCCAGGTCGCCTCCAGCGAGCATGAAGCCGACGTGGCGTTCTGGCGCGAGGCCCAGCTGCAGTCCGGCACGGAGCTGGATTCGGCGCTGGATGCCGCCCAGGCCGACGGTGAGGGCGAAGACGGTGCACCGCGCAAGCGTCGCCGCCGCCGCCGTCGTCCCGGTGGAGTGGCAGGCGAGTAAGCCGTGACCCTGGCCTGTATCGGATTGGGCGCCAATCTCGGGGACGCCGCGCAGACCCTGCGTGAGGCGTTCCAGGCACTGGGGTCCCTGCCGCAGACCACGCTGCGGGCGCGCTCGCAGCTGTACAGCACGCCGGCCTGGGGCAACGAAGACCAGCCGGCGTTCGTCAACGCCGCCGCCGTGCTGGATACCGCGCTGCCGGGGCCGGTGCTGTTGGACGCCTTGCTGGAGATCGAGCGCCGCTTCGGCCGCGTACGCGATCCGGCCGTGCATTGGGGCCCGCGTGCACTGGATCTGGACGTGCTGCTGTATGGCGAAGACGTCATTGACCTGCCGCAGCTGCAGGTGCCGCACCCGTATCTGCACGCGCGCGCGTTCGCCTTGCTGCCGCTGGCCGAGGTCGCGCCGGACGCCGTCATTCCCGGGCATGGCCGCGTGCGGGATGCTGTGATGCGGGTCGAGGCCTGCGGGATTTCCTCAATAGGAGGATAATGCCGGGCTTATCGCTACCGGTTATCAGTTCATGAGCACCCACGCAGACAGCAAGCCCTGGACCGTCCCCGCACTGGCGGAGGCCAAGCGCAACGGGCAGAAGCTGGTGATGTTGACCGCCTACGATGCCGGCTTTGCCCGCAGCTTCGATGCCAACGGCGTGGACCTGATCCTGATCGGCGACTCGCTGGGCATGGTGGTGCAGGGGCACGATTCGACCCTGCCGGTGACCACCGACGACATGGTCTATCACACCCGCGCCGTGGCCCGCGTGCTGGAGCGCGCGCTGCTGGTGGCCGACCTGCCGTTCGGCGCCGATGCCACCCCCGAGCGCGCGCTGGATGCCTCGCTGCGCCTGCTGCAGGCCGGCGCGGAGATGGTCAAGATCGAAGGTGCCGGCTTCAAGCTGGACATCATCCGTTATCTGGTCGAGCGCGAGATTCCGGTCTGCTCGCACCTGGGCCTGACCCCGCAGTCGGTGCTTCGCCTGGGCGGTTATCGCGTGCAGGGCCGTGGCGATGCAGCCCAGCAGCTGCGCGATGACGCCAAGGCCGTGGTGGCCGCTGGTGCCAGCCTGATCGTCCTGGAATGCGTGCCGACGCCCGTTGCCGGGCAGGTCACCGCAGAAGTGAGCGTGCCCACCATCGGTATCGGCGCCGGCCCGCAGTGCGATGGCCAGGTGCTGGTGCTGCATGATTTCCTCGGTCTGGACAGCGGCCATCGCCGTCCCAAGTTCGTCAAGGATTTCCTTGCCGAAGGCGGGTCGGTTGCCGGTGCGGTCCGTGCCTACGCCGACGCCGTGCGCGACGGCTCCTTCCCCGACGCAGAACACGCCTACGCCTCATGATCGATACCGTCACCGAACTGTCCCGCCTGCGCACTGTGGTCAACGGCTGGAAGCGGGAGGGGCTGCGCGTTGCGCTGGTCCCCACCATGGGCAACCTGCACGCCGGGCACTACTCGCTGGTCACGCTGGCGCGGCAGTACGCCGACCGCGTGGTCTCCAGCGTCTTCGTCAACCCGACCCAGTTCGGTCCGAACGAAGATTTCACCCGTTACCCGCGCACGCCCGAAGCCGACACCACCGGGCTGGAGCAGGCCGGCTGTGATGTGCTGTGGCTGCCCACCGTTGAATCGATGTACCCGTTCGGCGTGGAACTGGCGGCCAGCGTCAACGTGCCTGGCATCAGCGGGCTGCTCGAAGGCGCGCACCGCCCCGGCCATTTCGATGGCGTCTGCACCGTGGTCTCTCGCCTGTTCAACCAGGTCCAGCCGGACGTGGCGGCCTTCGGCAAGAAGGACTTCCAGCAGCTGGCGGTGATCCGCCAGATGGTGGAAGACCTGGCCTTCCCGATCCAGATCGTCGGCGGCGACATCGTGCGCGAAGACGACGGCCTGGCGATGAGCTCGCGCAACCAGTACCTCAACGCCGAGCAGCGCAGCGTCTCGACCACCATCCACCAGGTGCTGCTGGGCATGCGCGAAGGCTTCATCGCCGGCAAGACCCGCAGCCTGATCGAGGCCGAAGCGGCCGCCGCGCTGCAGGCCGCCGGCTTCCAGGTGGACTACGCCGTGGTTCGCCTGCCGGACCTGTCCGAGCCGGCCGATGCCAATGACGGCACCCGCGTGGCGCTGATCGCCGCGCGGATCGGCAACACCCGGTTGATCGACAACCTGGAGTTCTGAGGGCTGCGCCCCGCCGGGTAGCCACCCCATGGGTGGCTGCTGGGCGATGCCGGACATGCAGCCACCCATGGAGTGGCTCTATGCCGGGCCGGGCCGGACCAGGCCGTGACGATGCTGAACCGCTGGCAGTCCCCGGCGTGGGCGCGGGCGCCAGCCGCTGTCGTCCGCCCCCCGGGTGCTAGAATTTCCCTTTCCTTTACCGTTGTCCCGCTGCCATGCATCTGTCCCTGCTGAAGACCAAGATCCACCGCGCCACCGTCACGCATTCCGAGCTGAACTACGAAGGGTCCATCGCCATCGATGACAACCTGCTGGCCGCGACCGGCATCCGTGAGTTCGAACAGGTGCACATCTGGGACGTCACCAACGGTGCGCGCTTCTCGACCTATGCCATCCGCGCCGAAGCCGGCAGCGGCGTGGTCTCGCTCAACGGTGGCGCCGCCCGTCACGTGCAGGTCGGCGACATCATCATCATCGCCGCCTTCGCCAGCATGAGCGAAGAAGAAGCTGACAGCTTCAAGCCGAAGTTGGTATATGTGGACGGCAACAACCAGATTTCCCACACCAACGACACGATCCCGACCCAGGCCGCATGACACAGCACAACGGATTCGACCCGCTTCATTCCCATGCCCAGCGCCTGCGTGGCGCGAGCATCCCTTCGTTGATCGCCGCCGAACCAGGCCGCGCACAATCGCTGGGGCTGCGGGTCGGTCCGTTGTACGTCAATTTCGCGCGGCAGAAGTACGACCGCGCGGCCTTGGACGCACTGCTGGAACTGGCTGCCGAGCGCGATGTCGCCGGTGGTTTCCAGCGTCTGTTCCGTGGCGAAACGGTCAACGTGACCGAAGGCCGTGCGGCGCTGCACACCGCGCTGCGCGGTGACGCCAGCGGCGCGCCGGTGGCCGGTGAGGCCTTCGCCACCGCCGCGCAGGTGCGCCAGCAGATGGGCGAGCTGATCGCCGCGCTGGAAGCCACCCACATCACCGATATCGTCAGCGTCGGCATCGGCGGCTCGGACCTGGGGCCGCGTCTGGTGGCCGATGCGCTGCGTCCGGTCACCGGGGCGCGCTTCCGCGTGCATTTCGTGTCGAACGTGGACGGCGCCGCGATGCAGCGCACGCTCGCCACGCTGGACCCGGCCACCACGGCCGGCATCCTGATCTCCAAGACCTTCGGCACCCAGGAGACCCTGCTCAACGGGCAGATCCTGCACGACTGGCTGGGTGGCAGCGAGCGCCTGTATGCAGTCAGCGCCAACCCGGAGCGTGCGGCAAAAGCCTTCTCGATCGCCGCCGGCCGCGTGCTGCCGATGTGGGACTGGGTGGGCGGGCGCTACTCGCTGTGGTCGGCGGTCGGTTTCCCGATCGCGCTGGCGATCGGCTTCACGCGTTTCGAGCAGCTGCTCGAGGGCGCGGCGCAGATGGACGAACACGCCCTGACCGCACCCCTGGCGCAGAACCTGCCGGTCCTGCATGCACTGACCGATATCTGGAACCGCAACCTGCTCGGCCATGCCACGCATGCGGTGATGACCTATGACCAGCGGCTGGCGCTGCTGCCGGCCTACCTGCAGCAGCTGGTGATGGAAAGCCTGGGCAAGCGCGTGCAGCTCGATGGCAGCCCGGTCGCCAGCGACACCGTGCCGGTGTGGTGGGGCGGGGCGGGCACCGATGTGCAGCACAGTTTCTTCCAGGCGCTGCACCAGGGCACCAGCGTGATTCCGGCCGACTTCATCGGCTGCGTGCATAACGATGATCCCTACGTGGTCAACCACCAGGCGCTGATGGCCAACCTGCTGGCGCAGACCGAGGCGCTGGCCAATGGCCAGGGCAGCGAGGATCCCCATCGCGAGTATCCCGGTGGCCGCCCGAGCACCCTGATCCTGCTCGACGCGCTGACCCCGCAGTCGCTCGGTGCGCTGATCGCCATGTACGAACACGCCGTGTACGTGCAGTCGCTGATCTGGAACATCAACGCCTTCGACCAGTTTGGCGTGGAGCTGGGCAAGCAGCTGGCCAGCCAGTTGCTGCCCGCGCTGCAGGGCCAGGCGCATGCCATCACCGATCCGGTGACGCTGGAGCTGCTGGGCCGGCTCAAGGGCTGAGCATCGGCGCATGCTGTGCCATCACGAACCGCCGGCCTGTCCGGCGGTTCTGCGTTGTGGGGTCCGGGCCGCATCGCGTTCTGCGCAGTGCGCGCGGCCCGGGATACTGCGATGCAACACGGATCGCCGCGCCACTCGGCCCAGGTATGCCGTAAACCGCCGTGATTGCAGGGTGGGCCAGCAGTTTGGCTATAGCCCAATCCCATACCAGCCTGCGGCGACGGCATAGCCGCGCGGTGGATTGACAGCGTGACGCGCAACGCCAAAGGTAGGCCGTCATGGCGCGGGGAGTCGCGTCATCCGTCTGCTGCCTGTGCAATACCTGGGAGGGTACATGCCGTCGCTTTCGCTTCGTTCCAACCGGCGGTCGATCCGCCACGTCCTTGCGCTGGCCACCACGGCCACGGTGTTGCTGCTGGCCGGCTGCGGCGGTACGACACCTGCCACGACCGCGCAGGCACCGGCGCCGGCCGACAAGGCCGATGCCAACGCCATCCACCCGCAGGATTGGCCGGAAGTGACCTGGCCGCTGGCCGACGACCCGGCGCTGGAGAAGCGCATCGATGCGCTGATGGCGGGCATGAGCGTGGAGCAGAAAGTCGGGCAGACCGTGCAGGGCGATATCGCCAGCATGACCCCCGATGACGTGCGTCGGTATCACATCGGCTCGGTGCTGGCCGGTGGCAATTCCGATCCGGGCGGCAAGTACGATGCGCCGCCTTCGGCGTGGCTCGCGCTGGCCGATGCCTACTACGCGGCCTCGATGGATCCGGCCAGCGGCGGCCCCGGCATCCCGATCATCTTCGGCATCGATGCGGTGCACGGCCAGAGCAACATCGTCGGTGCCACGCTGTTCCCGCACAACATCGGCCTGGGCGCGACCCGCAATCCCGATCTGATGCGCCAGATCGGCCAGGTCACCGCCGTGGAAACGCGCACCACTGGCATGGAGTGGACCTTCGCGCCCACCGTGGCCGTGCCGCAGGACGATCGCTGGGGCCGCACGTATGAGGGCTATTCCGAATCACCCGAGGTGGTGGCCAGCTTCTCCGGCAAGGTGGTGGAAGGCCTGCAGGGTGTGCCTGGCCAGCCGGGCTTTCTCGACGGCCACCACGTGATCGCCTCGGTCAAGCATTACGCCGGCGACGGTGGCACCACGCACGGCAAGGACCAGGGCGACACCCAGGTCAGCGAAGCGGTCATGCGTGATGTGCACGCGGCTGGTTACCCGCCTGCGATCCAGGCCGGTGCGCAGACCGTGATGGCCTCGTTCAACAGCTTCAACGGTGTGTCCATGCACGGCCACAAGCCGATGCTGACCGATGTCCTGAAGGGGCGCATGCACTTCGGGGGCTTCGTGGTCGGCGACTGGAACGGCCACGGCAAGGTCGCTGGCTGCACCAACGACAACTGCCCGGCCTCGTTCAACGCCGGTGTGGACATGCTGATGGCGCCCGACAGCTGGAAGGGTATCTATGAAAGCAATGTCGCAGCGGTGAAGTCCGGTGTGATCAGCATGGAACGCCTGGATGAAGCGGTGCGCCGCATCCTGCGGGTCAAGCTGCGGCTGGGTCTGTTCGAGGCCGGCAAGCCGTCCACGCGCCCGCTCGGTGGCAAATTCGAGCTGCTCGGCGCGCCCGAACATCGCGCGATCGCGCGCCAGGCCGTACGCGAATCGCTGGTGCTGCTGAAGAACCAGGACGGCGTCCTGCCGCTGGCGCCGAAGCAGCGCGTGCTGGTCGCCGGTGACGGTGCCGATGATCTGGGCAAGCAGTCCGGTGGCTGGACCCTCAATTGGCAGGGCACCGGCACCAAGCGTGCGGACTACCCGAATGCGGACAGCATCTGGGACGGGGTCAAGCAGCAGGTCACCGCCGCCGGTGGTAGCGCCGAGCTGGCGATCGACGGCAAATACCGCACCAAGCCGGATGTGGCGGTGGTGGTGGTCGGCGAGAACCCGTATGCCGAGTTCCAGGGCGACATCGCCACACTGGCCTACAAGCCGGGCGATGACAGCGATCTGCAGCTGATCAAACGGCTCAAGAGTGAGGGCATCAAGGTCGTCACCGTGTTCCTCAGCGGCCGCCCCCTGTGGGTGAACCGCGAGATCAATGCGTCCGACGCGTTCGTGGCCGCCTGGCTGCCGGGCTCGGAAGGGGCCGGCATCGCCGATGTGCTGCTGCGCAAGCCAGACGGCAGTGTGCAGCACGACTTCAAGGGCACGCTCAGCTTCTCCTGGCCGCGCACCGCCGTGCAGTACCAGAACAATGTCGGCCAGAAAGACTACGACCCGCAGTTCGCCTTCGGCTTCGGCCTGCACTATGCCGACAACGGCAACCTCGCCGCGTTGCCGGAGGTCTCGGGCATCACCGGTGAGCAGGGCGATGCCGGTGTGTACTTCAACAAGGGCAAGCCGACCGCCGGGCTGGCGATGCGCCTGAGCGGGGTCAAGCAGTCGGAACTGCCGGCGGTGACGTTCCCGGCCGTGCTCAGCGATGCCAGCCTGAAAGTGTCCGCGGTCGATCACAAGGCGCAGGAAGATGCGCGTCGCCTGCAGTGGTCTGGCAGTGGCAAGGCGAACATGGCGCTGCTGTCCACGCGTCCGCTGGACCTCACCCGCGAGAGCAATGGCGATGTGCAGCTGCTGCTGACCGTGCGCCGCGCTGGCGCGATTGCCGGACCGGTGGGGCTGGCGATCGGCTGCGGCCAGGGCTGCGAGGGCAGGGTCGATCTGGCCCCCACGCTGGGCGGCATCGCCGAGGGCGAATGGCAGACGATCGGCGTGCCGTTGAAGTGCTTCGCGGCGGCCGGTGCGGACCTGTCGAAGATCGAGCGCCTGCCGGTGCTGGAGTCTTCCAATGCGCTGGACCTGTCGGTGTCGCGGATCGCGCTGGGCACCGGCAATGACGCCAAGACCGTGGTTGCCTGCGCGACCCGATGAAGCCACACGGGCCCTGCCGACGCGGCAGGGGCTGATCACCACCGCGCGCCGCGTTTGCCGGCGCGCGGGACGGTGCACTGTTGCATAAGGAGCATGACGTGGGATTGGCAACACTCGATGTGGCAATCGTGCTGGTGTACCTGGCCGGCATCTTCGTGCTGGCGCAATGGGTTTCGCGCGAGAAGGCCGGGCACAGCAAGAGTGCCGAAGACTATTTCCTGGCCGGGCGTTCGCTGCCGTGGTGGGCCATCGGTGCCTCACTGATCGCGGCCAACATCTCGGCCGAGCAGATCATCGGCATGTCCGGCTCCGGCTATGCGATCGGCCTGGCCATTGCCTCCTACGAATGGATGGCCGCGCTTACCCTCCTGATCGTCGGCAAGTACTTCCTGCCGATCTTCCTGCGCAACGGCATCTACACGATGCCGCAGTTCCTGCAGCAGCGGTACGGCAACCGGATCCGCACGCTGATGGCGGTGTTCTGGCTGGGGCTGTACGTCTTCGTCAACCTGACCTCGATCCTGTGGCTGGGCTCGATCGCGGTGACCGAGGTCACCGGCATGGACCAGATGCTGGCGCTGGTGCTGATCGGCGTGTTCGCGCTGCTCTACCAGCTTTACGGCGGGCTGAAGGCCGTGGCGCTGACCGACATCGTGCAGGTCTCGCTGCTGATCCTGGGCGGCCTGCTGGTGACCGCGCTCACCCTCAACGCGGTGGGAGGCGACGCTGGCATTCCCGGGGGCTTCCAGAAACTGTGGGATCAGCATCCGGAGCACTTCCAGATGATCCTGCACCCGGACAACCCGTTCTACAAAGACCTGCCGGGCCTGAGCGTGCTGATCGGCGGGCTGTGGATCATGAATCTGAGCTACTGGGGCTTCAACCAGTACATCATCCAGCGCGCGCTGGCGGCCAAGGACATCGGCGAAGCGCAGAAGGGCGTGCTGTTCGCGGCCTTCCTGAAACTGCTGGTGCCGCTGGTGGTCGTGGTGCCGGGCATCGCGGCGGTGGTGCTGGCGCCGGATCTGGGCAAGCCGGACCGTGCCTACCCGGCCATGATGAGCCTGCTGCCCAGCGGCATCCTCGGCCTCGTCTTCGCCGCGCTGGTGGCCGCGATCGTGGCGTCGCTGGCGTCGAAGATCAATTCGGTGGCGACCATTTTCACCCTGGATTTCTACGCCAAGGCGCGTCCGCAGAGCAGTCAGACCACGCTGGTGCGCGTGGGCCGCATCGCGGCGACGGTGGCGGTGCTGGTGGCGATCGCCACGGCGCGTCCCTTGCTGGGCAGCTTCGACCAGGGCTTCCAGTACATCCAGGAATTCACCGGCTTCTTCACCCCGGGCATCACCGTGATCTTCCTGCTCGGCCTGTTCTGGAAGAAGGCCAGCGAAGCCGGTGCACTGGCGGCGGCGATTGGCTCGTTCGCCTTGTCGATCGTGCTGAAACTGGCATGGCCGTCGCTGCCCTTCATCGACCGTGTCGGCCTGGTGTTCCTGCTGGCGCTGGTGCTGGCCGTGCTGATCTCGCTGTGGAAGCCGGCGCGTACCGGGCAGGATCTGATCCGTACCGATGACGTGCGCTACGCCACGCCGATGAGTTTCAACATCGGCGGTGCGGCGGTGATCGCGATTCTGATCGCGTTGTACACGGTGTTCTGGTAACCGCGGTCACCCACCTGTGGCAAACGAAAACGGCGACCTTCGGGTCGCCGTTCCTGTCTCATGCCGCGTGGTGCGAATGATGCTTCACCGGCTTGGATCACGCTCCGGGCTGGGCCGCTTGGCCAGCTTGCGCTGCAGCGAGCGGCGGTGCATGCCGAGCAGCCGCGCCGCGGCGGACACGTTGCCGCCGGTCTCATGCATCGCCTGCTGGATGTGTTCCCACTGCAGCCTGCTGATCGGAGTCATCGCATCCGGTGGCTCCATGTCACCATCATCGGCCGGGCCATCGTCTTCCTCGCCGAGCGCGCGCAGGATCATCGGCACCGTGGCCGGCTTGGGCAGGTAGTCATCGGCGCCAAGCTTGATCGCTTCCACCGCGGTGGCGATGCTGGCATAGCCGGTCACCAGCAGGATTCGCATGTCTTCGCGCAGGGCGCGCAGCGGCTGGATCAGTGCAAGGCCGGATTCCGTACCGAGCTTGAGGTCGATCAGCGCGTAGGCCGGCGGCTGCTGCCGGGCCAGCAACAGGGCCGAGGCGGTGTCGCTGGCGGTGACCGTTTCCAACCCTTTGCGGGCCAGGCTGCGCTGCAGCGTGCGCAGGTACAGTTCGTCGTCATCGACCAGCAGGCCATGGCTGGCCTGGCCGGGCGCGGGGATGAAAGCGGTCATGCGGAAGTCTCCCGTGGGGACAAGGGCAGGCGGAAGCCGACGCGCGTGCCGGCGCCATTGGCCGGGCGCATCCACAGCTCGCCGTCCAGGCGTTCGATGGTGGCGTGGGACAGTGCCAGGCCGACGCCCATGCCGTCGGTCTTGCCGCTGTTGAACAAGGTGCCGGGCAGGACCGCCTGGCGCGCGTCGAAGCCATGACCGTAATCGCGGACTTCCCCGATCAGGTCATCGCCTTCGATGCGCAGCGACAGATCCACCTGCGGGCGATCGGCTTTCTCGCCGGCGTCGGCGGCATTGTTGAGCAGCACCATCAGCAGGTGCCCGATACCCGGGTCCAGCGGCAGGGTGAGCGGGGCGTCCTCATTGCGCTTCAGCGCGATGGTCGGACGCACCAGTCGCCACTGTTCCAGCACCTGCGGCAGGGTCACCGCGTCGCGGCCCGGGGCATCGCCGGCGGCCGGGCGGGCGAGGGCAAGCACGCGCTCCCGGCACTGCACCAGCAGCTCGCGCAGGGTTTCCACATCATCGCGGACCTCGCTGCTTTCGGTCTGGTCGGCGATATCGTCGGCAAGCAGGGTCATGGTCGCCAGCGGGGTATTGAGTTCATGCGCCACCGAGGCGGCGTGGGTCGCCAGCGCCACGATGCCCTCGTTGCGGACGAAGCGCTCGCGCAGCATCGCCAGCTCGTGTTCGCGGTGGCGCAGGGCGATGGCAAGCCGGGTCGCGAACACCAGCACCACCGTGGCCGACAGCAGGAAGTTGCAGACCACGCCCCACTGCTGCATCTGCGCACCGGTGAAATAGCCGCTCGGCAGCGGCAGGCCGAACACCCCGCTCACCGCATAGCCGATCAGGCAGGCTGCGGCGACGGCCAGGGTCCAGCGCAGGGGCAGGGCAAGCGCGGCCAGTGCGATCAGGATCAGGAACAGCGAGCCGAAGGGATTGGCGATGCCGCCGCTCCAGCCCACCATCCAGGTCAGCACGGTGACATCCACCAGGATGTGGCCGAAGGCAGTGACCGGTGCGGTATCCGGATCCTGCACGCGCAGCTGCGCGTACAGGTTGAACAGGGTCAGCGCGGCGACGCCGGCCCAGAGCGGCAGCTGCGGCAACTCCAGGCCCAGCACCCAGGTGGCGACCAGGATCGTGGCGGCCTGGCCAGCCACGGCCAGCCAGCGCAGGCTGCACAGGGTGCGGAGAAAGGGGGCGTCGGTACCGGTCATGTCCGCACATCGTATGCGCTCCGGACCGGACCTGCCTGCGACAATCGGCCGCATCGGGCGCGCGCGGGGCGCAGGTGGTACGGAACATGAGTACCAAGCAACAGCGGGCACCTACCCGCGCGCTGGGCGCGCTAAAATAGGCCGATGCATGACGCCGTGACCCGACCGACCCAACCCGCCGACTCCGCCGTGTGGGCCCGCCGCCAGACCCAGCCCGTCCGTATCGGCGGCGTGGTCGTGGGTGGGGGCCATCCCGTGGTGGTGCAGTCCATGACCAACACCGACACCGCCGATGTCGCCTCCAGCGTGAAGCAGGTGGCCGAACTGTGGCGTGCGGGCTCGGAGATGGTGCGGTTGACCGTCAACAATCCCGAGTCGGCCGCGGCCATTCCGCGGATCGTGGAGAAGCTGCAGATGATGGGGATCGATGTCCCCCTGATCGGCGACTTCCATTACAACGGCCATCAGCTGCTGACCCAGGAGCCGGCCTGCGCCGAGGCGCTGGCCAAGTACCGGATCAATCCGGGCAACGTGGGCTTCGGCAAGAAGAAGGACACCCAGTTCGCGCAGCTGATCGAGTTTGCGATCCGCTACAACAAGCCGGTCCGCATCGGCGCCAACTGGGGCTCGCTGGATCAATCCCTGGCCGCGCGCCTGATGGACGAGAACAGCCAGCGCGCGCAGCCCTGGGATGCTGGCCGGGTGCTGCGTGAAGCGCTGATCCGCTCGGCCCTGGATTCGGCTCAGACCGCCGTGGAGCTGGGCCTGCCGCGCGATCGCATCGTGCTGTCGGCCAAGGTCAGCGGCGTGCAGGAGCTGATCGCGGTGTACCGCGATCTGGCCCAGCGCTCGGATTTCGCGCTGCATCTGGGCCTGACCGAAGCGGGTATCGGCAGCAAGGGCATTGTCGCCTCTTCGGCGGCGCTGGCCGTACTGCTGCAGGAAGGCATCGGCGACACCATCCGCATCTCGCTGACGCCCGAACCGGGTCAGTCGCGCACGGCCGAAGTGATCGTTGCCCAGGAGCTGTTGCAGACCACCGGGCAGCGGGCCTTCACGCCGCTGGTCACGGCCTGCCCCGGCTGCGGCCGGACCACCTCGGAGTTCTTCCAGGAGCTGGCCAAGGTCGTGCAGAACCACGTGCGCGAGAAAATGCCGGTCTGGAAGGTGAGCCACCCGGGTGCGGAGAACATGACCCTGGCGGTCATGGGCTGCATCGTCAACGGGCCGGGCGAATCGCGCCACGCCAACATCGGCATCTCGCTGCCGGGCACCGGTGAAACGCCGGCCGCGCCGGTGTTCGTGGATGGCGAAAAGACGGTCACCCTGCGTGGCGAGAACATCGCCCAGGACTTCGTCACGCTGATCGATGAGTACGTCGAACGCACCTATGTCCGACGCGTTGGATAAGCCGGCGGTGCTGGCCGCAGCGGAGCCGGCCGCCGGCGTCCGCCACTGGATGGGCCGTAACGCCTGGCGCTTCGTGCTGCTGTTCGTCGGCGTGCTGCTGCCATTGGCGGGCTTCGTGGCCTTGGCCGATGAAGTGCACGAGCTGGAGGCGATCTACTTCGACGACCTGCTGCTGTGGAAGCTGCACGCCTTGCATTCGCCGGGCCTGGACCGGTTCTTCGTGCTGCTCTCCAAGCTGGGCTACGAGTGGTTCCTGATTCCGGCCGACGTACTGATCGTGGGACTGCTGGCCTGGCGCAAACGCTGGCGCGAGGCCAGTTTCGTGGCGATCTGCTTTGCCGGCTCGGCCCTGCTGAACCTGGGCAGCAAACGCTTCTTCCAGCGCGATCGCCCCAGCCTGTGGGAGTCCATCGCCCCGGAGAGCACCTTCAGCTTCCCCAGCGGCCATGCCATGGGCTCGATGACCTTGGCCGTCACCCTGGTGCTGCTGTCCTGGAACACCCGCTGGCGCTGGCCGGTGGCGCTGTCCGCACTCACTTTTGCGGTCCTGGTGAGCGTCTCGCGCATGTACCTGGGGGTGCATTACCCGTCCGACATCCTGGCTGGCTGGTGTGCCGCCCTGGTGTGGGTGGTAGGGTGCTTCCTGGTCATGTTCCGCCGCCGTCACCCGTGGCGGCACCGCCACTGAGGGCATTACGGCGGTAAACTGGCCGAAAACGGCATGAAGGCGGGCCGCATCGATAGGCTGTACCTTTGGAACAGGCTAGGATGAGAGGCGCAGGGGGAGGGGCAGGACAGCACGTCTGTGATGCGCGGACCAGAACGCGATGATGGGGAACCCGGTTCCTTGTGATCGACACATCCCGCGGCTAGGCTTGCCCCCGTTCACAGTGTTTGACGAGGTTGGCGGATGACGATTCGAGTGTATCTGGTGGACGATCATGCTCTGGTGCGTACGGGCATGAAGATGATCCTCTCCAACGAGACCGACATCGAGGTCGTCGGTGAGGCGGAGAGCGGTGAAGATGCGCTGCCGGATATCCGCCGCCTGCGGCCCGACGTCGTGCTGTGCGATCTGCACCTGCCGGGCGTGAGTGGCATGGAAGTCACCGAGCGCGTGGTCCGTGGCGATCACGGTACCCGCGTAGTGATCGTCTCCGTGCTCGAAGACGGCCCGATGCCCAAGCGCCTGCTCGAAGCCGGCGCGTCCGGTTACATCGGCAAGGCCTGCGATGCACAGGAACTGCTGCGCGCGGTGCGTGATGCCGCACTCGGCCGCCGCTACCTGGGCAACAGCATCGCGCAGAACCTGGCGCTGTCGAACGTGGAAGGCAACCACTCGCCGTTCGACACCCTGTCCCCGCGCGAACTGGAAGTCGCCCTGCTGCTCACCCAGGGCCTGCGCCAGGAAGACATCGCCAAGCGCCTGAGCCTGAGCGCGAAGACCGTCAACACGCACAAGGCACGTCTGTTCGAGAAGATGGGCATCAACGACAACATCGCGCTGGCACGCATGGCCAGCCAGTACGGCCTGGTGGATCCGGCACGCCCGATGTAACCGCGCGCTGGCGGCAGATAAAAAAACGCCCGGGCATGCCCGGGCGTTTTGGTTCAGTGCGCGCGGACCCGCGCGACGATCTTCGCGGCCTGGGCCGCACTCTCGCGCACCTTGTCCCACTCGCCGCGCTCGATCCAACCGCCCGGCACCATCCACGAACCGCCGATGCAGACCACGTTCTTCTGCTCCAGGTACTCGGCTGCCGTGTCTTCGGTGATGCCACCGGTCGGGCACAGCTTCAGATCCGGGATCGGACCGGCCAGCCCCTTGATCATCGCCAGCCCACCCACGGCCGAGGCCGGGAACAACTTGCACACCCGGAAGCCGCGCGCATACAGCGCCAGCATTTCCGTCGGCGAGGCCGCGCCCGGAACCACCGGCAACGGCGCCTGCGCCAACGCGTCGGCCATGTGCGCCGGCGTACCCGGCGTGACCAGGAAATCCGCACCCGCATCGATCGACTGCTGCATCTGCTCCACGGTCAACACGGTGCCCGCACCCACCACCACATCCGGCAGCTCGCGCTTGAGCATGGCAAGCGCTTCCATCGCCACCGGCGTACGCAGCGTCAGCTCGATCGCCGGCAGCCCGCCCTCCAACAACGCCGCACTGACCGCACGGGCCTGATCCAGCGTATGCACGGTCACCACCGGCAGAATGCCGGCAGCCTTCAACAGGGTTTCAGCGCGTTTCTGATGTTCGGCGATGCTCATGCGTTTCCAATCCTTCTTTTCATCAATGTCTGCAGCGCGAACGACGCGCCGGAGTGTGTCGGGAGGCAGCGGGATGGCCCCAACCAGGACCGTTACAGCGCCATGGATGGCGCTGACGAGCCCCCATGGATGGGTTCACGGCGCGTCCTGGTTGGGGCCATCCCGCTGCCTCAACCAGGAAACTCACCGCCGCGTCAGCTCAGGCGTCCTTCGCCTCATGCGGCGCTTCCGCAGCGGCCGCATCATGCCCAAGCTCATATTCCGCATCGTAATTCCAGATGCTGCCGTCATCGGCCGCCGGCCCACACGAAATCGACATCGCGCCCTGATCGGCCGGACCCACCAGACGGCGGCTCATCGCGAACAGATTGCGACCCAGATCGTGCCCGGCCGGCGCAGTGTTCGGCGCCGGCTCGCGTGCCGCGAACTCGGCCGCATCCACCAGCAATTCCAGCGTGCCGGCCTCACCATCCAGACGGATGATGTCGCCCTCGCGCACGCGCGCCAGCGGACCACCACGCGAGGCTTCCGGCGTCATATGGATTGCCGCCGGGAACTTGCCCGAGGCACCGGACAGACGACCATCGGTGACCAGCGCCACCCGGCGCCCCTGGTTCTGCAACAGACCCAGCAACGGCGCCAGCGAATGCAGCTCCGGCATGCCGTTGGAGCGCGGGCCCTGGTAACGCACCACCGCCACGAAATCGTGTGGCAGCACACCCGCCGCGTGCAGCTTGTTCAGCACCTGCGGTGCATCGACGACCACCGCCGGCGCCTCGATCGTGCGGAACTCCGGCTTCACTGCCGACAGTTTGATCAGCGAACGGCCGAGGTTGCCGCGCAGCAGGCGCAGGCCACCCTGTGACTCGAACGGATTGGCCACGCCGCGCACCACATCCGGATCGGCACTCTCGCGCACGCCATCGATGTAGGTCAGCTTGCCGTCGCGCAGTGCCGGCTCCTGGCCGTACTGGTGCATGCCGCCTTCGGCCACGGTCTGCAGGTCGGCATGCATCAGGCCGGCCTCCATCAGCTCGCGGAACACGAACGCGGTGCCGCCGGCGGCAGCGAAGCGGTTCACGTCGGCTTCGCCGTTCGGATAGACGCGGGCCAGCAACGGGATCAGCTGCGACAGCTGGTCCATGTCGTCCCAGGTCAGCACGATGCCGGCCGCACGCGCCACGGCGATCCAGTGGATGGTGTGGTTGGTCGAACCGCCGGTGGCCATCAGCGTGACCACGGCGTTGACGATCGCGCGTTCGTCGATCAGCCGGCCGAGCGGACGGAAGTCGTCGCCCAGTGCACTGATCTCCAGCGCACGCACGGCGGCGTGGCGGGTCAGTGCGTCGCGCAGCGGCGTATCCGGATTGACGAACGAAGCGCCCGGCATCTGCACGCCCATCGCCTCGAGCAGGGTCTGGTTGGAGTTGGCGGTGCCGTAGAAGGTGCAGGTACCGGCGCCGTGGTAGGAGGCCGCTTCGGCTTCCAGCAGTTCCTCGCGGGTGGCCTGACCGGCCGCATAGCGCTCGCGCACTTCGGCCTTCTGCTTGTTCGGGATGCCCGGGGTCATCGGGCCGGCCGGCAGGAAGATCGCCGGCAGATGCCCGAAGGCCAGTGCACCGATCAGCAGGCCGGGCACGATCTTGTCGCAGACGCCGAGGTAGACGCTGGCGTCGAACATGTCATGGCTCAGGCCGATCGCGGTGGACTGGGCGATCACATCGCGCGAGAACAGCGACAGTTCCATGCCGCCGCGGCCCTGGGTGACGCCGTCGCACATCGCCGGCACACCACCGGCGACCTGTGCGGTCGCACCGAGTTCGCGCGCGGTTTCGCGCAGGATCTCCGGGTAGTGCTCGAACGGCTGATGTGCCGACAGCATGTCGTTGTACGCGGTGATGATGCCCAGGTTGGGCGTCACGCCGCCGCGCAGGCGCGACTTGTCGGTCGGGCCGCACGCGGCGAACCCGTGGGCGAGGTTGCCGCAGCTCAGGCGCGAACGGAACGGACCGTCGCGCAGGGCCGCGTCGACACCGGCCAGGTAGGCGGCGCGCGAGGCGACGCTGCGCTGGACGATGCGCTCGGTGATGGCATGGAGTTTGGGATGCAGGCTCATTGGCTACCGGCTATGAGAGGGCGAACGGAACAACACCGGGGCGACTCAGTCACACCAGTGGACGCGCAGTTTCGCGCCGTCGAGATCGATCGCATTGAGGATGGGATACAGCTGCGGATTGTTGCTTTCCAGCGCGTGCTTGAGCACCTCCAGCTTCTGCTTGCCACGCAGCAGCAACAGGCGCTGGCGGCTCTGCTTCAAGCCATGCGGGGTGAGGGTGATGCGCAGCGGCCACTGATTGGCACCGGGGCAGCCGGTGGCATCCAGCGCCGCGTAGGGCAGGGTGCTTTCCAGTGCCCGAGTCAGATCCTTCGACCCCGGGAACAGCGAGGCGGTGTGGCCATCGTTGCCCATGCCCAGCACGCTCAGGCACGGCCGCTGGCTGTGCTGGGCCTGCAGGTTGGCGCTGTAGACGCATTCGGGCAGCGGCTTGCCGATCCGCACCAGCGGGTCGAAATGCGCGCCATCGGCACGGTTGAGGAAGCTCTCGCGGACCAGCCAGGCATTGCTGTCGCGATCCTGTGGCGACAGCCAGCGCTCATCGACCAGGCTCACTTCCACCCGGTCCCATTGAACCTCCAGCTCGGCCAGCGCCTGGTAGATCGGCGCCGGCGTGGTGCCGCCGGAGAGCAGCATGCGCGCCCGGCCGAATTCGGCGATGTCGCGGTTGAGTTCGGCGGCCATTTCAGCAGCCACGGCCTCGATCCAGCCATCGGCATCGCCGTGACGGATCAGGGTGAAACGGTTGGACGTATCCAGGGTATTCATGCGGTGCCTCCCGGCAGATCGCGTTCCACATCCGCCGCATATGCGGCTGCGCCAAGCAGGCCCGGGCTGGGGTGCATCACCGCCAGTGACGGCACCTTGGACATGATCGAAGAGAAGCGGCCCTTGTGTTCAAAGCGCTGGCGGAAGCCGGAGTGCTGCAGTGAATCCAGCATCTTGGGCACCAGGCCGCCGGTCAGGAACACGCCGTCCCAGGCGCCCTGCATCAGCACCAGGTCACCGGCGATCGCGCCGAACACCGCGCAGAACACATCCACGGTCCGCATCGCCTGCGGGTCGCCATGCAGTGCACGCGCGGTGACGTCCACCGGCTGCAGCTGGCCCGGGTCGATGCCGGCCATCTCGCACACGGCGCGGTGGATGTTGACCAGGCCAGGACCGCAGATCAGGCGCTCATTGGAGACCCGGCCGAACTGCTCGGACAGGATCTCCAGAATGCGGATCTCCTCCGGCGTGCCCGGCGGGAAGCTGACGTGGCCACCCTCGGTTTCCAGCGGATAGCAGCGGCCGTGGCGCAGGATCAACCCGCCCACGCCCAGCCCGGTGCCCGGGCCGATCACCGCATAATTGCGCGGCTGGCCGGGCTTGCCCGGCACCCACGCTGCGCCGCCGACCTGGATCACGTCGTGCGGCTGCAGCAGCGAGATCGCCATTGCCTGCGCGGCGAAGTCGTTGATCAGGTGCAGTTCGTCGAAGTCGAGCATGTGCGCGGTGCGCATGCGCGAGATCACCCACGGGTGATTGGTGATGCGTGCTTCGTCGCCGTCCACGCGGCCAGCCACGGCGAACACGCCGCGTTTGGCCTCCGCGCCGATCTCGTCCAGGTAATGGCGCGCCGCTTCACCCAGCGAGGGGAATTCGGCGACGCGGAACTCGCGGATGCTGTCCTGCTGCAGCGGGGCATCGAGTGAGGTATCGGCAAGCGCGAAGCGTGCGTTGGTACCCCCGATATCCGCCACGAGGACCGGTTGGGACACCACCGTCATGCCTGGCCACCACGGCCGGCCTCGGCATCCACATCGGCCGGCAGGAAGCCGGCCGCTTCCTGCGGCCCCCACTCGCCAGCCGGGTAGGGCTGCAGCGGCAGGCTGGCCGCTTTCCAGGCATCGCTGACGCTGTCGATCCAGGCCCAGGCCGCGCGCACTTCGTCATCGCGCACGAACAGGGCATGGTTGCCGTTGAAGGCATCCAGGAACAAGCGTTCATAGGCGATGCGGCGGTGCAGGCCGGTCGGTACCGACAGTTCCAGTTCCAGCGGGTGCAGTTCCAGCGCGCCCCATTCCGGGCCGGCCAGCGAGCTCATCAGGCCCAGCTCGATGTTTTCCTGCGGCTGCAGCTGGAAGGTGATGCGGTTCGGCGTGGCGTTGCCGCGGTGCGGGCGTTCGAACAGCCAATGGGTGACGGGCTTGAGGTTGACCACGACGCGCGTGGTGCGCTCGGCCAGGCGCTTGCCGGTGACCAGGTGGAACGGCACGCCGCTCCAGCGCCAGTTGTCGATATGCGCGGTGACGCCGGCGAAGGTTTCCACGTCGCTGCCTTCCGGCGGCTGGTACGCCTGCGCAGGCTGGCCGTTGATGGTGCCGGCGGTGTAGCGGCCGCGCACGCTGTCACGCGCGGCGTGCTTGGCGTCCAGCGGGCGCAGGGCGCGCAGCACTTTGACCTTTTCATCGCGGATGCGGTCGGCTTCCAGCGAGGCCGGTGGTTCCATCGCGACCAGACACAGCAGCTGCAGGATGTGGCTCTGGACCATGTCACGCAGCGCGCCGGAGCGGGCGTAGTACGCGTCGCGACCGTCCACGCCTTCGCTCTCGGCGACCAGGATGTGCACCGATTCGATGTAGTTGCGGTTCCAGACCGCCTCGAGCAGCGTGTTGCCGAAGCGCAGCGCGATCAGGTTCTGCACCGCGGCCTTGCCCAGGTAGTGATCCAGTCGGAACACGCGGTCTTCGTCGATCCACTGCCCGATGGTGGAGATGATCTCCTCGGCACTGGCGCTGTCGCTGCCGATCGGCTTTTCCAGCATCAGACGGTGCGGGGCGGCCAGTGCGCCGCCCTTGGCCAGACCCTCGCAGGTGGAGATGTACAGGCCCGGTGGAATCGCCAGGTAGCTCACGCAATGGCGGTCGACCAGGTCATGCACCGATTCGGCCACCGACTCGGGATTGCGCAGGTCCACCGAACGGTAGTCGATGCGCTGCAGCAGCGAGTGGATGTCGTCCTGACTGGCCATGGGCATGGCCTGCTGCAGGCGCGGGCGCAGGATTTCGCGGAAGGCCTCGGTGTCGTGCGGCGACAGCGCAAGCGCGCGGATTTTGAAGTCTTCCGGGAGCAGGCCGTCGCCGAGGAGTCGCAGCAGCGAGGGGAACAGATAGCGCTGGGCCAGGTCACCTGTGGCGCCAAACAGGAAAAGGGTGTCGTGCATCGCTCGAGTTTCAGATCCGGGTGACATCGTTGTCAATCGCTTCTCGTCTATGTTCTCGGGGGTCGGGCGGGGCAGCTTGTCTGCCCGACATGATGGCCTGCCGACCCGGTGTCGGGAGAGATTTCGCATCTTCCCCGGCAGTCAGGTCACGGCCGACCATCGGATAGTGCCACGTGAAAACGTTTACATGGCAGAATGCGCAGACTGTATTCGATTGCAGTGGTCGCCGTCATGCGGCACCACGCCATCGACCTGCCATCGGGAGGGCCGAAGGCAGTTCCGCATAACAGCCCGGAGACCGGGCGGACTGGAATGGTGATATGGCAAAAGTGCAGCTGCAGGGCGTTCGCAAGGTCTATGACAACGGTCAGGTGGCCGTGCAGGGCGCAACCTTCGAAGTGGCCGATGGTGAATTGATGGTGCTGGTGGGGCCGTCCGGGTGTGGCAAGTCCACACTGCTGCGCATGGTCGCCGGGCTGGAAGAGATCAGCGGCGGCACGCTGACGATCGGCGACCGCGTGGTCAACGACGTGGCGCCCAAGGATCGTGACATCGCGATGGTGTTCCAGAGCTACGCGCTCTACCCGCATATGACCGTTGCCGAGAATCTGGCCTTCGGCCTGAAGCTGCGCGGCCACGACAAGGCGACGATCAGCAAGCGGGTCAGCGAGGCGGCCGAAACCCTCGGCCTGACCGAGATGCTCGACAAGCTGCCCAAGGCGATGTCCGGCGGCCAGCGCCAGCGTGTTGCGCTGGGCCGGGCGCTGGTGCGCGAGCCGGCGGTGTTCCTGCTGGATGAGCCGCTGTCCAACCTGGATGCCAAGCTGCGCCACAGCGTGCGCACGGAAATCGCGCAGCTGCACCGCAAGCTCGGCACCACCATGATCTACGTGACGCACGACCAGGTCGAAGCCATGACCCTGGGCCAGCGCATCGTGGTGCTCAAGGATGGCGTGATCCAGCAGATCGATACGCCGATGGCGCTGTACGACCGTCCGGCCAATCTGTTCGTGGCCGGCTTCCTCGGCAGCCCGGCGATGAACGTGCTGCGCGGCACCCTGCAGCGCACCGACAGCGGCTTCGCCGTGCAGGACGCCGCACTGACCGCCCCGCTGGGCCAGGCGCGTATCGATCAGAACTGGGTCGGCAAGGCGGTCGCTGTGGGCGTGCGCCCGGAGCATCTGCAGCCGGCCGCCGCCGGGGATGCGACTGCGTTCGAGGCGATGATCGACGGCATCGAACCGGTCGGCAACGAGATCTTCGTCAACATGACCAGTGGCGGCCAGCCGTTGGTGATGCGCGTGGCGCCGCAGGCGTTGCCGGCGGTGGGCGAGCCGATCCGCGTGGCGATCCACCCACAGGGTCTGCATTTCTTTGATGCGCAAACCGGCGAGCGTCTGAAGGACGCGTAAGGCGCGGAGGGGTTACGGGATTGCCGGCCAGCGGCCGGCACTACCGGGCTGTAGGTCACGGCCGTTGGTGGTGACCGCGATGCTTGCCCTTACCGCGCCAGACCGTCCAGCAAGGGCAGGTGGGCGGCTTCAACCCCGCCAACCGTCAACGGTTCGGGCGCGATCTCCAGCGGGAGCACTGCCAGGGCCAGGTCACCGGCCACCGAGGCCACAGTGCCGATCGCGGCGTCATTTTGATGCACCTGCGTGCCGCTGGTCGTGCCCTCCACGACCCGCAGCAGCTGCAAGGCGCGCTTGGCCTTGCCGAGGAAATGGGTGCGGGCCACGATTTCCTGGCCCGGGTAGCAGCCCTTCTTGACGCTGTACCCGTTCAGGCGGTCCAGCCCGAGCTGCTGCGGCGTCCACTGTTCGCGCTGATCGGCATCCAGGCGTGGCAGGCCGTAGCGCAGGTCGGACTGGCGCCAGGCCAGCGCGATATCCGCACTGTCGGCCGCAGCGGCCATGGCATCGGCCGCACCGATCCGCAGACTGCGCGGAAGCGCATCGCTGCCCAGGTCCAGTTCCAGGTTTTCACCGGCAAGTTGCGCAATCGCGGCACCGGAGGCCGCTTCCGGCGCGGTGAAGCTGGCCACGACGGCGAGGTCGTCGCGCACCTCGATCCGCACCTTGCGGCGGAACACGAAACGCTGCAACTGCGACGCAATCGCATCGGCGTCGCCATCGGCGAGCACCAGCACGATGCGCTCATCCTCCAGCCGCAACAGCTGGAACACAGCAATGGTGCGGCCCTTGGCCGTCAGCCAAGCACTCCACTGCCAATGCCGCAGGGGCAGGGCGGTGACGTCGCTGGAGAATTGGGCATGGGCGAACGCGGCCGCATCGGCACCGCTGAGGCTGAGCAGCTGGTGACCGGGGAGGCGCGAAAAGCCGGCGAAATCGGAGGGCAGGTTGTCAGGCACGTGAACGGGGTCTAAAATTTGTGCGTTGCGAGAACACCCATGATAGGCCAAACAACCCCCACTCCAGATTCTGAAGCTGAAGGCACGCTGGTACCGGAGGAGCAACCGCTCTCCGACACGCCGGCAGTGCCTTTGGAAATCGGCGGCCGCGGCGGACTTGATCCGGTGCGGTACGGAGATTGGGAAAAAAACGGACGCTGCATCGATTTTTGATCAGCATTGAGCCAACGCGGCATTGCGCCGCCCAGCCGAGATAACGAGCCCAGCGAATGGCCGCCAGAGAACGTCCCCTTTCCCCGCACCTTCAGGTGTATCGCTGGCAGATTCAGATGGCCACCTCGATTCTGCATCGAGCGACCGGCATCTTTCTGTCTGTTGGAGCCCTGATCATTGCCGGCGGCCTGCTCGCCCTGATGATGGGTCCTGAATCCTGGAACTGCTTCACCGGCCACGCCGGTAGCTGGTACGGCAAGCTCTTCCTGTTCGCCTGGACCTGGGCCTTCGCCTACCACCTGTGCAATGGCATCCGCCATATCGTGCAGGACTTCGCGATCGGCTTCTCCATTCCCGCCTTCGTGCGCAGCAGCTGGGTCTCGGTCTTCGCCAGCCTGGTGATCACTGCCCTGATCTGGGCCTATGTCTTCCTGGGAGCGGCCGCATGAACAAGTACCGTACCCCGCTGAAGAACGTGCGTGGCCTGGGCGCCGCCAAGACCGGCACCGAGCACTTCGTGATGCAGCGCCTGACCGCCACCGCGCTGGTCGGCCTGACCATCTGGTTCCTGGTGTTCGTGCTGAGCCTGATCGGCGCCGATTACGTGACCGCCACCGACGCGGTGTCCAAGCCGTGGAACGCGGTGCTGCTGGTCGGCTTCCTGGTCGCGATGTTCTGGCATGCCCAGCTCGGCCTGCAGGTCGTGCTGGAAGACTACATCCACAATTCGCTGCTGGCCCTGGCGCTGCAGACCACGGTGAAGTTCATCGCCGTGCTCGGCGGGATCGTCAGTGTTTTTGCGGTCGCCCGCATCGCGCTCGGCGTCGCCTGAGTCCAGGCACCAAGACAGGAATCCAGATTAGATGTCCGCTTACAAGATTACGGAACACAAGTACGACATGGTCGTGGTCGGCGCCGGCGGTGCTGGCCTGCGCGCCACGTTCGGTCTTGCCGCCAAGGGCCTGCAGACGGTCTGCCTGACCAAGGTCTTCCCGACCCGTTCGCACACCGTGGCCGCGCAGGGCGGTATTTCCGCCGCGCTGGGCAACATGGGTGAAGACGACTGGCGCTACCACTTCTTCGACACCATCAAGGGCTCGGATTGGCTGGGTGACCAGGACGCCATCGAGTACATGTGCCGCGAAGCGATTCCGGCCATCATCGAACTGGAACACTACGGTGTGCCGTTCAGCCGTACCGAAGACGGCAAGATCTACCAGCGCCCGTTCGGCGGCATGACCACCAAGTACGGCGAAGGCCCGTCCGCGCAGCGCACCTGCGCCGCGGCCGACCGTACCGGCCACGCCATGCTGCATACGCTGTACCAGCAGTCGCTGGCGCACAACGCGCGCTTCATGATCGAGTACTTCGCCCTCGACCTGATCTTCGATGAGGAAGGCGTCTGCCGCGGCGTGCTCGCGCTGGACATGGCCGACGGCTCGCTGCACCTGTTCCGTGCCCATGGCGTGGTGCTGGCCACCGGCGGCTACGGCCGCGCCTACTTCAGCGCGACCTCGGCCCACACCTGCACCGGCGACGGCGGCGGTCTGGTCATGCGTGCCGGCCTGCCGATGCAGGACATGGAGTTCGTGCAGTTCCACCCCACCGGTATCTACGGCGCGGGCTGCCTGATCACCGAAGGCGTGCGCGGCGAAGGCGGCATCCTGCGCAACAGCAACGGCGAGCGCTTCATGGAGCGCTATGCACCGCACTACAAGGATCTGGCCTCGCGCGACGTGGTGTCGCGTTCGATGACCATCGAGATCCGCGAAGGCCGTGGCGTCGGCGAGCACAAGGATCACATCCTGCTCGACCTGACCCACCTCGGCCCGGGCGTCATCGACGACAAGCTGCCGGGCATCGCTGAAAGCGCCCGCATCTTCGCCGGCGTGGACGTGCACAGGCAGCCGATTCCGGTCATCCCGACCGTGCACTACAACATGGGTGGCATCCCGACCAACTACCACGGCGAAGTCGTGCGCAAGGTCGGCGACAACCCCGATGCGGTCGTGCCGGGCCTGTACGCCATCGGCGAAGCGGCCTGCGTGTCCGTGCACGGCGCCAACCGCCTGGGCTCGAACTCGCTGCTGGATCTGGTCGTGTTCGGCCGTGCGGTGGCCAATCGCTGCGCCGACACCATCAAGCCGGGCCAGCCGCACAAGTCCCTGCCGTCCGATGCCTGCGACAAGGCCCTGGGCCTGCTCGACAAGCTGCGCTACGCCAACGGCGACACCCCGACCTCGGTCATCCGCGATCGCATGCAGCGCACCATGCAGAACGATGCGGCGGTGTTCCGTACCAGCAAGACGCTGGAAGAGGGCTGCGCCAAGATGGCCGAGATCTTCGACTCCTTCCAGGACGTCAAGGTCTCCGACCGTTCGCTGGTGTGGAACTCGGACCTGATCGAAACCTACGAGCTGAACAACCTGCTGCTCAACGCGGTGGCGACGATCAACTCGGCCGAACAGCGCAAGGAAAGCCGTGGCGCGCATGCGCATGAGGACTTCCCGGACCGCGATGACGTCAACTGGCAGAAGCACACGCTGGTCAACGTCGACGAGAACGGCAAGTGCGAGTTCGATTACCGCCCGGTCCACATGTACACGCTGAGCAAGGACGTGGACGTCGTCCCGCCCAAGCCGCGCGTTTACTAAGAGACCTGCGGCATGACCTCCGTCCACGCAGCGCTCGCGACCGCCACCATCCGCACGGGTGGGGTGGCGCGTGCGCCGCTGGCCGGCGGTGTCGACTTCCTCATCTTCCGTGCTACCCGCGCCTGCCCCGCAGCGCGAGCCGCCTGAGCCAACGAGAACAGCCATGGCCGAGTTTTCCCTCCCCAAGAATTCCAAGATCGGAAAGGGCAAGCACTTCCCCGCCCAGTCCGGTGCGAAGAACACCCGCACCTTCAAGATCTACCGCTGGAGTCCCGACGACGACAGCAATCCGCGCACCGATACGTATGAGATCGATCTGGACGCCTGCGGCCCGATGGTCCTGGACGCGCTGATCAAGATCAAGAACGAGATCGATCCGACCCTGACCTTCCGTCGGTCGTGCCGCGAGGGCATCTGCGGTTCGTGCGCGATGAACATCGACGGCACCAACACGCTGGCCTGCACCCGCGCCATCGCCGATTGCGGCAAGGCCGAAGTGCCGATCTACCCGCTGCCGCACATGAGCGTGGTCAAGGATCTGGTGCCGGACCTGACCCACTTCTACGCGCAGTACGCCTCGATCAAGCCGTGGATCCGCACCCAGACCCCGCCGCCGCCGGATCGCGAGCGTCTGCAGTCGCCGGAAGACCGCAAGAAGCTGGATGGCCTGTACGAGTGCATCCTGTGCGCGTGCTGCTCGACCAGCTGCCCGAGCTACTGGTGGAACGGCGAGCGTTACCTGGGCCCGGCCATCCTGCTGCAGGCCTACCGCTGGATCATCGACTCGCGCGATGAGGACACCGGTGCGCGCCTGGACGAGCTGGAAGACCCGTTCAAGCTGTACCGCTGCCACACCATCATGAACTGCTCGCGGACGTGCCCGAAGGGCCTGAACCCGGCGCTGGCCATTGCCGAGATCAAGAAGCTGATGATGGCGCGTCGCGCCTGATCCAGACGTGCCCTGTAGCGCCACGCCATGCGTGGCCCTGCAACAAAGGATCGAAACGGTAGAGCCACGCCATGCGTGGCTTTGCCTTATCTGGAAACGCAGAAAAATGGACGAAGCAACCGAACTGAAGAAGCTGCGCTGGCGTTGCCGCCGCGGCATGCGCGAGCTGGACCAGCTGTTCGGCCGTTACCTGGACCGCTGCTGGCTGCAGGCACCGACAGACGAGCGCGAGGTTTTCCTGTTCCTGCTCGAGAGCGAGGACGATAAGTTGTGGCGCTGGTTCATGGGTTACGAGGAGTGCCCGCATGCCGCGCCCGCCGCCCTCATCGCCAGGATCCGCGCCCTTCCAGCGTGAGTGGTCTCCCTCGCGCTGGCAGTGCCGCGCGCTGATCGCCATGGGCGCGTTGATGCCCTGGGCGTTGTGGGCGACCGATCTGCCCGCGCCGTGGGGCCTGGCGCTGGGCGTGCTGGCGCTGGCCGGCACGTGGTGGGAGGCGTGGCGGTATGCGCGCCGCCCGGGGTGTGTCTTTGTGATTCCGGCGGGCGAAGACCCGGCACAGGTCGATGGCGAGCCGGTGGAGGAGGTGCAGATGCGGCGCCGTGGCCCGCTGGTGCAGCTGGGCTGGCGGCAGGACGGGCGCCGCCACTGGCGCTTGTTCTGGCCCGATACCCTTCCGCAGGCGGAGGGACGTGAACTGCGACTAGCCGTCCGGGCACACTGCATTTCCCGTTCACCCCCTGCAGTGGCACCATAGCCTGAATTGTCCGGCGTACCTGCATGTTCAAACCCATACCTGTCTCGATTGGCCTGCGTTACCTGCGCGCCAAACGCCGCAACGGCTTCATCTCCTTCATCTCCATGGCCTCGATCCTCGGCATTGCCCTGGGCGTGACCGTGCTGATCACCACGCTGGCGGTCATGAGCGGTTTCCAGAAGGAAATCCGCGATCGCCTGCTGCAGATGACCGCGCATACCACCATCACCACCGACGGCGCACCGATGGCCGACTGGGCGCATGCGGTGGAGGTGGCCAAGAAGGATCCGCGCGTCGCCGGTGCTGCGCCGTACATCGAAATCCAGGCCATGCTCAGCGGTCCCCGCGTGCAGGGCGCCATCGTGCAGGGCATCGACCCGGCGCTGGAGCCGAACGTCTCGGTGATCAACCAGAAGGTCAAGAAAGGCAGCTTCGACAGCCTGACCGCAGGCAGCTACAACCTGCTGGTCGGCCAGGAACTGGCGATCTACCTTGGGGTCGGCGTCGGCGATACCGTGCTGGTGACGCTGGCTGAAGTGCAGGGCACGCCGATCGGCGCGATTCCGCGCATGAAGCGCTTCACCGTCAGCGGCATTTTCGAAGCCGGCTACAACGAGGTCGACCGTGGCGTGGCCTACGCCAACATGGCCGATCTGGAAAAGGTGCTGCGCATCGATGGCGTCACCGGCGTGCGCCTGAAGCTGCACGACATGGACAAGGCGCTGGACGTCGGTGTCGATCTGGCCCACAACCTGACCGGTGCCTACCGGGTCAGCGACTGGACCCAGCAGAACGCCAACCTGTATCACTCGCTGCGCATGGAGAAGGTAGTGATGGGCATCCTGCTCTCGCTGATCATCGCCATGGGCGCCTTCAACCTGGTCTCCTCGCAGGTGATGCTGGTCACCGACAAGCAGGCCGACATCGCGATCCTGCGCACCCTTGGCCTCACCCCGGGCGGCGTCATGCAGGTGTTCATGGTGCAGGGCTCGCTGATCGGCATCTTCGGCACCGTGCTCGGCGTGATCGGCGGCATCACCCTGACCTTGAACCTGGAGCGCATCCTCGGCGCGATCGAGACGCTGTTCAACGTCAAGCTGCTGCCGGAGGACGTTTACTACATCACCGGCCTGCCGACCGACATGCAGACCCCGGACATCATCGTGATCACCGCCGTGGCGCTGATCATGAGCTTCCTTGCCACCCTGTATCCCGCCTGGCGCGCGGCACGCACCCAGCCGGCGGAGGCCCTGCGTTATGAATGAAGCACTCACCCTGGGCCAGGAAGTCATCCGCGCCGAAGCGCTGGCCAAGACCTATGCCGAAGGCCGCATGCAGACCCCCGTGTTCAACGGGCTGGACCTGCGCGTGGCGGCCGGCGAGACCGTGGCCATCATCGGTGCCTCCGGCGCCGGCAAGAGCACCCTGCTGCATCTGCTCGGTGGCCTGGATACGCCGACGGCGGGCGAGGTCTACGTGGCCGGCCAGCCCATGTCCGGCCTGTCCGACAGCCAGCGCGGCCAGCTGCGCAACCGCGCGCTCGGCTTCGTGTACCAGTTCCATCACCTGCTGCCCGAATTCACCGCGCTGGAAAACGTGATGATGCCGGTGTTGCTGGGTGGCGAAGAAGTGGTCGACGCGCGCACCCGTGCGCAGGCGCTGCTGGAATCGGTCGGCCTGGGTCATCGCCTGGACCACAAGCCGGGCGAGCTGTCCGGCGGTGAGCGCCAGCGTGCGGCCGTAGCCCGCGCGCTGGTCAACCGCCCGGCCTGCGTGCTCGGCGACGAGCCGACCGGCAACCTGGACGACAAGACCGCCGCGACCGTGTTCGAGCTGATGCTTGAGCTCAACCGCGCGCACCACACCAGCCTGGTGCTGGTGACCCATGACCGCTCGCTGGCACGCAAGTTGGACCGCGTGCTGGAACTGCGCGAAGGGCGGCTGCACAGCCTCGCGCACAGCGAGGTCTGAGCGGGCGCCGCTGCCCGCATGATCGCTGAACACCCGGCGGGGTCCTCTCGCCGGGACCACGCCGGGCGGCGCATGATCGCCGCACAGTCCCCAGCAGGAGGCGTCATGAAGCAGACCCTTGCCATCGCGGCCCTGTGCCTCGGCCTGGCCGCGTGTGCCAGTACCGGCCGGTTGTCCACCGCGCAGAAGCTCGATCTTTACCGCGCCCACGCCGGGCCGCCGCAGCAGGACATGCCGCTGTACGGCACCCTGTCCGGATGGACTGAGCTGGGCGACAGCGCGCTGGCGGTGTGGACGCGCCCAAGCGAAGGCTATCTGCTGGAACTGGCCGGCCCGTGCCAGGGGCTGGACTACGCCCCGGCAATCGGCCTGACCAGCCGCATCGGCCGTGTCTCGGCCCGCTTCGACAAAGTGCTGGTGCGCGACCCCACGCCCGGGCCGATGAACATGCCGTGCTTCATCAGCAGCATCCGCAAGCTGGACACCAAGGCCCTGCGCAGCTCGGAACAAGCGCTGCGCCAGGCACAGGTGCAGGAGCGTGAAGAGGGCCAGCAGTCGCCAACCCCGTAGTGCCGGCCGCTGGCCGGCAACCGGATCGCGATCACACCGACTGGCGGTCGGTATCCATGCCGATCATGCTTCCGGTACGAATCCAGCCGGCTTCTCCGCGCCACCGCTGAACAGGTACTTCACCAGCTCCTCTTCCAGGAACGCGCGGTGCTTGGGATCGCGCGGCGACAGCCGGTTTTCGTTGATCAGCATGGTCTGGTGCGCCAGCCACGCGGCCCACGCCGGCTTGCCGATGTGGTTGAAGATGCGCTGGCCCAGTTCGCCGGGGTAGGGCACGAAGTCCAGGCCTTCAGCGTCGCGTTGTTCGTACTGGCAGAAAACGGTGCGGGGCATAGCGTTACTCGATGTCTTGGGATGATGCTGCGCGCCGCATTGTACGGCGCTTGGGCTGAGCGGGCGGTGCACCGGTCTCCAGCAACTTGCGGATGGGTGCGGGCAGGCCCAGCGTGGCCAGCGCCTCGGCAGCGACCCAGCGCAGGTCAGCCTTCTCGTCGCGCAGCCCCTCTACCGTGGCCTTGAGCACCTGCAGATGCAGCCGATAGTGGCTGAAGGTGTGCTCCAGCACCGGCAGCGGCTCGGCATCGTCCAGCGAGCCGTCGATGTGCGCGTCGAACCAGTCCTGCAACGCGATCCCGCTGTCTGCCTGGGGCAGGGTCCACAGCTGCGCCCAGATGCCGGTGTCCGGCCGCTTCTGCAGCAGCACACGGCCGCGCGTATCGCGCAGCAGCAGCGCGACCGCCTCGCGCTCGGGCAGGGTCTTGCCGGGCTTCGGCGTCGGCAGCTGATCGGTACGCCCCTCGCGACGGGCGACGCAGGTGGCCTGCAGCGGACAGATCACGCAGGCCGGCTTGCTGCGGCTGCAGACACTGGCGCCTAGGTCCATCTGCGCCTGGGTGTAATCGACCATGCGCGTGTCAGGCACATGTTGGGCGTGCGCCTCGGCCACCGCCCATAGCTGCTTTTCGACGACCGGCAGGCCGGGGAACCCTTCGATGCCGTGATAGCGGGTCAGTACCCGTTTGACGTTGCCATCCAGGATTGCGAACCGATCATTCCAGGCCTGGCTGAGGATCGCGCCCGCGGTGCTGCGGCCGATGCCCGGCAGCGCATGCAAGGCATCGAAATCGCGCGGCAGCTCGCCGCCATGCAGTTCCACACAGCGCTGTGCGGCGGCATGCAGGTTGCGTGCACGGGCGTAGTAACCCAGCCCGGCCCACTGCGCCATGACCGCATCATTGCTGGCGGCGGCCAGGTCGGGCAGGGTCGGGAACACTGCGAGGAACTTCAGGAAGTACGGGATGACCGTGCTGACCTGGGTCTGCTGCAGCATGATCTCCGACAGCCACACCCGGTACGGCGAGCGCGGGTGCTGCCACGGCAGGTCATGCCGGCCGTGGTCGTCGAACCAGTGCAGCAGCCGCGTGACAAAAACATTGTCGGTCGGCAACGGGACGCTGGCGGGAGGCTGGCGGGTCATGCAGGTTCCGAAGGAAGGCGTAGAGCCACGCTGTGCGTGGCTACATCGGCTCAGGCGCCGAGTGCTTCCGGCAGCAGTGCGTCGACAAAGGCTTCCGGATCGAACACGCGCAGGTCCTCGGGGCGCTCGCCGATGCCGCAGAAGCGGATCGGAATGCCGAACTCACGCGCCAGCGCGAACACCACGCCGCCCTTGGCGGTGCCGTCCAGCTTGGTCACCACCAGGCCGGTCACGTTGACCGCGGCATGGAACTGACGCAGCTGCGAGAGCGCGTTCTGGCCGGTGGTGCCATCGATGACCATCAGCACTTCATGCGGCGCATTGGCGTCGATCTTGCCAAGCACGCGGCGGATCTTGCCGAGCTCGTTCATCAGGCCGGCCTGGGTATGCAGGCGACCGGCCGTATCGGCGATCAGCACCTCGGTACCGCGCGCCTTGCCGGCCTGCAGTGCATCGAAGGCGACCGAGGCCGCATCGGCGTTCTGGCCCTGCGCGACCACGGCCACGCCGTTGCGCTCGCCCCAGGCCTGCAGCTGCGCGACGGCAGCGGCGCGGAAGGTATCGCCCGCGGCCAGCATCAGGCTGTGGCCGTCGTCCTTGAAGCGCTTGGCGAGCTTGCCGATGGTGGTGGTCTTGCCGACGCCGTTGACGCCGACGGTGAGCACCACGAAGGGCTTGGCGGTGCGGTCGATCACCAGTGGCTTGGCCACCGGCTGCAGGATCGCAATCAGCTCGGCGCGCAGCGCGGTGAGCAGCGCGTTGGCATCGGTGAACTCGCGCGCCTTCATGCGCTTGCGCAGGCCTTCGACCAGCGCCGTGGTCGCGCCGACGCCGACATCGGCAGTGATCAGCGCAGTTTCCAGTTCATCGAGCAGGTCGTCATCGAGCTTGGGATTGCGCGAGAACAGGCCGCCGAAGCTGCGTGCGATCACGCTGTTGCGCAGCCGCTCGCGCCAGCCGCTCTTGCCGGCGGCGGCGGGGGCCATGTCCTGGGAGGACGGGCGCTCGGTCACGATGGTCGGGGCGACCGGGGCTGGAGCAACCGGAGCCGTCGGGGTGACGGCCAGCGGCGCGACGACAGCGGGCGCGGGTGCGCTTACCGGCGCGATCGGTGCTTGAACCGGTGCGGTCACCGCAGGCGCGGGGACGATCGGTTCCGGCGCAACCGGGGCAGTCACCACGGGTGCGGGCGCAACCGGGGCCCGTGCCAGCGGCGCAGCCACTACGGGGGCGGGCACCACAGGGGCAGGCACAACCGGCGCGGGAACCACAGGCGCAGGCACCACCGGCGTCGGCGCGATCACGCGCTCTACCGGAGCGGCCGGCTCGGCAGCGGGAACAGGGGTTTCCGCCACGGGCGGCAGCGGCGCAGGCGCCGGCGGTGTCGCAGGCTCGGGAGTGGCCTGCGGGAACGCGGCAGCCAGCTCCTCGGTGGAGTAGTGCTGGGTCTTGGCCGCCTCTTGCGGGGCGTCCTGGGGCTTTTTGCGACGGAAGAAGCTGAGCATTGGCAAAAGACGCTGAAATCAGAGGGGTATGCTACCACTGCGCCCCGAAGGCCCATGGGCGTGCAGGTGCGGTGGGGCGGGACTCAAGTAATGGCCGAAGCGGCCGTTACCGGTTGTGAAGGGCTGCGCCATGTGGGCGCGGCCAGTACAGCGAAACGGTGAACGATGAGCGTGATGTCCATTGCCAGTGCCGGCATGCGTGCCGCCTCGCTGGGCGTGCAGGCGGCCGCCTCCAACGTGGCACGGCTGCCGGTGGCCGATTCCACCCGCCTGGGTGTCGCGCTGGCCGCAACAGCAGGAGGCGGTGTTACCGCCTCCGTGGTCGCCGCACCGGACGATCCCAACGCGCCGATCGCGGACCTGCTCACTGCCAGGCAGGCGGCGCTGGCGTTTGCTGCCAACGCGACCGTGGTCCGGCGCCAGGACGAGATGCTGGGCACCTTGCTCGACCGCTGGGCCTGAGCCCGCCGGTGGTGCCGGGCACTGCCCAGCGCCACGCATCATCGTCGGCAGCAGGCGCCGGCACGTGGCCGGCACCCACCTGCAGCACGACTTACGCCGACAGCTCCAGCAGCAGCTTGTTGAGCCGGCGCACATACGCGGCCGGGTCCTTCAGCGTGTCGCCCGCGGCCAGCGCGGCCTGATCGAACAGCACGCGGCTCAGATCGTCGAAGCGCGCGGCATCGCCTTCCTGATCCAGCTTGCCGATCAGCGGATGGCCCGGGTTGAACTCGAACACCGGCTTACTGTCGGGCACCTTCTGGCCGCTGGCTTCCAGGATCTGGCGCATCTGCAGGCCCAGGTCCTGTTCGCCGATGGCCAGGATCGCCGGGGAATCGGTCAGGCGGTGCGAGACGCGCACGTCGGCCACGTCGTCACCCAGTGCGCTCTTGATGCGGTCCACCAGTGCCTGCTTGTCCTTGGCGACGGCTTCCTGCGCCTGCTTGTCTTCGGCGCTTTCCAGCGCGCCCAGGTCCAGATCGCCACGCGCGACATCCACGAACGACTTGCCGTCGAATTCGGTCAGGTACCCCATCAGCCACTCGTCGATGCGGTCGGTGAGCAGCAGCACTTCCACGCCCTTCTTGCGGAAGACTTCCAGGTGCGGGCTGTCCTTGACCTGGGTGTGGCTGTCGCCGGTCAGGAAGTAGATCTTGTCCTGGCCTTCGATCATGCGGCTCACGTAGTCGGCCAGCGACACGCTGGGCTCGCCGCTGTCGTCCTGGGTGGAGGCGAAGCGCAGCAGGCCGGCGATCTTCTCGCGATTGCCATAGTCTTCGGCCGGACCTTCCTTGAGCACCTGGCCGAACTGCTTCCAGAAGCCGGCATAGACCTCCGGCTTGTCCTTGGCCAGCTTGTCCAGCATGTCCAGCGAGCGCTTGGTCAGCGCCGACTTCATCGAATCGATGACCGGGCCGGACTGCAGGATCTCGCGCGAGACGTTCAACGACAGATCGTTGGAATCCACCACACCCTTGATGAAACGCAGATACAGCGGCAGGAACTGCTCGGCCTGGTCCATCACGAACACGCGCTGCACGTAAAGCTTCAGGCCCTTGGGCGCGTCGCGGTGGTACAGGTCGAACGGGGCATGGCCGGGGACGTACAGCAGCGAGGTGTACTCGAGCTTGCCTTCGACCTTGTTGTGGCTCCACGCCAGCGGATCCTGATGGTCGTGCGCGGCGTGCTTGTAGAACTCCTGGTACTCGGCGTCGGTGATCTCGGTGCGCGGGCGGGTCCACAGGGCGCTGGCACGGTTCACGGTCTCCCATTCGATCTCGGCCGGGGCGTCTTCGCCGTGGTGTTCCTTGACCATCTGGATCGGCAGGCCGATGTGGTCGGAGTACTTCTTGATGATGCCGCGCAGGCGCCAGCCATCGGCAAAGTCGCGCTGGTCGTCCTTCAGGTGCAGCACGATGCGGGTGCCGCGCTCGGGCTTGTCGATGCTTTCCACGTCGAACTCGCCTTCGCCGCGCGAAGACCAGTGCACGCCCTCGTTGGCGGGCAGGCCGGCGCGACGGGAGTAGACGTCCACCTGGTCGGCGACGATGAAGGCGCTGTAGAAGCCGACGCCGAACTGGCCGATCAGCTGGGAATCCTTCTTCTGGTCACCGGAGAGCTGGCGCAGGAAGTCGCCGGTGCCGGACTTGGCGATGGTGCCCAGGTGGGCGATCGCTTCGTCACGGCTCATGCCGATGCCGTTGTCGTCGATGGTCAGGGTGTTGGCGGTGGCGTCGAAGCTGACGCGGATGCGCAGTTCGCCGTCGTTCTCGAGCAGGGCCGGCTGGGTCAGCGCTTCGAAGCGCAGTTTGTCCGAGGCGTCGGCGGCGTTGGAGATGAGCTCGCGAAGGAAGATTTCCTTGTTGGAGTACAGCGAGTGAATCATCAGCTGCAGCAGCTGTTTGACTTCGGTCTGGAAGCCCAGGGTTTCTTTTTGGGTCTGCACGGTCATGGGTCGTGTTGCTCCTTGGGACATTGCCGCGCCCGGCGCGGCGGCTGGCTCAAGGGGTAGGGGTGGATTGTCCCGAATTCAAGAGGTGCTGCAGGGCAAGGCGCCTTCCCTCGTACGTGGGGAGGACGGCGGGTACGGGATGCCGGGACCCGCCGTAAACCCGTCCGTGGGGGCTCGTGGGCAGCATCCATGCTGCCCAACGGTCCCGGCACCCCGTACCCGCCATCCTCCTGTCAGGACTCGCGTGTGGTGCGGTTGGATCTGGATACCGTTGTCCCGGCACATGATTTGGTCAGCGAACGAGGCGGCTCTTACCGCTACAACCTAGAATGTCGTTCTGAATGACCTGTCCTTTGTGCTTATGACTCTTTCCCGCCCGTTCGCCCATCCCATCGCCATCCATCGCCGGAGCCGCGCATGAAGCCGCGTCAGCCGCCGGCCGCCGTGGGCCAGGTGCGGATCATCGGGGGCAGGTGGCGCAATACGAAGCTGCCGGTGCCGCTGTCGCCGGGGCTGCGGCCTAGCAGTGACCGGGTGCGGGAGACGCTGTTCAATTGGCTGATGCCGCGGCTGGGCGGGGCGCGGGTGCTGGATCTGTTCGCCGGGAGTGGGGCGCTGGGGCTGGAGGCGGTGTCGCGGGGGGCGGCGCAGGCGACGCTGGTGGAGCGGGATGTCGCCTTGTGCCGCCAATTGCGCGAGTCGGTCGCGAAGCTGGGGGCGCAGGACCAGATCGCGGTGGTCCAGGCCGATGCGCTGCAGTGGCTGCGGCAGCCCGCCGGGGCGCTGGCGGACATCGTGTTCATCGATCCGCCGTTCGCCGATGGGCTGTGGGAGGCGGTGATCGCCGGGCTGCCGTCGCATCTGGCCGCCGATGCCTGGCTGTACGTGGAATCGCCGGCCGATCAGGCGCCGAAGATGCCTGCGCCGTGGCTGCTGCACCGCGAGGGGGGCACCCGGGAGGTCCGTTTTGCCCTGTATCGCCGCGCCACTGCTACACTTTCACCAGACCAACACGCGTAGCTGACGTATGACCGTGGCCAACCGCCGCATTGCTGTCTACCCGGGCACCTTCGATCCGATCACCAACGGTCACATCGATCTGGTGAACCGCGCTGCACCCCTGTTCGAGAAGGTGGTGGTGGGCGTGGCGCAGAGTCCGTCCAAGGGGCCGACCCTGCCGCTGGAGCAGCGCGTGCAGCTGGCCCGCGATGCGCTGGGCCACAACCGCAACGTCGAAGTGCGTGGTTTCGACACCCTGCTGGCGCATTTCGTGCGCTCGGTGCAGGGCGGCATCCTGCTGCGCGGCCTGCGCGCGGTGTCCGATTTCGAATACGAATTCCAGATGGCGAGCATGAACCGCCATCTGATCCCGGAGGTCGAGACCCTGTTTCTGACCCCGGCCGAGCAACACAGCTTCATTTCGTCTTCGCTGGTCCGCGAGATCGCCCGCCTGGGCGGCGACGTGTCCGGCTTTGTGCCGTCCGCAGTGCTTGAGGCGCTGCGCAAGGTCCGTGAAGCGAAGTCGGGCCAAGCGTAGTACCTGTCAGACCCATACATACCAAGAATCACCAAGGGAGGAATTCCATGAACAACACCATGCGTGCCATGTTGATCGCGTCGTTCGCGCTGGCCTTCACCGCCTGCAAGAAGGAAGAGGCCGCGCCGGTCGTCGAAGCCCAGCAGGCGCTGGTCGCCCCGGCTGCCGATGACGATGCCGGCTGGAAGAAGTACCTGCAGGCCGTGGCCGTGCAGAACATGGGCAACATCAGCAACAGCCCGTACCTGTACTACCTCGCCCCGGAATCGGATCCGGAATTCGCTGCCAAGTATGAGCGTCAGGTCGAGAGCGCCACCCAGGCCGTGGGCCGTGGCGTGCAGCCGGGCAACATGCTGGCCTTCGGTTCCTCGGCCTCGGCCAAGATGGCCGACATGATCCAGGCCGTGTTCAAGGACGTCTCGCCGGACTCGATGAAGGGTGTGCGCGTGGTGTTCATCGGCAAGGCTGCCGACAACGCCCGCGTCCAGTCGATCATCCAGCCGACCGGCGCCGAGTACATCTTCGTCGAAGCCAAGTAACCCGTGCAGTGGCGGCTGCGCCTCGTGCGCGGCCCGGGTGGCGCCCGCAGGGGTGTCACCGATGACCGGCCCGCGCGCCCGCGTGGGCTGGTTCTCATCCGCCGGCGCGGGCGTGGAGTAACGCCATGTCGCTGAAAATCAATGAGCTCTGCGTCAATTGCGACGTCTGTGAGCCGGCCTGTCCCAATCAGGCCATCTCGATGGGTGAAACCATCTACGTGATCGATCCGGCCCGCTGCACCGAGTGCGTGGGGCATTTCGACGAGCCCCAGTGCGTGGTCGTCTGCCCGGTCGAATGCATCGATCCCGATCCGGACATTCCGGAAACCCAGGACGCTCTGCTGGCCAAATTGCATGGGCTGCAGCGCGATCATCCCGAATTGTATGTCACGGAGTTTGTGCCCAAATGAGAACGCTGTCGCGTCGCTGGTTGCTGCTTGTCCTGCTGGTGGCCCCGAGTGCCTGGGCCGCGGAACCCGCGCAGGCGGTGTTGGCGAAACATCCTGACGGTGCCGCCGTCGCCAGTGGCCATCACCTGGCCACCGAAGCCGGCATGGAAATCCTGGCCAAGGGCGGTAACGCGTTCGATGCGGCCGTCGCGGTTTCGGCCACGCTGGCCGTGGTCGAGCCGATCAGCTCCGGTCTCGGCGGCGGTGGGTTCTTCCTGCTGCATGACGCGGCCACCGGCAAGGATGTGATGCTGGACGCGCGCGAAACCGCGCCGCAGTCCGCCACCCCCGAGGCGTTCCTCGACAAGAAGGGCGAGCTGGACCGCGACCGTTCGGTCAACGGTGCCTGGTCGGCCGGTATCCCGGGCCTGCCAGCGGCGCTGGTGGAGCTCTCTTCCAAGCACGGCAAGCTGCCGCTGAAGACCTCGCTGGAACCGGCCATGCGCATCGCGCGCGAGGGCTTCCCGGTGTATGCACGCATGGCCAAGGGCTATCAGTCCCGGCGTGAGGTGATGCAGCGCTACCCTGGCACGCGCGAGGTGTATGAGCGCAACGGCAAGCCCATCGCCGAAGGTGACGTGTTCCGACAGCCGGAACTGGCCAGGACCATGGAGCGCCTGGCCGACCAGGGCTTCGATGGCTTCTACCGTGGCGAGACCGGCACGCTGCTGCTCAAGGGCGTGAAGCAGGCCGGTGGTCATTGGACCGCCGAGGAACTGGCCGGTTACCGGGTCAAGCTGCGCGAGCCGATCGCCTTCAAGTACCGCGACTGGACCATCACCACCGCCTCGCCGCCGTCCTCTGGCGGCATCGCGCTGGCGGCGATGCTGCAGATCCTGGAAGGCTGGGACCTGAAGTCGATGGACCAGGCGCACCGCACCCATCTGGTGGTCGAAGCGATGCGCCGCGCTTACCGCGACCGCACCTTCTTCCTGGGCGATCCGGATTTCGTGGACATCCCGCAGAAGGTGCTGACCAGCAAGGACTACGCCCAGGGCCTGCGCGCTACCATCCACCCGGAGAAGGCCACCCCAAGCGACCTGTTGTCGGGCAATCCGACCCCGCTGGAAGACGACGAGACCACGCATTTCTCGATCATCGACCGCGAAGGCAACCGCGTCGGTGCGACCCAGACCGTGAACCTGCTCTACGGCTCGGGCCTGATTCCGTCGGGTACCGGCGTGCTGCTGAACAACGAAATGGACGATTTCGCGCTGAAGCCAGGCACGCCCAATGCCTTCGGCGTGATGGGCTACGCGGCCAATGCGCCCAAGCCGGGCAAGCGCATGCTCAGCTCGATGACCCCGACGTTCATGGAGTCCGCCGACAAGGTCGTGGTGCTCGGCACGCCCGGTGGCAGCCGCATCATCACCATGGTGCTGCTGGGGATCTTGGGTTACGACGACGGCCTGACCGCCCAGCAGGTCGCCGCGCTGCCGCGCTACCACCACCAGTGGCTGCCCGACCGGATCGAGGCCGAGGACGGCACCTTCGATACGGACACCATCAAGCAGCTGCAGGCGATGGGTCACAAGATCGATCTGCCCGGCGATACCGCTGCGGGTGGCCGCGGCTCCAGCCACGTCTGGGGCAACCTGCAGACCGTGGAATGGGACCGCCGCAGCAATGTGCTCAGCGGCGGCAGCGACCCGCGCAATCCGGTGGGCAGCGCCGCGGTCAGCCACACGCACTGATTGATCGCAGCAACGAGAAACCCCGTCCCAGTGGCGGGGTTTTTTCATGCCCGATGGCTAGCGAATATTTAACGCGCGCGGCCGGATAATTTGCGGATGAAACTATGGTCCATCCGCGGTAACTCGCAGAAACTCGACGGCGGCGCGATGTTCGGCAATGCGCCGCGCGCGGTGTGGGAAAAATGGGCGGCGCCGGACGATCTCAACCGGATCGAACTGGCGTGCCGCGCGCTGCTGGCCAGCCCGCTGGCCGGCAAGACCGTGTTGTTCGAAACCGGTATCGGGGCGTTCTTCGAACCGAAACTGCGCGACCGTTATGGCGTGCAGGAGCCCAGCCATGTGCTGATCGAATCCCTGCGCGAGGCCGGTTTCGAGCACGAGGATATCGACGTGGTGGTGCTGAGCCATCTGCACTTCGACCACGCCGGTGGGCTGCTCGCACCGTGGAGCGAAGGTCGCTCACCGGAGCTGCTGTTTCCCAATGCGACCTTCCTGGTCGGTGCCGAGCATTGGACACGCGCGCTGCACCCGCACCCGCGCGATCGCGCCAGTTTCATCCCGGAACTGCCCGGTCTGCTGGAAGCAAGCGGGCGGCTGGAAATCGTCGACGGCCCGTACTCGAAGACGCTGGGCGACAGCGTGCGTTTCAGCTTCAGCGACGGGCATACCCCGGGCCTGATGCTGGCCGAGATCGTCGGTCCTGAAAGCGTGGATGGCCAGGCACGGGGCGGGGTGGTCTTCTGCGCGGATTTGATCCCAGGCCGTTCATGGGTGCATGTGCCGATCACCATGGGCTACGACCGCAATGCCGAATTGCTGATCGACGAGAAGCGCAGCTTTCTGGAAGACAAGCTGGCCCGCAACGTCCATCTGTTCTTCACCCACGATCCGCAGTGCGCGCTGGCGCAGGTGGCGCGCGATGAGAAGGGCCGCTTCGGTACCGTGCACGAACAGGGTGAACTGAAGGCGCGCGCACTGGCGTAACGCTACGGTTGGCCCGGCCGCGCGCCGCCCGGCACTACCGCCTGCGCAACCACACCGGTAGGTGCCGACCATTGGTCGGCACGGCTCCCCACGGTGTCCCACGCTACCGGACATGCAGCCGGTGCGACGCCCGGGCATGACCAGGCCATGTGAAGCAACGGCGGCCGGTGAGGGCCGCCGGTCAGAACGAGGGAATCAACCGACCACGCGGGTCCCGAAAATCCGGTCACCGGCATCGCCCAGGCCCGGCAGGATGTAGCCCTTTTCGTTGAGCTGGGCGTCGATGGCGGCGGTGAAGATCTCCACGTCCGGGTGCACGGCCTGTACCGCGGCGATGCCTTCGGGTGCGGCGACCAGGAAGATGCCCTTGATGCGGCGGGCGCCGGCGCGCTTGAGCATGTCGATGGTGGCGATCAGAGTGCCACCGGTGGCCAGCATCGGGTCCAGGATCAGCGCATCGCGCTCTTCCAGGCGCCCGGTCAGGCGCTCGAAATAGGGCACCGGCTGCAGGGTTTCCTCATCGCGCTGCAGGCCGACCACGCTGACGCGCGCGGCGGGGATCAGCGACAGCACGCCACTGAGCATGCCCAGGCCGGCGCGCAGGATCGGCACCACGGTGATCTTGGCACCGGCGATGCGCTGCACCGTGACCGGGCCGGCCCAGCCGGCCATGGTGTGGGCCTCGGTATCCAGATCGGCGGTGGCCTCATAGGCCAGCAGCCCACCGAGCTCATTGGCCAACTCGCGGAAGTCCTTGGTGCTCAAGGACGCATCGCGCATCAGGCCAATCTTGTGCTGCACCAGGGGATGGCGCACTTCGACGATTTTCATGGGGGAATGACGGGCAAAGGAGAGGCCGATAGTGTGCCGCAACACCCCACCGAAGCCAAAAGCCGACGCTGCCACCGGCCGTTCGATGTCCCCGGTGTCATCCCCATGCAACCTCCCGGACATACCGTGCTGACCCATTCTTTACACAGATTGGGGAAGGCAGTGCAGAAGAAGCGTCCGTTGGGCCTGGCGATCAGCCTTTCGTTGCTGGCGGTGATCACTCCGTCGGCCCATGCCGCTGATACGCCCGATGGCGGCACCGTGGCCGGCAGTGCAGCCGCCAGTGCCGCCGCGATCGATCTGGACCGGGTTGAAGTGCGCCCGCAGCTGGAGTCGCAGACCCGCGCGGTCGACCTCAAGCGCAGCAGCGATGCGATCGAAGATGCGGTGTCCTCCGATGCCATGGGCGTCTACCCGGACCAGAACGTGGCCGAATCGCTGCAGCGCCTGCCGGGCGTCAGCGTCACCCGTGACCAGGGCGAGGGGCGCTTCGTGGTCATCCGTGGCCTGGATGCCAACCTCAACAGCGTCAGCGTGGACGGCATCGCGATTGGTACCCCGGAAGATTCCAGCCGCGCGGCCCCGCTGGACGTGATTCCCTCCGACTCGACCGAGCGCCTGCGCGTGGTCAAGTCGCCCACCCCGGACATGCCCGGCGACGCCATCGGCGGCGCGATCCTGGTCGAGTCCGCCTCGGCGTTCGACCGCGAAGGCCGCAACCTGCGCGGCAAGATCGAAGCCAGCCATCAGCAGCTCTCCGGCAACACCAGCCCGAAGGCCGCGATCAACTACAGCGAAGTCTTCGCCGATACCTTAGGTGTGGCGCTGGGGGTGAACTACCAGAACCGCAAGTTCGAATCGGACAACACCGAAGTGGAGTACGACACGTTCGACGGCGGTGCCGAGGACGACCTGTTCGCCACCAGCCTGCAGCAGCGCAAGTACGAGATCGAGCGCAAGCGCATCGGTGCGAACCTCAATCTGGATTGGCACCCGGATGAAGACAATCGTTATTACCTGCGCACGCTGTACAGCCAGTTCGACGATGCCGAAACCCGCCAGCGCACCATCTTCAACTTCGGCGATGGCGACGTCACCGCGCTGGGCAGCAATCAGTACCGCGTCGATGACCTGCCGGCCGATGCCATCCAGAAGCGCATGCGCTACCGGACCAAGAAGGAAAACACCTTCACCACCAGCGCCGGCGGCGAGAACCGCCTGACCAATGCGGTGGTCGATTACAAGGTGGGTTACACGCGTACCGAAGAGCGCGTCAACGATGAGATGGAGGCGCGCTTCGAGTACAACGGCGATGACCTCGGCGCCAGCGTCGATCAGAACAGTGGCATCCCGCGCTACAGCCTGACCAGCGCGCAGTGGATGGATAACGGCAACTACGATTTCGATCGTTTCGTGGTGTCGCCCAAGCAGGTCAACGACAGCGAACGCAGTGCGCAGATCAACGTGCGCTTCGATGGCGATGCCTCCAGCATCAAGCTTGGCCTGCTCGGTCGCTGGCGCGACCGCGACGTCAATGTCGATGAGCGCGAACTGCGCGTCGGTCCGGACGTGGCGTTGTCCGACTGGACCACCTCCACCCCCGATCACCGTGGCGGCAGCCTCGGCCAGGGCATGAGTTCGGATGCCATGCGCCGCTACTGGGCACAGTCCGGCAGCCGCTACAGCGCCCGCCCGCAGGATGCCGGCGGCAACGCGCTGACCTCGCTGGAAGAGGATTACACCGCCAGCGAAGATATCTTCGCCAGCTACGTGATGGGCACCTGGGATGTCGGCGCGCTGCGGATCATCGGCGGTGTCCGGGTGGAGAACACCCAGTTCAGCGCCACCGGCAACAGCGTCGAGGTCGCCGGCAACGGCCGCAGCTTCACGGTTACCCCGTTGAGCGTGAGCCGCAGCTACACCAACGTGCTGCCCGGCCTGCACCTGCGCTACGACGCCGGTGATGACTGGGTGCTGCGTGCGGCCGCCAACAAGACCGTCTCGCGTCCGTCGTTCGGCGATGTGGCGCCGCGCGTCGGCCTGAGCCGGGGTGACGAGGAAGTCCGGATCGGCAATCCTCAGCTGGACCCGTATGAATCGAAGAACATCGACCTCTCGCTCGAGAAATACATCGGCAGCACTGGCATCGTCTCGCTGGGCGTGTTCCACAAGTCGATCGACGGCTATATCGTCAACACGGTGAGCAACAACGATCCGGCGTATCCGGACTTCGAGGTCACCCGGGTGATCAACGGCAACAAGGCCACGGTCAAGGGCGCTGAGTTCAACTGGCAGCAGCAGCTCGCCTTCCTGCCGGCCGGCTGGGATGGCCTGCTGGTGGGTGCCAGCGGTACTTGGCTGGATACCGATTTCGACCCCGGCGTGGCTGGCCGCGAGCGCGACGACTTCATGCTGCCGCGCGCCTCCAAGCACGTGTACAGCGCGCATCTGGGCTATGAAAAGGCCGGCTTCAGCACCCGCGTGGCCGCGGTCTACCGCAGCGAGTACCTGGATTCACTCGGCGACAGCCGCGCCTATGACATCTATGTGGCGCCCAACACCCAGCTCGATTTCAGCATGGACTACAAGATCACCTCCAACGTGAGCGTCTACTTCGAAGCGCAGAACCTGCTCGACAAGCCGCTGGAGCTGTACCAGGGCGTGCGCTCGCGCACCCTGCAGAACGAGGAATATGGTCGCACCTACGCCCTCGGCCTGAAGGTGGCCCTGTGATGCGCGCGTCCCATGGTCTGAGCCTGCTCGCACTGGCGCTGTTGACCGCCTGCAGGCCGGCAGCGGCGCCCGACGCAGCGGCGCCGGCCTCGGTGGTCGCACCGAACGGCACCGGCGCCTCCGCCGCACGCGATGTCGCCACGGTCGCCGAGGCGTTCCTCACCCCGATGACTCCGGACGACAACATCGACTCCCCGGCCAGCTGGACCACGCCCGACGGCCAGGTCTGGCTGATCGCGACCGCCAAGGCCACCGACAAGCTGGTGGTCTACGACGGGCAGACCGGCGCGAAGCTGCGTGACGTCGGCAGCCTCGGCACCGCCCCGGGTCAGTTCGATCGCCCCAACGGCATCGCCGTGGTCGATGACCTGGTGCTGATCGTGGAGCGCGACAACCAGCGCGTGCAGGTGCTGCAACTGCCGGACTTTACCCCGCTGGGGGTGTTCGGCGCCGACGATCTGCACAAGCCGTACGGGCTGTGGGTAAACAAGCAGGGCAATGGCTACGACGTGTACGTCACTGATTCCTACGATGCGGGCGAAGACGCGCAGGGCAACGATGTGCTGCCGCCGCTGGCCGAACTGGACAAGCGCGTGCGTCGTTACGCAGTCACCGTGCAGGGCGGCAAGGCGCTGGCTACATTGACGGCCAGTTTCGGTGACACTACCGAGGCCGGCGCGCTGCGCGTGGTCGAATCGATCTGGGGCGACCCGGCCAACGACCGCCTGCTGATCGCTGAAGAAGACGAAACCTACGCCAGCGAGTTCAAGGTCTACACGCTGGAAGGCCGCTTCAGCGGCACCACGTTCGGCCGCGATGCCTTCCAGGCACAGGCCGAAGGCGTGATGCTGCGCACCTGTGGCAAGGACGGCTGGTGGATCACCACCGAGCAGGGCAAACAGCGCAGCGTGTTCCATCTGTTCGACCGGCACAGCCTGACGCATGTCGGCGCGTTCCAGGGCAACACGGTGGCAAACACCGACGGCATCTGGTCGATGCAGGCACCGTCCGCGCGCTTCCCGCATGGCGCGCTCTATGCCGTGCATGATGACCAGGGCGTGGTGGCCTTCGACTGGGCAAGCATCGCCAAGCAGTTGTCGCTGCCGCTGGAGTGTGGCGCGTGAGCCGCGTTCCCGCCGCGCTGACCGCGCTTGCGATGGCGCTGCTGCTATGCAGCGGCAGTGCCGTAGCGAAGAAAGATGCCGAGAACGGGGCCGAGCCCAATACCCAGGTGCCGGCCGGTAGCCGCCACTACGCGGCCACCGGGTTCCCGGATCGACTGGTCGCCTCGCCGGCGCAGGACGCGGCGCGTGGCTTCTCGGTTGCGTGGCGGACCGATACCTCGGTCAAGGCACCGGTGCTGGAATGGGTGCTGGCCGGAGATTCGCCGGATGTGGGGACGCCCACCCGGATCACCGCCACCACGCAGGCGCTGACCACCGAACTGGGCGCGTCCCATCATCACCGTGCCGATGTGACCGGCCTGCAGCCGGACACGCTGTACCTGTGGCGCGTGCAGGGTCAGAACACCTGGAGTGCCTGGAACCAGCTGCGCACCGCCGGCCGTGCCGAGCAGCCGCTCACGTTGTTGCATTTCGGTGATACCCAGAACAAGAACCTCAGCCACGTCTCGCGGGTGGTGCGGGCCGGCATCAAGGCCGCCCCCGACGCGCGCCTGAGCCTGTTCGCCGGTGATCTGGTCAGCGGCGGCGACGGGCAGGACGACAGCGAGTGGGGCGAGTGGTTCGCCGCCGCCGGCTGGCTGCCGCAGGAAACCGCCGTGGCCCCGGCGATCGGCAACCACGAGTACTTCGAGGAATTCGAAGACACCCCGCAGGAGCGTCGCGTGCTCGGCCGCCATTGGCCGGTGACGTTCGCGCTGCCGCGTAATGGTGTGGACGCCGCGGATACCAGCACCTACTGGTTCGACTACCAGGGCGTGCGCATCGCCGTGCTCGACGGCACCTCCGCGCTCGATCTGGGCACCGCCAAGGCGCAGGCCGCCTGGCTGGACAAGGTGCTGGCCGACAACCCGCACCCGTGGAGCATCGTGCTGCTGCACCAGCCGTTCTACTCCCCGCGCGAAGGCCGCGAGAACACCGAACTTCGCGATGTGCTGCTGCCCGTGGTGCGCCGCCACCAGGTCGATCTGGTCCTGCAGGGCCACGACCACACCTACGGCCGCCGTGGCGAAGGGAAGGGTGCGACGCCGCAGTTCGTGGTCACCGTGGCCGGGCCGAAGCAGTACCGGCTTTCGGATGAAGCCCGTGCCACCATGGCTCCGGTCGGCGAGGACACCCAACTGTTCCAGGTGTTGAAGATCGATCCGACCCACCTGCGTTACGAGGCGCGCACCGTCACCGGCCGCCTGTACGACGGCTTCGAGTTGACACGCGGCACCGATGGCCGCAAACAGAAAGCCGAACTGACGCAGGGCCGCATTGCCCCCCGTGACTGCACGCGCGCCCAGACCCTCAAGGGCCGCGCCGACCGTTGCTGGGAATGACCGACCGACCGGCCGGGCCGCTGCGGCGCGCCCGGCCATTCGTGGAGACTGAGATGATCCATCGCCGTTCCCTCGGGCTGGCCGTGGTGGCCGCGTCCCTGCTGCTTTCCGGTGCCAGCGTGGCCGGCAATGCCGTCCTGCACCCCTTCCTCGCCGCGCAGCCGAAGAACGCCCCGGAAGAGGTGAATCTGGCCGTGGAGATCCCGGCCGGCAGCGCCACCAAATACGAGATCAAGGAAGATGGCCTGGTCCATGTGGACCGCTTCCAGTCGATGCCGGTGGCGTACCCGGCCAACTACGGCTCGATGCCGCGCACGTTGGCGGGCGACAACGACCCGTTGGATGCGCTGGTGCTGACCCGTGAGCCGCTGCATCCCGGCGTGATCGTGCGGTTCCGCCCGATCGGCTTCCTGAAGATGGTCGATGACGGCGAGCAGGATGAAAAGGTGATCGGCGTGCCGACCGACAAGATCGACCCCACCTACGCCACCATCCGCGATCTGGACGACCTGCCGCTGATTGAACGGCAGCGCATCGAAGCCTTTTTCCGGGTCTACAAAGACCTGCCTGCCGGCCGTAATCCGGTCCAGCTCAACGGCTGGGGCAATGCCGCCGAGGCCAAGGCGCTGATCCGTGCCTCCATGCAACGCTTCGATGCACAGCAGCGGCGCGCGAAAGGCGATTGATCAAAACGCTGCGCGGTGCCGGGCGATCACGCCCGGCCCGCGTCTGCCTTCTGCAGCCGCCGCAGGAACACGGCCATCTCCTTGACCGCCTGTTTGTCGCCGTTGGTCTCGGCGACGCTACTGCCTTCGCGCCACGCCTGCGCTGCCGCGTCCGTATCGCCGGCCGCCAGATGTGCTTTACCCAGCCATTTCCAGCCTGCCGAGTAGCGCGGGTCCTGTGTGACACAGCCCTGCAGATGGATGACCGCCTCGGCGGTGTCGCCCGCGTCGAGCAGGGCCTTGCCCAGGCCGAAGCGGAGCAGGGCGCTGTCGCGACCACGCTCGAGCAGACGTTGCAGTGCGGGGATATCCATCGATGTCTCTACCGTGCAGTACCAGCGCCCATCAACGCCCGCCGGCGGCCTGGTAGCGGCGCGCCACTTCGGTCCAGTCGATCAGCTCGAAGAAGGCGGCGATGTAATCCGGGCGCCGGTTCTGGTAGTTGAGGTAGTAGGCGTGTTCCCACACATCCAGCCCGAGGATCGGGGTACCGCCGGAGAGGCCCGCGAAGTCGCCCATCAACGGGTTGTCCTGGTTCGGGCTGCTCTCCACCAGCAACTTGCCATCACGGCTCAACGTCAACCATGCCCAGCCACTGCCGAAACGGGTCTGCGCAGCCTTGGTGAAGGCGTCCTTGAACGCGGCATAGCCGCCGAGGTCGCGCTCGATCGCCTGGGCCACCTTGCCTTCCGGCGTGCTCCTGTTGGCGGTCAGCACCGTCCAGAACAGGCTGTGATTGGCATGCCCGCCGCCGTTGTTGCGAACGCCGTTGCGCACCCCCTCGGGCAGAGCCCCGATATCGGCGATCAGTGCATCGATATCCGTGCTCTGGATCCCGGCATCGGCGAGCGCGGCATTGAGGTTGGTGATGTAGGCCTGGTGGTGTTTGGCATGATGGATTTCCATCGTGCGTGCATCGAAGTGCGGTTCGAGTGCGTCGTAGGCGTAGGGCAGGGCGGGCAGTGTGTAGGCCATGGATGTCTCCGGAAGAGCAGATGAGGGCGGTGCCGGCAAGCAGCACGGTGATGCCACGATAGAACCTCAAGCACGATTGAGGTCAAGCGCGGCGATGTGGAACAGTGCGGGCCATTCACGCGCGATCGCTGCCTCCCCTTCACCTGGACTGGCTATCATTCCCTCAAGAATCTTCCGGGGTAGTCTCGTGTCGGTAGCGCTGGTGTGGTTTCGTCGTGATCTGCGGTTGCAGGACAACCCGGCCCTGCAGGCCGCCTTGGACGCAGGCCACGTGCCGGTGCCGGTCTACATCCATGCGCCGCAGGAGGAGGGCGACTGGGCCCCGGGCGCTGCATCGGATACGTGGCTGCATCGCTCACTCACCGCGCTGGACGCCGACCTCCGCGCGCGCGGCTCCTCGCTGGTGCTCCGCCAGGGCGACAGCCAGGCGCAGCTGCAGCAGCTGATCGAGCAGACCGGTGCGGTCGCGGTGTACTGGAACCGCAAGTACGAGCCGGCCACGCAGCCACGCGATGCGACGATCAAGCGGGAACTGCGCGAGCAGGGTATCGACGCCGAAAGCCACAACGGCAGCCTGATGTTCGAGCCGTGGGATGTGGCGACCCAGCAGGGCGGCCCGTACAAGGTGTTCACCCCGTTCTGGCGCAATGCGCTGACCCGTCTGCAGTTGCCGGCCCCGACCCGATTGCCGGATCGGCTGCCCGCGCACAGCGCCCGCGGCGAGAACCTCGACACGCTCGGCCTGGCGCCCTCGATTCCGTGGGATCGGCAGTTCTGGGAGCATTGGCAACCGGGCGAGGCGGGCGCACACGAGGCGCTGGGCGTCTTCATCGACGGTGCCCTCAACGGGTATCGCGAGCAGCGTGATCTGCCGGACCGGGTCGGCACCTCGCTGCTGTCACCGCACCTGCATTTCGGCGAGATCGCGCCGTGGCAGATCGCGCGTCGTCTGCAGGGCGAACGCAGCGCCAGTCGCGATGCCGATATCGACGGCTACATCCGCGAGCTGGGCTGGCGCGAGTTCTCCTACCACCTGCTGCATCACTTCCCGCAGACCCCGGATCACAACCTCAACCCGCGCTTCGATCAGTTCGACTGGGCCAAGCCCGATGCCGACGCGCTACGTGCGTGGCAGCAGGGCCGTACCGGCATCCCGATCGTCGATGCGGGGATGCGTGAGCTGTGGGCCACCGGCTACATGCACAACCGCGTGCGCATGATTGTCGCCAGCTACCTGTGCAAGCACATGCGCCAGCATTGGCGCGAGGGTGCGCGCTGGTTCTGGGACACCCTGGTCGACGCGGATCTGGCCAATAACACCATGGGCTGGCAGTGGGTTGCCGGCACGGGGGCCGACGCGGCGCCTTACTTCCGGATTTTCAATCCGGTGACGCAGTCGCAGAAGTTCGATCCGCAGGCGCGCTACATCACGCGCTGGGTGCCGGAACTGGCAGCACTACCGGTGAAGGCACGCTTCGCACCGTGGCAATCGCCGCAGCTGCTGGCCGGGCTCGCGCCGGGCTACCCGGCATTGCCACTGGTGGATCTGAGCGAGGGTCGCGATGCCGCATTGGCAGCGTATCGGCATACCGGCACGGCGTGACGGCCATCCCGGATCAGCGCCTTCTGACGTAACCGGTTACCTGAACAGGGGGCTGCCGGGCGTGACATTCATCATGCCGGCATCGCGTTGGGCTGTTTATGCTCTTCACGCCCCGCACGCCGGCGGCGTCCGGTAACCAAGGAGAAACCTCATGATTCGACCCGCAACCCGCAACGTGGCCCTGGCCCTGATGACCGCTGCCGCCCTGACGGCCTGCGCCACCGGCGGCTCATACGTCCAGAGTGACCAGTACGGCAACCCCGTCGAACAGCAGAACCGCACCGGCCGCAATGCCCTGATCGGTACCGCCGTCGGCGTCGCTGCAGGCCTGCTCAGCGGCAACAGCGCCACCGAGCGCCGCCAGCACGCCATGATCGGTGCCGGTATCGGTGCACTCAGCGGCGCGGCCGTCGGCCAGTACCAGGACCGTCAGGAACGCGCCCTGCGCGAGCGTACCGCCAACACCGGTATCGACGTCTCCCGCAATGGCGACAACCTGGTGCTGAACCTGCCGGACGGCATCACCTTCGATTTCGGCAAGTCCACGCTGAAGCCGCAGTTCTACGGTTCGCTCAACGGCGTGGCGAGCACGCTGGCCGAGTACAACCAGACCATGATCGAAGTGGTCGGTCATACCGACAGCATCGGCAGCGACGCGGTCAACAACCGCCTGTCCAAGGAACGCGCCGACTCCGTCGCCGCCTACCTGGCCGGCCAGGGTGTGCAGCGCGCCCGCATTGAAACCCTGGGTGCCGGTAAGGCCTACCCGATTGCCGACAACAACACCGATGCCGGCCGCGCGCAGAACCGCCGCGTTGAGATCCGTGTGATTCCTCTGCAGCAATAACGGCGCGCCAGCGCGCTGTTATTGCGTGTTGCGAGCCCAGGTTCGCAACACGAAAATGCCGCCCTTACAGGCGGCATTTTTTGTAGGTACCGGCCGGTGGCCGCCCGAGGGCGGCGTTGTCGTTCATACGGCACTGCGCTGATGAAGCAGCATTACCCCGCCGTCACCGTCTCCAGAATCCGCTTCCCGGCCGCCTGCAGCTCCGTTTCAACCTGGGTCTGCTGCTGCTTGGCCAGCTTCGCGGCCGGGCACTGGGCCAGCATGTAGTTGGCGTCGAAGTTCATCTTTTCGACCAGGAAATCAACGAAGGCGCGCACCTTCGGCGAGACCAGCCGGCCGCCGGCGAACACCGCGTTGAAGTCCACTTCCGGCCCGGTCCAGCCAGCCAGCACACGGCGCACCATGCCCGATTCGACGAACGGCTTTGCCATCACGTCACCGGTCAACAACAACCCTTCGCCGCACACCAATGCACCGTTCAATGCGGACGGATCATTGGCCACCAGCAGCGGATTCACCGGGAAATCGAGCAGCTCGCCACCGTTCTCGCCCAGCTGCCAGAAGAAGCGGTTGTTGTTGAGGTTGCGTGCCTTGCGCATGGCCAGGATGCGGTGGAACTGCAGCTCATCCGGATGCAGCGGCTCGCCGTAGCGTTCGATGTAGGCCGGGCTGGCGAACACCTGGGTGCGCAGGCTGCCGAGCTTGCGCGCGACCAGGTTGGAGTCGGGCAGGGTGCCCACGCGCAACGCCAGATCCGCTTCACCGGCGATCAGGTCGAGCTTCTCGTTGCCCAGGTGCATGTCCAGCTGGATTTCCGGGTACTGCGCATGGAACTGGCCGAGCAGCGGCGCGATCCAGGTGATGCCGATCGAGTAGGGCACGGTGAAGCGCAGCCAGCCGCGCGGGCCCGACTGCAGCTGGTTGACTGCGCCTTCGGCTTCTTCCAGTTCGCGTGCGATGCGCTGGCAGTGCTCGTGATAGACCGAACCGGCTTCGGTAAGGCCGAGGCGGCGGGTGGTCCGGTGCAGCAGGCGCGCGCCGAGGCGCGTTTCCAGTTCCTGCACTTTGCGGCTGACCGTCGTCTTGGGCAGCCCCAGAGCAGTGGCGGCGGCGATGAAACTGCCTTGCTCGACCACTTTGACGAAGATCAGCGTGTCGTTGAGATCGTGGGCCATGACGGGATCCAAGGTCGGGGGAGGAGAGAGTGCCGCAAATGATTGTGCCGGGCACGGGATGATTATTCCCCTAAATCCGGACTAATCAAGGGGGAGTTTGAGGACTAATCTGGCGCCATTCCAGATATGAAGGACGACAACCATGTGGTTGCGGAACATTCTTGGCCGCCTGCGTAGCGGCCCAAACGCCCCGCTGGACCTCGCGCTGACCGTGGAACCCCGCTTGGGTTCCCCGTCCCGCAAGGCTTTCCGGGAATTCACCCCGCCTGCCAACATGCAGCGTGGTGGCAGCATTCGCCTTGGCGCCCGTGGCGGTGACCGACTGGGCCGAATTGGGATTATCCCGGCGACGGGAGTGAAAGTCCCATGAATGGGACATTGGCCCCCGAGGTGCTGGTGCTCGGTGGCACCGGCAGCGTGGGCCAGGGCATCGTGGCTGCGCTGCTGGAGGCCGGCAGCCCGGTCCTGGTGGTTGGCCGCGATCCCGCCCGGCTGGCGGCGCTGCAGGAGCAGTTCGCCGACGAGCCGGGCCTGGAGGTGCTGCTCGGCTCGTTGGGCGACGACGGCTCTGCGCGCACCGTGGCCGAGCGTCTGGGCGGACGCCGCCGCACGTTGGCGGCGGTGGTCGATGCCATGGGCGGCCCCTATCACCGCGGGCGGGTGACCGACCGCAGCGGCGACGCGTTGCTGCAGGCGCTGCAGGCCGACGTGATGCCGCATGTGCACGCCGGTCGGCATCTGCTGCCGCTGCTGCGTGGTGGCGCGCAGACGCGACGCTATGTGCTCGTCGGCGGCCCGGCCGGCTTCAAGCCGTGGGCCGGGCACGGTGAGTCGTCCATCACCATGTCCACCACGCGCATGTACGCGCAGGTACTGCACCAGGAGGCACAGGCCTTGGGCGTGCGCGCGCAGATGCTGGAAGTGTGCAACCCGGTCTGTACCCCGGCCAACGCGGCCAATGCCTGCATCGAGTGGCCGAGCGCACTGCTGGTTGGTCGCCGCGTGGTCTCCCTGCTCGACAGCTGCACGGACAACCGCGCCATCGTCCGCTGCGACACGCGCGATGCCGAACTGCCGCGCGGTCTGCTGCATCTGGATTGGCCTCCTCCGATCTCGCGCAACACCGCCGGCACCGCTTGACCTTCACCTAGGTTCAGGTCCCAGGCTACGCCCCCACGTCGCCCCGTCTCTTCGATTTCCCTGTATCACCACCCCTACGTACGGATGCATGTCATGACTTCTTCCTCTTCCACCCCGCACCGTTTCACCCGACGGCTGGCCCTGGCCGGCGTGTCGATGCTTGCCGCCGCGGTGCTGACCGCCTGCAGCGGCAGCCATGCTGAAGAAGCCGGCATGCCCCCGCCGCCCTCGGTCAGTGCCGCCCCGGTCCTGGTCAAGCAGGTCAGCCAGTGGGACGACTTCAGCGGCCGCGTCGAAGCGGTCGAAAGTGTTGAACTGCGCCCGCGTGTCTCCGGCTACATCGACAAGGTCAACTATGTCGAAGGCCAGGAGGTCAGGAAGGGTGATGTGCTGTTCACCATCGACGCCCGCAGCTACCGCGCCGAACTCGACCGCGCTACCGCCGAGCTCAACCGCGCGCGCACCCAGGCCCAGGTGAGCCGCAGCGAAGCCGACCGTGCCCGCCGCCTGTCCGACCAGCAGGCGATCTCCACCGAAACCTGGGAACAGCGCCGTGCCGTCTCCGAGCAGGCCCAGGCGCAGGTACAGGCCGCGCAGGCGGCGGTCGATGCGGCGCGCTTGAACATGGAGTTCACCCAGGTGCGCGCACCGATCAACGGCCGCGCCGGTCGCGCGATGGTGACCGCCGGCAACTTGGTCACCGCCGGCGACAGTGCCAGCGTGCTGACCACGCTGGTCTCGCTGGACAAGGTGCATGTGTACTTCGATGCCGATGAAGGCACCTTCCTGCGCTACGCCCAGATGGCGCGCAAGGGTGAACGCCCGAGTGAGCGCGACAGCGAGCTGCCGGTGAAGGTCGGCCTGTCCGGTGAGGAAGGCTACCCGCACGAAGGCAAGGTCGACTTCCTGGACAACCAGGTCACCCGCAGCACCGGCACCATCCGGGTCCGCGCGCTGCTGGACAATGCCGACCGCGCCTTCACCCCGGGCCTGTTCGCCCGCGTGCAGCTGCTCGGCAGCGGCCAGTTCCAGGCCATGCTGATCGATGACAAGGCCGTGCTGACCGACCAGGACCGCAAGTTCGTCTACGTGGTCGACAAGGACAACAAGGCACAGCGCCGCGATATCGAACTCGGCCGTACGGCCGACGGCCTGCGCATCGTCGAGCAGGGCCTGAAGGCCGGTGACCGCGTGATCATCGACGGCGTGCAGAAAGTCTTCATGCCCGGCATGCCGGTCCAGGCCAAGGCGGTGGCGATGCAGCCGGCCGGTGGCACCGTCGCCCCGAAAGCCACCGCCGCTCTGAACTGATCTTCCCTCGCTGATGCCCCGTGCGGGGCTGCCCGTCTCCGCTGTCGCCCGCGACAGCGGCAGGGGGCCTGCACGCCGGTGTCGGCGAACACCCAGGAATCCACCCATGGACTTTTCCCGTTTTTTCATTGACAGGCCAATCTTCGCGGCGGTGCTGTCGATCGTGATCTTCGCCGCCGGCCTGATCGCGATTCCCATGCTGCCGATCAGCGAGTACCCCGAAGTAGTGCCGCCCTCGGTGGTGGTGCGCACGGTGTACCCGGGCGCCAACCCCAAGGTGATTGCTGAAACCGTGGCTACGCCACTGGAAGAAGCGATCAACGGCGTGGAGGACATGATGTACATCAAGTCCGTCGCCGGCTCCGACGGCGTGCTGCAGATGACCGTGACCTTCCGCCCGGGCACGGACCCGGACGAAGCCGCCGTCAAGGTGCAGAACCGTGTGGCCCAGGCGCAGGCGCGCCTGCCTGAAGACGTGCGCCGCCAGGGTGTCTCCACCCAGAAGCAGTCGCCGACCTTCCTGATGGTGGTCCACCTGACCTCGCCGGACGGCAAGTACGACTCGCTGTACCTGCGCAACTACGCCCGCCTGCACGTCAAGGATGCCCTGGCACGCCTGCAGGGCGTCGGTGATGCGCAGATGTTCGGTGGCGGTGACTACGCCATGCGTGCGTGGCTGGACCCGGACAAGGTTGCTGCGCGCGGCCTGACCGCCAGCGACGTGGTGCGTGCGATGCGCGAGCAGAACGTGCAGGTCTCGGCCGGCCAGCTCGGCGCAGAACCGATGCCGAGCAGCGACTTCCTGACCCTGATCAACGCCCAGGGTCGCCTGCGCAGCGAGCAGGAATTCCGCGACATCGTGCTCAAGGCCGGTGACGACGGTGAAGTAGTGCGCCTGTCCGATGTCGCCCGCCTGGAACTGGGCGCCGGCGACTACACGCTGCGCTCGCAGCTGGACGGCAAGAACGCGGTCGGTATCGGTATCTTCCAGGCGCCGGGCGCGAACGCGCTGGAAATCCGCGACTCGGTCATCCACACCATGGATGAGCTGACCAAGCAGTTTCCGGCCGGCGTGAAGTACGAAGCGGTGTATGACACCACCATCTTCGTGCGCGACTCGGTCAAGGCCGTGGTCTCCACGTTGCTGGAGGCGATCGCGCTGGTGGTGCTGGTGGTGATCCTGTTCCTGCAGACCTGGCGTGCCTCGATCATTCCGTTGATCGCCGTGCCGGTGTCCATCGTGGGTACGTTCGCGGCGCTGTATGTGCTGGGCTTCTCGATCAACACGCTGACCCTGTTCGGGCTGGTGCTGGCGATCGGCATCGTGGTCGATGATGCGATCGTGGTGGTGGAGAACGTCGAGCGAAACATCGAACAAGGCCTGACCCCGCTGGCCGCGGCCCACCAGGCGATGCGTGAAGTGTCTGGCCCGATCGTGGCGATCGCGCTGGTGCTGTGTGCCGTGTTCGTGCCGATGGCGTTCCTGTCGGGCGTGACCGGTGCGTTCTACAAGCAGTTCGCCGTCACCATCGCCATCTCGACCGTGATCTCGGCGATCAACTCGCTGACGCTGTCTCCGGCGCTGGCCGCGCGTCTGCTCAAGCCGCACGGCGCGCCGAAAGATGGCCTGACCCGCCTGATCGATCGTCTGTTCGGCTGGATCTTCCGTCCGTTCAACCGCTTCTTCAAGACCAGCTCGGACAAGTACCACGGTACGGTCGGCCGCCTGCTGGGCCGTCGTGGCCTGGTGTTCGTGGTCTACGCCGGCCTGCTGCTGGCCACTGGCCTGATGTTCAAGGCGGTGCCGGCCGGCTTCATCCCGACCCAGGACAAGCTGTACCTGATCGCGGGTGTGAAGCTGCCGGAAGGCTCCTCGATCGCACGGACCGACGCCATGCTGGCCAAGGTCGCCGAGATCGCGCGCAATACCGATGGCGTGGCGCACACGATCCAGTTCCCGGGTCTGAACGCGCTGCAGTTCACCAACACGCCCAACACCGGTGTGGCGTTCGTTCCGCTCAAGCCGTTCAGTGAGCGCAAGGGGCGGACCGCCGCGCAGATCAATGCCGAGATCAACGCCAAGATCGCCGGGCTGCAGGAGGGCTTCGCGTTCTCCATGATGCCGCCGCCGATCCTCGGCCTGGGCAACGGCAACGGCTATCAGATGTTCATCCAAGACCGTGGCAACCTCGGTTACGGGGCACTGCAGACCGCGGTGAGCACGATGCAGGGTGCCGTCGCGCAGACGCCGGGCATGGCGTTCCCGATCACCAGTTACCAGGCCAACGTGCCGCAGCTGGATGCCGAAGTGGACCGCGTCAAGGCCAAGGCCCAGGGCGTGGAACTGACCGAGTTGTTCGACACCCTGCAGACCTACCTGGGCTCGTCGTACGTAAATGACTTCAACCAGTTCGGTCGTACCTGGCAGGTGATTGCCCAGGCCGACGGCCAGTTCCGTGACAGCGTGGAAGACATCGGTCGCCTGCGCACCCGCAACAACCGTGGCGAGATGGTGCCGATCGGCTCGATGGTGACCGTGAAGGAAACCTACGGTCCTGACCCGGTTCTGCGCTTCAATGGTTACCCGGCAGCGGATCTGGCCGGCGAAGCCGACCCGCGCATGCTGTCCTCGGCCGAGGCCATGGCCAAGCTGACCGAGATTGCCGGGCAGGTGCTGCCGGTGGGCATGCAGACCGAGTGGACCGACCTGAGCTACCAGCAGGCCACCCAGGGCAAGGCCGCCTTCATCGTCTTCCCGGTGGCGATCCTGCTGGCGTTTCTGGTACTGGCCGCACTGTACGAGAGCTGGTCGCTGCCGCTGGCGGTGATCCTGATTGTCCCCATGACCCTGCTGTCGGCGTTGTTCGGCGTATGGATGACCGGTGGCGACAACAACGTGTTCGTGCAGGTCGGCCTGGTGGTGCTGATGGGCCTGGCATGCAAGAACGCCATCCTGATCGTGGAGTTCGCCCGCGAACTTGAAATGGGCGGCAAGGGCATCGTGGAGGCTGCACTGGAAGCGTGCCGCCTGCGTCTGCGCCCGATCGTGATGACCTCCATCGCGTTCATCGCCGGCACCATCCCGCTGGTGATCTCGCATGGCGCCGGTGCGGAAGTCCGCTCGGTGACCGGTATCACGGTGTTCGCCGGCATGCTGGGCGTCACCCTGTTCGGCCTGTTCCTGACCCCGGTGTTCTACGTGGCCCTGCGCAAGTTCGTCAGCCGTAATGGCGGCGGGCAGCTGGTGACCCACGGCGACCCGACCATCCACCACTGATTCCTTCTTCCGCGAGGTTCTTCCAATGAATACCGCTACCCAAAAGATCGCCCTGGTCACCGGTGCCACCCGCGGCATCGGCCTGGAAACCGTCCGTCAGCTGGCCCAGGCCGGCGTGCACACGCTGCTGGCCGGGCGCAAGCGCGACGTCGCCGTGGCCGAGGCGCTGAAGCTGCAGGCCGAGGGCCTGCCGGTGGAAGCGATCCAGCTCGACGTCGGTGATGCCGCCAGCATCGCCGCCGCCGTGCAGACCGTGACCGAGCGTCATGGCCGTCTGGACATCCTGGTCAACAACGCCGGCATCCTGCTCGACGACATCAAGCTGGCCCCCTCGGCGCAGACCCTGCAGACCTGGCGCGATACCTTCGACACCAACGTGTTCGCGGTGATCGCTGTCACCCAGGCGTTCCTGCCGTTGCTCAACGCCTCGCCGGCTGGCCGCATCGTCAACGTGTCCAGCATCCTGGGCTCGCTGACCCTGCACAGCCAGCCGGGCTCGCCGATCTATGGCTTTGCGGTGCCGGCCTACAACGCCTCCAAGAGCGCGGTGAACGCTTGGACCGTGCAACTGGCCTATGAGCTGCGCGAGGGCACCACCAAGGTCAATACCGTGCACCCGGGCTACGTCAAAACCGACATGAACGGTGGCGAGGGTGAGATCGAGATCAGCGAAGGCGCGCGTTCGAGCGTCGGCATGGCACTGATCGATGCCGATGGTCCGAACGGCAGCTTCACCTACCTCGGCGAGGTGCTGCCATGGTGATCCGCCTGTTGACCGCGGCCGTGACCAGCGCCCTGCTGGCCGGCTGCGTCAGCGTCGGCCCCAACTACCAGGCGCCGCCGGCCGAGCCGGTGACCCTGCAGGGCGCCGCCGCGCCGGTGTTCACCACCACCTCGCCGGTGGCGAGCTGGTGGGCCCAGTTCGACGATCCGGTGCTGGAGCAGCTGGTGCATGAAGCACTGGGCACCAACCTGGACCTGCGCATCGCGATGTCGCGTGTGCGTGAGGCCCGCGCGGTGTTTGTCGAGCAGCGCCTGGACCAGTTGCCGCACGTCACCAGCGGCGGCAGTTACGACCGTCGCAAGCAGCCCGATGCCACTGTCGGCGGCGAGCGTGTCTTCAGCGAGAGTTACCAGCTGGGCTTCGATGCCGGCTGGGAGCTGGATCTGTTCGGTCGCCAGCGCCGTGCCGCCGAAGCGGCGCGCGCGGACCTGGGGGCCGAGCAGGACAATCTTGCCGATGCCCAGGTCACCGTCGCCGCCGAAGTGGCCCGCAACTACTTCGAGCTGCGCGGTACCCAGAAGCGCATCGCGGTGGCCAAACGCACCCTGGTCAACCTGCGCGACACCCAGAAGCTCACCGAAACCCGGTGGGAACTGGGTGCCGGCAGCGAACTGGATGTGCAGAGCAGCCGTGCGCGGCTGAAGGCGATCGAGGCCGACATCCCGCTGCTGGAAGTGGCCGAAGTGCAGTCGCGCCATCGCCTGGCGGTGCTGCTGGGCCAGCGCCCGGACGCATTGGACAGCCTGCTGCAGCCACGCGAGATGCGGCCGTACGCCAAGGCCTTGCCACTGGGTGACACCACCGATCTGCTGCGTCAGCGCGCCGATGTGCGCGTGGCCGAGCGTCGGTTGGCAGCGGCAACCGCGCGCGTCGGCGTGGCCACGGCCGATCTGTTCCCGCGGATCAGCCTGAGCGGTTTCGTCGGCTTCCTGTCCGGTGATGCCAGTGGCCTGGTCAACGGCAGCAACAAGGCATGGTCGGTAACCCCGTCGATCAGCTGGGCCGCGTTCGATTTCGGCACCGTGAAAGCCCGACTGCGCGCGAGCAAGGCGCAGGCTGACGGCGCTGCGGCCGAGTACGAAAAGGCCGTGCTGCTGGCGCTGGAGGACACCGAGAACGCACTGACGCGTTACGCCAAGCAGCAGGCCCGCCTGGCGATCGTCGCCGAGCAGGCCCAGGCCGCAGGGCGCGCCGAGGAGCTGGCGCAGATCCGCTTCCGCGAGGGTTCGGAGGATTTCCTGACGCTGTTGGATGCCCAGCGGACGCAGCTCGCGGCGGATGATGCACTGGCCGAGGCCGAATCCACGGTCAACGTCAGTGTGGTGGGGGTGTACAAGGCCTTGGGTGGTTGGGGCCAGCAGCAGGATGCGGCCAACACCCCGGTGGCGGTCACGCAACGCTGACCGGCGCGTGGGTCAGGGGCGGCGAGGGCGCCGTCCCGACAGCAAGAAAGGCAACAGCCGTCACATCCGCTGCACAGTGCCCCGCGGTTGACGGCTTTGCCTCTGCACGGTGTCTGCGCACGGTGCTAAAAGCGTGGGTCGTTTTCTGGAGTGGCCCGCATGCAACCCAATCCGTGGCGTCCTGTCCGCCTGCATCTGCACGACCCGGGACCTGCATCCGGCGCGGGGCTTTCCCGTGGCGTGATCGCGCTGCTCGTGGTGGCGATCCTTGCGGTGGTCACGGGATTCTGTTGCCTGACCGAAGGTCTGTTCGAGATCGGCCTGATCGCCACCGGTGTGTTCATCGCCATCGGCGCGCGGATCTGCCAGGCACGTGAGCAGCATCAGGCACTGTATCGGTTGCTGCAGCAGATCGATGAGCGGCAGCCGTGATGCGGTGATGGACGCGCATGGCCGCCGGGCAGCCATGCTGAAGCCGATGGACGGTGCTGTGACCGCCCATCGCGCGTTTCCTTACTTGTCCGTCGTCGTGCCCGCGGGGAACCGGAGTTCCGCCTGCACCGGGTAATGATCCGACGGCAATACGCCACCGGGCTTTTGGTCCAGCGTGCTGAAGCTGTCCACGCTGAAGCCGCGTACCAGGATCCAGTCCAGCTCCACCGTGGGCTTGCCGGTGAAATCATGGAAGGTCAGGCGCGGGCCGTCGACCTTGCCGGCGAGTTTGCGAGCATCGCCCAACGCAGGGGTGAATGCCTTGTAGGTGTCACTGCCGGGCTCACTGTTGAAATCGCCGGTGACCACCACCGGGATGTCCTTGGGCAGTGCGGCCAACCGCGAGACGATCAGCTTCGCGCCGAGCACGCGGCGGGGCTCATCCTCATCGCGGTAGGGCAGGTGGGTATTGAACAGATAGAAACGCTGGCCGTCGGCCTGACGCTGGAACAGCGCCCAGGTCACCATGCGCGGGAACAGGTTGCCCCAGGTGATGCTGCCCGGCACGTCCGGCGTATCGGACAGCCAGAAGTCGCCTGACTCGATCACCTTCAGGCGCGTGTTGTCGTACAGCACGCCCATGTGTTCATCGCCACTGCCGCCGCGCCGGTCCCTGCCGAACAGGGTATAGCCGGGCAGGTGCGAGACCAGATAGTCGCCCTGTTTCTTGACCAGTTCCTGGGTGCCGATGACCTCGGGCTTCTGCTCGCGGATCAGCGTGACCATCGCATCGCGGCGGTCTTCCCAGCGCTTGCCCGGATCGGTGTCGGCCGGTGTGCGTACGTTGAACGACATCACCTTCAACGCATCCGGTGCCTGCGCCCAGGCGCTGCCCAGCGGGGCGGCGAGCATCATCAGGGCCAGCAGCGCGGGCCGGTGGAAACGAGACAGCATGTGGAATCCCTCCATTCCATGAAAACGTTCCCAAAGGGTCGCACGGAAGGGCAGGGAAAGGATATGCGGGACATGGCGGTTGATCGGCAGTGGCGCCCTCAGCTCGACAGCAGGATCACGCCGATCGTCATGTTGAGCGCAGCGCCGAGTACCAGTACCCACAGGGTCGAGAGGATCGTGTTGAGCCACGAGCGCTGCAGGGCGACCTTCAGCCACCCGGCCTGGACCACCGCATACCACAGCGCGGCGAGTACACCGACCGCGATGCCCAGCGTGGTCGACAGCTGGCCCGGCAGCCGCACGAACACCATGCTGGTGGACAGGGCTACCGCGAACGGAGCGGTCAGGTAGCACTGCATGAAAAACGGACGGCGCAGCGACTCGCGGGTCATCGGCACGTGCTTGCGTCGCAGCAGGTGGGTGGTGGTCACCAGCGGCCAGATCGCGAAGGTGATCGAGCGATACAGCAGCAGGCTCTCTTCATTGCCGAAGACCGAGCGCGACAGCGCCCCGGTTCCAACCACCTGCTGGTGCAGCATCAGCTCCACCCCGTGCGCGACCAGCACCGCCAGCATCAGGAACATCGGCGGGCTGATCGCATCGTCGAACTGGCGGTCCAGCTTCTGCGTCAGTTCAGTGTTGACGTACTGGGCCATCCGCCGCGGATGGACGATCACGCGGTACAGCGTCCGCGGGAAGAACAGAAACCAGGTACACAGTTCGTAGAGGAACTCTTCCAGCGACCGCAGCAGTTTGAGGAAGTCCATCCCGGGTCCTTGCGAAGGAGGCAGCCGACGATGCCGAGGATACCCGGTGCAGGACTCAGCGGATGGCCACCGTCACGCTGTGCGGTGCGGTCTCGTTACGGCGTGCCTGTGCCCGCATCTGGTAGACCTGCACCACGTAGGTGCCGGTGTTCGGCAGGGTCCCGCTCCAGCGGCGCTTTTCATCATTGCTGCCCAGCGCCTGGCCCTCACCGGGCACCACGCCGGGCGCGAAGACATTGAAGTTGGCATTCGGGCTGCCGTCGATCGTCACCGCCATGGTCTGGCCCGCACGCGCGGCAACCGTGTATCGAACCGTCTCATAGCCGGATAGCGTGCCCCGCAACGTGGCGCTGCTGGCGCCCTTGGTGAAGTGCACAGGGGTCGTGGTGGCCTTGTCCGCCGCGCTGGCCAGCATCGGTGTGAGCGCAAGGAGGGAGGTCAGCAACATCGAGCGGAGCGGCAGCATGGCGTTTCCTCGTGAGCCCGGACGTGGGCCTGTCAGCGCGAGCATGATCCGGCCAGCATCAAGACGCTGTCGAGATTCACGCGCCACCGCGAGGTGCAGAAGCAGCACCAGCGGCAGGACCAGGACCAGGATCAGCAGGGCCAGCGCTCGGGTCAGGAGAGCGACAAAGAAGCGTAGGACGGATCTGTACGCACCGTGGCCCGGCCGCGCTGGTCTGACCTTTCGCGTTGCACGGGCCCACACCACCAAAGGCGCAGCCTGAACATCAAAACGCACCGCCCCCGGTTACCGGCTACCATGCGCCCATGAGCATTCCCGTACCGGACAGCAGTGTGCCCCGATTGCTGGGATTCGATGTCCCCACACTGCAGACCAGTGTTGATCACGGTGCCGATGAAGCAATCGTGGCGATGCTCGATGTCGCCCCCGATGCCCGCTGGTTGAAACTGTTCGACGAGCGCGTCGCCGCGCTGAAGGGTGAACTCGGCCTCGCCGGTGTGGAACTGGAGGGCGCTTCCATTCTGTTCTTCGGCTCCATCGCAGACAGCCGCCGCCTGGCGACCGCGATCTCCGCACTGATCAACGCGATCAACATGGAAGTGGCCGGCCATACCGATCCGTTCCAGCCCACCGCCTCGTAGCGGCTCAGGAATCGATACGACACGCGCGCAGCAGCGTGGTGTCACTCAGGCCCGGGTCCGCCACGCGGTACGGGGCAGGGCATGTACCGCGGATCTCGGTCACCCACATCACCATCATGCCGACAATGCGATTCGCATCACCGGGCCATTGCGCGACGAGCCGATCATGGATGCCGTCGTACACCGCCCAGCGCTCCGCTGCTGACATACCGTCTGCCCAGCACCGCGCCAGCTCGGCATGCGCCAACCGAAAAGCCTCTTTCTGTCCGTCCATAGCATTCCCCCGACACAGTCCCTATCGGGAAGGCGCCTGCCTACCCGGGTGAGCCCCTGCAATGATGTAAACGTCGTTGGGCGGGCGCACCGGCCACGGCGCGGTGTGTCGTGCGCATCAGACACCCCGCTACAGGCTGAACACGGCCAGCTTTCCGTCGTTAAAACTAAACAGGATAGTCTGTATAGTTACGATCCCATCGCCCCCTCCGATCCGACATGACCCCCACCAAGACCCAGCGTTGGAGCCTGCTGCTCACCGTTGCCGCCGGCCTGTTGTTGATCACCCTTGACAACTCGGTGCTCTATACCGCTTTGCCCACCCTGACCAAAGAGCTGGGCGCAACCCCGCTGCAGGGCCTGTGGATCATCAACGCCTATCCGCTGGTGATGGCCGGCCTGCTGCTCGGTGCGGGCACCTTGGGCGACCGGCTGGGGCACCGCCGCATGTTCCTGATCGGCCTGGCGATCTTCGGCATCGCCTCGCTGCTGGCCGCGTTCGCGCCGGATGCCAATCCGCTGATCGCCGCCCGCGCGCTGTTGGCCGTTGGCGCGGCGGCGATGATGCCCGCCACCCTGGCGCTGATCAGCCTGACCTTCGAAGACGAGCGCGAGCGCAATCTGGCGATCGCGGTGTGGGGCTGTATCTCCATCATCGGCAGCGCCATCGGCCCGATCGTCGGCGGCGTGCTGCTGGCGCACTTCTGGTGGGGCGCGGTGTTTCTGATCAATGTGCCGATCGTGCTGCTGGCCATGGTCGGCGCGGTGCTGTTCGCGCCGCACGGCACGCCCGATGCGAGCAAACCGTGGGATCTGATCTCCTCGCTGCTCAGCTTGATCGCCTTGTCCGGGCTGGTCGTCGCGATCAAGGAGGTCGCGCATGCACCGCCGAACTGGCCGCTGGCCGGCGGGGCCGCGCTGATCTTCGTTGTCGGTCTGGTGCTGTTCCTGCGTCGCCAGCGCCGCCTGCCGTATCCGATGCTCGACGTGGCCATCTTCCGCAATGCGCCGTTCCTGGCCGGCGTGCTGTCCGCGGCGTTTGCGATGTTCGCCATCGCCGGCCTGCAATTGCTGACCACCCAGCGCTTCCAGCTGGTCGCCGACTACACCCCGTTGCAGGCTGGCCTGCTGGTGTCCTTGGTGGCGATCGGGTGCCTGCCCAGCGCCATTTTTGGCGGCATGTTCCTGCACCGCGTCGGGCTGTTGCCGCTGATCACCGGCGGGCTGGGCGTGGGCACCGCCGGTGTGGTGCTGGTCGCGGCGACCTTCGGCGGCCACCTTGGCTGGACCCTTGGCGGGCTGCTGCTGACCGGGCTGGGCATGGGCGCCACCATCTCCGTGGCCTCCACCGCGATCATCGGCAACGTGCCTCCGCACCGCGCTGGCATGGCCTCCTCGGTGGAGGAGGTGTCCTATGAGTTCGGCAGCCTGTTCGCGGTCTCCCTGCTGGGCAGCCTGATCGCCGCGCTTTACTCGGCCACCGTGACGCTGCCGGACGGCGTGGACGCCGGTGCGGGCCAGAGCATCCAGCAGGCGCTTGCACTGGCCGCACAACCGGGCGGCGACGCCGGGTGGCTGGCGGCGGCCAGCACCGCGTACGACGCCAGCTACGTTTGGGTACTGTATGTGATTGCCGGCGTGCTGCTGGTCGGCACCGTCACCACCGGCGTGCTGCTGCGCCGCCATGGCCCCGGCACGGCCACCACTGTCTCCCACGCCCACTGACCCATGCGCCCGAGCAACCGAACCAACATCCTGGATGCCGCCGTCCGCGTGATCGAACGCGACGGCATCACCGCACTGACTTTTGAAGCGGTCGCCACCGAATCCGGCATCGCCCGGGGCGGGCTGCTGTATCACTTTCCCTCGCGCGATGCGCTGCTGCAGGGCATCCACCAGCACCTGGCCGGCGTGTGGGAGGCGAGCATGATCGATGCGGCGGGCAAACCTGCCGGCGCGGCAGAGCCCCCCGAGCGCTACCAGGCCTACGCGCTCACCTGCGCACAGACGGCCACCCGAGCCGAACTGCAGCTGATGTTCGACGCGGCCGCCACCGACGAGAACGTGCAGCCGTGGACCGCGGTGGTGGAGCGTTGGTCGCCGCCTACGCCGCAGGACCTGAGCGACCCGGCCTCGCTGGACCTGTTCATCGCCAAGCTCGCCGCCGACGGCATGTGGGTGTTTGAAGCGCTGTCGCGCTCGCGGCTGGCGCCGGAGGTGCGGCAGGCCATCGCCGACCGGCTGGCGCAGATGATTGCCGCCGCCTCAAAGACAGCGTGATGCCTGCCATGCGGGTACCCTTGGCGGTTCACTTCTTGAACGACGGGAACGCCTGATGGATTACCAGCTTGTGATCAAGTTCTGGCGAAAGTCGCTGGACGACGAGGCCTTTCTGGCCACCCTGGAGGCCGAGCTGACCACCGCGCTCGGCAAGGCTGCCACGCTGGACGGCTACGACGTCAGCGCGAAAGAGATCAACCTTTTCATGTTCACCGCAGATCCGCGCCCGACGTTCCGCAAGACCAAGGATGTGCTGGAAGCGATGGGCGTGCTGCACAGCGTGTCTGCGGCGTACCGGCTGGCGGGCGGTGCGCAGTTCACTTCGGTGTGGCCGTTGCGGATGGCGCGGAAGTTTACGTTGCCGTGAGGGGCTGCCGTTCCATCTGCCAATCCGGCATTTCCGATTGCGGTACTCCGGCGGCTATGCTCGCTGATACACAGTGATGGATCGTGTCATGCGCATGTTCGTGCTGCCCCTGTTGTTGCTTGCTACGTCTGTCGCACCCTCGCTGGCTTCCGAGCTGGCGCCGTCCATGCCGTCCGCACCCAGTTCACCGCTGGTCATTGGCGAAACATTCACCGTGCAGTCGACGGTGCTGGGGGAGACCCGCCGGATCAACGTGTACCGCCCACGGCCATGGGGGCTGGACCCGGCCGCGCCGCTACCGGTGCTGTACATGCCCGACGGCGGCATCGACGAGGATTTCCTGCACGTGGCGGGGCTGTTGCAGGTGTTGTCCGGCAACGGCAGCATACGTCCCTTCCTGCTGGTCGGCATCGAAAACACCGAGCGTCGCCGCGATATGACCGGCCCCAGCAATGATCCAGAGGATCGGAAGATCGCACCACGCATCGGTGGGTCGGCGGCGTACCGGGCGTTCCTGCGCGATGAGCTGATGCCGGAGGTGCGCAAGCGCTATGCGACCACCAACGAGCGTGCGTTGATCGGAGAATCGTTGGCGGGCCTGTTCGTTGTCGAAACGCTGCTGCAGGACCCCGGGCTGTTCACCAGTTACATCGCGCTCGACCCCAGTCTGTGGTGGAACCGGGGGCAATTGCTGGCCGACGCACCGAAACAGCTGGTGGTCGCCCGCCACATGCAACCACGGGTTTTCCTGGCCAGCAGCGGTCAACTGCAGTTGGCGGCCACCACGCTGCAGTTCTCAACGCTGCTGCAGCAGGCATCGCCCTCGCTGCTGGTGAGGTACCAGCCGATGCCGGAGGAGACCCATGCCACGATCTATCACCCGGCGGCCCTGCAGGCGTTGCGCGCGATGTTTCCGGTGCCGGCGCCTGCTTCGCCATGAGCAGGGCCTGACGACAGACAACAAAAAAGCCGGAACCCCTTGTTTGACGGGAGGTTCCGGCTTTCTGTGGTCCTTGTGGGACCGTCTAATGGTGGAGGTGGGCGGAATTGAACCGCCGTCCGAAGGCACTCCATCCCCGGTACTACATGCTTAGCTCACCGTTGAATCTCATCCTGTGGCAGCACGGTGTGCAAAGCGCACCCCAGGACCAGCCTGCTTTAGTTAAGTCGTGACTGACAGGCAGCCATCACAACCGGTTCCGTGATAATGACCCTACATCTACGAGCACGGGCACAAGTAGGTTCGGGGGTTCGCCTAAGGCGGCTGTAGAACTAAACGCTAAAGCTGTTTTTAGGCAGCGATTGCGAAGTCGTTCGAACCGTAGTTGTCGTCGTTGGCAACTAAAAGTTTGCTGCTGGATTAACGAGGAAAGCTGCCCCCTCGGCATGCACCAAGTAACTTCACAACCCCCGTCGAAACCAATGCACCCCCGGTTTCTTCAAGAACCGCACTTCATCCGGAAAACAGCACCGGACTCCTACTTGACGGGTTGGATGCTACTCCAAATTAGCTGAACAGTCACCTTGCCGGTCCGCGCTTACTTCTGCAGCTGGCGGCGGCTGTCGGCCTTGTGGCGGGCCTTTTCCTTTTTCAGACGATTGTGCTCGTTGCGCACGGTCATCGCCTGCTTCTTGGCCTGCGGCTCAACCCGGGCCATCAGCGATTCCACCTGGGCCACCAGGCGGCGATGTTCCAGGGTGTCGTAGCTCTGGGCCTCCGAGGCCGCGCGCTTGGCGTTGCGGATCAGGTAGGTCAGCACCTTGAGCAGCGCGGCCGGGTCCATGGCGCGGGCGAGTTCGTCAAAGATGAACTCCAGCGCCGCCACGTCGGCGCGCAGGGTGGTCAGTTCGTCCGCCGCCTGTGCGGGTGCCGGGGTAGTTTCAAGAGTCACGCGCGGATCCTTTCCGTATCAATGCGGGGATTCTGACAGCTGTGCGGGGTTGGCGGGGAAAGATCGTTGTCTGGCCCCTGTCAGCTGGTCGATGCCCCCTCAGCCCGGCGCTCCCACCCTCGGTGCACTGCGATGCCGACCAGCATCGACGGCACGAACCACAGCGCTTCGTTGGCGGCGTAGCCGGCACCGACCAGCGCGGGCCCGGGGCAGTAGCCGGCCAGACCCCAGCCGATGCCGAACAACGCTGCGCCGCCGAGCAGACGCGTGTCGATCCGTTGGCTGTTGCTGAGATGGAAGCGATCTGCCAGGCGCGGCCGCGGTGTTCGCAGCACGAAACGGAACAGCAGCCCCGTGGTCGCGACGGCGCCGCCGAGCACGAACAGCAGGGACGGGTCGAAAGCCCCGGTGACATCCAGGAAGCCGAGGATGCGCAGCGGATCGGTCATGCCCGAGACCGCAAGCCCGAGACCGAACAGGGCGCCCGCACCGAGCGCGGCGAGGATCTGTCGGCTCATGCGGTACCCGCGAGATGGCGGACGATGAAGGTGGTCAGTATCGCGGTGCTCATGAACACCCCCACGGCGACCAGCGAGCGCAATGAGAGCCGGCCCAGCCCGCAGACGCCATGGCCGCTGGTGCAGCCGCCACCCAGCCGGGTGCCGACGCCCACCAGCAGCCCGCCCACGACCAGCAGGATGGGCGGAAAGCCGATACGCGAGGGCGCGGATGCGGGCAGCCAGTGCAGTGCGAGTGCACCGGCGGTGATCAGACCGAGCAGAAACGCATAGCGCCACGCGGGCTCGCCACGCTGCGGAAACAGGGCGCCGGCGGTGATGCCACTGATGCCGGCGACGCGGCCGTTGAGCCAGAGCAGTGCGGTGGCCGCGAGGCCGATCAACACCCCGCCAGCCAAAGAGGTCGCCCAGTAAGGCGTCATGGCTGATAGCCCGCGGTGGAGGGACGGTGCTTATAAGGCATGGGCGTGCCCTGTAATTTAGATAAATCTAAATTAGGGTTGTCTCAGGTAAAGTGCAAGCCATGCGTGATGCGAACCCCACCCCACATCCCACAGCGGCCACCCGTGCTGCAGAAATGGCCGCCCAGGCGGACCAGGCCGCCGCGCTGCTCAAGGCGCTGGCGCACCCCGCGCGGTTGCGTGTGCTGTGTCGCCTGGTGGAAGGCGAGGCGTCGGTAGGGGAGCTGCAGCCGTTCAGTGGACTGGGCCTGTCGGCGCTTTCCCAGCACCTGGCGGTTCTGCGTGGGATAGCGTTGGTGACCACGCGGCGCGAGGCGCAGACGATTTTCTATGCGTTGGCCGACTCCCCGGCACTGGGTGTGCTGGCGACGCTGCATGACGCCTATTGCCCGGACGGGCACGCAGAGGCGGTCTGACCCGGTGAGTCAGAGCGACTTGCGCAGATACATGCGCTGATGACCAGGCGGAAAATCCTGCAGCCGACCGAACATTTCATAGCCCTGCTTGAGATAGAAACCCTCGGCCTGCCAGGAGAAGGTATCCAGCGTCACGGCGTGCGCGCCGAGCGCGCGGGCCTGCTGCTCGGCCTCGGCCAGCAGGGCCTGGCCCAATCCTTCGCCGCGGCGGGCGTCATCCACCCAGAGCGCATGCACCATCAGCCAGCCGCCACAGACATCAGCGGCGATCCCGGCCACGACCTGGCCGGCATCATCATGTATGACCCGGTTGACCGGCTGGTCATCCAGCGCATCGCCACTGGCGGCTTGGTTGAAGGCCAGCAGGCCGGCGAACACCGCGCGGGTGTCCTCCGCGCTGGCGGGCTGGATAACCGGGGCGGGCGACGCCGGCGCCATCAGGCGTCGCGGTTGTGCCGGCGCATGGTGCGCGACTTCTCGCGCGCCCAGTCGCGGTCCTTCTCGGCATCGCGCTTGTCGTGGGTCTGCTTGCCCTTGGCCAGCGCGATCTCAAGCTTGATGTTGTTCTTGCTCCAGTACATCGCGGTGGGCACGATCGTGTAGCCATCGCGTTGCACCTTGCCGATCAGCTTGTCGATCTCGCTGCGATGCAGAAGCAGCTTCCGTTCGCGACGGTCGTTGGCCACCATGTGGGAGGAGGCCTGGATCAATGGGGTGATCTGCGCGCCGATCAGGAAGATCTCCCCATCGCGCACGTAGGCGTAGGCATCGATGATGTTGCCGCGCCCGGCGCGGATCGACTTGACCTCCCAGCCCTGCAGGGCCAGGCCGGCTTCGAAGCGATCCTCGATGTGGTACTCGTGACGGGCACGCTTGTTGAGCGCGATGGTTTTGTTGGCCGTCGCGCCCTTTGCTTTATCCTTGCCGCTGTTCTTGCTCATTTCCCTATTGTCTCCGATTCGGGCACGCCCGGTCGATTCATCCGACATCTGTATCGCATGCCAACTATCCGACGTAGTGCCCTGGTCGAACATTCGGCTGCCCGTATGTTCGACCTGGTCAATGATATTGACGCCTATCCGCGCCGTTTCCGGTGGTGTTCGGCCTCGCAGATCCTGGAGTCCGGCCCGGACCGACTGGTCGCGCGCCTGGACCTGGGCTTTGGGTCGTTCTCGACCTGGTTCATGACCGAGAACACGCTGCAGCGCCCGCACAGCATTGATATGCAGCTCAAGGACGGGCCGTTCAAGCGCCTGCACGGGCGCTGGGAGTTCCACGCGCTGGCCGAGGACGCCTGCAAGGTCAGCCTGACGCTGGAGTTCGAGCCTACCTCGCGCCTGCTGGGACCGGCCCTGGCGCTGGGCTTCCAGGGGCTGGCCGACCGCATGGTGAGTGATTTCGTCCGCGTCGCCGACGCCCAGGACTGAGCGGTGATCACGGTCGAGGTGGTGCTGGCCTGGCCTGATCGCGTCGACGCGAGGAGGTTGACCCTGCCTGAGGGGGCCACGGTCGCCGATGCCATGGACGCCGCGGACATAGAAGGCAGCGCGCAATGTCCGGCCGTGGCCGTGCATGGCCTGGTGGCCAAGCCGGATCAGATGTTGCGCGAGGGCGACCGGGTCGAGCTGCTACGTCCGCTGCTGGCCGACCCGAAAGACAACCGCCGCCGGCGCGCACGCGCCGGCAGCTGAGTGAAGAGGGCGGGCCTCAGCGGCCGCGCTTCTTCTTGTCCTTGGGCAGGTTGCGGCCGAACTGGCGCAGCGTGCTGCGGGCCAGCTCGGCGTCGTCGCTGGCGAAGTACTCGCCGTCCCAACGGGTGACCGCGTCGTTTTCGAAGTAGACGGTGAAGTTCTTCACTTCCGTCTTGCCCACGCGGTTCACGCGCTGGCTGGCGGTGTAGTCCCAGCGCTGGGCGTGGAACGGGTCCGCGATGGAGGGCGTACCAAGCAGGGCGCCAACCTGCTGCTTGCTCTGGCCCACCTGCAGCTGACCGACGGCCTGCTCCCGGATCAGGTTGCCCTGATAGATGGGTTGCTTGTAAATGATGCCGCAGCCCGTGGTGGACAGGGCAACGGCGGCGACCAGCAGGAGATTGCGCATCGGGGAATGGCGTTTGGGGAAATCGAGTCGATGATACACTCCTGACGTGTCGCCGCGACCCAATCCGAGGCAGCTGGCGCTAAATCGCCAATGAACGGAGAAGTATGGAAACCCACGACCTGCGCAAAGTCGGCCTCAAGGTGACCCATCCGCGTATGCGGATCCTGGCGCTGCTCGAGCAGCGCAACGCCAGCCACCACATGACGGCCGAAGACATCTACCGCCAGCTCCTGGAGCACGGCGACGAGATCGGCCTGGCCACGGTGTACCGGGTGCTGACCCAGTTCGAGGCCGCCGGCCTGGTGCTGAAGCACAACTTCGAAGGCGGCCAGGCCGTCTACGAACTGGACCGCGGCGGTCACCACGACCATATGGTCGATGTGGACAGCGGCAAGATCATCGAGTTCGAAAGCCACGAGATCGAGGAGCTGCAGCGCAAGATCGCGGCTGACCACGGCTACGAGCTGGAAGAGCACTCGCTGGTGCTCTACGTCCGCAAGAAGCGTCGGTAACGGCTCGCTGGCCATCCCGATGCGATCAAAAAACCCCGGGCGTGCCCGGGGTTTTCGTTTTCAGGGTGAGGCGCCGGTGCCGGCGGGGCGCCGGCCAGCGGCCGGCACTACCCGACCAGGGGGCCTCAGACCTGCAGCAGCTTGCGCGCCGCGGCCCGGGCTTCCTTGCTGACTTCCACGCCGCCGAGCATCCGGGCCAGCTCTTCCTCGCGGGCCTTGGTATCGAGCTTCTCAACCGCGCTCTGGGTCATGCCGTCCACCGGCGCCTTGCTGACCCGGTAGTGGGCGTGGCCCTTGGAGGCGACCTGCGGCAGATGGGTGACACACAGCACCTGACGCTTCTCGCCCAACGCGCGCAGCTTCTGCCCGACAATGTCGGCCACGGCGCCACCAATGCCCGAATCGACTTCGTCGAAGACCATGGTCGGCACCGCATCCAGGCCCAGCGCGGCGACTTCGATCGCCAGTGAGATACGGGACAGCTCACCACCCGAGGCGACCTTGCGCAGGGCGCGCGGCGGCTGGCCGGCGTTGGCGGCGACCAGGAACTCGACCCGTTCGGCGCCGTTCGGGTCCGGCTTGACCACGGTCTGCGGCTCGATATCGATCAGGAACTGACCGCCGCCCATGCCCAGCTCGCCGATCAGGGTGGTGGTGGTGTCCGACAGGGCCTTGGCGGCCTTCCGGCGGCTGGCGCTGAGTACATCGGCCACGCTCTTCCACTGGCCGGCGGCACGGTCGATCTCGCCGGCCAGGGCCTGCAGGCGCTCGTCGGCACCGCGCAGCTGCTCCACTTCGGCTTCCATGGCGTCGCGGTGCTCGCCCAGCGCTTCCATCGGCACGCGGTGCTTGCGCGCGAGGTCGTGCAGGCGGCCGAGACGGCGCTCGATATCCTCGAACTGCTCCGGGTCGGCATCCAGGTCGTCATGGACGCGGTCGAGCAACGACAGCGCTTCGTCCAGCTGGATGGCGGCGCTGTCGAGCAGGGCATCGACCTCGCCGAGCCGGCTGTCGTGTTCGGCCACGCGGGCCAGGTCATGGCGGGTCTGCTGAAGCAGCTGCAGCACCGAGACCTCGTCATCGCCGTTGAGGCGGCTGACCGCCACGTCGCAGGCGCCGATCAGCGCGCTGGCATGGGCCTGGCGGCGGTGGCTGCTGCCCAGGGTGGCGATCGAGGCCGGGTCCAGGTCTTCGCGCTTGAGCTCGCTGAGCTGGTGTTCCAGATAGCCGATCCGGTCGCTCACGTCGCCCTGCCGCGAGAGCGCCTCGGCTTCATCGACCAGCGCTTGCCAGCGTGCCGCGGTCTGGCGGACCTGGGCGCGCTCGGCGTCGTTGCGGGCGAAGGCGTCCAGCAGCGAGAGCTGGGAGGGGCGCGAGAGCAGGGCCTGCTGTTCGTGCTGCCCGTGGATTTCGACCAGCATGCTGGCCAACTCGGTCAGCTGGGTCAGCGTCACCGGGCGGCCGTTGATGAAGGCGCGCGAGCCACCGTCGGCGCGGATCACCCGTCGCAACTGGCACTGTTCTTCGTCGTCCAGCTCGTTGTCGCGCAGCCACTGGCGGGCCGGGGCGTCGGCCAGCGGCGCGAATTCGGCCGAAAGCTCGGCGCGCGCGGCGCCGTGGCGGACCACGCCGCTGTCGGCGCGCAGCCCGGACAAAAAGCCCAGCGCGTCCACCATCAGCGACTTGCCCGCGCCGGTTTCACCTGAGACCACGGTCATGCCGGCGCCGAATTCCAGCTCGGTGGCGCGGACGACCGCGAAATCCTTGATCGATAGATGTCTAAGCATGGTCTACGTTGTACACGAGGGGCGTCTCCAAGCCGCGCACGCTAGCATGGGCCGGGGGCGTCTCCAATGACTTGCCAACGCCCCGTGCAGCCATTATCTAAGTGGGCGTCTCACAGGCTGATTCCATGCATCCTTCCGCGTCACATCTCGCGCCACGCGCCCGCCATCTGCTGCGGACGCTGATCGCCCGCCACATCCAGGATGGCGAGCCGGTCGGCTCGCAGACGCTTGCCCGGCATGCCGGCCTGGACGTCAGCCCGGCCACGATCCGCAACATCCTGGGCGACCTGGAAGACCTGGGGCTGCTCAGCTCCCCGCATACCTCCGCCGGCCGGGTGCCGACCGCGCACGGCTACCGGGTGTTCGTGGACAGCCTGGTCAAGATGCAGCCGCCGGGCGAGGGCGAGCTCAGCCGCCTGCGCACCGAGCTGGCCACCGGCACCGGCACCCAGGCCCTGCTCGGCAGTGCCTCGGAGCTGCTCTCGGCGATGAGCCATTTCGTGGGGGTGGTCAGTGCCCCGCGCCGGGAGCAGTTCGCGTTCCGGCATATCGATTTCGTGGCGCTGGACGCGCGCCGGGTGCTGGCGATCCTGGTGTTCGCCGACAACGAGGTGCAGAACCGGGTGATCGAGCCGCGCCGGGCGTTCAATCCCGGGGAGCTGGAGCAGGTCGCCAACTACCTCAATGCCAACTGCGCCGGGCGACCGCTGGCCGAGATCCGGGCCCGGCTGCTGCTGGAGCTGCGCGATGCGCAGTCGGAAATGGAGCAGCTGCTGGCGCACAGCATCGAACTGGCCGAGCAGGCGATGGTGCCGCCGGCCGATGACATGGTGCTGGCCGGGCAGACCCGGCTGATGGGCGTGCAGGACCTCTCAGACCTGGAGCGCCTGCGCGAGCTCTTTGACGTGTTCGCCAGCAAGCGCGAGATCCTGCAGCTGCTCGAGCGCACCATCCAGGCCCCGGGGGTACGCATCTTCATCGGCGAGGAGACCGGGGTGATGCCGCTGGAAAGCGTCTCGCTGGTCACCGCCCCGTACTCGGCCGACGGTCAGGTGCTGGGCGTGCTGGGGGTCATCGGCCCGAAGCGGATGGCCTACGACCGCATGATTCCGCTGGTGGAAGCCACCGCCCAGGTGCTGGGGGCCGCGCTGGGGTCCCCCGCTGGCGGCGGATTGTCCCGCGATCGCGCATAAAGCGGCCCTGGACTCTTGAATCCCGTAGCCGCGCCCACATAGGGGTGGGTGGAGGCGGAGAGTCACCGCCAAGGATCCGGAAATGAACCAAGATCAGTCAGATATCGCATCCCAGAATCCCGCCGGCGAGCCGGCCGCTGAGCCGTCCCTGCAGCAGCAGCTGGACAGCCTGCACAACGAGCTGGCCTTGCTGCGCTCGGAGTCGCTGCGCGAGCGCGCCGACCTGGACAACCAGCGCAAGCGCGTTGCCCGCGACGTGGAACAGGCGCGCCGCTTCGCCAATGAAAAGCTGCTCGGCGAGCTGCTGCCGGTGTTCGACAGCCTCGACGCTGGCCTGAACGCCGCCGGCAGTGAGCCGAGCCCGCTGCGCGAAGGTCTCGAACTGACCTACAAGCAGCTGCTCAAGGTCGCCGCCGACAATGGCCTGACCCTGCTCGACCCGACCGGTCAGACCTTCAACCCGGACCACCACCAGGCCATCAGCCAGGTCGACGCGCCCGGCGCGGCGCCCGGCAGCGTGGTCCAGGTGTTCCAGAAGGGCTACCTGCTCAACGACCGCCTGCTGCGGCCGGCGCTGGTCGTGGTGGCCCGCGACTGATCCTCGGGTCGCTCAGCCGGGCATGGCCCGGCGCGTCGACCGGACGCTGAACGCGTTGGGTCGCCATCGGACACTGTGTTTGATGGACGGCTTGAAAGTGTTCGCAGCGTCCCACACATCCCATTCATAACCCGGCAGCTGCCGGATGTACCCAGAACTTTCAGGAGTCTCCCTCATGGGCAAGATCATTGGTATCGACCTCGGCACCACCAACTCGTGTGTGGCGATCATGGACGGCGGCAAGGCCCGCGTCATCGAAAACGCGGAAGGCGATCGCACCACGCCGTCCATCGTCGCCTACACCAAGGACGGCGAAGTCCTGGTCGGCGCCTCGGCCAAGCGCCAGGCCGTGACCAACCCCAAGAACACCTTCTACGCCGTCAAGCGCCTGATTGGCCGCAAGTTCACCGACGCTGAAGTCCAGAAGGACATCGCGCACGTGCCCTACGGCATCCTGGCCCATGACAATGGCGATGCCTGGGTGCAGACCAGCGACGGCAAGAAGATGGCCCCGCAGGAAATCTCCGCCCGCGTGCTGGAGAAGATGAAGAAGACCGCCGAAGCGTTCCTGGGTGAGACCGTCACCGAGGCCGTGATCACCGTGCCGGCCTACTTCAACGACAGCCAGCGCCAGGCCACCAAGGATGCAGGCCGCATCGCCGGTCTGGAAGTCAAGCGCATCATCAACGAGCCGACCGCTGCCGCCCTGGCCTATGGCCTGGACAAGGGTGACGGCCGTGACCGCAAGATCGTTGTGTACGATCTGGGCGGCGGCACCTTCGACGTGTCGATCATCGAGATCGCCAACGTGGACGGTGAGAAGCAGTTCGAAGTGCTGGCCACCAACGGTGACACCTTCCTGGGCGGCGAAGATTTCGACAACCGCGTCATCGAGTACCTCGTCGATGAGTTCAACAAGGACCAGGGCATCGACCTGCGCAAGGATCCGCTCGCCCTGCAGCGCCTGAAGGACGCCGCCGAGCGCGCCAAGATCGAGCTGTCCACCAGCCAGCAGACCGAAGTGAACCTGCCGTACGTCACCGCTGACGCGTCGGGCCCGAAGCACCTGAACATCAAGCTGACCCGCGCCAAGCTGGAAGCGCTGGTGGAAGACCTGATCAAGAAGTCGATCGAGCCGTGCCGCATCGCGCTGAACGATGCCGGCCTGCGTTCGAGCGACATCGGTGAAGTGATCCTGGTTGGCGGTCAGACCCGTATGCCGAAGGTGCAGCAGGCCGTGACCGAGTTCTTCGGCAAGGAACCGCGCAAGGACGTCAACCCGGACGAAGCCGTGGCACTGGGTGCTGCGATCCAGGGCGGCGTGCTGGGCGGCGACGTCAAGGACGTGCTGCTGCTGGACGTGACCCCGCTGTCGCTGGGCATCGAGACCCTGGGTGGCGTGTTCACCAAGATCATCGAGAAGAACACCACCATCCCGACCAAGGCCTCGCAGGTGTTCTCCACCGCCGAGGACAACCAGTCGGCCGTGACCGTGCACGTGCTGCAGGGTGAGCGCGAGCAGGCCCGCTTCAACAAGTCGCTGGCCAAGTTCGATCTCTCCGGCATCGAGCCGTCGCCGCGCGGCCTGCCGCAGGTGGAAGTGTCCTTCGACATCGACGCCAACGGCATCCTGCACGTGTCGGCCAAGGACAAGAAGACCAACAAGGAACAGAAGGTCGAGATCAAGGCCGGTTCGGGTCTGTCCGAGGACGAGATCGCACGCATGGTCGCCGACGCGGAAGCCAACCGCGAAGAAGACAAGAAGTTCCATGAGCTGGTCCAGGCCCGCAACCAGGCTGACGCGCTGATCCACGGTACCCGTACCGCGATCACCGAGCACGGCAGCAAGGTCGGCGGCGATGTGATCGGCAAGGTGGAGTCGGCCCTGGCCGATCTGGAAACCGCGATGAAGAGCGACGACAAGGCCCAGATTGAAGCCAAGTCGAAGGTGCTGGAAGAAGCCGGCCAGGCCCTGTTCGCGGCCTCCGCGGCAGCCGAGCAGGGTGGCGCGGCACCGGGCCCGGATGCTGGTGGTAACAGCGGCGCGCACGACGATGTGGTCGACGCCGAGTTCACCGAAGTCAAGGACGACAAGAAGTCCTGATCCGGCCATGACACGGGACGTTGCGCAGGCAGCGTCCCGTTGTCGTCTCCCCTTCTGGTCCTGACAGCCGTATCCCGGCCTGTCGGGGCGCCCGGCGAAAGAGCGGACCTGGTGCCGCTCTTCCGCTTTGACGAATCCCGACTTCCGGAACCCGATTCAAGCTATGAGCAAGCGCGATTACTACGAAGTGCTGAGCGTGTCCCGCACCGCCAGCGACGAAGAACTGAAGAAGGCCTATCGCCGTTGCGCGATGAAATACCATCCGGACCGCAATCCGGGTGACAGCCAGGCCGAAGCATCCTTCAAGGAATGCAAGGAAGCCTACGAAACCCTGTCCGACGGCAACAAGCGCCGCATGTACGATGCCCACGGCCATGCGGCATTCGAGCACGGCATGGGCGGCGGTGGTGGTGGTCCGGGTGGCCCGGACATGGGCGATATCTTCGGCGACATCTTCGGCAACATCTTCGGCGGTGGCGCCGGCGGTGGTGGTCCGCGCCAGGCCCGTCGCGGTGCCGATATCGGTTACGTGATGGAGCTGGACCTGGAAGAAGCGGTGATGGGCGTGGAGCGCCGCATCGAGATTCCGAGTCTGGTCGAGTGTGATGACTGCAATGCCAGCGGTTCGGAAGATGGCAAGGTCGAGACCTGTTCGGTCTGCCGTGGCCAGGGCCAGGTGCGCATCCAGCGCGGCATCTTCGCGATGCAGCAGGCCTGCCACCACTGCAACGGCCGTGGCCAGATCATCCAGAACCCCTGCAAGACCTGTCACGGCAATGGCCGTGTCGAGGAAGACAAAGTGTTGTCGGTCAAGGTGCCTGCGGGCGTCGACACCGGTGACCGCATCCGTCTGTCCGGTGAAGGCGAGGCCGGTCCGGCCGGCACCCCGGCGGGCGATCTGTACGTGGAAGTGCGCGTGCGCGAACACGCGATCTTCCAGCGCGACGGCGACGACCTGCACTGCGAAGTGCCGATCCGCATCTCGCAGGCGGCATTGGGCGATACCGTCCGTGTGGCCACGCTGGGTGGTTATGCCGAGATCCGCATCCCGGCCGAGACCCAGACCGGCAAACTGTTCCGCATGCGGGGCAAGGGCGTGCGTTCGGTGCGCAGCCGCAGCGAAGGCGACCTGTACTGCCGCGTGGTGGTGGAGACCCCGGTCAACCTCACCCCGGAGCAGCGCAAGCTGCTGGAACAGTTCGAAACCACCTTCACCGGTGAGGAAGCGCGCAAGCATTCGCCGAAGTCGGCGACCTTCATCGATGGCGTGAAGGGCTTCTGGGACCGGATGACGTCGTAAGCGTCACGGGTTCCTATGAACTACCGAAGGCCCCCTGGCGACAGGGGGCTTTTTTGTGCGCGGTCCACCGCTCGACCCACCTTCCGCCGCGCCTGGAGAGACTCGCAGGCGTAAAATGTCGGCATGAACGAATCCCTCGAAAGCCACCTGGTCCACGGCCGCCGCCAGCGCCCGGACGGTCCGTCGCCGGTCGACGTCATCTCGGTCCAGTCGCAGCTGGTGTACGGCTATGCCGGCAACAGCGCGGCCGTGCCGCCGCTGCGCGCGCTCGGCGTGCGCGTGGCCGAAATCCCGACCACGCTGCTCAGCAACGCGCCGTTCTACGAGACCACGCGCGGCCGCGTGCTGCCCTCGGACTGGTTCGCCGATCTGCTGCTCGGCGCCGGTGAACGGGGCCTGCCACAGCGGGCGCGGATGCTGGTGTCCGGCTACTTCGGCAGCGTCGGCAACGGTGCGGCCTTCGCCGATTGGCTCGATGCGGTGCTGCCGTCCTCGCCGCAGCTGCGTTACTGTCTGGACCCGGTCATTGGCGACACCCACACCGGCCCTTACGTCGAGCCGGGCCTGGAAAACGTCTTCGCCGAACGTCTGCTGCCGCATGCCTGGCTGGTCACGCCCAATGCCTTTGAACTCGGCCGCCTGACCGGGATGCCGAGCCTGGCCCAGGATGATGCGATCGCCGCCTCGCAGGCGCTGCTGGCGCGCGGGCCGGAGTGGGTGCTGGCGCACAGCGTCGGCGGCGATCCAGGCCAGCTGGTCACGCTCGCGGTCAGCCGTGATGCCATCTGGCGCTGGTCCTCGCCGCATCTGCCGGTGGACGTGGCTGGCACGGGCGATGTGCTGATGTCGTTGCTGGTCGCCTTCCTGCTGCGTGGGGAACCCTTCGAACAGGCGATCTCGCGCGCCATCGCCGGCGTGCATGTCGCACTGGAGACCACGCTGGCCAACGGGCACGAAGAGTTCGATGTGCTGGCGGCGGCGCCGGCGGCACTGGCACTGCCGGATCGCTTCGTCGCCGAGCGCCTGGCGTGAGTCTGAAACCGGTGGTCGGCATCGTCGGCAGCGACGGTGCCTACGGGCGCTGGCTGCGCCGCTTCCTGGAGCAACGGCTTGGGCTGGACGTGATCGGCCATGACCCGGCCGATGCAGCGTCGGACAGCCCGGAGACACTGCTCGAGCGCGCCGAGGTGTTGATCTTCTCCGCACCGATCCGGCACACGCCCGCGCTGATCGCCGACTACGTGGCCCGCTCGGCCGGTCGCGAAGCCGACCGCCTGTGGCTGGATGTCACCTCGGTCAAATCGGCCCCGGTGGAGGCGATGCTTGCCTCGCAGGCGGAGGTGGTGGGTCTGCATCCGATGACGGCTCCGCCCAAGGCGCCCACGCTGAAGGGCAGGGTGATGGTGGTCTGCGAGGCGCGCCTGTCGCGGTGGCAGCCGTTCGTGCAGCAGCTGTGCGAGGCACTGGAAGCAGAATGCGTACGTGCCACGCCCGAGCACCATGACCAGGTCATGGCGCTGGTGCAGGCGATGGTGCATGCCACGCATCTGGCCCAGGCCGGTGTGCTGCGCGAATACGCGCCGCTCCTCGGCGCCTTGCCGGCACTGATGCCGTACCGCTCGGCCTCGTTCGAGCTGGATACCGCGATCATCGCGCGCATCCTCTCGCTCAATCCGGCGATCTACGAAGACATCCAGTTCGGCAACCCGCACGTGGCACCGATGCTGGACCGGCTGCTGGCCCAGTTGCAGCAGCTGCGCTCGCAGCTGGAGCAGGGCGATGACGCGGCGCGCGCGGCGTTCCGCCAGCAGTTGTTGCTGGACAACCGCGACAGCCTGGGAGCGGAGGTGCTGGCCGACGGCAATTACACCTTCGAGCGGGTCGGCTACCTGCTGGCCGATCTCACCGAACGCAACGCGATCAGTGTGCACCTGCCCGAAGACCGGCCCGGCTCGTTGCGCGAATTGCTGCATGTGTTCGAACGGCACCGGGTCAGCCTGGCCTCGATCCATTCTTCGCGGACGCCGGCCGGTGAGGTGCACTTCCGGGTGGGCTTCGTGGCAGGCAGCGATGCCCTCGCGCTGCAGGCGGCGGCCACCGAGATCGATGCCTCCGGTATCGGCCGCGTTCTGGTGCGCTGACACGGTGCGCTGCAGCATTCATCCACAGGGGGTGTGGATGATCTGCGCACAAACATGTGGATAAGTGCGTACTCGCCTTGCAGTAAAAGGCTGTCAAGATGCTTGGTCAAAAATTGACCAACATCCGCGTAACTTTTTTTCAACGCGTCAGGTGACGAGGGTCAGCTCGCCGCCCGCGGTGCGGAACTCGCGTCCGTCGCGGATCAGATGGCGGCCATCGGCAAGCTCATAGCGCGCACTCTGGCCGTTTCCTGAAGAGGCATCGGTCTGCTCATCCTTGAATTCGATGATGACATAATCGTCGCCGTTGGCGTCGGTGGCGGGGAACTGTCGGAACGACATGAAGCACCTCCTGCAGCACGTCCAGTGAGGGCTGCAGGATGCGATGGCCGATGTTACCGGCCCGTCATCAATCGATGAATTGCAGGCGCGCCAGTTCGGCGTAGAGACCGCCCTCGGCCAGCAGTTCGGCATGCGTGCCCTGGGCGACGATGCGGCCGTGCTCCATCACCACGATGCGGTCCGCCTTGAGCACGGTCGCCAGGCGATGCGCGATCACCAGCGTGGTGCGGCCGGCCATCAATCGCTCCAGCGCCTGCTGCACCGCGCGCTCGCTTTGTGCATCCAGTGCACTAGTGGCTTCGTCGAGCAGCAGGATCGGCGCGTTCTTGAGCAGGGCGCGCGCGATCGCGATGCGCTGTTGCTGTCCACCGGACAGGCGGGCACCGCGCTCGCCCAGCTCGCTGGCATAGCCCTCGGGCAGGGCCTGCAGGAACTCATCGGCCTCGGCGGCTTCGGCCGCGCGCTGCACTTCTTCGTCGGTCGCTTCCAGGCGGCCGTAGCGGATGTTCTCGAACGCACTGCTGGCAAACAGGGTCGGCTGCTGCGGCACCAGGGCCAGCTGCTCACGCAGCTGTGCCGGATCGACCTCGCGAAGATCCACGCCATCGACCAGAATGCGACCGGCGGCCGGATCGTGGAAACGCAGCAGCATCGACAGGATGGTGCTCTTGCCGGCGCCGGACGGGCCGACCAGCGCGACCGTCTCACCCGGGCGCACGTGCAGGTTCACATGATCCAGCGCAGCGGTATCGGGGCGTTGCGGGTAGTGGAACACCACATCCTCGAAACGGATCTCGCCGCGCAGTGGCTGCGGCAACGGGGTGGGATGGGCGGGGGCGGTGATCTCCACGTTTTCCTGCAGCAGTTCGGCGATGCGGCCCATGCCACCGGACGCACGCTGCAACTCGTTCCAGACCTCGGCCAGCGCACCGACCGAACCGCCGCCGATCAGCGCGTACAGGACGAACTGGCCCAGCGTACCGGCGCTCATGTTGCCGTCGATCACCTCGTGCGCGCCCAGCCACAGCACGCCGACGATGGCGCCGAACACCAGCACGATCGCGCTGGCGGTGACGATCGACTGGGCGCGGATACGCCGGCGGGCGGCACCGATCGCATCCCCCAGCGCGGCATTGAAGCGGCCGCGTTCATACGGCTCACGCGCGTGGGCCTGCACGGTGCGTACCGCGCCGAGGGTCTCCGAGGCCAGGCTGTTGGCATCGGCGATGCGGTCCTGGCTGGCGCGGGCGATGTTGCGCAGGCGACGGGCGCCGATGATGATCGGCAGCACCGCCAGCGGAATGCCAACCAGCGACCACGCCGCCAGATGCGGGCTGGTGACGAACAGCATCACCAGACTGCCGACCACGGTGACGCTGCTGCGCAGGGCCACCGACATGGTCGAGCCGATCACGCTGCGCAGCAGTTCGCTGTCGGCGGTCAGGCGCGAAACCAGCTCGCCACTGCGGCTGCGGTCGTGGAAGCCGGCGCCGAGCGTGATCAGGTGGGCATACAGGCGGCTGCGCAGGTCGGCGACCACCTTTTCGCCCAGCAGCGAGACGAAGAAGAAGCGCGCGGCGGTGGCCAGGGCCAGCACCACCGCGACCAGGAACAGCAGCGCGAACGCCTTGTTGATCTGGCCGCCGCTGGTGAAGCCGTGGTCGATCATCTGGCGCACCGCGACCGGCAGGCTCAGGGTGGCCACCGAGGACACCGCCAAGGCCACCAGCCAGGCACTGAACAGCCCGACGTGCCGTCGGACGAACGGCCACAGCGTGTTCAAGCTGCCCAATCGGCGCATCGGCGTGTCGTGCGGAGCGGGTGCGTCAGTCATTCGATGGGCCTGGTTCGATGCGGGATTCAATACGGACACGATCACGAGTGGCGTCGCGAAGGCGGTTTTTCAACGGCTCGACCTGATCGGCCGGCAAGCGCAGGTGCAGGTTCACGCCGTCGGCGGTGAACGCTTCGTCCACTTTCTCGGCCAGATGGGTGCCCAGCGCGGCATGCAGCGGGCCCAGATCCTCGAAGCCGGCCTGCACGTCCAGCTCGGCCATGGCGATCAGCGGCAGCCGCGGTGCCACCCGCAGGCACTCGGCAGCGGTGCCGCCATAGGCGCGCACCAGGCCGCCGGCGCCAAGCTTGATGCCGCCGTACCAGCGGGTCACCACGACCATGACCCGATCAAACCCTTGACCATCGATGGCGGCCAGGATCGGGCGCCCGGCCGTGCCGGACGGCTCGCCGTCGTCGCTGGAGCGATACTCGTTGCCGTAGCGGTACGCCCAGCAGTTGTGGGTGGCATCCGCCACCGCGACCTCCGCCAGGAATTCCAACGCGGCCGCCGCATGCTGGATAGGTGCGGCATGGGCGATGAAGCGGCTGTGCTTGATGTCCAGGCTGTGGCTGACGGCGGTGGCGAGCGTATCGGGCATTCCCACCATTCTAGTGGGGATGCCCGATCACCGTACGCCGCGCGTCAGTTCTCGAGCAGCTGGCGCAGATCGCGCGGGATGCGCACTTCCGGGTACTGCTGCAGATAGCGCTCCAGGCTGGCGCGCGCGGTATCCACATCGCCGGCATCACGTCGCTCGCGGATGCGCTTGAGCCACTGCTTGCGCGGCAGGCTGGCATCGGCAGCGACGGCCTGATGCAACGCACGCACGGCATCGTCGGAAGCGGCCGGGGCCGCCATCGGCGCGGCGGCGCGCCGCATCACGCCGGGGGCGCTGGGCGCGGACTTGGCCGGTGCGGCGCGGTCCATCCTGGAGCCGGTCACCACCACGCGGTCCAGCGCCGGTTCGTTCGCCTGCGGGGCAGCGGCCGATGCCGCCTCCGGCGCCGGGGCGGACATCATCGGTGCCGATGCCGATGCCGATGCCGGTGCCTGCGCTGGCGCAGTAACAGGCGGTGCGGGTGCGGTGATCACTTCCGGGCGGGGCGGGGCGGCCGTCCGCGCATGCGCGGGCGCAGGCGCAGAGGCGGGCGCGGTGGAGGCCGCTGTGTCTTTCGCAATGCGCTCTTGCTGGACCGCGGGCGGTGCAGCGACGGGGGCTGGTGCTGGTGCGGCGTCCATTGCCGGCGCAGCCGCCGTCCCTGCGGTGCTTGATGCGGCGGGGCCTGGTGCGGGTGTGGCAACCGGTTCAGCCAGCGGCGGCGCCGGCGGATCCTCGGGCTTGAGCTGCCAGGCGATGCCGACGGCGAAAATCACCGAGGCGGCAAGGCCGAACACCGCCGGCAGGCGCGAACGCGGGCGAGGTGCCCGCACCGGCGCAGCCGGCGGCAGGGTCCAGGTGGCAGCGTCCGCCGCCGGTGCTTCAACGGCGGTGCGCGCGGCCGCGAGTACGGCCTCGTCGATCGCCGGTGCGGGACCGGTCGCGCTCGGCCGACCCAGCAGCCGGGCCAGTTCGCGCTCTTCTGGCGTCAGCGGATCCGGGCGGTTCATCCGCTCAACCCCGCTCGTAGTTTGTCCATCGCATAACGCAGTCGTGATTTCACCGTCTCACGGCCGACGCCGGTGATCTCGGCAATCTCTTCCAGGCTCAGTTCCTGTTCCAGACGCAGTTGCAGCACCTCGCGCTGCTCGGGCGGCAACTGCTCCATGGCCAGCTGCAGTTGGCGGCGCTGCTCGAAATCGGACAGTTGGGTTTCGGGCGTCCGCGCATCGGTGATCGCTGCGACACGTTCATCGGCGTCGATCGGGGCCGACGGCCGGTGCCGTGCGGCGCGCCAGTGATCGTTGAGACGGTTGTGGGCGATCCGGAACAGCCAGGTAGTGAAGGCGGCCTCGGGCTGCCAGCTGGCGCGGGCGGCGATCACACGCTGCCAGACATCTTGGAACATCTCGTCGGCCAGCGCGCCATCGCGCAGCTGGCGCAGCAGAAAGCTGTACAGGCGGCTGCGGTGACGGCCATACAGCGCCTCGAACGCACGCAGGTCGCCACCGGCCCAGGCCAGCATCAGTGCTTCATCGGTCGGCAGGGCAAGGGCGTCCACGCCGCACAGAGTAAGCGCTGCGGGGGTGTTCGCATAGTCGATGGGGAGTCGGGCGGCGCTGCTGGGGGGCATGGAAGGGGCCTGGGAGATAACCGGAACAACGTCCATCGGCGACCGATGGGGTTGATGCGCTTCCATTGCCCCCCGGTCTGCGCGTTATGCTCGCAGGAAGGGGAGGTGCCGGGCAGCCGGTACCCGTAGGGATGAGCAACGTGTCCAGTCAGATGGTGACCTCTGCAGTGCAAGGCGATGGTGATGCGGTGATCCCTGCCGCCATCGCCAGGTCGTTGTGCGCCCTGCTGCCGGGCGGCGCCGTGGTCGCGCTGGCCTGGTCGGATCCAGTACTCGGCGAGGGCACCCAGTGCCATCCCGAGGGCGATGCGCCAAGCGCAGGTCCGGCCCTGATACCCCGCCATGGCATGGCCGCCGGGATGGCGTCGCAGCAAACCTGGACGCATCTTGGTGCTGAGCTGTCGCTGAGCGTGACGCTGCCTTCCGGCAATGCGCCTGCCGACAGCTGGTGGACGGCCGCCCGCAGTCTGTTCCAGGGCACGTTGTCACTGGCCCGGCAGCGTCGCGAAATCGCCTCGCTGGAGGAATCCAAGCGACTGCAACAGGCGTTGTATGAAATCGCCGATCTGGCTGGTGCGGATCTGGAAATGGGCGAGATGCTGCGGCATTTCCATCGCGTGCTCAATTCCCTGATGTACGCGCAGAATTGTTTCATCGTCGAGTACGACGACATCCGGCACCGGGTGCGGTTCCTGTACTTCGCCGATCAGAAGGATGACTTCGTCGCCGATCCGGACCGTAGTTACGAAGAACACGAAATGCCGCGCAGCCTGACCTTTGCGCTGTTGCGGCATGGCGAGCCGTTGAGTGGGCCGTCCAGCGAACTGCTGGCCGAGATGGAAGGTGAGCAGGGGCAGCGCGGCCCGGAAAGCCTGGACTGGCTGGGTGTGCCGATGCTGCGCGACGGCCGCGTCTGCGGTGCGATCGTGGTGCAGAGCTACGAGCACCGCGCGCGCTATGGCGAGGCCGATCGCACGCTGCTGGGCTATGTCGCCCAGCACATCCTCACGGCGATGGACCGGCGCCAGGCGCAGGTCCAGCTGGAGCGTCAGGTGGAGCGGCGCACGCTGGAACTGCAACGGGCCAATCGCAACCTGCAGGACGAAGTGGTCGAACGTCGCCGCGCAGAAAAGCTGCAGATGGCGCTGTTCAACATCGCCGAGCTGGCGATGAGTGCCGAGTCGCTGTCGCAGTACTACGGTCAGGTGCATGGCGTGGTCGGCACGCTGTTGGATGCGCGCAATTTCTATATCGCGCTGGTCAATGAAAACGGCGATGGATTGGAGTTCGTCTACTCTGTGGACGAATACAACCCCTCGCGAGCGCCACGTCCGTTTAGTGAGGGGCTGACCGAGTTCATCGTGCGCAACCGCCAGCCGCTGCTCGCCAATCGTGAGCGTATCGATGCGCTGCGCGATAGTGGGGTTGTCCGCGAGTTCGGCGCGCGTTCGCAGTGCTGGCTGGGCGTGCCGCTGCTGAGCGATGACGATGTAGTGGGCGTGATCGTGGTGCAGAGCTATTCACCGGAGGTGGTGTTCACTGTGCACGATCAGCGCCTGCTGACCTTCGTCGCACAGAACATCGGCAACGGACTGGCGCGCCAGCGCGACCAGGAGCGGCTGCGCAACGCGCACGCCGATCTGGAAAAACGCGTGGACGAACGTACCCGCGAGCTGGCCGACGTCAACGACAAGCTGCTGGGCCAGATCGGCGAGCGCCTGCGTGCGGAGCAGCGCCTGACCCATCAGGCCATGCACGATGCGCTGACCGGATTGCCCAACCGGCTGCACCTGCTGGATCGGCTGGAAGATGCCATCGTGCGCGCGCGTGGCAGCGAGGGGCATGGTTTTGCGGTGCTGTTCCTGGACCTGGACCGCTTCAAACTGGTCAACGACAGCATCGGGCATGCTGCGGGCGATCAGATGCTGGTCGAGGTGGCCAAGCGCATCGTGTCGATGATGTCCGCGCAGGACGTGGTCGCGCGGCTGGGCGGTGATGAGTTCGCGATCCTGCTCCAGTGCGGCGACGGTCTGGCCTCGGCCCTGGAATTTTCGCAACGCATGCTGGTCGCACTGGAAGAATCGATGTGGGTGAAGGGGCGCGAACTGTTCCCGTCCGGCAGCCTGGGTATCGCGATGTGGAACCCGCGCTACCGCAACGGCGAAGAACTGGTACGCGACGCGGATGCGGCCATGTACCGCGCCAAGGCGCAGGGCAATGACCGCTGCGCCGTGTTCGATGAGGCCATGCGCGAGCAGGCGATGCGCAGCCTGGACCTGGAGGCGGACCTGCGCCGGGCCATCATCAACCGGGATTTCGTGCCGTTCTATCAGCCGATCGTGCGCCTCACCGATGGCGAAGTGGTCGGCCACGAAGCGCTGCTGCGCTGGCAGCACGAGCGCCGCGGGCTGTTGCTGCCGAGTGCGTTCCTCGATCTGGGCGAAGAAAGTGGCCTGATCGAGCAGGTGGACTGGCTGCTGTATGAGCAGGTGATCACCCAGCTGGCGCGCGGTGGCCGCGGGTATCTGTCGGTGAACGTATCGCCGCGACACTTCCGCTCGGCCGATTTCAGTACGCGCCTGTTCGGCCTGATCGAAGCCGCCGGCGCCGATCCGCACCGGTTGCGGCTGGAGATCACCGAGGTGGCGCTGCTCGATGATGGGCCGCGCACGCTGCGCATCCTGCAGACCCTGCGCGAGCGCGGGGTGCTGGTGCAGCTGGATGATTTCGGCACGGGCTTCTCGGCGCTGTCCTACCTGCACCGGTTCCCGATTTCGACGTTGAAGATCGACCAGTCCTTCATTGCCGGGCTGCACGGACAGGACATGCAGAGCACGCACGCGCTGGTGCAGGGCGTGCTGTCGCTGGCGCGGACGCTGGGCATCGAAACGGTGGGCGAGGGCATCGAGACGCAGGCCCAGCATGACACGCTGCTGCAGCTGGGCTGCGATTACGGCCAGGGCTACCTGCTCGGCCGGCCGGCCCCGATGGACACTGCCGCAGCGGCCTGAACCGCTACGGCAGCGGATTGGATCAGCGCAGCGCGTTGGCGCGCTTTTCGTCGATCCACTTGGAGGCCTGCGCCGGCTCGTAGGCGCGCATCCAGGCCAGCATCTCGTCGATGTCCGAGCCGTACCACAGGTCCGCGCGCTGGGCCGGGTGCAGGAAGCGCTCTTCGACCATGCGATCGATCATGCCGATCAGCGGGGCGTAGAAGCCGTCCACATCCAGGAACGCGCACGGCTTGTTGCCGATGCCCAGCTGGCGCCAGGTCAGCATCTCGAAGATTTCTTCCATGGTGCCGAAGCCGCCGGGCAGGGCGACGAATGCATCGGAGAGGTCAAACATGCGCGACTTGCGCTCGTGCATCGAACCAACGATTTCCAGCTCGGTCAGGCCGCGGTGGGCCACTTCCCAGTCCGCCAGCTGCTGCGGAATCACGCCGGTCACTTCACCGCCACCTTCCAGCACGGCATTGGCCACGGTGCCCATCAGGCCGACGTTGCCCCCGCCGTAGACCAGGCGCAGGCCGTCACGGGCGATGCGGTCACCCAGCGCGATGGCGCGCTCGGTGTAGACCGGCTTGCTGCCGGGGTTGGAACCACAGTAAACGCAAATCGACTTCATTGGATCTTCCTGTTGTTCGAATCTGTAGCAACCGGAAACGAAAAAGCCCCGCCGATGACCGGTGCGCTGGTCTCGTGACGGGGTGTCGTTCCGCAGGTGCGGTAGCGGATTATCGCGCGTTTCGGGCGCGGGGGCCAATCGGGCGCCGGCGTAGAGCCGACCGTTGGTGGGCTGCGGTTTCTCGTGCCAACGGTCGGCTACCTCCGTGCGGGTTCATTCCCGCACGAAGGCCAACCTCAGGCCGCCTGCGACTGTTCCCGGCGCGGACCTTCCTTCAACGCGCGGCCGACCAGGCCGACCAGCAGGTCCAGCTCCTCGCCGTCCATCCCGAAATGCGGGGTGAAGCGCAGCGAGTTCTCACCGCCATGGATCACATTGATGCCGTGGTTGCGCAGCCATTCTTCGGTGGAGCCGGTGCCGTAGCACTTGAACTGCGGGGCCAGCTCGCAGGAGAACAGCAGACCGGTGCCCTGGACCTTGGTGATCAGCCCGCCCAGCTCGGTCTTGAGCTGCTCCAGCTTGCGCACGGCTTCCTCGCCGCGCACGCGGATGTTCTCGCGCACCTGCGGGGTCAGCAACGACAGCGTGGCGCAGGCCACGTCCAGCGCCCGCGGGTTGGACGTCATGGTGTTGCCGTAGATGCCCTTGCGGTACAGCTGCGCGGCGTGCTCGGTCACGGCCAGCACCGACAGCGGGAACTGGGCCGCATTGAGGGCCTTGGAATAGGTCTCCATGTCCGGCACGTCCAGGCCTTCGAAGCCCGGGTAATCCACGATCGAGAGCACGCCATGCGCGCGCAGGCCGGCCTGGATCGAATCCAGCAGCAGCAGGCTGCCGTGCTGGCGGGTCAGTTCGCGCGCAAGCGCATAGAACGCCGGCGGTACCGAGCGGCCCGGGTCGCCTTCGCCCATCACCGGCTCCAGGAACACGGCCTCGATGAACCAACGGTTCTGCTCGGCCTCGGCGAACACGCGCTTGAGCGCGTCTTCGTCATACGGGGCGATCGCGATGACCGTGTCCTCGCCGCGGTAGCTGGCCAGGTGCTGCATGTACGTCTTGCGGCTGGAATCGGAGTACAGGCCCGGGCGGTCGGTGCGGCCGTGGAAACTGCCCTTGACCACCACACGCTTGATCTTGGCCCCGGCATGGCGGGCGCCCGGATCGGTCTGCAGCTTGGCGTTGACGTCGGCGATGCGCGCGGCCAGGCCCACGGCTTCCGAACCAGAATTCAGGCACATGAAGTGGCTGTACGGGCACCCGCCACGACGGTGGCCGATTTCCTTGCGCAGGGCCTGGATGAAGCGCTGCTGGGACAGGCTGGGCGTCATCACATTGGCCATGACCTGCGGCGCGGCCATCGCCGCCATCACCGCCTCGGGGGTATGCCCGAAGCCGAGCATGCCGTAGCCGCCGGCGTCGTACAGCACCGCGCCCTTCAAAGTGACCACCCACGCGCCACGGGCGGCGAGGGCGACGTACGGGGTGACCGCATCATCGGCATAGAAATTGACGAAACCGTCCTGCATCGCCTCGATCTGGGCGCGTTCGTCCAGGGCCAGCAGACCGCCCAGATCGGCGCGCACGCGGTCGAACTCCGCAGCAGCAGCCTCAATGGCGGCGACCAGGGCGGGATGGCCCGCAGCCAGGCGTTCAAGGGTGGCGTCATCCAGGCCGGTGGTCAGGCGGGTGCCGGGCTGGGCGCGAAGGGGGGCGAGGCGTTCGATGAAGCTCATTGCAGATCTCCTAAAACGATTGGCGGCACGGTGGAAAAGCAAAACGCGCGTCTATTCGCGCGCGCTTCGGGCATTCCTGCTCGTGCATCAGACTTCCGGTTCGATGCTAGCACGCGGTTTTTCGCGCGATAACCCCGCAAAACGCTGTTGCATAGCAGCATTTTGCGCGACGTTTGCCGAATCCTGCGTTGCTACCGAAGGCCAGTCGTACAATGGCCGACATTGCCTACACGTTGCCGTGCGCTGCCTTGAAGAAGTCCGATTTCAACTACGACCTCCCGCCTGAACTGATTGCCCAGGCGCCCCTCGCCGAACGCTCGGCCAGCCGCCTGATGGTGGTGCCGCCGGCCCCGGCCGCCTTCGAGCACCGTCAGGTGCGCGACCTGCCGGATCTGCTTCGCGCGGGCGACCTGCTGGTGTTCAATGACACCCGGGTGATTCCGGCCCGTCTGTTCGGCCAGAAGGCCAGCGGCGGTCGTGTCGAGATCCTGATCGAGCGTCTGCTCGGCGGCCAGCAGGCGCGTGCCCAGGTCGGCGCCAGCAAGTCGCCCAAGCCGGGCAGCCGGATCGCGCTCGACGCCGGTGGCGAGGCGGAGGTGCTGGGCCGCGACGGCGAGTTCTATGTGTTGCAGTTCCACGTGCCCGAGGCCCTGGAGCAATGGCTGTTGCACGCCGGCCGGCTGCCGCTGCCGCCCTACATCCAGCGCGAGCCGGGCGTGGACGACCGCGAGCGCTACCAGACCGTATTTGCGCGCGAGATCGGCGCGGTGGCCGCCCCGACCGCCGGTCTGCACTTCGATGAGGCCCTGCTGGCCACGTTGAAGGATAAGGGCGTCGACTTCGGTCACGTGACCCTGCACGTGGGCGCGGGCACCTTCCAGCCGGTCCGCGTGGACGACCTGAAGGAGCACGTGATGCACCGCGAGTGGCTGAACGTCGGCGCCGAGCTGGTCCAGCAGGTGCGCCGCACCCGCGCCGCGGGTGGCCGCGTGATCGGTGTCGGGACCACCGTGGTGCGTGCGCTGGAAAGCGCCATGCGCGAGGGCGAACTGCTGCCCTACGCCGGGGAAACCCAGATCTTCATCACCCCGGGCTACCGGATCCGCAGCGTGGACGCGATGGTGACCAACTTCCATCTGCCGGAAAGCACGCTGCTGATGATGATCTCGGCCTTCGCCGGCCAGGCCCGGGTGTTCGAGGCCTACCAGGCCGCGATCGCGGAGAAGTACCGCTTCTTCAGCTATGGCGATGCGATGCTGCTGTTCCCGCAGGGGGAATGACGGCAGCGGGGCAGGCGCGACCGTTTTCGGCGACAATGGCAGACTATTTGCCCGAATGACCGCTCCATGTCCCGACTCCAGTTCCAGCTCCAGACCACCGACGGTCGCGCCCGCCGCGGCCGCCTGACCTTCCCGCGCGGGACCGTGGAAACCCCGGCCTTCATGCCGGTGGGCACCTATGGCTCGGTGAAGGGCATCCTGCCGGAGCAGATCCGCGCGCTGGGTGCGGAAATCATCCTGGGCAACACCTTCCATCTGTACCTGCGCCCGGGCCTGGACGTGATCGCCGACCACGGCGGCCTGCATGGCTTCGCGCGCTGGAACGGCCCTATCCTGACCGACTCCGGCGGCTTCCAGGTGTTCTCGCTGGCCCACCGCCGCAAGATCACCGAGCAGGGCGTGACCTTCTCCTCGCCGACCGACGGCGCCCGCGTGTTCCTGGGCCCGGAAGAGAGCATGCGTATCCAGAAGGTGCTCGATTCGGACGTGGTGATGATCTTCGACGAGTGCACCCCGTACCCCGCCACCGAGCCGGTCGCGCGCACCTCGATGGAACTGAGCCTGCGCTGGGCGCTGCGCAGCCGCAACGCGCACGATGAACTGGGCAATGACGCGGCGCTGTTCGGCATCGTGCAGGGCGGCGTCCATCACGACCTGCGCAGCCGCTCGGCCGAGGGCCTGCAGCAGATCGGCTTTGATGGCTATGCCATCGGCGGCCTGGCCGTGGGCGAGCCCGAGCACGAACGCAACGCCATGCTCGACCACATGCACCCGATCCTGCCGGCCGATCGCCCGCGCTACCTGATGGGCGTGGGCCGCCCGGAAGATCTGGTGGAAGGCGTCGCCCGTGGCGTGGACATGTTCGATTGCGTGATGCCGACCCGCAATGCCCGCAACGGCCACTATTTCACCTCGTTCGGCACGGTGCGCATCCGCAACGCCCGCTACGAGCGCGACATGGACACCATCGAGCCGGGCTGTGGATGCCATGCCTGCACCAGTGGCTACACGCGCTCGTACCTGCGGCACCTGGACCGCTGCAACGAGATGCTGGCGCCGATGCTGGGCACCATCCACAACCTCTATTACTACGAGAAGTTGATGGCCGACATGCGCGCGGCGATCGCGGCGGGAACCTTTAGCGCCTTCCGCGAGTCTTTCTACGCGGCTCGTGGAGCGGTCACCCCCGCGCTGTAAAGTGACCCCGGCCGGCCGCCCCGGCGCGCCGACCCTGCCAAACGGCCCAAGGACGAACTCCCGGGGCCATGGCATACTTCGAGGCTGACCCCCGTTTCGCGGCGACACCCCGACCCTCAAAGGGAGCGGGGCGCCTCCCAACCCAAGGACACACTATGAACCTGCTCGCCTTCCTGATCCCCACCGCAAACGCCCAGGCCGCCGGTGGCCAGCCGCCGGGCATGGGTCTGACCACCCTGCTGTTCCCGATCATCCTGATCGCGATCATGTACTTTCTGATGATCCGTCCGCAGATGAAGCGCCAGAAGGAACACAAGGCCATGCTGGAGAAGGTCAAGCGCGGTGACGAAGTGCTGACCAACGGCGGCATCGCCGGCGTGGTCACCGACATCGGCGACAACTTCATCACCATCGAAGTGGCCGAGAACGTGCGCATCCGCGTGCAGAAGGGCGCCGTGGGCAATGTGCTGCCGACCGGCACGCTGAAGTCGGCCAACTGATCCACTCCCTTTCCGTTCAACCGCGGTGCCGGGACGGGCACCGCGCGGGACCCAAGCAATGCTCGAATTTCCACGCTGGAAGTATTTCCTCATCCTGATCGTGCTGGCGGTCAGTGCGTTGTACGCACTGCCCAACATCTACCAGAAGGACCCTGCCGTGCAGATCACCGCCAACCGTGGCGGGCAGATCGACGACGCCCTGCGCGACCGTGTGCTGGGTGACCTCAAGCAGGCCGGCGTGGAGCCGCTGTCGGTGGCCAAGGAAGGCGAGAGCCTGATCGTGCGCCTGCCGACGCTGCAGGCGCAGACCGCTGCCAACGACGCCCTGCGCGACGAGATGGGCGAGGACTACGTGGTCGCCCTGAACCTGGCCTCCACCGTGCCGGACTGGCTGAGCGACCTCGGCGCCAAGCCGATGGTGCTGGGCCTGGATCTGCAGGGCGGTGTGCACTTCGTGCTGCAGGTCGACCAGAAGGCCGCACTGGACAAGCGTCTGGACGCCTACGCCGAAGACGTGCGCACCAGCCTGCGCGATGCCCGCATCGCCTACCAGTCGGTTGAACGCCGTGGCGACAACACCATCGTGGCCACCATCAGCCCGTCCGCCGGTGCCGATGCTGCCACGCGTGCCCGCGAAGTGATGGTCAAGGCGCAGCCAACGCTGGGCTACGAGGTGGCGGGCAACCGCATCACCGTGAGCATGCCGGAGACGGAGCTGACCGCGATCGCCAACGGCGCCATCGAGCAGAACGTCAACACGCTGCGCAACCGCGTCAACCAGCTCGGCGTGTCCGAGCCGATCATCCAGCGCCAGGGTGCCGACCGCGTGGTCGTGCAGCTGCCGGGCGTGCAGGACACCGCCGAAGCCAAGCGCATGATCGGTGCCACCGCGACGCTGGAATACCGCGCCGTGGTCGACAACAATCCTGCAAGTGTCGCGGATAAGATTGCCACCGGCCGCATTCCGCCGGAGGCCAAGGTCTACCAGCAGCGTGACAACCGCGGCCCGATCCTGCTCAACAAGCGCGTGATCGTGACCGGTGACCAGATGGTCGCCGCACAGGCCACCACCGACCAGAACGGTTCGGCGGCGGTCAGCGTGACGCTGAACAACGTCGGCGGCCAGCGCATGTTCGACTTCACCAGCGCCAACGTGAACAAGCCGATGGCGGTGGTCTACACCGAACGCATCCCGACCGTGAACGTGGTCGATGGCAAGGAAGTGCGCAGCTTCCGCGTCAAGGAAGAAGTGATCTCGGTCGCCAACATCAACGGCGTGTTCGGCAAGAACTTCCAGACCACTGGCCTGGACAAGCTCGAAGCGGACAACCTGGCCAAGCTGCTGAAATCCGGTTCGCTGGCCGCGCCGATGGACTTCGTTGAAGAACGCATTGTCGGCCCGAGCCTGGGTGCGGAGAACGTCGAGCGCGGCGTGACCGCGGTCGGTTTCGCGTTCCTGTTCACCCTGATCTTCTTCACCGTGTACTACCGCATGTTCGGCGTGATCACCTCGGTGGCCATGCTGTTCAACCTGCTGATCGTGGTGGCGGTGATGTCGCTGTTCAGCGCGACGATGACGCTGCCCGGCTTCGCCGGTCTGGCGCTGTCGATCGGTTTGTCGGTCGACGCCAACGTGCTGATCAATGAACGAATCCGTGAAGAGCTGCGGGCCGGCATGCCGCCCAAGACGGCCATCGTGGCCGGTTACGAGAAGGCCTCCGGGACCATCCTGGACGCCAACCTCACCGGCATCCTGGCGGGTGTGGCGTTGTATGCGTTCGGTACCGGTCCGTTGAAGGGCTTCGCCGTGACCATGATCGTCGGCATCCTGGCCTCCATGTTCACTGCAATCACCGTCTCGCGTGCCCTTGCCGTGCTGCTTTACAGCCGCCGCAAGAAGCTCAAGACCCTGGCCATCTGACGGGAAGCGAATAGAAACCATGAAACTTTTCCCGTTGCATCTGATCCCGAACGACACCAAGTTCGACTTCATGCGCACCCGCTGGGTGGCGGTATCGCTGGCCGCGCTGGTGTTCATCGCCGCCATCGGCTGCATTGCCTTCAAGGGCTTCAACTACGCGCTGGATTTCACCGGCGGCACCGTGGTCGAAGTCCGTTTCGACAAGCCGGCTGACGTCGATGCCGTGCGCGAGCATCTGGAAGGCGCAGGTTATGCCGGTGCCCAGGTGCAGAGCTTCGGCAGCGGCAGCAACCTGCTGATCCGTCTGCAGCCGCAGGAGATGGCCGAAGGCGAGAACGCTGGTGAAGCCAACAACCGCACCGCTGAAGCCGTGCAGAAGGCGATCTCGATGGAGGGCAACCAGGCCGCCATCGTGGGTGCCGAGTTTGTCGGCCCGCAGGTCGGTAAAGAGCTGGCCCTGAACGGTCTGTACGCGGCCCTGTTCGTGCTGATCGGCTTCCTGATCTACATCGGTTTCCGCTTCGAGTGGAAGTTCGCGATGGTGGCGATCATCACCACCCTGTTCGACGTGCTGGTGGTAGCCGGTTACTTCTCGCTGAGCGGCCGTGAGTTCGATCTGACCGTGCTGGCCGGCCTGCTGTCGGTGATGGGCTTCTCGATCAACGACACCATCGTGGTGTTCGACCGTGTGCGTGAGAACTTCCGCAGCCTGCGTGTGGAGCCGCTGGAAGTGATGAACCGTTCGATCAACCAGACGCTGTCGCGCACGATCATCACTTCGCTGGTGTTCTTCCTGTCGGTGCTGGCGCTGTATCTGTACGGCGGTGGTTCGCTGGAAGGGCTGGCGCTGAGCCAGATGATCGGTGCGGTGATCGGTACGCTGTCGTCGATCTTCATTGCCTGCCCGCTGCTGACGATGGGTGCGCTGGCGGTGACCAAGCAGGATCTGCTGCCGAAGGCCAAGGACGTGGAAGCGTTGGAGCGCCGTCCGTAAGGTTTCTGGTGGTATGAAACATCTGAGAGGCCGCGCACTGCGCGGCCTTTCTTTTTGTTCGGGGCCAGAGCCGGAGCTGGAGCCAGAGCCAGAGCCAGAGCCAGAGCCAGGGCGGCGCCTTGGGTGCTCACTGTTGGAGGGTGACGGATAGCGCTGTGCTGGACCCGCCGTAAACCCATCCCTGGGGGCTCGTGAGCGCCATCCATGGCGCTCCAACGGTCCTGCACATCGCTATCCGTCACCCTCCAGACAGGGTGTTGGATGGCGGTCGGTAGGGCAGAGCGAAGCAAGGCAACGCAAGGCACAGCAAAGCAACGGCACCCGCGCTGGCGTGGATCTACGCGGGGCAGAAATCGGTCATGGCATTGGTGACTCTCTGCACGCGCGATCCTGGTTCGGCGACAGTCGGCCAATCTCCAACAGTTGGCGTCCAATGCACTCGTCATAACGTCAGGCGTCGTGTGTAGAGCCACGCCATGCGTGGCCGCTCTTCCGTCCGCAGCGACCCTGTGTCAGGCAGGGGCCGGTGAGGGCAGGGCGGGGACCGTCACCCGCATGGATGCGGGTGTCGAGCCTCCACGGACGGATTCACGGCGCGTCCCGGCCTGCCCTCACCGGTCCCAGGCCACAAGGAACATACACCCCCGTCGGTTGTGCTAAGCAGCGCTGCGCACTACGATCCCTTGCGTTCCGCGCAGCCGCTCCGGTGGCGCGCGACCTCCCTTTTCAACGCGCCGGTCCGCCCTGCGCCAGTCCCCCTCGAGGTTTACATGGTCATCAAACCGCGTGTGCGCGGCTTCATCTGCGTCACCACCCATCCCGTCGGCTGCGATGCGGCCGTCAAGCAGCAGATCGATTACATCCAGTCCAAGCCGAAGATCGCCAACGGCCCGAAGAAGGTGCTGGTTCTCGGCGCCTCCACCGGCTACGGCCTGGCCGCGCGCATCACCGCTGCCTTTGGCAGCGATGCCGCCACGCTGGGTGTGTTCTTCGAGCGCCCGGGCACCGAGACCAAGCCCGGCACCGCCGGTTGGTACAACACCGCTGCGTTCCACAAGTACGCCGAGCAGGCCGGTCTGTATGCCAAGAGCGTCAATGGCGATGCGTTCTCCGATGAGGTCAAGGCCAAGGTCATCGAGCTGATCAAGCAGGACCTCGGCCAGGTCGACCAGGTGGTGTACAGCCTGGCCGCGCCGCGCCGCAAGCATCCCAAGACCGGTGAAGTGATCAGCTCCACGCTCAAGCCGATCGGTGCGCCGATCACGCTGCGCGGCCTGGATACCGACAAGGAAGTGATCACCGAGACCACGATCGAGCCGGCCAGCCCGGAAGAGATCGCCGGCACCGTCGCCGTGATGGGTGGCGAAGACTGGCAGATGTGGATCGATGCGCTGCTCGAGGCTGGCGTGCTCGCCGAGGGCGCGACCACCACGGCCTTCACCTACGTCGGTGAGGAAATCACCCAGGCGATCTACTGGAACGGCTCCATCGGCGCGGCCAAGAAGGATCTGGACGAGAAGGTCGTCGGCCTGCGTCAGAAGCTGGCCCCGATCGGTGGCGATGCACGCGTGTCGGTGCTGAAGGCGGTGGTCACCCAGGCCAGCTCGGCGATCCCGACCATGCCGCTGTACCTGTCGCTGCTGTTCAAGGTGATGAAGGCCAAGGGCACGCACGAAGGCTGCATCGAGCAGCTCGATACGCTGTACGACATCCTCTACGGCGGCAAGGACGCAGGCACCGCAACCGAGCGCCTGCGCCACGATCTGGTCACCGATGGCGGCCGCAAGGTCGAGCTGATCGATGACGCCGGCCGCCTGCGCGCGGATTACAAGGAAATGGCGCCGGAGGTGCAGGGCGAAGTGGTCGCGCTGTGGCCGCAGGTGACCAACGAGAACCTGTACGAGATCAGCGATCTGGCCGGCTACAAGGCCGACTTCCTGCGTCTGTTCGGGTTCGGCGTGGAAGGCGTGGATTACGACGCCGATGTTGCCACCGACGTGAAGATTCCGAATCTGGTCGAGATGGCCTGATCGGAAGGAGGGATGCCGACCCACGGTCGGCATCTACCGGTGCGGCGCGCGCAGATGCCCACGCGGCGCGCCGTGACGCCCATGCGGCGTGCCCGGATGTCCGGGAAGCAGTCGGTCACGACCGTGGGTCGTGACGCTTCTCAGCTGAAATCGAAGTTCATCAGCGGGCCGGCCGGGCCGACGAACTCACCCTGCACGTAATCCACGCCGGCGCTGAAGAGCAGGCTCATCGAGTTGGCATCGGCGACGAATTCGGCGATGGTCCGGATCTCGGCTGCCTGCGCACGCGCGGTGATTTCGCTGATCTTCTCGCTGTGCTCGCGGGTGCGGGCAAAGTCGGAGGTGAAGTCGCGGTCCAGCTTGAGGAACTGCGGCTGGAAGTGCGCCAGCAGCTGGAACGAATCCAGCCCCGAGCCGAACTGCTCCAGGCCGATCCGGCAGCCCAGCGGCGCGACCGCGGCCAGGAACTGCTGAGCATTGCGCAGGTGGGTGAACACCTTGGCCTCCGGTGCGTGCAGCCACAGCTGTTCGCCCGGTACGCCCTGCGCCTCGAGTTCCCGCCGGAGCGTGGCGATCATCAGCGGGTCGTTGAACGACTCCGGGGTGATCTTGACCATCATGTGGGTGACATGGCCCTCGCGCTTGCGCGCGGCGAGCGTGCCGATGGCGTGCGTCACCACCCAGCGGTTGATGTCGGCCAGCAGGCCATGGTCCTCGGCGATGCCCAGGAACGCGTTCGGGCTGAGCAGTTCGCCGTTGTGGTCCAGGCGCAGGTAGGCCTCGTACAGCTCCAGTGCCTCGCCCTGCAGGTTGAGGACCGGCTGGTAGTGCAGCTGGAAGCCATCGCCGTCCAGTGCCTGGCGGATGCGGGTCACCCAGTGCTGGATGCGCTCCTCTTCCACGCGGTCCACCGCGGCCGGATCGAACACGCGGGTGGTGTTTCCCAGTTCCAGTGCGGCCTGGGTGCATTCGGTCGCGCGGGCCAGCACCTGGCCGATGCTTGCGATCTTCTCGCCCACCTGCACGCCGCCGACGCTGACGGTGACCGTGGCCGAGCGTTCGCCGATGCTGAAGACCTGCGAGGCGAACGCCTCGCGGATCTGGTCGGCCAAGGCAACGGTCTGCGCGTACGCGGCCTCGGTCAGCACCGCGAAGCTGTGTTCGCCGAAGCGCGCCACGTGGGCCGCATCGCCCACGCTCTGCGCCAGCACGCGGGCGAGGGCGCCGATCAGTGCATCGGCCGAATCCAGCCCGATCTCCGGCAGCAGGCGCGCGTAATGGTCCGGCTCGATCAGCAGCAGGCCGAACTGGCCCTCGCTGCGGCCGGCCTGGGCGACCGCATTTTCGACATGCAGCATGAAGGTCGGGCGGTTGAGCAGGCCGGTGACCTGGTCGCGCTGGCGCAGGTCTTCGACCTCGCGGGCCAGTTCCGGATCGAATTCCATGCGCCGGCGGAACACCACCTGCAGGCAGGACTCGCCTTCGTAACTGGCCTGGGTGAATTCCATGGTCGCGGCGAACACCGCGCCGTCCTGGTTGCGCGCGTCCACCTGGTACTGCGGCGGCGGGGCATCGCCCTTGCTCATGGATTTGAGCAGCTGCTTGAAGCCGTCCACGTGCTGCGGGGCGACCATGTCCAGCAGCGAGATACCTTCCACATCGTCGAAGGTCTCGTAGCCGAACATGTCCAGGTAGGCCTCGTTGGCCCGGATGTGCATGCCTTCGTGGATGTAGGCGATCGGGTCACGCGAGGAGGAGATCAGCGCGTCGCAGCGGCGCTCGGTCTCGCGCATCTGCGCCTCGATCCGGCGCAGGCCTCGGCGCGCTTGCAGATCGGTCCACTCGTTGCGGACCACCGCCAGCAGGTGCTCGGGGCGGTGGCGCAGGGCGATGGCGCGGATGCCGTTGGCGCCGGCCTCGACCCACTCGTTCTCATCGATCGATTCGGCCAGCAGGATCATCGGGATGTCCTTGCCACTGGCGGCGATCTGCTGGGTCACCTGCAGCAGCGGGATGCTCTGCGCGGCGGCGACCAGCACCAGGTCGATCGGCTGGGTGCCCAGTACATGGGCCAGCTCCTCGCTGTGCTGCGGGCGCGTCGGGCGCACCGCGATGCCGCTGTTGCGCAGCGTGCTGACGATGGTCTCGGCGTTCTCGCCGCTGTCGTCCACGATCAGCAGGCGGACCGTCATGTCATTCGCGTTCTGCATTCACTACTCCCCGGACTGCAAACTTGATACACGATGCGTGTGACTACGTCCATGCGGCAAACGGTAGCCGATCACGGAACGTTCGTTCCGGCTCAGGCCACGCTGCCCGCGGCATGGCCGCAGGCCCACGCCCACTGGAAGTTGTAGCCGCCCAGCCAGCCGGTCACGTCCAGCACTTCCCCAATGAAGTGCAGGCCCGGAACCAGCTGCGATTCAAAGGTGCTGGAGGACACCTTGCGGGTGTCGACCCCGCCGAGCGTCACCTCGGCGGTACGGTATCCTTCGGTGCCGCTGGCCACCAGCGGGAAATTCTGCAGCACTTCGGCGGCCTGGCGCAGCTGGGGCTCATCGATCTGGCGCACCAGCCGGTCCGGCAGCCAGTGCTGGCACAGGCGCAGCGCCAACCGCCGCGGCAACACCTCCGACAGCACCGTGCGCAGCTCGGCGGCACCGCGCTCGGCCTTCATCCGGCGCAGCCACTCCAGCGCGTCCTGCCCGGGCAGCAGGTCCAGCCGCAGCTCGTCGCCCGGCTGCCAGTAGGAGGAGATCTGCAGGATGGCCGGACCGCTGATGCCGCGGTGGGTGATCAGCATGGAATTGCGGAACTCGACGTCGTTGCAGCGCGCCGCGATCGGCAGCGCCACCCCGCTGAGGTCGTTGAAGCGCTCCTGGTGCTTGCCGCTGAGGGTGAGCGGCACCAGCCCGGCGCGGGTCGGCAGGACCTCATGGCCGAACTGGCGGGCCAGTTCATAGCCGAAGCCGGTCGCGCCCATGCTCGGGATCGACAGACCACCCGTGGCCACCACCAGCGATGCGGCATGGAAGTGCCCCTGGGCGGTGTGCACGTGGAAGCCGTCCGCGCCGCGCTCCACCTTCTGTACCCCGCAGTCGGTGCGGATCTGCACGCCGGCGGCCTGGCATTCGTCCACCAGCATCTTCACGATCTGCTTGGAGGAGATGTCGCAGAACAGCTGGCCCAGCTCTTTTTCGTGATACGCGATGCCGTGCCGCTCCACCATCTCGATGAAATGCCACGGGGTATAGCGCGCCAGCGCGGATTTGCAGAAGTGCGGATTGGCCGACAGGAAGTTGGCCGCCGTGGTGCCGGTATTGGTGAAGTTGCAGCGCCCGCCGCCGGACATCAGGATCTTCTTGCCGACCTTGTTGGCATGGTCGATCACCTGCACCAGGCGGCCGCGTTTGCCTGCGGTCATCGCGCACATCAGCCCGGCAGCGCCGGCCCCGATGACCAGCACATCACAGCGGATCACACTCACGCCTGCGGCTTCTGCTTGCGCCAGGTGGGGATGACGCTGAGCTGCGCCTTGTCGGACGTCAACTGCACTTCGCCGTCCTGGATCTGCACGTCCCACTGCATCGTGCGTTCAATCTGCGCGCCCCATTCGGTGACGAACTCGCCCGGCAGGTCCATGACCTCCAGCGTGGACAGCTTCTTCAGCGCCGAGGCGTTGCGCTCCCACCAGATGTCGGCGGCGCGGCCGCCGTAGGTGACCAGCTGCACCGCACGCGCACGACCGGCGGCCTTGCGCAGGCGCGACTCGTCGGGCTGGCCCAGCTCGATCCACAGCTCGATGTCGCCGGTGTAGTCGCGGCGCCACAGGTCCGGCTCGTCGTCCACGCTCAGGCCGCGGCCGAACTCCAGCCGGTCATCGGCGTTCAGCGCGAAGGTGAGCAGGCGCACCATCAGGCGGTCGTCGGTCTCGGACGGGTGCTGGGCCAGCGTCAGCGTATGGCTGGCGTAATAGCCGCGGTCCATGTCGCTGATCTGCAGTTCGGCCTTGCGGATGGTGGCGGTGAGGGCCATGGGGATACCTGAAACAAAGAGCGCCATGATAATGGTTCGCCATGAGCCCGTCCGATCCGATCCTCGCTGCCCCCGCACCCAGCCGCCTGCAGTTGCCCCCCGGCGACTGGCCAAGCCTGCTGGAGGGGCTGTGTGCGCGTTTTCCGCGCATCGACCGCGCGCAGTGGGCAGACCGCTTCGCCCGGGGGCGGGTGCAGGACGCGCAGGGCAGGGCGCTCGCGCCGGATCAGGCCTGGCAGGTGGGGCTGGAGATCGTGTACTTCCGTGAAGTGGCTGATGAGCCGGTGATTCCGTTCGCCGAGGCCATCGTCCACCAGGACGCACACCTGCTGGTGGCCGACAAGCCACACTTCCTGCCGGTCACCCCTGCCGGCGCTTATGTACGCGAGACGCTGCTGGCCCGGCTGGTGGCGCGCACCGGCAACCGGGATCTGGTGCCGCTGCACCGCCTGGACCGGCTGACCGCCGGGCTGGTGCTGTTCTCGACCCGGCCCGATACCCGCGATGCCTACCAGCGACTGTTCCGCGAGCGGCGCATCGAGAAGGTGTACGACGCGTTGGCGCCGGCGCTGCCGCACCTGGCGTTCCCGCTGGAGCGCCATACGCGGTTGGCCCCCGGCGAGCCGTTCTTCCGCATGGCCGAGGTGCCTGGTGAGCCCAATGCCCGGACCCGCATCGAGGTGATCGACGGCATTAGACCGGCCTGGCACTACCGGCTGCACCCGGTCACCGGCCGCAAGCACCAGTTGCGCGTGCACATGGCGGGGCTGGGCGCGCCGATCCTGGGCGACGACCTGTACCCGGAGCTGCTCGCCGATGGGCCGGCGGACGCGCCGCTGCAACTACTGGCGAAGGAATTGACGTTCGATGACCCGCTGACCGGGCAGCGGCGCACGTTCACCAGCGGGCTGTCGCTTCGCCTGTAGAGCCGGCCGGCGGCCGGCACTACCGGGCCGCGACTCTCCGCCACGCCGGACCCTCGACCCGCCATCCGTCCGTTCATCTTGCCGAATGTTTGGCCAGCCAACGATCCAGCTGCGCAGCGAAGGCCTGCTTGTCGCGCGCATGCAGCGGCGCCGGTCCGCCCGTGTGGATGCCGGAGCCGCGCAGTTCCTCCATGAAATTGCGCATCGACAGCCGCTCGGCCATGTTGTCGGGGGTGTAGAGCTCGCCGCGCGGGTTCAATGCGACGGCCTTCTTGTCCAGTACCAAGGCCGCCAGCGGGATGTCCTGCGTGACGACCAGGTCGCCCGGCTGCACCCGCTCGACGATCACGCTGTCGGCCACATCCAGGCCCGGCGGGACCTGGATCGAGCGGATGAAACGGGAGGGAGGGGTCCGCAACCAGTGGTTCGCGACCAGGGTCATCTCGATTCCGGCACGTTCGGCCGCCCGGAACAGGATCTCCTTGATCACCGCCGGACAGGCGTCGGCGTCCACCCAGATGTGAACTTTAGGGGTCGGTGCGTCTGTCATTTTGCTGATCTTAAGGTAGGAAAAATCTGAATAGGGGGTGCGATTTCGTGTAGGATCGCCCGACCCCTTGTCCTGTCAGGCGGGAGGGGGAGGATGGCTGAATCAACCAGCTATCGCTTTTTCGGTAAAACACGAGTATCGTCACCCACACTGTGTTTGCTAGGGTCACCGTGAATCGTGGCCTGGTGCAGTTGATCTCACGATCTGCTCATCGATCCGCTTTACCAACGCCTGCAACTCAGTCTCGGCCCCGATACGCGGCGGCCGCGATTATTTCAACTATTGTTTCAGGAGTTAGTACATGTCTGATCGTCAGCAGGGCACCGTGAAGTGGTTCAACGACGCCAAGGGCTTCGGCTTCATCACCCCGGAAAGCGGCCCGGACCTCTTCGTGCATTTCCGCGCGATCCAAGGCACCGGCTTCAAGTCGCTGCAGGAAGGCCAGAAGGTGACGTTCGTCGCCGTGCAGGGCCAGAAGGGTATGCAGGCTGACCAGGTGCAGGCGGTCTAATCGACCCCCCGCAACCGTAAGGTCGCCTAAAACGCCGGAAGCGAAAGCTTCCGGCGTTTTTTATTGGGCGGGATCCGGCCTTCGCCACTGCGGACCACGTTGAAGACGTCATCGTGCCGGCCGCCCGGTTACGATGCCGCTTTGACCCTGCGGAACCCTCGATGATCAAGGTGCACCATCTGGACCACTCGCGCTCGCTGCGCGTGTTGTGGATGCTCGAAGAACTGGGCCTGCCGTACCAGGTCGTCAACTACCAGCGCGATCCCAAGACCTGGCTGGCACCGCAGGCGCTGCGCGACGTGCACCCGCTGGGAAAATCGCCGGTGCTGCAGGACGATGCGCTGGTCCTGGCCGAATCCGGCGCGATCCTGGAATACCTCGCCGACCGCTACGACAGCGGCCGCCAGCTCTCGCCCGAGCCGATGCCGGCCCAGGCCCCCGAACGGGTGCGTTACCGCTACTGGATGCACTACGCCGAAGGCTCGGCGATGCCGCCGCTGGTGATGACGCTGGTGTTTTCGCGGCTGCGCAACGCGCCGATGCCGTTCTTCGCCAAGCCGATCGCGCGCTCCATTGCCGACAAGGCGCTGAACGGCTTCGTGCGTCCGCAGGTGAAGCTGCACATGGACTGGATGGAACGCGAGCTCGGCCAGTCGCCGTGGTTTGCCGGTGAACGCTTCACCGCTGCCGATATCCAGATGAGCTTCCCGATCCAGGCCGCCGCCGCGCGCGGTGGCGACATGACCGCCTACCCACGGCTGCAGGCGTACCTGGCGCGGATCGAGCAACGCCCGGCGTACCAGCGTGCGGTGGAGCGCGGCGGTCCGTTGAACCTCGGCGGCGGTTCGCGCTGAACTTGCGGGGCAGCCGGTCTGCCCCCATTTCATGCCTATGAGCACCCAGCCCCTGCGTTTCGATAACCGTTTCATCCGTGACCTGCCCGGCGACCCGGAAACCGGCCCGCGCGTGCGCGAGGTGCGGGAGGCCGCGTGGTCCTCGGTCATGCCGACGCCGGTTGCCGCGCCACGGCTGCTGGCTTACTCGCCTGAGGTGGCCACGCTGCTGGGCATGGGCGAGGACCTGATCCAGAGCGAGGATTTCGCGCGGGTGTTCGGCGGCAATGCGTTGTATGCCGGGATGGCACCGTGGGCGGCCAACTACGGTGGCCATCAGTTCGGCCATTGGGCGGGGCAGCTCGGCGATGGCCGTGCGATCTCGCTGGGCGAGCTGCTCACCCCGGACGGTGCGCATTGGGAGCTGCAGTTGAAGGGCGCCGGGCGCACGCCGTACTCGCGGGGCGCCGACGGGCGTGCGGTGCTGCGCTCGTCCATCCGCGAGTTCCTGTGCAGTGAAGCGATGCATCACCTCGGCGTGCCGACCACGCGCGCGCTGAGTCTGGTCGGCACCGGCGATGCCGTCGTGCGCGACATGTTCTACGACGGTCACCCTGAAGCCGAACCCGGCGCGATCGTGTGTCGCGTCGCGCCGTCGTTCATCCGCTTCGGCAGCTTCGAACTGCCGGCCTCGCGCGGTGACACGACGTTGCTGGGGCAGTTGGCCGATGTCTGCATCGCGCGCGATTTTCCTGCGCTGGCAGAGGCGGGTGAGGCGCGGCATGCGCGCTGGTTTGCCGAAATCTGCGAGCGCACCGCGGTGCTTGTCGCGCATTGGATGCGCGTCGGTTTCGTGCATGGCGTGATGAACACCGACAACCTCTCCATCCTCGGGCTCACCATCGATTACGGCCCGTACGGCTGGGTCGAGGACTACGATCCGGAATGGACCCCCAACACCACCGACGCGCAGGGCCGACGCTATCGTTTCGGCACGCAGCCGCAGGTGGCGTACTGGAATCTCACCCGGCTGGCCCAGGCCTTGGCACCGCTGTTCGAGGATGTCACCCCGCTGCATGACGGGCTGGCGCGTTTCCAGCAGGTGCACGCGGACTGCGAGCGCGCCGACATCGCCGCGAAGCTGGGCCTGGACACCTGCCGCGATGACGACGTGGCGTTGATGGCGGCGTGGCTGGAGATTCTGCACGAGGGCGAGATGGACATGACTCTGGCCTTCCGTGGGCTGATGGCGCTCGATCCTGCAGCGCCTTCGGTGGCGGTGCTGGAGGAGGCGTTCTACAGCCCGGCCCGTCGCGACGCGGTGCTGCCGTCGCTGCAGGCATGGCTGCAGCAGTACGCGGCGAGACTGCGTGTCGATGGCCTGAGTACCCAGGCGCGTCAGCAGCAGATGGCTCGCGCCAACCCGGTCTACGTGCTGCGCAACTGGCTGGCCCAGGAGGCGATCGAGCAGGCGGAGCAGGGCGATCTCAGTGGCGTGCACACGCTGCTGGAGGTGCTGCGGCGCCCGTATGACGTGCAGCCCGGACGCGAGCACTTCGCGGCCAAGCGACCCGAGTGGGCGCGGGTGAAGGCCGGCTGCTCGATGCTCTCCTGCAGCTCGTAAGTCGTAAGTCACTGCGGGCGCGGTTCCGGATGCTGCCCGCCGCAGACGTTCCCATCGATGAATGCGCTGTTGCAGTCTCGCTGCGGCAGGGCCGTGCGCGGCGTCGCGTGCGCGTCTACGACAATGGTCGTAGGGCTGCTGTTCGATAATCGCACGCATAGTCGATAAACGCACTTGAATGGTGCAGTGCGATAAACCTACTTTCAATCCCGTTCCAAGCGATCCACCTCTGGCGGGCGAGGGCAGTGCCGAAACGGCACTGAAGCCAGGTGCAGGGGAAGACCGCAGGAGTTCCCTTCCCTGTGCGGAGTATGCGCATGCGTTGCCGTCTGTCTGCTGTTTCCCTGTCCCTGCTTGCGGTGCTGCCGTCGCTGGCACAAGCCTTCCAGGCCGAGCCTGCGCGCACGCCATTGGAGGTGCTGAAGGTGGAGCGCTATGCCGATGATGCCAACCCGGGCTCGTTGCGCTGGGCGATCAGCACCGCCAACCAGGCGCCCGGGCGCTATCGGATCGAGATAGCCGCGGTGGGCAATGCGCCGTACGTGATCCGTCCGGCCACGCCGCTGCCGGAGATCGTCGGGCCGGTGCAGATCGTCGGCACGCCGTGGGCGCGCGATGGCCAGTACGTGGCCATCGACGGCTCGGCCTATGTCACCGGCACCGGCACCGATGCCTGCCCGGGGGCCGAACCGGGCCAGTCCGGTACCAACGTGCGTACCACCACGCTGCCGGGGCTGGTGCTGCGTGATACCCGCGGCGTGGAACTGACGGGGCTGGAGATCCGCAATTTCTGCATCGGCGTGCTGATCAACCGCAGCAGCCACAGCGAGATCCACGACAACCGCATCGTCGCCAACAAAGGCGGTGCCGGCATCATGCTCACCGGTGACGACGGCAAGGGCCAGTCCACCGCCACCACCACGGTGCACAACCGGATCGTGCGCAACCAGTTCGTGGACAACGGCGATGGGCTGGAGCTGACCCGCGGCGCTGCCTGGAACCTGGTGGCCGACAACCTGTTCCAGTCCACCGCCGCCAATCCCGAACCGTCGCAGGGCATCGAGATCCTGTGGGGCAACGACAACACCGTGGTGCGCAACCGCTTCGTCGATTACTCCGATGGCCTGCAGATCAACTGGGGCAACCGCAACTACATCGCGGCCAACACGTTCACGGGCAATTCGATCGGGCTGAGCATCACCGGCAGCGGGAACGTGGTGGACGGCAACACCATCACCGGCAACGGCATCGGCATCGCAGCGCGACCGCAACCGGTCAGCGCACCGAATCGTTTCAGCGCCAACCGTATCTTCGACAACGGGCTGAAGATCGAGCGTTGTGAAGCCGGTGGTGCGTGCGTCAAGGACCAGCCGCGCGGCGCGATCGTGTTCGGGGTGCCAGGGCTGGAGCACGCCAGCTTCATCGGTTCGCGCGGGCGCGGGGTGGACAACGATCCGGCCAAGCGTGCGCGTATCTGCACCGCGCCGGGGCAGGCCGAGTGTCAACCGGCCCCCAATCTCGGCCAGGCCGCGCCGACGCTGCAGGCCGTGCAGGGCAAGGGGGCCGCGCGCACGGTGCAGGGTGTCTTCCAGGGCATGCCAGCACAGCGCTATCAGCTGGAGCTCTTCGGCAACCGCGCCGCGCAGGGTCGCGAAGCCGAGCGCCTGCTCGGCACGGTCGAGGCGGTCACCGATGCACAGGGGCAAGGCCGCTTCACGCTGGCGTTGCCGACCACTGGCGAAGCGGCTGACATCGCCACCGTGACCGCTACCGCGACCTCCGCGTTGGGCGCGACGTCGCCTCTCAGCGCACCGCTGTCGCTGCGCTGATCCCCTTTCGAGAGATACCCATGGCCGTCCTGATCCGAACCTCCCTGTCCACGCTGGTCGCCACGGCGCTGCTGTGCCCGGCGCTGGCCGCCGCGCAGTCCGCCAACCGCTACGACGGCACCACTCTGACCGGCGATTGGGGCGGCACCCGCACCTCGCTGGATGAACGCGGCATCCGGTTCCGCGGTGACTATGTCGGCGAAGCGATGGGGGTGGTCGACGGCGGTTACGGCCGCACCGGCGCGCGCTATGCCCAACAGGTGCGCGTGGGCGTGGACCTGGACATGGGCACGCTGGCCGGTTGGAGCGGCGGTGCATTCCACGTCACGCTCAATGACCGCCGCGGCAACAGCACCTCGTCCGATCTGGTCGGCAACCGCTTTCCGATCCAGGAAGCCTACGGTGGCCAGTACACCCGCCTCACCGAAGCCAGCTACGACCAGACCTTCAACGCCGGCCAGTCGTATTTCAAGCTGGGCTATTACGCAATGGGCAACCAGTTCGGCCTGCACAGCCTGCTGACCCACTTCGTCAACGCGGCCTTCTGCGCGCATCCGCTGGCGATGTCCGGCAACAGCGGCTGGTACAACTACCCCACGGCACGCTGGGGCGGTGAAGTGGCCCAGCAGGTCAGCCCGGCGTTGAACGTGCGCACCGGGTGGTTCCAGGTCAACCCGAACCTCGGCGGCAACATCGAACGCAACGCGTTCCGCCCGTTCGTGTCGGGCACCACCGGCTCGCTGTTCCCGCTGGAAGTGACCTGGACGCCGGACAAGGGCGGCACTCATCCGGGCGTGTACAAGTTCGGCGGCTACTACGACACCTCGCGGGTCAATCAACGTGGCCTGGATACCTCGCCGACCACGGGACGCCACGGCGCCTACGTGCTGGCCGAGCAGCGCTTGACCCGCGAAGCCGGTGATCCGCAGCGCGGACTGACCGCGTTCGCGCAGTACATGGTGTCCGATACCGATACCGCGCAGATCCGACGGTGGTACGCGCTGGGTGGCGTCTACCAGGGCATCGGCTCACGGGCGCAGGACAGCATCGCGCTCGGTTACGTCGGTGCGGACATCAACCGCCGCCTGGTCGATGCGCGCCGCGCCGATCTCGTCGGCATGGGCGTACCGGGCGATTCGCCGCTGTACCAGCTCAGCCAGGCCGAAGAACTGTTCGAACTGTCCTACAGCATCCAGGTCACGCCCTGGCTGATGATCCGCCCGGACGTGCAGTACATCGTCAATCCCGGCACGTTCGCCTATACCCGCACCGACAACGCCTGGGCGTTGGGTGTACAGACCAAGGTCACTTTCTGATGCGCGCGTTTACTCCCTATCTGTTGGCTGCCGTGCTGGGCGGCGTGGCATCCGTGGCGCAGGCCGCTCCGCCGGCGGTGACGCCGTTGCAGGTCGGTGCACTGCGCATCGGCGAAGGCGCGCCGCGCACCATCGTGCCGATCACCGGCGCCACCGCCGAACGGGCGCTGCAGCAGGCCGCCGCGATCGCCGCCAGCCCCTCCACCGACCTGGCCGAATGGCGCATCGATTACCTGGACATCGCCACCGATGGCACGGCGCTGGTCGCGCTCGGCAAGCGCATCGCGCGCACGCTGGACGGCAAGCCGATGATCGTCACCTTCCGTACCCAGGCCGAAGGCGGCAGCAAGCCGATCAGCGATGCGGACTACGCGGCGCTGTACAGCACGCTGCTGCACGGTGACGTCGCCCAGTTGATCGACGTGGAAATGTTCCGTGATCCGGCTCGGGTCGCGGCGCTGGTCGCGCAGGCGCACAAAGCCGGTGTGAAGGTGGTGATGTCCAGCCACGACTTCCACGCCACGCCGGCGCGCGAGGAGATCATCGCGCGGCTGCTGCGGCAGGACGCGATGGGCGCGGATGTGTTGAAGATCGCGGTGATGCCGCAGGACGCCGGCGACGTACTTACCCTCCTGGATGCCACCTGGCAGGTGCGCCAGCGCACCAGCAAGCCCCTGCTGACGATGTCCATGGGCGGCACCGGCGTGGTCTCGCGGCTGGCCGGTGAGACCTTCGGCCAGGCGCTGACCTTCGGCATGATCGGCACGCCGTCGGCGCCGGGCCAGGTCGAGGTCGAGCAGCTGCAGTCGGTGCTCCAGGTCATCCATGCCTCCAGCCAGGCCGGTCGCTGAGACCTCCCCGCCGGACACCTTTCGCATCACGTTGTCGCAGGAACCTTGTATGAGCCATGCCACCGCCGCCGCTTCCCCGCTCGTGCTCGAGCGGATGAGTCCCTTCCAGTGGACCGCCATCGCGATCTGCGTGCTGTTGAACATGCTCGATGGCTTCGATGTGATGGTGATGGCGTTCACGGCGCCGCACGTATCGGCCGACTGGGGGCTGTCGGGCGGGGTGTTGGGCATCATGCTCAGTGCCGGTCTGGTCGGGATGGCGTTGGGCTCGTTCCTGCTCGCACCGCTGGCCGACCGCTGGGGTCGCCGGCCGATGATCATGCTCTGCCTTGTGATCCTGACCGTGGGCATGGCCGCATCCGCGCTGGCCGCCAACGCTTGGCAGCTCGCCGCACTGCGTGTGTTCACCGGTATCGGCATCGGCGGCATGCTGGCCGGGGTAGGGGTGATCACGGCCGAGTATGCCAATGCGAAATGGCGCAGCACGGCGGTGGCGATGCAGGCGACCGGGTATCCCATCGGGGCCACCCTCGGCGGCCTGCTGGCCGCGTGGATGCTGGAACACTTCAGCTGGCATAGCGTGTTCCTGATCGGTGCCGGTGCCTCGCTGCTGTGCATTCCGCTAGTGCTCGCCTGCCTGCCCGAATCGCTGGATTTCCTGGTGGCGCGACGGCCGAAAGATGCGTTGCCGCGGCTCAATGCGCTGCTGGCGCGCATGCGCATGCCGGCCTTGCAGGCACTGCCACCGGTACCCGTGCGCGCGGATGGGCGCAAAGGCTACGCGGCGCTGTTCGTGGGCGACCTGCGCCGGGTGGCGGTGCTTATCGCGATGGCCTTCTTCCTGCACATGTTCGCGTTCTACTTCGTGCTGAGCTGGACGCCGAAGCTGCTGGTCTCCGCCGGCGTCTCGGCGCAGCAGGGCATCACCGGTGGCGTGCTGCTCAACCTCGGAGGCATTGTCGGCGGCAGTCTGTTCGGCTGGCTTGCCTCGCGCTGGGCACTGTCGCGGCTGACGGCCGCCAGCCTGGTGCTGGCCATGCTGGCGATGCTGCTGTTCGCCGGCTTCAACACCCGCCTGGAGATCGCGTTCCCGATCGCCTTCGTGATCGGCGCAGCGTTGTTCGGCGCGATGGCCGGCCTGTATGCCGCCGCGCCAGTGGTATTCGCGGCGGACGTACGCACCACGGGGCTCGGCTGGGCGATCGGCATCGGGCGCGTCGGCGCGATTCTTTCGCCGTTGAGCGTGGGCCTGCTGGTCGATGCGGGCTGGTCGCCGGCAGCACTGTACGTGCTGTGCGCGCTGCCGCTGGCCCTCGCCGCATGGGCCTGCCTGGGGCTGCGCGTGGGCGTTGGCCAGACGCGTACCTGAGCCCACCCGGAGAACCGCAATGGTGTGCGATTATCGAATCAAGTGGCCGAATATCGGATTGACCGCGCGACGCGCGCTCCGCACCATGGTCCCTTCCAGAGTCTTCCCGCACGTGGCCGCGCATCGCAGTGCGTGGCAAGGAGCAATGCAGTGATCGACAAGACCGTGGCCAGCGCTGACGCAGCGGTGGCCGATATCCACGACGGCGCAACGGTGATGATCGGCGGGTTCGGTACCGCCGGCATGCCTGACGCGCTGATCGATGCCTTGATCGCGCAGGGCGCGCGCGGGCTGACCATCATCAACAACAACGCCGGCAACGGTGACAGCGGGCTGGCCGCGCTGATCCAGCACAAGCGCGTGCGTCGCATCATCTGTTCGTTCCCGCGTCAGTCCGATTCGCAGCATTTCGATGCGGCGTACCGCGCCGGCGAGATCGAACTGGAACTGGTGCCACAGGGCAATCTGGCTGCGCGCATCCATGCGGCCGGGTCGGGACTGGGGGCGATCTTCACCCCCACCGGCTACGGCACCGAGCTTGCGCAGGGCAAGGAAACCCGCGAGATCGACGGTCGCCATTACGTGCTTGAGTACCCGCTGCATGCCGACTTCGCGCTGATCAAGGCGCATCACGGCGATCGCTGGGGCAACCTGGTCTACCGCAAGACCGCGCGCAATTTCGGCCCGCTGATGGCGATGGCCGCGCGCTGTGCGATCGTGCAGGTGGAATCGGTCGTGCCCTTGGGGGAACTCGATCCCGAGGCCGTGGTGACCCCGGGCATCTTCGTCCAGCGGGTGGTCGAACTGCCCGCGTCGACCACTGCAGGAGACCGCGCATGAACCGCCTCAGCCGCGACCAGATGGCCGCGCGCGTTGCGCGTGACATCCCGGAAGGTGCCTACGTCAATCTGGGCATCGGGCTGCCGACCACGGTGGCCAACTTCCTGCCGGCCGACAAGGAGATCTTCCTGCAGTCGGAGAACGGGCTGCTGGGCATGGGCCCTGCGCCGGCACCCGGTGAGGAGGATCCGGACCTGATCAACGCCGGCAAGCAGCCGGTGACGCTGCTGACCGGCGGCTGCTATTTCCACCATGCCGATTCGTTCGCGATGATGCGTGGCGGCCACCTGGACATCTGCGTGCTCGGTGCGTTCCAGGTATCGGCGCAGGGCGACCTGGCCAACTGGAGCACCGGTGCGGCCGATGCGATCCCGGCGGTGGGCGGCGCGATGGATCTGGCCATCGGTGCCAAGCAGGTGTTCGTGATGATGGACCTGCTGACCAAGCAGGGGCAGAGCAAGCTGGTGGCCGCGTGCAGCTATCCGCTGACCGGCCTGCGCTGCGTCTCGCGGGTCTATACCGATGTCGCCGTGTTCGACCTGGGCAAGGACGGCGCGACCGTGCTGGAGATGGTCGACGGGGTGACGCTGGCGCAGCTGCGCGAGCTGACCGGCTTGCCGCTGCAGATGAGTGAAGGAGCCTGACATGACCTTGCAGGACATCTATATCGTCGATGGTATCCGCACCCCGATCGGCCGCTACGCCGGCGCCCTGTCCGGCATCCGGGCCGACGACCTGGGCGCGCTCCCGATCAAAGCGCTGCTGGCACGCAACCCGCAGCTGGACCCGGCGCTGATCGAGGAGGTCTACCTGGGCTGTGCCAACCAGGCCGGCGAAGACAACCGCAACGTGGCGCGGATGAGCCTGCTGTTGGCCGGCTTGCCGGTCAACGTGCCGGGCAGCACCGTCAACCGGTTGTGTGGGTCGGGCCTGGATGCGATCGGCACGGTGGCCCGCGGCATTGCCGCCGGCGAACTCGGGCTGGCCATCGCCGGCGGGGTCGAATCGATGTCGCGCGCGCCGCTGGTGATGGGCAAGCCCGGTGCCGCGTTCGCACGCGATCAAACCCTGGAGGACACCACCATGGGCTGGCGCTTCATCAACCCCAGGCTGCGCGAGCTGCACGGCGTGGACACCATGGGCCAGACCGCGGAGAACGTCGCCGAGCGCTACGCGATTTCGCGCGAGGACCAGGATGCATTCGCGCTGCGCAGCCAGCAGCGCACCGCCGCGGCCCAGCAGCGCGGTTTCTTCGAGGGCGAGATCGTCGCGGTGGATGCGCCGGGCCGCAAGCGCGGCGAGAGCGTGCGCGTGGAGCACGACGAACACCCGCGTGCCGATACCACGATCGAGGCGCTGGGCAAGCTCAAGCCGCTGTTCCGTCAGCCCGGTACCGTCACCGCCGGCAATGCCTCGGGTATCAACGATGGGGCCGCTGCGCTGCTGCTGGCCTCCGGTGCGCAGGTGCAGGCGCTGGGTCTGACCCCGCGTGCGCGCATCCTCGGGTTTGCCAGCGCGGGCGTGGAGCCGGCGATCATGGGCATGGGCCCGGTGCCGGCCACGCGGCGCCTGCTGGCGAGGCTCGGGCTGGACATCGCCGATTTCGACGCGATCGAACTCAACGAGGCGTTCGCCTCGCAGGGGCTGGCCTGCCTGCGCGAGTTCGGGCTCCCCGACGATGCCGCGCACGTCAACGCCAACGGCGGCGCCATCGCGATCGGTCATCCGCTCGGGATGAGCGGGGCGCGGCTCGCGCTCACCCTGATGCGTCAGCTGGAGGCCAGCGGTGGCCGACGTGGCCTGGCCACCATGTGCATCGGTGTCGGCCAGGGCGTGGCGCTGGCGATCGAACGCGTCTGAATCCGTCTTCCTTTTTTCCGCTTCACGGCCGCTGTCGCCCCCGCGTGGCAGCGTGCCGTAGCACCACAGCCGCGGTCGTCCGGCCGCCCGCCAATCGGAGTACGCCATGAGCGATCCCACTGACCTGCGCGGTTACCGCAGGCCGTATCCCGGCTCCCAGCCGGACCGCATCCATCTGCCGTATGCGTCCACGCGCCTGCGCGGCCCCGGTCGCGATCCGATCCGGATCCCGGCCACCTTGTCCGAAGTGACCGGCCCCACCTTGGACCGCATCACCCTGGGCAAGCATGCGGCCGATCTGACCGCCGGCTTCAAGGGCCAGCCGCTGGGCGAGCGCATCGTGGTCAGTGGCCGTGTGCTGGATGAGAACGGCCGCCCGGTCCGCAATCGCGTGGTCGAGGTGTGGCAGTGCAACGCCGCCGGCCGTTACCTGCACAAGGGCGACCAGCACGACGCACCGCTGGACCCCAACTTCATCGGCACCGGCCAGGTGCTCACCGACGAACACGGCCGTTACCGCTTCACCACCATCAAGCCGGGCGCGTATCCGTGGCGCAACCACTTCAACGCGTGGCGGCCGGCGCACATCCATTTTTCGCTGCATGGCGAAGGTATCGGCCAGCGTCTGGTCACGCAGATGTACTTCCCCGGCGATCCGCTGCTGGAGTTCGATCCGATCTACAACTGCGTGGACGATGCCAAGGCGCGTGCGCGCATGGTGTCCTCGTTCGATTGGGAAAACACCGAGAACGAATTCGCGCTGGGTTATCGTTTCGACATCGTCTTGCGTGGTCGCAAGATGACCGTGTGGGAGTAAGCAGATGAGTTTCCAATCCACTCCATGGCAAACCGTAGGCCCGTACTACCGTCTGGGCCTGGAACCGCTGTACCGCACCGATATCGCGCCGGCACAGGCGCAGGGTGAGCGCGTGCAGGTGCAGGGGCAGGTGTTCGACGGCCTGGGCGTACCGGTCTCCGATGCCGTGCTGGAAATCTGGCAGGCCGATGCACAGGGCATCTATGCGCACCCGGAGGACCCGCGGCATGCCGATCATGATCCGGCGTTTGCCGGGTGGGGCAGAGTGCCGACCGATGAGCAGGGGCGCTTCGCCTTCACCACCGTGCGCCCCGGCAGCGTCGCAGGGCCCGGCGGGCAGGCACAGGCGCCGCACCTGATGGTGCTGGTCTTCATGCGTGGTCTGTTGCGGGCGGCCAGTGCGCGCCTGTATTTCAGCGACGCGCCCGGCAACGCCGAGGATCCGATCCTGGCGCTGGTGCCGGCCGAGCGTCGCGCCACCCTCATCGCACAGGCGCAGGGCAATGGCCTGTACCACTGGGACGTGCGCATGCAGGGCGAACACGAAACGGTCTTCTTCGATTACTGATCCGGGCCTGCACGTTGCGCCAACCTGGCGCGGGTAAGCTGGTTCCTACTGTGAATGGATGGCGCGTGATGAGCGATTCCTACTCCCTGCTCGGTGGCCTGTTCGGTGCGCCGGAGGTCGATGCGGTGTTCACCGACACCGCGCGGCTGCAGGCGATGCTCGATGTTGAGGCCGCGCTTGCGCGGGCGCAGGTGCGCTGTGGGGTGATCCCGGCGAACGCGCTGGGTCCGATCGAAGCGGCCTGCCGGGCCGAGCGGTACGAAGTGCCGGCGCTGGGCCGGGCCACCGCGCTGGCCGGCAATCCGGCCATTCCACTGGTCAAGGCGTTGACCGCGCAGGTCGGGCGGAACAGTGCCGAGGCCGCGCGCTGGGTGCATTGGGGCGCGACCAGCCAGGACATCATCGACACCGGTTCAGTGCTGCAGCTGCGTACCGCATTGACGTGGGTACAGGATCGTCTGCAGGTGCTGTGCGATGCCCTGGCCGCGTTGGCCGATGCCGAGCGCGATACCGGCTTGCCCGGCCGCACGCTGTTGCAGCAGGCGGTGCCGGTGACGTTCGGCTTGAAGGCCGCGGGCTGGCTCGATGCGCTGCAGCGCAGCCAGCGTCGCCTGCAGGCGTTGCGTGCCGATACGCTGGTGCTGCAGTTCGGCGGCGCCGCCGGAACGTTGGCGTCGCTGCAGACGCGCGGGCTGGACGTGGCGCAGGCCCTGGGCGAGGAACTTCAGTTGCCGGTGCCGGCTTTGCCCTGGCACACCGCGCGCGACCGCGTTGCCGAGTTCGGCGGCGTGTTCGCCCTGTTGACCGGCACGCTGGGCAAGATCGCCACCGATATCGTGCTGCTGATGCAGTCCGAGGTGGCCGAAGCGTTCGAGCCGGCCGCTGAGGGCAAGGGCGGCTCCTCCGCCATGCCGCACAAGCGCAACCCGGTCGGCTGCGTCGCGGCGATCGCTGCGGCCAGCCGGGTGCCGGGCTTGGTGTCCACCTTGTTCGCGGCGATGCCGCAGCCGCACGAGCGCGCGGCAGGGCAGTGGCATGCCGAGTGGGAAACCGTGCCGGAGATCGTGCGCCTATGCGCTGGAAGCCTGGCCCAGGTCACCGTAGTGGTGCAGGGGCTGCAGCTGGACCGTGCCCGCATGCAGGAGCACCTGGACAGCCACGGCGGTCTGCTCTACGCCGAGGCGGTGGCGGTGACGTTGGCCGAGACGCTGGGCAAATCCGCCGCGCACGCGCTGGTGGAACAGGCCGCACGCCAGGCGCTGGCCCAATCGCGGCACCTGCGTGAGGTACTGGCGCAGATGCCCGAGGTGACCGCGCAGCTGTCGCTGACGCAACTGGAGGCTCTGTTCGCACCGGACAGCTGGCGCGGCATGGCCGATACCTGGATCAACCGCGTGCTGGCACAGCGTTGATCCTTCTTTTTCCTGGAGTGTTGCATGCCGTTTCTTGAGCTGGACTCGCACCGCCTGCATTACCGCATAGATGGACCGGTCCAGGCGCCATGGCTGACGTTCTGCAACTCGCTGGGCACCGACCTGCACATGTGGGACCGGCAGGTCGAGGCGTTGTCGACGCAGTTCCGCATCCTGCGCTACGACCGCCGCGGGCATGGTCAGTCCAGCACACCGCCCGGTCTGTACAGCGTGGCGGAGCTGGGTGCAGACGTCGTTGCACTGTGGGATCACCTGAGCGTGCAGCGCAGCCATTTCTGCGGGCTTTCCATCGGCGGCCTGACCGGCCAGTGGCTGGGCGTGTACGTCAGTGAGCGCCTGCACACGCTGACGGTGGCCGCCACGGCCGCGAAGATCGGCACGCTGGACAGCTGGACTGCGCGCATTGCCCAGGTGCAACGCGATGGCCTGCTGCCGCTGCGCGAGGGAACGGCCGAGCGCTGGTTCACCCCGGCGTTTGCCCAGGCCGAGCCCGCCTTGGTGGAGGAGGTCCTGCAGCGCTTTGTCGCTACGGACGTGGACGGCTACGTCGGCTGCTGCCATGCCGTGGCCACGGCCGATTTCCGTGACCAACTCGAGCGCATCACCGTGCCGACCCTGGCGATCGCCGGCGACGACGACCCGGTGTGCCCACCGGCGGATCTGGATGCGATCGCGCAGGGCGTGGCCGATGGCCATTCCATCGCAGTGCCCGGGCGCCACATCTGCAACATCGAATCGGCCGACGCGTTCACCGCAGCGCTCGCCGCCCACCTTCGCTAGCGCGCCACCGATGGTCGGCACGCCCCCACCTCAGAACGAGCACCCCACAATGGACGAACAGGAACGTTACGAAGCTGGCCTGGCGGTACGCCGCGCCGTGCTCGGCGAAGCGCACGTGGAGCGCTCGCTGCAGGCACGCACTGATTTCACCGAGGAGTTCCAGGCGTTCATCACGCGAACCGCGTGGGGTACGGTCTGGACCCGGGATGGCCTGCCGCGGCACACGCGTTCGCTGCTGACCATCGTGATGATGGTGGCGCTGGGCCACGACGAAGAGTTCAAGCTGCACATCCGCGCCGCCCGCAACAACGGCGTCACCCCGGAGCAGATCAAGGAAGCGCTGCTGCAGGCGGCGATCTACTGCGGCGTGCCCGCCGCCAACCACGCCTTCGCGCTGGCCAAGCCGATCCTCGAAGAGCAGGCCGGCGAACACGCCGGCTGAGTTGCGTCAGTGCAGCAGGTTGCCCAGGCGCTGCGCCGCTTCGCGCAGCCGCGGCAGCAGCTGCGACTGCATCACGCCCAGGCTGATCCGTCCGGCCTGGGTGCCGATGTTGAGCGCGCCCACCACGGTGCCATTGCGCGCATGCACCGGCACGGCGATCGAGCGCAGCCCGATCTCCAGCTCCTGGTCCACCAGTGAAACGCCTTCGCGGCGCACGCGATCCAGCATGTCGAGGAAGTCCTCCATGCGGGTCACGGTACGCTCGGTACGCGGGCGCAGCGGATTGCGTTCCAGATAACTTTCCAGCGTGTCGCGCGGCAACGCTGCCAGCAGCACGCGGCCCATCGAGGTGCAGTACGCCGGCAGGCGACTGCCGGCACGCAGGCCGATCGACATGATCCGCACGGTCTCGGCGCGGGCCACATACAGCACGTCGTCACCATCGAGCACGCCCAGCGAGCAGGACTCATGTACGTCGTCGCGAAGGGCATCCAGCACGGGCTGTGCGGCGGCCGTCATCGACGAGGAGGCGACATAAGCGCCACCGATGCCGAGTACGCGCGGCAGCAGCACGAAGCCACGGCCCTGTTCGCCCACGTAGCCCAGCTTCTCCAGCGTATACAGCACGCGACGCACCGCCGCCCGCGAGATGCCGGTCTCGGTGCTGATCTGCGACATCGTCACTTCGCGCGGGTGCTGCGAAAACACACTCAGCACCACCAGGCCACGGCCAAGGGAGGTCATGAAATCCGGATCGCCCTGATTGTCCTGGATCTGCTGCATCAGCTCGTGGCTGAGCCCGCGATCCTGCGGTGGGGCAGGGGCGCGCTGGGGACGACGGCTGGGAGGTGCGGCAGACATGGCGGTGCTTCGTACTCGGTGATCGTGCATGGTAAGGGCTGCACGCAGCGAAGCGAAGCCGCCGCGCCACGGTCAGTGACCGTGGCGCGTGGGGCTCAGCGCGTCGCCGGCAGCGCGTAGGCGATCACGTAGTCACCGCGATCCGGCGACTGACGTGCACCGCCAGCCGAAATCACCACGTACTGGCGACCGGTTTTCGGCGACACATAGGTGATCGGCGTGCCCTGGCTGCCCACCGGCATGCGGGCCTTCCATACCTCTTCGCCGGTGCGGCTGTCATAGGCGCGCAGGTAGTAATCCTGGGTACCGGCGAAGAACAGCAATCCCGATTGCGTGGCCAGCGAACCGCCAAGCGTCGGCATGCCGATCGGAATCGGCAGGCGCATTTTGATGCCCATCGGTCCGGTGTCTTTCACCGTACCGACCGGCACCTGCCACACCAGTTCGTGGGTGGCCAGGTTGATCGCCGACATCGTGCCGAACGGCGGCTTCTGGCACGGGATGCCCAGCTTGGACAGGAAGCGATCCCGCAGGGAGCCATACGGTGTGCCGGTCTGCGAGGCCGCGCCCATCTCCACACCGCCTGCGCCTTCGGTCATCTGCGCGCGCGGAATGAGCTTGGTCCACAGGCCCAGGCGCATGTCGTTGACGAACAGGTAGCCGGTGGTCGGATCCACCGATGCGCTGCCCCAGTTCATGCCGCCCAGCGAACCGGGCCACTGCAGCGCGAGGTCTTCGCCCGGCGGGGTGAACATGCCCTCGTAACGGAAGCCCTTGAACTGGATGCGGCACAGCATCTGATCGATCGGCGTGGCGCCCCACATGTCCGATTCGGTCAGGGTCTGCGCACCGATCTGCGGCAGGCCGACCGACAGGCGCTGCGTCGGCGAGTAGCGCTCACCGTCAGCCTTGCCCTGCGGCGCCTTGATGTCGCGCACCTCGGTGATCGGCTGGCCGGTGGCGCGGTTGAGCATGAACACCTGCCCGGCCTTGGTGATCTGCAGCAGGGCGGGCAGGGTGCCGCCCTTGCCATCGGGTACGTCGGTCAAGGTCGGCTGCGCGGGCAGGTCGTAATCCCACAGATCGTGATGCACGGTCTGGTACACCCAGCGCTCTTTGCCGGTGGCCACATCCAGCGCCACCACCGCCGAGCTGTACTTGTCATCCTGCGGGGTGCGCTCGCCGGCCCACTGGTCAGGCGTGGTATTGCCGGTGGGCAGATAGACCAGGCCCAACTGCGGGTCATAGGCCATCGAGGTCCATACATTGGGCGTGGCCCGGGTGTAATGGATCGAGGGATCCAGCGGCACGTCCGGGGTTTCCTTGGACAGGTCCCAGACCCATGCCAGTGCACCGGTCCGCACGTTGTAGGCGCGCACCACACCGGACGGTTCACCGACCTCGATGTTGTCGGCCACGCGGCCGCCCACGATCACCAGCTCACCGGCCACCAGCGGCGCGGCAGTGAGGGTGTAGAAGCCGGGCTTGATCTCGCCCATGCCGCGCTTGAGGTCGACCACGCCGTTGTCGCCGAAATCGGTGCACGGTGCGCCGGTGGCGGCATCCAGCGCGAACAGGCGGGCGTCGATCGAGGTCATCAGGATGCGCTTTTCGCAGATCGCCGGTGTTGTGGCGGTCACGGCAGCGGAGGGTGCCTGTGGTGCTGCAGGCGAAGCGGTTTCGGACGATGCGGCCGCCGCCACAGTGGGCACGCCGTTCAACGGCAGCGCGGCATCGAAGTAGCCGAGCCCCCGGCAACGCTGCCAGTTCGGTGCAGTGGCCTTGGGGTCGAACGCCCAGCGCTGCTGGCCGCTGTCCACATCCATCGCGATCACCCGGTTGTGGGGCGTGCACAGATACAGGGTCTGACCGATCTGCAGTGGCGTGAGCTGGTCTTCGGCACCGAAGCCATCGCTCTGGGGCACATCGCCGGTGTGTGCGGTCCAGGCGACCTGCAGCTGCGCCACATTGGCGGGTGTGATCTGGTCCAGCGCGGCGAAGCGGGTGCCGGCGGTGGTGTTGCCCCAATGCATCCAGTCGCGCTGTTCGCTGCCCTTGGCCACCGGCACCACGGCCGGGCGTGCGCCCTGGGCGGTGACGACCGGGCGCGGCTGGAAGGCGGAGACCGCCGTGCCCAGCAGACCGACCAGCAGCAGCGCCGCGACGGCATACGCCGAGCGCCCGGCGGGCCGCCCACGGCCGCGCTTGAGTGCCGGCCAGGCCAGTGCCACCAGCATCGCCAGCACCGCCGGCATGACCAGTCGCGAGACCAGGGGCCAGAATTCCAGCCCGGCATCGGCCAGCGCCCACACCACGGTGGCGATGAAGGCCGCCGCGTACAGTGCCGCGCCCATCGGCCGCCGCAGGACCAGCAGCAGACCGGCCAGCAGCGATGCGCCGCCCATCAGCAGGAAATACCAGCTGCCGCCGAGCTGGACCAGGCGGACGCCGCCTACCAGCAACGCCAGCCCGAACAGCATCACCACGATGCCAAGCAGGACCAGCAGAGTGCGGCCCAGGGCCGACGGTTTCGTGTTCTTGTCCACGTTGCATGAACCTCTACAGGAAATCCGGTGCCGACCGGCACCGGACAGGCCCGCGCGCGCCGTGCGTGGCGGGGACCGTTGGTCGCTTCGCTGCTTATCGCGGAAGCGGGGTGAACAACCAGTTAGGGCGATTATCGCACGGGTGTGCGAATTCGAGGTGAGCGGATCAACGCATGGCGGGAACGCAGCAATGCCCTGGTGCCGGGGATCTGCAGGCCCCCGCCGAAGCGTTTACCCTATGCCACCCTGTTTGTTTCCAGACCCATGACCGAGTCTTCCGCCACGCCCGCCTGGGCCGGCCGCCTGCGCGACATCGCCGATTTCCCCAAGCCGGGCATCCTGTTCAAGGACATCATGCCGCTGCTCGCCGACGGCCCGGATTTCGCGGCCGCCATCGATGCGATGGTCGCGCCCTGGCGCGATGCCAACCTGCAGGCGGTCATGGGGATCGAGTCGCGCGGCTTCATCCTCGGCGCGGCCATGGCGCGGGTGCTGGGCGTGGGCTTCGTGCCGGTGCGCAAGCCGGGCAAGCTGCCCGGCAAGGTGCTGCGCCAGGACTACACCCTGGAATACCGCACCGACAGCATTGAGGTGCACGCTGATGCCTTGCCGGCCGGCGCACGCGTGCTGGTGATCGATGATGTGCTCGCCACGGGCGGCACCTTGCTGGCAGCGTTGTCGCTGGCGCGTCAGCTGCAGGTCGAAGTGGTCGGTGCGGCGGTGCTGGTGGAGCTGGCCGGCCTCGGTGGCCGCGACCGCTGGACGGATGACGTCCCCCTGCTGGCCAACCTGGTCTATTGAGCCGGGACTCCGCGCGGGCCTACCGCCCCTGGTAGTGCCGGCCGTTGGCCGGCACCTCAGACGTCGCGACGAAAGGGGAGCCGACCAGCGGTCGGCTCTCCCGCTCAGACATCCATCTTGCGGACGCGGAACCGACGACCCTTGATCTTGCCGGCCTCCAGCTGGGCGATTGCCCGGCCCGCATGTTCGCGCGCGATGGCCACGTACGAGCGCGTGGCGTAGATGTCGATCTTGCCGATGTACTTGGCCGCCAGCCCGGCATCGCCGGTCAGTGCGCCGAGGATGTCGCCCGGGCGCAGCTTGTCGGTCTTGCCGCCATCGATGCGCAGCGTGGTCATCGCCGCCTGCGGCAACACCGGCGGGCGTGCGGTGGCCAGCGGCGTCTTCTGCCAGTCCAGCGGCTTGCCCTGTGCGGCCTCCAGTGCATCGGCGCGGTTGCGCTCGCGATGCGTCACCAGGCTGATCGCCAGGCCCGTGGCACCGGCGCGGCCGGTGCGGCCGACGCGATGCTCGTAGGTTTCGATATCGGTCGGCAGCTCGTAATTGATCACTGCGGCCAGGTCCTGCACATCCAGCCCACGCGCGGCCACGTCGCTGGCAACCAGCACATTGCAGCTGCGGTTCGCGAAACGCACCAGCACTTCGTCGCGGTCGCGCTGTTCCATCTCACCGTGCAGCGGCAGTGCGGAGAAGCCGAACTGCTGCAGCGAAATCGCTACGTCGTCGACATCGCGGCGGGTGTTGCAGAACACCACGGCCGATTCCGGCGTGTACTTGAGCAGCAGGCCGGCCAGCGCCTTCTGCTTCAGTGCCAGCTCGGTCTCGCAGAACAGATGGCGGATCGCCGGCGCATGATCGGCGCCTTCCACGGTCACCTCCACCGGATCGCGCAGCAGCACGCGGGCGATCTCGCGGATCTCATCCGGGAAGGTCGCCGAGAACAGCAGTGTCTGGCGGTCCTTGCTGGTGCGCCCGGCGATCTCGCGGATCGGCTCTTCAAAGCCCATGTCGAGCATGCGGTCGGCTTCATCCAGCACCAAGGTGGTCACGCCACCCAGATGCAGCACGCGCTTGCGGCCCAGTTCCTGGATGCGCCCGGGGGTACCGACGACGACCTGCGGGTCGTGCGCTTCCAGCGAGGCCAGCTGCGGGCCCAGCGGCATGCCGCCGGTCAGCACCAGCAGTTTCAGGTTCGGAATGCCGGTGGCCAGCTTGCGGATCTGCTTGCCGACCTGGTCGGCCAGTTCGCGGGTCGGGCACAGCACCAGCGCCTGGGCGCGGGTCACGGATGGGTCCAGCGCCTGCAGCAGGCCCAGGCCGAAGGCGGCGGTCTTGCCGCTGCCGGTCGGGGCCTGTGCGATGACATCGCGGCGCTCAAGAATGGCCGGCAGGCTCTGGGCCTGCACGGGGGTGAGCGAGGTATAGCCCATGGCATCGATGCCGGGCAGCAGCGCTGGTTTCAGCGGCAGGGAGGAGAATTCAGACATGCGGTAGTGTCGCAGAAGTCCGCCCGGCGTGCCTCAGCCCAGCAGCGCGTGCGCGCCCAGATTGATCCCCAGCCCCCCCACCAGCAGCCAGCCGAACAGCAGCAGCGCCAACAGCAGCGGCTTCATCCCGGCCCTGCGCAGCGCCGAGGCATGCGTAGTCAGGCCGAGCGCGGCCATCGCCATCGCCAGCAGCACGGTGTCCAGATCGATCGCCGCACTGACCACCGCCGCCGGCAGCATCTTCAGCGAATTGAGTCCGGCCACCGCCACGAAGCCGAACGCGAACCAGGGCACCACGATCTTCACGCGTTGGCCGACCGCGCCAGGCGTACCACCGCGCGCCAGCAGCACCGACAGTGCGACCAGGAACGGCGCCAGCATCATCACCCGCACCATCTTGGCGATCACGGCCGTGTCGGCGGCAGGCTCGCTCACCGCGCGACCGGCGGCGACCACCTGGGCGACCTCGTGCACGGTCGAGCCGGTGAACACGCCATACGTCTGCGCGCTCATCGCGATCCACCCGTGCGTGAGGTTGAGCTGGTAGAGCGCCGGGTACACGAACATCGCGAGCGTGCCGAACACCACCACGGTGGAGACCGCCACGGTCACCTGTTCCGCGCGCCCGCGCACGACCGGCTCGGCCGCCATCACCGCCGCCGCACCGCAGATCGAGCTGCCGGCGCCGATCAGCAGGGCGCTCTGCTGATCGAGCCCGAACCACCGCGTCCCGGCCCACCAGGCCAGCACGAACGTGCTGGTCAGCACCAGCGCATCGATCAGCACCCCGCCGACACCGACCTGGCCGATGTCCTGGAAGGTCAGGCGCAGGCCGTACAACACGATGCCCGCCCGCAGCAGCCAGTGCTTGGAAAACCCCACCCCGGCGCCGGCATGGGCCGCCAGCCGCGGATAAACGGTGTTGCCCACGGCAATGCCGAGCATGATGGCCAGGGTCAGCGCGCTGATGCCGTGCGCCTGTAACCACGGCAGCGGTGCCAGTCCCATGGCCGCTGCAGCCACCGCGCCGGTCAGCAGCAGCCCGGGCAGGCGGCTGCGCCAGCGTTGGGCGTTGGTGGAGCAGGGCAGGGCGGCGGCAGAGCTGTTCACAGGTGTCTCCAGTCAGATCACCTTCCTAGCCTGCGCGCCGTTGATGAACCTGTAAAACGAATTGTTTATGTCATTTCGACCTGTTTGGTGCGTTAATTGGCGGCATGCACCTCACCCTTCGCCAATGGCAGGTTTTTGTGTCCATCGCCGACGCCGGCACGACGGCTGCGGCGGGAGCGCAGCTGGCGTTGTCGCAATCGGCCACCAGCGCTGCCCTCAATGAGCTGGAAAGCCAGCTCGCCGGCCCGCTGTTCGACCGGATCGGGCGCCGGCTGGTGCTCAACGCGCAGGGGCGGGCGCTGCTGGATCCCGCCCGCGCGCTGCTGTCCGCCGCCGTCGATCTGGAGCGGCTGGCCGGCGTCGGGCAGATCCAAACCGGTGCGCAGCCCCTGCTGCTGCGGCTTGGGGCCAGCACCACGATCGGCAACTACCTGCTGCCGACCCGCGTCGCCGCGCTGCTGGCCGACAATCCGCAGGCCCAGGTCGACCTGCGGATCGGCAACAGCGCCGACGTGGTCGCCGCAGTCCAGCGGCTGGAGGTGGATCTGGGCCTGATTGAAGGCCCGTGCCACGAAAGCGGCCTGCAGGTGCTGCCGTGGCAGCGCGATGAACTGGTCATCGTGGCCGCGCCGGGAACGACGCCGGCCTGCATGGATGTCGCGGCGCTGGCGCAGGCCCGCTGGCTGCTGCGCGAGCCGGGCTCGGGCACCCGCGAGGCGGTCGAGCAGGCGCTGTTGCCGCACCTGCACCACTTCGCCCGTTCCATGCAGCTGGGCAGCACCGAGGCGATCAAGCAGGCGGCGGCGGCCGGGCTTGGCCTGGCGTGCCTGTCGCGGCAGGCGGTGGCCGATCTGCTTGCGCTGGGGAGGCTGACCGAGGTGGACACGCCGGTGCCGCCCATGTCGCGCCAGCTGTGGCTGGTACGCCATCCCGGCAAGCGGGTGCCGCCGGCGCTGGGGGAACTGCTGGGGCTGCCTGCGGACGCGTTCGGTCAGCAGTAAGCGACGCCGCGCATCGCCAGACCGTACAATGGTCGGATGCCTCTGATTACTCTGCAAAACGTCGACTTCAGCGTCGGCGGCCCCCTGTTGCTGGAAAAAGCCGAACTGTCGATCGAGCCGGGCGAGCGTATCGCCCTGATCGGGCGCAACGGCGCCGGCAAATCGACCCTGCTCAAACTGCTGTCCGGCGATCACAAGCCCGATGATGGCGAAGTCCGCGTGCAGCAGGGGGTGCGCATCACCCGCCTGGAACAGGAGGTGCCGCACGGCGCCGCCGGCAGCGTGTTCGACGTGGTCGCCGATGGCCTGGGCGAACTGGGCCAGTGGCTGGCCGAGTTCCACCACCTGAGCATGGCCGACGATTTCGACGGCGATGCGCTCTCGGCGGTGCAGGCCAAGATCGATGCCGCCAACGGCTGGGGCCTGGACCAGCGCGTCAGCGAAACCCTGACCAAGCTCGACCTGGACGGCGATGCCGAATTCGCGCGCCTGTCCGGCGGCATGAAGCGCCGCGTGCTGCTCGGCCGCGCGCTGGTGTCCTCGCCGGATCTGCTGCTGCTCGACGAACCGACCAACCACCTGGACATCGAAGCCATCGACTGGCTCGAAATGTTCCTCAAGAACTGGAACGGCAGCGTGGTGTTCGTCACCCATGACCGCCGCTTCCTGCGTGCACTGGCTACCCGCATCGTCGAGATCGACCGCGGCCAGGTCACCAGCTGGCCGGGCGACTGGGCCAACTACGAACGCCGCCGCGAAGAGCGCATGAACGCGCAGGCGCAGGAAAACGCGCGCTTCGACAAACTGCTCGCGCAGGAAGAAATCTGGATCCGCCAGGGCATCAAGGCGCGCCGCACCCGCGATGAAGGCCGTGTGCGCCGCCTCAAGGCAATGCGCAACGATCGCTCGCAGCGCCGCGAACTTGGCGGCAACGTGCGCATGGAAGCGGCGCAGGCGGAGAACTCCGGCAAGAAGGTGATCGACGTCAAGGACATCTCGTTCGCCTTCGGCGAGCGCGTGATGGTCAAGGACTTCAGCACCGTCATCCTGCGCGGCGACCGCATCGGCCTGATCGGGCCGAACGGCAGCGGCAAGACCACGCTGCTCAAGCTGCTGCTGGGCGACCTGCAGCCGCAGAGCGGCGAAGTGCGTGCCGGTACCAACCTGCAGATCGCCTACTTCGACCAGTACCGTGCGGTGCTGCGCGAAGACTGGACCGCGATCGAGAACGTGGCCGAGGGCCGTGATTTCATCGAGTTCAACGGCAAGCGCAAGCACGTGCATGCCTACCTGCAGGACTTCCTGTTCTCGCCCGAGCGCGCCCGCGCACCGATCACCCGTTTGTCCGGTGGTGAGCGCAACCGCCTGCTGCTGGCCAAGCTGTTCGCGCAGCCGTCCAACCTGCTGGTGATGGATGAACCGACCAACGATCTGGACGTGGAAACCCTCGAGCTGCTCGAAGAGCTGCTGAGTGATTACACCGGCACGTTGCTGCTGGTCAGCCATGACCGTGACTTCCTGGACAACGTGGTGACCTCCACGATGGTGATGGAAGGCGATGGCGTGGTCGGCGAGTATGTGGGCGGCTATACCGATTGGCAGCGCCACGCCGCACGCGTGGCCGCCGCGGCTGCGTCCGCGCCCGTAGTGTCCGCCAAGCCGGTTGCTGCGGCCGCTGCCGCTGCCGCGCCGGCCGAGCCCAAGCGCAAGCTGAGCTACAAGGACGCGCGCGAGCTGGAACAGCTGCCGTTGAAGATCGAAACGCTGGAGAAGGACGTCGAAGGCCTCACCGCCGCGATGAACGACCCGGCGTTCTATCAGCGCAGCGCGCCCGACATGGCCGCGCACAATGCGAAGCTCGCCAAGGTGCAGGCCGAGTTGGATGCGGCGTACGCCCGCTGGGAAGAACTGGACGCCTGATCCGGCGATCGTTGTAGAGCCGACCGTTGGTCGGCTCTACCGCCGTCATTTCAAGCCGTGCAGATCCCGAAGCTGGGTCGGCCGTGAGCCGAAATACGCGGCCAGATCGGCGATGTCCTGATCACTCAGGTCGGTCGCCTGCGGGGTCATCAGCGCGTGCTGGCGGTCCCCCGCGCGGTAGGCCTGCAGGCTGTGCGCCAGGTAATCCCCGTACTGCCCACCCAGTTTCGGATAGGTCGGGTCGATCGGCTTGTTGCCGTCCGCCCCGTGGCAGTCGATGCAGCTTTGGCCGGTGGCTTTGCCCTTGACCTGGGCACGTGCCTCACCGGCAGCGATGCGGCCGGCCGGCAGGCCGGCGGAGGAGCCGGACCCGTGTTCACCACTGGCGTGGCCCGGATCGGCGGCGGAATCTGCGCTGTTCTCCACCTGTGACTGCGAGCATGCAGTCATCAGCAGGGCAACGGACAGGGCGATGGCGTAACGCTGGAGTGGCGTGGCTTTCGACATGAGCGCGCTTATTTGACGGTGGACAGGTAAACAGCGAGATCGGCGATCTCCTGTTCGCTGAAACTCATCGACTGCGCCTGCATCGTCGGATGCTTGCGCTTGCCGTGGCGGTACTCGGTCAGCGCCTGGCTGAGGTACTCACGGGTCTGCCCGCCGATCTTGGGCACTTTGTAGCTGGGGTAGGCGTTCTTGTACCCGGTGATGCCGTGGCACCCCTGGCACGTGTACGCCAGGACCCGGCCATTGTCGAACCGGCCGGTGACGGCGGCAGGCGCCGGCGCGCTGGCAGCCGGAGCGGGGGTGGCGGGTACTGCAGGAGCGGGTGTTGCGGCCTGTGCGGCGGCCCCGAGGGGCAGGAGGACGGCCAGAGCGAGACAAGCGGCGAGCGGCTGCGGGCGCATGATGTCCTTTTCCGATAAACGGGTCTGGTCGTTCCGGCGTGGGGTACGGAACTGGGCCGAGTATAGCCTGCCATTTCATCTAGCTGAAACCGGGGTCGGAAAGCCATCGTCACAGGTCACCATGACCTTTGGGATATGGTGTGGTCGTGACGTGGTGCATTACTTTGCTACCACACCTGCCCACGCATCCTTAGGGACACGACGATGTCGCGACATTCTTTCCTGCTCGGCCGCACCGGACGCTGCGCCGCTGCACTGCTGATCACTTCCACCCTGCTGCTCAGCGGCTGCGGTGGCGCCGGCCCAGCCGAAGCCAATGCCGCTGAAAAGGACGGCAAGGCCGAGAAGAAGGTCGATGCGGTACCGGTCGAAGCCGTCGCCGCCAGCCATCGCGCGGTCGCCGCCAGCTACACCGGCACGGCTGCACTGGAGCCCAGGGGCGAGTCGCAGGTGGTCGCCAAGACCTCCGGTGTCGCGCTGGCGGTGCTGGTCGAGGAAGGGCAGCAGGTACGCGCCGGGCAGCCGCTGGTGCGGCTGGATCCGGACCGGGCGCGTCTGGCCGTCGCCCAGAGCGAAGCGCAGATGCGCAAGCTGGAGAACAACTACCAGCGCGCCCAGAAGCTGATCGGCCAGCAGATGGTCAGCGCCTCGGACGTCGACCAGATCAAGTACGACCTGGAAAACGTCCGCGCGCAGTACCGCCTGGCCACGCTGGAGCTTTCCTACACCACGGTGATCGCACCCATCTCGGGGGTGATCGCCTCGCGCTCGATCAAGACCGGCAACTTCGTGCAGATCAACACGCCGATCTTCCGCATCGTCGACAACTCGCGCCTGGAAGCCACGCTCAACGTGCCCGAACGCGAGCTGGCCACGCTGCGCCCGGGTCAGCCGGTGACGCTGATCGCCGACGCGCTGCCGGGCAAGACCTTCCCCGGCACGGTGGACCGCATCTCGCCGGTGGTCGACGCCGGCAGCGGCACGTTCCGCGTGGTCAGCGGGTTCGGCGAAGATGCTGACGGCCTGCAGCCCGGCATGTTCGGCCGCATCCGCATCGACTACGACCAGCGCGCCGATGCCCTGGTGGTGCCGCGCATCGCATTGCTCGACGATGGCGAGCCGGCGGTGTTCCGCGTGCGCGAGGGCAAGGCCGCGCGCGTGCCGGTCAAGCTCGGCTATGCCGAAGGCCCGTGGGTGGAAATCCGCGAGGGTCTGGCCGCCGGTGACCAGGTGGTGACCGCCGGCAAGGTGGCGCTGCGTGACGGCACCGTGGTGCAGGTGATCGGCGCCAAGCCGGCTGCCACCGCCGTCGCCACGCCGGCGCCGGCCAAGGCGGAGAGCCGTCAATGACAGCGGCCGGCAACGACCACGGCAAGGATCCGCACCAGGGCGAGCGCCCGGGTGCCCATGGCGGCGGCCTGGTGGAGTTCGCCACCCGCCGCCGTGTCACCATCGCGATGTTCACCGTCACGCTGATGCTGTTCGGCTTCATCGCGCTGGGCAATCTCAAGGTCAACCTGCTGCCCGACCTGAGCTACCCGACCCTGACCGTGCGCACCGAGTACACCGGTGCGGCCCCGGCGGAAATCGAAACGCTGATCACCGAGCCGGTCGAAGAGGCCGTCGGCGTGGTCAAGAACCTGCGCAAGCTCAAATCGATCTCGCGCACCGGGCAGAGCGATGTGGTGCTCGAGTTTGCCTGGGGCACCAACATGGACCAGGCCAGCCTGGAGGTGCGCGACAAGATGGAAGCGCTGAACCTGCCGCTGGAGGCGAAGTCCCCGGTGCTGCTGCGCTTCAATCCGTCCACCGAGCCGATCATGCGCCTGGTGATCTCGGCGAAGACCGATCCATCCAGCGATGCCGAGGCCGTGCGCCAGCTCACCGAGCTGCGCCGCTACGCCGATGAAGATCTGAAGAAGAAACTGGAGCCGGTTACCGGCGTGGCGGCGGTCAAGGTTGGCGGCGGTCTGGAGGATGAAATCCAGGTCGACATCGACCAGCAGAAGCTGGCCCAGCTCAACCTGCCGATCGACAACGTCATCAAGCGGCTCAAGGAAGAGAACATCAACATCTCCGGCGGTCGTCTGGAGGAAGGCTCGCAGCGTTACCTGGTGCGCACCGTCAACCAGTTCGCCGATCTGGAGGACATCCGCAACCTGCTGGTCACCACCCAGAGCAGCACCGGCAGTGCCGCCGATGCAGCGATGCAGCAGATGTTCGCCATCGCCGCGTCGACCGGCTCGGATGCCGCCATCGCCGCCGCCTCGGCGGCACAGAGCGCGTCCAGCAGCAGTTCCACCAACATCGCCAATGGCGTGCCGGTGCGGCTGAAGGATGTCGCCACCGTGCGCCAGGGCTACAAGGAACGCGAAGCGATCATCCGCCTCGGCGGCAAGGAAGCGGTCGAGCTGGCGATCTACAAGGAGGGCGATGCCAATACGGTCTCGACCGCAGAGGCGCTGCGTGCGCGTCTGGAACAGATGAAGGGCCAGGTTCCCGGTGATGCCGAACTGACCACGATCGAAGACCAGTCGCGCTTCATCGAACATGCCATCAGCGACGTCAAGAAAGACGCGGTGATCGGTGGCATCCTCGCCATCCTGATCATCTTCCTGTTCCTGCGCGATGGCTGGAGCACGTTCGTGATCAGCCTGTCGCTGCCGGTCTCGATCATCACCACGTTCTTCTTCATGGGCCAGCTCGGCCTGAGCTTGAACGTGATGTCGCTGGGCGGTCTGGCGCTGGCTACCGGCCTGGTGGTGGATGATTCCATCGTGGTGCTGGAGAGCATCGCCAAAGCGCGCGAGCGCGGCCTGAGCATTCTGCAGGCCGCGATTGAAGGCACCCGCGAAGTCAGCATGGCCGTGGTCGCCTCGACCCTGACCACCATCGCGGTGTTCCTGCCGCTGGTATTCGTGGACGGCATCGCCGGCCAGCTGTTCCGCGACCAGGCGCTGACCGTGGCGATCGCAATCGCCATCTCGCTGCTGGTCTCGATGACCCTGATCCCGATGCTGAGCTCGCTCAAGGGCCGCCCGCCGCTGGCTTTCCCGGAAGAACCCACGCATCAGCCGTGGCAGCCGGACAGCCGCTGGCTGAAGCCGGTCGCCGGCAGCCGTCGTGGCGTGGGCACGCTGGTGCGCTGGATCTGCTTCGGGATGGCCTGGTCGGTGATCCGCGTCTGGCGCGGCCTGGTGGCCGTGGTCGGCCCGGTGATGCGCAAGGCCAGCGATGTGGCGATGAAGCCCTACGCCGGTGCCGAACGTGGCTACCTCAAGCTGCTGCCGGGTGCGCTGCATCACCCGGGCAAGGTGCTGGGCCTGGCGGCGCTGGCGTTCATCGGCACGATGGCCCTGGTGCCGATGCTGGGTGCGGATCTGATCCCGCAGCTTGCGCAGGACCGCTTTGAAATGACTGCCAAGCTGCCGGCCGGCACGCCGCTGAAGCAGACCGATGCGCTGGTCCGCGAGATGCAGCTGGCCCACGCCAAGGACGACAGCATCGCCTCGCTGTACGGCGTCAGTGGCAGCGGCACCCGCCTGGATGCCAGCCCGACCGAGAGTGGCGAAAACATCGGCAAGCTGACCGTGGTCATGGCCGGTGGCGGCAACGCGCGCACCGAAGCGGCGATCACCGAGCGTCTGCGCGAATCGATGCAGCAGCACCCTGGGGTGCAGGTCGACTTCGCCCGCCCGGCGCTCTTCAGCTTCTCCACCCCGCTGGAAGTGGAACTGCGCGGCCAGGACATGGCCACGCTGGAAACCGCGGGCAAGGCGCTGGCTGCGATGCTGCGAAACAACCCGCACTACGCCGACGTCAAATCCACGGTGGAGGAAGGCTTCCCGGAGATCCAGATCCGCTTCGACCAGGAGCGCGCCGGTGCCTTGGGCCTGACCACGCGGCAGATCGCCGATGTGGTGGTCAAGAAGGTGCGCGGCGACGTGGCCACGCGCTACAGCTTCCGCGACCGCAAGATCGACGTGCTGGTGCGTGCCCAGGAAGGTGACCGGGCGAGCGTGGACAGCATCCGCCGCCTGATCGTCAATCCGGGCAGCAACCGGCCGGTGACGCTGGATTCGGTGGCCGAGGTGGTGGCCACCAACGGCCCGAGCGAGATCCATCGCGCCGACCAGACCCGCGTGGCGGTGGTCTCGGCCAACCTGCGCGACATCGACCTGGGCGGCGCGGTGCGCGAAGTGCAGGACATGGTCGCCAAGCAGCCGCTGGGTGCGGGTGTGGGCATGCACATCGGTGGGCAGGGTGAGGAGCTGGCGGATTCGGCACGCTCGCTGATCTTCGCCTTCGGCCTGGCGATCTTCCTGGTCTACCTGGTGATGGCCTCGCAGTTCGAATCGCTGCTGCACCCGTTCGTCATCCTGTTCACCATTCCGCTCGCCCTGGTCGGCGCGATCCTGGCGCTGATGCTGACCGGCAAGCCGATTTCGGTGGTGGTGTTCATCGGATTGATCCTGCTGGTGGGGTTGGTGACCAAGAACGCAATCATCCTGATTGACAAGGTCAACCAGCTGCGCGAGGCCGGTGTGCCCAAGCGCGAGGCGCTGGTGGAAGGCGCGCGTTCCCGCCTGCGCCCGATCATCATGACCACGCTGTGCACGCTGTTCGGCTTCCTGCCGCTGGCGGTGGCCATGGGCGAGGGCGCCGAAGTGCGCGCGCCGATGGCGATCACCGTGATCGGCGGCCTGCTGGTCTCCACGCTGCTGACGCTGGTGGTGATTCCGGTGGTGTACGACCTGCTCGACCGTCGTGGCGATGCCTACTACCGCGAGCGTGGCCGCCACCTCAAGACGCGCGTGTCCGAAACGGACCCTGACGCTGCACAGGAGCCGGCATGAGCATTGCCGAGTTCTCCATCCGCCGGCCCATCACCACGATCATGTGCTTTGTATCGTTGGCGGTGGTGGGCCTGATCGCCTCGTTCCGGCTGCCGCTGGAGGCGCTGCCGGACATCTCCGCACCGTTCCTGTTCGTGCAGGTGCCGTATACCGGCTCCACCCCGGAGGAGGTGGAGCGCAACATCATCCGGCCGACCGAAGAAGCACTGGCCACGATGACCGGAATCAAGCGGATGCGCTCGTCGGCCACCTCCGAAGGCGCCAGCATCTTCATCGAGTTCACCGACTGGGACCGCGACATCGCCATCGCGGCCTCCGATGCCCGTGAGCGCATCGATGCGATCCGCAGCGACCTGCCCGACGACCTGCAGCGCTACAACGTGTTCAAGTGGTCCAGCAGTGACGATCCGGTGCTGAAGGTACGCCTGGCCAGCGCCACCGATCTGACCGGCGCGTACGACATGCTCGACCGCGAGTTCAAGCGGCGGATCGAGCGCATCCCGGGCGTGGCACGGGTCAACATTTCCGGCGCGCCGCCGAACGAAGTGGAGATCGCGATCAGCCCGGACCGGTTGACCGCGCACAACCTGAGCATCAACGAACTCAGCGACCGCCTGCGTACGCTGAACTTCTCGATCTCGGCCGGGCAGATCGACGACAACGGCCAGCGCGTGCGGATCCAGCCGGTGGGCGAGATCACCGATCTGCAGGAACTGCGCGATCTGGTGATCGATACGAAGGGCCTGCGCCTGGGTGACATCGCCGAGATCCGGCTCAAGCCCACCCGCATGAACTACGGTCGCCGCCTGGACGGCAACCCGGCCGTGGGTCTGGACATCTTCAAGGAGCGCAGCGCCAACCTGGTCGAGGTCTCGCGTGCCGCGCTGGCCGAGGTCGAGGCGATCCGCAAGCAGCCCTCGATGCGCGATGTGCAGATCAAGGTGATCGACAACCAGGGCAAGATGGTGACGTCCTCGCTGCTGGAGCTGGCCGAAGCCGGTGCGGTGGGCCTGTTGTTGTCGGTCACGGTGCTGTTCTTCTTCCTGCGCCACTGGCCGTCCACGCTGATGGTGACCCTGGCGATCCCGATCTGTTTCGTGATCACGCTGGGCTTCATGTACTTCGCCGGCGTCACCCTCAACATCCTGACCATGATGGGCCTGCTGCTGGCGGTCGGCATGCTGGTGGACAACGCCGTGGTGGTGGTGGAGAGCATCTACCAGGAACGCGAACGCATGCCCGACCAGCCGCGGCTGGCCTCGATCATCGGCACCCGCAACGTGGCCATCGCGCTGAGCGCCGGCACCCTGTGCCACTGCATCGTGTTCGTGCCGAACCTGTTCGGTGAGACCAACAACATCAGCATCTTCATGGCGCAGATCGCAATCACGATCTCGGTCTCGCTGCTGGCCTCCTGGCTGGTCGCGGTGAGCCTGATCCCGATGCTGTCCGCGCGCATGCAGACGCCCAAGCTGGTGCATTCGGAAACGGGCGTGATCGCCCGCCTGCAGCGCCGCTATGCCAAGGTCCTGCAGTGGACGCTGGAGCACCGTGGCTGGAGCGTGTTCGGCATCCTGATGGTGGTGCTGATCAGCCTGGTGCCGATGAAGCTCACCAAGATCGACATGTTCGGTGGCGAGGGCGGCCACGAGGTGTTCATCGGCTACAACTGGAAGGGGGCGTACACCTTCGGCCAGATGTCCGAGGAAGTGGCGCGTGTTGAACGCTACCTGGACGACAACCGCCAGGCCTTGCACATCACGCAGGTGTATTCCTGGTACAGCGAGCAGGAAGGCAGCAGCACGATCGTGACCTTCGATACCGAGCATGCCAAGAACATGCCGGCCGTGCAGGAAGCACTGCGCAAGGGGCTGCCTCGCTCGGCGCGTGCCGATTACGTGGTGGGCAACTCGGGCGAAGGTGGGGGCGGCGGCAACAACCAGGTCCAGGTGCAGCTGGTCGGCGACTCGACCAAGATGTTGCAGGAGATCGGCGAGGAAGTCGTGCCGTTGCTGGCCCAGCGCAAGGAGCTGCGCGATGTGCGCATCGACAACGGTGAGAAGGGCAGCGAGCTGTCCATCCACGTCGACCGCGAGCGCGCCGCTGCGTTCGGCTTCAATGCCGAGCAGGTCGCCAGCTTCGTCGGCCTGGCCCTGCGTGGTGCGCCGCTGCGCGAGTTCCGCCGCGGCGACAGCGAAGTGCCGGTCTGGGTGCGCTTCGCCGGTGCCGAGCAGAGCAGCCCGGAGGATCTGGCCAGTTACACCGTGCGTACCGGCGACGGTCGTTCGGTGCCGCTGCTGAGCCTGGTCGATGTGGCGATCAAACCCTCGGCCACGCAGATCGGTCGCACCAACCGCCAGACGACGTTGACCATCAAGGCCAATCTGGCCGAGAAGGTGACCGTGCCGGAAGGGCGCAAGGCGATGGAAGAGATGCTCAAGCCCATGAGCTTCCCGGCCGGCTACACCTTCAGCTTCGACGGCGGTGATTACGGCGACGACGACAAGGCGATGTCGCAGATGATGTTCAATCTGGTGATCGCGCTGGTGATGATCTACGTGGTGATGGCGGCGGTGTTCGAGTCGCTGCTGTTCCCGGCGGCGATCATGAGCGGGGTGCTGTTCTCGATCTTCGGCGTGTTCTGGCTGTTCTGGATCACCGGCACCTCGTTCGGGATCATGTCCTTCATCGGCATCCTGGTGTTGATGGGCGTGGTGGTGAACAACGGCATCGTGATGATCGAGCACATCAACAACCTGCGCCGCCGCGGCATGGGGCGGACCCAGGCGCTGGTGGAGGGTTCACGCGAGCGCCTGCGCCCGATCATGATGACGATGGGCACCGCGATCCTGGCGATGATCCCGATCTCGATGACCGACACCCAGCTGCTGGGCAACGGGCCGCCGTACTACCCGATGGCCCGCGCCATCGCCGGCGGCTTGGCGTTCTCCACGGTGGTCAGCCTGCTGTTCCTGCCGACCATCTACGCCATGCTGGATGACATGAGCACGGCGGTGTCGCGGATCATCCAGCGTGCGCGTGGCCGAGGCGTGGCTGCCCCGGTAGTCGAGCCGGGCGCGGAATCGATTTGAGGGTGCGGGGAGGCCCGTTGGGCGGGCCTCCCTTTTTTTGCGAACCGCATCCACGCAGGGCGTGGATCTGCACATGGGGCGGTAGTGCCGGCCGTGCACAAAAAAGGCCACGCATTGCGTGGCCTTTCGATTCACAGCCGGCGCGGGAATCACCCCGCGACCTTACCCCACACCTGGAACCCGGTCAGCCACAACCCGAGCATGCTGCCCAGGTTGGTCAGCATGAAGGTCAGCACCACGCGGGTCACCCGGTTGCGGTACCAGCCCTTGACGCTCTGCGCGTCGTCGCGCAGCTTCAGGAAGTCTTCGTAGGCCGGTTTGCGCAGGCGCGCTTCCACCAGGGCCGAGAATGCACCGGTCGGGATGCTCAGCCGGAACGGCTTGAACGGCGCGACCACGATCGCGGTCAGGATGCTCAGCGGGTGGCTGCCCGCCAACAGGCAGCCCAGGCCGGCCAGACCGCCGGTGTACATCGCCCAGACCGCCAGCAGCTCACTGCCGACACCCAGGCCACCGCGATAGAAGCCCACGCCGATACCGGTCAGCACGATGGCCAGGATCGCCAGCGTGATCCACGGGATGTTGCGCTTCTTCGGCACGTCTTCCAGCGACTCGCGCAGCGGGCCCGGCGCGTCGGTGTCGGTTTCCAGGTACCTGGCCAGACCGGCCAGATGACCGGCACCGACCACGGCCAGCACTTCGCGCTGGGCCGGGTCGTGCACTTCACGCAGGCGCGTAGCCATGTATCGGTCGCGCTCGCCGATGATGGTTTCGTACAGGGCAGGGCTCTCGCTGGCGAACTCGCCGAAGCTGGCTTCGAGCATGTCGCCCTGCTTGAGCTTTTCGATCTCGTCTTCGCCGACTTCTTCCGAAGCGAACAGGCCGGCGCCCAGGCCCATCACCAGCTTGATCTTGCCGAAGAAGCCCAGGCGCTGCGAGGCACGCCGGAAGGTCAGGCCGACCTCGCGGTCGATCAGATGCACGGGCAGGTTGCGTTCGTTGGCCAGGGTGACCGCGCGCTTGAGTTCGGCACCCGGCTCGATTTCGAGCTGTTCGGCCAGGCGGCGCTGGTAGGCGGCCAACGCCAGGTTGGCAGCGAACAGGGCGACGCGGCCCTTGCGGATCACCTCGACCAGGTCGAGCTTGGCCAGCGCATCCGGATCGGTCAGTGCCTGCAGGCGCTGCGCGTCCAGCTCGACCGCGATCGCATCGAAGCGGCCACTTTCGATCGCACGTTCCACCGCTTCCACGCTGGCTTGCGAGACGTGCGCGGTGCCCAGCAGGGTGTAGCGCACGCCATCGCGTTCGACGATGCGGACGGGCTGACCGGCGAACAGAGTGTCGCCGGCGTCAATCAGGGTATCGGTCATTGCATCATTCATTCGAAGGGGCGCTGTCGGCACCATCGCCGAGCGCGCGCTGCATCTGGACGGTATCCAGCCAGCGGCCATGCTTGCGGCCGAGGCCGCGGAAAACGCCGACGGTATGGAAACCGAAACGCTCGTGCAGTTTGATGGAGGCGGTGTTGGTGGGCTCGCCGATCACGGCCACCATCTGCCGGTAACCGCGCGCGACGCAGGCATCGATCAGGCCCTGCATCAGCGCGGTGCCGACGCCGCGGCCCTGGAACGCCGCATCCACATAGACCGAGTTCTCCACGGTCCACTGGTAGGCGATCCGGCCGCGATAGGTATTGGCGTAGGCATAGCCGGCCACCTGGCCATCGACCTCGGCCACGAGGTACGGAAAGCCGCGGCCGACGATGTCCTGCATGCGGCGAAGCATCTCCGCCGCCTCCGGGATGTCGTACTCGTAGGTGTTGACGAAGTCGGTCACTTCCACCGCATAGATCGCGGTGATGGCCGCGATATCGGCATCGGTGGCATCGCGCAGCTGCACGGTCACGGTGGGGGTGTCCTGGTCGGTCAGTCGATGTAGCGCTTGAGCAGATCGCCGTATGCATCGATGCGGCGATCACGCAGGAACGGCCAGATGCGGCGCACGTGTTCGCTGCGCTGCAGGTCCACATCGCAGACCAGCACCGTCGGCTCGCCACCGGCTTCGGCGATGAACTCGCCCTGCGGGCCCAGCACGTGGCTGTTGCCCCAGAACTGGATGCCCGACGCGCCCAGCGGCGAGGCTTCATGGCCGACGCGGTTGCAGCTCAGCACCGGAACGCCGTTGGCCACCGCATGGCCGCGGTGACTGAGCACCCACGCATCCCGCTGGCGGCCCTGTTCGTCGCGCTGGTCATCCGGGTCCCAGCCGATCGCGGTGGGGTAGAGCAGCAGCTCCGCACCGGCCAGCGCCATCAGGCGCGCCGCTTCCGGGTACCACTGGTCCCAGCACACGAGCACGCCGAGGCGACCCACCGAGGTATCGATCGGGGTGAAGCCCAGATCGCCCGGGGTGAAGTAGAACTTCTCGTAGAAGCCCGGATCATCCGGGATGTGCATCTTGCGGTACTTGCCGAGCAGGGTGCCGTCTTTCTCGAAGACCACTGCGGTGTTGTGGTACAGCCCCGCCGCGCGGCGCTCGAACAGCGAGCCGACGAGCACCACGCCGTGCTTCTTGGCCAAGGCCCCCAGCCGCTCGGTGCTCGGGCCCGGGATCGGCTCGGCCAGATCGAACTCATCGACCGACTCGTGCTGGCAGAAGTACGCGCCGTTATGCAGTTCCTGCAGCAGGATCAGCTTGGCACCCTGAGCGGCCGCTTCAGCCACGCGCGCTTCGATGACGGCCAGATTGGCCTCGGCATCGCCGTGGTTGCGCTCCTGGATCAGGGCGACGGAAAGGGTGTGGCGTGAGCTCATCCGGAGACGGTCCTGCAAGGGGAAAAACGCAGTTTATCGCGGATGGGTGCACGCAGCGTGCTGGCTGCTAAATGGGCAACACCTGCATCGGTGGTGCCGGCCGCTGGCCGGCTCTGCAGGATGGCCGGAACATCGGTGGACGGGCCACAACTATCGGTTGCGGGCTGTCGCTCTTCCGTAGGCTGCCGACCCACTGTCGAAGGCGGGTCGGAGCGGGTTTGCGGGGGTATGAGCGGCATGGATGCCGCGACTTAAGCCCCCAGGGATGGGTTTACGGCGTCCCCCGCAAACCCGCTCCGGCCCGCCAGGCCGAGGTGCTCACTGGTCGATCAGGCCAGCAACCCCGCCGGCAGCTGCATCGTGATGCAGTGCAGGCTGCCGTTCTGCCAGATCAGCGAACGGCACGGCACCGCCACGATCTCGCGGTCCGGATACGCCTGGGCCAACACCGCACGCGCAGCCTCGTCGGCGGCATCGCCGTAGGCCGGCATCAGCACCGCGCCATTGAGGATCAGATAATTCGCATACGACGCCGCCAGGCGACGACCTTCGTCGATCACCGGCTGCGCCCACGGCAGCGGGAACAGACGATACGGCTGGCCATCGCTGGTCCGCAGCGCGGCCAGCTCGGCACCCATCGCCTGCAACTCGGTGTAGTGCGAATCGCTGGCGTCATCGCAGGCCTGGTAGACGATGCTGTCGGTCGAGGCGAAGCGGGCCAGCGTATCGATGTGGGCGTCGGTGTCGTCGCCTTCCAGATACCCGTGGTCCAGCCACAGCACACGGTCCTGCGCCAGCCAGGTGGCCAGGTCGGCGGTGAGCGATTCGCGGCTGCGGTCCGGATGACGCTCGTGCAGGCACTGCCAGGTGGTCAGCAGGGTGCCGGCGCCATCGGTTTCGATGCCGCCGCCTTCCAGCGCGAACGGAATGCTCTGCAGCTCCGCGTTGGCGAAGGTGCCGGCCGCGTGCAGCACGCCCACCAGCTGATCATCCAGGCTGGCGTCGAACTTGCCGCCCCAGCCGGTGAAGCGGAAGTCCAGCAGGCGGAAGCCGCCATCGGCACGCTTGAGCGTGATCGGGCCGGAGTCGCGCAGCCAGGTGTCGTCGTACTGGGCGGTCACGAACCGCACGCGGTCCGTGTCGATCCGGTTCGAGCGCAGACGCGCGTCGGCGTACGCCTCCAGGTCGTCGTCGGCGACGATGATCACCACCGGCTGGAAGCGGGTGATGGCCGCGACGAGCGCGATGTAGGTGTCCTCGACGTCACCCAGGCGATCTGCCCAGTCGGTGTCGGCGTGGGGCCAGGCGATCAGGATGGCGGACTGGGATTCCCATTCGGCCGGAAAGCGGAGCGTGTCGTTCATGATCTCGATGCGATGGCCCGCCGGTGGGCGGGCAAAGGGAAAGGGGTCAGCGGATCGGCGGTTTCGGCCCGATCTCGTTGGCGTCGGCGCGGTTGGCCACCACGTCGATCACCTTCTGCTTTTCGAAGTAGACGGTGAACTGCGGGTAGACCCAGCGGTTGATCGTCGGCCATTGGCGCTTCTGCCCGCCGCGCGGTTCCAGACGTTCGCCCGGGTCGCCGAACTGGGCCTGGACCTGCTGCATGCTCTGGCCGCGGACGGGCAGGGCGACAGCGGGCTTTTCACGGCTGCGGTCAATCAGCAGCGTGTCGGCGTGGGCACTGGAAACGGCCAGTACGGCCAGCAACGGCAAGGTGGTCAGGTAACGCTTCATCTCGATCTACTCCCCAGTGGTCAAGAATGCGGAAGGCCCCAGGGTCACAGGTCTGATGACCGACGGCCGTGGGCTACCCGGCGATTACAACAAAAATGGCAGCAAAAAGCCGCCCGTAGGCGGCTTCTTGTTCATCACCCGGCCCGGTGAGGGGCCGGTGGCGGCCGTGAGGCCGGCCGGCTCAGCGCTGGCGAGCCTTGAAACGCGGGTTCGACTTGCAGATCACGAAGATCTTGCCACGGCGACGGACGACCTTGCAGTCACGGTGACGGGACTTGGCCGACTTCAGGGAAGAAAGGACTTTCATTGCATACCTCGGCGTAAACGTTGGATTCGGTTGGAGCGCGGCCGCGATATGCAGATGACAATCGGCAGGTGACGCCCGTTCAAGCCCGCCATTCTACCGGGCTTTTTTCCATCCTTTCAAGTGGTTGCACCAAAAAGGTCTCGGGGCACCCCGGGCAGGGGCTAGAATGGGCCGTCAATTTTACAGGGAAACCCATGAATCAGCTTCCTTCCGTGCTCACCATCGATGGCCCTTCCGGGGCCGGAAAAGGCACTGTCAGCCGCATTGTCGCACGCCGGTTGGGCTGGCATTACCTGGATTCGGGCGCCCTGTACCGGGCGGTGGGCGTGGCGGCCAGCTGGGCTGATATCGATACCTCCGACGCCTCGGCGCTGGTCCGCTGCACCTTCGACACCCATGTGCGGTTCGTGGAATCGGCCGATGGCGGGCTGCGGGTGCTGGTCAACGAGACCGACGCGACCGACGAACTGCGCCTGGAGACCACCGGCGCCCTGGCGTCGGCGATCGCGGCCATCCCGGAGGTCCGGGCGGCGCTGAAAGAGCGCCAGCGCGCATTCAGGATGGAGCCGGGCCTGGTCGCCGACGGCCGGGACATGGGCACGGTCATCTTCCCGGACGCGCCATTCAAGGTGTTTTTGACCGCCAGCGCCGAAGAGCGGGCCGAGCGCCGGCATAAGCAGTTGAAAGACAAGGGTGTTTCGGTTAACTTTGACGACCTCCTGCGCGAGATCATGGCCCGCGACGCCCGTGATGCACAGCGCACAGTGGCGCCCCTGAAGCCGGCAGACGATGCCGTCGTCATCGACACCAGTGGTATTGGCATCGACGCCGTCGTTGCCAAGGTATTGGATCTGCTTCCGGTTTCGGGTGCCTGATCCGTTGTAAAGGAGGCCGTCAATCCATCGGCGGTGTCGCACCATCGCAAGGCAACAAAAGCTCCGTCCCGCAATGATGCGTGGCGGTTTTCCTACTTAACACACGACCTGCGTTTCCGGGGTCGACCAACAGGCGGGCAGTAAGCGGTTCCCTCGGGGGCCAATGCCCATGTGTCCAACAGAGTAAATCTAATGACCGAATCATTTGCAGAGCTGTTCGAAGCCAGTCAGGCCAATCTGGCCAAGCTGAAGCCGGGCTCGATCGTCAGCGGTGTCGTTGTTGAAGTCCGCGGCGATGTCGTGGTGATCAACGCCGGCCTGAAGTCCGAAGGCATCGTGCCGATCGAACAGTTCCGTAACGACGCTGGCGAGATCGATGTCGCTGAAGGCGACGTCGTCAAGGTTGCCCTCGATTCCATCGAGAACGGCTTCGGTGAAACCGTCCTGTCGCGTGAGAAAGCCAAGCGCGCGATGGTGTGGGACGAGCTGGAAGAAGCGTTGGAAAAGAACGAAACCATCACCGGCCGCATCAGCGGCAAGGTCAAGGGTGGTTTCACCGTGGACATCAAGGATGTCCGCGCGTTCCTGCCCGGTTCGCTGGTGGATGTGCGCCCCGTGCGCGACCCGGCCTACCTGGAAGGCAAGGAGCTGGAATTCAAGCTCATCAAGCTGGACCGCAAGCGTAACAACGTCGTTGTGTCCCGTCGTGCAGTCGTCGAAAGCGAGCATTCGGAAGAGCGCGAGCAGCTGATGGACAAGCTGCAGGAAGGCGCGATCCTGAAGGGTGTCGTCAAGAACCTGACCGATTACGGCGCATTCGTGGACCTGGGCGGTATCGACGGCCTGCTGCACATCACCGACATGGCCTGGAAGCGCGTGCGCCATCCGTCCGAAGTCGTGAACGTCGGCGACGAGCTGGACGTGCGCGTGCTGAAGTTCGACCGCGAGCGCAACCGCGTTTCGCTGGGTCTGAAGCAGCTGGGCGAAGATCCGTGGGACAACATCGCCCGTCGTTACCCGGCCAACAGCCGCGTCTTCGGCAAGGTCTCCAACGTCACCGATTACGGCGCATTCGTCGAGATCGAGCCGGGCGTCGAAGGCCTGGTGCACGTGTCGGAAATGGATTGGACCAACAAGAACGTCAACCCGTCCAAGGTTGTGCAGGTCGGTGACGAAGTTGAAGTCATGGTCCTGGACGTGGACGAGGAGCGTCGCCGCATCTCGCTGGGCATGAAGCAGGTTGCCGCCAATCCGTGGGAAACCTTCGCTGCCATCCACAAGAAGGGTGACAAGGTCTCGGGCCAGATCAAGTCGATCACCGACTTCGGCATCTTCATCGGCCTGGACGGCGGTATCGATGGCCTGGTGCACCTGTCCGACATCAGCTGGAACACCACCGGCGAAGACGTGGTCCGCAACTTCAAGAAGGGCGACAACCTGGACGCCGTCGTCCTGGCTGTCGATCCGGAGCGCGAGCGCATCAGCCTGGGCGTCAAGCAGCTGGAGCAGGATCCGTTCGGTCAGTACATGGCTGCCAACCCGAAGGGTTCGAAGGTCGAAGGCGTGGTCAAGGAAGTGGACGCCAAGGGCGCTACCATCGAACTGGCTGACGGCATCGAAGGCTACGTGGCCGCTCGCGACGTTGCGAACGAGCGCGTTGACGACGCGACCCAGTTCCTGAAGGTCGGCGACAAGGTCGAAGCCAAGTTCGTGGGCATGGATCGCAAGGGTCGTACCCTGCAGCTGTCGATCAAGGCCAAGGACGATGCGGAAATGCGCGAAGTGCTGGAGGAATACCAGTCCTCCTCGGCTTCCAGCGGCACCACCCAGCTCGGCGCGCTGCTGCGTGCACAGCTGAACGGCAACAAGTCCGAGTAATCGGTCTGTCGCTGTCGTAGTTTCCTGGACGGCCCGGACATCAGTCCGGGCCGTTTCAGGGTCTGAGTTCCTCCCCAAGAGCCCGTAATGACCAAATCCGAGCTGATCGAAATCCTGGCGCGCCGACAGGCGCATTTGAAGTCGGACGATGTCGATCTGGCCGTGAAGTCGTTGTTGGAAATGATGGGTGGGGCGCTGGCCGGCGGGGATCGCATCGAGATCCGTGGGTTCGGCAGTTTTTCGTTGCACTACCGGCCTGCACGGCTGGGGCGCAACCCCAAGACCGGGGAATCGGTCGCGTTGCCGGGCAAGCATGTCCCGCACTTCAAGCCGGGCAAGGAACTGCGTGAGCGCGTCAGCGCCGTGGTGCCGCTGGAAAGCGATCCTGCCTGAGTGTCCATCCGCCAAGGGGCGGATGCGTGATTTCCACGGAGTCGGCTGGTAGAGCGGAGTGTTAGTCCGCTACTCTTGAGCCCTACGGAACTGGAGCTGCTGCATGAATATCGTACGTCTGCTGATCCTGCTGGCGGTTCTGGTCGTGGGTCTGATCATCGGTGCGCTCAATTCGCAGCCGATCATCATCAGCCTGGGCTTTACCCAGATCAATTCCACCACCGGCGTGGCGATCATCATCGCCTTGTTGTCCGGTGCGCTCATCGGCGGCGGCCTCGTGCTGGCCAGCATGGTGATCCCGCTGTACGCCAAACTGCGCCGTGCGCAGAAGGCCGCGCCTGCCGTGGTCGTGGCTCCCCCTTCTTCTTCTACATTCGACGGACGCTGAGCGCCGATGGAATTTGTCTCCGAGTGGTTCTGGTTCTTCCTGTTCCTGCCCCTGGCCGCGCTGTCCGGCTGGGTGATCGGGCGTCGCGGCGGTCAACGCCATGGCGACAACCAGGTCAGTCATCTGTCCAGCACGTATTTCCGTGGCCTGAACTATCTGCTCAACGAGCAGCCGGACAAGGCGATCGAGCTGTTCCTGCACATCGCCGAGCTGGACAAGGAAACCTTCGAGACCCAGGTCGCGCTGGGCCACCTGTTCCGCCGCCGCGGTGAGGTGGATCGTGCGATCCGCCTGCACCAGGGCCTGGTCAACCGCGCCGATCTGACCGATCAGCAGCGCGTCCAGGCACTGCTGGCGCTGGGCGAGGACTACATGAAGTCTGGTCTGCTCGATCGCGCCGAAACCGTGTTCACCGAGCTGGCCCAGATCGACCAGCGTGCCCCGCAGGCGCTCAAGCACCTGATCGGCATCTACCAGGCCGAGCGCGATTGGGAAAAGGCGATCGACAACGCCAGCCGCTTCGAAGAAGTCACCGGCGAGCCGATGGGCAAGCTGATCGGGCAGTTCGAGTGCGAACTGGCCGAGCGCTACCGCGGTGCCGGCAAGATCGAGGAAGCGCGCGCGGCGATCGCGCGTGCCTACCAGGCCGATGCGATGTCGGTGCGTGCCGGCATCATCGAGGGGCGCCTGGAGAACGATGCCGGCAATGCCGAAGCGGCCGTGCGTGCCTATGAGCGCGCTGCGCGCAACGATCCCGAGTATCTGCCCGAAGTGCTGCAGTCGCTGATGCAGAACTACCGCAAGGTCGGTGACCTGGGTGGCGCGCGCGCGTTCCTGTCGGAGATGACCGAGCACTATCGCGGCATCGCCCCGGTGCTGGCCCTGACCCAGCTGATGGAAGAGCAGGAGGGCGTCGCCCCGGCACGCGCCTATCTCGGCCGTCAGCTCAAGGATCGTCCGTCGGTCCGTGGTGAGTCGGCGCTGATCGACCTGACCCTGGCCGAAGGCGCAGATTCGACCGCGACCCTGCACGACCTCAAGCACATCACCGATCAGCTGCTGGTCCGCAACCCGGCCTACCGCTGCACGCGCTGTGGCTTCGGCGCGCGCACGCATCACTGGCAGTGCCCGAGCTGCAAGGAATGGGGCACCGTCAAGCCCTTGCTCAACTACGCGGTGCTCTGACGCATGATGGTCGCTTGGATGTCCGGGCTGCTGGCAGTGCTGGCGGTGTCGGCGGGGCTGACCTGGGGCGCCCGCGCCTATGCACTGCGGCGCAATCTGTTGGATGAGCCCGGCGAGCGCCGCAGCCATGGTGTCGCGACGCCGCGCGGCGGTGGCATTGCAATCGTATTGACCCTGCTGCTGGCGACGGTCGTCGCGGCGGTGATCTGGCCCAAGGCCTGGGGCGCGCTGGCGGTGTTCGCGCTGGGGCTGGTGCTCGTGGCCGGCATCGGCTGGTGGGACGACCACCGCCCGTTACCTGCGATCCGCCGTCTGCTGGTGCACCTTGTGGCGGCGGCGTTGCTTGCCGGCCTGGTGCTGCATGCCACGGGCAATCCCTGGCAGGCCCTGCTTGCGCTGTTGTTTACCACCTCGTTGATCAACATCTGGAACTTCATGGATGGGATCAACGGGATTGCCACCACCCAGGCGATTCTGGCCGGCATCGCCTTCGCGCTGGTGCTGCCGCCGCCCTATGGGCTGGCGGGCGTGGTGCTGGGGCTGGCCTGTCTGGGCTTCCTGCCGTTCAACTACCCGCGCGCGCGCATCTTCATGGGGGATGTGGGGAGCGGGGCGCTCGGCTATGCGATCGCCGCCCTCGTGTGTCTGGCCAGTGTGCGCACGGATATCCACTGGTTGCTGCTGCTCGTGCCGCTGTCAGCCTTTCTTGTGGACGCAGGCTTCACATTGCTTTCGCGCATCCTGTCGGGACAGCGCTGGATGGAACCCCACACGCAGCATCTCTATCAGCGCGCGGTGAAAAGTGGCGCAAGCCACACTTTCGTCACCTGGGTGTATCTTGTTTTTGGAATATTCAGTGCGGCAGTGTTTAATGCATGCACGAATTTGCAGCCGAGGTGGGAGGCTGCCGTGGCCGTCGCGTGGTTGATCTTCGCGACCGGCCTTTGGCTGCTCCTGCGCAAGGGAATGCGCAACTAGAAGGATTACGCGGTTTATGACGCCTTGGCAGGACCGAATCACGGGCTTGATGCCCCGAGCGGCCATCGTCGCCCACGACCTGTTCATGGTCTGGGCGTGCTGGCAGCTGCTGCACGCTGGACGCTACTCGATGTTGGCCGATGCGCCGGCGTTGCCGCTCTGGAACATCGATACCTCGCTGGTCCTGGTCATTCAGGCTGTGGTGTTCTGGCGGGTGGGGCTGTATCGCGGCCTGTGGCGCTTTGCCAGCGTCGCCGATCTGCTCAACATCTTCAAAGCCAGCTTCATCGGCCTGCTCGCCATCGTGGTGGCCTTGGCGTACAAGCGCTTCGAAGGCGTGCCGATGTCGGTGCTGGTCATCTACCCGTTCGCGCTGTCGGCCCTGCTGGGCGCGCCGCGCCTGCTGTACCGCGCGTGGAAGGACTACCAGGCACTGCAATCGGACGTGACCGCCCGCCGCGTGCTGATCCTCGGTGCCGGCCAGGCGGCCGAAGCCCTGGTCCGCGATCTGCGCCGTTCCGGTGACTTCGAGCCGGTGGGCCTGCTTGACGACGCCCCGCACCTGCAGGGCGCCAAGCTGCAGGGGCTGCCGATTCTCGGCACGCTGGAAGATGCGCCCGCAGTGGTCCGCGAGACCGCCGCCAAACTTCTGGTGATTGCCATTCCGTCGCTGGATGCCGTTGGCATGCAGCGGGTGGTGGCTATCTGCGAAAGCACCGGCGTGCCGTTCCGCATGGTGCCCAAGCTCAACGACATTCTGCTGGGCCATTCGCTGCCGGGTGTGCTCAAGGAAGTGGCGATCGAAGATCTGCTGGGTCGCAAGCCGATCCTGCCGGATTGGGCGCTGATCCGCGGCTGGCTGGGCGGGCGTACCGTACTGGTCACCGGCGCCGGCGGGTCGATCGGTTCGGAACTGTGCCGCCAGTGTGCCCGCCATGGGGCAGGGCGCATCGTGCTGGTCGAGATGAGCGAGCTGTTGCTGCTGACCATCGAGGCCGAACTGCAGCGCAGCTTCCCGGATCTGGAAGTGGAAGCCGTGCTGGGTGACTGCGGTGATCCGGCGGTGATCCGTCATGCACTGTCGCTCTCGCGCGTGGACTCCGTCTTCCACGCCGCGGCCTACAAGCAGGTGCCGGTGCTGGAGCGCCAGCTGCGCGAGGCGGTGCGCAACAACATTCTGTCCACCGAGACCGTCGCCCGTGCCTGTGTCGAGGCGAAGATCGAGCATTTCGTCTTCATCTCCACCGACAAGGCGGTCGATCCGGTCAACGCGCTGGGCGCCAGCAAGCGCTACGCGGAAATGATCTGCCAGAGCCTGGACCAGAAGACCAGCCACACCCGTTTCGTGACCGTGCGCTTCGGCAATGTGCTGGCCTCGGCGGGCAGCGTGGTGCCGGTCTTCCGCGAGCAGATCCTCAAGGGTGGCCCGGTCACCGTGACCGACCCGGAAGTGACCCGCTACTTCATGACGATCCCCGAGGCCTGCCAGCTGATCCTGCAGGCGGCCGCCTCGGCCTCGCACGGTGCGATCTATACGCTGGACATGGGCGAGCCGGTGCCGATCCGCGTGCTGGCCGAGCAGATGATCCGGCTGGCCGGCAAGCAGCCCTACAAGGACATCGCCATCGTCTATACCGGCCTGCGCCCGGGCGAGAAACTGCACGAGACGCTGTTCTATTCGGACGAGGACTATCGCCCGACCGCGCATCCCAAGATTCTGGAAGCCGGCGTGCGTACCTTCGCCCGCGAGCAGGTGCTGGCCAATGTGCCGAAACTGCGTGAGGCGATCGCCACCTACGACACCGATGCGATCAACAGCATCCTGTTCTCGACCATGCCGGAGTTCTCTCCGCTACAACAGGACGATCACGTCAGCTCTGCTAAAGTTCTCGCCTTTCCGGCGCGTGAGGCCAACAGGTTCTGATGAGCAAGCGTATTCGCAAGGCGGTATTTCCTGTCGCAGGCTTGGGCACGCGATTCCTTCCGGCCACCAAGACCGTTCCGAAGGAAATGCTGCCGATCATTGATCGGCCGCTGATCCAGTACGCGGTGGATGAGGCAATCGAAGCGGGTTGCGACACTCTGATCTTCATCACCAACCGCTACAAGCATGCGGTTGCCGATTACTTCGACAAGGCCTACGAGCTGGAACAGAAGCTCGAGCGCGCCGGCAAGACGGAACAGCTTGAGCTGGTTCGCCACGTCCTGCCCAACGGCGTTCGTGCGGTGTTCGTGACGCAGGCCGAAGCACTGGGCCTGGGCCATGCGGTGCTGTGTGCCAAGGCGATTGTTGGCGATGAGCCGTTCGCCGTGCTGCTGCCCGACGATCTGATCTGGAACCGCGGCAACGGTGCACTCAAGCAGATGGCCGACGCCAACGAAGCCACCGGTGCAAGCATCATCGCAGTGGAAGACGTGCCGCATGACAAGACCGGCAGCTACGGTATCGTGGCCACGGAGGCCTTCGACGGCCGCCAGGGCAAGATCAGCGCCATCGTCGAGAAGCCCAAGCCGGAAGACGCCCCGAGCGATCTGGCGGTGGTCGGTCGCTATGTGCTGAGCCCGAAGATCTTCGAGCTGCTTGAAGCGACCGGCACCGGTGCAGGTGGCGAGATCCAGTTGACCGATGCGATTGCCGAACTGCTCAAGAGCGAGCGCGTGGACGCGTTCCGCTTTGAAGGCCGTCGTTTCGACTGCGGTACCCATCTGGGGCTGGTCGAAGCTACGATCCGCTTTGCGCTCGACAACGAGAAGCTGGCGGGCCCGGCACGCGAAGTGCTGCAGAAGATGCTGGCCGAAGGCTGAGGGCAACGCCGTCGCGGCGTGTAGTGCCGGCCGCTGGCCGGCTCCTCCTGCACAACAGCAAAGGGCAGCCGAGGGGCTGCCCTTTTCGTTTCCGACTGTGCACCCACCAGCGGTCGGTGCACACCTGTCGCATCCATCGGTGCCGACCCGTTGGCCGGCACCGATCAATGCCTTACAGCGATTCGAAGATACCCGCCGCGCCCATGCCGGTGCCGATGCACATGGTCACCATGCCGTACTTCTGCTGGCGGCGGCGCAGGCCGTGCAGCAGGGTGGCGGTGCGGATCGCGCCGGTCGCACCCAGCGGGTGGCCCAAGGCGATGGCGCCACCCAGCGGGTTGACCTTGGACGGGTCCAGGCCGCAATCGCGGATGACGGCCAGCGACTGCGCGGCAAAGGCCTCGTTGAGCTCGATCCAGTCCAGCTGGTCCTGGGTCAGGCCAGCCTGCTTGAGTGCCTTCGGGATCGCAGCGATCGGGCCGATACCCATCACTTCCGGGCGCACACCGGCGACCGAGAAGCTGACGAAGCGGGCCAGCGGGGTCAGGCCGTAATCCTTGATCGCCTGCTCGGAGGCCAGCAGCACCGCACCGGCACCATCGCTCATCTGCGAGGAGTTGCCCGCGGTGACCGTGCCGCCGAACTGTCCGTTGCGGAACACCGGGCGCAGCTTGGCCAGGCCTTCAGCGGACGAATCCAGGCGCGGGCCTTCGTCGGTATCCACGATCTTGTCGCGGGTGATGATGCGGCGGCCGTCGGCCAGGTCCGGCTGGCGGGTGCGCACATCGTACGGGCTGATCTCGTCCTTGAACTCGCCGTTCTGGATCGCGGCAATGGCCTTCTGGTGCGAGGCGAGGGCGAACGCGTCCTGCTCCTCGCGCGAGACCTTCCATTCCTCGGCGACCTTCTCGGCGGTGATGCCCATGCCGTAGGCGATGGCGACGTGGTCGTTGTCGAACACGCTCGGCGCCATGGCGATCTTGTTGCCCATCATCGGCACCATCGACATCGACTCGGTGCCACCGGCCAGCATCAGGTCCGAATTGCCCAAGCGGATCTGATCGGCGGCCATCGCCACGGCCTGCAGGCCGGAGGAACAGAAGCGGTTGACGGTCTGCGCGGCGATGGTGTCCGGCAGGCCGGCCAGCAGCACGCCGATGCGCGCCACGTTCATGCCCTGCTCGGCCTCGGGCATCGCGCAGCCGATGATCGCGTCGTCGATGCGGTTGAGGTCGATGCCCGGCGCCTGTGCCACGACGGAGCGGAGCACGTGGGCCAGCATGTCGTCGGGGCGGGTATTGCGGAACACACCCTTGGGCGCCTTGCCCACCGGGGTGCGGGTGGCGGCGACGATGTAGGCGTCCTGGATTTGCTTGGTCATTGCAGTGATCTCTTGAATGGGGTCTGGAAGACGTTGCCGGCCAGCGGCCGGCACTACCGTTCTCTTCCGTCAGTTCCGCAGCGGCTTGCCGGTCTTGAGCATGTGCGCGATGCGGGCCTGGGTCTTTTCCTGCTGGGCCAGTTCGACGAAGTGCTTGCGCTCCAGCGTCAGCAGCCACTCTTCATCCACCAGCGTGCCGCGATCCACTTCGCCGCCGCACAGCACGGTGGCAATGCGCACGGCGATCTCGTAGTCGTACGGGCTGATGAAGCGGCCTTCCAGCATGTTGACCAGCATCATCTTGAAGGTGGCGATACCGACGTCACCGGCGACCTGGATGCGGCGGGCCGGCATCGGCGGACGGTAGCCACCTTCAGCCAGCGCCAGCACTTCGGCCTTGGCGATGTGCAGCGTCTCGAAGCTGTTGAACACGACCTTGTCGGTGGCGCGCATCAGGCCCAGTTCCTTGGCGTTGACCGCCGAGTTGGAGACCTTGGCCATCGCGACGGTTTCGAAGGTCTTCTTCAGCTCGGCGAACACGTCACCGCCGGGACCTGCGGCCTGCGAGGCGCGCACGGCCAGTTCCTTCAGGCCACCACCGGCCGGCAGCAGGCCGACGCCCGCTTCAACCAGGCCGATGTAGCTTTCCAGTGCGGCCACGCTCTTTGCGCTGTGCATCTGGAACTCACAGCCGCCGCCCAGGGCCAGGCCGCGCACGGCGGTCACCACCGGCACCAGCGAATACTTGATCGCCTGGCTGGTGCGCTGGAAGTTGTGCACCATCTCTTCGAACTGGTCGACCTTGCCCGCCTGCAGCAGGCCGAGCGCACCGGCCAGATCGGCACCGGCGGAGAAGGGTTCCTTCTGCTGCCAGATCACCAGGCCCTTGTAGTCCTGCTCGGCGCGCTTGATCGCTTCCTGCAGGCCGTTGAGCACGTGGTCGGACACGGTGTTCATCTTGGTCTTGAAGCTGACCACCGCGATGCCGTCGCCGTCGTGCCACATGCGCACGCCGTCGTTCTCGAACACGGTCTCGCCCGGGCTGAAGGTCTCGCCCAGCAGCGGATCCGGGAAGCGCTGGCGCTGGTACACCGGCAGGGCCGAACGCGGCAGCTTGGCGTTGCGGGTCGGGCTGTAGCTGCCTTCGGCGGCGTGCACGCCATCGCGGCCATCGAACACCCAATCCGGCAGCGGGGCACTGCTCATGCTCTTGCCGGCGACGATGTCATCGGCGATCCACTGGGCAACCTGCTTCCAGCCGGCGGCCTGCCAGGTTTCGAACGGGCCCAGCGACCAGCCGTAGCCCCAGCGGATGGCCAGGTCGACGTCGCGCGCGGTCTCGGCGATATCGGCGAGGTGGTAGGCGCTGTAGTGGAACAGATCACGGAAGGTCGCCCACAGGAACTGCGCCTGCGGATGCTGGCTTTCGCGCAGCTTGGCGAACTTCTCGGCCGGGTTCTTGATCTTCAGAATCTCGACCACTTCCGGGGCGGCGGTGCGGTCGGCAGGGCGGTAGTCCTGCTTCTCAAGATCGAGGACCACGATGTCCTTGCCGACCTTGCGGAAGATGCCGGCACCGGTTTTCTGGCCGAGGGCGCCCTTGGCGATCAGCGCATCCAGCCACTTGGGCGATTTGAAGAACTCATGCCACGGGTCGTTGGGCAGGGTGTCGCCCATCGTCTTGATCACGTGCGCCATGGTGTCCAGGCCGACCACATCGGAGGTGCGGTAGGTCGCCGACTTCGGGCGGCCGACCAGCGGGCCGGTCAGGCCGTCCACTTCGTCGAAGCCCAGGCCGAAGGCCTGCGTGTGGTGGATGGTGGACAGGATCGAGAACACGCCGATGCGGTTGCCGATGAAGTTCGGGGTGTCCTTGGCATACACCACGCCCTTGCCCAGGGTGGTGACCAGGAAGGCTTCCAGGCCTTCCAGCACCGAGGCATCGGTGCTGGTGGCCGGGATCAGCTCGGCCAGGTGCATGTAACGCGGCGGGTTGAAGAAGTGCACGCCGCAGAAACGATGGCGCAGCTGCTCCGGCAGCACGTCGGCCAGCTTGTTGATGCCCAGGCCCGAGGTGTTGGAGGCCAGCACGGCGTGATCGGCCACGAACGGGGCGATCTTCTTGTACAGGTCCTGCTTCCAGTCCATCCGTTCGGCGATGGCTTCGATGATCAGGTCGCAGTCCTTCAACTGCTCCAGGCCGGTCTCATAGTTGGCCGGCGTGATCGCCTCGGCGTAGGACTTGCTGGCGAGCGGGGCCGGGCTGAGCTTGCCCAGGTTGGCGATGGCCTTGAGCACGATGCCATCGGCCGGACCTTCCTTGGCGGGCAGGTCGAACAGCACCGTGTCGACGCCGGCGTTGGTCAGGTGGGCGGCGATCTGGGCACCCATGACGCCGGCACCCAGCACGGCGGCGCGGCGGACTAGCAGGGAATTGGACATGTCGATAAGCCTTTGTTGTCTGGAAGCCGGTCAGCGCCCGGCTCTACGGGGTGGAAAGGGAGGTCGTCGAAGCGCTCGAGACCGCGCTGGCGCGGAATCCGGCTTCGGCGAAATGAATCAGTTCCTGGGCGGCATGGGCACGATGCGCCGCTTCGGTGACACCGGCGGGTCGCTTGATCAGGCCGAAGTCGGCCATGGCATAGGTCAGCGAGCCGGCGAGGAAATCCAGGCGCCAGTACAGCTCTTCCTTGCTCAGCCCCGGCACGCAGGCGGAGATCGCTTTGCCGAAGTCGCGCAGAACGTGGCCGTAATGGTCGGAAAGGAATTTGCGCAGGTTGTCGTTCTTCTCCGCGTAGGCACGCGCGATGACGCGCACGAACGCGCCGCCGGTCTGGCGGTCCTGGGCCATGGCCAGGGCCGGTTCGACGAAGGCGGCCAGCACCGGGCGCAGTTCACCGGGATGCTCGCGGCGGGCCGACTCCAGCTGGGTCAGGCGTGCCGAGGTCATCTCGTCCATGCGGCGGCGGAAGACCTCGTTGACCAGGTTTTCCTTGGAGCCGAAGTGGTAGTTGACCGCGGCGATGTTCACATCGGCCTGGCTGGTGACCTGGCGCAGCGAGGTGCCCGCGAACCCGTGCAGGGCAAACAGTTCCTCGGCAGCGCCGAGGATGCGGTCCTTGGTGGAGAAGTGAGCAGGTTTGGCCATGGGGCAGGGCAGTTCAATCAAACGATTGTTTGATATTAGACCTGCGGTTGCGTCACCGCATTGTGCGGCGCAGCAGAAACGGGGGTTCGTTCATCCGCGCTCCCGACAGTGCCGGCCGCTGGTCGGCAACCACGCCATTGCCTGAACAGGCCGATCACCCGAGGCGCACAGGGCGTTGCCGGCCAGCGGCCGGCACTACCGTACGGCGGGGTTACACGTTAGAATTGGCGCACGTATATCAGGCTAAGCCCGCGTTTTGACGCGGGTTTTTTTCATGTTAACCTCGGGCCGATCAAGTGGCCCGCCCAACGGAGTATTCCCATGGCGCTGGAGCGCACCCTTTCCATCATCAAGCCGGACGCCGTCGCCAAGAACGTCATCGGTGAAATCTACGCCCGCTTCGAAAAGGCCGGCCTGAAGGTCGTCGCCGCCAAGTACAAGCAGCTGTCGCGCCGTGAAGCCGAAGGCTTCTATGCCGTGCACCGCGAGCGTCCGTTCTTCAACGCGCTGGTCGAGTTCATGATCTCCGGCCCGGTGATGATCCAGGCGCTGGAAGGCGAGAACGCCGTGCTGGCCCACCGCGACCTGCTGGGCGCCACCAACCCGAAGGAAGCCGCCGCAGGCACCATCCGCGCCGACTTCGCTGAATCCATCGATGCCAATGCCGCCCACGGCTCGGACTCGGTTGAGAATGCCGCGATCGAAATCGCCTACTTCTTCGCCGCGACTGAAGTCGTCTCGCGCTGAGAGTGATGCCGTGAACGAGGTCGTACAGCCAACCGCCATCCCATCCGTGCTCGTTCCGGGCCCGGCTGTGGCCAAGCAGAACCTGCTCGACCTCGATCGCGAGGGTCTGGAGCGCTTCTTCGCCGAGACACTCGGCGAAGCGCGCTACCGTGCCCATCAGGTGATGAAGTGGATCCACCATCACTACGTCACCGATTTCGATGACATGACCGACCTCGGCAAGGCCTTGCGCGCCAAGCTCAAGCAGCATGCCGAGGTGCTGGTTCCCAACATCGTGTTCGACAAGCCCTCCGCCGATGGCACCCACAAGTGGCTGCTGGCCATGGGCACCGATGGCAAGAACGCGATCGAAGCGGTCTACATCCCGGACAAGAACCGCGGCACGCTGTGCGTGTCTTCGCAGGTCGGCTGTGCGCTGAACTGCACGTTCTGTTCGACCGCCACCCAGGGCTTCAACCGCAACCTCTCCACTGCCGAGATCATCGGCCAGGTGTGGGTCGCGGCGCGCCATCTGGGCAACATCCCGCACAAGCAGCGTCGTCTCACCAACGTGGTGATGATGGGCATGGGCGAGCCGTTGATGAATTTCGACAACGTCGTGCGCGCCATGAGCGTGATGCGCGACGATCTGGGCTACGGCCTGGCCAACAAGCGGGTGACGCTGTCCACCTCCGGCCTGGTGCCGCAGATCGACCGCCTCTCCGCCGAGAGCGACGTGTCGCTGGCGGTGTCGCTGCATGCGCCCAACGATGCACTGCGCGAGACCCTGGTCCCGCTCAACAAGAAGTACCCGATCGTTGAGCTGATGGCCTCGTGCGCACGCTACCTGCGCGCCAACAAGCGCCGCGAGTCGGTCACCTTCGAATACACCCTGATGAAGGGAATCAACGACCAGCCCGAGCACGCCCGCCAGCTGGCGCGGCTGATGCGCCAGTTCGACAATGCCGTGCAGGCCTCGAACTCGGGCAAGGTCAACCTGATTCCGTTCAACCCGTTCCCCGGTACGCGCTATGAGCGCTCCGGCGAAACGGAAATCCGCGCCTTCCAGAAAATCCTGCTCGATTCCAAGGTGCTGACGATGGTGCGGCGCACCCGCGGCGACGATATCGATGCCGCCTGTGGCCAGCTCAAGGGCCAGGTGATGGATCGCACGCGCCGCCAGGCCGAGTTCAACAAAACGCTGCAGGACGGGAAAGACCGGAATGCCGCTGCCTGATCGCCGATTGCCAGCCGTTGTTTTCTTCGCGCTGGCATTGGCCGGCTGTGGCAAACAAGGTGTCAAACCGCCGTCCGCTCCGCTCGAGGTCGCACCGACCTATGAGGCCCGTGACAACCCCGAGATCCGCAAGCGTGTGAATTACCAGGACCAGATGGTCCTGGCTGGCGAGTCGATGCGCGCCGGCGCCCTGGATGCCGCCGAGAAGCGGGTCCGCGCGGCGATGAAGATCGACGCGCGACGTCCAGAGGCATACATGATGCTGGCGGCCATTGCCACGCAGCGTGGCAATGAGGCCGGCGCCGGCGCGCTGTATGCCAAGGCCGCCGAGCTGGCCCCGGATCGGGGTGACGTCCTCAATAATTATGGTGCTTGGCTATGTGCTCATGGCCGGCAGGCCGAGTCGCTGGTCTGGTTTGATCGCGCCCTGCAGGCGCCGGGCTACACCACGCCGGCCTCCGCACTGGCCAATGCCGGCGGCTGTGCGCTGGAGGCGGGCCAGTCCGAACGGGCTACGCCGGACCTGCGTCGAGCACTTGAGATAGATCCCGCCAATGCGTACGCACTGGAGTCGATGGCCCGCAGCGAGTACGCCCAAGGGCGCTATTTCGAGGCCCGCGCCTTTGCGCAACGGCGTCTGGCGGCTGCACCGGCCACACGTTCCGTGTTACAACTTGCCTCTCAAATCGAGGCGCGGCTTGGCGACAACGTGGCATCCGGTCGCTATCTGCAGCGAATTCATGATGAATTTCCGCAGGATGCGGCACCTAATCCCCGGGGTTGAAGCACTGTGATTGATGACCAGACTGTGAACGCTTTTGATACTGCGGCCGGTTGCGGAGCCCGTCTTCGCCAGGCCCGTGAAGCGGCCGGCCTGACCCTGGAAACGGTGGGGCAGCAGCTGCGCATGCCGGTTCAGGTAGTCAAATCGCTGGAAGAGGAGCAATGGCAGCGCCTGGGCGCGCCGGTCTTCGTCCGCGGCCAGCTCCGAAGCTACGCCCGCCTGCTGAAGGTGGATATCGGCGACGTTCTCGAACAGGCGCACATCGGTCCGATCGTGCCGCCGCAGCTGGTGAGCCATACGCATACGCCGCGCGCGCGTCGCATCGCCGAAAGCCTGGGCCGTCGCGTGCTGTATGTCGGCATCACCGCCGTGCTGGCGGTGCCGGTCTGGTTTGCGACCCGCGGCCATTTCGATGGCACGGCCAACACCCCCAATACCGCGTCGCTGGATGTCATCCCGGCGGCGGTACCGGTGGCCGGTGGCGACACACCGACCGCCCCGGCGCCAGCGACGGCCGAAAGCGCCAAGCCTTCGGCACCGTCCGCGCCGTATCTGGCGTCGCTGACGCCGGTCCCGCGTCCTGCTGCCGCGCCAGTGGCCGTGGGCGGCGGTCTCACCCTGCAGTTCAAGGGCGACAGCTGGATCGACATCACCGCGCCCGATGGCACGACCGTCGAAAAGGCGTTGCTGAAGTCGGGCGAGACCCGCAGCTTCGCACCGGGGCAGGTGGCCCGCATGGTGCTGGGCAATGCATCGGCGGTCGAGGTTCAGCAGGGCGGCACTATCGTCGACCTTTCGCCGTACCAGCGAGCCAACGTGGCACGCTTTACGGTATCCTCTGACGGCTCCGTGGCCCCAGTTTCGCACTGAGCTGCGTTTCCCAATCCAATTCAAATAGCTCCTCCTTATGGGCGGGGCGAGAGTACGCATGGCGATCGACGACCTGCTCGACGAGCACGAACAAAGTGAACGCGTCCGCAGCTGGCTGCGGAAGAACGGTGTCAGCATCCTGGCCGGTGTCGCCATCGCGATCGGTGGCATCTGGGGCTGGAAGGAATGGCAGACCCGGCACAGCAACAGCCTGGCCGGTGCCAACGTCCAGTACCAGGTCGTGCTCAAGAGCCTGGAAGACAAGGATCTGGAGCAGGCGGCCAAGGGCGTGAAGGCGCTCGAAAGCGGCAAGGCCAACATCTATGCCGATCTGGCTGCGCTGCAGCTGGCCAAGGCCCAGGTCGATGCCGGCAAGAACGACGACGCGCTGGCGACCCTGCGCGCGATCAGGGCCGACCCTGAATTCAAGCCGGTGATCGAGCAGCGCGTCGCGCGCCTGCTGGTGGCCACCGGCAAGACCGAGGATGCGATCAAGCAGCTCGGCACCGCAACCGACAGCACCAGCCTGGAAATCCATGGCGATGCGCTGATGGCGCAGGGCAAGCGTGATGCGGCCCGCGAACAGTATGAGAAGGCGCTCAAGACGCTGGACGTGGCAGCGCCCCAGCGGCGCCTGCTGGAAACCAAGTTGACGGATGCCGGTGGCACCGTCACCGATCCTGCGGAGTTGGTGTAATGAATCAGATGGTCATGATCAAGCGCGTTGCCACGGTTGCCCTGTTGGGCATGGCCCTGACCGGCTGCAGCACGATGAAGGGCTGGTTCGCCGGCAAAGATGCCGCGGCCAAGAAGGCGCTGGAACCGGCCGAACTGGTCAAGTTCGATGCCACCACCAAGGTGGACCGGATCTGGTCGGCCAACGTGGGCAAGGGCGAAAAGCGCATCGGCGTCCGTCAGGGCCCGGTGGTCGCCGATGGTCGCGTCTATGCCGCCGCCATCTACGGTGGCGTGCACGCCATCGACCTGCAGACCGGCAAGAAGGTCTGGACCTACGAGCCGGCCAAGGAAAAGAAGAAGCCCAAGCTGCGCTTGTCCGGTGGCCCGGGCGTGGGTGAAGGCCTGGTCGTCATCGGCACGCTGGACGGTCAGGTCATCGCCCTGAACGCGGCCGACGGCACCGAAAAGTGGCGCGCCAAGGTGCCGGGTGAAGTGATTTCCGCCCCGGCCGTCGGCCAGGGCATGGTGTTCGTGCGCAGCAACGACGGTCGCGTGACCGGTCTGGATGTCGAGAACGGCACCCAGCGCTGGTTCAACCCGCGTGAGCTGCCGGCACTCACCGTGCGTGGCAATGCCCCGGTCGTGACCGGCCCAGGCGTGCTGTTCATCGGCAACGATGATGGCTCGATCGCCGCGCTGGCCATGCAGGACGGCCGCACGCTGTGGGACCAGATGGTCGGTACCGGCGAAGGCCGCACCGAGCTGGAGCGCATGGCCGACATCGACGGCGCCCCGGTGCTGGAAGGCAATACGCTGTACGTCAGCAGTTTCAAGAACCAGACCATGGCGATCGAAGGCCCGACCGGCCGTCCGCTGTGGGCGCGTGATCATGGTGGCGCCGGTGGCGTGGCCCTGACCTCGAGCAATGTGTTCGTCACCGACAACAAGGGCGGCGTGTTCGGCCTGGACAAGACCAGCGGTTCGGCCATGTGGTCGCAGACGGGCCTGGCCCGTCGTTCGCTGACCGGTCCGGTCATCCACGGCGATTACGTTGTGGTCGGTGATTACAAGGGGTATCTGCACTGGTTGCGGACCGATAACGGTGAGTTCGCGGCGCGCGCCAAGAGTGGCGGCGACGCCCTCCTGGCACAGCCGGTGGTCGCCGATGGGATTCTGCTGGTGCAGAACGTTGATGGAAAGCTGACCGCATTCCGGTTGGCACAATAAGGAGTTACCGCGATGCTGCCCTTGGTCGCCCTGGTTGGACGGCCGAATGTCGGCAAGTCCACGCTGTTCAATGCGTTTACCCGTACGCGCGACGCGCTGGTCCATGACCAGCCCGGCGTGACCCGGGACCGTAATTACGGTGTTTGTCGTCTTGATGAAGACCACCCGTTCCTGGTGGTCGATACCGGTGGTATCGCCGGTGAAGAAGAAGGTCTGGCCGGCGCTACCGCCCGCCAGGCCCGTGCTGCCGCCGCGGAAGCGGATCTGATCCTGTTCGTGGTCGATGCCCGTGAGGGCCCGATGGACGACGAGATCCTGTCCTGGCTGCGCAAGCTGGCCCGTCCGACCCTGCTGTTGATCAACAAGATCGACGGCATGAACGAAGACACCGTGCGTTCGGAATTTGCCCGTTACGGCTTCAGCGAAATGCTGACCGTCTCGGCCGCGCACCGTCAGGGCCTGGATGATCTGCTGGACGAGGTCGTGGAACGGTTGCCGGAAGAGGGCACCACCGAGACCCTGGACACCGACCCGAACCGCATTCGTATCGCCTTCGTCGGCCGTCCCAACGTGGGCAAGTCGACGCTGGTCAATCGTCTGCTCGGCGAAGAGCGCATGATCGCCTCCGAAGTGCCCGGTACCACCCGCGATTCGATCGCGGTGGACATGGAGCGCGACGGGCGTGAGTACCGACTGATCGATACCGCCGGCCTGCGTCGCAAGGCGCGCGTCGAGGAAGTGGTCGAGAAGTTCAGCGTCATCAAGACCCTGCAGGCCATCGAGCAGTGCCAGGTTGCGGTGCTGATGCTCGATGCCTCGGAAGGTGTCACCGATCAGGATGCCAGCGTGCTCGGCGCGGTGCTCGATGCCGGCCGTGCGTTGGTGGTGGCGATCAACAAGTGGGATGGCCTGACCGATTACCAGCGCGAGCAGGCTGAAGCCCTGGTGTCGCGCAAGCTCGGCTTCGTGCCGTGGGCGGAAGTGGTGCGCATCTCGGCCAAGCACGGCTCCGGCCTGCGCGAGCTGTTCCGCTGCATCCACGCCGCGCATGCCTCGGCGACGCACGAGTTCAGCACCAGCGAAGTCAACAAGGCGCTGGAAACGGCGTACGAGACCAACCCGCCGCCGGCGATCCGTGGTCACGTGTCCAAGCTGCGTTACGTGCATCCGGGCGGTTCCAACCCGCCGACCTTCATCGTCCACGGCACCCGTCTGAAAGACCTGCCGGAGTCGTACAAGCGCTACCTGGAGAACTTCTTCCGCAAGCGCTTCAAGCTGGTCGGCACGCCCGTGCAGTTCATCTTCCGCGAGGGTGTGAATCCCTACGAAGGCAAGAAGAACGTGCTCACCGAACGTCAGCTCAAGCGCAAGCGCCGCTTGATCAAGCACGTCAAGGGCAAGTGACCCAACAAAGAGCCGGCGCAAGCCGGCTCTTTTCATTGGCGCTGCCGACGCCCCCGTGCGCGATAATCCTCCGCATGAGCACGATCCACGAACTCACCCCGGCGCAGGCCCGGGAACGCCTCGCCCATGGCGCACTGCTGATCGACGTCCGCGAGGCGCATGAGCGTGCCACCGGCATGGCTGAAGGTGCGCTCGGCATCGCCAAGGGCGATCTCCACGCCGAGCCAAGCACCTACCTGCCAGCCACTGATCGCGAGGTCGTCCTGATCTGCCAGAGCGGCAGGCGTTCGATGGAAGCCGCCGTTTTCCTGTCTGACCTGGGCTACACGAATATTGCGTCCGTGCACGGGGGCACCACCGCGTGGCGCGCTGACGGCCTGGCCCTGGTGCAGCCGATGCAGAGCGACGCCGAGCGTGACTTCAACGAGCGGTACTCACGTCATCTGCTGCTGCCGCAGGTCGGTATCGACGGCCAGAAGACGCTGCTCGCCTCACGCGTGCTGGTGCTCGGCGCTGGCGGCCTGGGCGCACCGGCCAGCTTCTACCTGGCCGCGGCCGGGGTAGGGCACCTGCGCATCGCCGATGATGATGTGGTCGACCGCAGCAACCTGCATCGGCAGATCATCCATACCGATGCCAGCGTCGGCGAGCCCAAGGTGCTCTCGGCACGCGCCCGCCTGCTTGCACTCAATCCTTCGCTGGACGTGGAGGCCGTGCAGGCACGGGTCACCTCGGACAACATCGATGCGCTGCTCGAGGGTGTCGACGTGGTGCTGGATGGCTCGGACAACTTCCCGCTGCGTTACCTTCTCAACGATGCCTGCCTCCAGCATGGCATTCCGCTGGTGTATGGCGCGGTGGAGCGCTTCACCGGCCAGGTCAGCGTGTTCGATGCCGGCCGCCAGCGCGGTACCGCGCCGTGCTACCGCTGCCTCTTCCCCGAGCCGCCGCCGCCCGAGTTCGCGCCCAACTGCTCGGAGGCGGGGGTGCTCGGCGTGTTGCCGGGCATGGTCGGCCTGCTGCAGGCCACCGAAGTGCTCAAGCTCCTGCTCGGCATCGGCGAGCCACTGATCGGTCGCCTGCTGACCTTCGATGCGCTGAGCATGCGCTTCCGCGAGACGCGGCTGCGTCCGGATCCGGTCTGCCCGCTCTGTGCCCCCGGGCGCGAGTTCCCCGGGTACATCGATTACGCCGCGTTCTGCAGCGCCTGAGAGGTAGGGCGTAGATCCACGCCATGCGTGGATGCCGTTCGCGAGGGGGCCGGGTGAGCGCAGCCACGCATGGCGTGGCTCTATCGCCGGGTTCGGTCGCGATTTCAGGACGATCTGACATCAAGGTCGAATATCGTTCTGAATTCAGCACGATAAAACGCAGCATCCGCGCTACTGCCCTCCAACGCTTTGCCCTATCGTTGACGCATCTTTTGTAGTCCGGGGAAGCAACCGCATGGCGGTGGAAGCAGGTGCCAGTGAATTGGTGAAAGTGGTCGCCCTGCTGGGTGCGGCAGTGGTCATGGTGCCGCTGTTCCGCCGGCTCGGGTTGGGCTCGGTGCTGGGCTATTTCGCCGCGGGCCTGGCGATCGGCCCGTTCGGGTTCGGCTGGTTCTCCGATCCGCAGGCCATCCTGCATACCGCCGAGCTCGGCGTGGTGATGTTCCTGTTCGTGATCGGCCTGGAAATGCGCCCATCGCATCTGTGGAGCCTGCGCAACGAGATCTTCGGTCTGGGCACGCTGCAGATCGTGGTCTGCGGCACGGTGCTGACCGGCGTGTGCATGCTGCTCGGCTTCCCGCTGCCGGTGGCCTTCATCGGTGCCGCCGGGTTCGTGCTGACCTCCACCGCGGTGGTGATGCAGTTGCTGGCCGAGCGCGGCGACATCGCGCTGCCGACCGGCCAGAAGATCGTCTCGATCCTGCTGTTCGAAGATCTGCTGATCGTGCCGCTGCTGGCGGTGGTCGCGTTCATGGCGCCGGTGCACAGCGATGCCGGCGAGACGTCGCGCTGGGTCACGGTGGGCATCGCCGCCGGTGCGATCGTCGGGCTGGTGCTGGTCGGCCGCTTCCTGCTCAATCCGCTGTTCCGCATCCTCGCCGCCGCCAAGGCGCGCGAAGTGATGACGGCCGCCGCGCTGCTGGTCGTGCTCGGCGCCGCGCTGCTGATGCAGCTGGGTGGGCTGTCGATGGCGATGGGCGCATTCCTCGCGGGCGTGCTGCTCAGCGAATCCACCTTCCGCCACCAGATCGAAGCGGATATCGAGCCCTTCCGCGGCATCCTGCTCGGCCTGTTCTTTCTCAGCGTCGGTATGGCGCTGGACCTTACCGTCGTCGCCAACAACTGGCCGCTGATCGTCTCCGGCGTGTTTGCGCTGATGTTTGCCAAGGCGATCTGCATCTACGTGGTTGCGCGCATCCTCGGCAGTGATCATCGCCAGGCGCTGGACCGTGGCGTGGTGATGGCGCAGGGCGGCGAGTTCGCGTTCGTACTATTCTCCGCCGCAGCGGTGGCGGGTGTGATCGATGTGCAGGTCAACGCCAACCTCACCGCGATCGTGGTGCTTTCGATGGCGCTGACCCCGCTGTTCGTACTGCTGCACGACAAGCTGATGCCGGATCGTGAAGTCTCGCTCGATGGCGTCGAAGAAGCCGACGGTCTGTCCGGCAGCGTGCTGCTGATCGGCTTCGGCCGTTTCGGCCAGGTGGCGAGTCAGTCGCTGCTGGCGCGCGATGTGGATGTGACCATCATCGACAACGACGTGGACATGATCCACAACGCCGAGCGTTTCGGATTCAAGATCTACTACGGCGATGGCACACGCCTGGATGTGCTGCATGCCTCGGGCGCGGCGTCGGCCCGGGCGATCGCGGTGTGCGTCAACAATGACCAGGATGCCGATCGCATCGTGGAGCTGGTCACTCACGAGTTTCCGCAGGCCAAGCTGCTGGTGCGCTCGTTCGACCGCGAGCATTCGCTGCGCCTGATCCATGCCGGCGTCGATTTCCAGATTCGAGAAACCTTTGAGTCGGCCCTGCAGTTCGGCCAGGCCGCGTTGATGGAGCTGGGTGCCGATCCGGATGATGCGCGCGAGATCGCCGAGCAGATCCGCGAACGCGATGCCGAACGCTTCGAGCTGGAGATGGCGGGCGGAGACCTGCGTGCCGGTGCGCACATGGTGTTCGGCAGCGCGCTGCCGGGCGTGCCGACGCCGACGCCGTTCACCGCGCCCAAGCGCAAGGCGCGCACGCTCAATGCCGAGCAGGTGCCCGAAGAGGAATGAGGTTACGGTCGTGGGGGGGGGGGGGGGGGGGGCCGCGGGGGGGGGGGGGGGGGGGGGGGGGGGGGGCCGCCCGCGGGCCGGCACCCAGGTGGCGCTGCCCGGGCGATCGTGGCTGCCGGCCAGCGGCCGGCACTACCGGTGGGCGGGGCGGGCCGAATCGGGGACAATAGACGACCGTCGCCCCCACGCCTGCCGCCCTCGATGAGCTCACCGACTTCCGACACCGCTTCTTCCGCCCGCATTCTCGACGGCCGCCGCATCGCCGAAGACCTGCTGGACAGCCTCAAGGTCCGGGTCGATGCCCGCCTGGCTGCCGGTGGCAGCCGTCCGGGCCTGGCCGTGGTGCTGGTCGGTGGCGACCCGGCCTCGACCGTGTACGTGCGCAACAAGCGCCGCGCGGCCGAGAAAGTGGGTATCGAAGCCTTTGATTACGATCTGCCGGCCGGCACCACCGAGGCCGAGCTGCTGACCCTGATCGATCAGCTCAATGCCGATCCGAAGATCCACGGCATCCTGGTCCAGCTGCCGCTGCCGGGCATCCCGGACGCCAACCGCCTGATCCACCGCATCGACCCGCGCAAGGACGTGGACGGCTTCCACCCGGAAAACGTCGGTCATCTGGCCCTGCGCGAGTTTGGCCTGCGCCCGTGCACGCCGCGCGGCATCGTGACGCTGCTGGGCCACACCGACCAGCCGGTGCGCGGTCGCAACGCCACCATCGTCGGCGTCAGCAACCACGTCGGCCGCCCGATGGGCCTGGAGCTGCTGATCGCCGGCTGCACCGTGACCAGTTGCCACAAGTTCACCCCCAAGGACGTGCTGGAGCAGTCGGTGCGCAACGCCGACATCCTGGTGGTCGCCGTGGGCCGCCCGGGCATCGTCCCGGGTGAGTGGGTCAAGCCGGGCGCCGTGGTGATCGACGTGGGCATCAATCGCCTGGATGACGGCCGCCTGGTCGGCGATGTCGGCTTTGAGGCCGCTGCCCAGCGTGCCAGCTGGATCACCCCGGTTCCGGGCGGGGTAGGGCCGATGACCGTGGCGACCCTGATGCAGAACACGATCGAGGCGGCCGAGGGGTACGCGTCCACGCATTCGCGCTGACGCTCCCAAGGTGTGCTGCACACACCTTGGGCCCCCACTCACCAGCACTCACGCCGCCGCCGCTTCGCGGCCGCCCCCGAACTTCGGGGGCTCTCCCCCTGCCGGGATCGCGGGCGGCCCATGGCTGAACCGCGTGGCTGCCCACGCGACACAGCGTCGCATCCGACCCCTGCCAAAGACGCCCGAATCAGGGTAAAATGTCGCGCTTCCCCACATCTCGGGTATGCCGATGCTGCGCATCCAGGCTGAAGCTCTCACCTACGACGACGTCTCCCTCGTCCCCGCTCATTCCATCATCCTGCCCAAGGATGTCAGTCTGGAAACGCGCCTGACGCGCGACCTGCGGCTGAAGCTTCCGATCCTCTCGGCTGCCATGGATACCGTCACCGAAGCCCGCCTGGCGATCGCCATGGCCCAGCTCGGCGGCATGGGCATCATCCACAAGAATCTGAGCGTCGAGCAGCAGGCTGCCGAAGTCGCCAAGGTCAAGAAGTTCGAGGCCGGCGTCATCCGCGACCCGATCACCGTCGGCCCGGAAACCACCATCCGCGACGTGCTGGCCCTGACCCAGGCGCGCAACATCTCCGGCGTGCCGGTAGTGGACGGCGGCGGCCAGCTGGTCGGCATCGTCACCCACCGTGACATGCGCTTCGAGACCGAGCTGGACGATCCGGTCCGCCACATCATGACCAAGAAGGATCGCCTGATCACGGTCAAGGAAGGCGCGGCCTCCGATGAAGTGCTGCAGCTGCTGCACCGCAACCGCATCGAGAAGATCCTGGTCGTCAACGATGATTTCGCCCTGCGCGGCCTGATCACCGTCAAGGACATCCAGAAGAACACCGATTACCCGAACGCCGCCAAGGACACCGCCACCCGCCTGCTGGTCGGCGCGGCCGTCGGCGTCGGTGGCGATACCGACCGCCGGGTCGAGGCGCTGGTCGCCGCCGGGGTGGACGTGCTGGTGGTGGACACCGCGCACGGCCACTCGCAGGGCGTGCTGGACCGCGTCAGCTGGGTCAAGAAGCACTTCCCGCAGGTGCAGGTCGTCGGTGGCAACATCTGCACCGGTGAAGCCGCCTTGGCGCTGCTGGACAGCGGTGCGGACGCGGTCAAGGTCGGCATCGGCCCGGGCTCGATCTGCACCACGCGCGTCGTCGCCGGTGTCGGCGTGCCGCAGATCACCGCGATCGACCTGGTCGCCGAGGCGCTGCAGGACCGCATCCCGCTGATCGCCGACGGCGGCATCCGTTACTCCGGCGACATCGGCAAGGCGCTGGCCGCCGGTGCCTCCACCATCATGATCGGTGGCCTGCTGGCCGGTACAGAGGAATCGCCCGGCGAGACCGAGCTGTTCCAGGGCCGCTCCTACAAGAGCTACCGCGGCATGGGCTCGCTGGCCGCGATGGAGAAGGGGTCCAAGGACCGCTACTTCCAGGACGCCTCCAGCGCCGACAAGCTGGTGCCCGAGGGCATTGAAGGCCGCGTGCCGTACCGCGGCCCGGTCGGCGGCATCATCCACCAGCTGATGGGCGGCCTGCGCGCCACCATGGGCTACGTGGGCTGCGGCACCGTCGAAGACATGCGCAGCAAGCCGAAGTTCGTCAAGATCAGCGGCGCCGGCCAACGTGAGAGCCACGTCCACGACGTGCAGATCACCAAAGAGCCGCCGAACTACCGCGCCTGATGCGGCATGAGCAAAGAGGAACGAGGAAGCTGATTCCCGTTCCTCTTTCTCTATCCGCCGCCGGTAACGATTCTGTGTTTCCCGTATTCACTCCTGCATTGCCCGGGCACCATGACCAACATCCATAACGACAAGATCCTCATCCTCGATTTCGGCGCCCAGTACACCCAGCTGATCGCGCGCCGCATCCGCGAGCTCGGCGTGTATTGCGAGATCTGGGCATGGGACCACAACCCGGCTGACATCGCCGCGTTCGGCGCCAAGGGCATCATCCTGTCCGGTGGCCCGGAATCCACCACGCTGCCGGGCGCGCCTGCCGCACCGCAGGAAGTGTTCGACAGCGGCCTGCCGATCTTCGGCATCTGCTACGGCATGCAGACCCTGGCCGCCCAGCTCGGTGGTGCCACCGAAGCGGCCGACCAGCGTGAGTTCGGCCATGCCGAAGTCAACGTCGTCGCCCCGGATGCGCTGTTCAAGGGCCTGAGCGACCACGGTGGCGAGCCGAAGTTGAATGTCTGGATGAGCCACGGCGACCACGTCTCCGTCGCGCCGCCGGGCTTCACCGTCACCGCCGTGACCGATCGCATCCCCGTGGCCGCGATGGCCAACGAAGAAAAGCGCTGGTACGGCGTGCAGTTCCACCCGGAAGTGACCCACACCCTGCAGGGCCAGGCGCTGCTGCGCCGCTTCGTGGTGGACGTGTGCGGCTGCGAGACCCTGTGGACCGCGGCCAACATCATCGACGACCAGATCGCCCGCGTGCGCGAGCTGGTGGGCGATGACGAAGTGATCCTGGGTCTGTCCGGCGGCGTCGATTCGTCCGTCGTGGCCGCGCTGCTGCACAAGGCGATCGGCGACAAGCTCACCTGCGTGTTCGTCGATACCGGCCTGCTGCGCTGGCAGGAAGGCGACCAGGTGATGGCGATGTTCGCCGAGCACATGGGCGTCAAGGTGATCCGCGTCAACGCGGCCGACCGCTACTTCAGCAAGCTCGAAGGCGTCAGCGATCCGGAAGCCAAGCGCAAGATCATCGGCAACCTGTTCGTGGACATCTTCGATGAAGAATCCACCAAGCTGAAGAACGCCAAGTGGCTGGCGCAGGGCACCATCTACCCCGACGTGATCGAGTCGGCCGGCAGCAAGACCGGCAAGGCCCACGTGATCAAGAGCCACCATAACGTCGGCGGCCTGCCAGAGCACATGAAGCTGGGCCTGGTCGAGCCGCTGCGCGAGCTGTTCAAGGACGAAGTGCGTCGCCTCGGCGTCGAGCTCGGCCTGCCGCGCAGCATGGTCTACCGCCACCCATTCCCGGGCCCGGGCCTGGGCGTTCGCATCCTGGGCGAAGTGAAGCGCGAATACGCTGAGCTGCTGGCCAAGGCCGATGCCATCTTCATTGATGAGCTGCGCAAGGCGGATCTGTACGACAAGACCAGCCAGGCGTTTGCCGTGTTCCTGCCGGTGAAGTCGGTGGGCGTGGTGGGTGACGCGCGGGCTTATGAGTGGGTGATTGCGCTGCGGGCCGTGGAGACGATTGACTTCATGACGGCGCATTGGGCGCATCTGCCGTATGAGTTCCTGGGTACGGTGAGCAACCGGATCATCAATGAGTTGCGGGGGGTATCACGGGTGGTTTATGACATCTCGGGGAAGCCGCCGGCGACTATTGAGTGGGAATGAGTTGAAAGAACGAGGGCGCCGAGAGGCGCCCTTGTTGTTTGAGCTTGTCCGTTCTACATTGTTAGAGGCAGGTTGATGATCATACTTGCGCGTCCGAATTTCCGATTATATTTGTCAATTTTCGGTTTGCTTCGGCATTTAGTCGGGTGCATCAAGGGGGGGGCTTTCTATTTTGACTTAAATTGGGTCTGAGCCGGTCTCTAGTTTATTTTTTATGGTGGCGTTGGTGGTGTCAGCCTAATTTAGCTGCGGTGACTTTTTATTAAATGAATGGTATCGATACAGTGCATAGGAATGCCTCGTTGCCTAATCCAATCTTCGCATTTTTCCCTGGTGTGTCGGCCTTCCCCCTCACGCCATATCTTTATATAAACATCTCGTTAAACCCTGGTGATGTTCTTGATAGCAATGCTTTGAGTAAGTATTTGGAGGATGTTGCAAGTCAGGCTGGGGGCGGCGCTCAGGGCGAGGATGAGTGGCTTTCGTTTGCTCGAAAGGAGAATCTTATGGCTGGTGAAGAGCCTTTTATTCGTCCCAAAGAGTGGTACTACGGGGATCGCCGGTGGATTGCGGTTAGTAAGCCGTCGAGATGGGAGATTCATCTGTACGTCGGGTTATGTGGTGCTGCTTCCAATTCTCAGTCTCTAGTTCATCTTGCCACAGAGACAAATAAGTGGCTTCATAAGGTACCCTCTAAGCTGAGGCCATTCTGGAAAATCCGTTACAGTGCTCCGGTAATCTCGGGTGAAGTGAAGGTCGCCAATTATGAAACTGGAATCCGTATCGCATCGCGTCAGAGATTTCTGAGAACTCTGGCCGGAAAGGACTCTGCTGCTATGGCTATAGGTCTTCTAATTCCAATTATTGGCTATTTTATTAAGAATCACGTAAATGGTGAGTGGTCAGGAATTATTGGGCAGATTGGATTGGTTGGTGGTGTTGCAATCTTGACTATTTTCTTGGCTGCCATTATTCGGCATTTCTTTATCATTCCCAGATTCATTTGGAATGTAGATAAACTTCACGATTGAGGGTGTATGGTGCAGAAATTTTCTGATCCGATCGGTTTTGAGCGCGAACTTGTTTCGATTGCGGACTCGGTCTTCGCTGGGCGCGGGGATATTCGACATGAAGAAAGTGTTGGGTTTGGATTTGATGCTTGGAGGCTCGACTACGTCGTTGATTTGAAGTGGAGTGCTCGACCGGGGCGTTACGTTTTTGAATTTAAGTATTCGAGCTATCCGACTCTGCCGGAGTCGCTCCTTAGGTCCCTTGTTGCGAGGTTTTCTTCGCTTAAGAGTGCAAATCCCGGAATGGGGTTTACTTGTATCATTGTTACAAATGGGAATGCTCCAGTTGAGGAAAGTCAGCTGCCCCCTTACATCAAGGTTATTGCCGGCATACAGAATGGAGAGCTGTGGCGAAAGAAGCTTAGCGAGATGTTCCTAGGATAGAGGCGACGGTCGCCATGAGGAATTGTCGTTACAACGAGGATGGCGCCATGGCATCGACTCGCGGAGGCCAAACGCAGGTCCGACCTGCCGTCAGCTGCGATCGAGAGTCGGGCCGAGTTGAGCGCGCGCAGTGAAGGATGCTGTGGGCCCATCAACAATCCCCTCATCCAGATGCCGCTCCGGCTCCGCTGCGACCCGGCAGCGGTCCGCCGAATGCAGCACCTGCAGCACTGTCAGCAACCCCACCAACGCGCGCTCGGTCCTCGCAAGGCTCATGCGGCGGCCCGGTGACACATCGTTCTCCGTCCAGGGCAGTCCATCGGCACCCTCGCAGCCGCGAATGCGCTTGAGGATGCCGAGCAGGGAGCTCAGGTCGGGCAGTGGTTAGTCGTCATTGATGGGCTCAACAACGGTGTACGAGGAGAAGGTGTCGGATTCGCTCATGCCGCCGAACTTGCTGCGCCACAGGTAGTACGAGGCCTCGCTGAAGCCATGCTGGCGGCAGAGGTCCTTGATGGGCATGCCGGCCTCAGCTTCGCGTAGGAAGCCGATGATCTGCTCTTCGGAAAAGCGCTTCTTCACGTCCAATCTCCTTGTCATTGAGGATTGGACTCCAAACCGCTTCGCTACTCAATCTCGGGGGGGGGGCGTCGCACGCAGCGCGGTGTCAGCCGGAAGCGCCGGGGAAACTCGCCGCGCTGCTCCATTTCGTAGATGGTGGTGCCCGCCAGTGGCACGATCTGATGCAGCTCACGTCGGCGGATCGTGCGGCGAAAGGGGGAGTGGAGAACCTTTCGGGAACTGCGGAAGCTCGACGTATTGCTCAGTGCCGGGGTAGGGCAGCGAAGTGTTGGGTTGTGCTGGTTCCGTGAGCGGTTTCGAGTCGGCAGCCATCGTCCAGAGTCCATGATGTATGCAATAAGCGTTATGGTGGCTACCGGTGGCGATCGTGACAACTTGCTGCAGCAAGGCTGGGCGTATGGAACAGGTATTTCGGCGTTCCGCCGTTGCGCCGCTTGCCTCATGTCGCTCTGAGGGAAAAGTTGCAGCAAACAGTTAAGCGAGAGATTGCACATCACTCGCCGACATTGCGGGAGCAATGAACTATAGAGGCGTCTAGCCAGCTTGGAATGACAAAATCATCGTTCCCTGACCACTGTCGGCGGGGTAAAGAAAGATGCCGCACGGCCACAATAGGCGCTCAACATGGATATTCAGCCCATAAAGGTCTTCTCGCGTCCAGGATTCCCGCTTCCAGAACTGTAGCAGATCATACGCAAACGCATTGACCCACCCGGTAAGCTGTCGTGCGGCTATCGCAGCACCAGCAGACGTTTCTGCAGTTGGCAAGGGTGCTTTCCCCATGCCGTCCAGATGTCCAATCAGCCGGGCCGAGGCAATCAGGATATCGGTTATGGCAGCGTGGGCGGTGTTAAACAGTTTAGGGTGATCGCCGTCTATCGCATGTTCCTCTTTTGCCTTGGTGATACGAGCATAAGTCAAGTCAAAGGTCTGGGTAAGGTAACTTGAGAACTCCTGCTCAAACAAATTTTCCGCTCCAAATCCCGCGCTTTCGTAAGCATAGCGATAAGCACGCAACGCCTTACGCATAGCGCAATGCAATACTGCATCATGCTGGTTTTCCGTTACAGGCTCCATCAGGAAACCCGGTAGCGTACTTTCAAATTGGTTCACCGTATGTGCGAGAGACAATCCCGCGACAAGCAAATGCAACGTGACTCCTGCATCTTGCATTTCCTCGCCAACCAAGGACATGGCGTATTCTTTGTTCAGCACGATACGTACCTTGAGCTTCCCTTCCTGCAAAACCAAGAGAGCGGCAGCTCCCTGTGCAATATAATCCGGTATACCTTCCGGATTCGTATTTGCGCCGAAGCCGCGCTCTGTATCGGTAAGCGTCTTTCCAAACTCGGACGTAAATGTGATGCCGTCCAGACGTGTCAAGTTTAGCCACTGGCGCAACTTTTCAACAAGGGATTGAGTAGCTCCGCTTATATGGGAAACATCTTCCTCGGTGGACCAGCCAATGAAAGTAAGTTGATAACCCGAAAACGGCGTTGGAGCCAATGGGGGTATAGTTTTGCTTTGTGGGTTTCTGTGCGGCAAGAGACTGCTTAGAGCCTCTTGGACAACGAAGTCCATCTTGCCTTTCCAGCGTTTCCCGATTTTCTCGCTTAAATCTACATGAGTGGATGATGCTGCGATAAAAATCTCATCGCTACACTCTGACGCTTCATGATTAAAACTAGATAGATCAGGAACAGTGCTGCCTGCGCGCACCCCTACAAGCAACTTTCGTGATGTCAGGGGCATGACGACGGCAGAAGCCGTCGATGTCATGATATAGGGGAGGAATCCGCCTTCTTTCTCATCGAGGCCAAGCGCGATGCAGTCCGGCATGATTGCGCCGTCTTCTGGCGCCGGACATATACTCCATGCAAATTCTTCCAAGTCCCGCTTGCGTGGCTCTGCAATCAATCCATTATTCAGAAATTTTTTATGACTATCGCTTACAATCTCGTCGATGCGTGAAAACAGGCCAGAAAAAGCCTGTTGAAATTGGTCGGGTATGGGGTTTGTATCCCCTAGCATTTTCTCCTTTGCAAACATGAAAATCATTCTATCCAACGACGCTTTTGGAATTTTTGTTTGGCTAAGAAAAAGACGAATGGTTTGAGTTAATTTTTCTTCCTTATCAAAAGCGGATGCAATATGCTCATTCCAGGTTATATTTGGCGCAGCCTCCCCTAAGCCAAGTAGAGACACAATCGTCTCTTTGTCGGCGAATATCTCCGATACGCCTACCATGAGATTCATGGCACCACTGCTGAACATGCGGCGCACACTATTTCCGCGGGGAGTCAAGTGCGCAATAACCTCCGCTGCGATGCTGGCATCTGCAGCTGCGCCCATCTCAATGGCGCGTAGCGTACCTAACAAGTGACCTAGCCTGTCTTCGTAGCTGGTGATAATGTCGTCAAGAGTTTTTCTTCCATCACTCGACGGTTTGGAGTAGAAATCGCGTTGTGCGGCTATGCGGTCGATATTGGAGATATAATGTTTATCAATGCGGTAAACGTACGTCTTCTTAGATTTAGCGCATATAAGGAAGCCGCGTTGAAATGACTGCGGAATGTGGTGCTGTATTCTACCGGACATGGCATTTCCTTTTGCGTTTCCTACATAAGGTCTTGCTGCCTTTGCGGCCACATGAAACCATATTCAGCAAAAAGCTAAGTCCTCAATGCTACATGCCATTTCTGGCGGATTTGATGTCTAGAAGATTTATCTGATCAATTTTTTCTTTGTGAATAACAATGGTCAACTTGGCAGGGTGCTTGAATCGCATTTCACTGATGCGAAACGTCCACAGCATGATCTTCAACAGATCTTCGTCGCTGATATTCTTGTGTCCCTTGATTCGCGTAATACCAGATCCGAAGATCGTAGTGGATACGCTTTGTTGTGCGTAAACCCTGTTTACTTTGTCCCAGAAATTAATCAAAAACTCTAGATATTCGGGCATTGTCAGGTTCGCCCTGTTGCTGTCATCAAATTTGGCAAAGGCTGTAACGAGGTAATCTTTATAGACGCAGATTGTGCCGACCTTATACTTAATCCTCTTGCCAGCCGTTCTGTCTACCTCTCTGTCCAATACATCGTCATCTTCAAATTGATAATCATCGATATGCCGGTCTAGGTCGGCGACACTTGTTCCGAGATGCTGCTCTAGAAAGATTCCATTGAGTGATCGCTTGGCAATGATTCTGTCATCTACCACGGTATCGAAGTATTCGTTAAAGGCGATGGCCTTTAGTCCTGATTGCTGGAATATGTCACCGGTCTTGATGTTGACAGTGCTACCCTCAATGCTCAGGCTTACATCTTGGAGATTGTTTGATCTTGCCCATAAGATGAGATAGGTCAAAAGCAACAGTACCAAAATCGCGGCACCAGCCATAACCCGATACTCGTCCAGAATATCAACGAATATCAGGGTTCCAGAAAGTGCTGCAAAAAAACCGGACGATATTTCCAGAAATTTCTTAAATATTCGCCTATCAAAAAGACTTACCTTTGCCACTACAATTTCTCCCCGGAGACGCAATATATGTCGGTTTAAGGAATAGCCGGGTAACGATAAACATCCGCCTCTTTTTTCGTCGCCAGCATAAATCCAGAATCATTGAACGCCGTTTTGATTAGATCCTTCTTCATGGGCACATGAAGCGTGGGCACACTGCCCATTGAATCCTTGAAAACAGGAATTTTCGCCCACAAGTTCTTTACCGTCTGCTTAAGCGACCCATTAATCAACAGATCTTCCTTGGTGGCATATTCTGGATAGATGACGATTACGGGCAATCCCTGGTCATTGATGCCGTAATCGATCTCTTCCCTGATCGCTCTAGAGTTGACCGTGGTCGAACTTAGAAAAAGGACAATATTTTTTGACGATCGCAGGCGTGTTCGCAATCTAGGCTTCAGGGTTGTCTCCCAGTCACTGCCATCACGAACGTTGTATGTCGTCGCGTGAGAATCAATGAACGGAAAGCTCGAATCTGCACCTTTCCAGGATCGGAGCAGGTTGTAGTAGCAAAAGTCCTTGGTTGCATGTGCACCTAGCGCGCTGGGGTTGAATGGCTCGGCCACATAAAAGGCGCTGTAGTTTCCGTTTCGTACAGACATTGTTGTTTTCTCCGTTGTTGTTTGCCCGTGTCGGCTGTCGCCAGCGTGCTCATTTGAGTCCCCAATTTATCAAGAATAGATAACATTTGGAGACAACTGTCGGGCGTCTCTGCTTCGCAGACCGTGCTGCTCCAGGTTCGCTATTCGCCCATCCCTGACGGGACTGGCTATCGCCAGCCTTCCACATCCCTGACGCCTTCGGCCCGGCTTCTAGCTTCGGGCCTGCGCGCTTCGCTTGCGTGCGGACTGGTGGGCTAGGCGCGCCTAGTGCTGGCAAGCGCCTCCCGTTTCGAAGCCGTCGCGACCAGTACGAGGGCGAGCGGGGAGCCGGAGCTGACGATCGCGATCGATCCGTTGGGTTCCGAACGCGCCGCTGGTCGACAGCGTGCGTGCGATCAGCGAAAAATTTCCCGATCCACCGGTGCATTTTTCTACCCAAGGGAGGGGGATCAGTGCGGCGGGTTCGCAGTGGTTCTGCCGCCATTCGCCTATGTCTGCTGCTGCCAAGTGTTCCGGAAGAGCTCGGTCGTGTCGCCCGGCCACCCGCTCGCTACGTTGGGGCGCCCGGCAAAGCGCCCGAAAGAGCGCAGGTCGAAAACGTGGCCTGCCTCCGACAGCCGAAGTCTGGCCGCATGCCGAAGAGCAAGAAACAAAGAGCCCGCAATGCGGGCCGTTTGTCTTGGTACCAGGTAGGGTGTCCGAGCATTGCTCGGACCTACAGACCTGCCTCAGATATGCAACGCATGCCCCAACGCACGCAGCGCCGCTTCCTGCACCGCCTCACCCAGCGTCGGGTGCGGGTGAATCGTCCCGGCGATATCCTCCAGCGTGGCGCCCATCTCAATCGACTGCACGAAGGCGATGGACAGCTCCGATACCTGCACGCCCACGGCCTGCCAGCCGAGGATGCGGTGGTCACTGCTGCGTGCGACAACGCGCACGAAGCCATCGGTGGATTCCAGCGACATCGCGCGGCCATTGGCCGCAAACGGGAACAGCGCGACCTTGGTCTCGATGCCCTGTGCCGTGGCCTCGTCCGGCGACAGCCCGACCACCACGATTTCCGGATCGGTGAAGCACACCGCCGGAATCGCGGCCGGCACGAAGTGGCGCTTCTTGCCGCTGAAGATCTCGGCCACCAGTTCGCCCTGCGCCATCGCCCGGTGCGCGAGCATCGGCTCACCGGCGACATCGCCGATGGCCCACACATTGCGCATCGAGGTCTTGCACTGGTCGTCGATCTTGATCGCCTTGCCGGTCAGATCCAGCTGCAGCGATTCGAGATTGAAGCCGTCGGTCTTCGGGCGACGGCCGACCGCGACCAGGATCTGGTCGGCGTCCAGCGCAATCTCGTTACCGTTGGCATCACGCACGCGCAGCTGGCCGTTGTCGGCCAGGCCGAGCACGCTGTGGCCGGTCAGCAGCTTCACGCCGGACTTCTCCAGGTGCGTGGCCACCGGCTTGGTCAGCTCGGCGTCGTAGGCCGGCAGGATGCGTTCCTGGGCCTCGACTACCGTGACTTCGCAGCCGAGCTTGCGATACACCGTGCCCAGTTCCAGGCCGATGTAACCGCCACCGACGACGATCAGCTGCTTGGGCAGCGAGGTCGGCGAGAGGGCTTCGGTTGAGGAGATGACCTTGCCGCCGAACGGCAGGAATGGCAGTTCCACCGGCACCGAGCCGGTGGCCAGCAACAGATGCTCGCAGGTGATGCGCAGCGTGCCGCCATCTTCGGCGGCACCGGCGATCTCGACGGTCTTGCCGTCGACGATCGTGGCCCAGCCCTTGATCAGCTGCGCGCCGTTCTTCTTCAGCAGTGCGCTGACGCCGCCGGTGAGCTTCTTGACGATGCCGGCCTTCCACGCCACGGTCTTGGCCAGGTCCAGCGAGGGGGCCTGGACGCTGATGCCCAGCGGCGAGGTGCCCGCCGCATACGCGGTGACCTTGGCGAATTCCTCGGCGGCATGGATCAGCGCCTTGGACGGAATGCAGCCGATGTTGAGGCAGGTGCCACCCGGATTGACGCCCTCGACCACGATGGTCTTGACGCCGAGCTGGCCGGCGCGGATGCCGGCGATGTAACCGCCGGGACCGCCGCCGATGATCAGCAACTGGGCTTGAAGGGTATGGGACATCGCTTACTCCACGAACAGCAGGGCCGGGGTTTCCAGGCGCGTACGGATCGCCTGCACGAACTCGGCCGCATCCATGCCATCGACGATGCGATGGTCGAACGAGGACGACAGATTCATCAGTTTGCGTGCCACCACCTGACCCTCGCGGAACATCGGGCGTTCGATGATGCGGTTCACACCGACGATCGCGACTTCCGGATGGTTGATGATCGGGGTCGACACCACACCGCCCACCGCACCGAGGCTGCTGATGGTGATGGTCGAGCCGGACAGCTCCTCACGGGTGGCCTTGCCCACGCGCACGGCGTTGGCCAGGCGCGCGATCTCGGTGGCGGTCTGCCACAGGTCCAGCGACTCGGCATGCGCGACCACTGGCACCGACAGGCCGACCTCGCTCTGGGTCGCGATGCCCAGCTGCACGCCCTCGTAGCGGGTCACGATGTTGGCCTGGTCGTCGAAGCGCGCGTTCATCTGCGGGAAGTCGCGTGCGGCCAGCACCACGGCGCGCGCCAGCAGCGGCAGCAGGGTCAGCTTGCCGCGCTCCTTGGCCCAGCGCTCGTTGAGCTTGGCGCGCAGGGCTTCCACTTCCGTGACGTCGATTTCTTCCACATAGGTGATGTGCGGAATGGTCGACCAGGACTGCTGCATCTTCTGCGCGATCTTGCGGCGCAGGCCCATGATCGGCACCTGCTGCTCGCCGGTACGGCGCGCATAACTGCTGCCGCCGGCACTGCCACCGACCGGCTGTGCCTTGCCACCGGCGGCGGCGTAGGCGTCCAGATCGGCCTGCAGAATGCGACCGCCCGGGCCGGTAGCCGGCACGTAGCGCAGCTCGATCCCCAGGTCCCAGGCGCGGCGGCGCACGGCCGGCGAGGCCAGCGGGGCTTCACCGGCGTTGAGCACGCCGTTGGTGACCGCGCCACGCGCGTCCTGCTTGGCGGCAGGGGCGGGGGCGGATGCCGCGGCGGCCTTGGCCGGCGTCGCAGCCGGTGCAGCCTCGGCGGCGGCCGCAGGTGCCGCTGCGGGCGCAGCCGCCTTGGGCGCAGCAACCGGTTCGGCCGGCGCGGCAGCAGCCGGTGCACTGGCGGCGCTGGCGTTGCCCGCGCCGTCCACTTCCAGGCGGATCAGCTCGCTGCCGACGGCCATCATCTGGCCGGGCTTGCCGCCCAGCGAGACCACCGTGCCTGAGACGGGCGAGGGGATCTCGACCATGGCCTTGTCGGTCATGACCTCGGCCACGACCTGGTCTTCGGCGACCGGGCCACCGACCTCGACCTTCCAGGTGATCAGTTCGACTTCGGCGATACCTTCACCGATGTCCGGCATCTTGATGACGTGATGTCCCATGGTTCAGTCCTCCAGCACGCGCTGCATTGCATCGATGACCCGGGACGGACCCGGGAAGTAGTCCCATTCCTGCGCGTGCGGATACGGGGTGTCCCAGCCGGTAACGCGTTCCACCGGGGCCTGCAGGTGGTAGAAGCAGTGCTCCTGCACCAGCGCGACCAGCTCGGCGCCGAAGCCGCAGGTGCGGGTGGCTTCGTGCAGCACGATGCAGCGGCCGGTCTTCTTGACCGAGTTGACGATGGCGTCCAGGTCCAGCGGCCACAGGCTGCGCAGGTCGATCACTTCGGCGTCGATCCCGGCATCTTCGGCGGCGGCCTTGGCTACCCACACGGTGGTGCCGTAGGTGATGATCGTCAGTGCCTTGCCTTCGCGGGCGATGGCGGCCTTGTCCAGCGGCACGTTGTAGTAGCCCTCCGGCACCAGGTTGTCCGGGTACTTGGACCACGCGGTGACCGGGCGGTCGTGGTGACCGTCGAACGGGCCGTTGTACAGGCGCTTGGGCTCCAGGAAGATCACCGGATCGTCGTTCTCGATCGAGGCGATCAGCAGGCCCTTGGCGTCGTACGGGTTGGACGGCATGACGGTGCGCAGGCCGGTGGCGTGCGCGAAGATCGCTTCCGGGCTCTGGCTGTGGGTCTGGCCACCGTAGATGCCACCGCCGCACGGGGTACGGAACACCAGCGAGGAGGTGAAGCTGCCGCCGGAGCGATAGCGCATGCGCGCCGCTTCGGAGACGATCTGGTCGTAGGCCGGGTAGATGTAATCGGCGAACTGGATTTCAGCGACCGGGCGCAGGCCGTAGGCGGCCATGCCGATCGCCGCGCCGGCGATGCCGTTCTCGGAAATCGGCGCATCGAACACGCGCTGCTTGCCGTACTTGGTCTGCAGGCCGTCGGTGCAGCGGAACACGCCGCCGAAGTAGCCCACGTCCTGGCCGAAGACCACCACGTTGTCGTCGCGTTCCAGCATCACGTCCATCGCCGAGCGCAGCGCCTGGATCATGGTCATCGGCGTGCCGCCGGTGTTGTTTTGTTCAATCCCGCTCATGTATTCAGACTCCCAACTGCTGACGCTGGCGACGGAGGTGTTCGGGCAGGTCTTTGTAGACGTCTTCGAACATGAGGGCCGCGCCGGGACGGTTGTCGCTGCCGAGCAACCCGTGGGTCTCGGCTTCCTTGAGGGCACGCAGGATCTCGGCATCCAGTTCGGTGCGCAGTTCGTCGTGCTGCTGCTCGCTCCACAGGCCGCGCTTGATCAGGTGCTGCTTCAGGCGGTCGATCGGATCGCCGAGCGGGAACTGCTGGGCATCATCGGCGGGGCGGTACTTGGACGGATCATCCGAGGTCGAATGCGGCCCGGCGCGGTAGGTCACCCACTCGATGAGGGTGGGGCCGAGATTGCTGCGGGCGCGTTCGGCGGCCCAGCGCGAGGCGGCGTACACCGCCAGCAGATCGTTGCCGTCCACACGCAGCGACGGAATGCCGTAGCCCACGCCGCGTGCGGCGAAGGTGGTGTTCTCACCGCCGGCAATCGCCTGGAAGGTGGAAATCGCCCACTGGTTGTTGACCACGTTGAGCACGACCGGTGCGCGGTACACGTGCGCGAAGGTCAGCGCGGCGTGGAAATCGCCTTCGGCGGTCGCGCCATCACCCACCCATGCGGTGGCGATGCGGGAGTCGCCCTTGATCGCCGAGGCCATCGCCCAGCCCACCGCCTGGATGTACTGGGTGGTCAGGTTGCCGGAGATCGAGAAGAAGCCGTAATCCTTGTACGAGTACATGATCGGCAGCTGGCGGCCCTTCAGCGGGTCGGCCGCGTTGGACAGCACCTGGCACATCATGTCCACCATCGGCACTTCCTTGGTGACCAGGATGCCCTGCTGGCGGTACGTCGGGAACTGCATGTCGTCATCGCGCAGTGCCAGGGTCTGGCCGACGGCGATGGCTTCCTCGCCCAGGCACTGGATATAGAACGAGGTCTTCTTCTGGCGCTGGGCGATCAGCATGCGCGCGTCATAGGCGCGCGTCTTGAGCATGGCGTGCATGGCACGCAGCAGCACGGCGTCGTCGATATCGGCGGCCCACGGGCCCACGGCGTCGCCGTTATCGTCCAGCACGCGGATCAGCTGGCCGGTCAGCGGCGCGGTCTGGCTGGCGCTCACGTCCACGGGCGGCTTGTCGACCGCGCCGGCGGGGCTCAGCTTCAGATAGGAAAAGTCGGTGGCCTGGCCGGGACGGGCGCTGGGCTCGGGCACGTGCAGACGCAACGGCTCGCTCGTGGCGGGAATCTGGGGTGATGACATGTCAGGGGCCTCGCTGGGCTTGGGTCATGGAGCTACAGGCATACCGCAGGCGGGGGGCAACGGTAATGGCGATGTTGGCGCGCCGACATCCGGTCGGGATCTCGTCGCGAAGCGGGTAAGGACCAGCGCTTGCAAGGCGGCTGGGGCCATGGCGCATTGCACCCAGTGTGAAGTCTAGAGGCACAGCGGCTTATCGTAAATTTGTTTAATTGCGTATGAGGTATTGTTTATTCAGATATCTTCGTTCCGTGGGAGCCTGTGCATGCAAATCCCCGCCAACATGACCCTGCGCCAGCTGCGGTACTTTGCCGAAGCGGCCGAGTTGGGGCAGTTCTCGCAGGCCGCACGCAAGCTGCACGTCTCCCAATCGGTCATCACCACAGCAGTCGCCCAGCTGGAAGCGTCGTTGGGGCTGAAGCTGTTCGACCGCATGCCGCACGGGGTGGGGCTGACCGCCGAGGGGCACCGCTTCCACCAGCATGTGCGGCACATCCTGGATACGCTGCAGGACGCGCTCAGTGAGCCCATGTTTCTGGCCAACACCTTGCCGGGCCGGGTGCGGATCGGCGCTTCCTATACGGTGCTGGGCTACTTCCTGCCGAGCCTGCTGGCGCGCTTTAAGCGCTCTTACCCGCAGGTGGAGGTCGACCTGGTCGACATGGACCGCGCCGCGATCGAGCAGGGCGTCAGCAGCGGCGACCTCGACTTCGGCCTGTGCATCATTTCCAACATGGCCGAGCCCTACGTGCTGCGGCGTCAGGTGCTGATCCGCTCGCGCCGCCAGCTGTGGCTGGCCGAGTCGCATCCGCTGCTGCAGCTGCCGGTGATCAGCCCGGCCGACGTGGAGCCGTATCCGTACATCATGCTGATGGTCGACGAGGGCCAGGAGTCGGCCATGCGCTACTGGCGCTCGGTCGGGCGCGAACCCAACGTCGTGTTCCGCACCTCGTCGCTGGAAGCGCTGCGCGGCATGGTCGCCTACGGGTTCGGGGTCAGCATCCTGTCGGACATGGTCTACCGCCCCTGGTCGCTGGAGGGGCGCCGGATCGACGTGCGCACCCTCACCGATGCGGTACCGCCGATGGAAGTCGGCCTGGTCTGGCGCCCGGACGAAGACCTGTCCGCGCCGGCACGCGCACTGCATCAGTTCCTGGTCTTCGCCTGTGGCGGCTGAGTGGCGATGACCTCGAACGCCTGCCCGCGGCGAGACCCGATCTGCCACGCCGAGTACGCCAGCAGCGGCACCACGTAGGTGGCCAGGATGGCGTAGGCCAGCAGCCGGTAGCCCTTCGCGATCAGCGCCACCAAGCCGATGCCATCGGCCAGGAACACGGCCATCAGCAGGATCGCCACGATGATCGCCACACGGACCCCGCGCTTCGGTGCGGCACCGGTGCGTTCTGTCCAGTTGACGCTGATGCGGCCATCCACCGAGGCCATCAGCGTGACCCCGGTTTCCACCAGCGCCACCATGATCATCAGCCGGAACAGCCACTGGAACCACGGCAGGCCAAGCTGGCCCAGCATGAGGTCGGACGGCAGCGGGGCATCGGCGATGTCCGGCAGGAACGCGATCATGCAGATGTAGAACACGATCGCCGGCAGGATCGCCAGCGGGCCGGCCAGGGCGCCGGCGATGACCGCATCGCGGCGGCACAGCAGGTGGCGCACGACCAGCAGGATCGAGACCGCCGCGAACATGTTGTAGCCGGCGTAGGTCACGCCGTTGAGGACCCAGTCCGGGCCGAGTTCATGGGTGTTGGACAACTGCGACATCGCGCCGCCGCCGAAGCGGTACAGGATCAGGCAGGCAGCGATCGCGTAGACCAGGTACATGAAGGCCGACATCAGCTTGAACATGCGCTCGACGGCGTTGGTGCCGGCCTGCACCACGCCGGTGATGATCGCCACCAGCAGCAGGGTGCCGACGATCCGCGGCCAGCCGAACATGGTCGCGGCCAGTTCGCCGGCAGCAGCGCCGAACACGGCCAGCACCACCACGATCAGCGCCAGGTAGGCCACTTCGAAGGTCCACCAGCCACGGCCGAGCAGATGCCGGAAGAAGGTGCGGTAGTCGTTGGCACGGATCGCCCGTGCCAACAGGAACGTCAGGATGCAGATCACGCTCCAGATCAGCATCGACAACACCATCGCCGCCAGGCCGCCCCAGGGGCCCGACGGGAGGAAAAACTCCGCCAGCTCACGGCCGGTGGCGTATCCGCCGCCGATCACGGCGGACTTGAACGCCAGACCGGGCAACAGATACCGCTGGAACCGGCTGGCGGCGGCGGTCACTTGCGGGCGGCCGCAGGCTGCAGCAGGTAGAAGTCGCGCACGGTGCGCGCGATCTCGGCGATCACCCGCTCACGTTCGCTGCGCGGGGCATTGCTGGCTTTGACGAACACCGAAATGGCGAACTGGCTGCCGTCGGGCAGGGTGACCACGCCCACATCGTTGACGGTGCCGGCCACGGTGCCGCTCTTGTCGGCTACCTTGGTGCCTGGCGGCAGGCTGCCGCGCAGGCGTGCACTGCAGGTGCGGCAGCGTTCCATGATCTGCACCAGCACCTCGGTGCTGGCCGGGCTCAGCGCCCTGCCGGTGAACAGCTGGGTCAACAGGGTGGTCATCGCGCGCGGCGTGGAAGTGTCGCGCGGATCCTTGTCGAAGGCTTCGTTGCCGGATTTGGTGCGCTTGACGACCTCGGGGTCGAGAGTCAGTTCGGCAACACGCTCCTTGGTCAGCGGTTCATCGCCCAAGCCGAAGATGTCGCTCAGCAGCTGGCGCGTGTTGCGATCCAGGCGCTGGCCTTCGATCCCCTGCGCACGCAGCCAGGCGGTGACCGCGGCCGGTCCGCCGGCCTGCGCCACCAGCACATCGGTGGCGGTGTTGTCGCTCTGGGTCAGCATCACTTCCAGCAGGTTGTGCACCGACAGGCTCACACCGTCGTGGATGAAACGATCCGCGATCACTTCCGAATCGACGTAGAAGGCCTTCGGTACCGGCACCATCGTGGTCAGTGCCAGCTCGCCGGTATCCACCTTGCTCAGGATCACCGCTGCAACGGCGACCTTGAACGTGCTGGCCATCGGGAAGCCTTCATCCGGATTCAGATGGACCTGCGCGCCCTTGCCATCCAGGCGCCACGCCGAGACGCCGACCTTGCCGTCGATCAGGGTGGAAAGCCGTGCGACTTCCGTTTCAACTGGACTGGCCTTGCTGGCGCTGAAGGCGGCGAGCGGGCTGAGACCCAGCAGCGCCGCAATGCACAGACTCAAGGTACGGGGTGTCTTCTTCATGCGATGCAGGCCTCGAGCAGACGGTTGAATTCCCCATCTTGACGCATCGGATCGGCTGCCGGCAGACCCAGGCGCGCGCTGACTTCTGCACAAGCGGCCGATGCCGCTTCGTCGCTCATGCCATGAGTGTTGAGGCTGACGCCGACGCAGCGGATAGCCGGATTGGTGCGGCGGCCCAGCTGCACGGTCAACGCGATCACGTCTTCGATGGAGGGCAGCGGGTAGTCGGGGTAACCGAGCACGTGCTGGCGCCCCGGCTGGTGGCAGACCACGAACACGTCCGGCTGACTGCCGTGCAGCAGGCCAAGGCTGACGCCGGCGTAGGCAGGGTGGAACAACGAGCCCTGGCCTTCGATGACATCCCAGTGATCGGCGGCCGCATCCGGGCTGAGCAGTTCAGCGGCGCCGGCAGAGAAGTCGGCCACCACCGCGTCCATCGGAATGCCGCTGCCGGCGATGAGGATGCCGGTCTGGCCGCTGGCGCGGAAGTCGGCGTCCACACCACGTTCGCGAAGGCCGCGGACCAGGGCCAGCGCGGTGTACTTCTTGCCGAGTGCGCAGTCGGTGCCGACGGTCAGCACGCGCTTGCCGGTACGCTTGCGGCCATTGCCGACCGGAATGCCGCGTGGCGGCACGCGCACGTTGATCAGCTGGCGACCAGTGCGTTCGGCGGCGGCGGCCAGTTCCGGGATATCACCGAGTTTGTGGTGCATGCCGCTGATCAGGTCCAGGCCTTCCTCCAGCGCCTCGACCAGTGCCGGCAGCCACTGCGCCGGAATCACGCCGCCACCGTTGGCCACGCCGATCACCATCGCACGGGCACCGGCGGCACGCGCCTGGGCGGGCGTCATCGTCGGCAGGCCGGTGGTGATCGGGCAGCCGGGCAGGCTCCACTCGGCGACGCACACCTCCGGCGCCCAGTCCTTCAGGCCGATCGCGGTCTTGGCGAAGCCCGCTTCGGTGGTATCACCCAGGAACAGCAGGTAGGGCTGGGGGAGGGCGGCAAGAGCGAGCACTTCAGCGGTCGGGGTCGAGGTCATGACGGAATCCAGTAGGCGAGCGGCAGAGGGTGAGCACCCACGACGGCGACGGCGGCAGTCGTTGGCCTCGTTGGACCTGTATAAGTCCTAATCAGAGAATATGCAACCTAAATAGGATAAATGCTCAGTCGTTGTCTACTGGCAACCGGCGACAGAACTGCCGCCGGGCGCGAGGCATCGGCTTCAGTACCGATAGTCGATCAACATGCCGATGGTGCGCGGCTGCAGCGGCACACCGGTCACCGCCACGTAGCGGTTGAGCGCGTCGCGGACGGAGCCGGTGGAGACATAAGCACGCTCATCGGTGGCATTGCGGGCATACAGGCGGACCGTCCACGTCATGTTGGTCAGCTCGGCATGCAGGTCCAACGCGTTGTAGCTGTCGATCTCATAGGCGCCAGCCACGCGCTCGCCGGTGACCCGGTAGCCCGCACCGACCCGGCCCTGCCACTGGTCGCTCACGTCGAAGTCGTAATCGATGGTGCTCGACCAGCTCAGGCGCGGCGTCATGGGCATGCGGCCACCTGCGACCAGGCCGCTCGACGTCGGCACATCCCCGATCTTCGAATCGATGTAGGCCGCGTTGAGGCCAACGGTCAGGCGCTCGGCTGGGCGCACCATCATGCTCAGCTCCGCCCCCTGGCTGCGCGCGCTGCCGGCATTGCCCATCCAGCTCAGGCCGTTCTCGGACACGCGCACCTGGATGTCGTCCCAGTCGATGCGGAACAGCGCCAGATCGATCATCGCGCGGCGGTCCCAGAAGTGCGATTTGAAGCCGAGTTCGACGTTGTCCAGCGTGTCGGCCTTGGTCATCGGCACCACGCCGGAGGTCGATACGTTGGGACCACCCGGGCGGTAGCCGGTGGCGTAACGGGCGTAGATCATCGAGCTGTCGTTGAGGTGCCAGCGCGAGGCCAGCTTCCACGTCGTCACGTTGTCGTCGGCGGAATCGGCCAGATCGATCGGCCGCGGACCGTACAGCAGGCCGATGCTGTGCTGCTCGAAGTCCTGCTGGTTGCGCGCATGCCGCACACCGGCGGACAGATCGAAGCGGGGGCTGAACTTATACGTTACGTCGGCGAAGATCGCCTGCTCGTCGTAGGTGCCCGGCAAGCTCGCGGTGCCGGGGTTGAACGGCAGCGGGATGCCATTTGCATCGTAGGCACTGACCTGCTGGCGGTTGGCGTTCTTCTCGCCGGTGAAGAAGGTACCGAGCAGCCACTCGACGCGCTCGCTTTCCTTGGAACTCAGGCGGAACTCCTGCGTCCATTTGCGCGTGCCGAGGAAGACATCGAACTGCGCCTGGCCGGCGGGGTAGGGGGTCAGATACGGCCATGCCACGCCATAGACCAGCGAGGAGTCCTGCACTTCATCCATGCGGGTTTCGGAGAAGCTGGTGGCGGAGACCAAATCCACACTGCCCAGGTCCCAGTCCAGAATCGCCGAGTAGTAATCCGTTTCCATCCGGTACGGCGTCGCGCGCTGCAGGATGCCTTCGAGCGGGCCGCGGATCGGCGCCAGCGTGGGGTAGGTCAGCCCCACCGCGCTGGAGTTGTCGGCATCCACGATCTGCGAGAGCGCCTGCACGCGCAGGTTGGCGGTGTCGCTGATGCGCCAGGTCAGCGCCAGGCGGGAGGCCAGCTGGTAGTAGCCGTTGCTGTCCTTGGCATCCTCGCCGATGAGGTCGGGCTGGTCGACGTACCCGGGCGTGCTCTGACGCGAGAGGCTGGCGCGCATGGCCAGCTTGCCTTCAATGAGCGGTACGTTGAACGCAGTACGCACGCCGATGCCGGTATCGCCGGCCTCCTTCGTGGCGTTCACATCCGTACCGGCGCGAAACTCGAACGCATCCGGATCGGCCGCCTTGGTGATGTACTTGAACAGCCCGCCCATCGAGCTGGCGCCGTACAGCGTGCCCTGTGGACCGCGCAGCACTTCCACGCTCTGGATGTCATACGGCAGCAGGTCCAACGCGTAGGTGGTCGCGCGCTGTTTGTTGCTGCTCGGGCCGATCGGCGTGTCATCGATGTAGGTACCGATGATCGAGCCGCCCCCGAGAGGCGCGACTCCGCGCAGGGCCATCGTGGTCTGTCCGGGCGCGCCGCCGCTGTCCACCTGGAAACCGGGCACATACGCGGCGAAGTCGTTGAGCCGGGTCGCACCAATGGCTTCAAGGCGCTCTTCGCTGATCACGCTGACGCCGGCCGCCACCTCCATGACGTTCTCGCTGCGCTTCTGTGCGGTGGCCACCACGCGATCGAGCTCCACCACATCGGGGGTGCTGCGGTTGCCATCGGTGTCGGCATCGGCGTCCTGGGCCAGGGCAGAGGCGGCAAGGCCCATGCAGCACAGAGAAACGGTGGTGGCCAGGATCGAACGTGTCATCGTCTTGCGCATGCGGCGGACTCTCCGGAATCAGGAACGGGGTCAGGCAGAAAAACGACCGGGATTACGTGTTGCGCGCGGGCGTCCCATTGCCCCCCAACAGCGGCCGCGCGCGTCGTTCCAGCTGCAGCAGCAGCACCGCAACGAGCATGCAGGTCGCGCCCATCAGCGAGAAGAACACGGTGCTGGACAGCGTTGACCACAGCATGCCGACCGCGCCGGCCAGCAGGTTGCCGCCGAAGGACGCGAGGAACCAGAACGCGATGATCGTCGCGCCGAAGCCTGCGGGTGCCAGACGCGCGAACAGACCCAACCCCACCGGCAGGATGAACAGCTCGCCGAAGGTGAAGATCGCAAAGAACAGCGCGGCCCACAGCCAGCCGACCTTGGCCGACGGTTCGCCGCCGAGGATCGCCACCAGCACGAACGACAGGCCGACCACGGCGGCGCCGATCGCCATCTTGGTCAGCGCCGCAGGTTCACGACCGCCTCGCGCCTGCCGCGTCCAGCGGCGCACCAGCAGCGGGGTGATCAAGAACACCAGCAGCGGATTGAGCGAGAAGAACCAGGTCATCGGAATCGTGAAGTCCGCAGTGAGCACGCGGTCCACGCCGGTGTCGAGCCAGATCGCGATGGTGTTGCCGATCTGCTCGTAGGCCAGCCGGAACACCACGATGAGCCCGGCAATCATCGCCATCAGCTGCAGCAGCGGGCGGTACGCCGGTTGCCAGAGCGCCGAGAAAGGCAATGTGGCCCGCTCGCTGCGCGGCGGGTCCGGCGGCAGGTGGCGGCGCCCGCTGATGTAGATCACCAGCCCCAGCAGCATGCCGATGCCGGCGGCGGAGAAACCTACATGCCAGCCGTATACCTCCCCCAGCGTGCCGCAGATCAGCGGGGCGAGAAACGCGCCGAGGTTGATGCCCACGTAGTACACGTTGAACGCCGAGCCACGACGCGGATCATCGCGCTGGTACAGATCGCCGACCTGGCCGGGCAGGGTCGGCAGGAACAGGCCATTGCCCAGCACGATCGCCAGCAGGGCCGGGTACAGCAGCGCATCGAAGGCCATCAGGAAATGGCCGAACGCCATGATCGCCCCGCCCAGGATCACCGCACGCCGCTTGCCCAGCCAGCGATCGGCGAGCATGCCGCCGAACACCGGGCTCAGGTAGGCCAGCGCGGTGTACAGGCCATAGATCATGGAGGCCTGTTCCTGCGAGAACAGCAGCTGCTTGGTCATGTAATAGACCAGCAGCGCGCGCATGCCGTAGTAGGAAAACTTCTCCCACATCTCGGTGAGGAACAGGATGGTCAGGCCCGGCGGTTGCCCGAACCAGGCCTTGCGCGGTGCATCAATCGTCATCGGGCGGGGCGTCCGTCGGTCAGAGCTGCAGGCCGGTACTGATCAGGCGCTGGGTGATGGCGACGAACGCCACCACCACGCCGGCCAGTGCGACGACCCCGGCGCCGTAGCGGCGCACGCGGGGCCAGCTGGCCGGCGCGCGGACCGCCACCCACACCAGGGCCACGGCTGCCAACACGCTCAGCCACGACAGCGCCTGCACCAGGATCAATGGACCGTTGGTGTAGGACGAGATCGCGCCCGGCCCCGCGATCGATTTCACGTACAGCGCCCAGGCGACCACAGTGCCCAGCTGCGTGGTGATCGACAACGTCTGCAGCCGGCGCAGGCCGCGGCCTTCTGCCGGTGCGCTGACCCGGTAGTAACGACGTACGAACACGCCACCGATGCGCAGCACGGCCGACAGCGTCAGCAACCCCAGTGCGACAAACAGCGCAGGGCGCAGCCACGCCGGTGAACGCCACGCGGGAATCGGCTCGAAGCCGAACACCGAAGCGAACGGACCGCCGGAGAAGTACACCGGCCGGCCATCCTCGACCTTCACTTCCAGCAGCCCGCGACCGTTCTCCTGCTGCCACAACCACGGCGACACCTCGCGCCAGCGCAGCAGTTGACCGTTCAGGCCCTTCTGGCCATCGACGGTGATCGTGCCGTCGTCCTCCGGGTGCACGCGGGTCGGCGCGAACAGCGAGAGCATGCGCAGATACGAACTGTCCGAACGGCGTGTGCTCTGCCAGGTCACGCCGGCCAATGCTGCGGCATGTTCGCGCGCGACAGCGGCATCCACGCCCGGGCCGGCTGCCTGGATCGGCAGCGTCGGCAGGAAGTTCTCCACGAAGCGCTCCCACACCTGGGCGCGCAGGGCCGAGCCGGCCGCATCACGCCCCACGCTGTTGGTGGAGACGAACACGCCGATGTTGCGTTCGGGGATCATCCACAGCCACGAGTAGAAGAACAGCATCGTGCCGCCGTGCGAGCGGGTGTCGTAGCCGCCGGTGTCCGAGGCCATCCAGCCCAGCGTCATGCGCGGCAGATGCGGCAGGATCGCCGCCTGCGGGGTCAGCATCTGCGCGTTGGTCTCGGCGCGCATGATGCGCTGCCCATCAAGCTCGCCATGATTGAGCGTGGCCATCATGAAACGTGACATCGCCGACCCGGAGGCGTACAGACCGCCCACGCCCGGCGCGGTGTTCTTCTCGGCCGGATAGCTTTTGCCCGAGCCCAGCAGATAGCCCTTGGCGGCATGCGGCAGCAGCTCGGCCGGCAGCTTCTGCTCGAAGCTGGCGTACTGCATGTCCAGCGGCTGCAGGATGTGCTGGCGGGCGTAATCCTCGAAGCGCTGGCCGCTGACGCGCTCGACGATGTACGAGGCGATGCCGGTGGCGTAGTTGGAGTATGCCGGCTTGGTGCCCGGCGCGGAGATCTGGTTGGGCACCCAGTCCTTGAGGAAGTTGTCGCGGTTGGCCGGATGGTCCGGACCCAGCACGATCAGATAGCGCATGCGCTCTTCCAGACCGCTGGTGTGGGTCATGATCTGGCGCAGCGTGACCGGCTCACCCTTGGCCGGGACCTTGATGTCCAGGTAGGTGTTGATGTCGGTGTCCAGGTCCAGCTTGCCCTGTTCGACCAGCTGCATCACCGCGGTCCAGACGAACAGCTTGGAGATCGAGCCGGGGCGGAACAGGGTGGTCTTGGGATCCACCGGTGTGCGCTTTTCCACATCGGAGAAGCCAAAGCCGCGCTCGGTGACGACCTTGCCGTTCTCGACCACGGTAACCACGGCGCCGGCAAGATCGCCCTGCGCCATCAGGTACGGCACCAGGCCATCGAGGAAGGTGTCCACGCGCGCCGCATCCAGCGTGCCGGTCGGTGCCGGCGCGGGCGTGATGGTGTCAGGCGATTCGGTGGTCGCGGGGACCGGTGCAGCAGCGGGCGTCGGCGCCTGCGCATGCAGCGGCGAGAACGCTGCGGTCGATGCCAGCAACATGCCAGAGATCAACGTGCGCCACTGGGTCGCGCGCGGACGATGCGATGTCGTGCTCATGCGTGCACTCCCTTGCCCCATACGGCATCGTCGCAGTGCACCAGTCCGTCGTCATAGCGCAGGCCCGGGACGCGGTCGTCGCTCAGGAACAGCGGGCCATCCAGATCCACCACGTCGCAATGCTGGCCCACGATGAAGGCCGGGCCCATCGCCCAGCTGCTGCCGATCATGTTGCCGACCATCACCTGCATGCCCAGCGAGCGTGCCTTGCCGACCATCGCCAGGCTTTCGGTGAGTCCGCCGGCCTTGTCGAGCTTGATGTTGATGACGTCGAACAGGCCTGCCAGCGCGTCGATCTCTGAAACGTCCTGCACACTCTCGTCGGCGGCGAACGGCAGCGGTCGTGCGAAGCCCTTGAGCTCGGCTTCGCGGCCGCGCGGCAAGGGTTGTTCCAGCAGCTGGATGTCGTTCTCCAGCAGCACCGGAATCAGCGCATCGAGCACATCCACGCTGTAGCCCTGGTTGGCATCCACACCCATCCAGACGTCCGGGCGCACCTTGCGCACGGCGCGCACGCGTTCGACATCGATATCCAGATCGCCACTGAGCTTGAGCTTGAGTGCCTTGGCCGGTGCATAGCGCCCGATCGCGATCGATTGCATGGTCGCCGGGTCATCGGCGCCGAGCGTCCAGGTGGTCAGCAAGGGCCGTGTCTGTGACAGGCCCGCCAGCGCCCAGGCGTGCTTGCCGGTGCGGCTGGCTTCCAGATCCCACAGGGCGCAGTCCAGCGCGTTGCGCGCGCCACCGCGCGGCAGCAGCTGCTGCAGCTCGGCGCGGGTGATGCCGGCTTCGATCCGCGCACGCAGCAGTTCCAGCGTGGCCAGCATCTGCTCGGGCGTGTCATCGAAGTAGTACACGCCGCTGGCTTCGCCACGGCCGCGATGGCCGCCGTCTTCCAGTTCCACGCGCAGTACCGGGGCGTGTTCGAACACGTAGCCGCTGATCCGGAACGGGGCCAGCAACGCAAGCGAGTCGATCTGCAGGGTCAGTTTCACAGGATGTCTCCAGCCCCGTGGTGGGGCTACGGGTCAGTAGTTGAGTGCGAAGTCGGCCAGGCCCATCAGGACCAGCACATAGGCGAGCACGCAGGCGGCGATCAGCAGCAGCACGGCCCACAGGCGCGCGAGCCTGCCGCGCCCGGCGCGGAAGGTCTGCACCAGATTCCAGGCCGTCGCGCCGATGCCGCCGACAATGGCGATCACCGAGGCGATGCCGAGCGCGATGATGGTGGGGTCGAGCCGGTCATCGAGGCGGGCGAAATCCGCCGATGCCCACGCCATCACCGCCAGCGCCGCGGCAGGCACCAGCAGCAGGAACCAGCAGGCGGCGCGGCTCAGGCGATAGGCCAGCAGAGTGCTGCGCGGCCAGCCGAGCACACGGCCATGACGACGCCGCACGAACGCCGCGATCGGCCAGGCCAGTGCGGACAACGCCAGCACGGTCACGGCCGCGGTCAGCAACGGCTTGAGCCACAGCGCCGAGCGGTAGCCTTCCGCGGCCAGGAATACGTTGAACGGCGAGGACGAATCCACCGCGAAGCCGACCGGCTTCCCATCCTTGAGGATGGCGGCCAGGCGCAGTTCGCTGTTGCTCGCCTGCCACAGCCACGGTCCAATCGGCTTGAAGGTGGTCGGCTGCCCGTTGGGCTGCTTCAGGCGCGGTAGACGCAGGCTGCCATCGTCGAGTGCTTCCAGGCGCGTCTGGGTGAGGATGCCGGTGCGGCCGATGCCGGTTTCGGCACGGCGCGAATCGAGATAGCTCGGTGCGGCCAGCAGGCGAGCCTGCTGCTTGGCCAGCGCGGCGTCGGCGGCCACGGCCGGGGCCGGAGTAGCGGCCGGGAAATAGCGATCGGCAAAGTTCTCCAGCAGCTCACGCCGGATCGGGCCGGTGATGCCATTGGCGCCGGCACTGTTGAGCGAAACGAACAGGCCGACATCGTGGTCGCGGAACAGGAACAGCTGCGAGTGGAAGGAGTAGGTGTCACCGGCGTGGGACACCACGCGCTGGCCATTGACGTCGATCTCATAGAAGCCGAGCGCCATGGTGTTGAGCGGCGGCGCGAAGCGCGTCTGCGGGGTCAGCATGAGCTGGCTGGTCGCCGCTTTCAGGATGGCCGTGTCATGGCCGCCCGCCGCGCTCAGGTGCGCGATCATGAAGCGCGCCATGTCGCTGCCGGTCGCCGACAGCGCACCGGCCGGGGCGGATGGGGTGACCTCGAACGCCCGCGGCTTGCCCGAGCCCAGTGCGTAGCCCTGGGTGACCAGGGCACGCAACGCCGGTGGCAGCGGCTGGCGGAAGCTGGCGTGCTGCATCTGCAGCGGCACGAAGATGTGCTGCTCGACGTACTCGGCGAACGGTTGGCCCGACACACGCTCGACGATGTAGCCGGCCAGGCTGGTGCCGTAATTGGAGTACGCGGGCACAGTGCCCGGCGCGAAGATCTGCGCCGGCACGCGGCGCTTGAGGTACGGCCCCAGTTCGATGCCGCCGGCCTCGGCCACCGCCTCGCTGGTCCACATGTACTTGATGTTGGCCTCGAAGCCACCGGTGTGCGTCATCAGCTGGCGCAGCGTGATCGGCAGGCCGCGTTCGGGCACCTTGAAATCCAGGTACTGGTTGATGTCCGCGTCCAGATCCAGCTTGCCGGCTTCCACCAGCTGCATCACCGCGGTCCAGGTCATCAGCTTGGAGACCGAGGCCATCCGGAACAGGGTGCGGTCCGGATCCACCGGCGTCTGCTTGGCCACATCGGAGACGCCGTAGCCGCGACGGACCAGGATCTGGCCGTCCTTGACGACGGTCACCACCGCACCGGCGATGTCCCCGCGTGCGATCGCATAGGGCATGAAGCCATCCAGCCAGGTGGTGGCATCGTCCGCCGTCAAGCGGTCAGCCGACCCCGTGGCGGGTGGCGTCGCCGCCTGCGGCGGGGCCGGCGGCCGCTGTGCGTTGGCATGGAAGGAAACCAGCAGTCCACAACACACCGCGACAAGCCCTGATAACACACGCATGTGACGATCCCCTTAAAACCATCTCAATCAGACAACAATATTCCTGATTAGAGAATTGTCAAATGCGCGTGATCGTCGACGGGCTGCGCCAGCATGCGTGAATAGGGCGCTTTGTACGCTCTGAAGACGGGGTTATCGGCTCGTTGAGAACGTTTTCAGCGGTCTGGGCACCGCAATAAGAGACAAACGCGCCAAGAAACCATCCTGATCAGGATGGCATTCATGTCTACGTAGTATCGTATCCGCAACTTCACCAGCAATAGCCCAAAGGTCCTGTCGATGAGCCCCAAAAGCCCGACGCTCGGAACCCTGCTGCGCGGTCTTCGCACCCGCCAGGGTTGGACGCTCAAGGAAATGAGCGAGCACACCGAAATCCCCCTGTCCACGCTGTCCAAGATCGAGCATGACCGCTTGACCTTGACCTACGACAAGCTCCAGCACCTGGCGCAGCGCCTGAACCTGCGCATGTCCGAGCTGTTCTCCGAGCCGGACAGCGACAGCGCGCCCAAGCCGGTCACCGCCCGGCGCAGCCTCGGCTCGCTGGACAAGGCGCTGCGGGTCCAGACCGACAACTACGACTACTACTATCTGTGCACCGAATTGCGGCGCAAGCGGATGATTCCGATCCTGACCAAGGTGCGCGCCAAGACCACTGCCGAATTCGGCGACCTGGTCCGCCACCCGGGCGAGGAATACGTGCACGTGCTGGAAGGCCGCATCCAGGTCCACACCGAGTTCTACGATCCGGTGGTGCTGGAAACCGGGCAGGGCATCTACATCGACAGCCAGATGGGCCACGCCTACATCGTCGATACCGGCTGCGAGGAAGCGGTGCTGTTGGCCGTGTGCGCGAGTGCGGACGAAGACCTGATGGAATCGCTGATCACCCTGCATGAGCACGAGGGGAGTGTCTGACGCTCACCACGTCGCCTCCAATCTGCGGAACGGCGCGCTGATCAATACGCCCCGTGCATCGTAATCACGCACGCTGCGCCCATCGATCCGCACGGAGGATGGGCGCGTGCGGCTTGGCCACCACACGCGTACCGCGGTGTCCTTGCGCAGCCCCTTGCCCAGTGTGACCTGCAGCGTGCCATCGCGCTGCATTGCCTGCATCGCCAGGGTCCCATAGGCGGTCGGCAGGCGATCCACCGCCAACCCGTCGCCGGCCACCCATGACGGTGGTGCACCCGGCAGCAGCGACAGCGCGTCATCGTCTTCGCGCATCAGCATCCCGAACAGCGTGCGCCCGTACTCCGCACCGATCCAGGTATGCGGCATGTCGCCGAGATAGCGAGGGAAGCGCGAGCGCGAATGCACGACCTCGGCCAGCACCTGCCACTCCAGCGGGCGGCGGTCATGCAGCAGTCCCTGCAGCAGTTCATCGGCCGCCTCGGGCTGGTCCAGATGTACGTAGCTCAGCACATTGCGGATTTCGTACGGGGTATACGCATAGAGCGCGTCCGGCCGGCTGCGCTTGCGGACATCGTCCAGATAGCGCGCGAACGTGGTGCGCAGTGCCTCGGCCGGCAGCACATCCTGCGCGCCGGTGGGGTCCAGTGCGATCGATACGCCGGTCGGGTCGCCATCGCCGAGGTCGGCCGAAGAGGGAATGAAGTCGATGCCCTTCCACGCCATCGTGGCGCGGATCGAGGCGGCCAGCGCATCGTGCAGGGCGGTGTACTGCCCGCGCGCCCATGCAGCGGTTTCGTGATCGCCCAGCGACTCGGCCAACCATGCGCCGTCATGCCAGCCCTTCAGGCCCCAGTAGTCGTCCCAGTAGCTGTGCGTGGGCGACGGGTAGCCCTCGTGGCTGATCGATGGTGCCAGGATGCCGGCGAAACGCTCCGGCGCGGGCTGGCTGGCCAGGTAGCCGGGCACCAGTGTGCGCTCGCGTAGTTCCTGCAGGAAGCGCATTGCCGCCTTCACCTTGGGCAGATACGCGCGCACCGACTCCGGCCCGCCATCCAGCCGCGCGACGTCGGCGACCAGACTGATGTACTGGCCTTGGCTGTCGTATTCGATATCCGAGCCGAAGCCGGTGTTGACGCTGCCGTCGTCGTTGAGGATCGGCGAGACCAGGCCGTTGGCGTGCACGCCGTGCTCGCTGTACCAGGCCAGGTAGTCGCGCGCGACCTTGGATTCGCCCATGCGCAGCAGTACCGCCGAGGTAGCCATGCCGTCGCGGATGAAGGACCGGTTGTAGTTGCGCGGGCCGGGCTGCATCGCCGGGCCGGTCTGGTTGATCAGCATGTAGGCGGCCTGCGCGCGCAGCATGTCCACGAGAGAGGGATCAGGCAGACGCAGCCCGACCTGGCCCAGGCGCGTCTGCCAGTCGTCCGATGCACGTTTGGCCAGCGCGTCGTAGGCGGCATCGGGTGCACGGGGTGTGCCGGACAGATCCAGCGCGGGCGCATCCGGCAGGGAGCCGTCTTTGGCTGTTGCCGCGGTGCCGAGCGGGAAGGCGACCACCACCGAGCGGGTGGCACCCGGCGCGAGCTGGATGCGGTAGGCCAGTGCGGCGGAGGCGAGACCCTCGGGGTCGCTTGCCTGCATCGCCGCAGGCAACGTGCCGCCAGCGATCGCCGCGGTGATCTCGGTGCTGCCGTCCGGGCCGAACGGTGCCGCACCGGCAGCATCCACCGGCGTCAGCGACTGCAGCAGGGTGCGACCGTTGATGCGCACGCGCTGCCCCTCGATGGCGACCTCGCGGATCGGTGACAGGCCTCCGTTCTGCCACGGCGGATTCATCTGCATCGGCCGCACTGCCAGGGTCAAGGTACCGTCGATGGGCGCGCTGCCGGTGTTGCGCAGGCGGTGACGCACGAAGGTCACCGGCTGGCCACCGAGCTCGACCGCAAACGCCTCGCTCTGGAGTTCAAGGTCGGGTTGCGGCGACCAGGTGGCCGAGGGCATCGGCTTCCAGTCGTTGCGCAGTGCGTGCTGCACTGGCTGGTCTGCGGCGCCTGTGGCAACACCGTCTGCGTTGCGCCAGATCGGCTGCACCAGCGGCGCGCCCTTGAAGGCCTCGAGGTTGCCGTATTCGTCGAAGATCGATTTCTGCCGGCCGGCGTGGATGCCGACCGCGGTCCAGTAGGTCTGCTGCATGTGCAGCGAGGCCGGAAACAACGCGCGTTGCGCGCCACTGGCGGCGATCTGATAGCGCTTCATTGGCGTCATCACGGCGTTCGGGCCGAGCAGGCGCAGGCGGTCAACCTGTGCCGCATCACCCTCCACGGTGAGCCGCAGCGCTGTGGCGGTCACGGCGGCGTTGCCAGCCAGCCAACTCTGTTGCCGTGTACCGGCCTGCGGGTCGCGCGCAAGGTCCACCCAGCGCCCCTGCGCATCGCGTGCCTGCAGCCGAGCAGCGCCATGCGCGCCTGTCCAGTCTACGGCCAACCCGGTGGTGGTCACGGCACGGGGCAGCGTGATCTCAAGCATGTGGGTGCCGTCCTTGCCACGCGGAAGCGTGACCGCGCTGCCGCCTTGCCAGAGCGCCGCGGCTTGGGCTGCATCCACGCCGGCTACGCGCGCAGTAGTGGTGCTGTCCAATGGCTCCAGTTCGAAGATCGATACCCCCCAGTCCGAGGTGCGCGCCGGGCTCGCCAGGCGCAGGTAGCGCGCCGGGCGCGGGGCGAAGTAGAGCGTCTCGATACCGCCGAGCGAATCGCGCATGGTGTAGGCCGGCTGCCACTGCTGCCCGTCCAGCGAGGTCTGCAGGCTGTAGCCCTCGGGATTGGACACATCCCAGGTGATCTGCGCGCCGCTGAGCGTGCTCGGCGTGCCCAGGTCCACCTGGAACCAGTGGCCGGGGCTGAACGCGCCGCCGGTCACCGTCTTCGCATCGCCATCGATGAGGTGGCTGACCGCCATCGCCGGGACCTGCTGCGAGGAGCTGCTGGCCTGCCATTGGCTGCGCGGCGGCAGGCTCTGGGCAGCCGCGGACAGGCTCAGCGCGAGGGCGGAGGCGAGCAGGGTGGCAGCCAGGACGCGGCGCGGCCGGTGCACAACAGTCGAACGGTCAGCATGCAGCCCCATCAACGTGCTCCTGATCTGGAACCACCCCGCGATCGGGGTGGGCCAAAGCTAGCAGGGGCTGTAACCGTTTACATGACGCGTCGCAATATTGAGCGCGCCCCTCAGTGGCCGGGTTGGCGATCTGAATGCGCAGCTCAGCGAATGTCCGTGCGCAGGCTGCCGCGGATCTGATCGCGCCAGACCTCGGCGACGCCGACCTGATCGGCAAACTGCGGCCAGCGCAGCACGCTTTGCCGGACCTGCTCGATGATGTCCCGGGCGCGGCGGGCATTGATCGAGGCCGTCGCGGCACAGGCGGCCAGGTCGGCCAGATCGAACCCCTCGCGCTTGCCGTTGATCGACATCTGGTGCCGGGCCGTCCAGTCGCCGTCCGGGTTGTATGCCCAGGTGATGTCGAACGCGGGCGACAGCGACCACTGGCCCTGCCGATCCATCAGGTAGGCGATATTCTTGACGTGGTCGTCCTGGTTGCGCGCGACCACGTTGAACACCATCCGCCGGAACTGTTCCTCCAGCTGCGCCATGGGCAGGCGCAACTGGCGCATGACCAGCAAGGCCTGCTCGTAGGAGTACGCCGTGGGATCATTGAAGTCGACGTGGGCCATCGCCGCCAACGACTGCATATGGCGCTTACCCCCGGCATCGGTGCGATCAAAGCGTTGGGTCATGAAATGGCGGCGGCCGCCTTCCTCCAGCAGCCGGCACTCGCTGATCTGGATGCCCGCATCACGCGCCATCAGTGCGTACGCGTACTCGACCACGCCGTAGCCCTTGGGGTCCGCCAGTTCCTTGTCGCGGTTGTTCTGGACGCCATCGAACTTGAGCAGCCAGTAGCTGAAGCCTGCCGCGGCCGCGGCCTGGCCCGATCGGACCTCACCGGTGTCTTCGTTCCAGGCGATCACGGCCTTGGCGCGTGCGCCACCGGCCGAGGTACCCACGCGCAGAATGTCGCGCAGCGCATCGGCACGTTCTTCATCGCCGAACGAGGCGCGCAGGTTGTCGCGGTTGCTCAGGACCTCGGTGGCCAGTGCGACCAGCGCATCGATCTGGATTTTGTGTGCCGTGCGCACGCGCGGACCATGTACCGGCGAGAACTCCAGCGCGCCCATGCCGCGCGCGCCGGTGTAGCACAGCCGCTCCACCGCATTGAAGCTGTCCGGCGTGCGGCCCTGGGTGGCCAGCCACGCGTTGATCAGGGTATTGCCGTACTTGTCCGGCAGGGCGTCGGCGAGCAGGCCGGGCAGGCCATGGAAGCTTGCCGGGTTGAGGGAGGGGAAGCTGTAGATCCGATCCGCCGCGAGCGGCAGGGTCAGCGGGGCGACCTCGATGCTGGACCGCGCGAAGGCCGGGTCGTAGGCAAATTGTGCGATCCGCTCGCCGTCGGCCAGCGTCACCGCACCGATCCGGCTGCCCCACAGGCGCACCTCCGCCGTGGTGCTCATTGCTCATCGCCCCAGGTCCAAGGCTTGGCCGGTGCGGGCTCTGCCACCGCCGGTCGCGCGCGCTGGCGCGGGTGGCCGCGGCGCTCCAGCAGATCGATCGGATTGGGGCCGTCGCTGGGCAGCATCACGTCCAGCGCATCCAGCCTGCCGAGCGCGCGCAGGCAACGGATCAGATTCGCCAGCTGGGCGGGCGTGCCGTCTTCCAGCCGCTGCACGGTGCGCTTGGAGACGCCCGCGGCATCGGCGAGCTGCTCCTGGGTGATGCCCTGTGAAAGCCGCGCGCGGGCAAGACGTTGCCCCAGCTCAACCAGGACTGCCTCGTCTGTCATCAGATCAGTGATCGCCATAAAGTGACCCTCCTGACGCTTTGTATCGCACTATCTGGATAAGGCGTCAAGTATGACGCGTTATGTGAACTATATTCTGTTCACAGTAAGGTGTCAGATATGGCGCATTATTCAGTAAAATCGAGTTTAAAGCGCCAATAGTGGCGCGTAGTGAAGCATGTGTCTGTAAGTCGGGTCTCCACCACGGAAGACGGGGCCGGGAGACCGGCACCGCAGGAAGCAGCATGCACAGCCATCCTGCCGCCCCCCTGCGCGGACGGTCCAACACACGGCGTTTGATAACATCCGCCGTTCACGCAGGACGCTGTCAACGAAAGACCTCAATGAAGATTGCCGTCGCCGGAACCGGATACGTAGGCCTGTCCAACGCGGTGCTGCTCGCGCAGCATCACGAGGTGGTGGCGTTGGACATCGACCCGGCCAAGGTGACGATGATCAATGCCCGCCAGTCGCCCATCGAGGATGCCGAGATCGAGGATTTTCTCGCCCATCGCGCGCTGAACCTCACCGCCACGCTGGATCCTGCGCAGGCCTATGAAGGTGCGGACTTCGTCATCGTCGCTACGCCGACCGATTACGACCCCACCTCGAACTACTTCAACACCGGCTCGGTCGAGGCAGTGATCGCCGATGTGGTGCGGATCCATCCGTCGGCGGTCATCGTGGTCAAGTCGACCGTGCCGGTCGGCTGCACGGCCGCGCTGCGGGCCAGGTTCAACACCGACAACATTCTGTTCTCGCCGGAATTCCTCCGCGAAGGCCGCGCGCTGCACGACAACCTGCACCCGAGCCGGATCATCGTGGGCGAGCGGTCCGAGCGCGCCGCGGTGTTTGCCGACCTGCTGAAAGAAGGCGCGATCAAGAAGGACGTGCCGGTGCTGTTCACCGATGCCACCGAGGCGGAGGCGATCAAGCTGTTCTCCAATACCTACCTGGCAATGCGGGTGGCCTACTTCAACGAACTGGATACCTACGCCAGTGCGCACGGGCTGGATACGCGCCAGATGATCGAAGGCGTCAGCCTGGATCCGCGCATCGGCGGTCATTACAACAACCCGTCCTTCGGCTACGGCGGTTACTGCCTGCCCAAGGACACAAAGCAGTTGCTGGCGAACTACAGCAAGGTGCCGCAGAACCTGATCCACGCCATCGTCGAGGCCAACCGCACGCGCAAGGATTTCATCGCCGATGACATCGTGGCGCGCAACCCGAAAGTGGTGGGCATCTACCGGCTGGTGATGAAGGCCGGCTCGGACAACTTCCGCGCCTCGGCGGTGCAGGGCGTGATGAAGCGGATCAAGGCCAAGGGCATCGACGTCATCGTGTACGAGCCGGTGCTGACCGAGCCGACCTTCTACCGCTCCCGCGTGGTCAATGATCTCGTGGCGTTCCTGGACGAGGCGGACATCGTCGTCGCCAACCGGCTGACGCCGGAGCTGGAGGGCGTGGCAAGCAAGGTCTACACGCGGGATCTGTTCGGGTCGGATTGAGCCTGGAGAGCATCCACGCATCACCCCATGCGGGGTCTATTCCCCCGGCTTGGCGGCTGCGGTGACGGCCTGCGATTTCGCTCGGCGTGCCAGCACCGCTTCGCGGTGGGCAATGTAGGCATTGGCGCCGAGGATGATGCCGGCGCCGATGACGGTCCAACGGTCCAGCGTTTCATTGAACAGCAGCCAGCCCAGCAGGCTCACCAGCGGCAGTTGCATGAAACTGATCGGGGTCAACGCGGAGACCTCGCCCAGGCGCAGGGCGCGTGTCCAGAGGAGCTGGCCCAGCGTGCCGAGCACGCCGGTCGCGACCAGCCAGACCCAGGCCAGGCCGGTCGGCCAGACCCACACGAAGAGGGCCGGCACCAGCGACAGCGGCACCCAGAACACATAGGTGTAGAACACCACCGTGTCCGCGCTGTCGACACGGGTGAGCTGCTTGATCTGGATCGCCACCAGTGAGCTCAATACCGCGGCGCCCACCGCGACCAGGGTGCCAGGGGTGAAGCTGGTCGAACCGGGGCGCACGATGATCAGCACGCCGATGAAGCCGATGATCACCGCCGCCCAGCGGCGCATGCGCACCGTCTCGCCCAGCCACAGCACGGCAGCGATGGTCACGAACAGCGGTGTGGAGTAGGAGAGCGAGATCGCCTGGGAGATCGGCAAATGTCCGATCGCCCAGAACGCGCACAGCATCGAGGCCAGCCCGATCGCACTGCGCAGGAAGTAGCGTGGCAGCTGCTGCGTCTTCAGCGGCGCGCTGCCCGGGCGGATCAGCATCGGCAGCAGCGCCAGCAGGCCGAAGGCGTTGCGGAAGAACGCCACTTCCTGGGTGGGCACGTAACGGGTGGCGTAGCGGATCGCGATCGCCATCAGGCCAAAGGCCAAGGTACTGCCAAGCATCAGCAGGGCGGCCCGCAATGGCGTGGCCACCGGCAACGCGGGGGCGGGGTTCACCACTGCGCGCCGATCAGCCTGGGCTCCGGTTCGATCGGCACGCCGAACTTCTCCAGGACCGAGGCGGAGATCCGCCGCGCCAACGCGAGCAGTTCTTCACCGGTGGCCTGGCCGTAATTGACCAGCACCAGCGCATGGCTCGGGGCCACGCCGGCATCGCCATCGCGGTAGCCCTTCCAGCCGCAGCTTTCGATCATCCAGGCCGCGGAGATCTTGCGACGGCTGTCGTCGTCGGCCGGGAACACCGGCAGCTCGGGGAAGTGCTGCAGTAGTACTTCCACCTGCTCCAAGGGCAGGATCGGGTTCTTGAAGAAGCTGCCTGCGTTGCCCAGTACGTCCGGATCCGGCAGCTTGCGGCGGCGGATGTTGATCACCGCGTTGGCCACATCGGCGGCCACCGGCAGCTCCACACCCATCGCCGCCATTTCCTCGGCGATCCCGGCATAGCCCAGGCGCAGGCCATGCAGCAGGGGCAGGCGCAGTTCGATCGCCGTAATCAGGTAGCGGTCGGGGTCGCGCTTGAAGATGCTGTCGCGGTAACCGAACTGGCAGCCTTCGGCATCCAAGCGCACCCAGTCGTTTTCGTGTCGGTCCCAGGCATCCAAGGCCTGGATGAACTCACCGACCTGCGCGCCATAGGCGCCGATGTTCTGGATCGGTGAGGCGCCGGCAGTGCCGGGGATCAAGGCCAGGTTCTCCAGCCCGGAGAGACCGTTCTGCAGCGACCACATCACCAGGCCATGCCAGTTCACGCCGGCACCGGCGCGCACGATGGTGTGGTCGGCGCGGTGCTCGAGGATTTCGATGCCGCGGTTGGCGAACACCAGCACGGTGCCCTCCACGTTGTCGGCGATCAGCACATTGCTGCCGCTGCCCAGTACCAGCAGCGGTTGTTCGGCGACGCGCGGCAGCGTCAGCACCTCGGGCAGCACGGAAGGATCGAACACCTCCAGCAGCTGCGCAGCGGTGGCGTCGACGTGAAAGGTGTTGAGCGCCTTGAGCGAGGCGTTCTCGGTAATGGACCAGGCAGTCATGGCGTCGTTCACAGCGGTGCCACCGCGCCACGGCTTGGCGCCTCTCTGCGGCGGCGGATGGCTTCCACGCACTCGTGCACCAGCTCCGGGCCACGGAAGATCAGGCCGCTGTAGCACTGCACCAGCGCCGCACCGGCGGCCATCTTGGCCACCGCATCCGCACCGGATTGAATACCGCCCACGCCGATCAGCGGCATCGATTCGGGCAGGCGCGCGCGCAGTCGGCGCAGCACCAGGGTGGACTGGCCCAGCAGCGGCGCGCCGGACAGGCCGCCGGCTTCGTTGGCACGCGGGTCACCGGCCACCGCACTGCGGTCGATGGTGGTGTTCGTGGCGATCACGCCGTCCACCTCGAGTTCGCCGAGCACGCGCGCGGCGGCGTCGATGTCACGGTCGCTCAGATCCGGAGCGACCTTGACCAGCATTGGCACGCGCTTGCCGTGCTTGGCCGCCAGGGTTTCCTGGCTGTCGCGCAGCTGCGAAATCAGCTGGCGCAGGGCGGTCTCTTCCTGCAGCTCGCGCAGGCCGGCGGTGTTCGGCGAGGAGATGTTGACGGTGATGTAGTCGGCCAGCGGATACACCTTCTGCAGGCAGTGCTGGTAATCGTCGAACGCGTGTTCGTTCGGGGTGTCCTTGTTCTTGCCGATGTTGATGCCGAGTAGCCCGGTGCGGCGCTTGGCGCGCTCGACATTGCGGACCAGCGCATCCACGCCCAGGTTGTTGAAGCCCATGCGGTTGATGATGGCCTGGTGGTCCGGCAGCCGGAACAGACGCGGCTTCGGATTGCCCGCCTGCGGGCGCGGGGTGATCGTGCCGATCTCCACGAAGCCGAAGCCCAGTGCCAGCAGCGCATCGATGTGCTCACCGTTCTTGTCCAGGCCGGCGGCCAGACCCACCGGATTCGGGAAACTCACTCCGAACGCGTTGGTCGGCAGCGGGTCGATGCGGCGGCCCATCAGCGGCGTGGTGCCGGTGCGATAGGCAAGGTCCAGCGCGCTCAGGCCAAGGCCGTGGGCGCGTTCTGCATCAAGGGCGAACAGGAAGGGGCGGGCAAACGAGTACATGGCGTTCAATCAGTCCAGCGTGCCGACAAAGGCACGGGTTTGGTATTCAAAAGCGATCTGGCCGTCCACCGCGTGGGCGTCGAACAGCTGCTGCAGCGCGGCCAGCATCGGCGCGTGGCGCGGGTGACCGGCCTGCGGGGCATACGACGAGGAGAGCAGGCGGCCACGCAGGCCATCCAGGTCCATGCGCTGCACGTTCGGCAGCCGGGCCATCCCACGCAGGCCGTTACCGAACCATGCGCGCATGGTGTCATCGTCCTGGTAGCGCTCGGCCACCTCGGTGTAGTCGGTGCCGAATTCCAGCAGCAACTGTTCGTAGCCGATCAGGAACGGGGAGGCATCGAGCAGACGCGAGTTCCAGAAGATCAGGGCCATGCCTTCGGGCTGCAGGATCCGCGCCCATTCGTGGCGTACCGCGGTGGTGTCAAACCAGTGGAAGGCCTGTGCGGCGGCGACCAGGCCGACGCTGTCATCGGCAAGGCCGGTTGCTTCAGCGGTGCCGTCGGCGATCTTCAGGCGCAGGTAGTCCGGTGCGAGCAACTGTTCGGCGGCCTCGCGCATCGCGGCATTTGGCTCCACCGCGATGACCGGGTGGCCAGCGGCCAGGAACAGCCGGGTGGAAATGCCGGTGCCGGCGCCGATGTCGGCGACCAGCGTTTCGGCGGCCACACCGATGTCGTGGTGCAGCCAATCCAGCAGTGCCGGGGGATAGTCGGGACGGTAGCGGACGTAGTCGGCCACCCGACTGCTGAAGCGTTCGGTCGAATCCGAGCGGCTCATGTGCACCTCACGATTGGGAAGCGGCAAACCAGGCCAGTCCGCCGAAGAACAACAGGATCACCACCAGCGCGAGCAGGCTGCCGATCACGATGATCCAGCCCAGGATCAGGCCGGCCAGGGCCATGCCGTCGCCTTCCAGTTCCAGTGGGCGGCGGCGGATCTCGGCGCGGGCCAGGTGGCCGGTGACGATCGCCGCGATGCTGCCGATGAAGGGCAGGGCGGTCCAGCCGAGGATGCCCATGATCAGGCTGACCACGGCCATGGCACTGGTTTGTCGGGGCGGAAGGCTCATGCAGGTCCTGGTCGCGGTGGGGTGGTTCGATGATAGGGCCAGCGGCGGGTTTATCCCATCAGGACCTGGCCACCATCCACATTCAAGGTGTGCCCGGTGATCCAGCCCGCCAGTGGCGAGCACAGGAACAGCGCGGCGTGGGCGATGGCGGCCGGCTCGCCGAAGCGACCGAACGGGATCTTCGCCAGGGTATTTCGATACAGCTCCGGGTCCTGCTCGCGTCGGCGCGCCCACAAGCCATCCTCGAACTCGATCGAGCCCGGAGCAATGGCATTGACGCGGATCCGCTGCGGCGCCAGCGCCAAGGCCTGCGAGGTGGTGTAGTGCATCAGCGCGGCCTTGGCTGCCGCGTACGGCGCGCCACCCGGGCGCGGCTGTTGGGCCGCGATCGAAGCCAGATTGAGAATGCAGGCATCGCTGGACTGCTGCAGCCAGGGCAGGGCCAGCCGCGAGGCGCGCACCGCCGCCATCAGGTCGACGTTCAAGCTGGCTTCCCAGCCCGCCTCGTCGTCGGCCATGCCGTAACCGGTCGCGTTGTTGACCAGCACATCGATGCCGCCCAGCGCCTGAGCGGCATCGGCCAGCCAGCGGCCGATGTCGTCCAGCTGGGCGAGATCGGCACTGGCCGTGTGCACGGCCAGACCCAGGGCCGCGGCATCCGCACGCAGCGCGGCCAGACCGGCCTCACCGCGTGCGCAGACCGAGACGCGGGCGCCTGCCGAAGCAAACGCCAGCGCCACCGCGCGCCCGATGCCCTTGCTGCCGCCGGCGATCAACACCCGGCGCCCGGTGAACTCCAGGCGCGGGCCGGCCGGCAGATGGGGCGCGGGTTCCATCACAGGTCGAACTTGATGCCCTGGGCCAGCGGCAGCGAATCGGAGTAGTTGATGGTGTTGGTCTGGCGGCGCATGTAGACCTTCCAGGCATCCGAGCCGGACTCACGGCCACCGCCGGTGTCCTTCTCGCCACCAAACGCACCACCAATCTCCGCACCCGAAGTGCCGATGTTGACGTTGGCGATACCGCAGTCCGAACCCGCGGCCGAGAGGAAGCGCTCGGCGGTCTTCAGGTTGGTGGTGAAGATCGAGGAAGACAGGCCCTGCGGCACGCCGTTCTGCATGTCGATCGCTTCGTCGAGCGTGCTGTACTTCATCACGTACAGGATCGGGGCGAAGGTCTCATGCTGGACGACCTCATCGCTGTTCTTCAGGCCGGTCACAATGGCCGGCAGCACGAAGTTGCCGGCGCGGTCGATGCGGGTGCCACCGGTCTGCACGGTGCCGCCGCTGGCCTTGGCCTTCTCGATCGAGGCCAGGAACTGTTGCACGGCGCCGTCGCTGTTGAGCGGGCCCATCAGGTTGGCCGGGTCGGTCGGATCGCCGATCTTGCCTTCTACCTGCTTGTACGCCTTGATCAGCGTGGCCAGCACATCGTCATGGATGGACTCGTGCACGATCAGGCGGCGCGTGGTGGTGCAGCGCTGGCCGGCGGTACCGACGGCGCCGAAGACGATGCCCGGGATCGCCAGTTTCAGATCGGCGGTTTCATCCAGGATGATCGCGTTGTTGCCGCCCAACTCCAGCAGGCAGCGGCCCAGACGATGCGCGACCTTCTCGGCGACCTGGCGGCCGACCTGGGTCGAACCGGTGAAGCTGATCAGCGGCACGCGCTTGTCGGCCACCATCTTCTGCGACAGCTCGGTGCCGGCATCGTTGATCAGGAAGAACAGGTCCGGGAACCCGCCGTCACGCAGCGCTTCATTGCAGATGCGCATGGAGGCGATCGCGGTGAGCGGGGTCTTGTTGGAGGGCTTCCACAGGCAGATATCGCCGCAGATCGTGGCCAGGAACGAGTTCCATGCCCACACCGCGACCGGGAAGTTGAACGCACTGATGATGCCGACCAGGCCCAGCGGCTGGTACTGCTCATACATGCGGTGGCCCGGGCGCTCGGAATGCATCGTGTAGCCATAGAGCATGCGGCTCTGGCCCACGGCGAAATCGGCGATGTCGATCATCTCCTGCACTTCGCCATCGCCCTCGGGCTTGCTCTTGCCCATTTCCAGCGCGACCAGGGAGCCCAAGGCATCCTTGTTGGCGCGCAGGGCCTCGCCACACAGGCGCACGGCTTCGCCACGGCGCGGGGCCGGGGTGGTGCGCCAGACCTTGAAGGCCTCCTGGGCGCGGGCGACGATGGTTTCGTAGTCGGCGTCGGTGGTCGCGTAGACCTGTGCGATGGCTTCGCCGGTGGTCGGGTTCACCGGGGTGATCACCCCGGCATTGGTGGCCGAGGACCACTCGCCGTTGCCAAGGTAGGTGCCAGCGTTGGTCGCGTCGAGGCCGAGGGCCTTGAGCAGGTCAGAGGACATGCAAACTCCTGTTGCGTTGCGTTTGTAAGGCGCTGGCCGCTGGCAGGGTGGGGGGCGGCAAGCTCAGCCCCGAATGGTAACAGAGGGGCGCAATGCCTCATCTGGCGGTGAAGCGCACCACTTGGCACCCCCACGGCGGCAGTAATCCGCCCGGCAGGCGATGGCGCGAGAGCATCCGATGGTGGTGACCCCGGCCCGATTCGAACGGGCGACCTTCCCCTTAGGAGGGGGACGCTCTATCCAGCTGAGCTACGGGGCCAAAACGGCCTGCAAGGATACAGGCAAACAGGTGGGTTCTGCAGCCGGATACCCTTCCAGAGCATATCGCCAGCCCAGCTGGGGGAGGCGCCGCGCAAACTACGGTGCTGGCGGACGCTCATAGTCCTCAGGCGTCGCTCCATGCTCTGCCTCGGGCATGTCCTTGTCCTTCCACCGGGCATCATCGTTCCTCAGCTTGTCCGGGGTATGGCTCTTCTGCTGGTCATCTTCTTCGGTCGCCGGTGCTCGCGGTGCAGTAGTCATGAGAGGTCCTCGTTTGATCAGCGATCCAGCGTCTGTTTGCCGGCCGTACCGTGCTGGCCGAAGTTTGGCTGGGTAATGCCGTCGTCCTCGCGCACGCCATCCGGCTCACCTTCACCGGCTTTGCCTCCCTTGCCATGGCCGTGCTGGTTGCAGCCCTCGTTCCGGGTCTTCAGGTGCGCCGCATCGGGATCTTTCGCGTCCTTGTCGTCCTTCGGTGGCTTGGCCGCGACGAACGGGGAAATCGGATCACTGGCCGGGAAGGTCTCTTCCAGCGCCTCATCGTGGTTCTCCGACGTGCGCTTCTTGTCGACGGTGCCTTCCGCCGGCGGGCAGTTGTGCGTGGCGTGGGCGTCTTCGGCGGAGGCGGGCGGGGTCTTGTCGTGCTGCATGGCGTGTCTCCTGCGCGAACGGGTGGCGCGGTAATGGCTCGACGCTAGCCCTGCCGCTGTTACGCAGGAGCGGGGGTGCCGTGAAGGGCGGGTGCTCCCACCGGCTTCACCTGTGAGTTCCTATCGTCCAGGCCTCGCCACACGGAGGCTGCCGCGATGCATGAGATGTTCGAGTTGGGGATGGAATGGTGGGAGTTCGTGTTCCGCGCGGTCGCGGTCTACGTTGTGGTCCTGTTGCTGACCCGATTGAGTGGCAAGCGGTCCATGGGCCAGTCCACGCCGTTCGACATCCTGGTGATCGTGCTGCTGGGCACGGCCGTGCAGAATTCGTTGATTGGTGAGGACACCTCGTTGCCAGGCGGTCTCATTCTGGCGGCCACCCTGATCGGCCTGAACTGGTTCGTCGGCTTCCTGGGTGCGCGCAGCAAACGGCTCAACGAGATCGTGGAGGGCGTGCCCGTGGTGCTGGCAAGGCACGGCACCATCTACTGGGAGCAGGTAAAACGCTGCAATGTCAGTCCGGCGGATCTGGAGGTGGCGATGCGCGCGAATGGCTGTGAGGGCTTCGGGCAGGTCGAGCTGGCCGTGCTGGAAACCTCGGGCGAGATCACGGTGCATAAAAGCCCTTCCGGAGGCGACGACTGATCCGCCGCTCGGGCTCGCGCGCGGCGGTGCTGCCCTCGCTGGACGTTGACGGGATGCCGCGTAGCGTCCAAGCCGCCCCACAACAGGACAACGTGCGATGTACATGCCACTGGACAGTGAAGCGATGACCCCACGCGATCATGCGATCGCCCAGGTGCCGGACCCGACCCCGGACCCCATGCCGCCCGCGCCGCCGGTGGAAGAACCCGGCCGAGGCGATCCACCGGCGCATGAGCCGCCGCAGGAGGTGCCGCCGGAGGGTGATCCCGCGCCTGCATCGCCGCCTCAGGAGCTGCCGCCGGATCCGGAGACGCCTTCAGCGCCTTCGGTAGAGTGACACCCACCGCATCGACACCGCACCCGCAGAATGAATGATTTATCTGTGGGGCAAGGGCAAGGGGCCCGCCTGGCGGAACTGTCGGCCTGCTACGTGACGGGATGAAGGCCGCGCACACAGTGCGGTCACGACACTGCCACGCCGTAACACGTACCACAGAGGTACTTGGACACGGAGTTTGCTATGCGCGCACTGACTTACCACGGCAGCAAGGACGTACGGGTCGACACCGTGCCGGATCCCGCGCTGGCCGCTGCGGACGACATTATTCTGCGCGTCACCGCCACGGCGATCTGTGGCTCTGACCTGCATCTTTACCGCGGCAAGATCCCGGATCTGCATACCGGCGACGTGCTGGGCCACGAATTCATGGGCGTGGTGGAGGAAGTGGGCGCGGGCGTGATGGATCTGCGCCCGGGCGACCGCGTGGTGATCCCCTTTGTGATTGCGTGTGGCGAGTGCTTCCACTGCCGACTCACCGAGTTCGCGGCCTGCGAGACCACCAATACCGGCAAGGGTGCGGCCGTAAATCAGAAAGGCATCCGCCCGCCGGCGGCGTTGTTTGGCTACAGCCATCTCTATGGCGGCGTCTCGGGCGGGCAGGCGGAGTTCGTGCGCGTGCCCAAGGCCAATGTCGGGCCGTTGCGCATTCCGGACGCGCTGGCTGATGAGCAGGTGCTGTTCCTGTCCGACATCCTGCCGACCGGCTACCAGGCGGCAATCAATGCAGGCGTGAAGCCGGGTTCCACGGTGGCGATCTTCGGTGCGGGCCCGGTTGGCCTGATGAGTGCGGCGTGCTGCCGCCTGCTCGGTGCAGAGACGATCTTCATGGTCGATCACCTGCCGTATCGCCTCGCGTTCGCGCAGCAGACGTACGGCGTGACGCCGATCGATTTCACCCAGGTGGAGGATCCGGCGGAGTACATCATCACCCAGACCAATGGCCGCGGTGTGGATGCCACGATCGAAGCGGTCGGGTTCGAAGCGGAAGGCAGTGCGCTGGAGTCGGCGCTGACCACGCTCAAGGTGGAAGGCAGCAGCGGCGTGGCGATCCGCCAGTGCATCGCGGCCACGCGTCGCGGTGGCACGGTGAGCATCCCGGGGGTGTACGCAGGTTTCATTCACGGCTTCCTGCTCGGCGATGCATTCGACAAGGGGCTCACCTTCAAGATGGGCCAGACCCATGTCCAGAAGCTGATGCCGGAGCTGCTCGACCATATCGGCGAGGGCCGGTTGGACCCGGGTGTGATCGTCACCCACCGCCTGTCGCTGGAAGACGCGGCGCGCGGGTACGAGATTTTCGATCGTAAAGAGGAGGATTGCCGCAAGGTAATCCTCACGCCTTGATATGAACGCTGTAGCACCCGCTGCACCCCCGGTTGCGCAACAACAGCCGGTGACCGAGCTGGACGACCTGCAGGCGCAGGCGCGCGCATGGATCGAACATCAACCCTCGTTGCCGCCCCCCGGCGGCGGCGACACGCTGCGGCGCTGGCAGGCTCTGGCGCATATCGCATCGCGCGACCTGTGCTTGGCCAAGGTCCTCGAAGCGCATTACGACGCGCAGGCGATCCTCCAGGAACTGGGCGCAGCGAGCCCGGATCGGGATCGTCTCGGGGCGGTATGGGCAGCCGAAGGACCCGCAGCGACCCTCCGCTTTGATCGCGCAAGCGGGACGCTCTCCGGCGACAAGCCGTGGTGCTCCGGTGCGGGCTGGGTGGACCATGCGCTGGTGACGGTGCGTGACGACGATCGCGCGCGCCTGTTTCTTGTGCCGGTGCGCCGTGCCAGCGTGAGCTTCCTGCCGCAGACGTGGCAGGCCACGGGCATGGGGCGGGTCCCGAGTGGCACGGCACGCTTCGATCAGGTGCCGGCCGTCGAAGTCGGTGCAGGCGATGCCTATCTGCAGCGCCCGGGCTTCTGGCACGGGGGGGCGGGCATTGCGGCCTGTTGGTTCGGCGGGGCCAGCGCGCTGGCCGAGCCGCTGCTGCAGAACGCGCGTGCCAATCAACCGGGTACGGCGTCCGGCCTGCTCGGTGAGATTGATATGGCGCTGTCGCCCTGCGCATCCCTGCTTCGCGAATTGGCCGCGCTGATCGATGCGCAGCCCGACAAACCCCATCAGCGCGAGATCGTGCGGGCGCGCAGCGCCGTGGAGCGCGCCGCTACCCTGACGCTGGACCGGGTGGGCAGGGCGCTTGGGCCAGGGCCGATGTGCATGGCCCCTGCACATGCCCTGCGCTGGGCGGACCTGACGGTCTTCATCCGCCAGAGCCACGCCGACCGCGACTGGCAGCACCTTGGCAATCTGATGCACCGCGAGGGACGTGCGTGGACGCTGTGAATCGACAGATCGAAGGCGGTGGCGCCACTGAAGCGCAGTGGGCGGCCTCGGAGTGGCTGCAAGCGCTGCCGCTCCAATCGCCCGAGGCATTGTTCGCCGACGCTCAGTGTCTGGTGGTGGTATCGCCGCACCCGGATGACGAAGTGCTTGCCTGCGGTGGCCTGATGGCCCTGGCCGCACAGGCAGGGGTGGCGATCACGGTGATTTCAGTCACCGATGGCGAAGCCTGTTATCCCGATCAATCCGCGTGGTCGCCGGCGCGCCTGCGTGCGGCGCGCGCCGTCGAACTCGATGATGCCTTGCGCTGCCTTGGGCTGGCCAGCGCCGAGCGGATGTCATGGCATATCGGCGATGGCGCGGTGACTGCCAGCGAGACGTGGATCGTCGAACAGCTGTCGAGGGTGTTCAAGCCGGGGGATCTGGTGCTGGCGCCTTGGCGGTTCGATGGGCACCCCGATCATGAAGCGGTCGGCCGTGCCTGCGTACAGGCCAGTGCCGAATGCGGTGCCAGCCTGAAGGAGTATCCGGTGTGGGGCTGGCACTGGCTGGACCCGCAGGCGGCACCAAGCGCCTGGGCGCCAGCCACACGCGTCGCGCTCGAGGACGCCCTCGTAGCACGCAAGCGGCAGGCCATACAGCAATTCGTCACCCAGACCGGTGCAGTGGAGGGACTGGAATGCGATCCCATTCTGCCTGCGACGGTACTGCGGCGGTTTGAACGCAACTTCGAGGTGCTGATCGGATGAGTGATGTCGCCTACTTCAACGCGTTGTACGAGGAGGAGGACCCCTTCCAGTACCGAACGCGCTGGTACGAACAGCGCAAGCGTGCGCTCACCCTGGCCAGCCTGCCGCGCGAGCGCTTTGCCCGTGGCTGGGAGCTGGGGTGTGCCAATGGCGTACTGACCGCAGCCTTGGCCGAGCGCTGCGATCAACTGCTTGCCACCGACCTGAGCAAGGGGGCGGTGCTGGCCGCCCGGGCGATGACGCGGGGGCAGACCCACGTCAGCATCGAACAGGCCCGTCATCCGCAGGCATGGCCAGCGGGACGTTTCGATCTGATCGTGCTTGGCGAGATGGGCTATTACCTGGCACCTGAAGACATGCATCAGACGGCTGCGCAGGTTGTTACCTCGCTTGCACCGCAGGGCGTGGTGATTGCCTGCCACTGGCGCGTGCCGTTCGAGCAGGCGCGCTGCAGCGCTGCATTCGTTCACGGGCAACTGGATGCCTGCCTGCCCCGTGTTTTTTCCTATCGTGACGAGGACATGCTGCTGGAGGGTTGGTCCGCCGATACCACCTCGGTGGCCGCACGTGAGGGGCTGCGATGATCGCTGTGACCCTACCCGCGCACAACGAAGAACAGCTGATTGCCGTATGTCTGCAATCACTGCAGGCGGCGGCCCTGCATCCCGCGCTGCGCGACGAACCGGTGGTGATCGTGGTTGCGCTCGATCGCTGCAGTGATGCCACCGAGTGGATCTGCCAACGCATGGGTGTGGAGGTGGTCAACGTGGACGCTGGCTGCGTCGGCATTGCCCGGGCGGCCGCCAGTGAACGTGCGTTGGCGCTCGGTGCCCGCTGGATCGGCTGCACCGATGCCGACAGCGTGGTGCCGCCGGACTGGCTGGCGCGGCAGCTGCAATGTGGTGCGCAAGCGTTCTGCGGCGTGGTAGCCGTCGGCGACTGGCTGGACTATCCGCAAGCGGTGCGCGAGCAGTTTCTGCAGGGCGAGCAGGCAGTAGATGGCCACCCGCATGTACACGGTGCCAACATGGGCTTCAGCGCTGCCGCGTATCGGCAGTCCGGTGGCTTCGCGCCACTGGCGACCGGAGAGGACGTCGCCCTGATCCAGGCGATGCACGGCGCAGGCATGCGCGTCGCGCGCCTGGCCTGCCCTCGGGTGATGACCAGCGCCCGCCGTCATGCACGTGCGCCGCACGGTTTCAGTGACTTCCTGCGCCGCCTTGAGCACCGTGTCGGTCTGGCAGCCGACGACACCACCAGCAATGCGGCGGCGTTGCCGTTGCTGGCGCGCTGAAAGAAGTAACACGCATTTCGCGCTTCGACGACGCGCCGTGCACATCGGTCGCGCAGTACGTTGAGCTCGCTGAACACTCGCATTTCAGTGTCACGCCGACTTCATGGCCAATGCGGAAAAGTCGACCCACCCCGACAACAACGCAACGGGCCAATCCGGACCAACAGGAGTACATCGCAGTGAATACCGAATCGAAGACCGCGCACAACTTGAACGACCTGATCGAAATCGCCCGCGATGGCCAGGAGTTCTACACCGAGGCCGCAGGCAAGGTCGAAGATGCCGAGTTGGCGGCGCTCTTCACCCGTATCGCTGGTGTCAAGAATGACATCGTCCGCTCGCTGAGCGCCACCGTTGTCGCCGCCGGCGGCAAGCCGGCCGAGCATGGCACCTTCGTCGGTTCCATGCAGCAGTTCTACGGCAAGGTGCGCGCCACCTTGGGCGACAAGCAGTACGGCTACGTGGCCGAGCTGGAAGAATCCGAAGATCGCCTGCTGAAGGCCTTCAAGGACACCCTGACCGATGCCGACACCTCGCCGGCCGCGCGCCAGGAAGTCCAGCGTCTGCTGCCGCAGGTGCAGGAATGCCATGCCGTGATGCGCGACCGCAAGCACGCCATGAAGCACTGAGTTTCAGCTCCGCGATGCGGCGGCAATTCCCCACGGTCGCCACCGCGTCGCGTCCTGAAGCGGTACACAGAACAGCCCCGGCCCCCGCCGGGGCTGTTCGTTTGTACGGGGCAAGCGCCAGGCGGAGTGGCATCCAGACGGCAGCGAACGGTCACCGGGGAATTGGTGCATACTCGGGACAAAGAGCCGCTTGGATTTGACATGGAACACATGCGTTGGCTGACGCTTCGTCTCAGCAACAATCAATCCATCGGCCCGAAGGTGCTGATGGACCTGTGGGCCAACGCGTGCGAGACCAACCAGTCCTCGGTGACCCGCGAAACGCTGCCCGGGAAATCAACGTCCTACGCGTTGCATGCACCGACGTCGCTGGCCTATCCCAAGCGCGCGGAACTGCGCATGCGCAAGCTGCTGGAAGAGGCCGGGTATACGTTCACCCTCGGCTCGCTGGCCGACCGCCCGGCGCCGCAGCCGGTGCGCTTCCGCTGACGCCGTTCAACGGCGCCGCATTCACTCTCGATCCAATGTGCCGCTACCGCGTGTTCACTCGACGCGGTCGGCTGCCACGCTGCGGACCATGATCCGGACCGGCATGCCCGCGGCATGCTGCAGCGATTCCAGCGGTGCCCACCCCAGCCGGCGGTACAGGCCGCCATCATCGGCTTCGGTCTGCAGGTAGATATCCCGCACGCCCAGCGCCCGACCGCGCGCCAACAGCTCAGCGATGATGTGTTCGGCCAGGCCCCGCCCGCGATGTGCCGGATGGACATAGACGCCCCCCAGCCAGTGCAGCCGCTCCGGCCGCTCGGTGCGCTCATGGAATTTGAGCTGCGCGGCCGCCACCGCGACCTCGCCCTCCACTGCCACAAGCAGCAGGGGCAGCTCATCCTCCTGCAGGAAGACTTCCAGCCGTTGCTGCTCGTCCAGCAGGGTGAGTCCTGCAACCTGGCTGCCCCATTCCTGGAAGTACCACGCGGCGATGACCGGCAGCAGGTCAGGGCGATCACTGAGGGGGACGATGGTGCAGGCCACGGCGAACGCTCCATGTTGTTCGGGTCGGCTGCCATGGTACGCGGATGCGCAGCTTGCAGTGCGCTTCGCCCTGCGCGCAGACTATCGCCATGCACGCCAGCGCCTGCCATCTGCGGTGTTACGGAACGTCCAGCGATGTGGACCGGCATGACTTTGCGCAGTGGGTGCTGCCGCTGCGCGGCGATCTGGATTTCGAACTCGATGCGTCCGGCGGTCGGCTGGATGTCATGCAGGGAGCGTTCGTTGCGCCCGGTGAGGGGCACGCGCAGAGGGGCGACGGCGACCATCTGATGCTGATCGTCGATTGCCCTGCCAGTCTGATCGATGACCACACCCTCGAGCATCTGCGCCGCCAGCGGTGGCTGGCACTGCCGGAGAAATTGCGGCAACGCCTGGCCGGTGCGCCCGTGCACGGCAGCGACGATCTGCTCGCGACCCTGCTTCAGCAGTACGCACCTGCCGGCAGCGCGGCACGGCTGCATGCGCTGTGCACCCGGCTGTCGGCCAGTCCGGGGGCGGACTGGAACGTGGCTCGCATGGCGGCACTGGTCGGCATCAGCGGCAGTCGCCTGCATGCGGCCTTCGTCCAGGAATTTGGGGTGCCGCCGCAGGCGTGGTTGAGTGCCTGCCGGTTGCGCTGGGCCAAGCATCTCCTGCTGACCAGCACCGACAGCATCGCCACGATCGCCCTGGATGCCGGGTACTCCGAGCACAGTGCGCTGACCCGTGCCCTGCGCCGGGAAACCGGACTGAGCCCGCAGGCGTTCCGCAGACAGTAGCCTCGGTCAAGACGCCACCGCGCGCTGCTCCTACACTGCGCGGCCAATGCACACGCACGAGCTGCAATGAAACGATCAATGGGAGTGGGCATCGCCAACGGCGTTGCCGCCGGTGCGCTGTGGGGCGTGGTGTTCCTGGCCCCGGCGATGCTGCACAGCTTCAATGCGGTGCAGCTCTCGGCGGGTCGCTATCTGGTCTACGGTCTGATGGCTGTCGTGCTGCTGGCACCGCGCTGGCGCCAGCTCAAGGACCGGCTCGGCTGGGCTGAGTGGCGTGGACTGCTGTGGCTCAGTCTGGCCGGCAACCTGGTGTACTTCCTGCTGTTGGCCAACGCGGTGCAGTGGGCCGGTGGTGCGGCCGCCTCGCTGATCGTCGGATTGATTCCCGTCGTCGTGACCCTGGCCGGCGTACGCGAGGAGGGTGCGGTGCCACTGCGACGCCTGGCCCCGGCGCTGCTGCTCTGCCTGCTGGGCGTGGCATTGGTGGGTTATGAAGCCCTGATGGCCGAACACGCGCAGGGCTCGGCCGGGCGCAGGTTGCTCGGTCTGCTGTGCGCGGTCGGCGCGTTGTTGTCCTGGGCGGTGTACTCGATCGGCAACAGCCGCTGGCTGGCGCGCCGCCCGGATCTGTCCGGCCATGACTGGTCGCTGCTGACGGGCATCACCACCGGCGCGCTCGCCCTGGTTCTGGTGCCGAGTGCGTTTCTGACCAGCGCGACGGTGCATCCGCCGGGCGAGTGGCTGAATTTCTGGCTGATCAGTGCGGGCGTGGCGGTGGTCGCCTCGGTGCTCGGCAACGCGTGCTGGAACCGGGCCAGCCGGAACCTGCCGCTGACCCTGACTGGGCAGATGATCGTGTTCGAAACCCTGTTCGCCTTGCTCTACGGCTTTGCCTGGCAGCAGCGCTGGCCGACGCTGATGGAGACGGTTGCCATCGTCTGCCTGGTGTCGGGCGTGCTGATGTGCGCGCACGCGCATCGGCCGCCCGCGGCGGTCGCCGAGCACGTGGGGTAGGGCAGGCGTTGTGCTGTCTGGATGGTGTCATTCGCAACTTTTTGGCCGACGATCAGTGCAGATGGCGTGTGGCGATCTTTTGCAGCGCAGCACTTGACAAGCAGGGCGGTGGCGTAGTTTTCTTGGCCCATGGTCACCCCCGCCGCCCACGTCAGCCTTATCCTTCCCGCCTCCGCGGGCGGCCAGGCCGTGTCGACCGGTACCACCATCATTACCACCGCCACCACTCGCCTGGTGCGGCCCGTCGTCTTCGCGTAATTTCCGAAAACCACGGCCCCGCACCCAGATCAGGTGGCGGGGAAACTCTCAAGCCTGATATGACGCGGGGCCTCCCATCGAGGTCAGCATGTCTTCTGTCGCCGCTTCCGCTCCACCCTCCGCCCAGCCTGCCGCCTCTGTCGCTTCGCGTGCCGGTGTGACCACCGTGGTCCACAAGTTCGGTGGCACGTCGGTCGCCGACGCCGAGCGCTATCGCCATGTGGCGCAGTTGCTGCTGGCGCGCGACGAAGCGACGCAGGTCACCGTGGTGTCGGCGATGAAGGGCGTCACCGATGCACTGATCGGCGTGGCGACGTTGGCGGCGGAAGACGGGTCGGCCTGGCGCGAGCACTGGCATGCGCTGCGTGCCCGCCACCGTGGCGCCGCAGTGGCGTTGCTGGGCGAACACGCCGGGACAACGGTGGAATGGCTGGACCAGCGCTTTGACCAGTTGGCCGAGGTGCTGGGTGCGCTGGCGGTGATCGGCGGCCTGCCCACCGAAGTGCTGGACCGCGTGCAGGGCATGGGCGAGGTGTACTCGGCCCAGCTGCTGGGCAAGTACCTGCAGACGCTGGGCGAAGACTGCGCGGTGCTGGACGCGCGCGAGGTGCTGGTGATCGAGCGCGGCGAACTGGGCGTGGACGTGGACTGGGTGCGCAGCGCCGAGCGTCTGGCCCAGTGGCGCCTGCAGCACCCGCAATCGCGCATCGTGGCCACCGGCTTTGTCGCCCGCGACCGCCAGGACCGCATCACCACGCTGGGCCGCAACGGCAGCGATTACTCCGGCGCGATCTTCGCCGCATTGTTCAATGCCGATGAGCTGCATATCTGGACCGATGTGGACGGCGTGCTCTCGGCCGATCCGCGCGTGGTGCCCGAGGCGGTGCAGCTCGAAGCGCTGAGCTACGACGAGGCGTGCGAGCTGGCCTACTTCGGCGCGAAGGTGGTGCACCCGCAGACGATGTCGCCGGCGATCGAGCGCGGCCTGCCGATCATCATCCGCAACACCTTCCACCCGGACCATCCCGGTACGCGCATCACCGCCGAACGCACCGCGTCCGGCCCGATCAAGGGCTTGACCCTGAGTCCGGATCTGGCCGTGATCAACCTGGAAGGCACCGGCCTGATCGGCGTGCCCGGCACGGCCGAGCGTGTGTTCGCGGCGCTGCGCAATGCGCATGTGTCGGTGGTGATGATCTCGCAGGGCTCCTCCGAGCACTCGATCTGCTGCGTGGTGAAGCAGGCCGAGGCGGTGCGGGCGCGCGAATCGCTGCTGCAGGCGTTCGCGCATGAGTTGAGCCTGGGCCAGGTGCAGCGCGTGCAGTTGACCGACAACGTGAGTGTGCTGGCCGCGGTGGGCGATGGCATGGCCGGCCAGCCCGGCGTGGCCGCGCGCCTGTTCGAGTCGCTGGGCCGCGCGCAGGTGAACATCCTGGCGATCGCGCAGGGCTCGTCGGAGCGCAACATCTCCGTGGCGGTGGACAGCCGCCATGCGACCAAGGCCCTGCGCGCGGCGCATGCGGGGTTCTGGCTGTCGCCGCAGACGTTCTCGGTCGGTGTGATCGGCCCGGGCAATGTGGGTGCGGCGCTGCTGGACCAGCTGCAGGCGGCCCAGGTGCAGCTGCTCGGCCGCGCCAATGTGGACCTGCGTCTGCGCGCGGTCGCCTCGCGTACGCGCATGGTGCTGGATGAGCGCGGCCTGAAAGGTGACTGGCGCGCGGCGTTGTCTGGTCCGGCGCAGCCGAGCGATCTGGACGCGTTCACGGAGCATCTGCTGTCCGCGCATCTGCCGCACGCGCTGATCATCGACTGCAGTGGCAGCGCGGACGTGGCCGACCGCTATGCCGGCTGGCTGGCCGCCGGCATCCACGTGGTCACCCCGAACAAACAGGCCGGTGCCGGTCCGCTGGAGCGCTACCACGCGATCCGCGAGGCAGCGGCCGGCAGTGGCGCGCGTTTCCGTTACGAGGCGACGGTCGGTGCGGGCCTGCCGGTGATCACCACGCTGCGCGATCTGGTCGATACGGGCGATGAGGTGCTGGCCATCGACGGTATTTTCTCCGGCACGCTGGCGTGGCTGTTCAACAAATACGATGGCCAGGTGCCGTTCTCCGAGCTGGTCAGCCAGGCGCGTGGCATGGGCTATACCGAGCCGGACCCGCGCGATGATCTCTCCGGCGTGGATGTCGCGCGCAAGCTGGTGATCCTGGCGCGTGAGGCGGGCCGGGAGCTCAGCCTGGAGCAGGTGCGCGTGGAGAGCCTGGTGCCGGAAGCCCTGCGCCAGGCCAGCGTGGACGATTTCATGGCCGGTCTGCCGCAGATCGATGCGGTGTTCGCCGAGCGTTTGGCAGTCGCCAAGGCTGACGGCGCCGTCCTGCGTTACGTCGCGCGCCTGACCCCTGACGGCGCTGAAGTCGGTCTGGTCGCGTTGCCGGCCCGGCATGCCTTTGCCAACCTGCGCCTGACCGACAACGTCGTACAGTTCACCACCCGCCGCTACTGCGACAACCCGCTGGTGGTGCAGGGGCCGGGCGCGGGGCCGGAGGTGACGGCCGCCGGTGTGTTCGCCGATGTGCTGCGCGTGGCGGTCGGCGAGGGAGCGCGCCTGTGAGTGAGGGCAGCACGACGGAAGCACGCGCGTTCGCACCGGCTTCGGTCGGCAACGTGGGGGTCGGGTTCGATATCCTTGGCCATGCCATCGAGGGGGTTGGCGATACCGTGACGGTGCGGCGCATCCAGGCGCCTACCGTACGCATCCAGGCGATCCGCGGCACCACGGTGGACCTGCCATTGGTGGCCGAGGACAACACCGCCGGTGCGGCGTTGATCGCGCTGCGTGCCGCGCTGGATCTGCCGTTCGGCTTCGAGGTGGAGATCGACAAGGGCATCGCCCTGGGCTCGGGCATGGGCGGGTCGGCCGCCTCGTGCGTGGCCGCGCTGGTCGCGGCCAATGCGCTGCTACCGCAGCCCTTGTCGCGCGAGGCGCTGTATCCGTTCGCGTTGACCGGCGAGGCGGTGGCCAGTGGCGGCCGCCACGGCGACAACCTCGGGCCGATGCTGCTGGGTGGCTTGGTACTGAGTACGGCAGACCGCTTGGTGCCAGTGCCGGTGCCCGCCGCGTGGCACAGCTTGCTGGTGCATCCCGAGGCGGTGCTGGAAACCCGCCGCGCGCGCGCCGCGCTGCAGGGGCATTACGCGTTGGGCGAGTTCGTGGCGCAGAGCGCGAATCTGGCGCTGGTGCTCAGTGGCTGCTACACCGGCGATGCCGCGTTGGTCCGTGCCGGGCTGCGTGATGTACTAGTCGAGCCGCGCCGTGCCGGTCTGATCACCGGATTTGTCGCCGCGCGCGACGCGGCGCTGGCAGCCGGTGCGATGGGGGCCAGTATTTCCGGCGCAGGGCCGAGCGTGTTTGCCTGGTTCGAGCAGCGTGATGCCGCCTTTGCCGCGCAGGCTTCGGTCCAGCAGGCATTTCTTGACGCGGGCTTTGACAGCCAGGGCTGGGTGTCGCCCTTGAATGCGCCTGCCGCGCGCCTGCTGTGACGCGTCCACTCTTTCTACTCTGGGATGTCCGATGAAGTTCGTTTCCACGCGTCACGCTGCTCCCGCCACCTCGCTCAGCCAGGCACTTGCCGCGGGTCTTGCCCCGGATGGCGGCCTGTATGTTCCCGAACACCGCCCGCGCCTGCAGCACTGGTCGGCGCAGGGTTCTTTCGCGCAGACGGCTGCAGCCGTGCTGGCCCCGTATTTCCATGACGATGCCCTGGAGCAGGTGCTGCCTGAACTCTGCGAACAGGCCTTCAACTTCGATGCACCACTTCGCCCCCTGGCGACCGTCGATGACCATGTGCTGGAGCTGTTCCATGGGCCGACGGCAGCGTTCAAGGACTTCGGTGCGCGCTTCCTCGCGGCCTGTCTTGCCCGTCTGCAGGAAGGCCGGGAGCGTCCGCTGACGATCGTGGTCGCCACCTCGGGCGACACCGGGGCAGCCGTTGCCGCGGCCTTCCACCGGCAGCCGGGAATCCGGGTGGTGGTGCTGTACCCCGATGGCCGGGTTTCGCCACGCCAGGCGCATCAGCTGGGGTGCTTCGGCGACAACATCCACACCCTGCGCGTTGCTGGATCGTTCGACGATTGCCAAGCGATGGTGAAGCAGGCGCTGGGCGATCGCGAGCTGCAGGACGCGGTGCCGCTGAGCTCGGCCAACAGCATCAGCCTGGGCCGCTGGCTGCCCCAGATGAGCTACTACGCACACGCCGCGCTGGTCCATCAGGCGCAGACCGGGCACGTGCTCAACCTGGTGATTCCGACCGGCAACCTCGGCAATGCGATGGCAGCGATCCTGGCGCGGGCGATGGGCCTGCCGCTGGGGCATATCGCCCTGGCGACCAATGCCAACGATGTGCTGCCGCGCTACTTCGACGGTGAGGCCTACCAGCCACAGACCAGCGTGGCGACCATCGCCAACGCGATGGATGTGGGCGCACCGAGCAATTTCGAGCGGCTGCGCTGGCTCTACAACGACGATGACGTGGCACTGCGGGGCGCGTTCACTGCCGAAGCGGTGGATGACGCGGCCATCCGCGAACTGATCAAGCGGCGCCATGATCTGCATGGCGAGGTGTTCTGCCCGCATACGGCGACGGCGGTGGCGCGCCTGGAGCACCTGCGGGCCGCCGGCGCACAGGGTCACTGGGCGGTCGCGGCGACAGCGCATCCGGCCAAGTTCGAGTCGGTAGTGGAACCGTTGATCGGGACGCCGTTGGCGGTGCCGCCGGCCTTGGCCGCGCTGCTGGAGCGGCCGGCGCAGGCCGAAGCCTGTGCACCGGCGTATGGCGCGCTGCGTGAGGTGTTGTTGCGCGGGTGAAGCGGGGTCAGTACGACTCGTCGGCCGAGAGCTTCTGCAGGCCGGCCTCGTCCAGGATCTCGACGGTGTTCAGATGGGGCAGGGCGATCAGGCCCTGCTGGCGCAGCTTGGTGAAGGTGCGGCTGACGGTTTCCATGGTCAGGCCGAGATGATCGGCAATGTCGCCGCGCCCCATCGGCAGGGTCACGCGCCGCCCCGGCTCACCGAGCAGCGCTTCGCGCGCGGCCAGGCGCAGCAGGAAATCGGCGACCTTCTCGGCCGGCTGCAACCGGCCCAGCGCCATCGCGGCATCCTGCGCGGCGTCCAGTTCCTGGCAGGCACGCTGCAGCAGCTTGCGTTCCAGGTGCGGGAAGCGCGAGCGCAGGTCTTTCATCTGCGGCAGGGCCACGCGGCAGACGCGACTGTCGGCGATGGCCTCGATGTCGTAGCGGTGGTGATCGCTGCCGCTCAACCCCAGGAAGTCGCCAGGCAGCACGAACCCGCTGATCTGGCGACGGCCGTCTGCCAACGTGCGGACCAGGCGCAGTGCACCGGCGGTAATCGTATAGACATGTTGGCGCGGCTCACCGGCACGGGCCAGGGTGGACCCCAGCGGCAGTGGTTGTGACACGGTGACCCGTTCCAGCGCCTGCACTTCGTCCGGCGACAGTGCCGAGCAGACCGCCAGGTGCCGTACCGAGCAATGCAGGCAGTCGCGCAGGGGCGAGCAACCGGCGGCGGCGGGGTCTTCAACAGCGGAAAGCGCGGTACCGGAGTGGGGCCGGGTCATGTCAGGTCAGCAAGCGGGGCCTGCCTATGATACGTCATGCCGCCATTGGCCCGGTCCCGATGCCCGGATGCGGCTCGTTGCGCCGGCTGCGGCTAGAATATGCCGCTCGCTCATCCCCCGTTTCCGCAGGAGTCCCGCAAGTGATCAAGCCCCGTACGCCGCCCGGCATCATGGAATTGCTGCCGCGTGAGCAGATCGCGTTCCAGCGCATGCTGGACGTCATCCGCCGCAACTACGAGCGGTTCGGGTTCCTGCCGGTGGAAACCCCGGTGTTCGAGCTGTCCGATGTGCTGCTGACCAAATCCGGTGGCGAGACCGAGCGCCAGGTGTATTTCGTGCAGTCCACCGGCGCGCTGGCCAATGCCGCCGAAGCCGAAGAAAAGGCGCTGCCCGAGCTGGCGCTGCGCTTCGACCTGACCGTGCCGCTGGCGCGCTACGTTGCCGAGCACGAACACGACCTGACCTTCCCGTTCCGCCGTTACCAGATGCAGCGCGTGTACCGCGGTGAGCGTGCCCAGCGTGGCCGCTTCCGTGAGTTCTACCAGTGCGACATCGATGTGATCGGCAAGGACGCGCTGAGCACCCGCTATGACGCCGAAGTGCTGGCGGTCATCCACGCGGTGTTCGCGGAGCTGCGCATCGGTGATTTCTCGGTGCAGCTCAACAACCGCAAGCTGATGCGCGGGTTCTTCGAAAGCCTGGGCGTCGCCGATGGCGAGCGCCAGCTGGCCGTGCTGCGTGAAGTGGACAAGCTGGACAAGCGCGGCGCCGATTACGTGCGCGAGACGCTGGTGGGTGAGGGCTTTGCGATCCCGGCCGAGCAGGTCGAGCGCATCCTGGCCTTCGTGGCGGTACGTTCGAGCAGCCATGCCGACGCGCTGGCGCAGCTGGACGCGCTGCTGGTCGACGGCGGCGCCAGCGAAACGCTCAAGCAGGGCGTGGCCGAACTGCGCGAAGTGCTGCAGCTGGTCAAGGCGCTGGGCGTGCCGGAAACCGCGTACTGCCTGAACTTCTCGATCGCACGCGGTCTGGATTACTACACCGGCACCGTCTACGAGACCACGCTGACCGACCACCCGCAGATCGGCTCGATCTGCTCCGGCGGCCGTTACGAAGACCTGGCCAGCCACTACAGCAAGTCCAAGCTGCCGGGCGTGGGCATCTCCATCGGCCTGACCCGCCTGTTCTGGCAGCTGCGCGAAGCGGGCCTGATCGCCGGGATCGAAGACAGCAGCGTGCATGCGCTGGTGGCCCTGATGGACGACAACGGCCTGCCCGAGTCGCTGGACATCGCCCGCCGCCTGCGCGTGGGTGGCATCAACGCCGAAGTGCAGATGGAGCCGAAGAAGATCGGCAAGCAGTTCCAGTACGCGGCCAAGGCGGGTATCCGCTTTGTCGTGCTGGCCGGTGAAGATGAGCTGGCGCGGGGCGTGGTGGCGGTCAAGGATCTGCTGCGCGAGCAGCAGTTCGAGGTCGCCCGCGACGAGTTGGCCAGCGCGCTGCAGGTCGAGCTGGAGCAGGCCAAGGCCATGGCATGAAGCGGGTCGGGGCAGGGGCGCTGATGGTGCTCCTGCTCGCCGCCTGCCAGAGCGATCCGGTGCGACACAGCAAGCGGATCGGCCCCGGGCATTACCGGTTGACGGTCGACCGCTGCCACATGGTTGACCCGCAGTTGTTGGAAGACGACCTGCGCGAATTGGCCAGCAGCGTCTGCCCCAACGGTGCTGGCCCGCTGGAAGCCGTGGAGTCGCTTCCCAGCCGCCAGGGCAGCCTGCTTGGCGAATGCCTGCGCAGCGGTGCCCTGCGTGCCGAGGTCCGCTGCCGGTAGGTGCCGACCGCTGGTGGACACGAACAACCCGTAAGTCATGCAACGCCCGCCAACGCGGGCGTTGTGCGTTTCCAGACCCTGAACCGACCCATTCCGCCTTCGGCGGCGGTTTGACCGTGCGCCGTCATTTGCGCTAATGTAATATCACGCTATTACATTGATACGATGAAATTACGTCCCGTCCCCCGCGAAAAAGACGCCCAGGCCGATCTGGCCTCGCTGGCGCGTGCCTTTGCTGCGCTATCCGATCCGGATGCGGTCACCGCGTTCCTGCGCGATCTGTGCACGCCTGCCGAGCTGGAAGCGCTGTCGGACCGTTGGAAGGTTGTGCCGCTGCTGCAGCAGGGCGTGCCGTATCGCGAGATCCATGAGCTGACCGGGGTCAGCGTGACCACCACCGGGCGCGTGGCGCGCTCGCTGGACCACGGCCACGGCGGTTACGCCGCCGCCATCGCCGCCACGCCGACCTCCCCCGAATCCGAATAGAGACCTCCCCCATGAGTGCAACCCAGACCGCCCCGGCACGAGACCGGCTGCGTATCGCCATCCAGAAGAACGGGCGGCTGGCCGAGCCCGCCCGCAGCCTGCTCACCGCCTGCGGGCTGAGCTGGCGGCAGAGCCGCGACAAGCTGTTCTGCTACGGCGAATCGCTGCCGGTGGACCTGCTGCTGGTCCGCGACGACGATATCCCTGGCCTGATCGCCGATGGCGTGTGCGATTTCGGCATCGTCGGCCGGAACGAGCTGGACGAGCAGGGCGCCGCCCGCCGCCGGATCGGCCTGCCGGATGCCTACCAGGCGCTGCGCGGGCTCAACTTCGGCCAGTGCCGCTTGATGCTGGCGGTGCCGGAGGAGTGGGAATGGACGGGCGTGGAGCAGCTGGCTGGCAAGCGCATCGCCACCAGCTACCCCGCGATCCTGGCCGACTGGCTGGCCGAGCGCGGCGTGGATGCCCAGGTGGTCGAACTGTCCGGCTCGGTCGAAATCGCCCCGCGCCTGGGCACCGCCGATCTGATCTGCGATCTGGTTTCCAGCGGCGCCACCCTGGCCGCCAACCAGCTCAAGCCGGTCGAAACCCTGCTGGAAAGCGAGGCGGTGCTGGCCGGCCCGGTCCGTACACCCGATGACGCCCGCGCCGGTCTGATGGCCATGCTGCTGCGTCGTCTTGATGGCGTGGTGAAGGTGCAGGACAGCAAGCTGCTGATGTTCCGCGCCGCGCTGGACCGGGTTTCCGAATTGACCCGCCTGCTGCCCGATGCCGATCCGCTGGTGCAGTTGCCCGATGACGGCGGTCACCTGCGTTTGCAGACCATGTGCCACGGTGCGTTGACCTGGCAGCGGTTGGAGGATCTGGAGCGCGCGGGTGCGCAGGGCTTGATGGTATTGAGTGTGGAGCGGTCGCTGGCATGAATCGTTTGACGTGGTCCCAATTGGATGCCGGCGCCCAGGCGCAGGCACTGCAACGTCCGGTCCAGGCCGTGGCGTCGCGCACCCGTGAGTCCGTTGCTGCATTGATCGCAGCGGTGCGCGAAGGCGGTGATGCCGCACTGCGCGAGATCACCCTGCGTTTCGACGGGGTGGCGCCGGATACCTTTGAAGTGAGCGAGGCCGAGTTCGCCGCCGCCGAGCAGGCCGTCTCGGCCGAGCTGCGCCAGGCGATGATCGATGCGGCCGCGCGCATCCGTACCTTCCACCAGGCCGGCATGAGCCAGGGCTATGCGGTCGAGACCGCGCCCGGCGTGCGTTGCGAGCGCGTGGTGCGCCCGATCGGTCGGGTGGGTCTGTATGTGCCTGCTGGCAGCGCGCCGTTACCGTCCACCGCGTTGATGCTGGGCGTGCCCGCACAGCTGGCCGGCTGTCGTGAAGTCGTGTTGTGCACGCCGCCGCGCAAGGACGGCAGTGCCGATGCTGCGGTGCTGGTGGCCGCGCGCCTGACCGGCGTGCACCGCGTGTTCAAGCTGGGCGGCGCGCAGGCGATCGCTGCGATGGCGTATGGCACCGACAGCGTTCCCGCCTGCGACAAGCTGTACGGCCCGGGCAATAGTTACGTGACCGAAGCCAAGCAGCAGGTCGCCCAGGACGGCGCTGCGGCGATCGACATGCCGGCCGGGCCTTCCGAAGTGCTGGTGATTGCCGATGCCGGCGCCAATCCCGCGTTCGTGGCCGCCGATCTGCTCTCGCAGGCCGAGCACGGTCCGGACTCGCAGGTGCTGCTGCTGACCGACAATGCGGGAATGGTGGATCAGGTTGAAGCGGCCGTGGAGGCGCAGTTGGCGCAGCTGTCGCGTGCGCAGATCGCCGCGCAGGCGCTGGCATCCTCGCGACTGATCCTGGTTGATTCGCTGGACGACGCTTTCGCGATCAGCAACCGGTATGCCCCGGAGCACTTGATCCTGGCGCTGCGCGAGCCGCGCGCCTGGTTGGACAAGGTGGAAGCGGCCGGTTCGGTGTTCCTCGGCGATTACACCCCCGAAGCGCTCGGCGATTACTGCAGTGGCACCAACCATGTACTGCCCACCGCCGGTGCCGCGCGCGCCTACAGCGGCGTCAGTGTGGCCAGCTTCCAGAACCTGATCAGCGTGCAGTCGGCCACGGCCGCCGGCATCGCGGCGATCGGCGAGTGTGCCCGTGTGCTGGCCCGCGCTGAAGGCCTGGATGCCCACGAGAACGCGGTGACCCTGCGCATGGAGGCGGCCGCATGAGCACTGGCTCCCTCCTGTCCCTGGTACGCGCCGACCTGCAGGCGTTTGCCGGCTATTCCTCAGCGCGCAGCAGTGCGCTGACCGGTGATGTCTGGCTCAATGCGAATGAATCGGCCTGGGCCAATCCGGCCGACGTTGCCGGTGGCGCGCGCCGCTATCCCGACCCTCAGCCGGCAGCACTGCGCGATCGGCTTGCCGAGCTTTACGGCTGCTCCGCCGAACAATTGTTGATCGGCCGTGGCAGTGACGAGGCCATCGATCTGCTGGTGCGCGCGCTGTGCGAGCCGGGCCGCGATGCAGTGGTGACCACGCCACCGGTGTTCGGTATGTATGCCGTCTGCGCCCGCCTGCAGAACGCACCGCTGATCGAGGTGCCGCTGGTCGATCAGGGTGATGCGCTGGTCGCCGATATCGATGCGGTGATCGCCGCTGCGCTGGGCGGTAACGCCAAGCTGGTGTTCCTGTGCTCGCCGTCCAATCCCGCCGGCAGCGTGATCCCGTTGGCCGAGATCGAGCGTGTGGCCGCGGCGTTGCAGGGCAGGGCGCTGGTGGTGGTGGATGAGGCCTACGGTGAATATGCCGAGCAACCGTCCGCGACCACGTTGTTGAGCCGTTACGAGAACATCGCTGTGCTGCGCACGCTTTCCAAGGCGCATGCGCTGGCCGCCGCCCGCATTGGCAGCCTGATCGCCGATCCTGCCCTGATCCAGCTGCTGCGCCGCTGCCAGGCGCCGTACCCGGTGCCCGCGCCCTGTGCCGAGTTGGCGTTGGCCGGTCTCGGCGCCGAGAGTCTGGCCGTGACCACCCAGCGCATCGCGCAGATCAAGGCCGAACGTACCCGGCTGCAGTCCGGCCTGGCCGAGCTGCCCGGTGTGGTGCGTGTCTATCCCTCGCAGGGAAACTACCTGCTGGCCCGCTTTGCCGACGCACAAGGCGCGTTCGACGCGCTGCTCGCCGCCGGTGTGGTGGTGCGTGACCAGCGTGCCGCGCCGCAGCTGGGCGATGCACTGCGCATCACTATCGGCAGCCCGGAACAGAACGACCGTGTACTCGCCGCCCTGATGGCCCGGAGGGCTGCCGCATGACCCCGATTCTGTTCGTCGACCGCGACGGCACCCTGATCGAAGAGCCCGCCGATTTCCAGATCGACGCCTACGAAAAACTGCGCTTCGTGCGCGATGTGATCCCGGCGATGCTCAAGCTGCGCGACGCGGGTTATCAGTTCGTGATCGTCAGCAACCAGGATGGCCTGGGCACCGAAGGCTATCCGCAGGCCAGCTTCGATGGCCCCAATGACCTGATGCTGCAGATCTTCGCCAGCCAGGGCATCACCTTCCGTGACGTGCTGATCGACGGTACCTGGCCGCAGGACAACGCGCCGACCCGCAAACCGGGTATCGGCCTGATGCTGCCCTACCTGCAGGACCGCAGCATCGACTGGTCACGCTCGGCGATGGTGGGTGACCGGCTGACCGATATCCAGTTCGCCGAGAACATGAAGATCCGTGGCTTCCAGCTGCGCACCGAGCAGTTCGGCGGCGACTGGGACTGGACTTCAATCGCGCATGAGCTGGCCGATGCGCCGCGCCGGGCCACGGTGCAGCGCAATACCAAGGAAACGAAGATCCGGGTCGAGGTCGATCTGGATCGCACCGCCGAGCCGCAGACTCACACCGGGCTGCCGTTCTTCGATCACATGCTGGAGCAGATCGGCAAGCACGGCGGTTTCGCGCTGAGCGTGCAGGCCGAGGGCGACCTGCACATCGACGAGCACCACACCATTGAAGACACCGGCCTGGCGCTGGGCCAGGCCCTGCGCGAGGCGCTCGGCGACAAGCGCGGCATCGGCCGCTACGGCTTCACCCTGCCGATGGACGAAACGCTGGCCAGTGCCGCGCTGGATTTCAGCGGCCGCCCGTATTTCGTGTTCGAAGGCGAGTTCAAGCGCGAGCGCGTGGGCGACATGCCGACCGAGCTGGTGCCGCACTTCTTCCGCTCGCTGTGCGATGCGGCCGGGTTGAACCTGCACCTGAGCGTGCGCGGCGACAACGACCACCACAAGGTCGAGGCCTGCTTCAAGGCACTGGCGCGCGCGCTGCGCCAGGCCTTGCCGCGGCAGGGCACCGCGTTGCCAAGCACCAAGGGGGCACTGTGACCGAGGTTGCGCTGATCGATGCGGGTGGCGCCAACCTCGGCTCGGTCCGCTATGCGCTGGAGCGTCTGGGCGTGCAGGTGCGGCTGGTGCGCGATGCGCAGGGCCTGGAGGGCGTGTCGCGGGTGATCCTGCCCGGCGTTGGTGCGGCTCCGCACGGCATGGCGCGTCTGCATGCGCAGGGCCTGGTCCAGCCACTGCGCGAGCTGCAGGTGCCGCTGCTCGGGATCTGCCTGGGCATGCAGCTGCTGTTCGACGGTTCTGAAGAAGGCCATGTCGAATGCCTGGGCCTGTTGCCCGGGGTCGTGCGTCACCTGCGTCCTGCCACTGGCATCCGGGTGCCGCACATGGGCTGGAACCGGCTGCTGCCCCTGCGCGAGTCGCCGCTGCTGGCCGGCGTGCCGGCGCGGGCCAGTGCGTACTTCGTCCACAGCTACGCAGCCCCTCTGGGCGAAGACACGGTCGCGGCCTGCGATCACGGCGGGCTGTTCGCGGCCGTCGTGCAGCGCGGCCGGCACAGTGGCGCCCAGTTCCACCCGGAACGCTCGGCCGATACCGGTGCGCGCATCCTGCGTAATTTCATCGAGAACGAACCGACATGAGTTTCATCGTCTATCCCGCCCTGGATATCCGTGAAGGCCGCGTGGTGCGGCTGCTGCAGGGCGACTACGCGCAGCAGACCACCTACGGCGATGATCCGCTGCCGCGCGCGCAGGCGTTTGCTGCGGCGGGCGCGGGCTGGATGCATCTGGTGGATCTGGATGCCGCCCGTGCCGGTGGTTACACGCTGGCACCGCTGCTGTCCTCGATCGCCTCGCAGACCGGCCTGAAGGTGCAGACCGGTGGCGGTGTGCGCTCGCGCGATGACGTCGCGCGCATCCTCGACGCCGGTGCCACCCGCGTGGTGGTCGGCTCGGTGTCGGTGCGCGAACCGGAGACGGTGATCGGCTGGCTGCGCGAGTTCGGCCCGGATCGGCTGACCATCGCGCTGGACGCGCGGCAGGCCGAGGATGGCCGCTGGCTGTTGCCGGTGCATGGCTGGACCGAGACCGCCGAGGACACCCTGGACGTGTTGGCCCAGCGCTACGCCGACGCCGGCATGCAGCACCTTTTGTGCACGGATATCGCGCGCGACGGCATGCTGTCCGGGCCGAACATCGGTCTCTACCAGCATCTTTCCGCACTGCTCCCGGGCGTGGCGGTGCAGGCCTCCGGTGGCGTGCGCGATGCCGACGATGTCGCCCAGGCCAAGGCCGTTGGCTGTGGCGGGGCGATCCTCGGCAAGGCATTGCTGGAAGGGCGCATGACCCTGGAAGGAGCGCTGGCATGCTGAGCCGCCGCCTGATTCCGTGCCTGGATGTGCGCGATGGTCGCGTGGTCAAGGGCGTGCGCTTCCGCGATCACGTGGACATGGGCGACATCGCCGAGCTGGCGATGCGCTACCGCGACCAGGGCGCGGACGAACTCGTGTTCTACGACATCGGCGCCAGCCCGGAAGGGCGCGCGGTGGACGTGGCCTGGATCGAGCGCATCGCGCGCCTGATCGACATTCCGTTCTGCGTGGCCGGTGGCATCAGCGATGTCGAGACCGCGCGGCGGGTGCTGCATGCCGGTGCCGACAAAATCTCGATCAACTCGCCGGCGTTGGGTCGGCCCGAACTGATCGAAGAACTGGCCGATGCCTTCGGCGTCCAGTGCGTGGTGGTCGGTATCGATTCGGTGCGCGAGGCGGACGGCGAATGGCGCGTGCGCCGCTTCAGCGGCGATCCGGACAAGACCCAGGCAGTGGCAGTACGCACGCTGGATTGGGTGGTGGAGGCGCAGCGCCGGGGTGCCGGCGAGATCGTGCTCAACTGCATGGACAGCGATGGCGTGCGCCGCGGCTACGACGTGGCCCAGCTGCGCCAGGCGCGTGCGCTGTGCCAGGTGCCGCTGATCGCCTCCGGTGGTGCGGGCGAGATGCAGCACTTTGCCGATGTGTTCGACCAGGCCGACGTTGACGGTGCGCTGGCCGCCAGCGTGTTCCACAGTGGCGCCATTGCCATTCCCGCGCTCAAGCAGTTCCTGCGCGAGCAGCAGATCGAGGTTCGAGATGTCTATTGAGGTGAGTTCCATTGACGTGCAGCCCTCGCGCGAGGCGCTGGCGCAGCTGGACTGGGGCAAGGGCGATGGTCTGTTGCCGGTGGTGGTCCAGGACGCGGACACGCTGCGCGTGCTGATGCTCGGCTATGCCAACGCGGCGTCGCTGGAACAGACGCTGGCCACGGGCCACATGACCTTCTTCAGCCGCAGCAAGCAGCGGTTGTGGACCAAGGGCGAGTCCTCCGGCAACGTGCTGGCGGTGACCGCCGTGCGGGTCGATTGCGACAACGACACCTTGCTGGTGAGTGCGCGCCCGGCCGGGCCGACCTGCCACACCGGCAGCGAGAGCTGCTTCCCGCAGGCACCGGGCAACTTCCTGGGCCGGCTGGATACGGTGGTGCGCGAGCGCGAACAGCAGCGCCCGGCCGGCAGCTACACCACGTCGCTGTTCGACGGCGACATCCGCCGGATCGCGCAGAAAGTGGGCGAGGAGGGCGTGGAGACGGCGCTGGCAGGGGTGGTGCAGGACGATGACGCGCTGCTGGGCGAGTCGGCCGATCTGTTGTTCCATCTGACCGTGCTGCTGCGTGCGCGTGGGCTGTCGCTGGACGACGCGGTCGCGGTGTTGGCGGCGCGCCACGCCGGGTAAGCACGGGCTGCACATCGTTTAACGTCGGTGAAACGCGGTGCAGGCGATGATGTGCGGCTCTACACTTCCCCACCCCCGACCGGACCACCCCCGATGACCCGTACTGCCGCCTGGCTGGCTTGCCTGCTGTTGATGACTTCGCCTGCCTGGGCTGCTGAAACGACCGTCACCGGCAAGGTGTATCAGGAGCGCGACGGCAAGCCCGGGCGCGGCCCGACCGATCCCGGCCTGGCCGGTGTGCAGGTCTCCAACGGGGAAGTGATCGTGCGCACCGCCGCCGATGGCAGCTACAGCTTGCCGGTGCGCGAGGGCCAGACCGTCTTCGTGATCAAGCCGGACGAGTACCACTTCCCGGCCGCCGCCAATGGGCTGCCTTCGTACTGGCGCCATTACGCACCGCAGGGTTCGCCCAACCTCAAGTACGACGGCATCCGCGCTACCGGCGGTGCGACCCGCAACTGGGATTTCGCACTGGAACCGGCCAAGGGTACCGATGCGGCACGAAATGGCTTTGAGATGCTGGTGTTCACGGACACCCAGACCGCCAGCCGCCAGGACATCGGCTACTACCAGCGCGCCATCGTCGAGCCGATCATCGGCAAGCACCCGGCGCGGCTGGGCACTACCCTGGGCGACATCGTCAACGACGACCTGAGCCTCTACCCGGACATCAACAAGGTCACCGCGCAGCTGCAGGTGCCATGGTTCCATGTGCCGGGCAACCACGATCTGGACATGGACGCCGGCAACGACGCGCACTCGCTGGACAGCTGGCGCGCCGTGTACGGCCCGGATACCTATGCGGTGGAAGAGGGCGGCGCGAGCTTCGTGTTCCTCGATGACGTGGTCTACGATCCCAAGGCCAAGCCGAGCTATGTGGGCGGTCTGCGCGCGGACCAGTTCACCTTCCTGGCCAACTACCTGAAGGGCCTGCAACGTGATCGCTTGATCGTGCTCGGCATGCACATCCCGCTTTTCGATGCTGCACCGGGCCGTGAGACGTTCCGTCATGCGGACCGCGCGCGCCTGTTCGCGCTGCTCAAGGAGTTCCCGAACGTGCTGGTGCTCAGCGGCCACAGCCACACCCAGCAGCACTACTACCACGGTGCGGCCGAAGGCTGGCAGGGCAGCAAGCCGCTGCACGAGTACAACGTGGGCGCGGCCTGCGGGGCATTCTGGTCGGGGGTGAAGGACAGCAACGGCATCCCCGATGCGACCATGAGCGATGGCACCCCGAACGGCTATGCGGTGCTGTCGGTCAAGCCCGGCGGCGACTACGGTCTGCGCTATTACGTGGCGCGTGCGCCGGATGATTACCAGATCGCCCTGCATGCGCCGAAGGTGCTGCGCCAGGGCGCGTATCCGGCGTGGGGCGTATACGCCAACGTGTTCATGGGTCAGGCCGATTCGTTGGTCGAGTACCGCGTGGACGATGGCGCCTGGCAGCCGATGAAGCGTGTCGAGCAGCCCGATCCGCGGCTGCTGCAGGAGAACGTCGCCGACGATACCGCCGAGCGCCTGCGTGGTTTCGACCGCTCGCCGGAAGCTACGCCATCGCCGCACCTGTGGCGCGGCGCGCTGCCGACCAACCTGCCGGTGGGCGAGCACAGAGTGGAGGTGCGTGCGGTGCAGGGGGATGGCCCGACCGCCACGGCCAGCACCAGCTACCGCCTCCAGACCGCCAAGCCCTGATCTGCCTGCGCGCCCTTCAGTACGCCACTGTATGGCGGGCGCGGCTTTGCAATCCCCCGGTGATGCCTGAGAATCGCCGGGATTCAATTGATTCAATCAAGGCAAGCGAGTGAGCGCAGCGGTACCGGTTCCGGCCCAACCTGAGATGTCGCCCAGTGCGGCCCACCGGGATACTGAGAAAGAAACGCTGATCGTGGCCGATGTGGGCGGTACCTTCGCCCGCGTCGCGCTTGCCACTGTGCAGGTGGGCAGCGCGCCGGTGCTGGGCGGCCTGCGTCGCTATGCCTGCGCCGACCATGCCAGCCTGGCCGCGATCCTGGCCGATTTCGTGAGCACGCTGCCTGCGCCGCCGGCCGCGGCGGTGGTCGCGATCGCCGGCCTGCTCGATGGCGATCATCTGGTGAACACCAACCTGCCGTGGCCGGTGTCGGTGGCGCGGACTCGTCAGGATTCCGGCTTGGCCTCGCTGGCGCTGATCAACGATTTCGAAGCGGTCGCGTACGCGATTCCGCATGTGGCGCCTGACTCGCTGGTGGCCCTCAACGGGGATGCCGATGCTGCCCCGCGCTGGCCGGCGCTGGTGCTCGGCCCGGGCACCGGCCTGGGGGCGGCCCTGCGCTTTGAAGGTGGCGAGCGGCCGGTGCTGGCCAGCGAGGCCGGCCATGCGGCGTTGACCGCCTGCAACCCGTTGGAGCTGGAGGTGTTGTCACGCCTGCTGCAGCGTTGGGAGCACGTGGACAACGAGCGCGTGCTGTCCGGCGGCGGCCTGATGAACCTCTATCCCTGCCTGTGCGACATCCGTGGCGTCACGCCGCGCTGGACCAGCACCGAAGCCCTGATCGCCGCCGCGCATGAGGGCGGCGATCCGGTGGCGGTGGAGACGCTGGACGTGTTCTGTGCGTGGCTCGGCAGTCTGGCTGGCGATCTGGCCACGACTTTTGGTGCGCGCTCGGTCTATCTGGCCGGCGGCATCTCCACGCGGGTGGACCGCTTCCTGCGCGACGGCCGCTTCCGCGAGCGCTTCCTGGCCAAGGGCGTGATGCGCGACGTGCTGCGTCAGGTGCCGATCTGGCGCGTGGACCATGGTGAGCTCGGCGTGCTTGGGGCGGCGGTCTGGCATGTGGAGCATCGCCGGTCCGCTGCGTAGTTCCTTCGTTGTCGATTCTCTGGAGGTTCACCGATGAATGACCGTAGACGATTTCTCCAGGCGAGCGCCTTGGCTGCCGGTGCGCTGGCGTTGCCCACGCTGCAGGCGAAGAGCGCGTCCGGTGCACGGGTCGTATCCACCTGGGATTTCGGCGTGGGTGCCAACCAGGTGGCGTGGAAGACCCTGTCGGCCGGTGGCTCCGCGCTGGATGCAGTGGAGGCCGGTGCGCGCTGGGCCGAGAGCGATCTGTGCAATCCCACGGTCGGGCGCTGCGGCAATCCAGACCGTGATGGCGTGCTGAGCCTGGATGCCAGCATCATGGACGGCGATGGCCGCTGTGGGTCGGTGGCCGCACTGATCGATATCGCGCATCCGGTCTCGGTGGCGCGGCAGGTGATGGAAAAGACCCCGCACGTGATGCTGGTCGGGGAGGGCGCGCAGCAGTTCGCGGTGCAGCAGGGCTTCGAACGCAGGAAGCTGCTTACCCCGCAAGCTGAAAAAGCCTGGCGCGAGTGGCTCAAGACCGCGCAGTACACGCCGGAGATCAATGCCGAACGGCGCAGCCGCCCCGGCGACAGCAGCAACCATGACACGCTGGGCATGCTCGCCATCGATGTCGAGGGGCGTCTGGCCGGTGCCTGCACCACTAGTGGCATGGCCTGGAAAATGCACGGTCGCGTCGGCGACAGCCCGATCATCGGGGCCGGCCTGTACGTGGACAACGAGGTCGGGGCAGCCACCGCCTCGGGTGTCGGCGAGGAGATGATCCGCAACGCGGCCTCGTTCCTGGTGGTCGAGCTGATGCGCCAGGGCCGTTCACCTGCCGACGCCTGCCGCGAGGCGATCGCCCGGGTGGTGCGCAAACGCCCGGAGGCCAGCAAGACCCTGCAGGTGTGTTTCCTCGCGTTGAACAAGCACGGTGAGGTCGGCGCCTATGCCTTGCATCGCGGCTTCGTCTACGCGGTCTGCGACGTCGACCGTCAGGACGATCTGCGCGATTCCGCCTCGGTGTATACGAGCGAGCAGACATGAGCGGGCCGCGCCTGGTACTGGAGATTGCCTCCAATTCGGTGGCCTCTGCCTTGGCCGCCCAGCAGGGCGGCGCGGACCGGATCGAACTGTTCGACAACCTGGCCGAGGGCGGCACCACGCCATCGCAGGGCAGCATTGCGGTCGCCCGTGATCGCCTGCAGATTCCGCTTTTCGTGCTGATCCGGCCGCGTCCGGGCGATTTCCTGTACACCGCGCTGGAGACTGAGATCATGCTGCGCGACATCGCGTACTGCCGTGCGCTCGGCTGCGACGGCGTGGTGATCGGTGCCCTGGAGGCCGACGGCGGCATCGACATGGCGCTGTGCCGCGAACTGGTGTCCGCAGCCGGCCCGCTCGGCATCACCTTCCACCGCGCCTTCGATGCCGCGCGTGATCTGCCGGCAGCGCTGGAGCAGATCGTGACGCTGGGTTGCCAGCGCATCCTGAGTTCGGGCGGGCAGGCCAGCGCGCTGGCCGGTGCCGATGTCCTGGCCGCACTGGTGGCCCAGGCAGGCGATCGGATTTCGCTGATGGCCGGTGCGGGAATTACCGCGGCCAATGCCGTGGAGGTCGCCGAACGCAGTGGGTGCATTGAATTGCACGCCTCGGCGAAGGCCACACAGCGCTCGGCAATGCACCACCACAATCCAGCACTGACCGGGTTGCCACCGGACTGGACCGCCACCGACGTGGCGCAGGTCAGCGCACTGCGCGCGGTGCTGGGATAACGTTAAAAGAAACGGCAGCCGCCTGTAGAAGCGCAGCTGCCGTGGAGGACCATTGCCCCGCCCGGAGGCGGGAACCGGTGAGGCTTAGAACTTCCAGTTCACGCCGAAGTACAGCTGGCGCCCGGCATAGATGTTGGACAGCAGGCGCGCCTGGCTGTCATTGCCGATGTAGCTTTGCAGCTCGGACTTGGTGGCATTGAGCACCGAGGCGGTCACCGTCCAGTCCGGGGTGATGTTGTAGGCCACGTTGAGGTCGAGCTGGTCGTACGGTTTGGTGTAGGTGGTCAGGCCGTTGTTCAGGCCACCGACCACTTCGCCACGGCGGTTGTACGAGGCGCGGGCCAGGAGCTTGTCGTTCTCGTAGAAGATCGTGACGTTGGCCTGGTTCTTGGCGCTGCCCACCAGCGGCGAAGCACCGATTTCTTCGCCGTCCAGCACGATCGAGGCGAGGTTGGTGTCGTTGTAGGTGTAGTTGGCCTGGACGCCAAAGCCCATGTCGAAGGTGTACTGACCGTACACCTCCACGCCCTGCGAAACGCCATCGCGGCCGTTGGCTTCCGTGGCGTACTTCTGCACGGTGACCGTCTGGCCACCGACCGTCATCTGCTGGTCGCGCACCACCGGCACCGTGAAGTTGTCCACGTTCTTGCGGAACAGGGCCACGCCCGCGGCGGAGCCCGGCTTGAAGTACCACTCCAGGCCCAGGTCGAACTGGACAGCTTCGAACGGTTCCAGGTTCTTGTTGCTGCCCGAGCCGTACCAGCCGGGGGTGTCGGTACCGCCCGCGACGCGGCGGTCGTTGCTGTACTCCTCGCTGATGTAGCTCAGGCCACCCGGGTAGGCGATGCTGGTGTAGCCCGGACGTGCGATGACCTTCGATGCAGCGCCGCGCAGCACCAGGCTGTCGGTGATGTCCCAGGCGATGTTGAAGCTCGGCAGGAAGTCGGTATAGGTCTTGTCCAGCGAGCTGAGGGTATACACCTTGTCGCGGACCTGGTTGTCCGGCAGGCGCACGAAGCCGCCCTGGCAGCGCAGGGTCGGATCGGCGGCCGGATCGTCGCAGCTCATCGGCGAGCCGTTGGCGTTGTCCACGAAGTAGTCGTTGAAACGCTCGACCGAATCGCTGGACTGGGCGAACTGCTGCGTGCGCACCACACGCACGCCGACATTGCCGCGGACGCGTTCGGTACGGAAGTTGGCCTGGAAGTAACCGGAATAGATCTTCTCGTTGACGTCGTAGACGAAGTCTTCTTCGGTCCGGTTGTGCGAGCCGCCGTAGGTCTGGTTGAGGTAATTGATGTAGGCCGGGTAGTTCACGCCCGGGAATACGTTGGCGTTGAAGCCGCCGGCGATGTTGCTGATCGGGCTGGACCGGAAGAAGCCCGGCTGGGCATCACCGGCGGTGGAATCGCAGCCGGCCTGGTAACGGTTGTTGTCATAGTCCGCCGGATCCAGACCCTGGCAGACCCAGTAGGTGTTGCCGGTGTTGCGATGGACCTTGCCGTCACGGTACTTGGTGCCGAACTGGATCGAGTCCAGCCAGCCGGCTTCGAACAGCTTGGTGAAGTCGGCCTGGAAGTAGTTCTGTTCGACCTCCGTCTGCATCCACGACGAGTCGGTCGAGCCGGTGTCGACCTCGGCAATGCCGGCCATCAACTGGTCCTGCAGGTCCGGGGAGAACTGCACCGACGGCGTGCCGGTCAGGTCCCACGCGGTGTACTGGTTGCCCGACAGATAGTCCGCACCGACCTTGCGGCGCGGCTTGGCCGACATCCGGAAGTTCATCGACGGGCCACCTTCGGACCACGTACGGCCACCGGTGAACGAGGCCTTCCACAGCGGGCTGATGTCCCATTCGACGGCCAGATCGGCGGTCTGGGAAAGCGCCTTTTCCTTGCTGTAGCCACCGGTCAGCTGCGGGGTGGGCAGGGTGCAGTCGTCCGGACCCCAGCCGCCCGGCGCAAGGCCGGCCGCTGCGGCCTGTTCTTCGCTGCAGATGTAGGCCTTGCCCGGCAGCTTCTCGAACTGCGCGCCGGTCACGATGGTGCCGCTGGGATCGAAATCGAGCCCGTTGAGCAGCCGGCCGCCGGCCCAGTTACCGTCGCCGTTGAAGCGGGCCATGCTCCACTCCGGCACCTTGAGCATGTTCTGGGTGTAATCACCCTGCAGCTCGAAGCGGAAGTAGTTGGCGGTCAGGGTCAGGTTGTCGAGCGGCTTGAACTGGAAGGTCAGCTGGCCGCCCTTGCGCTCGCGCTTTTCTTCCTTCACCGCGAAGTTGACCGAGGTCGGCATGAAGAAATCGCTGTAGTTGCCGCCCGTCTGATTGTTGAAACCGGACTGCCCCCACCAGTAGTGGATGCCATCCTGCGCCAGTACATTGCCGTTGGCATCGCGCGCGTCACCGGCGCCATACCACTGGTAATCCTCGGTGCTGGCTTCCATGGTGCGGCTGGTGCGCTTCTGCTGCGTCACGCCCACCAGGACGCCGAAACGTTCGTCCTTGCTGTGCCAGGAGTAGAGCGCCGAGGCCTGTGGATCGATGTCGTGGCTGGTGTCCGATGAGGTGCCTTCCAGGTTCACGTAACCCGAGTTGGCTTCCATGTCGAGCGGACGACGGGTATGCAGGATCACCGTGCCGCCGATGCCGCCTTCATCGATGCGCGCTTCGGGAGATTTGAACAGCTCCGCACTGGAGAGCATGTTCGACGGCAGCAGGGTGTAATTGAACGAACGCGACGCCTCGTTGTTGGTTTCCGAGGTGGCGACGTAGTTGCCGTTCAACTGGGTGAGGGTGAGGTCGGGCGCGAGACCGCGCACGCTGACGCTCTTGCCTTCGCCGCCGCTGCGCGTGATCACCACGCCGGGCACGCGCTGCAGCGCATCGGCGACGTTCTTGTCGGGGAACTTGCCCACATCCTCGGCGGTGATCACTTCGACCACCGCGTTGGCATCGCGCTTCTGCTGCAGGCTCTTTTCGATGGCGTAGCGGTAGCCGGTGACGGTCACGCTGTCCAGCGTGGTTGCATCGGGGGTGCCGGTTGCCGGGCTGGCCTGCTGCGCGATGGCGCTGGCCGGCACAACAGCGGTGGCCAAGGCACTGGCAATGGCCGCGGACAACCTGACGCGGCGGTGCATGCGTGACATCTTCATTCCACTCTCTCCCTCTCCTGGATTGACACGGTGGCGATACGAATTCTTTGAATCGATCTAATGTTGAAGGCGAATCATCTCGGGCGTCGAGTTGCCTGGCGCGTCCCGCATGCATCGCGTGGGGCAGTCCCCCCGGCTCCCCACTTCCGGCAATCGTGACCGTTTTAAGTTGGATCGATCTAAACGATTGGCGGCGAATTTTTAACACGCCCCGCGCCGGGAAGCATGCTGCTCCGCAATATGGAACGGGGCCGAACGTCCTCAGGGCCTGGGCGCCAGCGCGGCGTGGCGCGGCATCGCCTCCGAACCAGGCGTCGCCGCAACTGCAGCGACCGCCGACGCGGGGGCGCAGCTGGGGGAGGGAGACTGCGCAGCAAGGCACCAGAGGCGGGGGCAGGCGGCAGGGCGAGCCATGTTGCAGCGCAGAATGCATCCCGCGAAATCTCCGTGCTTTACTTAAATCGATCTAAATTCACCGGGGTGTGGATTGGGTCGCCCAGTACCAGGAGCCGCCGGCCCCCGTCGCCGTTGGTTCTCGCTGCCGCCACGTCCGACAAGGAGCCCGTGTCCGTGACCCGTTTTTCCCACCATGTTGCTGTTGTTGCTACTGCCGGCGCCCGTCCGGTCCGCCGCCGCCGCCCGCTCGCGGGACTGGCCTGCCTGCTGGCGCTGAGCTGTGCACCGCTGTTGCTGCAGGCCGCGCCCGCCGCGCTGGAGCGCGAGGTCAACACCTTCATCGGCAGCAAGGATGATGGCAATACGTTCCCGGGCGCCTCGGCCCCGTTTGGTCTGATCCAGGTCAGCCCGATCGGCGAGCACTACGCCGGCTGGCGCTATGACGACCCCAAGATCCGCGGTTTCGGGCACTCGTTCCTGTCCGGTGCCGGCTGCTGGGAACAGGGCGGCCAGGTCTCGGTCCTGCCGGTAACCGGCAGCATCGGCCCGGGCGGTGACTTCAATACCGACGACGCCAAGAGCTTCGACCACAAGCGCTACGCCTCCAGCTACACCCACGACGGCGAAGTGGGCCAGGCGGGCTATTACAAGGTGCGCCTGACCAACTACGGCGGCATCGATGCCGAGGCCACCGCGCGGACCCGCGCGGCCGCCGAGCGCTACACCTTTGCCGCCGATGCCGGCACCGGCCACGTGCTGGTCAACCTTGGGCAGGCCAACGAGCGCCATTCGGTGATCGGCAGTGTGGTCGACGTGGTCGGCGACCGTGCCGTGGAAGGCAAGCTGGTCACCAAGAGCTTCTGCGGTGGGCATCAGTACACCACCTGGTTCCGCATCGAGTTCGACCGTCCGTTCAAGGCGTTCGGCACCTGGGGCGAGGGCGGTGGGCTGCCCGGCGCACGGCACGGCATGGAAGGCGAGCTCAAGCCAAGCGGCGCCTGGCTCAGCTTCGATCTGGCCAAGGGCCGTGCGGTGACCGCGGTCAGCGCGATTTCGCACGTGGATGCCGAAGGCGCGCGCGCCAATCTGCGCAGCGATGGCATGCAGGGCGATCGCCTGCTCGGCTTCGATCAGATGCGCCAGATGGCGCAGCAGCAGTGGCGCAAGGAACTGGCGGCCGTGCGCGTGCAGGGCGGCAACAGCGACGACCGCACCGTGCTGTACACCGCGCTGTACCACGCGCTGCTGCAGCCGCTGACCGGCAGCGACGCCGATGGCCGCTACCGTGGCTACGACGACCAGATCCATCGCGCCGATGGTTGGACCTACTACGAGTACTTCTCGCTGTGGGATACCTACCGTGCGCAGAACCAGTGGCTGGCACTGACCAAGCCCGAGGTCGCGCGCGACATCGGCCGGACCCTGCTGGCCATCGAGGCGCAGGGCGGCTGGCTGCCGCGCTGGGGCTATGCCAACTTCGAAACGAACATCATGACGGGTGATCCGGTCACGCCGTTCCTGGTGGACCTGTGGCGTTTCGGCGCACTGGCCGGCCGTGAGGGTGAGGCCTACACCGCGCTGCGCAAGAACGCCTTCGAAGTGCCGCCGATGAACTCGCGTCACGCCGGCCGTTCGGGCAACCCGAACTACCTGGCCAACGGCTATGTGCAGTACGACCGTGCGTTCCCCTCCAAGGGCATGGACGTGGACCCGCACCACGGGGGCTCGGCAACGCTGGAGTACGCACTGGCCGACTGCGCGCTGGCGCAGATGGCCGATGGCCTGGGCCATGCCGCCGATGCCGGTGTGCTGCGCGAGCGCGGCCGCAACTGGCACAAGGTGTGGGATCCGTCGGTGCGTGACGAGGAGGGCGACTTCAACGGCTTCCCGCGGCCGCGCATGGAGGATGGCGCGTGGTACCTGCCGGCCGATGGCAAGTACAGCCCGCGCTCGCACCACGGGTTCCATGAAGGCACCGCGTGGCAGTACCAGTGGCTGGCGCAGCAGGACGTGCCGGGCCTGGTCCAGGCCATGCACGGCCGCGAACAGGCCGCGCGCCGCCTGGACACCTTCTTCGCTTACGACGCCCTCGTGACATCGCCGCTGACCGCCGCGCGCAAGGAATGGGTGGTTGGGCCGTACAGCTATTACAACCAGTTCCGCTACAACCCCAACAATGAGCCGGACCTGCACGCGCCGTGGATGTACACGCTGATCGGCCAGCCGTGGAAGACCGCCACCGTGGTGCGCGCCGCGCAGCAGCTGTTCACCAACGCGCCCAACGGCGTGACCGGCAACGATGACCTGGGCACGATGTCGGCGTGGTACCTGTTCAGTGCGCTCGGCCTGTACCCGGCCGTGCCGGGCAGCGGTGAGTTCCTGCTGCATACCCCGCGCTTCGCCCGCGCCGAGATCGACCTGGGCCAGGGCAAGACCCTGACCCTGAAGGCGCCGGGCGCCGATGGCCGTCAGCTGCAGTACGTCCAGAACGTCCAGGTCGATGGCCGCGCGCATGCGCCGGTGTGGCTGGACTGGGCGCAGCTGCAGCGCGGTGGCACCATCGCCTTCGCCTTGGGCCGCACCGCACCGGAGAGTGGCTGGGGCACTCAGGCGGACGCGCTGCCGGTCTCGTTCTGCGCCACCCCGGGCGCGGTGCTGGAATGAGCAGCAGGTCAGCGCGATCGTTTAGGCTTGCACCTTGCTTGAGGAACCCGACGACCTGATGAACGACAAGGCCACCCCCAGCGGCAAAGGCACGCGCGCGGTCACCGTGACCGACATCGCCGAGGCAATCGGCGTGTCGCGCGCGACCGTGTCGCTGGTGCTGCGTGGCAGCCCGTTGGTCAACGTCGATACCCGCGCCAAGGTGGAGGCTGAACTGCGGCGCCAGCGCTACGTGTACAACCGCGGCGCGGCCAACCTCCGTCGGCGCACGTCCTCGAGCGTGGCGCTGGTGATCAATGATCTGTCCAATCCGTTCTTCGCCGAGTTCGCCTCCGGGGTGGATGAGGCGCTGGGCGGCAAGGGCTTCGTGACCCTGCTTGGCAGCACCGGTGAATCGCCGGCGCGGCAGCAGGCCGTGCTGACCACGTTGATGGAGCACATGCCGGCCGGGCTGATCCTGTCGCCGGCCGAAGGCAGCGATGCCGGGCAACTGCGCCAGGTGCTCGGTCATGCCAACGTCCTGCTGTTCAACCGGGAACTGCCGGGTGCCGAGTGGGACTTCCTGACCCTGGACAACCAGCAGGGCGCCTACCTGGCTACACGCCATCTGATCGCGCAGGGCCACCAGCGCATCGCCTTCTATGGTGGCCACGCCGCCTCCAGTTCCTGCCACCAGCGCCGTACCGGCTATGCGCAGGCTCTGGTGGAGGCGGGCATGCCGGTGCAGCCGGAGTGGCTGATCGAATCCTCGCCCAGCCGCCTGGACGCGGCCGCGCGCACCAGCGAGCTGTTCGCGCTGGATGCCGTGCCCACCGCAGCGGTCTGCTACAACGACAGCGTCGCGCTCGGGCTGATGCTGGGCCTGGCCTCGCGCGGCGTGCAGCCGGGCCGTGATTTCGCCGTCACCGGTTTCGATGACATCTCCGAGGCCTCGGTCGCGATGCCGCCGCTGACCACGCTGACCGTCAACCCTCGCGAGCGCGGGCAACAGGCCGCCGAGCTGCTGCTGCAGCGATTGGATCACCCGGAAGCGTCGCCGCAGCGTACTGTGGCACCGGTTCAACTTCGTATCCGCGAAAGCAGCGGCACGCCTGTCGCCTGAGATCGCTCCTTTTCACCTGCTCGCGCAATGAGGCGCGTACCTGAATGCCCATTTCCCCAACGCCCCGTCTCCCGACCTCATCCTCCGCTGCGCCCGTGGTGAACACGCGTGTCGCGCTGGCCGTGGCGACCACGATCTTCTTCATGTGGGGCTTCCTCACCTGCCTCAACGACATCCTGATCCCGCATCTGAAGGCGGTGTTCGACCTGACCTACGCTCGCGCGATGCTGGTGCAGTTCACCTTCTTCGGTGCGTACTTCCTGATGTCGGTGCCGGCCAGTCGGCTGGTCGCACGGCTGGGCTACAAGAACGGCATCGTGGCCGGTCTTGCCATTGCCGCGGTGGGCGCGCTCGGCTTCTGGCCGGCGGCCGAGCTGCGCGTGTATGAGGCCTTCCTCGGCGCGCTGTTCGTACTGGCCACCGGCATCACGGTGCTGCAGGTGGCGGCCAATCCTTACGTCGCGCTGCTGGGCCCGGAGCAGACGGCCTCCAGCCGCCTGACGCTGGCGCAGGCCTTGAACTCGCTGGGCACGGCGATCGCGCCGATCTTCGGCGGGCTGCTCATCCTGGGCAACACCGTCAAGACTGCCGACGAGATCAATGTGCTGCCGATGGCCGAACAGCTGGCCTACCGCACCCAGGAAGCCCAGTCGGTGCAGGGCCCGTATGTCGGCCTGGCGATCGCGCTGGTCCTGCTTGCCGTGTTCGTCTATCTGTTCCGCCTGCCGGCACTGAATGAGACGACCGAGCAGAACAGCGGCGACAAGCACACCCTGATGGAGGCGCTGCGTCACCGCCATGTCCGCTTCGGCGTGCTCGGCATCTTCTTCTACGTGGGCGCGGAAGTGGCGGTGGGCAGCGTGCTGGTGAACTACCTGTCGCTGCCGAACATCGGCGGCTTCAGCGAGCAGCAGGCCACGCATTACGTTTCTGCGTACTGGACGATGGCGATGATCGGCCGCTTTGCCGGTTCGGCGATCATGACCCGCTTCTCGCCGCGCCTGCTGCTGACTCTGTTCGCCAGCATGAACGTGGCGCTGTTGGCCCTGACCATGCTCAGCCAAGGGCAGGTGGCGCTCTACTCGGTGGTGGCGATCGGCCTGTTCAACTCGATCATGTTCCCGACGATCTTCGCACTGAGCATCGAACGCCTCGGCACGCTGACCACCAAGGCGTCGAGCCTGCTGATCATGGCGATCGTCGGCGGGGCGCTGATCCCGGTCCTGCAGGGCAAGCTGGCTGACCATATCGGTCTGCAGCCGTCCTTCATCCTGCCGCTGCTGTGCTACGGCTACATCATCTTCTACGGCCTGTGGGGCTCGCGCCCGGCCGCTGGAATCCGCCAGGGAAATTGAGGCCAAGATGTCCAAGATTGTCTGTTTCGGCGAGATTTTGATCGATCTACTTGCCCAACCTCCGGCGTCTCCCGATACGCCGCGTGCGTTCCTGCAATATGCCGGCGGCGCGCCGGCCAACGTGGCCGTGGCGGCCGCACGGCTGGGCGCGGACACGCATTTCGCCGGCATGCTCGGTCAGGACATGTTCGGCGATTTCCTCGCCGAGAGCCTGGCCAATGCCGGCGTGGCGACCGACTGCATCGTGCGCACGGATGAAGCCAAGACGGCGCTGGCGTTCGTCGCACTCGATGCCAGCGGCGAGCGCAGCTTCAGCTTCTACCGCCCACCCGCAGCGGACCTGCTGTTCCGCAGCACGCATTTCCATCCGAACTGCTTCGAGGGCACGCGCAGTTTCCACGTGTGCTCCAACAGTCTGACCGAGGCGGAGATTGCCGAGGCTACGCTGGAGGGCATGCGGCGCGCACGCCAGGCCGGTGCGATGGTCAGCATCGACCTCAACCTGCGCCCCGCGCTGTGGCCGACCGGTGTCGACCCGCTGCCGCGCCTGTGGGAGGCGCTGTCGCTGGCCGATCTGGTCAAGCTGTCGCGCGAGGAACTGGAGTACCTGGCGGCCTCGGTGCCAGACGGCGGTGCGGCGGTGATCGAGCGCCTGCTCGGCGCGCAGGCCCAGGCGGTGGTGATCACCGACGGCGCCGCACCGATCCGCTGGCACACCCGCCACGGCAACGGCGTACTCACCGGCTTCCAGGTGACGACGGTGGATTCCACCGCGGCCGGCGATGCCTTCGTGGGTGGCCTGCTGTTCGGCATCGGCGAACGCGGCGGTGACGGCACGGCGTTTGCGGCGTTCTGCGCCGAACAGACCGGTCTGCTGGAGGCGATCCACTTTGGCGCGGCCGTGGGTGCACTGGCGGTGACCCGCAAGGGTGCGTTCGCCGCGATGCCCAGCCTTGGGGAAGTCCAGCAACTGCTGCAGCAACAACAGGAAACCGCCGCATGAGCACCACCACCGCATCCCAGCCCGATTTCCGTTCGCCGGCGTTCCTGCGGGCCCATATCGCGCGGACGATGGCGTTCTATCAGCCACATGAAATCGACCCCAAGGGCGGTTTCTTCCATTACTACCGTGACGATGGCAGCGTGTACGACGCCAGCCACCGTCATCTGGTCAGCAGCACCCGTTTCGTGTTCAACCACGCGATGGCCTACCGCGAGTTCGGCAAGCCCGAGGATCTGGCGGCGGTTGAACACGGTGTGCGGTACCTGCGCGACGTGCACCGCAACCCGGCCACCGGTGGCTACGCCTGGACGCTGCGCGATGGCGTGGTCGAAGATGCGACCAACCACTGCTACGGCGTCGCGTTCGTGCTGTTGGCCTACAGCTGCGCGCTGAAAGCCGGCATTGCCGAGGCGCGTTCGTGGATGGACGAAACGTGGCAACTGCTGGAAACGCGCTTCTGGGAACCGGCGTTCGGCCTGTACAAGGATGAAGCCGATGCCGACTGGACCTTCAGCGATTACCGCGGTCAGAACGCCAACATGCACATGTGCGAGGCGATGCTGGCCGCGTTCGAAGCCAGTGGCGAGCAGCGCTATCTTGATCGTGCGCTGCTGCTGGCCGACCACATGACCCGCCGCCAGGCCGCGCAGGGCGATGGTCTGGTGTGGGAGCACTACGACACGGATTGGCAGATCGACTGGGACTACAACCGCGACAACCCCAAGCACCTGTTCCGCCCCTGGGGCTTCCAGCCAGGGCATCAGACCGAGTGGGCCAAGCTGCTGCTGATCCTGGACCGTCATGTGCAGGCCGACTGGCTGGTGCCGACCGCGCGGCATCTGTTCGATGTGGCGGTGGCGCGCAGCTGGGATGCCGAGCGTGGCGGGCTGTATTACGGCTTCGCGCCGGATGGCAGCGTCTGCGATGACGACAAGTACTTCTGGGTGCAGGCCGAATCGCTGGCCACCGCCGCGCTGCTGGCCAAGCGCACCGGCGATCCCGTGTACTGGGACTGGTACGACCGCCTGTGGGCGTATTCGTGGGCGCACATGGTCGATCACCAGTACGGTGCGTGGTTCCGCATCCTGGACGCGGACAACGGCAAGTACAGCGATGAAAAGAGCCCGGCCGGCAAGACCGATTACCACACCATGGGCGCCTGCTACGAAGTGCTCAACGTAGTGCGCTGAATCCGGTAGCGCCGACCGTCGGCCGGCTCCCAAAACCCCGGTAGAGCCGACCGTTGGTCGGCTGCTCCCACAGCCAGGCAGGTCCCCATGCGCGCGCACAGCCGTCTCCATGTCGTTGCACCGGCCTGCTGGCTGTTGCTGGTCCTGCTGGCAGCATGGGCACTGCCCGTGGCAGCTGCCCCGCTGGCGGCGGAGTGGTCATTCCGCCTGCTGCCCGGCGATGCCCAGCTTGGTGACCACCCGCAGCTGGCCAAGTGGCGTGCCGCACAGGTGCCCGGCGCGGTGCATACCGATCTGCTGGCGCAGGGGCTGATTCCCGATCCCTACGTGGGCGCACCGGAAGCCGGTCTGCAATGGATCGGCCTGGCCGACTGGGAATACCGCGCACAGTTTGATGTGGATGCGGCCACGCTGGCGCGCGCGCATGCCGAGCTGGCCTTCGAAGGGCTGGATACGTTCGCCACCGTCACGCTCAACGGCCAGCCCCTCCTGCAGGCCAACAACAGCCATCGCACCTGGCGCGCGCGGGTGGACGGCCAGTTGCGGCCCCACGGCAATGAACTCCGGATCGTGCTGCGCTCGCCGATCCGCACCCTGCTGCCGGACGTGCAGGCGATGCCGCACAAGATCGCCGGCAACTACCCCTCGCCCTATGGCGATGAGCCCAAAGACGCGATGGTCGGCAATTTCGTGCGCAAGCCGGGCTATCACTTCGGCTGGGACTGGGGTCCACGTTACGTGACCGCCGGCATCTGGCGGCCGGTGACGCTGGAGAGCTGGGACGCACAACGCTTGACCGCGCTGGCGGTGCAGACCCGCAGCCTGGATGCAGCCAAGGCGGACCTTGAGATCGCGGTGGAGGTGGAAAGCGCGGCGGTGGGCTCGGCTGCGGTGCGGATCGAGGTGCTGGACCCCGACGGTGGGCGCGTGGCGCGCATCGACCGCAAGACGCTGCTCAAGGCCGGTGACAACCGCATCGCAGTGCCGGTGGCGCTGCAGACGCCGCGTCGTTGGTGGCCGGCCGGGCAGGGCGAGCAGGCGCGCTATACCGTGCGTGCCACCCTGGCGCCTGAGACGGCGGAGGCGACGCACATCGAGCAGCGCACCGGCCTGCGCACCGTCGAGCTGCGCCGCGAAGTGGACCGCAACGGCGGGCAGGGCTTCGCGTTCGTGATCAACGGTGTGCCGATCTTTGCCAAGGGCGCCAATGTGATTCCGTTCGACATGTTCCCCGCGCGTGTGGACGCGGCGCGGATCCGGCGCGAGCTGACCGCGGCGCGCGATGCCAACATGAACATGCTGCGCAACTGGGGCGGTGGCTATTACGAAGACGATGTGTTCTTCGATATCGCCGACGAACTCGGGCTGCTGGTCTGGCAGGACTTCATGTTCGGTGGCGGCATGCAGCCGGGCTACGATCCGGCGTTCCGCGCGAACGTGGTCGAAGAGGCGCGGGACAATGTGCGCCGCCTGCGCCATCACCCCAGCGTGGTGCTGTGGTGTGGCAACAACGAGGAAGAGACCGCATGGAAGGACTGGGGCCACGGTCGCGACCTGACCGCTGCCGATCCTGCCTTCGCCGCCAAGGTCTGGCAGGGCTATGTGGACCTGTTCGGCAATGATCTGCGCCAGGTGGTGGCCGAGGAAGGGCTGGGCGTGCGGTACTGGTCGAGCTCGCCGAGCAATGATCTGGACGAGAAGGCCAACGATTCCACCCGTGGTGACAAGCACTACTGGCAGGTGTGGGGCAACCCGGCGCTGCCGGTGACCGCCTACCTGCGCGAAACGCCGCGTTTCATGTCCGAGTACGGGCTGCAGGCCTGGCCTGTGCTGCGCACGCTGGACGGCATCATTCCCGCCGCCGAGCAGCAGGTCGACAGCCCGACGGTGCGCGCACACCAGAAATTCATGGCGGGCGAGGGCAACCAGCGCCTGCTCAAGTACATCGAGGAGGAGTACGGCACGCCTCGCGACTTCCCGGCATTCGTGTACCTGAGCCAGGTGATGCAGGCCGACGGCATCCAGCTGGCAGCCCTGCATCACCGTGCCTCACGGCCGTACACGATGGGCTCGCTGTACTGGCAGCTCAACGATGTGTGGCCGGGGGCGTCGTGGTCGAGCATCGACTACGCCGGGCGCTGGAAGGCGCTGCATTTCCACGCCCGGCGCTTCTTCGCCGACCACGCGGTGGCGGCGCTGCGCGACGACGCCACTACCCGGCTGAGTCTGCTCAATGACCGCCAGCAGGGTCTGCAGGCGACATGGCGGCTGCGGGTGATCGATCTGGATGGCACGCTGCGCAGCGAGCAGCGGCATACCGTGGCCCTGCCGCCGTTGTCCGCGCTGGAGGTGGGGCGCTTTGCCGATGCCGACCTGTTGAAGGGGGCCGATCCGACCCGCACCGTGGCGGTGGTCGAGCTGTTCGATGGGGGGGAACGGCTGTCGCAGCAGGTGGTGTACTTCGTGCCGGCCAAGGCCTTGGCGCTGTCACGGCCGGCCATCGACAGCGCATTGCGCGCCGACGGCGACGGCTATGTGTTGACGCTGCGCTCGGCCACGCTGGTGCGTGCGCTGTGGATCGCGTTCGACGGGCTGGATGCCACGCTCGACGACAACGCGCTGGACCTGGTGCCGGGCGCGACGGTGACGATCCGGCTGCGCGCGGATGCCGATCTGGCGACGCTGCAGAAGGCGCTGAGGCTCACCTCGTTGGTCGATACAACCGCCGCCCTGTAGCGGCGGGAGCTGGTCAGCGCGTACGGTGCGTGAGCTATCCTCCAACGTATCGTTGAACAGGCCACGCACGTGTTTGCAGCAGACCAACGCATCATCCAGACCAGGTGGCAGGAAGAAGCGTATCCCCGTCGGGATTCACTTGCTTTCGCGAATGGATTTTACTGCCTGTTCGAAACGTCCGAGCATCACCCGGGGGTGATGGAGAAGACATGGATTCCAGCGTCGGATGCGTGGCAGGTGGGCGCCCATGGTTGTGAGGGGCTGGCAATACTGAGTGCCATCACGCTGTCGACAGACACGCTCATCACCTGTGGCGAGTGCTGCGCCGCAGGTGAAGATGGCTTTATCGCAGCGAGCGAGGCCGCGACCAATAGGCTGATCTGGCTGCTGGTGCTGAGCCGAACGGACCCGTTCGTCGCGCTGGCGCTGGAGGACGATCTCATCCGCGCCACCTCGTCGAGCGGCACAACGGTCCTCATCCCGTTGCACCGCCCGGACCAGCTATCCATCGCTTGGGGATGAAGAGGCTGGGTGCCGCAATCGCGCGGAAGGCATCCACGCATGAATCATGCTACGTGCCCGGCGGCAGCCGCTCTGCGCATGGCGATGCGTTCATTGGATTGGCGCCCCATGGAGCCGCGTGGATGTACCCGGTTACAGCGTGATCTGCTGGAAATTCTCGACGCGGTCGTGGCCGTGCGTGGCTTCACCACTGCGCGGCAACGGGTAATCCTCAAGCCGATCCAGCAGACGTGTCTGCAGGCCGGCCTCGCGCGCAGCATCCAGCTCTTCCACCACGTCGGACAGGAACACGATCTGGCTGGCCGGCACGCCGATCGCCTCGACGATCCGGCGGTAGCTGTCTGCCTCACGCTTGCCGCCGACTTCGGTGTCGAACCAGCCCGAGACCAGCCCGGTCAGGTCGCCCGCTTCGCTGAAGCCGAAGAACTGCTTCTGCGCCGGCACCGAGCCGGAGGAATACACGTACAGTGGCTTGCCCTCGGCATGCCAGCCCTTCAGCACGGCGGCCACTTCCGGGTAGAAGTGCGCTTTGTAGTCGCCATTGCGGTAGCCGGCTTCCCAGATCATGCCCTGCAGCGCCTTGAGCGCGGTGTGCTTGCGGTCCTGGTCGATCCAGCCCTGCAGTGTCTCCACGACCAGGCTGTCCTGGCAGGCCCCACCGATCTCGACCGCCACCGCGTCCAGCCAGCGACGCACCTGCGGCTCCTGGCCATGCGCGGCGACGAACGCCGGCAATGCCTTGCGCGCATACGGGAACAGCACGTTCTTGACGAACGAAATGCTGCTGGTGGTGCCCTCGATATCGGTGAGGATGACGGTCGGATGCGGCATGGATCAGTCGGCCTGGTGCTGTGCGGGGTGGTAACGCGGGAAGGTCTGGGCGATGTCGCTGCCGGTGAAATGGCCGACCCAGCCATCCGGCTCGGTGAAGAAGCGGATCGCCACGAAGCTCGGTTCCTCGCCCATGTCGAACCAATGGGTGATCCCATCGGGCACGGCGATCAGGTCGTTCTTGACGCACTCGATCTCGTAGACCTTGCCGTCCACGTGCAGGGTGAACAGCCCCGAGCCGGCGACGAAGAAACGGACTTCATCTTCCTTGTGGAAGTGCTCATCCAGGAACTTCTTGCGCAGTTCGGCGCGGTTGGGATTGTCCGGCGCGATCGACGCGACGTCCACGCTCTTGAAGCCGTGCGTAGCGACCAGGCGGTCGATATCGACCTTGTAGGCGGCGAAGACCTCGTCCTGGCTGGCGCCCGGCGCAACCTCGTGGGCCGCCTGCCAGCGCTCGAACGTGACGCCGATCTTCTTCAGTTCGGCAGCGATGGCCTCGCCATCCCGGCTGTCGAACAGCGGGACATCCGGGGCGGTGTCATCAAAGATACGGAGTCGGCTCATGGCGGCGGCATCGAGGCGAAGAGGGGAAGGAAAGGGTACCAGTGCGGCGCCGGAGTGGGGGCGACGCACTGATGCCGATGCGCGGAATACAGATTCTCTTCAGGAATCTGAGCGTGATCAGCCGCGCAGCTTGCGCAGTTCCAGCTCACAGTGGAGCAGGAACTCGAAGGCTTCCATGTGGCGGCGCGCCTCGGCCATGGTGCGGCCCCATGCGTACAGGCCGTGGCCGTCGATCAGATAGCCCCACAGCGGCTGGGTGTCGAGCAGGGCATCGACCTGTGCCGAGAGCACGTCCATGTCCTGGGTGTTGGCGAACACCGGCACATCGACCGCCATCTCGTGGGTGCTGTTGCCGTGGAAGGCCTTGAGCAGCTCATAACCCTCCAGGCGGATATGGCCCTGCGGCGCATACAGGCGCGAGGCGATGGTCTGCACCGGCGAATGGGTGTGCAGCACGCAGCCGATCTCCGGGAACCGGCGGTACAGCTGGGTGTGCAGCAGCGTCTCGGCGGAGGGGCGCAGCGGGCGGCCGACGGCCTGGCCGTCGAAATCCACCACCATGATGTCGTCCTCCACCAGCCGGCCCTTGTCCTTGCCGGACACGGTGATCGCCGCGTGGCGGTCATCCAGGCGGTGGGAGAAGTTGCTGCTGGTGGCCGGGGTCCAGCCGGCGTGGGCCAGCTCGCGGACGTTGTCGATCAGCAGCTGGGCCAGTTCGCTCAGGCGCGCGGTGTCGTACGGGAAGGTGGGGGTGCTCATGCCGGTCATTTTAGCTAGGTCAACGGCTAAAAGCAGGTTCTATGCTTGGCCGGACGGGGTGGGGTTTGCGGGGGGCGCCGCAAGTACGTCCTTGTAGGCTTATGTCTCCAGGGATGGATTCACGGCGTCCCCCGCGAACCCTCACCACCCCGCCAAACCTAGGTCAGCAGCAGAGCCGAGTCTTCTGCTCTTGATCTGAGACGCAGACCTTACTTCCCGCGCAAGCGGCTGTGGCGGTAGCCATAACAGAAGTAGATCGCGAAACCGCCCAGCGTCCAGAAGCCCATCAGCATCCAGTTGTGGGCCGTCATCGCCGTCAGCAGCGCGATGCAGCTGAGCACGCCCAGGCTGCAGATCAGCCATGCCATCGGCATCCGGAACGGACGCGGCAGGTCCGGTTGGGTGCGGCGCAGGATCAGTACGCCCGCGCAGACCGCCGCGAACGCGATCAGCGTGCCCATCGAGGTCAGCTCACCGAGAACGTCGAGCGGGAACACCGCCGCCAGCAGCGCGATGCCGATGCCGGTGATCACGGTGTTGATGTGGGGGGTGCGGTACTTCGGGTGGATTTTGGTGAACAGCGGCGGCAGCAGGCCGTCGCGGCCCATGATCATGAAGATGCGCGGCTGCGCGATCACCATCACCAGCACCACCGAGGACAGCCCGATCAGCGCGCCGATCTCCACGACCACGCGCAACCAGCCCAGCTGCGGATGCGCCGCTACCGCGGTCACCACCGGCTCGTCCGTGCCCAGCAGCTGGTACGGCACCAGCCCGGTCATCACTGCCGCCATGGCGATGTACAGCACGGTGCAGATCACCAGCGAGAGCAGCATGCCGATGGGCATGTCGCGCTGCGGCTTGTGCGATTCCTGCGCCGCGACCGAGACCGCCTCGAAACCGATATAGGCGAAGAACACCATCGCTGCGCCGCGCAGCACGCCGTCGAAGCCGTACTTGCCCGGGCCTTCGTTGTCCGGAATGAACGGCGTCCAGTTGGCCGGGTCCACATACTTCCAGCCCACCACGATCACCAGCAGGATCAGTGCGGTCTTGAGCACCACCATCGCCATGTTCATCGCGGAGGACTTGCTGATGCCCACGTAGCACAGCCAGGTCAGCAGCAGCACCAGCACGGCGGCCGGAATGTTGGCGATGGCGCCGGTCGGGCGCAGCTGGCCATCCAGTGGCGCACTGACCAGCGCCGCCGGTAGGTGGATATCGAAATGGCTGAGCAGGCTCAGGAAATAGCCGGTCCAGCTGACCGCCACGGCCGAGGCGGACACGCCGTATTCCAGCACCAGCATCCAGCCGATGAACCAGGCCGAGAGCTCGCCGAACGTGGCATAGGTATAGGTGTAGGCACTGCCGGAGACCGGGACCATCGCCGCGAACTCGGCATAGGCCATCGCGCAGAACGCGCAGCAGATCGCGGCCAGCACGAACGACAGCATGATCGCCGGGCCGGCGTGGTTGGCCGCGGCCTGGCCGGTGATCACGAAGATGCCGCCGCCGATCACCGCGCCGATGCCCAGCGCGGTCAGGCCCCAGGGGCCGAGGGTACGGCGCAGGCTCAGGCCGTTGGCGTCTTCATGGGCGGCGTGCGGATGCTTGGTGGCCCACAGTTGCTTGAACATGGTTTGGTTTTTCTTCTCAGGCGCGACGTATCAAACGACCGGGCCGGCACTGGGCCGGCCCGGCAGCACTCAGGCGTTCTTCTTGTTCAGCTTGCTGTGGCGGATGCCGTAGCCGAAGTAGATGCACAGGCCCAGCAGGGTCCAGGCCACGAACAGATGCCAATGCACCACGAACGCCTGGTAGAACAGGAACAGACAGGCCAGCGCGCCCAGTGGGCAGATCACCCACACCAACGGTACGCGGAACGGGCGCTCCAGCTCCGGACGGGTGTAACGCAGGATCAGCACGCCGATGCAGACCGTGGCGAAGGCGAGCAGGGTGCCCATCGAGACCAGCTCGCCGAGCACGTTCAGCGGCACGGTGCCAGCCAGGGTGGCGGCGATGGCACCGACGACGATCGTGCTCCAGTACGGGGTACGGAAGCGCTTGTGCACCTTGCCGAAGATCTTCGGCAGCAGGCCGTCGCGGGAGATCGTGTAGGCGATGCGGGTCTGGCCCATCATCATCACCAGCACCACCGAGGACAGGCCGGCGATCGCACCGATTTCCACGGCGGTCTTCAGCCAGGACAGCGTCGGATAGGGCTCCAGCGCGGTGGCGACCGGCTTGTCGGTGCCCAGCAGGTGGTACGGCATCATGCCGGTGAGCACGGCGCAGACGATGATGTAAACGATGGTGCACACCGCCAGCGACCCGAGCAGGCCGATCGGCATGTTGCGCTGCGGGTCCTTGGTTTCACCGGCGGCGGTGGAGACCGCATCGAAGCCGATGTAGGCGAAGAACACGATGGTCGCTGCACGGAACACGCCGCTCCAGCCGAACTCGCCGGGAACGCCGGTGTTTTCCGGAATGAACGGGGTCCAGTTGGCCGGATCCAGGTGTGCCGCACCAAAGCCGATGAACAGGCAGATCACGGTGACCTTGATCGCGACGATGATCGCGTTGACGAACGCCGACTGGGTCACACCGACATACAGCAGGCCGGAGACGGCCGCCACGATCAGTACCGCCGGCAGGTTGAACAGCTTGCCGGAGGCGATGAACTCATGGCCGGTCCAGGCAATGGGCGCGGCGCTGAGCGCATCGGGGAACGGCATGTTCAGCGTGGTGGTGATGAAGCTGATCAGGTACGCCGACCAACCCACCGCGACCGAGGCCGAGGCGAAGAGATACTCCAGCACCAGACACCAGCCGATGAACCAGGCCATGCCTTCGCCGAGGGTGGCGTAGGAGTACGAGTAGGCGCTGCCGGAGACCGGCATCATCGCCGCGAATTCGGCGTAGCACAGGCCGGCCAGTGCGCAGGCGAAACCGGCAAACACGAACGAGAGCATGACGGCAGGACCGGCATGGTTGGCCGCGGCCTGGCCGGTCAACACGAAGATGCCTGCACCAATCACCGCACCAATGCCGAGCAGGATGAGGTGTTTCGCTGTGAGGGTCCGTTTCAGTGTGGGCTCGCCGTCCAGGCTGCCTTCGATGGGCTCGCCGGCATCGACGTGCGGTGCCGGTGCGACCGGTTTGACCCTCAACAGAGACTTCAGCATGCAGTGCTTCCCTAAAATGAACAAAGGTGAGGCGCGCGGTACATTGCCGCACGCCCTGATGGCGACTGGGCGCCCCAGCGGTGCGGGGCCCGCTGTACCTTAGCCAAAGCTGAAGCCGCTGTACAAGCACAAATGCAGCATGGTCGAGCGATAATCGGCCAAATCCGCACGATGCCTGCACCTGCCATGTCGCTGAACCCTGAATCCGTTGCCGTTCCTGACGCTGCCCTGCGCAGTCAGCTTGACGATTACGCCCGCCGGCACCCCGCGCACGCGGCATTGGCTGACGAATTCAGCACAGTGCTGGACGCTCCCGAGAACCCGTTCCTGCGCGAGCGCCTGGCCGGGCATTTCACCGGCAGCGCGTGGCTGGTCAGCGCCGACGGGCAACGCGTGCTGCTGACCCACCACCGCAAGCTGGGCCGCTGGCTGCAACTGGGTGGGCACGCCGATGGCCAGCGTGATCTGGCCCAGGTCGCGCTCAAGGAGGCCGAGGAAGAATCCGGGCTGACCGCGCTGGTGCTGGAAGATGGCGAACTGTTCGACATCGACAAGCACTGGATCCCCGAACGCAAAGAAGTGCCAGGCCATTGGCACTACGACGCCCGCTACGTGGTGCGGGCGCTGGGCAGCGAGCAGTTCGCGATCAGTGAAGAATCGCTGGCCCTGGCGTGGCGCGAGATCCGTGACGTGGCCAACGCGGCGATCGAGAGCCCCGATGGAGATGACTCGTTGCCGCGCATGGCCAAGCGCTGGCTGGCGCGGTGATTCAATAAAGCACGCGAGTGCGCAGCGTGCCCGGGATGGCGGCCAGTTCGTCGCGCACGGCGCCGGCCTGGGCTTCGCTGGCGGTGATGTCGATCACCACGTAACCCACCTTTGGGTCGGTGCGCAGGAACTGGCCGTCGATGTTGACGTTGTGGCGCGAGAAGATCTCGTTGACCTTGGAGAGCACGCCCGGCACGTTCTGGTGGATGTGCAGCAGGCGCAGGCTCTCGGCGTGCTCGGGCAGCGTCACTTCCGGGAAGTTGACCGCCGACAGGGTGCTGCCGTTGTCGCTGTAGCGCACGAGTTTGGCCGCCACTTCCACACCGATGTTGTCCTGTGCTTCCAGTGTGCTGCCGCCCACGTGCGGGGTCAGGATCACGTTGTCGTGCGCGGTCAGCGGTGATACGAACGCATCGCCGTTGCCCTTGGGCTCGACCGGGAACACGTCCAGCGCCGCACCGCCCAGGTGGCCCGAACGCAGTGCTGCATCCAGGGCGTCGATGTCGACCACGGTGCCGCGTGCGGCGTTGATCAGGTGCGCGCCGGGGCGCATCCGGGCCAGTTCATCGGCACCGATCATCCATTGCGTGGCGGGGGTTTCCGGCACATGCACGGTCACGATATCGGCGCGCGACAGCAGGTCATCCAGGCTGATCGCCGCGCGGGCATTGCCCAGCGACAGCTTGGTTTCCACATCGTGGAAGATCACCTGCATGCCCATCGCTTCGGCCATCACGCCGACCTGGGTGCCGATGTGGCCATACCCGATGATGCCCAGCGTCTTGCCGCGCACCTCATGGCTGCCGGCGGCCGACTTGGACCAGCCGCCGCGATGGCATTCGGCGTTCTTCTGCGGGATGCCGCGGGTCAGCATGATCGCTTCTGCGATCACCAGCTCGGCCACGCTGCGGGTGTTGGAGTAGGGCGCGTTGAACACCGGGATGCCGGCAAGTTCCGCTGCCTCCAGGTCGACCTGGTTGGTACCGATGCAGAAGCAGCCGACCGCCATCAGGCGCTTGGCGTTGGCCAGCACGTCGGCGCTGAGCTGCGTGCGCGAGCGGATGCCGACGATGTGGGCTTCGGCGATGCGGGCTTTCAACTCGTCTTCCGGCAGCGCCTTGCTGTGCAGTTCGATCTGCGAATAGCCGGCCGCGGTGAACACGTCGATCGCGGTCTGGCTGACCCCCTCGAGCAACAGTACGCGGATATCCTGCTTCGGGAACGAGGTCTTCTTCGGCGACATGGGCGGCGTGCGACGTATGGCGGTGGAGCCCCCAACTATGCCAGAAGCGGGCGGCGATGGTGCGGTGCGCCAATCAACGTCCGAACGGTTTCAGATGCACCTATTTTCGTGAGTGCGTGTGGCCGTCACAGGCGCGCCTGCTACTGGACGCGGCCGGTAGCGGCTGGCAGGCTTGCGGGCTCCCCCGGCACCGCCAGACGCCCAATGACCGATCCGCGCCTCGATTCGCTGTTGCTCGCTTGCCCCGGGCTGCGCCTGAAGACCGATCCAGCCGATCTGGAGCACTACGGCCGCGACTGGACCCGGCGCTGGACCCCGGCGCCGCTGGCGATCGCTTTGCCGGGCACAGTCGAGGACGTCCAGGCGATCCTGCGCTGGGCGACCGCCCAGAGCGTGGCCGTGGTGCCTTCCGGTGGGCGTACCGGCCTCTCCGGCGGTGCGGTGGCCGCGCACGGCGAGCTGGTGCTCAGCCTGGAGCGGATGAACAAGCCGCTGGCCTTCGATGCGGTCGACCGCACGCTGACCGTGCAGGCCGGTATGGCACTGGAAGCGGTGCACAACACCGCACTCGAACACGGCCTGATCTATCCGGTGGATTTCGCCGCGCGCGGTTCGTGTTCGATCGGCGGCAACATCGCCACCAATGCCGGTGGCATCCGCGTGATCCGTTACGGCAACACCCGCGAGTGGATCGCCGGCCTTAAGGTGGTGACCATGGCCGGTGAACTGGTCGAGCTCAACAAGGGCCTGATCAAGAATTCCAGCGGCTATGACTTCCGCCAGCTGCTGATCGGCTCGGAAGGCACGCTCGGCGTGATCGTCGAAGCCACCTTGAAGCTCACCGATCCGCCGCCGGCCAGCAACGTGATGCTGCTGGCGCTGCCCTCGTTCGAGGTGCTGATGCAGGTGTTCGCCGCGTTCCGCGAGCGGTTGCAGCTGCAGGCGTTCGAATTCTTCACCGACCGCGCGCTTGAACATGTGCTGGCGCATGGCGCGCAGGCACCGTTCGACGAGGTTCATCCGTATTACGTGGTCACCGAATTCGCGGCCGGCGATGAGGTGCAGGAAGCAGCCGCCATGGCGGCGTTCGAAGATTGCATGGAGCATGGATGGGTCAGCGATGGCGTGGTCAGCCAGAGCGATGCGCAGGCCACGCAGCTGTGGCGGCTGCGCGAGGGCATCACCGAAGCGGTGGCGCGCTACAAGCCCTACAAGAACGATGTTTCGGTGCGGATCTCGGCGATGCCGGCCTTCCTTGCCGAAACCCAGGCGCTGATAGGGCAGGCGTACCCGCAGTTCGAGGTGGTCTGGTTCGGCCACATCGGCGACGGCAACCTGCACATCAACGTGCTCAAGCCGGACGATACCGCCGATGCGGAGTTCCTGACCCAGTGCGAGCACGTCACCAGACTGCTGGCCGGTGTGCTGGCCCGTTTTGACGGCAGCATCTCGGCTGAACACGGGATCGGTCTGGTCAAGAAGGGCTACCTGGACAGCACGCGCAGCGCGCCGGAAATCGCACTGATGAAGGCGGTCAAACGTGCGTTTGATCCCCAAGCGCTGCTGAATCCCGGCAAGGTGTTCGACCTCTGAGGCAAGACAGCGTTTCACGCAGCCTATACGCTCTGTCCTTTCCACCGTGAACAACACCCTGATGATGCGTCCGATCCTGCTTCTTGCCGTGCTCGCCCTGCCGTTGTCGGCGATGGCCTCCAGTTTTGCCGGCAGCTCTGCCGGTTCCGCCTCTGGCGCGTCGTCGGCCGGTTCGTCCAGCTCGGGCGATGACAAGATCGTGCTCGATGCGCGCGATGACGCCGCAGCCTTCGTGGCCAGCGACGGCGCGATCCGCGGTGCACGCCTGGAGGCGGCGCTGCTGCACCTGCGCGAGCAGAGCGTGGCACAGCAGCAGGCCAGTGACATGGCACTGGCCAGGACCCTGCTGGCCCGCTGATGCACGCAGTCGATCAGGTCCGCCGCTGGCGCTGGGCGGTCCTGATCGCGTGGTTCGCCGCGCCGTTCGCACATGCGGCGCTGCAGCTGGAGGTGCAGCCGCAGGGATTGAGCGCAGCGCAGATCGTGGCCGCCGAGCGCGTTCTGCAGCAGGTGACCACGCGTATTCCTGACGCGTGGCAGGCGCGCTTCCAGCGGCCGGTGCAGGTCCGTTGGTCGGATTCATTGCCATCGCATGTGCATGGCCGTGCCCGCAACGGCAGCATCACCCTGCAGCGCGCGTTGCTGGACACCGTGCAGGAGGGTCAGCCGCTGCCGCAGCCACTCGAAGCAGCGCTGATCCATGAACTGACCCATGTGCTGGACCGCTCGCCGCAAGGGGGCTGGTCGCGCGATGGGCGGTGGCGCGATCTGGCCGGCTGGCAGCGCCGGCCGTGGAAGCTGGGCCGCACCGGCAACGCGTTCAGTGGCCGTAGCCCGGATGCCTACGAGCGCGCAAGCCCGGCGGAGTTCCTGGCGGTCAATGCCGAGCACCTGCTGCTCGATCCCGATTACGCCTGCCGCCGGCCGGCCGTCGCTGCGTGGTTTACCGAGCACCTGGGCGCTACTGGGCGCACACCCGACTGCGATGCCCGCCTGCCGTTGATGCAGGCCGAAGAAGAGGCCGGTGCCGCGACCCTGCTCGAGCTGGATCCGGCCCGGGTCTACGCGGTCGACTACCTGCTCGCCGAAGGCAACGACCAGCTGATGAGCCGCTGGGGCCACAGCATGCTGCGGCTGGTGATCTGCGCGCCGGGGCGACCACGCGGGCCGGCCTGCCGGATGGACCTGTCCCATCATCGCGTGCTGTCCTACCGCGCCTTCGTGGGTGATGTGCAGATATCCAGCTGGCGCGGGCTGACCGGCTCCTATCCCTCCCGATTGTTCGTGCTGCCGCTCAACCAGGTCATCAACGAATACACCCAGGTGGAACTGCGTGGGCTCTCATCGGTCCCGCTGGCGCTGGATGCGCCGGACATCGCCAGCCTGCTGGAGCGTGTCGCGCAGGTGCATTGGAGCTATGACGGCCGCTATCTGTTCGTCAGCAACAACTGCGCGGTAGAGACCGGGAAGCTGCTGCAGGAAGGCGTGCCACGCCTGGCATCGCCCGGGTTGAACCGGCTCACGCCGCGCGGGCTGCTGTCCCGTCTGGAACGCTTGGGCGTGGCGGATGCCAGCGTGCTGGCCGATCGCGGGCAGGCGACGCGACAGGGCTATTACTTTGCCTCTGCCGAAGATCACTACCAGCAGCTGTTCGATGCGGCGCGCCAGCAGCTGCCACTTGGCACGGCAGACGTCGGCAACTGGTTGCGGCAACCGGCCAGCGAGCGGGCACGCTGGGTAGAGCAGGGCGATCTGCGCGCGACGGCCGCACTGCTGTTGCTGGAACAGGCAGCACTGCGCCGAGAGGAACTGCGTGCGCGCGATGTGCTGAAACGGCTGCTGGGCGATCCGGGCAACGCCGATGGCACGGCGCGCGACGCGCTGCGCGCACTGCTGGAAGACACCGGCCAGCTGATCAGTCCGGCCGCGCTTGTGCAGGGGGGCGGCTACGGGCTGCCTTCGGCGGACGAGCGGGTGCAGGCCAGCGCGGCGGCGGCGCAGCTCAGCGCCCGGGGTGTGCCGGCCTGGCAGGCGTTGCAGACACAGCTCAAACACCGCCTGCCACAGGCACAGCAACACGAACTGGCCCTGATCGACAGCAACCTGGCACGGCTTGGCGCGCGCATGCGTGCGCTGGCGCGAGAGGACGAAGGACGGGGCGCAGCGCACTGAACCGCGTGTTCAGCGATGCCCGGAAGGTCAGCGTTGCTTCACCTGCTCTCACGGCGCGGCAGGTACGATCACGTGTTGTTGACGTAATCGCAAGGAGTCCCTCATGCGCGCATCTCCCTGGTTGTTGAGTCTGGCCATTACCGGCGCACTCGCCGCCTGCCAGCCGGCCAGTCAGAGCGGCCCCGCCGCCGATGGCGGTGAAGCGCCCCCGCCGATCGATGCGTCCACCGCCGAAGAGCGCGCGTATGCGTTCCGCTGTGGCGAGCTGGAGGTGCATGCGACCTACCGCGGTCAGGATTCGGCAACAGTAGTGGTGGGCGACCGTACCTTCCCGATGTCTTCGCAGCCTGCAGCGTCCGGCGCGAAGTACGGCGATGGTCAGGGCAATGAGTTCTGGACCAAGGGCACCACCGAAGGCAGCCTGATCCTCAACGGCGAGCCGGAACGCACTTGCACCGGCACCGGCGAGCAGGGCGGCGAAGCACCGCCGGCCAACGCCACGGCTGATGCAGCTGATGCTGCAGGCGGCTTCCGTGCGACCGGCAACGAGCCGGGCTGGCTGGCCCAGGTAGCGGCGGGTGCCTCGCCGGCGCTGCACATCGAAATGGACTACGGCGAGCGCACGCTCGAGATTGCCAGCCCCACGCAGGGCCGAGACGGCTGGTCCGGCACTGCGGCCGATGGCACGCCGGTCAAGCTGACCTTCCAGCGCACGGTGTGCCAGGACGACATGAGCGGCCAGGCCTTCGGTGCCACGGCCATGCTCACCGTCGGCGCGCGCCAGTACCACGGCTGTGGTGATTTCGCCGGCGCGCCATCGTTGGCGGCCAAGCCCTGATCCAGTTGAAGACACCGGATGCGCGCGTGCGCGTCCGGTGAGCCGTTACATGCCGCGCGGGCACGGGTTGGGCAGCGCCCGACTGTCGGCATCAAGCACGAGTTCGTTGCGGGTGCCCAGCAGCATCAGCTCGGTGTGCACCAGGCAGTTGTCGGCATGACGCCGCAGAAGCGCATTGAACAGCCCGGCGCGGTCGTCGCAGTACTCGTGGATCGCATAGGCCAATTCGCGCGCACGGTCTTCGTCGTACGCTTCTTCGCCAGCAAAGTGCTGGCAGGCGCTTTCGCGCGTCAGGAAGGCCTGCACGTCGCCGGGCATTGCGCAGTACATGCGGATGTCCTCGGCCACGAACACCTGCGCGGGAACTTCGCAGCGGGCATCGCCGTCGCTGCTGTCGGAGATCGCATCCGTGGCCGACGCATCCAGCGTCTCACTCTCCACTGCCCGCGGCGAGCACGCCGCGAGCAGCAGGAGCAGGACGATCAGTACGGACCGCTTAGTCGGCACGGCCGGCGAATTCACCGGTGGTGGTGTTGACCAGTACGCGTTCGCCGTTGGCGATGTACTCCGGCACCATGATCTCGATGCCGGTGTTGAGCTTGGCCGGCTTCGGGCGCTTGGTGGCGGTGCCGCCCTTGAGCTCCGGCGGCGTCTCGACGACTTCCAGCACCACGCTGGTCGGCAACTGCACGCCCACCGGGGTTTCGTCGATCACCTGCACATAGATGCCGGTCAGGCCATCGGTGATGTAGCCGGCATCATCGCCGAGCACGTCCGCATCGACCATGTACGGGGTGTAGTCCTCGTCATCGAGGAAGACGAAAGCGTCGCCATCCATGTACGAATAGGTCGCCTGGCGGCGCAGCAGCTCGACTTCCGGCAGGTTGTCGTCGGCATCGAAGCTGGAATCAAGCTTGTTGCCGCCGGGCACGCTGTACATGATGAAACGGAAGCGGACATTGCCGCCGCGGCCCTGCGGGGAGCTGCGTTCGATGTCGCGGATCTGGTAGACGCCGTTGTTGAATTCGACGACGTTGCCTTTCTTGATGTCGCTGGCTTTCATGGGAATGAAGGTCGGTTCGTGGAGGTGGCGGGTGCCGGAACCGGGCACCCATCGGGTTGCGTGCTCGCTTACTTCGGCGCCAGACGCACGGCGCCGTCAAGGCGGATGGTCTCGCCGTTGAGGTAGGTGTTGCCCAGGATATAGGCGACCAGGCCGGCGAAATCCTCCGGCTTGCCCAGGCGGGGCGGGAACGGGATCGAGGCGGCCAGCGATTCCTGCACGGCCGGCGGCATGCCATCCACCATCGGGGTCCAGAAGATGCCCGGGGCGATGGTCATCACGCGGATGCCGAAGCGCGACAGTTCGCGGGCCATCGGCAGGGTCATGCTGACCACGCCGCCCTTGGAGGCGGCATACGCGGCTTGGCCGATCTGGCCCTCGTAGGCGGCCACGCTGGCCGTGTTGATGATCACGCCGCGCTCGCCGTCGTCACCGGGGGTGTTGTGCTGCATGCGGTTGGCGGCAGCCTTGGCGACGTTGAAGCTGCCGACCAGGTTGACCATCACCGTGCCCTGGAAGTTGGCCAGCGGCATCGGTGCTTCTTTGCCGAGCACGCGGCCGGCGCCGAGAATGCCGGCGCAGTTGATCGCGGTGTTCAGCCCGCCCAGGAAGTCGCAGGCGGCATCGATCTGCGCGGCGACGGCGGCTTCATCGCTGACGTTGGTGCGGTAGTAACGTGCATTGACCTCACCCAGCTCGGCCACGGCGGCCGCGCCCTTGTCGTCATTGAGATCGAACAGGGCCACCTTGGCGCCGTTGGCGACCAGGTGCTGGGCCACGGACAGGCCGAGGCCGGAGACACCGCCGGTGATGACGGCGCGGACAGAAGACAGCTGCATTGCACGATCCCGCTGGTTCAAGAACCGCCGATTCTAACGGAAGCGGCCGCGATCACCGTTGTGCACTGCCCACCGCGACCTTCGCGTGCAGGGCGAGGCGGCGGGCGAACTCATCCGGTGCCAGCCCCGGCGCGAACAGGAAGCCTTGGCCGACAGAGACCCCCAGCGTCTGCAGGAACTGTCGCTGCGACTCCGATTCCACGCCCTCGGCGACCAGCCCCAGCCCCAGGCTGCGGGCAATCCCGCAGACGGCCTCGCAGACCGCCACGTCCGAACGGTTGCCCGGCACGCCCTCCACGAACAGCTGGCTCAGTTTGAGCCCGTGGATCGGCAGCCGTCGCAGGTAGTTCAGCGCGCTGTAGCCTTCGCCGAAGTCGTCGATGGTGAGCAGTACACCCATCTCGCGCAGCCGGGCAAAGGTCTGCAGGGTGTCCGGGGCGTCCTCGATCAGCACCCGCTCGGTGAACTCCAGTTCCAGCGCGCTGCCGGGCAGGTGGAATTCGTCCAGCACGGCGCGCACATGCCGGGCCAGGTCTTCGCCGACGAATTGCCGGTAGGACACATTCACCGCCACCCGTACGATGCCCAGTCCCTCGTCCTGCCACTGGCGCACCTGACGGCAGGCCTCGCGCAGCACCCACAGGCCGATCCGGACGATGTCGCCGGTGCTTTCGGCATGGGCGATGAAGATATCCGGACGCAGCTCGCCCAGCTGCGTGTTGCGCCAGCGGATCAAGGCCTCGGCCGCGACCAGCTGGCCGCTGTGCAGGTTGACCTGGGGCTGGTAGACCAGATGGAACTCATCATCGTCCAGCGCGCGGTGCAGGCGGCTTTCGATCTGCAGGCGGTCATGCTGGCGCTGGGCCAGCTCGGGGGAGAACACCTGCCAGCCGTTGCGGGTGCGCCGCTTGCAGTCGTACATCGCGATGTCCGCGTTCTGGATCAGCTGCTGCGGGCGCAGACCGTCCTGCGGGGCCCGCGCAATGCCGATGCTGGTGGTCACCGGGAATTCGTCGGCACCGAAACGGAATGGGGTACTGAAGGCGCGGGTGATCGCAGCAGCCAGCCGCTCGGGCTGGTCGGCCTGGTCGCGGGTATCGCAGATCACCAGGAACTCGTCGCCGCCAAAACGGGCCAGCAGCCCCTCGGTACCGATTGCCGTGGCGATGCGGCGGGTGGCATCGATCAGCAGCTCGTCGCCGGCGTTATGACCGAGCAGGTCGTTGACGGTCTTGAACCGGTCCAGATCGATGTACAGCACCGCGACCCGGCAGTGCGTCGGGTTGGCCATGCGCGTGGCCAGGTCGTTGAGCACCGCATCGCGGTTCATGATGCCGGTCAGGGGATCGGTGCGCGCCTGGATGCGCAGCGTCTCCTCGGCCTGCTTGCGCGCGGTGATGTCCTGCACCGTGCCGGCAATTCGCGCGGCATCGACATCGCCGGCCTCGGCCTCGCCGATCATCCGCACCCAGAACGAGTGACCATCGCTGCGCTGGCCCTGCAGCTCCAGCTCGAAGGAGACCTGCTTGTCGATCACCTCCAGCAGTGCCTGCTGCAGCTGCGCGCGGTCATCCAGGCGCAGGCATTCCAGCAGCTCGGCCATGTCGCGCATCGGCAGCTCCTGGCCAAGGATGCGGGTCGCCTCGTCGGTCAGGTACAGGCGTTGCAGGCCGCGATCCCATTCCCAACCACCGATGTGCGCCAGCGACTGCGCGCGGTCGAAGAGGGTGTTGTTGCGCTTGAGTTCGGTGATGTCGCTGAACAAGCCGAACACGTGGTCCGGTGCATCGCGCCCATTGCCGTACACCGGCACGTTGGTGGTGGAGATCCAGATCATCCGGCCACGCGGGCGGTGGTACAGCCCGACGATGGTGCTGCGCACGATGCGGCCGGTCTGCAGCGAGACGGCGGCCGGCCACTGTTCGCGGGTGAGCGGGTGGCCGTGCTCGTCCACACTGATCCAGTCTTCCGGCGCCAGCATCGCCTGCAGGCTGCCCCCATTGCCGGCCGTGCCGAGAATGCGGTGCGCGGCCGGGTTGGCGGACACGACCCGCAACTGACGGTCGAACAGGATCACGCCCTTGTCGATCGACTCCATCAACAGCCGGTAGCGGGACTCGGCCTGCCAGCGACTGCTCAGGTCACGGGCCACGGCCACGATGCAGTGCTCGCCCTGGTGCTCGAAGCCGGCCGAATGCACTTCGACCGGGAAGCGGCTGCCATCGCCGCGCATGTTGGTGACTTCAATGACGTAGGTTTCGCCCTGGCGCAGTGCCTCCCAGACCGGATCCAGATGATCGTTCGGCAGGTCCGGGTTCAACAGCTCGATCGGCTGGCCGATGATCTCCTCGCGCGGGCGGCCGTACGCGCGCACCCCCGCCTTGTTGAGATCCAGCACCACGCCATCTTCGCTCAGGATGCTGACCGGGTCGGGCACGGCGTCGAACAGGGCAGCGTACCGGCGCAGCGCCAGCTGGCGCTCATCCATGGCTTCCTGCAGCGCCTGCTGGACCTCTTCCAGCAGGCCATGCAGCTCGCCGGGCGAGCGTGCCAGTGCGCGATCCAGGGCGGCCAGCGCGTGGACGTGGGCGGTGAGGTGATCACCGACCGCAGCGTCCTTGCGCGGGCCGCCCTGTTTCATGTCGCCGCCAGGGCCTTGCCGGTTTTGCTGCCGGTCTCGCGTCCCAGGCGTGCGGCCAGCCAGCGCCCGGTGGTGGCCAGCGCGGGCAGGTCGATGCCGGTACGCATGCCGATGCCGTGCAGCATGTAGACCACATCTTCGCTGGCGACGTTGCCGCTGGCACCCTTGGCGTACGGGCAGCCGCCGGCACCGGAGACGGCCGAATCGACCACGCGCACACCTTCTTCCAGACAGGCATCGATGTTGGCCAGTGCCTGGCCATAGGTGTCGTGGAAATGCACGGCCAGCGCGGCCATCGGCAGCTCGCTGGCGACGGCCTTGAGCATCGCGCGCGCTTTGCGTGGCGTGCCGACGCCGATGGTGTCGCCGAGCGAGATTTCGTAACAGCCCATCTCATGCAGCGCGCGGGCGACGCGGACCACCTCGCTCACCGCGACGTCGCCCTGATAGGGGCAGCCGAGCACGGTGGACACATAGCCACGTACCTTGACGCCATCGGCCTTGGCGCGTTTCAGAATCGGCGCGAAGCGCGCCAGCGATTCGTCGATGCCGGCGTTGGTGTTGGTGCGGTTGAAGGTCTCAGAGGCGGCGGTGAACACCGCCACTTCCTGCACTCCCACCGCAAGCGCACGGTCGTAACCCTGTTCGTTCGGCACCAGTACCGGGTAGGCGATGCCCGGCACACGGGTGATGCCGGTGTAGACCTCGGCGGCATCGGCCAGCTGCGGCACCCAGCGCGGGCTGACGAAGCTGGTGGCTTCGATGGTGCGCAGGCCGGTGAGCGAAAGCTGGCGGATCAGCTCGATCTTGTCGGCGGTGGCGACCGGCTGGGCCTCGTTCTGCAGCCCGTCGCGCGGGCCGACCTCGACGATGCGGACGAAATCATCCATGTGCCAGCGCTCCACGAACGGAGCAGCGGACGACCAGCAGGGGGCGGGGTGGGGTAGAGATCACGGAGAGTCCTGTCAGACGAAAGGCGGCCCACGGTCCCCGGCGGGCCACGAAAGGGGGATACGCGGGATGGGCGGCAAAGCGGCCATCCCTGCAGCGGTGGGCGGTCAGCCCGGGTGGTGGCAGACCACCTCGATGTTGTTGCCATCCGGGTCGAGTACGAACGCCCCGTAATAGTTCGGGTGGTAATGCTCGCGAATGCCGGGGGCACCGTTGTCGGTGCCCCCCGCTGCCAGTGCGGCGCGGTGAAAGGCATCCACGTCGGCCCGGCTGGCGGCGCTGAAGGCGATGTGCACGCCGCCATGGGCGCCCGGGGCGTTGCCGATCCAGAAGTCCGGCTTGCCGGTACGGCCGAAGCCAGCATGGTCATGGTCGCCGGTCTGGGCGGCCGATACCTGCATCACCACCGAGATGCCCAGCGGGGCCAGGGCCTGCTGGAAGAACGCCAGGCTGCGCGGAAAATCGGCGCAGCGGATGCCCACATGGTCGAGCATGACCTCTCTCCTCAGTCCTGGGTGACCCAATGGGGGGACCGCTTGTCGAGGAAGGCGCCGAGGCCCTCCTGGCCTTCGGCCGAGACCCGCAGGCGGGCGATCAGTGCCGCGTTGTCGCGGTCGGTGGCGTCGCGGTCGCGACCCAGCGCCACGCGCCGGACCAGATCCTTGGCCGAGGACGAGGCCACCGGCCCGGCCTTGTCGAGCAGGCCCAGCTGGCGCTGCACAGCCTCGTCGATGCGTTCGGGCTCGATCAGCTGGTGGACCAGGCCGATGCGCAGCGCGGTCTCGGCGTCGAAATGCTCTCCGGTAGCGAACCAGCGGCGGGCCTGGCGCGGGCCGATCGCGTCGATCACGTACGGTGAAATAACCGCTGGGAGCAGGCCCAGGCGGCTTTCGGTCAGGCCGAAGCGGGCGCTGGTGCTGGCGATGGCGATGTCGCAGCAGGCCACCAGACCGACCCCGCCACCGAACGCGGCACCCTGCACGCGGGCGATGGTCGGCTTGGGCAGCTCGTCCAGGGTCCGCATCAGGCGGGCCAGAGCGAGCGAGTCCTGGCGGTTGTCCTCCTCGCTGGCGGCCGCCATGCCGCGCATCCACTGCATGTCCGCGCCCGCCGAGAACGAGGCGCCTTCGCCGGCCAGCACCACCGCGCGGACGTGGTCATCGCGCCCGGCGGCCTCCAGGGCGGCGGTGAGCTGGGCGATCAACGAGGCGTCGAAGGCGTTGTGCAGAGCGGGGCGGTTCAACCACAGGGTCAGTACCGAGGCGCTGCGTTCAATCCGTAGTGCATCACTCATGGGTCGGCTTGCTCCATAACATGTACAGATCATAGCGGGCCATCGGTCACGGGCAATGACGCGGCGCGGCGATGGTAGAATTGATAACCATTCCTATCATCGAGAAGGCGCTCCGTGACGTTGTCCGATCTGGCGCTGTACGACTCCGCCCTGGTGGAGTCCGTGCAGGAACTACACGCAAACGATGCGATCGCCCGCCGACTGAAGGAGCTTGGCTTCGTCAAAGGGGAAGAGGTGCGTCTGGTAGCCCGTGGTCCAGTGGGCGCCGAGCCGCTGCTGGTGCAGGTCGGGTTCACGCGCTTCGCGCTGCGCCGCAGTGAGGCGGCCCGCATCGTGGTGACCGCGCTGACGGCCCAGGAGGCCCGCGCATGAGCGCTGTGACCAACGCGCTGCGCATCGCCCTGGTGGGCAACCCCAACAGCGGCAAGACCGCGCTGTTCAACCAGCTCACCGGCAGCCGCCAGAAGGTAGCCAACTACACCGGCGTGACCGTCGAGCGTAAAGAGGGTCGCCTGCGCGCGCCGTCCGGCCGTGAGTTCGCCGTGCTGGATCTGCCGGGCGCCTACAGCCTGCAGCCGGCCAGCCTGGACGAGGCGATCACCCGCGACCTGTGCCGGGGCTTCTACCCGGGCGAGGCCGCGCCGGACGTGCTGTTGTGCGTGATCGATGCGACCAACCTGCGCCTGCACCTGCGCTTCGCGCTGGAACTGCGCGAGCTGGGCAAGCCGATGATCGTGGCGCTGAACATGGTGGATGCGGCAGAGCGCCGCGGCATCAAGATCGATGTGCCCGCGCTGGAACAGGCGCTGGGCGTGCCCGTGGTGGAAACCGTGGCGGTGCGCCGCAACGGCGCGGCCAAGCTGGTCGAGCGCCTGGATGCGATGGTGCCGCACCTGCAGGCCCCGGTGGCGGTGCCCGCTGCCGAGACCGACTACCACGCCCGGGTGCGCGACATTCTTGGCAGCGCGGTGAGCATGCCCACGCGCACGGCCAAGATCGATGACGCGCTGGACCGCTGGCTGCTGCACCCGGTGTTCGGGCTGCTGACCCTGGCCGTGGTGATGTTCCTGATCTTCCAGGCCGTCTACGCCTGGGCGACGCCGGTCATGGACCTGATCGAGGCCGGCACCGGTGCGCTCGGTGAGTGGGTGGGTGGCGCGTTGCCGGAAGGCCCACTCAACAGCCTGCTGACCGACGGCATCATCGCCGGCGTCGGCGGGGTGATCATTTTCCTGCCGCAGATCCTGATCCTGTTCGCCTTCATCCTGGCCCTGGAGGAGTCTGGCTACCTGCCGCGTGCCGCCTTCCTGCTGGACCGCATGATGGCCGCGGCCGGTCTGTCCGGGCGTTCCTTCATCCCGCTGCTGTCCAGCTTCGCCTGCGCGGTGCCGGGCATCATGTCCACCCGCAGCATCCAGGACCCGCGCGACCGGCTTGCCACCATTCTGGTCGCGCCGCTGATGACCTGTTCGGCGCGCCTGCCGGTGTACGCGCTGCTGATCGGCGCTTTCATCCCGCAGAAGCAGATCTGGGGCGTGTTCAACCAGCAGGGCCTGGTGCTGTTCGGCCTGTATGCCGCCGGCATCCTCAGCGCGCTGCTGATGTCCTGGACCATGAAGAAATGGCGCCGCGACAAGAGCGAGCACCCGCTGATGCTGGAATTGCCGTCCTACCGCATTCCGCACCCGCGCGATCTGGCGGTCGGGCTGTACGAGCGCGGCATGATCTTCCTCAAGCGCGTCGGCGGCATCATCCTGGCGCTGACCATCCTGCTGTGGTTCCTGCTGTCCTTCCCGGGCGCCCCCGAGAACGCGACCATGCCGGCGATCGACTACAGCTTCGCCGGGCAGATCGGTCACGCCATGGCCGTGTTCTTCGCGCCGCTGGGCTTCAACTGGCAGATCTGCATCGCGCTGATCCCGGGTCTGGCCGCGCGTGAAGTGGCGGTGGCCTCGCTGGCCACCGTGTATGCGCTGTCCGCCGCCGATGACGACGCCGCCAGCCAGGCGCTGACCCCGCTGATCAGCGATGGCTGGTCGCTGGCCACCGCGCTGTCGCTGCTGGTCTGGTACATCTACGCCCCGATGTGCATCTCCACGCTGGCCACGATCAAACGTGAGACCAACTCGTGGAAGCAGATGGGCTTTGCCACGTTTTACCTGTTCGCGGCTGCCTACATCGCCTCGCTGATCACCTACCAGGTGACCGTGGCCCTGGGCGGCGGCTGATGGAGACCGGGCTGCTGCTGCAGTACGCCGTGATCGCGCTGGCCGTGGTGGTCAGCGCGTGGGTGGTGATGAAGAAGCAGTTCCCGGGCACCGTGCGCAGGCTGCGCGGGGCGATCGCGCTGGGGCTGGTGAAGCCGCAGCGCGCCGCCTGGTTGCAGGCGCTGGGCCGGAAGATCGCGCCACCGGTCACCGGTGGCGGCGGGGCGTGTGGTGGATGCGACAGTTGCGGGCCGAGCCCGCCAAAGCAGCACTGAGCCGTACCAAAACCGCTTGTGCAGCCGCGCCACCACCCGCTAGCCTGCAGGCATGACTACCTCTCCCCTACGTTTGCTCATCCACGGTGCCTCCGGCCGCATGGGCCAGGCGCTGCTCCGGCTTGCCGCTGACAGCCCCGCCCTGCAGGTTGTCGCTGCCGTGAACCGCCGCTCACCCGCCCAGCGCGTGGTTGAGGGCGTGCCGCATTTCGCCAGCAGTGAGCTGGCCGGTGCCCCCCAATTCGATGTCGCCATTGATTTCAGCCTGCCCGAGGGCTTCGACCGGGTATTGGCACTGTGTGTGGAGCGGGGCGCGGGTTTCGTGTCGGGTACCACCGGCATCAGCGAGGCGCAGCGCCAGGCGCTGATCCAGGCCGCGGGCCGGATTCCGCTGGTCTGGGCTTCCAACTTCAGCCTCGGCGTGGCGGTGCTGGATGAACTGGTCGAGCGGGCGGCAGCGGCGCTGGCCGGCTGGGACTGCGACATCGTCGAATCCCACCACACCCAGAAGAAGGACGCGCCCTCCGGCACGGCCCTCACGCTGGGCGCGGCGGCGGAGAAGGGTGGGGCGCAGCCGCACTACGCCAGCCTCCGTGCGGGCGACATCGTTGGCGAGCACCTGGTCCAGTTCACTGGCCTGGGCGAGCGTATCGAGCTGACCCACCGTGCGACCAACCGGGACATCTTTGCCCGTGGGGCCCTGTTTGCGGCCAGCCAATTGCCGGGCCGTGCGCCGGGCAGTTACCGGGTCCGTGATCTGCTGGACGGGGCCACGCCGCCGCCTGCCGTCTGAATGGGCAGGAAGGCGCGCGCCTGAACCGGCGCTGCGCCTTCTGTCAGGCTGAACAGGGCAATTGCACGCGGATACTGGCGTCGCACCCGGCTTCCCTTTACAATTCCCGCTCGCCGAATCACGACAGCCGGACCGGTCCAGAACCGCAGTCCGCGCTTTTTTGCAGCCGCTTTTTCGTGAAGCGCAGGCGTGACTTCGGTGACCCCTCGGTAGCCAAAGTGAGATTTCCGTGACCCAAGCCGCAATCCTCGTCCTCGAAGACGGCACCGTATTCGAGGGCGAATCCGTAGGCGCGCCCGGCCTGTCCGTCGGTGAGGTGGTGTTCAACACCGCCATGACCGGTTATCAGGAAGTGTTGACCGATCCTTCCTACGCCCGGCAGATGGTCACGCTGACCTACCCGCATATCGGCAACACCGGCATGACCGACCAGGACGATGAAGCGGCCAAGGTGTGGTCGGCCGGTCTGATCGTGCGCGATGTGCCGCGCCGCCCGAGCAACTGGCGCAGCCAGGTGTCGCTGCAGGATTGGCTGATCCAGCGCGGCGTGGTGGCCATCTCCGGCATCGATACCCGCAAGCTGACCCGCATCCTGCGCGAGCGCGGCGCCCAGAACGGTGCGCTGATGGCCGGCGAAGGGCTGAACGTGGAGACGGCGCTGGAAGCGGCGCGTAAGTTCCCTGGCCTGAAGGGCATGGATCTGGCCAAGGTGGTCAGCACCGACAAGCGTTACACCTGGAGCGAGGGCCAGCTGGATCTGGACAGCAACGCCTTCGTCAACGCCGCACCGCGCTTCAAGGTGGTGGCCTATGACTTCGGCGCGAAGCTGAACATCCTGCGCATGTTGGCCGAACGCGGCTGTGAGCTGACCGTGGTACCGGCGCAGACCCCGGCGGCCGAAGTGCTGGCGATGAACCCGGACGGCGTGTTCCTGTCCAACGGCCCGGGCGATCCGGAACCGTGCGACTACGCCATCGCCGCGATCAAGACCTTCCTCGAGAAGAAGGTGCCGGTCTTCGGCATCTGCCTGGGCCATCAGCTGCTGGCGCTGGCCTCCGGTGCGAAGACGGTCAAGATGGGCCATGGCCACCACGGCGCCAACCATCCGGTCCAGGACCTGGACGGTGGCCGCGTCATGATCACCTCGCAGAACCATGGTTTTGCGGTCGATGAGGCCTCGCTGCCGTCCACCCTGCGCGTGACCCACCGCTCGCTGTTCGACGGCACCAACCAGGGCATCGCCCGCACCGATGTGCCGGCGTTCTCGTTCCAGGGCCACCCGGAAGCGTCGCCGGGACCGCACGATGTCGGTCCGCTGTTCGACCGTTTCGTGACCCTGATGGCCGAGGCCAAGGCGTGATGCGCAGCCCCGCGCTGCTGCTCTCGCTGTTGTGCTTCACCGGCGTGGCCCAGGCCGCGCCGGCTACGGATGCGCAGGTGCAGGCGGTGGTCCAGTCGCTGGGCCTGGGCACGCTGGGCACGGACATGGCCAAGCTGATGGTCGACGACGTGCCCGCGCTCAACGCGCTGCCCGAGACCGATCGGCAGTGCGCCCATGCGCCGATCAAGCGCCTGCTCGACGCGCAGTTCCGTCGCTCGGTGATCTCCGGCCTTGGCAACGACGGCGACCAGGTGATTGCGGAGTGGTCGCGTTTCCTGGGGACCCCCGGGGGCAAGAGTCTCTCCTCGGCCTTCGCTGCTGCCAATCCATCGACGATCGCCGAAAAGACCAACGCGGATCTGAGTGAAACCGAGCGCGCCGAGGTGGCTGCGTTCCTGGGCAGCCCGGCCTACACCCGCTTCATCGCCACGCTCGACATCGAATCGGAGCTGCCCGACGACATCGGCGTGCAGCTGGCGAAAGGACTGCAGGACCAGTGCCGGATCGCGCTGAACCCCGACGATATTTCCTGATCGACAGCGTGCGATCACCCCCATCTGCCTCGCTGTCCAGACTTAGAGAAGACAATGCCCAAGCGCACTGACCTTAAAACCATCCTCATCATCGGTGCTGGCCCGATCGTCATCGGCCAGGCCTGTGAGTTCGACTACTCTGGCGCGCAGGCCTGCAAGGCACTGCGCGACGAGGGTTACCGCGTGGTGCTGGTCAACAGCAATCCGGCCACCATCATGACCGACCCGGAGATGGCCGACGCCGTCTACATCGAGCCTATCAACTGGCAGACGGTCGAGAAGATCATCGCCAAGGAAAAGCCCGATGCGCTGCTGCCGACCATGGGTGGCCAGACCGCGCTGAACTGCGCGCTGGACCTGGCCGACAACGGCGTGCTGGAGAAGTACAACGTCGAACTGATCGGCGCCAAGCGCGATGCGATCCGCATGGCTGAAGACCGCGAGCTGTTCCGCGTGGCCATGGGCGAGATCGGCCTGGAGTGCCCGTCGGCTGCGGTCGCGCACACGCTGGAAGAGGCGATCGAGATCCAGACCCGCGTCGGCTACCCGACCATCATCCGCCCCAGCTTCACCCTGGGCGGCAGCGGTGGCGGCATCGCCTACAACCGCGAAGAGCTGGTCGAGATCGTGACCCGCGGCCTGGAACTGTCGCCGACCACCGAAGTGCTGGTGGAAGAATCGGTGCTGGGCTGGAAGGAATTCGAGATGGAGGTGGTGCGCGACACCGCCGACAACTGCATCATCGTCTGCTCGATCGAAAACCTGGACCCGATGGGCGTGCATACCGGTGACTCGATCACCGTGGCCCCCGCCCAGACCCTGACCGACAAGGAATACCAGCGCCTGCGCGATGCCTCCATCGCCGTGCTGCGCAAGATCGGCGTGGATACCGGCGGCTCGAACGTGCAGTTCGGCATCAGCCCGACCACCGGCCGCGTGGTCGTGATCGAAATGAACCCGCGCGTGTCGCGGTCCTCGGCGCTGGCCTCCAAGGCCACCGGCTTCCCGATCGCCAAGGTCGCGGCCAAGCTGGCCGTCGGCTACACCCTGGACGAGTTGAAGAACGAAATCACCGGCGGCCTGACCCCGGCCTCGTTCGAGCCGTCGATCGATTACGTCGTCACCAAGATCCCGCGCTTCGCCTTCGAGAAGTTCCCGGCGGCGGATGCACGCCTGACCACCCAGATGAAATCGGTGGGCGAGGTGATGGCGATGGGCCGCACCTTCCAGGAGTCGCTGCAGAAGGCGCTGCGTGGCCTGGAAACCGGCAAGATCGGCCTGGACCCGACCGGTCTGGACCTGTCCAACGAGGATGACATCACCACGCTCAAGCGCGAGCTCAAGGCCCCGGGCCCGGAGCGTCTGTTCTTCGTCGGTGACGCGTTCCGCGCCGGTTTCAGCGTGGAAGAGGTGTTCGCGCTGTCGCACATCGACCCGTGGTTCCTGGACCAGATCGAAGAGATCATCCAGGCCGAGGCCGAGGTGGCCGCCGATGGCATCGACGCGCTGGACGCCGTGCGCCTGCGCAAGCTCAAGCGCGCCGGCTTCTCCGACGCCCGCCTGGCCGAGCTGACCGGCACCAACGAAGCGGCCGTGCGCGCGCTGCGCCGTGCCCACAAGGTGCGCCCGGTGTACAAGCGCGTGGATTCCTGCGCTGCCGAGTTCGCCACCAGCACCGCGTATCTGTACTCGACCTACGAGGACGAGTGCGAAGCGGCACCGAGCAACCGCGACAAGATCATGATCCTGGGCGGCGGTCCGAACCGTATCGGCCAGGGCATCGAGTTCGACTACTGCTGTGTGCACGCCGCGCTGGCGCTGCGCGATGATGGCTTTGAAACCATCATGGTCAACTGCAACCCGGAAACCGTCTCCACCGACTACGACACCTCCGACCGCCTGTACTTCGAGCCGCTGACGCTGGAAGACGTGCTGGAGATCGTCGAGCTGGAACAGCCCAAGGGCGTGATCGTGCAGTACGGCGGCCAGACCCCGCTGAAGCTGGCGCGCGCGCTGGAAGCCAACGGCGTGCCGGTGATCGGCACCTCGCCGGACTCCATTGATCTGGCCGAAGATCGCGAGCGCTTCCAGCAGCTGGTCGACAAGCTCGGCCTGAAGCAGCCGCCGAACCGCATCGCCCGCAACGACCAGGAAGCGCTGCTGCTGGCCCGCGAAATCGGCTACCCGCTGGTGGTGCGCCCGAGCTACGTGCTGGGCGGCCGTGCGATGGAAATCGTCTACGGTGAATCCGATCTGGCGCGCTACGTCCGCGACGCGGTGAAGGTCTCCAACGATTCGCCCGTGCTGCTGGACCGCTTCCTGGACAACGCCGTGGAAGTGGACGTGGACATCATTGCCGACAAGGACGGCAACGTGCTGATCGGCGGCGTGATGGAGCACATCGAAGAAGCCGGCGTGCATTCGGGCGATTCGTCCTGCTCGCTGCCGCCGTACTCGCTGTCGGCTGAAACCCAGGCCGAGCTGCGTCGCCAGGTGGTGGAGCTGGCCAAGGCCCTGAACGTGGTCGGCCTGATGAACACCCAGTTCGCGATCCAGGCCGGCGAGAACGGCGAAGACATCGTGTACCTGCTGGAAGTGAACCCGCGTGCCTCGCGCACTGTGCCGTTCGTCTCCAAGGCCACCGGCATGCCGCTGGCCAAGATCGCCGCGCGCTGCATGGCCGGCAAGACGCTGGCCGAGCAGGGCGCGACCAAGGAAATCGTGCCGGGCTACTACTCGGTCAAGGAAGCGATCTTCCCGTTCGCCAAGTTCCAGGGCGTCGATCCGATCCTCGGGCCGGAGATGCGCTCCACCGGTGAGGTGATGGGCGTGGGCCGCAGCTTCAGCGCCGCCTTCGCGCGTGCGCAGGAAGCTGGTGGTATCAAGGCGCCGCCGCTGGGCAAGGCGTTCGTGTCGGTCCGTGATCCGGACAAGAAGCGCGTGCTGCCGGTCGCCAAGGCACTGGTCGAGCGCGGCTACACCCTGGTCGCCACCCGTGGCACCGGCGCATGGCTGCAGGAGCACGGCATGACCTGCGAAATCGTCAACAAGGTGGTCGAAGGCCGTCCGCACATCGTCGATTCGATCAAGAACGGCGAGATCGTCTACATCGTCAACACGACCGAAGGTCGCGCGGCGATCAACGACTCGTTCTCGATCCGTCGCGAAGCGCTGCAGCATCGCGTGACCTATTCGACCACCATCGCCGGCGCCATGGCGCTGGTGCAATCACTGGAATTCCGCGGTACCGGCCCGGTCTGGTCGCTGCAGGAACTGCACAAGGAGTTGAACGCATGAGAGCACCGATCACCCTGAAGGGCGCGCAGCGTCTGCGCGAAGAGCTTGACCACCTGAAGTCGGTCAAGCGCCCGAAGGTCATCGCGGCGATCGCCGAGGCGCGCGAACACGGCGATCTCAAAGAGAACGCCGAGTACCACGCCGCGCGCGAAGAGCAGGGCTTCATCGAAGGCCGCATCAAGCAGCTGGAAGGTGAGCTCTCGCATGCCGAGATCATCGACATCACCAAGCTCAACGCCGGCAGCAAGGTGGTGTTCGGCGCCACCGTCGAGCTGTCGGACGTGGAGAGCGAGGAAGAGAAGCGCTACCAGATCGTGGGCGACCTGGAAGCGGACATCAAGCTGGGCCTGATCGCGATCTCCTCGCCGCTGGCCCGTGCCTTGATCGGCAAGCTGGAAGGCGATGCGGTCACCATCGACGCGCCGGCCGGCCAGCGCGAGTACGAAATCGTCAGCGTCCAGTACCTGGACTGACGGCGATGGCCACGGCGACGTTGTTGCTGCCGGCGCGCAGCCGGTTTCCGGCGGCGCCGTTGCCCGATGACGTCGCCAAGGCGCTGGGGCGTGCGCAGCGCCGCAGCGCCGAGGCAGGCGAACGCGCCCAGCTGCGTCGGCATTTCCAGACGCAGCCGGACGCGTGGTCTGCCGCAGCCCTGACCCGCCAGCTGGATGTCGGCGATGCCGACCAATCCGTGTGGCTGCGGGCCGATCCGGCCAATGTGGTGCCGGACATGCATGGCGCACGCCTGATGGGGCACGGGGATACCCTGCGCCCCGATCTGGCCGATGTGATGCATCTGCTGCCCGCGTTGCAGCCGTTGTTTGCCGGCTACGGTTTCGTGCTGGATGCACCGGTGCCGTCGCGCTGGTATCTGCGCCTGCCGCCAGGCACCACGCTGCCCGTCTTCGCCGAGCCCGATGAAGTGCTCGGCGATGATCTGTTTGCCCATCTGCCCGAAGGCGATGCAGGCCGCCGTTGGCGCGCCCTGCTGACCGAAGCGCAGGTGGTGTTGCACCAGCACGAGTGGAACCAGCAGCGCGTGGCCGACGGCAAACGTGCGATCAACTCGCTGTGGTTCTGGGGTGGCGGTGAGCTGCCCGAACGCGTGACCACCGCGCATGCCCAGGTCCGCAGCCGCGATGCACTGCTGCAGGCGCTGGCCAAGGCTGCGGGTCTGCAGGCCGATGGCGAGCAGACCGTGGATGCCCTGGTGGACCTGCGTCAGCTGCGTTCGCTGGAACAGCTGGGCAATGAGGCGATCCGCCCGTTGCTGGCGGCGATCGCGCGCGGGGAATTGAAGCGGCTGGTGCTGGATTTCGAGGATGGCGCCCGCGTGGAGATCGACAAGACCCAACGCTGGCGGTTCTGGAAGAAGCCGGTGCAGCTGCACGACCTCTGAGTGCGCCGCGAAGGACAGCCGGCCAGCGGCCTGCTCTACCGGTAGCGGGGCGGTATCATGCTCGCGAACGTCATCGATCGAGCCTGTTTTGACCCAGTCTGAAGCACCCCGTATCCAGCGCCGCCCTGCCGCCGCCGTCGGCGAGTGGCCGTCCTCCATGTTGCCGTTGCTGCAGCGGTTGTACGCCGCGCGCGGGGTGACCGATGCCGCGCAGGCCCAGCCGAAGCTGGCCCAGCTGCATGCGCCGGATCTGCTGGGCAGCATGCAGGCCGCGGTAACGCTGCTGGCCGATGCGATCGCCAACAACGAACGCATCCTGATCGTCGGCGATTTCGACTGCGATGGTGCCACCGCCTGTGCGGTCGGGGTGCGCGGTCTGCGCATGCTCGGCGCGCGCGATGTGGTACACGCGGTGCCCAACCGCATGCTGCATGGCTATGGGCTGTCGCCATCGCTGGTGGCCGAGCTGGCCCCGCTCAATCCGGGCCTGCTGGTCACGGTCGACCATGGCATCGCCTGCCATGCCGGCGTCAACGCGGCCAAGGCGCTGGGCTGGAAGGTGCTGGTCACCGATCACCATCTGCCGGGCGAACATCTGCCGCCGGCCGATGCCATCGTCGACCCCAACATCAGCGGCGATGCGTTCCCCAGCAAGGCACTGGCCGGCGTCGGGGTGATCTTCTATGTACTGATGGCGCTGCGCCGCCACCTGCGCGATCAGGGCGCGTATGCCACGGCACCAGAGCCGGATCTGCTGACCCTGCTGGACCTGGTCGCGGTGGGCACCGTCGCCGATCTGGTCGCGCTGGATGACAACAACCGTGCCCTGGTCTCGGCCGGCCTGCGCCGGCTGCGCAGCGGTAAGGGCTGCGTCGGCCTTCAGGCGCTGATCGAGGCCAGTGGGCGTGACGCCTCGCGGCTGACCGGCAGTGACATCGGTTTCGCGCTCGGGCCACGGTTGAACGCCGCTGGCCGGCTGGAAGACATGGCGCTGGGCATCGAGCTGCTGCTCACCGAAGACCGCGCCCACGCGCGTGAGATCGCCACGACGCTGGAGTCGATCAACACCGAGCGCCGTGCGGTCCAGCAGCTGATGACCGACGACGCAGAACTGGCGGTGTCCCGTGCGGTGCTCAGCGCCGAGGGCGTGCGCCCGGTTGCGGCGTGCCTGTTCGATGCCGAATGGCATCCCGGCGTGGTCGGGCTGGTGGCGTCCAAGATGAAGGATCGGCTGCACCGGCCGGTGATCGCGTTCGCACCTTCAGAGCCCGGCGGCGATTCGCTGCGTGGCTCGGCGCGCTCGATTCCCGGCTTCCATATCCGCGACGCGTTGGCCTTGGTCAACGCGGCGCACCCTGGCCTGATCGACAAATTCGGTGGCCACGCCATGGCTGCGGGCCTGAGCCTGCCGCACGCGCAGCTGGCCGCGTTCGAGCAGGCCTTCGTGGAGGTGGTGGAGCGCACGCTGGATCCACTGTCGCTGCAACAGCTGCTGCTGACCGACGGCGAGCTGTTGCCGCAGGAGCTGGATTTCGCCCATGCCGAGGCGCTGCGCCTGGCCGGGCCGTGGGGACAGGGCTTCCCGGAACCGTTGTTCGATGGTCACTTCCAGGTCGCGCGCTGGCAGGTGCTCAAGGAGAAGCACCTGAAACTGAGCCTGCGCGTGCCGGGCCGTGCCGAACCGGTCAGCGCCATCCACTTCAGCGGCTGGACCGGCAATGCGCCGGCCAACCATGTCCATATCGCGTACCGGCTGGTCAGCGATGACTACCGTGGCGGCGGCGCGATCCAGCTGATCGTGGAGCACTGCGCCGACGCGTGACCGAGCGGGTTCGGCTTACTCGCGTACCTGCGTCACCAGTGTCGGCATCTCCCAGGCGCCGCCAGCGGCGACCAGGCGGCACAGCCCGGTGCTGCTCTCTTCCGTCCTGACGAACTGCGTGCCGGTCCAGCCCCAGGTGGTGGAGTACCAGCAATCGCCAAGGCCACGGCCCTTGTGCGCCTCCTGGATGGTGCGGACCTCATCACTGACCGCTGCCGTGGTGACCAGCCGCGGCTGGTACGGCGCGCGGTCGTTGATCACCCAATAGCCGTCACCGGTGTTGTACGCGCCGCGCCAGCAGCTCAGCGAGACCAGCAGTTTGTCGGCGCTGAGCCGCTGCACCGTCAGCGCTTCGGGTTCCTCGCCGGGTGACAGGCTGCCGCTGGGTCCAAGCGCTTCGCAATCGTCGGCTGACGTCACTGCTGTGAGGGCGGCACGCAGCGCCGGCGATGCGGCCAGCGCAGTGTCCGCCGGGCGTGTTGCCACCGGCTTGCCCAGCTGCACGACCGGCACCGGCAGTGCGGGCGGCACCGAGGATTCGGCGAGGGTGCCCTTGCGCATCAACGCGCCGGGTGTGCCAAGGCGACCCTGGAACGCATCCATCTTCAACAGCACGGCCGAGGCGCCCTGATCGGAGACCGTCCAGCGCGCGCCATCGTCGCCGATCAGCTCGATGCGGCTGTTGCGCGTCAGTGAGCCGAGCAGGGCGGTGAGCTGCTTCGCGGAAAAAGTGGCGGTGCCCTCGGCGGCATCGAACTGCATCGGGCCCAGCGAGGTGCCATTGATCTGCAGGCTGAGCCGCTGGGTGGCGGTGTTGTCGTCGTACTGGCCGAGCATCAGTTCCGCCTGCACGGGCTGGTTCGGTCCGCCCGCGCGGGTGAGCAGGATCGAGACCGGATCGCCGCCATTGTCATCGGCCTGATAACCGGCGGCGCGGCAGGTACGGGTGTTGTCGCAGGCCAGCGTCCAATCGTGGTGGGTGAACGTCACGCCCTCGATGGGGGCGGCGTAACCGGGCAGGGTGAGCCCCATCAACAGCGGGGCGGTCAACAACAGGCGCATGCAGCATCCTTGGTCCATCAATCCGTGGAGGGCGATCTTGGCCCAGCACGGATGAGGCGTCCATGACCGGAACAGGCGATTGCCGCCGCTCAACCCCGTTCTCGTGCGCCGTGCGTTCAATGAGGTGTCATCGAATCAGGAGCGTCACATGGGACTCGCACTGCGCAGTATCGGTCTGCTCGCGCTGCTGTGCTGGCAGCTGCCCAGCGTGCACGCCCAGCCGCGGCGGTTGCCGCCGCCACGACCACCGATCCTGCAGGTGGCCGGCGCCGAGGTGCCGGTGCGGCTGACCGAGGCCCGTATCGACAGTCGTGTCATGGCGGGGCTGGGTGAAACCACGATTGAGTTGACCTTCCACAATCCCAACGCGCGGGTGCTGGAAGGGCGGCTGGCATTTCCGCTGGCCGCGGGCCAACAGGTGGCCGGGTTCGCACTGGATATCGACGGTGAGCTGCGCGACGCGGTGCCGGTCCCCAAGGCGCAGGGCCGCCAGGTGTTCGAGGCGATCGAGCGCCGCCAGGTGGATCCGGGGCTGCTGGAACAGACCGCCGGCAATCAGTTCCGGCTGCGGCTCTATCCCATCCCGGCGCGTGGTGAGCGTCGCGTCCGTCTGGTGTTGCGCGACAGCCTGCCGACCGTCCCGCAGGGCCTGCAGTGGTCACTGCCCGTGTTCTTTGCACGCCAGGCCGAGCAGGTAACGGTGAAGCTCGAGGCCAGCGGGACGGGCAAGCCGGTCGCCGTTGGCGCCAATCCACTGGGATTCACAGTGAAGACTGGCGCCTATGCGGCGCAGTGGCAGGGGCGGGGCGCGGATCTGCCTGCACAGCTGCAGTGGAACCTTCCGCTCGCGCGCAGCACTGACGTGGTCACCGGTCTGCATGAGGGGCAGCGCTATCTGCTGGCCAGCGTGCCGGTTCGCACGTCCACCGCGCCGCGCGTTCTGCCTCGGCGCATCGGCCTGCTCTGGGATGCATCGGGCTCGGCAGGTTTACGCGACCGCGCGGCCGAACTGGCGGTACTGGATCGCTACTTCCAGGCCCTCGGCACCGGCCAGGTCCAGTTGACCGTGCTGCGTGACCGCAGCGAAACGCCGCGGGAGTTCACCGTCAGCAAGGGCGACTGGTCAGCACTGCGCGAGTATCTGCAGGCACTGCCCAACGATGGCGCCAGTGCACTGGGCGACTGGACCCCCAACCCCGCCATCGGCGAGTACCTGCTGGTCAGCGACGGCCTGGCCAACTACGGCAGCCAGACGTTGCCCACGCTGTCGCCCGATCAACGCCTGTATGCGCTGAGCGGCGCTGGTGCGAAGACCGATACCCCGCGCCTGCGCGCCTGGGCCGGCGCCCATCATGGTCAGCTGCTGCAGGTGAGCAATGAGGCGGACGTGGCTGGCGTGATGCCGCTGCTGCTCCAGCAGCCGGTTGAGGTGGCCGAGGTCGTGGCGCGTGGCGTGGAGGACGTGAACGTGGATGCCGCCAGCGCCACACAAGGTTGGATCCGCATCACCGGCCGCGTGCTGCGTCCCGATGCGACGGTGCTGCTGTCTCTGCGCGGTGGCGGAAGTGATCCACAACCGATCACGCTCAGCCTCGCGAACGCACGGGGGATGGACGGCGGCCTGGTCGCGCACGCTTGGGCGAATGCCCGCTTGGCCACGCTCGCCGCTGACCCGGCCGGGACGCCAGCGTCCAAGCTGCTGGCCCAGCAGTTCGGTGTGGTGACCGCCGATACCTCGCTGCTGGTTCTTGAAACGTTGGACGACTACCTGCGTTACGGGATCCGTCCGCCGGCACCCCTGCGCGCCGCCTACGACCAGCGCCATGCAGTGACGGTGGCCGACGCGGCGACCGAGCGGAAGCGCCGCCTGGATGGCATCGCCCGCCAGTTCGCCGAGCGCGAGCAGTGGTGGAATACCCGCTGGCCCAAGAATGCGCCACCGCGACCCAAGCCGGAATCGCGGTCCGACGCCGCACCGGTCGCCATGGCGATGGCGCCGCCACCGCCGGCACCTGCGGCGCCGATGGCGCTGGATCGGGTTGAGCTCACCGCCTCGGCGGTTGCCGATGAGGCGGAGGCCACCACCGAGCGCCGCGCCAAATTGGCACCGAAGACCAACAGCGGCCAGATCACCCTGACCCTGGCGCCGTGGGCGCCGGATTCGGCCTATGCCCGCCGCCTGCGCGACGCCACGCCCGCCCAGCTGTATCCGCTGTACCTGCAGGAGCGCGAACAACACGCCGGCAGCAGTGCGTTCTATCTGGACGTGGCCGATCTGCTGCTGGCCAGCGGACAACGTGATCTCGCCCTGCGGGTGCTGTCCAACCTGGCTGAGATGCAGCTGGAGAACCGTCACGTGCTGCGCGTGCTCGGCTACCGGCTGATGCAGGCCAAGGCGCCGGCGCTGGCCGTGCCGTTGTTCCGGCAGGTGCTGGCGATGGGCGAGGAGGAGCCACAGAGTTTCCGTGATCTCGGCCTGGCGCTGGAAGCGGCGGGGGAGTACCAGGCGGCGGTGGCATCCCTGTATGAAGTGGTGGTGCGGCCGTGGGATGGCCGCTTCGACGGCATCTCGTTGATCGCGCTGGATGAACTGACCCGGCTCATCTTGCGCGAGCGCGTCGATGCCTCGGCCATCGACCCGCGCCTGCGCCGGGCGATGCCGTTGGACCTGCGCGTGGTGCTGAGCTGGGACAGCGACAACAGCGACATGGACCTGTGGGTCACCGACCCCAACGGCGAGCGCGCCTACTACGGCAACCGGCTGACCTACCAGGGCGGGCAGATGTCGCAGGACTTCACCGGCGGCTATGGCCCGGAGCAGTTCTCGTTGCGTGATGCCAAGCCGGGCACCTACAAGATCGAAGCGAACTACTTCGGCAGCCGCGAGCAGGTGGTCACGGGTGCCACCACCTTGATGCTGCGCCTGAGCACCAAGTGGGGCAGCCGCGACCAGCGCGACCAGCAGGTCACGCTGCGCTTGAAGGACCGGGCGGAGACGGTGCTGGTCGGGGAGTTCGAGGTGAAGTGAGCGCCGGCGTGGTGCAGGAGGACGTCGCGCCGTGTGCCGCCAGCGGCCAATACCCCGCCAAGGCGATAATCCTCAGTCCTGGGGCACTGCCTGCGTGACCGACAACGCTCGCCGCTGCTGGCGCAGTCCGAAAAGAGGACGCAGCCAGCCGATGCGCCGGATCAGCACTTCGTGCAGCAGCAGGCAGCCCGCGACCGTCCCGGCCAAGACCAGCAGCGGCTCCCACCACGGCCCAAGATGCAGCGGCTTTAGCCAGAACAGCAGCGCGATGATCAGGCTCTGGTGCAGGATGTACCAGGGATACACCGCCTCGGTGCAGTACGGCAGCCAGCGGAATGGGCGATCCAGGTACACCTTGGCCCAGCCGAGCAGGGTCAGCAGCACGGCCCACAGGTAGAGCGACTGGCTGGCCATCACCTGCACCGTCCAGATGCTGTCCGGCCACTGCCGCAACAGGGAATCGGCCGGCAACACCCGCCCCAGGATGCGGATGCCGAAGTACCAGCACGCCGCAAAGACCGCCACCCCCAGGGTGAGCCGGCGCAGCTCGACCACGCGTGCCCAGAACGGGGTTGCGCGGGCGAGCAGATAGCCGGCCAGGAATACCGTGCCGTACTTGGCGTGCTGGTACCAATCGCCGAACAGCAGGTTGGTGGAGGGAAACCGGGGATCGAGCCAGGCCACCCAGCCGAAGGAGAGCAGCGAGGGCAATCCGATCAGCATCGGCGCCGGCGCCCGGGCGTAGCGCTCCACCGCGCGGCGCACCGCAGGGGTCTCCAGCACCGGCATCAGCAGCGCCAGCAGCAGTGTGTACACCCACAGGTAGGCCAGATACCACAGGTGGTTCCAGGTGATGCGCAGTTGCCACCCGGCGAACGTGTCCTGGGGCCAGGCAGGCATCTGCCAGTAGCGCAGCAGGAAGGCGCCGAAGCCGGGTTCGATACGTCCGTTGGTGAGCGCCTCGGCGTAAGGCTGGATCGGCACCACGACGAACATTCCGAACAGCAGCGGCAGCAGCAACCGCCACGTGCGCAGCACGGCAAAGCGCGCGATGTGCACCTCTGGGCGCATCAAGGCGATGGCGATACCCGAAAGCAGGAACAGCAGCTGCATCCGCCATCGGTTGACCAGCAGCATCGGCCATTGCAGCCACTCGGCGGTGTAGTCGCTCTTGAGATGGAAGCCCCAGCCATCCACGTAGGCCATGGCGGTGTGATAGAGGATGAGCAGGGCGAAGGCGAGCACGCGCAGGGCGTCGATGTCGTGGCGGCGTGGCATGGTCGGGACAGCGAAGGAAGGAGCGTCCACGTTGCGCAGTCGCTGCGCGGTCCGCCATGCCAAAGGGAGCTGCCGTCGGCGCCAAGTGACGAATGGCGGTCGCCAAGGGACGGGTGGGGCGCACTACCATGCGGGGATGAGACACCCTGACGACCCTTTGCAAATGGATGATTCAATGGCGAACGGACGTGCTGCGCGGTGGCGGCCGGGTGCGCGGATGCTGGTGTGGTCGGTGATCCTGTTGACCAGTGCGGTGGCCAATGCGCTGGTCGACGTCATGGACGCGGCTCGCCGTGGTGACGATCTCGGCCTGTGGCAACCGATGATCTGGGAGCTGAGCAGCGTCACGATGATCCTGCTGACGCTGCCGGTCCTGTGGTGGGGCTGCCAGCGCTGGCCGCTGCATGCCGATACCTGGAGGCGGCGCCTGCCGCTGTACCTGCTGGCCAGCGTGGCGTGGTCGCTGGTGCATGTCACCGGGATGATGGGGTTGCGCCATCTGGCCTATGCCGCGCTGGGCCATCACTACCAGGACGATGCCACCTGGCCGGTACGTCTGTTGTACGAGTACCTCAAGGATGTCCGGGCCTTCTTCACCTTCGTGGCGATCGAGCACTTTTTTAGCTGGTTCGGGCGGCGCCGGCAGGGCGAAGCGCATCTGCTGGCCGCGCCGGACGATGCTCCCCCGGTGGACGCCGTGGAGCGTCCGGAGCGGTTCCTGGTGCGCAAGCTGGGGCGCGACTTCCTGGTCGCCACCGGTGATATCGAGTACGCCCAGGCCGCGGGCAACTACGTCAATCTGCGGGTGCGCGGGCACGATTACCCGCTGCGCAGCACCATGGCCGCGCTGGAAGAGCGATTGGATCCGGGGATTTTCGTGCGTGCCCACCGCAGCTGGCTGGTGAACGTGCGTCACCTGGTCTCGATCGAGCCGCTGGACGGGGGTGAGGCCCTGCTGCACATGGACGATGGCGGCCGGGTGCCGTGCAGCCGCCGCCAGCTGCCCTCGTTCCGGCAGGCGCTGGCCGTGCAGGGGGCGGCGTGAGGCCAATGCGCACGGGGGGCGGCACCCTGCAGGCTTGGCCGGGCAGGCCCCGGATAGGCTATGATGGACAGTCTTTTCGCACGCATTAATCGCCGACATGATCGAGCTCAATCCTGTCCGCCAGCGCATCACCGATCTCACTGATCGCGTGCTCTCGCTCAGGGGGTATCTTTGACTACGACGCCAAGAAAGAGCGTCTGGAAGAAGTAACCCGGGAACTGGAAAACCCGGATATCTGGAACAACGCCGAGTACGCCCAGAATCTTGGCCGCGAACGCGCCAATCTGGACAAGACCGTCGGCGGCATCGCCACGATCCTCGACGGCTTGACCGAGTCGGGTGAATTGCTGGAGCTGGCCGAAAGCGAGCAGGACGAAGAAACCGCCCTGGCCGTGGTCAGCGACCTGGACAAGTACCAGAAGCACGTGGAACAGCTGGAGTTCCAGCGCATGTTCTCCGGGCAGATGGATACCGCGGCGGCCTTCGTCGACATCCAGGCCGGTGCCGGCGGTACCGAAGCCCAGGATTGGGCCGAAATCCTGTTGCGCATGTACCTGCGCTGGTGCGAATCGCGCGGCTGGAAGACCGAGCTGATGGAAGTCTCCGGCGGCGACGTCGCGGGCATCAAGTCGGCCACGTTGCGCGTGGAAGGCGATTACGCCTACGGCTGGCTGAAGACCGAGACCGGCGTCCATCGCCTGGTGCGCAAGTCGCCGTTCGATTCGGACAACCGCCGCCACACCAGTTTCACCTCGGTGTTCGTGTCGCCGGAAGTCGATGACAACATCGAGATCGACATCAATCCGGCCGACCTGCGTACCGATGTGTACCGTTCCTCCGGCGCGGGTGGTCAGCACGTCAACAAGACCGAATCGGCGGTGCGTATCACGCACATCCCGACCAACACGGTCGTGGCCTGCCAGACCGGCCGCAGCCAGCACCAGAACCGCGACAACGCGATGAAGATGCTGGCCGCCAAGCTGTACGAGCTGGAAATCCAGAAGCGCAACGCCGAGCGCGATGCGGTGGAAGCCACCAAGTCCGATATCGGCTGGGGCAGCCAGATCCGCAACTACGTGCTCGACCAGAGCCGCATCAAGGACCTGCGCACCGGCATCGAGCGCTCCGATACGCAGAAGGTGCTGGACGGCGACCTCGACGAATTCGTCGAAGCCAGCCTGAAGTCCGGCCTGGCCGTGGGTGCCAAACGCACCGACGCCTGACCGTCGGGGCCGCCACGCGCGGCCCCGATCCGTTGTGCCCGGGCCACGCCCGGTTTCGCATTCCGCCCCGACCATCGGCATGATGGCGGGGACCGTACCTCCCCCCGACATACATAGACCCACGCCATGAACGATCAGACCGCCGCGCCGCAGCCCCCCGTCGACGAGAACAGCCTCATCGCCGAGCGCCGCGCGAAACTGACCGCCCTGCGCGGGCAGGGCATCGCCTACCCGAACGATTTCCGCCGCGAGCATTTCGCCGGCACCCTGCAGGCCGAGTTCGCCGATGCCGAACAGTGGACCGCCGAAGCACTGGAAGCCAGTGACCGCCAGGTCAAGATGGCCGGCCGCCTGATGGCCAAGCGCGTGATGGGCAAGGCCAGCTTCGCCCAGATCCAGGACGAATCCGGCCGTATCCAGCTGTTTCTGCAGGGCAGCACCCTGGGCGATGCCTACACCGCCTTCAAGGGCTGGGACGTGGGCGACATCATCGCCGTGGAGGGTGGGCTGACCCGCACCAAGACCGGTGAACTGTCGGTCAAGGCCACCAGCATCCGCCTGCTGACCAAGTCGCTGCGCCCGCTGCCGGACAAGTGGCACGGCCTGGCCGACGTGGAGCAGCGCTACCGCCAGCGCTACGTGGACCTGATCGTGACCCCGGAGTCGCGCGAGGTGTTCATCAAGCGCTCGCGGATCATCCGCGCCATGCGCGCCTGGCTGGACAACCGCGACTTCCTGGAAGTCGAAACGCCGATGATGCATTACATCCCCGGCGGCGCCACGGCCAAGCCGTTCACTACCCACCACAACGCGCTGGATCTGGACCTGTACCTGCGCGTGGCCCCGGAGCTGTACCTCAAGCGCCTGGTGGTGGGTGGGCTGGAGCGCGTGTACGAGATCAACCGCAACTTCCGCAATGAAGGCGTCAGCACCCGCCACAACCCGGAATTCACCATGATGGAGCTGTACGAGGCCTACGCCACGTACACCGAAGTGATGGACCTGACCGAGGGTGTGATCCGTGACGTGGCCAGCAAGGTACTGGGCACCACCACGGTGGAATGGGACGGCGCCACGATCGATCTGGCCCCGGCGTTCCGCCGCTGGCGCATGGACGAGGCGGTCCGTCACCACAACCCGGAGATCAGTGCGGCTGACTGCACCGATCGTGATGCGCTGGTGGCCCACTGCGAGCGCCTGAAGATCCGCATCAAGCCGTCCTATGGCTGGGGCAAGCTGTTGCTGGAGATCTTCGAGGCCACGGTGGAGCACACGCTGATCCAGCCGACCTTCATCACCGATCACCCCGTGGAAGTCTCGCCGCTGGCCCGTGCCAACGATGACCAGCCGGGCTATACCGACCGCTTCGAGCTGTTCATCAACGGCAAGGAGCTGGCCAACGGCTTCTCCGAGCTGAATGACCCGGAAGACCAGGCGGCCCGTTTCCAGGCCCAGGTCACGGCGAAGGAGGGCGGTGATGACGAGGCCATGCATTACGACGCCGATTACATCCGCGCGCTGGAGTACGGCATGGCGCCGACCGGCGGCCTGGGCATCGGTATCGACCGGCTGGTGATGCTGCTCACCGGCAGCAGCTCGATCCGTGACGTGCTGCTGTTCCCGTATATGCGTCCGGAAAACTGAGACGTAGGTCCGGGCGTGCTTGGGGCACGTCCGGATGGGGGTTCCGCTCCCGTGGCCGCGCGAGTATGGTTTCTGCGTGGCCTCAGCGAGGTGCCAGGGCGTGATGGCCACGGACCATGACGGGTCGCAGGAGGTGCCTACATTGGCATCACACTGTGACGACGATCATGAACTGGGGTGTTCATGACGGGAGGCGGACCCATGCAAGGTGCCAGTGTCCAGAGCGGCGGAGTATCCTCTCCGCAGCATGTTCCAGTGTGGTCAAGGAAGAAGGCAGAAGCAGCCTTGAATATTGTCATCGTTGACGATCAGACGTCCGCGCGTACCATGCTGCGCCATGTCATCGAGGACATCGCGCCGGAACTGTCCGTGCACGACTTCGGCGATCCACTCACAGCGCTCGCCTGGTGCGAGTCGCATGCCGTGGATCTGCTGCTGCTCGACTACCGCATGCCGGAGATGGACGGGCTGGAGTTCGCCCGCCGTTTCCGACGCCTGCCCAAGCACCGCGACATCCCGGTGATCCTGATCACTGTGGTCGGCGACGAGCCGATCCGCCAGGCCGCGCTGGAAGCCGGGGTCATCGATTTCCTGGTCAAGCCGATCCGCCCGCGCGAACTGCGCGCGCGTTGCTACAACCTGCTGCAGCTGCGCCAGCAGTCGGAGAACGTCAAGCAGCGCGCGCTGTCGCTGGAACAGCGCCTGCTGGCCAGCATGCACGAGGTGGAAGAGCGCGAGCGCGAGACGCTCTCGCGGCTGGCGCGTGCCATCGAATTCCGTGATGCCGGCACCAGCGCCTACCTGGAACGCATGGCCCATGTGGCCGGCCTGATCGCCGAGCAGCTTGGGCTGCCGGAGGAAGAGGTCAAGCTGATCGAGATGGCCGCGCCCCTGCACGACATGGGCAAGATCGCCATTCCCGACGCGGTGCTGCTCAAGCAGGGCAAGCTGAGCGATGAGGAGCAGGCGATCATGCGCCGGCACCCGCGCATCGGCTACGAACTGCTCAGTGGCAGCCAGAACCGTTTCATCCAGGTGGGCGCGCTGATCGCGCTGCGCCACCACGAGCGTTACGACGGCAGCGGCTACCCGGATGGGCTGGTCGGTGACGCCATTCCGCTGGAAGCGCGCATCGTGGCCGTGGCCGATGTGTTCGATGCCCTTATATCACCGCGTCCGTACAAGGAAGCATGGACCATGGAAGCCACGCTGGCCTATCTGTACGCCCAGCGTGGACGGTTGTTCGATCCGCGCTGCGTCGATGCCCTGATGCGCGGCCGTCTCCAGCTTGAGGACATCTGCGCACAGCACTCCACTGCGTCATCCCGCCCGGGGATGTGATATGCGCCGTCTGTACCCGCGCCTGAAACAACGTCTGGCGCAACGCCCGGATTCCGAACACGGCCAGGCGATCGTGCGGATAGCGCTGATCACGCTGATCCTGATGTATGTGCTCATGCCTGGCCCGCGCCACGATCTGCCGCCGGCGCAGTACCACGGCGTACTGGCGATCGTCCTGACCGGGCTGACCCTGTCGCTGGGGCTGTTCGGGTGGCTGCTATGGCGCCCCGGGCGATCGGACGCGCGCCGGGTGGCCGGCATGCTGGCCGACTATGGCTTGATCGCGGCCGGCATGGTGCAGATGGGCGAGCCGCTGGCCTGGGTCTACATCGTGGTGATGTGGGTCACGGTCGGCAACGGCATGCGGTTCGGCAACAACTATCTTTACGTGGCCGTGGCGATGGCCATGGTGAGCTTTGGCAGCACCGCGCTGCTGACGCCGTACTGGGGGCAGAACGCGCGGCTGGCATTTGGCCTCTGGCTGGGCCTGGCCGCGGTGCCGCTGTACTTCTCCACGCTGCTGCGCCAGTTGACCCGGACCATGGCCGAGGCACGCCGTGCCAACGAAGCCAAAAGCCGTTTCCTGGCCAACATGAGCCACGAGTTCCGCACGCCGCTCAATGGTCTGTCCGGCATGACCGAAGTGTTGGCCACCACCAAACTGGATGAAGAGCAGCGCGAGTGCGTCAATACCATCCAGGCCTCCTCGCGCAGCCTGCTGGCGCTGGTGGAGGAGGTGCTGGATATCTCGGCCATCGAAGCGGGCAAGCTGCGCGTCAACGCCGAGGATTTCGCGCTGGCCGATGTGATCCAGGCCATCGGGCTGATCCTGCTGCCACAGGCGAAAGGCAAGCGGCTGGATTACCGGGTCAAGGTGGCCGAGACCGTACCGCCGCTGCTGCGTGGTGACGTCGGGCATCTGCGCCAGATCCTGCTCAACCTGGCCGGCAACGCAGTCAAGTTCACCGACCATGGCCGCGTGGAAATCCGTGTCGGCGTGCTCAATGCTGAATCCAACGGCGGCGTGCGGCTGCGCTTCGACATTCTGGACACCGGGATCGGTGTCGCGCCGGAGATGCGGCCGCGCCTGTTCGAGGCGTTCGAGCAGGCCGATGTCAGCATGGCCCGTCGCCACGAAGGCACTGGCCTGGGTACGACCATCGCCAAGGGCCTGGTCGAGGCGATGGGCGGGGAGATCGGCTACGACGACAACCCGCCGCAGGGCAGCCGTTTCTGGGTCGAACTGCCGTTCGCGCCGCCGCGCGTGCCGTTGGGCACCGTGACCCCGGCCCTGGTGGGGGATGGGCTGCCGGACAGCAACGGCAACGTCATCGCGTTCGCCGATCCGTTCCTGCGCCACCGCGCGCGCGTGCGCAGCATGCACATTTTGGTGGCCGACGACCATGAGGCCAACCGCATGGTGCTCCAGCGGCTGCTGCAGAAGGCCGGCCACAAGGTGTTGTGCGTCAATGGCGGCGAAGCGGTGCTTGATGCAATGGCCGAGAGCGATTTTGATGCGGCGATCGTGGACCTGCACATGCCCGGCATGAGCGGCCTGGACATGCTCAAGGAACTGCGGGTGATGCAGGCCGGCGGTGGGCCACGCACGCCGGTGCTGGTGCTCAGCGCCGATGTGACCCCCGAGGCGATCCAGCGCTGTACCCAGGCCGGCGCCCACACGTTCCTGGCCAAGCCGGTGGTCGCGGTGCGGCTGCTGGACGTACTGGCCGACATCGCCTCCAACGGCCAGCTCAAGGCCAGCGCACCGATCGTGCGCACCGCCACCGCCCTGGATGGCGTGCTGGATCCTGGTGTACTGGACGAGCTCGCCTCGCTGGGCATGGGCGATGGCTTCGAACGGGAGTTCATCCGCCAATGCCTGGCCGACGCCGAACAGTGCATGGGGGTGGCGCTGGCCGATGGCGAGCGCGGCGACTGGGTGCACTTCCGCGAGCAGGCGCATGCGATCAAGGGCGTGGCCAGCAACCTGGGCCTGGTCCGCGTGGCGAACCGTGCGGGCGATCTGATGCGGATGGCTGACTGGCAGCTCAAGAGCGAATGGCGCCAGCGCATGACCCTGCTCCAGACCGGTATCAAGGAAGGGCGACAGGCGTTGGACGCGCGTGCGCAGCGCAAGGGGCAGGGTCAAGCCGACGACGGCGGCGACATGCGCTGAGCGGGGAGCATAAAAAAAGCCCGGCGGCCGCCGGGCTTGAACAACACAGGGGAGGGGAGGACTCAGGCGACGTCGAGGGTCGCGCGGCGGGTCTGGGCCTTGATCAGGCGGTCCATCGTGCGCAGCGACTTGTCGCCCAGGGCGAGTGCGGAATCCACCCACACCTTGGTGATCTCCAGCAGTTCGTCATAGCGCACGGCCTGGGCCAGGTTGCGCGCGGCATTCATCGCCAGGTACGAGTGCGGAATGCGCTGATGCTGGCGGATCAGATCCTCCACGGCCTTGATGCCCTGACCCTTGGGCACCAGCACGTCGACCACGCCCATGGCGTACATCTCGTCGGAGGAATACACGCGGCCGTCCAGGATGATCTTCTCGGCCTGCTGCGGGGCCACGCGCTTGCACAGGAACGAGTAGGCGCCCATGCCCGGGAACAGGCCGAACAGCACTTCCGGCAGGCCCATGCCGCAGCCTTCCTCGGCCACGATGGTGTGGCAGGCCAGTGCCATTTCCAGGCCACCGCCGAGCGCGTCACCCTGGATCAGCGCGATCGAGCGTACGTCACCCCCGAAGCCGGTGTGCAGGTGGTGCACGCCTTCCACGCAGCGCTGTGCGTAGGTCAGCAGGCGGTCGCGGTTGCCCTCGCGGATGAGCCGGGTGAACAGGTCCAGATCGCCGCCCAGATTGTAGGCATTCGCATCGGAGGCCAGCACGAAGTGGCGCAGCTTGCCGCTGTTGCGTTCGGCCGGGGTGCGGGTGATCGCGCTCATGAAATTCCACATCTCATCGAGCATGTCCTTGCGGCAGCACGGGCGGATGCCGCTGGAGGCATCGGCGTGCATGTAGAGCCAATGGGCATCGTCGTTGCCGGTGGTCGCGGTGCGGATGGTGGCGTAGCGATGATTGACGGGCAGCTTTTCAATGGTGCTCATGGCAGTTTCCTCGGAGGCTGGCCCGCTGGGAGGACGGTGGGCGGCGGGCCTGACGGGTCCACACGCCGCGATCCTACACCCCCGGCATCTCACACCATGCAAAAGGCCCCCGCCGTTGCCGGCAGGGGCCCTGTGGACAGGCAACGGTTGGGCAGCCGTTACGGCGCGGGCGTATCGCGCAGTTCGCGGCGCAGGATCTTGCCGACGTTGGTCTTCGGCAGTTCCTTGCGGAACTCCACGATGCGCGGGTGCTTGTAGCCGGTCAGATTGGCACGCGCGTGTTCCTTGACCATCTCCGCGGTGAGGTTGGGGTCCTTCTTGACGATGACCACTTTGACCACTTCGCCGGACTTGTCATCGGGCACGCCGACCGCAGCGACTTCGAGCACGCCGGGCATCATCGCGATGACGTCTTCGACCTCATTGGGGTACACGTTGAAGCCGGACACCAGGATCATGTCCTTCTTGCGGTCCACGATGTAGAAGAAGCCCTGTTCGTCCATCCGCGCCATGTCGCCGGTGTGCAGCCAGCCCTCGGCATCCACCGCTGCGGCGGTGTCTTCCGGGCGCTGCCAATAGCCCTTCATCACCTGCGGGCCCTTGATGCACAGCTCGCCGACGTCGCCGGCGGGCAGGGTCTGACCGTTATCGTCCTTGACGCAGGCGTCGGTGGACGGAATCGGCAGGCCGATCGCGCCGTTGTACTCGGCCAGGCTGAGCGGATTGATGCAGGCGGCCGGCGAGGTCTCGGTCAGGCCGTAGGCCTCGACCAGGGTCACGCCGGTGACCTTCTTCCAGCGCTCGGCAACGGCACGCTGCACCGCCATGCCGCCACCCAGGGTGACCTTCAGCGAGGAGAAATCGATCTCGTCGAAGCCAGGGGTGTTGAGCAGGCCGTTGAACAGCGTGTTGACGCCGGTGATCGCGGTGAAGCGAGTGGCCTTGAGCTCCTTGACGAAGCCCTTCATGTCGCGCGGATTGGTGATCAGATAATTGCAGCCACCGAACTTCATGAAGACCAGGCCGTTCGCCGTCAACGCGAAGATGTGGTACAGCGGCAGGGCGGTGATGATCACCTCCTTGCCCATCTCGATCCCCGAGGCCGAGATCCACGCCGAGGCCTGCTGCATGTTGGCGACCAGGTTGCGGTTGGTCAGCATCGCGCCCTTGGCCACGCCGGTGGTGCCGCCGGTGTACTGCAGGAAGGCGACATCGTCGTGATCGATCTCGACCTTGGGCAGGGTGTGGCGGCTGCCGAGCTTGAGCGCCTGGTTGAAGCGGATCGCGCCGCGCAGGCTGTAGTTGGGCACCATCTTCTTGATGTACTTCAGTACGAAGTTCACCACGATGCCCTTGGCACCGAGCATGTCGCCCAGGCCGGTGGTCACCACCTGCTTGATCGGGGTATCGGCAATGACCTGCTGCACGGTGTCGCAGAAGTTGTCGACCACCACCAGCACGGCCGCGCCGGAATCCACCAGCTGGTGCTTGAGCTCGCGGGCGGTGTACAGCGGGTTGACGTTGACCACGGTCAGACCGGCACGCAGCACGCCGAAGGTCGCGATCGGGTACTGCAGGCAGTTGGGCATCATCAGGGCAACGCGGTCACCCTTCTTGAGCTGCAGTTCACCGAGCAGGTAGGCGGCGAACTGTTCGACCAGTGCGTCCGTTTCCCCGTAGGTCAGAACCTTGCCGAAACTGGAGTAGGCGGGGCGGTCGCGGAACTTGGCCACCGAGGTGTCGAAGACGGCCGAGACCGAATGGAACTCGTTGACGTCGATCTCGGCGGGTACGCCTTTGGGATAACTCTGCAGCCAGGGTCGTTCCAGACTCATATTCCCCCTCCAGGAAACGTGGATGATGTGATGCGATGACGGAGAGTATCCGTCGTTTCATGCCTCGGCAGCATACCGTCCCGAATGGAAAACGCGAAGGGCCCGTGAAGAACGGCCGCAGAGTGACTGCGGGGCGCGTTGTTTGCGACATGCGCGGTTCCTGCCCACGACCGTTGGTCGTGGGCTACCGGAAGGTCACGGCCGCAGGGGCGTGGCCCGGTATCGCCGGCACCGTGCCGGCTGGCTTACTTCTTCCCCGCCAGCTGACGCAGCACGTACTGCAGCAGGCCGCCGTGCTTGAAGTACTCCACTTCCTTCGGGGTCAGCAGCATCACATGCGCCTCGAAGGTCTTCCTCGTGCCATCGGCCTTGGTGGCGGTAAGGGTGGCCGACTTGCTGGCGCCATCCTCCAGGCCGGTGATGTCGACCACTTCCGAGCCGTCCAGGCCCAGGCTCTGCGCGTTCTCGCCGTTCTTGAACTGCAGCGGCAGCACGCCCATGCCGACCAGGTTGGAACGGTGGATACGCTCGAAGCTCTCGGCGATCACCGCTTTGACACCCAGCAGGTTGGTGCCCTTGGCCGCCCAGTCGCGCGAGGAGCCGGTGCCGTATTCCTTCCCGGCGAAGACCACCAGCGGGACGCCTTCAGCCTTATACTTGACGGCCGCATCGTAGATCGCCAGCTTCTGCGGCTCGCCGCCATCGTTCGGGAAGTACAACGTGTTGCCGCCTTCTTCACCGCCGAACATCAGGTTCTTGATCCGGATGTTGGCGAAGGTGCCGCGCACCATGACGTCATCATTGCCGCGGCGGCTGCCGTAGCTGTTGAAGTCGGCCGGCTGCACGCCGCGCTCCTGCAGGAAGCGGCCCGCCGGGGAATCCTTTTTGATGTTGCCGGCCGGCGAGATGTGGTCGGTGGTGATCGAATCGCCGAACAGACCCATCACCCGCGCGCCGTGCACGTCGTCGATGTGGCCGACGTCCATCGTCATGCCTTCGAAGTAGGGCGGGTTCTTGATGTAGGTCGAGCTGCCGTCCCACTCGTACAGATCGCCATCGGGGGATTTGATGGTGTTCCAGCGGGTGTCGCCCTTGAACACGTCGGCATAGTTCTTCTTGAACATCTCCGGCCCGATGGTCGCGGCGATCACGTCGCCGATTTCCTTGTTGCTCGGCCAGATATCGCGCAGGTACACCGGCTGGCCATCGCTGCCCGTGCCCAGCGGCTCGGTGGTCAGATCAATATCGGTGGTGCCGGCGATGGCGTAGGCGACGACCAGCGGCGGGCTGGCCAGGTAATTCATCTTCACTTCCGGGTGCACACGGCCTTCGAAGTTGCGGTTGCCCGACAACACCGAGGCCACCACCAGGTCACCGGCGGCGATGCCCGCGCTGACTTCGGTGGGCAGGGGGCCGGAGTTGCCGATGCAGGTGGTGCAGCCATAGCCGACCACGTAGAACCCGACCTTCTCCAGCTCGGTGAGCACACCGGCTTTTTCCAGGTAATCGGTGACCACGCGCGAGCCTGGGCCGAGCGAGGTCTTGACCCACGGCTTGCGGTCCAGGCCCTTGGCCGCGGCGTTGCGCGCGAGCAGGCCGGCACCGATCATCACCGCCGGGTTGGAGGTGTTGGTGCACGAGGTGATCGCGGCGATCACCACCGCGCCATCCTTCAGGCGGACCTTCTGGCCATCCAGCTCGACATCGCTGTAACCCTTGGCCAGCTGTTCGTTGCCGACCGCCGCGCCACCGCCTTCGTTGACGAACGTGGAGACGTCGTCGTTGCGCTTGTCACGGTTGGTGGTCAGGCCAACCAGGTTCTCGCGGTAGTTCTGCTTGACGTCTTCCAGCAGCACGCGGTCCTGCGGGCGCTTGGGGCCGGCCAGCGAGGGCTTGACCTCGCCCATGTCCAGCTCCAGCGTGGCGCTGTAACTGGCGTGCGCGGTGTTGGCGTCGTGCCACAGGCCTTGGGCCTTGGCATAGGCCTCCACCAGCGCGATCTGTTCCTCGCTGCGGCCGGACAGGCGCAGGTAGGTCAGCGATTCCTCATCGATCGGGAAGATGCCGCAGGTCGCGCCGTACTCCGGCGCCATGTTGCCGATCGTGGCACGGTCGGCCAGCGGCAGGTGCTGCAGGCCCTCACCGAAGAACTCCACGAACTTGCCGACCACGCCGTGCTTGCGCAGCATCTGGGTAACGGTCAGCACCAGATCGGTGGCGGTGGCGCCTTCAGGCATGCGGCCGGTCAGCTTGAAGCCGACCACCTGCGGGATCAGCATTGACGACGGCTGGCCAAGCATCGCGGCCTCCGCTTCGATACCGCCCACGCCCCAGCCCAGCACGCCGATGCCATTGATCATCGTGGTGTGGCTGTCGGTCCCGAACACGGTGTCCGGATAGGCCACCGCCTTGCCGCCCTTGTCCGCGGTCATCACCACGCGGGCCAGGTTTTCCAGATTCACCTGGTGGACGATGCCGGTGTTGGGCGGCACCACCTTGAAGTTGTCGAAGGCCTTCTGGCCCCAGCGCAGGAAGCCATAGCGTTCCTGGTTGCGCTGGAATTCGATCTTGCCGTTGAGGTCCAGCGCATCGGGTGTACCGAACACATCGACCTGCACCGAGTGATCGATCACCAGCTCGGAGGGAATCTGCGGATTGATCTGCTCCGGCCGGCCGCCGAGCTTGACCACCGCATCGCGCATCGCGGCCAGATCGACCACACACGGCACACCGGTGAAATCCTGCAGCACCACGCGGGCGGGCATGAAGGCGATCTCGATGTCCGGCTCGGCCTTGGGATCCCACTGGGCCACAGCCTGGATGTGGTCCTTGCCGACGGTCACGCCGCCATCCTCGTGCCGGAGCAGATTCTCCAGCAGGATCTTCATCGAGTAGGGCAGGTGGGAGATGTCGTATGTCTGTCCCAGCTTGGGCAGGCTGAAGTAGTCGTAGGTCGTGCCGCCGACGTCCAGCTGGCTGCGGGTGGAGAACGAATCGCTCATTGCAGAAACTCCTCTTGCGGATGGCTTGCGTTGGCCCGCCCGAGGCAGACCTGCTTGCGTTCGCCGCTGACCGGCAGGCCGGCGATCGTCCCGAGTATGAACGATTCAGCGCGGCGCCCACCTGCGGCAGTTGGTCTCAGGCTACACGGAGATGTGTATCCCTCGTGTCATGGATGAGACAGATCCTTTCTGTGCCAAGGGCCTTGGCGGACAGATCGGGACTCCGGTGGAAGTATGCCCACGGAAGTATGTATAATTTGTGCATACTTTGGAGGGCGTACCGATGGAAGCTACCGTTGCAGAACGCGGGCAGATCACCTTGCCCAAGGCGGTCCGTGATGCGCTTGGCCTGACCAAGGGCACCCAGCTGAAGGTGGAGCTCGAGGGCAGCCGCATCATCCTGCGCAAGAGCGTGGACGATGCGATCTCCCGTGCCCGCGGCAAATTCGCGCTCGATGGTTTCGATTCGGCCGAAGCGGCCGTGCGCGCGGTCCGCGACGAGGAATGAGCGCGTGATGATCGCCGTCGATTCACCGGTGCTGATCGAGCTGCTCAGCAATGGTCCGCAGGCCGATGCGGTCGAAGCGGGCCTGCGCCAGAGCCTGGTCGGCGGCCGCGTGGTGATCTGCGGAGTGACCCTGGCCGAGATCTGCGCGTCGCTGCGCGGCGGCGCCGAAGTGCAGGAGGCGCTGGAGGAAATGGGCGTCCACTTCAGTCCGCTGGAGGCCAAGTCCGCATTGCGCGCCGGTGAGATGCACCGCCGCCACCGGCAGCGGGGTGCCAAGCCACGCGGGCTGGATGAATTCATGGTCGGGTCGCATGCACTGCTGCAGTGCGATGGCCTGATCACCTGGAACGATACGTTTTACCGCGACTACTTCAAGGGCCTGAAGCTGATCGTGCCGCACGCCTGAGCCCATACTTTTAAACCGCATTCTTTCAAAGAATCACCCGGGAGTTGTCATGTTGGAAGCCTACCGCCACCACGTAGCCGAGCGCGCCGCGCTTGGCATCCCGCCGCTGCCGCTGAGCGCCCAGCAGACGGCCGACGTCATCGAACTGCTGAAGAACCCGCCGGCCGGCGAAGCCGAGTTCCTGCTGGAACTGCTGACCCACCGCGTGCCGGCCGGCGTCGATGACGCTGCCAAGGTCAAGGCCTCGTACCTGGCCGCGATCGCGCTGGGCAGCGAAGTCAATCCGCTGATCACGCGCGAGCGCGCCACCGAACTGCTGGGCACCATGCTTGGCGGTTACAACGTCGCGCCGCTGGTCCAGCTGCTGGACGACGCCACCGTTGGTGCGATTGCCGCCGATGCACTGAAGAACACCCTGCTGGTGTTCGATGCCTTCCACGACGTGCAGGAAAAGGCCAAGGCCGGCAACGCGAACGCACAGGGCGTGCTGCAGAGCTGGGCCGATGCCGAGTGGTTCACCAGCCGTCCGCAGGTGCCGGAAAGCCTGACCATCACCGTGCTCAAGGTGACCGGCGAAACCAACACCGATGACCTGTCGCCGGCGCCGGACGCCACCACCCGCCCGGACATCCCGCTGCACGCCCTGGCGATGCTGAAGAACAAGCGTGATGGCATCGAGCCGGAAGAAGACGGCAAGCGCGGCCCGGTCAAGTTCATCGAATCGCTGAAGGACAAGGGTCACCTGGTCGCCTACGTGGGCGACGTGGTCGGTACCGGTTCCAGCCGCAAGTCGGCCACCAACTCGGTGCTGTGGTTCACCGGCGAAGATATTCCGTTCATCCCGAACAAGCGCTTCGGCGGCGTGTGCCTGGGCTCGAAGATCGCGCCGATCTTCTACAACACGATGGAAGACGCCGGCGCGCTGCCGATCGAACTCGACGTGTCGCAGATGAACATGGGCGATGTGATCGAGCTGCGTCCGTACGACGGCAAGGCCCTGAAGGACGGCGCCGTCATCGCCGAGTTCAAGGTCAAGTCCGACGTGCTGTTCGACGAAGTGCGCGCCGGTGGCCGCATTCCGCTGATCATCGGCCGCGGCCTGACCGCCAAGGCGCGTGAAGCGCTGGGCCTGGCCCCGACCGATCTGTTCCGCCTGCCGATGGACCCGCCCGATACCGGAAAGGGCTTCTCGCTGGCGCAGAAGATGGTCGGCCGCGCCTGTGGCCTGCCGGAAGGCCAGGGCATGCGCCCGGGCACCTACTGCGAACCGAAGATGACCTCGGTGGGCTCGCAGGACACCACCGGCCCGATGACCCGTGACGAGCTGAAGGATCTGGCCTGCCTGGGCTTCTCGGCCGACCTGGTGATGCAGTCGTTCTGCCACACCGCGGCGTACCCGAAGCCGGTGGACGTCAAGACCCACCACACGCTGCCGGAGTTCATCTCCACCCGTGGCGGCATCTCGCTGCGGCCGGGCGATGGCGTGATCCACAGCTGGCTCAACCGCATGCTGCTGCCCGACACCGTCGGCACCGGTGGCGACTCGCACACCCGGTTCCCGGTGGGCATTTCGTTCCCGGCCGGCTCGGGCCTGGTCGCCTTCGCCGCGGCCACCGGCGTGATGCCGCTGGACATGCCCGAATCGGTGCTGGTCCGCTTCAAGGGCACGATGCAGCCGGGCGTGACCCTGCGTGATCTGGTCAACGCGATCCCGCTGTATGCGATCAAGTCCGGTCTGCTGACCGTGGCCAAGGCGGGCAAGAAGAACATCTTCTCCGGCCGCATCCTGGAAATCGAAGGCCTGCCGGACCTGAAGGTCGAGCAGGCGTTCGAACTGTCCGATGCCTCGGCCGAACGTTCGGCCGCCGGTTGCTCGGTGCACCTGAACAAGGAGCCGATCATCGAGTACCTCACCAGCAACATTACGCTGCTGAAGTGGATGATCGCCGAGGGTTACCAGGACGCCCGTTCGCTGGCACGCCGCATCGAGAAGATGGAAGCCTGGCTGGCCAACCCGGAGCTGCTGGCCCCGGATGCCGACGCCGAATACGCCGCCGTCATCGAGATCGACCTGGCCGACATCCACGAGCCGATCGTCGCCTGCCCGAACGATCCGGATGACGTCAAGACACTGTCCGACGTGGCCGGTGCGGCTATCGACGAAGTGTTCATCGGTTCGTGCATGACCAACATCGGTCACTTCCGTGCGGCCGCCAAGCTGCTGGAAGGCAAGCGCGACATCCCGACCAAGCTGTGGGTGGCCCCGCCGACCAAGATGGATGCTTCGGAGCTGACCAAGGAAGGCCATTACGGCACCTTCGGCACCGCCGGCGCCCGCATGGAAATGCCGGGCTGCTCGCTGTGCATGGGCAACCAGGCGCAGGTGCGCGAGGGCGCAACGGTGTTCTCGACCTCGACCCGCAACTTCCCGAACCGCCTGGGCCGCAATTCGAACGTGTACCTGGGTTCGGCCGAGCTGGCCGCGATCTGCTCGCGCCTGGGTCGCATCCCGACCAAGGAAGAGTACATGGCCGACATCGGTGTGCTCGATGCCAGCAGCAAGGACATCTACCGCTACATGAACTTCGACCAGATCGAGGATTACCAGGACGTGGCCGGTACGGTTGCTGCCTGAGCGTGACCGCTTGATGTGTTGAACGAAAACCCCCGGCCAGCGCCGGGGGTTTTTCGTTTCAGTCGTCCCAGACCTCGGGCGTCCAGTCGGCCGTGCCCTGCACCCGCCGGCCCTCGTAGAGCAGTACACCGGTGTTGCCCACCACATCGACCTCGAACCACGGCAGCCCTTCGCGCTTGCGCGGACGTATGTAGGCCCGCTTCTGGGCACGGTTGAATTCGACGTAATAGGTGCGCTGCGGCATGTAGCTCTTGAACTGGCTCGACATGATCTGGATGGCGCCGACGTCCTGCCGACCGGTCATTTCCAGCGAAAAATGGAATGCGCCCTGTGACGCGCTGAAATAGAAAAGGCTGCCACTCGCGGCCAGAGGTGAAGGCAGGCAGCACAGCGCGGCGAGCAGCAAGGCGCTGATGGTCGATCGCAAAGGCCCTTCCATGGCATTTCTTACCTTCCTCTGGACGCCCATCTCACCACAGGGTGAACAGTCGGACCGCTACGGCCGTCACAGACGGGGCAGGAATGAAGTACCCAACGCCGGGGCTCCAGGTCCTCCCAGGAGGGAGGGCGGATCATCTTTCCGGTGGATAGCGGAAGGGCCACGCGTTTTCCGCATCGCTGCTGCGTTCTGCGCAGACAGCGCGGAAGGTTTCCACGAATGCCTGCTGCAGGCGGGTCGGGTGCCAGTCGGCGCGGGTGGTGAGGCCGATGCGGCGGCGCAGGTCGTCGCCGGCGCTGCCGATCTCACAGAGCAGGCCGGCGCGGCGTTCGATCACGAACTGATCGCGTGACATCAGGGTCAACCAGTCGTCTTCCAGCAGCAGGCCGCGGGTGATCAGCACCGAGCCGCATTCGATGCGCAGGCGCGGCGGTTCGTGTCCGTGCTGGCGGAACATGCGCTCCCAGCGCGCACGCACGGGCGCACCGGTCGCCGCGATCACCCAGGGGAAGTCGAGCAGCTGCGCGAAGGTGAATCCGCCCGCACGCGCCAACGGATGCCCGCTGCGCGCCACGATCACCGGGTCGTCGTCGAACAGGCCTTCCTGGGCGATGTCGCGTACCGGCAGCGTGTCGCGCATCGCGCCGATCAGGAGATCCAGGCTGCCTTCGCGCAGATCGCCCAGCAGTTCGGCGTACGGACCTTCGATCACATTCACCGCCGCACCCGGATGGGCGCGGGCAAAGCGCGCCAGCACCTGCGGCAGCAGGATGGCGCGTGCCAGCGGCATCACGCCGAGGGTGACCCGTCCGCCGCGTTCGCTGCGCAGCGACGCAAGCTCGTCCACCCCGGCCGCCAGCTCGGACAGGGCCAGGCGGACCAGCCGCAGCATCCGGGTCGCCGCCGGGGTGGGCTGCACCGTCTTGCCGCGACGGACCGTCAGCGGGATCTCGATCGCAGCGGCCAGCTCATGGACGGCGCGGTAGATTGCCGGCTGTGAAAGCCCGGCCCGCGTTGCTGCCAGGGTGAAACTGCCGGCGCTGTCGACAGCGGCCAGCGCGCGCAGCTGCGGCAGGGTCACGTGGCGCTCCACGGCCGGCATCGCCGGCAGGCGCTGGCCGCGGCGGGCGACCCGCACCCCGTGGGTGATGTAGGCCAGTGCACGCTCGATGCGCGGCACCAGCAGGCGCGCCGCTTCGGTGGGCGCCATGCCGCCGGGCTGGCGATCGAACAGCGGTGCGTCGAGTTGCGCTTCCAGCCGCGCGATGGCCTGGGTCAGCGCGGGCTGGGACAGGTTGACGTGCGGCGCAGCGGCGCTGATGCCGCCATGGTGATGCACGGCCACCAGTGCGTGCAGGTGCTTGAGGTTCAGTTCCGGATGCGTCGCCATGCATCAACTATAACCAAACCCAATGGCACTTTCGAAAAACGATCTTGAGGTGCCGAACGCCCGCGGCACAGACTGCGCCATCGTCAACGAAGGATGGATGGATGTCCCGCGTAGTCACCTCGATCGAGCGCGCCGAAACCGGCGCTGTCCAGGCGCTGGCCCAGGCCGGTGTCGCCACCGCCCATGAGGCGCAGGGCCGCAGCGGTCTGCTGCACCCCCGGCTGCGCCCGATCTACAGCGGCGCCCGCATCGCCGGCAGCGCCATCACCGTCTCGGTGCCGCCGGGCGACAACTGGATGATGCACGTGGCCATCGAGCAGCTGCGCGAGGGCGACGTGCTGGTGGTGGCGCCCACCAGCGACTGCACCGATGGGTACTTCGGTGACCTGCTGGCGACATCGGCCCAGGTCCGCGGTTGCCGCGGCCTGGTCATCGATGCCGGTGTCCGTGACGTGCGCGACCTGACCGCGATGGGCTTTCCGGTCTGGAGCCGGGCGATCCACGCGCAGGGCACGGTGAAGGAGACGCTGGGCGCGGTGAACGTGCCGGTGGTCTGCGGCGGCGCATGGGTGCAGCCGGGCGACGTGGTGATCGCCGACGATGACGGCGTCTGCATCGTGCCGCGTACCGAGGCGGCGCGGGTGGCCCGCGAGGCGCAGGCACGCGAGGCCCGGGAAGCGGAGAAGCGCGAGCGCCTGGCCAACGGCGAACTGGGCCTGGACATCTATGCCATGCGCAAGCGCCTGGCGGCCAAGGGGCTGCGCTATGAGTAAGGGCGTGCCCGCCATGTGGATGCGCGGTGGCACGTCCAAGGGCGGTTTCTTCCTCGCCTCGGACCTGCCTGCCGAGGCAGGCGCACGCGACGCCTTCCTGCTGCGCGCCTACGGATCGCCCGATGCGCGGCAGATCGATGGCATGGGGGGCGCGGATCCGCTGACTTCCAAGGTCGCGATCGTGTCGCCCTCGCAGCGCCAGGACGCGGATGTGGCGTACCTGTTCCTGCAGGTGTTCGTGGACCAGGCGCTGGTCAGCGATACGCAGAACTGCGGCAACATGCTGGCCGGTGTCGGCCCGTTCGCAATTGAACGGGGGCTGGTCCATGCAACGGCGACGCAGACCGACGTGCGCATCTTCATGCGCAATACCGGCACGCTGGCGGTGGCGACGGTGCAGACGCCCGGCGGGCAGGTCGCCTACGACGGCGATGCCCGCATCGATGGCGTGCCCGGCAGCGCCGCCCCGGTGCCGCTGGCGTTCGCCGATATCGCCGGTTCCAGCTGCGGCGCGCTGCTGCCGACGGGCCAGGCGCAGGATGTGATCGATGGCGTGGAGGCGACCCTGATCGACAACGGCATGCCGTGCGTGGTGTTGCGGGCGGCCGACCTGGGCATCAGCGGCTATGAGGATCGGCAGACGCTGGATGCCGACGACGCGCTGAAGGCGCGGCTGGAGGCGATCCGGTTGCAGGCGGGCCCGCTGATGCGGCTGGGTGACGTGGCCACGCAGTCGGTGCCGAAGATGATGCTGGTGGCCGCGCCCCGCGAAGGCGGTGCGATCAGCGTGCGCTCGTTCATTCCCCACCGCTGCCATGCCTCGGTCGGTGTGCTGGGGGCGGTCACGGTCGCCACCGCCTGCCTGATCGAAGGCTCGACCGCGCACGCACTTGCGGTGCTGCCGGGCGGCACGCAGCAGACCCTGGCGGTGGAGCACCCCAGCGGCAGTACCGGCTGCGTCCTGGACGTGGATGCGGCCGGGCAGGTGGTACGTGCCGCCGTCCTGCGCACCGCGCGAAAACTCTTTGATGGCGTCCTGTTCGACTGAATACGAGCGGCGTCCCTATTCTTGCGACCTGGGAGGGTTGATATGACTGTTGTGGAGAAGCGGCCGGGCCGCTTCGGCGTTCTTGGCCAACTGTGGTTCCAGGTTCTGGCCGGCACCGTGATCGGTGTCGTGCTGGGGTGGCTGCAGCCGGATATCGGCTCGGCGATGAAGCCCTTCGGCGATGCGTTCATCAAGCTGATCCGGATGATGATCGGGCCGATCATCTTCGTGACGGTGGTGCACGGGATCGCCGGCATGCGCGACATGCGCAGCGTCGGTCGGCTGGCACTGAAATCGCTGATCTATTTCGAAGTCATCACGATCCTGGCGCTGATCGTCGGCCTGGTCGCGGTGGATCTGTGGCAGCCCGGCGCGGGCATGAACATCGACCCGGCCACCATCGACATGGCCAGCATCCAGGGCTACGTGCACAGCGCGCATGACCAGTCGATCGTGTCCTACGTCATGGCGATCATTCCCAACACCCTGGTCAGTGCCTTCACCGAGGCGCATGTGCTGCAGGTGCTGTTCGTGGCGGTGCTGTTCGGCGTGGCGCTGGCCTCGGTCGGCGAACGCGGCGAACCGGTGATGAAGGTGATCGAGGCCACCTCCAGCGCGCTGTTCAAGATCATCGGCTACATCATGTACTTCGCGCCGATCGGTGCGTTCGGTGCGATCGCCTTCACGGTGGGGCAGTTTGGCGCCGGCTCGCTGCTGTCTCTGGGCGAGCTGATCATCGAGTTCTTCGTGGTCTGCGGGGTGTTCACCGTCGTGGTGCTGGGCAGTGTGTGCTGGTGGACCGGTGCCAGCCTGTGGCGCCTGCTGGCCTACCTGCGCGATGAAATCGTGATCGTGGCGGCCACCACGTCCACCGAAACGGTGCTGCCGCGCCTGATCGAGAAGATGAAGAAGCTGGGCTGCGAGGAAGGCGTGGTGGGGTTCGTGATTCCCGCCGGCTATTCGTTCAATCTCGATGGCACCTGCCTGTACCTGACCACGGTGGCGCTGTTCCTGGCCCAGGCGACCAACACCGAGCTGACCGTGTGGCACCAGCTGGGCCTGATCGCGGTGCTGCTGCTGACCTCCAAGGGCGCCGCGGGCGTGGCCGGTGCGGCCTTCGTGGTGCTGGCGGCGACGCTGGGTACCACCGGCACGATTCCGGTCGCCAGCATCGCGCTGATCCTGGGCATCCATCGGATCCTGGCTGAAGGCCTGACCTTCGTGAACCTGGTCGGCAACGCGATCGCGGTGCTGGTGATCGCCAAATGGGAAGGCAAGCTGGACGAGAAGGTGATGGCCGAGCAGATCGGCACCCGACGGCTTCGCCGCCGCGTCCTGGCGGCCCAGCCGGTCTGAGCCTTGCCGCAGTGAATCCGGCCGCCATGGGGTGTCGTGGCGGCCTCCCTCCCTCCATCCACGTCCCGGCTGCCTTGCGCCGGACAGGAGCTGCCTGTGTCCCGTTTCTCCCGTACTGCTCTGGCCGCGCTCATCGGCGCCTGCCTGGCCAGCCCCGTGTTGGCGGCCGATGCGCCTGCCCGCAGCGGCGCGCTGCCCGACGGCGTCGACCTCACGCTGGATGTCGTCGGCAATGTCGCCTCCAACCCGTCCGGCGGTGTCGAGCAGGGTACCGAAGGGTCTTATTGGGTAATGGCCCAGTCCAGGTTCGACCTGGATGCGCTGTTTGGCGTGCGAAATACCGATGTGGATACGCAATGGGCCTGGTTTGCCGGGCGCAACCTGGCGCGCGAGAAAATCGGCAATTCGATCAGCGCCCAGCAGACCTGGCGCCCGGTGGCCGGCGGCCGCCTGACCCGGCTGACCGTGCGCCACCGTTTCCAGAACGGGCTGAGCATCACCGCTGGCCGCGCGCCGGTGAACAGCTACTTCAATACCTCCGCGCTCAACTGCGTGTTCATGAGCAACGCGATCTGCCTGACCCCGTACGGGGCGATCACCGACCTGGGCATCACCGCGTTCCCGAATTCGTCGTGGGCGGGCATCCTGCGCTACGACGTGGATGATCGCTGGTATGTGCAGGGTGGGGCGTTCGACTACAACAACGAGCTGAACAGGGCGGGCAAGAACGGCCTGGATTTCTCGGTCGGCGAGGGGACCGGCACCCTCACCGCGTATGAAGCCGGCTACCAGACCAGCGTCGCCAATGACCGGCTGCCTCGCACCTACCGGGTGGGCATGTACCGCAACAGCGATGGCGGCAAGAGCTCCTACTTCGATGCGAACGGCGGCTCCGCCGCGCTGACCGGCAGGCCCACTGCCATTCAGGAGGGCGCGCGGACGGGCTGGTATGCGATGGCCGACCAGACCGTCTGGCGGGGGCAGGGCAAGCGCAGCCTGGCGGTGTTCGCCCGTGCCTACGTCAATACAGGCAATGAAGCCCCGGTGGACCAGTTCGCGGCGGTCGGCTTCGTCAAGACCGGCACCTTCGCCGGCCGCGACCAGGACACGCTGGCCATGTTCGTCTCCAACACGCATTTCAGCGACGAACAGATCGCCTTCCTGCGCGACCGTCGCGCACGCAACGGCGGCAGCGGCGCGCCGAATGCGGACGAGATCATCGCCGAGCTCAGCTATGGCTGGGCGGTGCACAAGGGCATCCGGCTGATGCCCAACCTGCAGTATGTGATCAACCCCGACCCGATCTACGCGCCGACCCGCACCACCGACATCCCCGACGCGCTGATCGTCGGGCTGCGCGTGGACGTCCACCTTGCCCAGCTGTTCGGCTGGTGACTCCTCCCCCACGAGGCTCCCTGATGATCATCGATTGCCACGGTCACTACACGACCGCCCCCGCCAGCCATGATGCGTTCCGCAAGGCGCAGGTGGCCCATTTCAACGACCGGTCGCTGCCGGCGCCGGTGTACCCGGTCATCAGCGATGACGAACTGCGCCAGAGCGTGGAAAACAACCAGCTGCGGCTGCTGCGCGAGCGCGGTGCGGACATGACCATCTTCTCGCCGCGCGCGAGCACGATGGCCCATCACGTGGGCGATGAGGCGGTCAGCGCCGAATGGACGCGGCGCTGCAACGACCTGATCGCGCGGGTCGTGGCGCTGTACCCGGACACCTTCATCGGCGTGTGCCAGCTGCCGCAGTCGCCGGGGGTGCCCATCGCGAACTCGATCGCCGAACTGGAGCGCTGTGTGAACGAGCTCGGCTTTGTCGGCTGCAACCTCAATCCGGATCCCTCGGGCGGCCACTGGACCGGGCTGCCGCTGACCGATCGGGCCTGGTATCCGTTCTTCGAGAAGATGGTGGAACTGGATGTGCCGGCCATGGTGCACGTCTCGGGCAGCTGCAACGCCAATTTCCATGCGACCGGCGCGCATTACCTCAACGCCGATACCACCGCGTTCATGCAGTTCCTGCAGGGTGACCTGTTCCGTGACTTCCCGGACCTGCGCTTCATCATCCCGCACGGTGGCGGTGCGGTGCCCTACCACTGGGGCCGCTTCCGCGGTCTGGCGGACATGCTGGGCAAGCCGCCGCTGAACGAGCACGTCATGAAGAACGTGTTCTTCGATACCTGCGTCTATCATCAGCCAGGCATCGACCTGCTGTTCAAGGTAATCGAGATCGACAATATCCTGTTCGGGTCTGAAATGGTCGGTGCGGTGCGCGGTATCGATCCGGAAACCGGGCAGTATTTCGACGACACGCTGCGCTACGTGCAGGCGCTGGGACTGTCCGAGGCCGATCGCTACAAGGTGTATGAAGGCAACGCGCGCCGGGTCTACCCGCGGCTGGACGCGCAGCTCAAGGCGAGGGGGCTGTGATGGCGGCGTTCGAGAAAGACGCGGATTGGCTGGATTTCTTTCCGAACCCGAGCCGGCCGGCATTCGTGCCGCCGCCGGGCGCGGTGGATGCGCACTGCCACGTGTTCGGGCCGGGCGACGTGTTCCCGTATGCGCCGGAGCGCAAATACACCCCCTGCGATGCCGGCAAGGCCGAGCTGTTCGCGTTGCGCGACCTGCTCGGGTTCGGCCGCAACGTGATCGTGCAGGCCACCTGCCACGGCGCGGACAACCGGGCGCTGGTGGATGCACTGCGCAGCGCCGGCGGACGTGCACGGGGCGTGGCGACCGTGCGCGATACGGTGTCCGATGAAGAACTGCAGGCGCTGCACGCGGCCGGCGTGCGCGGCGTGCGCTTCAATTTCGTGAAGCGGTTGGTCGATCCCAAGCCGGACGCCTACTACCACGCGATCATCGCGCGCATCGCACCGTTGGGCTGGCATGTCGTGGTGTACTTTGAAGCGGCCGACCTGGCCGAGCGATGGGACTTTTTCACCTCGTTGCCGGTGACGGTGGTGGTCGACCACATGGGGCGTCCGGACGTCAGCAAGGCGGTGGACGGGCCGGAGTTCCAGCGCTTCGTGCGGCTGATGGCCGAGCACGGGAATATATGGACCAAGGTCAGCTGCCCGGAGCGGCTGTCCCAGATCGGCCCGCCCGGCTACGACGACGTGGTGCCGTTTGCGCGGTATCTGGTCGAACGGTTCCCCGAGCGTGTGCTGTGGGGAACGGACTGGCCGCACCCGAACCTGAAAACGCACATGCCCGATGACGGCATGCTGGTGGACATGATTCCGCGGATCGCGGTGACCGGGGCGCTGCAACAGCAGTTGCTGGTGGACAACCCGATGCGGCTGTACTGGGGGAGGCCCTGCGCGTGATCGCCGCTGCGCTGCGGGGCGGGGGTGAACCCGCTCCGCAGCACCGCGATGGCCTCAACCCCGCGCCAACGCCATCAAGCGCTCGGCGATCCGTTCCAGCGGCACCATCTCCTCCGCTGCGCCCAGCTTGAACGCCGCACCCGGCATGCCCCAGACCACGCTGGTCGCTTCATCCTGCACCAGCGTCGGTGCGCCCGCGTTCTTCAGGTCCAGCAGGCCACGCGCGCCGTCGTCGCCCATGCCGGTCAGGATCGCGCCGATGGCGTTGGCGCCGGCGCTTTCGGCGACGGAACGGAACAGCACGTCCACCGCCGGCTTGTGTCGGTTGACCGGCGGGCCATCGTCGATCCGACAGCGCCAGCGCGCACCGTCACGGATGATCCGCAGGTGCTTGCCGCCCGGGGGGAGATACGCATGGCCGGGCAGCACGGCTTCGCCGTCGGTGGCTTCGCGCACGGACATCGCCGAGTGGCGGTCCAGGCGTTCGGCGAACGGCGTGCTGAAGGTGGCCGGCAGGTGCTGGGTCATCACCACGGCCGGTGCATCGGCGGGCATGCCTTCCAGTACCACGCGCAGGGCTTCGGTGCCACCGGCCGAGGCGCCGATGGCGATCAGACGGTCGGTGGTGCGGAACTGGATGGAGCGCGGCACGACGGGAGCCACGGCGCCGAGGGTGATGCGCGGCGGATTCGGGCGGGCCAGCGGACGCACGCGCGAGCGTGCGGCCATCTTGACCTTGGCGATGATCTCGTCCGCGTAGCCCTGCAGGCCACGCGCGACATCCAGCTTGGGCTTGGACACGAAGTCCACCGCGCCCAGCGCCAATGCCTGCAGCGTGGTGTCGGCGCCACGCTCGGTCAACGAGGAAATCATCACCACCGGCAGCGGATGCAGGCGCATCAGGTTCTCAAGGAAGGCCAGGCCGTCCATGCGCGGCATTTCCACGTCCAGCGTGATCACGTCCGGTGCCAGGCGCTTGATCTTCTCGCGCGCCAGCAGCGGGTCGGCGGCGGTGCCGACCACTTCGATACCGGGATCGCTGTCTAGGATTTCGCTCAGCATCTGACGCACGACCGCCGAGTCGTCGACGATCAGGACTTTGCAGGGTGCACCATGGGTCATTCGAACAGCTCCACGCCACCGGTGACCGGGGCTTTGGACAGGCGGGCGCGCACGGCCGATTCGGTCGCGGCAACTTCGGCTTCATGCGCATGCGGCAGGCGCTGCACGACGACGCGGCCGGTGTCGGCGAAGAACCACACCTTGCGCGGGTGGATGCCACACAGGTCTTCGGCAATGATCGGGATGTGTTCGGCCTGCAGGTACTGGCGCACGAACTCGGCGTTGCGCGTGCCGACCGGGTTGCTGGTGAAGCCCTTGAGCACGTTGGCGCCACCGAAGACTTTGGCCTCCAGACGCTTGCGGTGCGCGCCGCGCTTGAGCAGGTCGTTGATCAGCAGTTCCATCGCGTAGCTGCCGTAGCGCGCGGGCGCACCATCACCGACGTTGCCCTCGGGCAGCAGGAAGTGGTTCATGCCGCCGATCTTCAGTACCGGGTCCCGCAGGCACGCAGCCACGCAGGAGCCCAGCGTGGTGGTCAGTGCGGTGTTGTCGTCCACCGCCAGATACTGGGTCGGCAGCAGCTTGGCGGCGGTGACCTGGAAGCGGCTGTCGTAGTAGCGCATGACCTCATCGTTGCGGATCGGCAGACTCATACCGGCGCTCCGGGCGCGCGCTTGTACAGGGTGCGCCCGCACGGCTGGATCAGATCGGCGGCGTGCAGGTAGTTTTCCGAATGACCGGTGTAGAGCAGGCCGTCGTCGCCCATGTGCTGGATCAGGCGCGAGAGGATGCCGCGCTGGGTCGGCTTGTCGAAATAGATCATCACGTTGCGGCAGAACAGGGCGTCGAACGGGCCGCCGACGTCGTAGCGGTTGGCCAGCAGGTTGAGCGGACGATAGTCGATCAGCTCGCGCAGGGCAGGGTGTACGCGGCAGTGGCCTTCATTGGGCCCGGTGCCGCGCTGGAAGTAGCGCTTGCGGATCGCCGGATCCAGGCCGGACACGCGGTCGATCGCGTAGACGCCACGGCTGGCGGTGGCCAGCACCTGGGTGTCCACGTCGGTGGCCAGGATGCGTACCGGCGGCTTGAGCGTGCCGAAGGCCTCGCAGGCGGTGATGGCCATCGAGTACGGCTCTTCGCCGGTGGAGGCCGCGCAGGACCACAGCTGCAGCGTGCCGCCACCGTTGCCGCGCAGGCGGAGTTCGTCGGTGAGCTTTTCGAAATGATGCGGCTCACGGAAGAACGCGGTGAGGTTGGTGGTCAGCGCATTGGTGAACGCCTGCCATTCCTCACCGCCATGGGCTTCGAGCTGGTCCAGATAGTCACTGAAACTACGCATGCCGAGCGCACGCAGCCGGCGCGAGAGGCGGCCATAGACCATGTCGCGCTTTGCGGGCGCCAGCGAGATACCGACCCGCTGGTAGATCAGCTCGCAGACACGGCGGAAATCACGGTCGGCGAACTCGAATTCGCGGCTATTGGAAGAGGCGGCGGTGGCAGGAGGCGTGGACACGGGCGGGCTCGCAGTAAAAGGGGGATGCGGCGGTCGTGCGACCGCCGCAGGAACTCAGAACTCTTGCCAGTTGCCGTCATCGGCCGGCAGGGCGCGCGGGGGCTTGGCGGCTGCGACCGGACGCGGCGCGGCAGGTGCCGGGCGAGGGGCACTGCGCACCGGCGGCAGCTCGGCACCGGCGCGCGCCGTGACGGCGCTGACGGCGGCGGCGACCTGGTTGTCCAGGCGGAAGATGGCGACGGCATCGGCCAGCTGTGTGGCCTGCTCCTCCATCGAGCGGGCGGCAGCGGTGGCTTCTTCCACCAAGGCAGCGTTCTGCTGGGTGGTTTCATCCATCTGCACCACGGTCTGGTTGACCTGGTCGATGCCGGCGGACTGCTCCTGCGAGGCCGCCGAGATCTCGGCCATGATGTCGGTCACGCGCTGCACCGAGGCGACAATCTCGCCCATGGTGGCGCCGGCCTGATTGACCAGCTGCGAGCCTTCGGCGACCTTGCCGACCGAATCATCGATCAGGCCCTTGATCTCCTTGGCCGCACCGGCCGAACGCTGGGCCAGGGTGCGCACTTCGGAAGCGACCACCGCAAAGCCACGGCCCTGTTCACCGGCGCGGGCGGCTTCCACCGCAGCGTTCAGCGCCAGGATGTTGGTCTGGAAGGCGATGCCGTCGATGACCGAGATGATCTCGGCGATCTTCTTGGACGAGGTCTGGATCGCGGCCATGGTGGTCACGACTTCACCGACCACGCTGCCGCCCTGGGACGCAACGGAGTGCGCACCGATGGCCAGCTGATTGGCCTGACGGGCATGCTCGGCGTTCTGGCGCACGGTGGAGGTCAGTTCCTCCATCGAGGCAGCGGTTTCTTCCAGATTGGCGGCCTGCTGCTCGGTGCGGCGCGACAGGTCACTGTTGCCGGTGGCGATTTCGCCCGCGGACAGGTTGATGCTGCCAGCAGCCGTCTGGATCTGGCCGACAATCTGGGTCAGCTGCGCGACGGTGGCATTGGCGTCGTCGCGCATGGTGGCGAACACGCCCTGGAAATCGCCGTCCATGCGTGCGGTCAGGTCGCCTTCGGCGATGGCCGACAGCAGCTGGGAGAGTTTGCCCAGGTTCTCGTCGCTGACCTGCATCATCGCGTTGAGGTTGGCGATCATCAGGCGGAAATCGTGATTGAAGCGGGCGGTGTCGCCGCGCTGGCTGAAGTCGCCGGCCGCGGCGGCCGATGCCAGGCGCTGGATCTCGCCATTGATGTTGCCCAGGTTCTGCTTGACCGCATCGACGGTGGCGGTGATCTGCGCCTTCTCACCGGGGTAGCGGGTGAGATCCGCACGCAGATCACCCTGCGCGTAACGCTGTACGACCGACAGCACCTCGGTCATGGTCTGCACGTGCGCGCCGACCAGGGTGTTGGTCTCATGCACCATCAGGCCGTACTCGCCCGGGAAGGCGCCCTCATCCATGCGGTAGCTGGTATTGCCGGCGTCGTGATGGGTCGCCATCTCGCGCTGGCCGCTGATCACCGCGTGCAGCTGTTCCTGCATGCGGGCCATGCTTTCCAGCAGGCGACCGGGTTCATCGTGTGCCTGCTCGCCGATGCGACTATCCAGCTTGCCGCGCGCGATGCTCTCGGCCACGTGGGTGGCCTGACGCAGGGGCAGGGTGATGCGGTTGCCGATCAGCCAGCTCAGCGCCAGCACGATCAGCACCACGCCGCCACCGGTGGCGGTCATGATGCCGGTGAACACCAGCGCCTGCTGCTGCACGTCTTCCATGTACACGCCGCTGCTGATCACCCACTGCCACGGCTGGTACATGCCTGCGTAGGCGGACTTCACGAACAGCCCCTTTTCGCCGGCCTTTTCCCACTTGTAGGTGACTACGCCGCCACCGATGCGGGCCATGCCGACCAGGTCGTAGAACAGGCGGACCCCGTCCTCGGAACGGAAGTCTTTCATGTCCTGGCCGATCAGATCCTTGCGGAACGGATGCATGATCACGCGGTACTGGGTGTCGTAAACGCTGTAGTAGAAGGCGTTGTTGTCCGCGCGCATGCGGGCCAGTGCTTCCAGCGCACTCTGCTTGGCTTCCTGCTCGCTGAGCTCGCCGCTCTGCGCCAGCCCGTGATAATGATCGAGGATGCCGTAGGTCAGCTCGACCTGGGTTTTGAGGCTGGTCTTGCGCGTTTCGGTCAGGTCCAGGTACTGCATGCGCGCGGCGACGACCGACAGGGCAATCACGCCCAGCGCGATCAACAACGTCAGCATGTTCAGCTTGCGCCGGACGGAGAGGTTGGCGAAGTACTGGTTCCAGCGGCGGAATAGAGTCATGGGCAGGGCATCTGATCGGCAGGAAAGCACGTGGCGATGCCAGGGAAATCGCGGTGACGTTCACCCACCTGGCCGGCCGCGACGAAGTGTCTGGCAATGCTGTTATCGGCCGATTTCGGCGAGTATTTAGCCGCTCTCCATTCAGCTGGGCAGTTGCGCACGAAAAAGGCCCCGATGCCGAAGCACCGGGGCCTTTGTGCAACAACGCGAGCCGTCAGGAAATCAGAATTCCTGCCAGTCGCCGTCGGCCAGTTCGGTGGCGACCGGGCGCGCTGCCGGGCGACGTGCCGCCGGTGCCACAGCAGGCGCTGCCGTGACCACCGGCGCACGGGCAGCGCGAGCCGGTGCCGGGGCCGCTGCCTGCTCGTCCAGCTTGAAGATGGACACCGCGTCGGTGAGGTGGCCGGCCTGTTCTTCCATGGCGCGGGCGGCAGCCGTGGCTTCTTCCACCAGCGCAGCGTTCTGCTGGGTGGTTTCATCCATCTGCACGACGGTCTGGTTGACCTGCTCGATGCCGGCCGACTGTTCCTGCGAGGCCGCTGAGATCTCGGCCATGATGTCGGTCACGCGCTGCACCGAGGCGACGATCTCGCCCATGGTGGCACCGGCCTTCTGCACGAGTGCCGAACCATCGTTGACCTTGCTGACGGAATCGTCGATCAAGCCCTTGATCTCCTTGGCCGCACCGGCCGAGCGCTGGGCGAGGGTGCGGACTTCGGAAGCGACGACGGCAAAGCCGCGACCCTGTTCACCAGCACGTGCGGCTTCGACGGCGGCATTGAGCGCCAGGATGTTGGTCTGGAAGGCGATGCCGTCGATCACCGAGATGATCTCGGCGATCTTCTTGGACGAGATCTGGATCGCGCTCATGGTGGTGACAACCTGGCCGACCACGTCACCGCCCTGCGAGGCAACGCTGTGCGCGCCGATCGCGAGCTGGTTGGCCTGGCGGGCGTGCTCGGCGTTCTGGCGCACGGTGGAGGTCAGTTCCTCCATCGAGGCAGCGGTTTCTTCCAGATTCGCTGCCTGCTGCTCGGTACGGCGCGACAGGTCGCTGTTGCCAGTGGCGATTTCGCTGGCGGCCGAGCTGATGGCCTGGCTGGAGTCCTTGATGCGGGTAACGATGCTGCTGAGCTGTTCGGCCGTGGCGTTGGCATCGTCGCGCATCCGGGCGAACACACCCTGGAAGTCGCCGTGCATGCGCACGCTCAGGTCGCCCTGGGACAGGGCGGTCAGCAGATTGGAGACCTGTTCGATGCTGGCCGAGTTGGCATCCAGCAGACCATTGATCTGCTGGGCCAGCTGCAGGAAGAAGCCATCCTTGCCCTCGCTGACGATACGGCCGGACAGATCGCCTGCCGCTGCCTGCGCGATGACGCGGGCGACTTCGGCTTCGACCAGGGCCTCCGGGGTGCGGTCACGCCACTCAGCGACATGGCCGACGGTCTCGCCCTGTTCGTTGAAGATGGACGTCACCGACTGCGCGAACTGCGCCTGGCCGAACTGCAGCTGGCGATGTGCGACGCCGTGCTGTTCCAGCTGGCTCATGAAGCGATCGTCGGCGCGGTTGTTCTTTTCCAGAACGAGGACGGACTTGCCGACCAGCACGGTGGCGGGGTCGAAGTCCGGCAGGTCTTTGTGCAGCTCGTCGGCGTGCTGGCTGAGCGTCTGCTGCAGAGCACGGTTGGTATAGACGATCTTCATCTCGCCGTCGGTCAGGCACACGCCGGTGGAGCTGTAGTCCAGCGCAGTACGGATGCGCAGATTCTCACGGGCGATGGCCTGGTCGGTTTCGGTGCGTTCGCGCAGATCGCGCTGCATGCGCTGCATGGCCTGCAGCAGGTCACCCACTTCGTCCTTGCGGCTGACATCGATGTGACCATCGAGCTTGCCGCTGGCGACATCGTTGGCGACCGAGACGGCACCGCGCATGCTGCCGACCAGCGAACGGGCGAACAGATACACCAGCACCAGGCCCAGGGCGGCGCCGCCGAGCAGGGTGATGACCGTCAGCGTAGCCGAGGCGGCATAGGTGGATGCGGCCTTCTCACTGGACGCGCGCGAAAGGCGGTTGTCTTCGGCGATCAGCGCCTCCAGGGCGGCCGAGGCCTTGGCATGCTTGGTCCGGGTTTCGCCGACGAACGTATCGATGGCGTCGTCCGGCAGGTCCAGTTCCAGCATTTCGGTGACGGCGTCGTAGGACGCCAGCGTATCGGTCCAGTCCTTGGCGAAGGTGTCGAACAGCTTCTTCTGCTGGGGATTGTCGATCAGCTCGGGATATTTTTTGATCGACGCGTCGATCTGGGTGCGCAGTTCCGCTGCGCGCGCCTTGGCCTGGGCCTTGACGTCGTCGCTGGCGCGGATGAGGCCCTGATAGGCGGAGTTGCGGTACTCACCGACCATGCCGCGCAGCTCGCCCGCAGTGCGGATGCTGTCCATGCGGGCGCCGGCCAACTCGGTGGTGACACCGTTGAGCGAGTGGAGGCCACGGTAGGCCACGATGCCCTGCAGCAGCATCACCAGCAGGAGGACGCCGAAAGTCAGCATCAACTTGGGCATCAGTTTGAGGTTGTTGATCCACGGCATGGCAGGTGCGGTCTCCAGTGGCAAACGCGTCCGGCCGAGGTGGCCGGTTGCAGCGACCACGCCGGCCGGTGCCGGCGTGGCAGGGCGTACGGGGATTACTTGATGTTGGCCAGCTTCAGGCTGGACGGCGAGCTGACTTCGATTTCAGCGCGCGAGGCATCGCGGGCGATCTTGCCGATCACGCAGACGGTCTTGCCTTCCAGCGATTCCAGCGGGAAGGTGAACTTGTCGCGGTTGGCGCCGGCGATGCGGGCCGAGAAGGTGTGGCGCGGGAACGCACCGCCCATGTACAGGAAGGTCGGCTGGCCTTCAGAGCCTTCGGCGTAGCGGGCCTTCTCGACCTTGCCACAGACCATTCCGTCCTTGCCGACCGAACGCGGCGCCATTTCCGGCGGGATCATCTCGTTGGACTGGGCGAACGCGGAGGACGCGGAGGTGGCGAGCACGGCGACCGAGAACAGGGCAAGCAGGGACTTCATCGGGAGATTCTCCGGGGATATGGGCAAGTTGGCCCGGCCGTGGGCTATCCAGTGCAGCCGGGTCCTGAATCCAGCTATCGGCCGGCCACTGGGGAACTGAAGCACTTTTTTTCCGTGACCCGCATTGCGGTTGCAGATGCGGGCAGGAAGATCAAATTCTGTGACGGACGTCTCAGGCGGCGACGTCGTCAACGACCAGATGGGTCTGGCCCATATCGGCACTGTCGAGCAGCGTTTCGATGTCCAGCAGGATGAGCATGCGGTCATCCTGGGTGCCGATGCCGGAGATGAAGCGGGTGTCGACGGCGGCGCCGAACTCGGGGGTCGGGCGGATCTGGTCGGCGGCCAGCGGGATGACGTCGGAGACGCTGTCCACCACGATGCCGACGACGCGGTCTTCGACGTTGAGCACGATCATGACGGTGAAGGCGTCATAGGTCGCGTTTTCCAGGCGCAGTTTCAGGCGCAGGTCGATGACGGGAACGATGGTGCCGCGCAGGTTGATGACGCCCTTGATGTAGTCGGGCGCGTCGGGGACGCGGGTGACGGAGTCGTAGCCGCGGATTTCCTGGACTTTGAGGATGTCCACGCCGTAGTGCTCGGCGCCGAGGGTGAAGCTGAGGTATTCGCCGCCGTCGCTGGCGGCGGTGGTGTTCTTGTCGTTCATCGAGGGGTCCTGGGTCGGGCGTGGCGGTCGAAAAAACCGGCTTCACGCTGGATATCGGCCTCGTTGGGGACGACTTTAGGGGGGACAATCCGTCCTTGGACAGTGCGTCGGTGTGCAGGTGACCAGGGGGACGAGCGGCTAGATCACGCATCAGCGGCGCCACGCGGTTGAAGCGGCCGTCAAATCTCCCCGTTTTTCCGGGCACTGCGCTGCCGGTCGATGCGGAAGATGTAGCGCTGGATCGCGCTGTCGCCGCCACGCGGGAGGTCATCGAAACGCATGCCGATGCGCTTCATTTCCACGCCATTGGGCAACTTGACGGCCAGTTGATTGCACACGATCAGCGAGATGTGCAGCGGGCTGCTGTCAGGCAGGTCGAGCTGGGCGGCATAGCGCTTCTGCAGGGAGAAGACATTGCAGTCCACCGGCACCGTCACGGCCAGGCCACCGCCGCTGATGTCCACCACCCGCAGGTGGAGCGCTTCGCTGCGGTCTTCATTGATCGGGAACTTCAGGTGCGGCGAATCAGTGATCGGGGTCTCGAGCCGGTACAGCTCGCGGCGCTGCAGGTGCACCAGCTCTGCCGGAAACGGCACGCGGAAGGCTACGTGGCCGTCGTTCTGCGTACGCTCCAGGCCGTCGAGCCGGAAGCGGACCATCACCCGGTCCAACTGGGCGAAGCAGAGCAGGTGGCCGACTTCCTCCGCCGCGCGGTTGGAGGGCTCGGACGGGCTGCCGTCGAGCAGCAGCCAGTCGTCGTCCTCGTCCAGTTCCAAGACGGCGGTCGGGAAGGACTGGTCGCGCCCCCCCAGATGGGCGTTGATCAACGAACGCTGGTCGATCAGCGCCTGCAGCAACTGCCGGATCTGGCGAGGGTTGCGGACCAGATACCGGTCGTCCGTACCGTCGTCGTGCGCGGCATGGGAGGGGTCGTGTGCGTCGAGGCTGCCTTCGGACATGGAATCTGCTGAGTTGGGCGGGTGACGACATCCGCAGATGCCAGGGCTCAGTCCGTTTATCGGCAGCGGGGCACAATTATGTAGGGTCAGATGCCAGGGAGACCGACGCACCGGTGCAGGGCCGGCGCGTCCTGGACCATCAGTGGGCGCTGGCGATCTGCCGGATCCGTTGCAGCACCGAGGTCTGGCCGTCGTCCAGGTGGAAGCGCGCCACTCCTTCGGCCAGCAGCCCGGCCTGATGCGCCATGCCGTGCGTGGCCGTCATCGACTCTTCCACCAGCGCGGCGTTCTGGCGGGTGTTGACGTCCATCTGCGCGATGCTCTGATTGACCTGTTCGATGCCCATCGACTGTTCCTGCGAGGCGGCGGAGATCTCGCCCATGATGTCGTTGACCTGGCGCACGGCCGTGACGATATCGCCCATGGTGGCCCCGGCACGATCGACCAGCTGGCTGCCATGGGCCACCTTGCCGACCGAGTCGTCGATCAGCGTCTTGATCTCCTTGGCGGCGTCGGCTGAGCGCTGGGCCAGGGTGCGCACTTCGGTGGCGACGACGGCGAAGCCGCGGCCCTGCTCACCGGCGCGAGCCGCTTCCACCGCGGCGTTGAGGGCCAGGATGTTGGTCTGGAACGCGATGCCATCGATCACCGAGATGATGTCGGCGATGCGGCGGGAGGAGGCCTGTATGGCGCTCATGGTGCGGATGACTTCGCCGACCACCTCCCCGCCCTGCGAAGCGACCTCCGATGCACCACTGGCCAGTCGATTGGCCTGGCGGGCATGCTCGGCATTCTGGCGCACGGTGGCGGTGAGTTCTTCCATCGTGGCGGCGGTTTCTTCCAGGCTGGCGGCCTGCTGCTCGGTCCGGCTGGAGAGGCGGCCATTGCCTTCGGACATGCCGCTCGCCGCCGCGCTGAGACTGCTGGACGCCGACTGGATGCTGGACACGATGCCGGTCAGCTGGTCGATCGTGGCGTTGGCATCGTCCTGGATGCGTGCGAACACACCGTGGAAGTCGCCCTCCATGCGCGTGGTGAGATCGCCCCGCGACAGCGCGGAGAGCAGCTGTGAGATCTGTTCGATGCTGCTCGCATTGGCATCCAGCAGGCCGTTGAGGTGCTCGGCCAGCTGCAGGAAGAAGCCCTGCTTGCCAGCGGTCTCGACGCGCCCGGCGAAGTCACCGTTGGCGGCGGCGTGCACGATGCGGCCCAGTTCCTCTTCCACCTGGAGTTCGGTGGTGCGGTCGGCCCATTCCACCACGAAGCCCTGGCGCTGGCCGTCACCGCCGATGATCGGGTTGACGATCAGGCGCATCACACGGCCGCCGATCCGGATCTGGGCGCGATACGTGCCTTCCAGCGTATCGAGCAGCTTGGCCTGGTGGGCCGGATGGCGATGGAAGATATCGATGTTGCGGCCAATCAGATCGCGCGCGTTGAACTGCGGCAGGTCGCGGCGCAGATCCTGCTCGACGCCGCTGAGCATGTGCTGCAGCGGGCGGTTGACGAACACGATGTTGCGGTCACGGTCGGCGATCATGACGTGGGTGGTGACGTCATCCAGTGCGGTGCGGATGCGCAGGGTGTCGGCGAGGCTGGCCTGTTCGCGATGGCGGCGGTCCAGCAGCTGCTGGCTGGTCTGCACCAGGGTGCGCGCCAGCGAGTCGGCTGGAAACTGGTCGGGCTGCACGTTCGCCGGCAGCGGTTGGTCATTGACCACGCCGCGCGCCATGGCGGCGAGCGCGCGCGGGTCGTGGCCGATCAGCAGCAGCTGGCGCCGCATCTGCACCGCCATGGCGCTGAGCAGCGCGGTTTCCACGATGACGTAGGTGGCGTGCAGCACGACCACGCCAACGCCGCTGCCGGCGGCGAACACCGGCGTCGGGGCGCCGCGTGACTGCAGGTAGAAGAACAGCAGGTGGTGCACGGCGATGGCCCCGGCCGCGACCACGATCGGCAGCCAGTCGCGGTAATACAGCAGCAGGGCGATCAGGACGATCACCGTGAAGTGCGTTTCCAGCATCCCGTGGGTCTGGTGGATCAAGGTGGCGGCCAGCACCATCCATGCCAGCGCGACCGTGCACCGCGACAGGCGGGTGCCGGGCAGCCAGCGGGTCTGCAGGGCGATCAGCGCGAGGCTGGGCAGGGTGATGGCCAGCAAGGGCGTCCATTGGCCGCTACGCGCGGCCAGCACCAATGAGGCGACCGACAGCAGCACGGTGACCATCAGGAACAGGCGGTCTGCTTCGGCGGCGATGACCTGCAGGTACGGCACCTTCTCGTGACCCACCAGCGAGGGGAGGGGCGTTGCGTGGGTGGACATGCGGGTCACTCCTGTGGGCATGAACAATGGGATGAAACGATGAGCGGTGCCTGCGGATGCGCAAGCAACTGCTGGATCAGGGGCGCGGCCGAGCGCGCGAGGCCGCCACAGCCGGGGTCAAGCTGTGCCGGGCCGGCATAGACGAGGCGGCGGGAGGCATCGAGTACCACCCAGGCATAGGGCAGTGGTACGCCAGCGTCGCGTCGGTCGAGGGTGTGCAACGCCGGCCGCGGAGCGGTCGGCGCGGCGCAGCCGCACTGGCCGTCAGCGAGCAGGAGAATGGGGGCGCCAACCGCCGGCAGCGATCCGCCCAGCCGGGCCAGGATCTGATCGGCGGTCATGGCCGGTGGCGCGGCGGGCAGTGTGCGCAGCAGCGCAGGCAGGACCCAGCCCAGCCAGAGTGACAGCAGAACCAGACCTGCCACGGCACGGCGCGTCGTGATCTGCGGCTGCTGACATACCGGTGTCATCGCGGTGGTCATCCTGCTGGCGTCCCTGCGCAACTCGATAGTCCCGTTAGCGGCGCACACGGCCGCTTACTTGATGGCAGACCGCCATCATTGGGCTGAATTCGGTAAGCAAGATGACGGCAGACAGTCTCTGGCCGATCGGCGTGTACACCGGGACGGCCATGCGCAACGGCGGAAACGACGACACCCTGCCGGAGCAGGGTGTCGTCGTGTCACGAAGGGTAACCGCAGCGCAGAATCAGAACTCCTGCCACTCGCTGTCGTTGACCATCGCCGGTTCACGGGTCATGGGCCGGCGTGCAGCGGCGCTGCTCGGCGCGGCCGGGGCGGCGGGGCGCGGTGACAGGACGGCGGAACGCGCAATCGCTGGGCGCGCGGCTGTCACCGGTGTCACGCCCGCGCGGCTGTCGAGCTTGAACAGCGCGACCGCGTCGGTGAGGTCGCCCGCCTGCTCTTCCATCGCACGGGCCGCGGCCGTGGCTTCTTCCACCAGCGCGGCGTTCTGCTGGGTGGTTTCGTCCATCTGCACGACGGTCTGGTTGACCTGTTCGATACCGGCGGACTGCTCCTGCGACGCGGCGGAGATCTCGGCCATGATGTCGGTCACGCGCTGCACCGAGGCGACGATCTCGCCCATGGTGGCACCGGCCTGGTTGACCAGCTGCGAGCCTTCGGCGACCTTGCCGACGGACTCATCGATCAGTCCCTTGATCTCCTTGGCGGCACCAGCCGAACGCTGGGCGAGGGTGCGCACTTCCGAAGCGACCACCGCAAAGCCACGGCCCTGTTCACCGGCACGGGCGGCTTCGACCGCAGCGTTCAGCGCCAGGATGTTGGTCTGGAAGGCGATGCCGTCGATCACGGTGATGATGTCGGCGATACGGCGCGAGGAGGCATCGATCTCGTGCATGGTGCTGACCACGCGACCGACCACATCACCGCCCTGCGAGGCGACCGAATGCGCACCGATGGCCAGCTGGTTGGCCTGACGGGCATGCTCGGCGTTCTGGCGCACGGTGGAGGTCAGTTCCTCCATCGAGGCGGCGGTTTCTTCCAGGTTGGCGGCCTGCTGCTCGGTGCGGCGCGACAGGTCGTTGTTGCCCGAGGCGATCTCGCCGGCAGCGGTGCTGATGCTGGAGGAGGCCTGCTGGATGCGGCCGACGATCTGGGTCAGCTGGGCGACGGTGGTGTTTGCATCGTCACGCATGCTGGCGAACACGCCGTGGAACTCGCCGTGCATGCGGGCGGTCAGGTCACCATTGGCGATCGACTGCAGCAGGTGCGAAAGCTGGGACAGATTGCCGTCGGCCACTTCCATCATCGTGTTGAGGTTTTCGATCATGACCCGGAAGTCATGCTCGAAGCGCATCGCGTCGCCACGCTGGGTGAAGTCGCCGGCGGCAGCGGCCTGGGCCAGGGATTGGATCTGGGTGTTGATCGCCAACAGGCTGGCCTTGGCGGCATCCATCGATTCATGCAGGATCGCGCGGGTGCCGGGCAGGCGACGGGCGTTCTGTGACAGATCGCCGGTGGCGTACTGGTTGAGGATCGCCACCGAATCGGTGATCGCGTCCAGGTGCTCGAAGATCATCGTATTGATGCCCTTCGCCAGTTCGCCGTACACGCCCGGGAAGTCCTGCGGGATGCGGTGGCTGATGTCGGGGCCGGCATGCATCTCGGCCATGCGCTGGGTTTCAGCGGAGAAGCGGCGCAGCATCACGGTCATGTCGCGGGTCGCGGCCAGCATCTTGCCGGCTTCGTCCTGGCTGGTCGCCTGGATGTTGACCGACAGATCGCCACGCGACACCGACTGGATCGCGTGCACGGCCTGGGCCAGCGGGCGAGTGATGGCGCGCGCGATGACCACGCCCATGGCAGCGGCCAGCAGTGCCAGCAGCACCATGCAGGCGATGATTGCGTAGACGCTGTTCTGGTGGATGGTGTTGGCACGCTCCACGCGGCGTGCGATCACGCCGTTGCTGTACTCGCCCAGTTCCTTCATGGCAGCGAACAGTGCACGGCGGCCGGGACGCGACTGCTCGTCGGAGATCTGCTGCGCACCGGCGTTGTCGCCGGCGGCGATGGCCTGCTTGATCGCTGCGTTCGCCTTGAAGTAGTCCGCATTGCGTGCGGCGACGACTTCGTACAGCTCGCGCTCCTTGGGCTCGGCCGGGAGGGCGGCGTAGGCCGCCATCTCTTCATGGACCACCTTGCCGGTGGCCTCCATGCGCTTGTCGTAGTCGGCCACCGACTCCGGCTTGTCCAGCACGGTCAGCTGCGCCATTTCATAGGTGCGGAACTCGCCGAGCTGGGCGCGGATCTCGCCCAGGTGCTGTACCGACGGAATGTCGTTGGTGCTCATCGCACGCAGCTGTTCATTGGCTTCGCCAAGGCGCACCAGGGCAAAGATGCCCAGCGCCAGGGTCATCAGCGTGGTCAGGGCGAACCCCACGGTGAGCTTTCGAGCGATGGGTAGATCGTGGAACCACTTCATGATGGGAACTCCGGGCAGGGCGTAGGCGCGCAGCCGTGGGGAACTGGGCGAGATGGCGTGGTGGGGAAAGGTGAGGCGACCGCTGCGCGACATCTATCGGTGTCGCTATTGCCGATAACGGCGTTGCAACGGAACAACTTGATAGCGCTCATCACATTGAGTTCACATTTTTTCTGTGAACTCGATCAAAAACGGGGTGTTTCGCCCAGGTACGTGCTGTCCGAGGAGGTTGCGAGCATTCGCTGGCACGCCGGGTACCGACGAAGTTCACCATTGCGCCGGGAGCCGTGCCGGATCGCGCAGGCGCGCAAAAACGCCGCCACTCCCGGGGAGCGGCGGCGTCAGGAGGCAGCGTATGGCAGGGGCGGTCAGGCCGCCTGTGGCACCTTCAGCGAGCGCACCAGACCGCCGATGTCGACGATCAGCGCCACGCGGCCATCGCCGAGGATGGTGGCGCCGGAGACGCCGCTGATGCGGCGGTAGTTGTTCTCGATGTTCTTGACCACGACCTGCTGCTGGCCGACCAGCTCGTCCACTTCCAGCGCGATCTTCTGGCCATCACCTTCGACCACCACCACCAGGGGCTCTTCCTGGGAATGACCACCGTAGCCGTAGTAATCGCTGAGCGAGAGGATCGGCAGGTACTCGCCACGGACCCGCAGCACGCGGCCTTCGCCGGCCATGGTGCGGATGTCGTCGCCCTTCGGCTGCAGGGCCTCCAGCACATAGGCCAGGGGCAGGATCAGGGTTTCACCGGCGACCGAGACGGTCATGCCGTCCAGGATGGCCAACGTCAGCGGCAGGCGGATCAGCACGCGGGTGCCGTTGCCGGCCTGGCTTTCCAGCTGGACTTCGCCACCCAGGGCCTGGATGTTGCGGCGGACCACGTCCATGCCCACGCCACGTCCCGACAGATCCGTGACGGCATCGGCGGTGGAGAAGCCCGGTTGGAAAATCAGGTCCCACACCTGCGAATCGGTGGGGTTGTCCGGCACGCTCAGGCCGCGCTCAAGCGCCTTGGACAGGATCTTGTCGCGGTTCAGGCCGCGGCCGTCGTCGCTGACCTCGATCACGATGTGGCCGCCCTGATGCGACGCTGCCAACGTGATGGTGCCGGTTTCGTCTTTGCCTGCGTCACGACGCACGTCCGGCATTTCCAGGCCGTGGTCGATCGAGTTGCGGACCAGATGCACCAGCGGATCGGCGATCTTCTCGATCAGGCCCTTGTCCAGCTCGGTGCCTTCGCCGATGGTGCGCAGACGCACGTGCTTGCCCAGGCGCGAGGACAGATCGCGGACCAGGCGCGGGAAGCGGCGGAACACCGCATCCACCGGCAGCATGCGCACGCCGATGACCGCTTCCTGCAGATCACGCGTATTGCGCTCCAGCAGGTCAAGGCCGGTCAGCAACTGCTCTGCCTGGGCCGGATCCAGTGCATGCGAGACCTGCTTGAGCATGGCCTGGGTGATGACCAGTTCGCCGACCAGATTGATCAGGGCATCGACCTTGTCCACGCTGACGCGGATCGAGGTTTCCGCTTCGTGGGCCGCAGCGGGTGCAGCGGCTGCGGCAGCCGGTGCTGCGGGGGCGGCAGGCTTGGCCTCGGCCGGTGCGCTGGTGGCCAGGCTGGGCGGTGCGGCCGGACGGATGTCCAGTTCGCAGTCGTCCACGACCCAGGCGAAGGTGTCTTCGATCTTGCTGCGCGGTACCTTGCCGACCAGGCCCAGGTCCCACGCGAGGTGGGCTTCGAGCGGGTCGAGCTGGTCGAAACCGGGCAGGCGCTCCATGCGCGCGGCGACCTGCAGCGAACCCAGGTGTTCCAGTTCGCGGATGATGCGCAGCGGATCATTGCCGCTCATGAACAGCGATGGTGCCGGCACGAAACCGATCTGCCACGCCTCGGGTGTGTCATCGATCCTGGCCGCGGCCACCGGTGCGGCGGTGGCGGCCTGGCCGGTCAGCACCGCTTCCAGGCGTGCCTTGATATCGGCGACGGATTGCGGGTCGGCCGGTTGGCCGTGTTCGGCTTCACGCAGCAGGGCGCGCAGCACGTCCACGGAGGCAAGCATCGCATCAACCGCGGCCGGCTCCAGCGCGCGCTTGCCAGCGCGCAGTTCGTCCAGCAGCGTTTCCAGCACATGCGTCAGCGAGGCGATCGCGTCGAAGCCGAAGGTGCCGGCGCCGCCCTTGATCGAGTGCGCAGCGCGGAACACCGAGTTGATGATTTCCGGGTCCTGCTGGCCCGATTCAAGCGCCAGCAGGCCAGCTTCCATCGCGTCCAGCCCCTCGCGGCTCTCTTCGAAGAAAGTGGCGTGGAAACGTTGCAGATCCATGCTCATGGTGCGGGGTGTCCAGTTGCGAGGGGAGGGAAGGGTGAAACGGGATCAGCCCAGGACTTTCTGGACGGTGGCCACCAGCTGTTCCGGATTGAACGGCTTGACCAGCCAACCCGTCGCGCCGGCAGCCTTGCCTTCGGACTTCTTGTCCGCGGCCGATTCGGTGGTCAGCATCAGCATCGGCGTGAACTTGTATTCGGCCAGCTGGCGCAGCTCACGGATCAGCGAGATGCCGTCCATGTTCGGCATGTTGACGTCGGTGACCACCGCATTGAAGCGTTGGCCCTTGGCACGCCCGAGGGCGACCGCGCCGTCTTCGGCTTCCTCGACGGAAAAGCCGGCCGAGGTGAGGGCGAAAGAGACCATCTGGCGCATCGACGCCGAATCGTCCACCACCAAGATACGTGCGCTCATGCAGCGTTCTCCACAGATTTCAGGTTGTCATGGGGTGCTTCCAGGCCGAGGGCCTGGGTGACGCCGAGCAGACGCGCGGCATCACGGAAGGTTGCGGTGCAACCGTGGAATCCGGTGGGATGCCCGGCCTTGCGGCGGGCCTCGACGAATGCGCACAGCACTTGCACCGAGGCGGTATGGATACGGCCGACCTGGCTGGCATCCAGCGTCAGATCGCCTTCCTGATCCACCAGGGGGGCCAAACGTGTTTTGAGCTCGGTGCTGGTCTCGATACCGAGATCATCACCCAGTGCGACAGTGCTCATCTTTGCTCCGGACAAACGGTTCCGAGGTCTATAACGGCCTAAACCAACAAAGCTTTAGGGCAGCTGCCGGTTCCCGGTCAGTTCAACAGCTGCGTCGCGTCCAGCAGGATCATCGGCTGGGCGGTCACGCGCGCCACGCCGCGGAACAGGTCGTTGGAAATCTGGCAGATGCGGGCGGTATCGGGCGGCTCGATCTGTGAGTCGGTGAGGTTGGCGACATCCTCCACGGCCGAGACCCGCAGGCCCATGGTTTCACCATTCTCTTCCAGCACCACGATGCGGGTGTTGGCATCGTTGATGACCGCACTGCTGCCCAGGTGGATGCCCAGATCCATCACCGGGACGACCTGGCCACGCAGGTTCATGATGCCGAGCATTTCCGGCGCCGTGCCGCGCAAGGGTAGCAGCGGCACGGGCAGGACGACCTCCTGCACCTTGAGCAGTTCCAGCGCATAGGCCTGGGCGCCACAGCGCAGGCGCAGCCAGCGCGAGGTGCGCTCGTTGGCCCGCCGGTTTTCGCGCGGGCTGGAGGCCGGGTCGCGGGCCTGCCGTTGCAGCTCTTCCCAGCTGCTGGGGCGGCTGTGCGCCAACGTAGGCGTCTTGGCGCGGATGCTGGGGGCAAGTGGCATGGCAGGCATGGTGCGGGCGGTGGGGGCCGGCGGGGTGGCAGGGGTGGGCGCGGGCGCTGGAACGGGCGCTGGCGGTGGTACCGGCGCGGAGGGCGCCACGTCATCGCACGCGGTCATCAGGCCGCTCAATGACGGGTCGTTGCGGACTTCGTCGAGCAGGTCCTCGAAGCCCGGGGCGGGCATTGCAGCGGGTGCAGCCACTGGAGCGGTCTCGTACACGACCTCCGGTGGCAGGTCATCCCAACCGGGGCGTTGCTCATCCGCCGCCAGCGTCATCGCGCCGCTCAGTGAGGGGTCATTGCGGACCTCGTCGAGCAGGTCGTCGAAGCCCGGCGCCGGGGTGGCGGTGTCGGGCAGGGTCATCTCGCCACTGAGCGACGGGTCGTTGCGGACCTCGTCGAGCAGACCGTCGAGCACGGCAGCGGGCATCGCGTCGGTGACAACGGCGTCGACGTCGACGTCGACTTCGACGCCCGGCGTCGTGCCTGCATCGAGTGTTGCCACCGGAGCTGGTGCCTCGGCCGGTGCCGGAACGGCATCGCCGAGCAGTTGGTCCAGATAATCGTCGAGTACGCCGGCCGTGTTCATGCCGCGCGCTCCATCTGCTGCGCGTCGTCGGCCAGGATCCATTCCAGCGCACGCCGATAGGCAGCCAGGCCGCGCCCCGGGTAATCCTCGGACTGCGGCGGCACGGTCAGGCTGGCGGCGTTGCAGATGCGGGTGTCGACCGGGATCGCGTCTTCCCACACACGCTGGCCGTGCTTGTCCTGCATGAGCCTGACGGTTTCGTTGCCAGCGCGGGTGCGGCGGTCGAACAGGGTCGGCAGGATCGACATCGGCAACGGGCGGCGACGCGAGCGCTCGACCATCTCACCGGTGCGGACCATGCCATCCAGGCCGTGCAGCGCCAGCGGTTCGGCCTGGGTCGGGATGATCAGGCGGTCGGCCGCAGCCAGTGCGTTGATCATCAGCAGGCCCAGGGTGGGCGCGCAGTCCAGCAGGATGTAGTCGTGCTGGCCCTGGTGGCGGGCGAGCGCGTTCTGCAGCGCCAGGCCGAGGCCGGGCTGGTTCGCGCTGCGGCGCTCCAGCGTGGCCAGTGCCGCCTGCGCGCAGACGTAGTCCAGGCCGGGAATGCTGCTGTGGTGGGCCAGGGTGGCCAGCTCGGCCGGCGGTGCGCCGAACAGCTCCAGCACGCCCTGCGGCGGCGGGTCCAGCGGCACGCCGAAGGCCCGGGTCAGCGACGAATGCGGATCCAGATCGATCAACAGCACGCGGTGGCCCTGCGTGGCCAGACCACGGCCGAGCGCGAGCGTCGTGGTGGTCTTGCCCACGCCGCCTTTCTGATTGGCAACAGCCCAGATACGCATGCGGTTCACTCCTTCAGTGCAGACGGAACGGCGGCGCCAACACGGCTGCCGGCCGGCACCGGTGGCAACTGCACCGGTGCGATGGGGGTAACAGGGGAGGTACGGGCGGCGCTCGGTGCGGCGGCCGTATCGGCCGGCTCGGCATCGGCACTGAGCCGGTCGGTGATCGGGTCGACGCCTGCAGCGGTGTCGGCGAGGATGATCACCATCACCCGCCGATTGCGGTTGCGGCCTTCGGCGCTGGCATTGCTCTGGCGCGGCCGGAACTGGCCGTACCCGACCATCGCCAGCCGCGCTGGCTGCAGGCCCTGGTCGGCGAACAGATGCACCACGCTGGCCGCGCGCGCGGCGGACAGTTCCCAGTTGGAGGGAAACAGCGCCGTGGCGATCGGGATGTTGTCGGTGTGGCCTTCCACGCGTACGCCATTGGGCGCATCGCGCAGCACCTGGGCGAGGGTGGAGAGGGTGTCGCGCGCATGCACGTCCAGCGTGGCCGATGCGGTGGGGAACAGGATGTCGCTGTTGATCTCCACCTCGATCCACAGCTCGGTACGGCGCACGGTGATCATGCCGCGCTCGATCAAGGGCGCCAGGGTGGCGGTCAGCTTGTCGGCGATCCCGTTGAGCTGGCGCTCGGCGCGCTGCAGCTGTTCCTGGTTGCGCATGGAAACGGGCATGCGCATCTGCGAAGCCATCGCCGGCAGCAGGGTGGGGTCGTTGCTCGGCGCCGGCGCGGACGGGCCGACCTTGGTGCCGGCCTTGATCACGGAGGGGCTGTCCCAGCCGCCGCCCTGGACCTGCTGGTTGCCGACCTGCACCGGGTTGATGGTACGCGGCGCGCCACCAAAGGCGGTGGTGAGTGCGTCGGCCATGATCCGGTACTTGCCCTCGTTGAGCGAGGAGATGGCGTACATCACCACGAAGAAGGCGAGCAGCAGCGTCATGAGGTCGGCGTAGGGGATCGCCCAGGCCTCATGGTTGGCATGTTCTTCGTGGTGCTTGCGGCGGGCCATGTCAGTGCAGGAACCCGGACAGGTTGGTTTCGATGTTGCGCGGGTTTTCACCCTGGGCGATGGAGATCAGCCCTTCGATGATCATTTCGCGGTCGCGGCTGTTGTGATGGATCACGCTCTTGAGCTTGGCCGAGACCGGCAGGAACAGCAGGTTGGCCGAGGCGATGCCGTAGATGGTGGCGGTGAACGCGGCGGCGATGCCGTGGCCGAGCTTGCTCGGGTCGGCGAGGTTCTTCATCACCGCGATCAGGCCGAGCACGGCGCCGATGATGCCCAGCGTCGGCGCATAGATGCCCATGCCCTCGAACACCTTGGAGGCGGCCAGATCCTGGCTCTCCTGGCTGCTCAGCTCGATTTCCATCATGTGCCGGATGGTCTCCGGCTCCACACCGTCCACCAGCAGCTGCAGGCCCTTGCGCAGGAACGGGTCGTCCTGGGCATCGACCTGGGCTTCCAGGCCGAGCAGGCCCTGGCGGCGGGCGATGTTGCTCCACTCCACGATCTGCTGGATCAGGTGCCGGCGGTCGCTGCTCGGCGGCAGGATCACCCACTTCACGATCTTGAAGGCATGCTTGAACACGGCCGGCGAGGTGTGCAGCAGGATCGATGCGATGGTGCCGACGATGACGATCACGAAGGCGGCCGGCGACCACAGCGACGCCAGACCGGCCCCCTTGAGGATGCTGCCGCCGACCAGTGAGGCCAGCGCGAGGAAAAGTCCAATGAGGCTGAGTCTGTCCATGGGTCCGTTATCGGCTTGTGTGAATGGGACTTGAGACGCCGAAGGAATCCACTGATGCGGCGGTCACACTTTCACGCGGTCAATCGTGGTGGGTGCGCAGCCCGTCCACGTCCAGGATCAGCGCCATGCGGCCGTCACCGATGAGGGTGGCGCCGGCATAGCCACGCAGTCCGCGCAGGGCTTTGGGCAGCGGCTTGATCACCACTTCCTCGCGGCCGCGCACCTGGTCGACCACCAGGCCAAAGCGGGCTTCACCGGCCTGCAGTACCACGATGGTCAGCAACGAGGACGGCATCGGCTCCACGTCCAGCCAATGGCGCAGATCCACCAGGGCCAGCGTGTGCGATTTGCGGTCCAGCACGGCGCGGCCATCGAACCACCCCAGGGAGCTGTTGGGGGCGTGCAGCACCTCCATCACACGGGCCAGCGGCAGAGCGTAGACGTCCTCGCCGGCCTGCACCAGCAGGGTCGGCAGGATGGCCAGCGTGAGCGGCACGCGGATCATGAAGCGGCTGCCACGGCCCAGCTCGGACTGGATCTGGATCTGGCCGCTGAGTTCGCGGATGCGCGACTGGACCACGTCCATGCCCACGCCGCGGCCGGAGATGTCGGTCACCTGCTGCTTGGTCGAGAACCCGGGCAGGAAGACCAGATGCAGGCATTCCTCGCTGCTCAGGCGGGCGGCAGCTTCCGGATCGATCAGGCCCTTCTCGCGCGCCTTCTGGCGCAGACGTTCCGGATCGATACCCGCGCCATCGTCCTGCACTTCGATGCTGACGTAGTCGCCTTCCTGCTGGGCCGACAGGCGCACGTGGCCGCTGCGCGGCTTGCCCTGGGCTTCGCGCAGGTCCGGCATCTCCACGCCGTGATCGATCGCGTTGCGGACCAGATGGACCAGTGGATCGGCCAGCGCTTCGACCAGGTTGCGGTCCAGCTCGGTCTCGGCACCGATCAGTTCCAGCTCCACTTCCTTCTTCAGCGAGCGCGCGACATCGCGGGCCACCTTGGGGAAGCGCGAGAACACCTTGCCGACCGGCTGCATGCGGGTGCGCATCACCGCCGACTGCAGGCGGGCGGTGGCGATGTCCAGGGTGGAGACCGCGCGGTCCAGCTCTTCATCGTGCAGGCGCGCGCGCAGGGTCTTGAGCCGGTTGCGCGAGAGCACCAGTTCGCCGATCAGGTTGACGATCGCATCCAGGCGTTTGGTATCCACGCGCACGGTGTGCTCGGCCTCGGCGACCGGCTTGTTGGGCGCCGGCTTGTTGGCGGCAGGCGCGGCGGGCGCTGCCACTGCACGCGGCGCCGGGGCCGGTGCAGCCGTCACGGGCTTGGCACCGGGTGCCGCGCCGCCGTGCAGCTGGTCGAGCAGGGATTCGAACTCGTCCTCGCTGATCATGCCGTCGTCTTTCCTGGCGGCGACCGCGGTCGGTGCGGCACCGCCATGCAGCTGGTCGAGCAGTGCTTCGAATTCATCGTCGGTGATCAGCTCACCGCTGCTGGGGCCGGCGGCGGCGCTCGGTGCGGCCGCCGGCGTCGCCGGGCCGTTGACGTCGAACTGTGCGATCAGCTCCGGCGGGGCATAGCCCGGCTCGGTGCCGGCCGAGACCGAGTCCAGCATCGACTGCAGATAGTCCAGCGACTGCTGGGCCGCGTCGAAGTGATGGGCTTGCAGCGTGGCCTGGCCCGAGCGCGCCATGCCGAGGGTTTCCTCGGCGGCGTGGCACAGCTCGACCATCGCCTGGATGCCGAGGAAGCCCGCGCCGCCTTTGAGCGTGTGGAACCCGCGGAACACGGCGTTGAGCTGGTCACCGTCCTGGGGCGCCTGCTCCAGCGACACCAGCTGTTCGCCAAGGCGATCCAGGATCTCCTGGGCCTCGAGGATGAAGTCGGCAGCGATATCGTCCGGAACAGCACTCATGATCGTTAAAGTCCCAAATCGGAGAGCAGGTCGTCAGCGTCGACCTGTGAAACCTGGTGGCGGTCCAGACCGGTCACGGCCGGGCCGGCCAGACCGTTGTCGCGCTTGTGCGCGGTGTCGTCCTGCGGCGGCAGCCCGAGTGCACCGAAGCCTTCATGCACGCGACGCACGATGCCCACCACGCGGCGGATGATCTGCCCGGTGAGATCCTGGTAGCTCTGGGTGAGTGCGATCTCGGTCAGGTTGTGGCGGATGCGGTCCAGCTGCTGGTCCTGGTCGGCCGTCACGCCATTGGCGCGCAGCTGCTCGGTGAGCGTGCGGCATTCTTCGGCCAGGTCCAGGGTGCGGTGGGTGGCCTGTTCGGTCATCGCCACCACGTGATCCAGACGCGCGCAGGCATCGTCCAGTTCGCCGGCTTCGCTGGGCAGGCTGGGCAGCTCGCCCAGTGCCTGGCCCAGCTCGCGGGCAAGCCGGTTCAACCCGGCCATCATCGGCTGGGTCCGCAGTGCGGCCAGTGCATCGATTTGCTGACGCCACGCTGCTTCGTCGCCCGATTCCAGCGCGGCCAGTGCATCCTGCAGGCGCTGCACCAGCGCTGATTTGTCGCTCAGGGTTTCCATCAGGCGCTCGCCGCCAGACGTTCGAAGATCTTGCCGAGCTTTTCTTCCAGGGTCTGGGCGGTGAACGGCTTGATGATGTAGCCGTTGACGCCGTTCTGGGCCGCTTCGATGATCTGCTCGCGCTTGGCTTCTGCGGTCACCATCAACACCGGCAGGGTCTTGAGCTTGGCGTCGGCGCGGATGGCCTTGAGCAGGTCGATGCCCGTCATCACCGGCATGTTCCAGTCGGTGACCACGAAATCGAACGGCTGGCTCTGCAACAGCATCAGCGCGGCATGCCCGTCCTCGGCTTCGGCGGTGTTGGTGAAGCCCAGATCGCCCAGCAGGTTCTTGACGATACGACGCATGGTCGAAAAATCGTCGACGATCAGGATACGCATGTTCTTGTCCAAAGCTCTTTCCTCGGTCTTAATGGTTCTCGAGGCCGGCGTCGGCCGCCTCGAAGATTTTCAGTCGGCCACGCAGGCGCAGCACGGCCTGGCCATGGATCTGGCACACGCGCGATTCGCTGACGCCCAACACGGCGCCGATCTCTTTCAGGTTCAGTTCCTGCTCGTAGTACAGCGACAGGACCAGCTGTTCGCGCTCGGGCAGCAGTCCGATGGCGTTGCCCAGCTCACGTCCGAACTCACCGCGCTCCAGCACCTGCTGCGGGGTCGGGCCGCCCTGGGCAACGGTGTCCAGTTCGCCCTGGTCCTCGATCCGTGATTCCAGGCTCAGCACCTGGCCGCGCGAGGCATCTTCCATCAGGCGCAGGTAGTCCGGCAGCGGCATGTCCATCGCGGCGGCCACTTCCGTGGCGCTGGCGGCACGGCCGGTGCTCTGCTCAAGCCGGCGGATGGTGGCGGCGGCGTCGCGGGCGCGGCGGTGGACCGAGCGCGGTACCCAGTCGCCACGGCGGATCTCATCGATCATCGAGCCACGGATGCGGATCGAGGCATAGGTCTCGAACGAGGCGCCCTGGTCGGCGTCGTAGCTGCGCGACGCTTCGATCAGGCCCATCATGCCGGCCTGGATCAGGTCGTCCACTTCCACGCTCGCCGGCAGGCGGGCGGCCAGGTGATGGGCGATGCGGCGGACCAGGTCGGAGTGCTGGGCAATGCACTCGTTGGCTGCGACCCGCTGGACCTCTTTGTATTGTGCGGCGCCTTTCATGCGGTCACCCCGCGTTGCTTGAGGATGCGTTCGAGGAAGAACTCAACGCCGCCACGTGGCTCGGTCGGGGCCTGCCAGCGTGCGGTACGGCGCGCGATCTCGGTCAGTGCCAGCGCCGAGGGGCTGGACGGGTAGGCCTTCACCACCGGCTGCTGGCGCTGGACCGACAGGCGCAGCCAGTCGTCCTGCGGCACGCAGCCCAGGTAGTTGAGCGAGACATCGGCGAGGAACTTCTCGCAGACGCGGGTCAGCTTCTCGTACAGCACCCGGCCTTCATTCGGGTCGCGCACCATGTTGGCGACCACCTGGATCCGGTCCACGCCGCGTTCGCGCGAGAGCACTTTGATCAAGGCGTAGGCGTCGGTGATCGAGGCCGGCTCATCGCAGACCACGACGACGGTGTCCTGGGCGGCCTGGCAGAACGTCAACACGCCGTCGGTGATGCCCGCGGCCGTGTCCACCACCATGATGTCCAGCTCACGCTCCAGCTCGGAAAACACGTTGATCAGCCCGATGTGCTCGGCCTGCTGCAGCTCGGCCATGTTGCGGCGGCCGGAGGCGGCCGGCACCACCAGCAGGCCGCCGGGGCCTTCGATGATGACCTCCTCCAGCGTGCAGCGCCCGGCGATCAGGTCGGCCAGGGTCACGGTCGGCTTCAGCCCCAGGATCACATCGACATTGGCCAGGGCCAGGTCGGCATCCAGCAGCAGGGTGCGTTTGCCCATGCTGGCAAGCGCCACGGCCAGGTTGGCCGAAACGTTCGTTTTGCCCACGCCGCCCTTGCCGCCGGTGACGGCGATGGTGCGGACCGGGCCCAGCGGCTGGCTTCGGGTAGCCGACAACGGGAAGGTCTGGGTCAGCTTGGCGTACTCACGCGACGGCATGGTTCAACTCCGGGTTGCAGGGCATATCGGCCGCGCGGCGCAAATCTTCAAGGCGAAGTACAAGATTGGCCGCACTGGCACGGTGCAGGTCTTCAGGAACGTCCTGGCCATCGGTGACCCAGGTGATCGGCAGGCGGTGGTCCACGGCCACCGACAGGGCGGTACCGAAGCGCCCGGTCTCGTCCAGCTTGCTCAGCACCACACCCTGCGGGTTGGCGGCGCTGAAGCGGCGGACCACCTCGTCCATGTCGCCGAAACTGGTGTTGGCCGGCAGCACCAGCAGGGTGCGGATCTGCTCGGCGGCCCGCAGCCACTGCAGCTGGGCGGCCAGCGCACGGTCGCGCGGGCCCAGGCCGGCGGTGTCGATCAGGACCAGTTTGTAGTCCTTCAGGCGTTCCAGCAGCTGGTTCAGATCGCTGCCACTGCTGGCCTCGTGGACGGCGATGCCGAGCTGGCGGCCGAAGCCGTACAGCTGCTCGCGGGCGCCGATGCGGCCGGTATCGGTGGTGACCAGGGCCACATCGCGGGCGGCGTGGGCTTCGGCGAAGCGCGAGGCCAGCTTGGCGATGGTGGTGGTCTTGCCGGCACCCGTCGGGCCGACCAGGGCGATCACGCCGCCCGCTTCGAGCGGGTCGACCGGGGCGATCGGCAGCTTCTTGGAGAGCAGGCCGAGCATCAGGCCGCGGCCACGGTGGGCTTCGGTGTCCAGCGGAATCTGCATGGCCACGTCACGGCTGATGCCGGCGTCGAAGCCGTATTCATCCATCAGGTCCAAGGCGGCCGCACGGACCGGCGAGCCGCGCAGGCGTTCGTCGGTGAAGCGGTGCATCTCGCGCTCGATGACGTGGCGCATGCCCGCCACTTCGTGACGCAGCTGGCGGAGTTCTTCGTCGTCGCGCGGGATCAGGCTCAGCTCCGGCACGCTGGCCACGACCGGTGCCGGTTCGTTGGCGGCGGCCGCGGTGGTCACCGGCAGCGGCAGCGGCAGCGCCGGCGGTACGGCGGTGGCCACGATCGCGGCCGGGGCGAGCACCGCCGCGGCCGGCAATGCGGGCTCGTCCATTTCATCCAGTGGTGGATCGATCACGAAACGGGCGCGGTTGATCGCGGCGGGCGCGGCAACAGCCTCCACCGGCTCGGCGGGCGCCGCCGCCGCGGCCTGCTCGACATTGAACGGCGCGAAGATCTGCTCCGGCAGCGACGGTTCGTTGACAGCCGGGTTGAGGCCTGCGCGGGCCAGGGTGGCGGCAAAGCCATCACTGCCGCGCGGCGGCACTACTTCGTGGGCGGTATCGAGCGTGCGGCCGGTCGCGCCGACAGCGGCGCGCGCCAGGGCGGCAACGGCCGAAGTGGTGGCCGCGACCGGCTCGGGCGTGGCGACCGGGGCCTTGCGACGGGTCACCGCCGCGATCACGGCATCGGCGGCGCTGCGTGGGCGCGGGGCCGGCGGCGGAGCGACGTCCTTGCGGGCCGCTTCCAGGGCACGCTGCACGGCGTCTTCATCGTAGTTCGCCGCCGCCACGATTTCGACACCTTCCGCGATCCGGCGGTTGGACAGGATCACGGCGTCCGGACCGTGTTCCTTGCGCACCAGGTTCATGGCCGAGCGCATATCGGAGGCGACGAAGCGTTTGATTTTCATGCTGTGGTACCGGGACTGGGGCGGCGGAGTGGTGGAAGGGAAACGCTGGTTGTCGGTGGTCTGCACGGTCAGGGATTCCCTTTATTTCCTGCTGCGGTGAATTCGAATGAGGTGTCTGTTTTCTGTCGCGTTGCCGTCGGGCGCCTGGCTCAACTGATCGTGCCGACCAGCTTCAACCGTTTGTCCTCGGGTACCTCGCTGTAGGCGAGTACGGACAGCGAGGGGACGCTGTGGCGTACCAGCCGTGCCAGCGCGGCACGTACCGGGCCGGGGACCAGCACGACCGCCGGCTCGTTCTTCGCTTCCTGCTTGCCGACACATTCGGCCAGGCTTTGATGCAGTCGCTCGGCGAGTCCGGGTTCCAGCGCGGCGCCGTTGCCCTGAGTGGACTCCTGCAAGACGCGTTCCAGTTGCGGATTGAGGGTGAACACCGGCAGCTCCGCCGACATGCCGGCGATCTCCTGCACGATGAAGCGGCCCAGTGCATTGCGTACGGCAGCGGTCAGCACGGCCGGGTCCTGGCTGGTCGGGGCACTTTCCACCAGCGATTCGACGATCTTGCGCAGTTGGCGGATCGGGATGCGTTCGATCAGCAGGTTCTGCAGCACGCGCACCACGGCCGAGAGCGGCAGCGACTTCGGCGTCAGATCCTCGACCAGCTTCGGTGCGCTCTTGGCCAGGTTGGCCAGCAGCTGCTGCACTTCTTCATGGCCCAGCAGTTCCGGGGCGTGCTCGCGGATCAGGTGCGATAGATGCGTGGCCACCACGGTGGCCGGATCGACCACCGTGTAGCCCATTGTTTCGGCGTTGGCGCGCTGGTGCGGCTGGATCCAGGTGGCGTCCAGGCCGAAGGCTGGATCCTTTCCGGCGATGCCTTCCAGCGTGCCCAGCGCACTGCCCGGGTCCAGCGCGAGTTCGCGGTCGGGGTGGATCTCGGCGGTGGCCACGGGCACGCCGTGGATCAGCAGGCGGTAGGCCGTGGCAGGCAACTCGAGGTTGTCGCGGATATGGACGGAGGGAATCAGGAAGCCGATGTCGTGGGTGAGCTTGCGGCGCACCCCCTTGATCCGCGCCATCAGCTCGCCGCCCTGATTCTTGTCGACCAGTGGGATCAGGCGATAGCCGACCTCCAGGCCCAGCGGATCGACCGGGCGCAGTTCGTCCCAGGTCAGCTCAGCGGTGGGCGACGGGGTGGCACCGGGCAGCCCCAGGGCTTCAGAGCGGCCGGCAGCGGGGGATTCGGCGGCGCGCGCAGCGGCCACGCTCTTCTTCCAGGCCTTCCAGGCAACGAAGCCGAGGAGGGCCGCCAGCGTCAAGAAGGCGACGTTGGGCATGCCCGGGACCAGGCCGACCACACCCATGATCGCAGCGGCAATGGTGAGCGCGCGGTACTGGCCGAACACCTGGCCCATCATGGCCTGGGCCATGTCCTGCGAGCGCGAGGCGCGGGTCACCAGCATGGCCACCGCCGAGGACACCAGCAGCGCCGGCAGCTGCGCCACCAGACCGTCACCGATGGAAAGCAGGGTGTAGGTAGCGGCGGCATCACCGAACGGCATGCCGTGCTGGAGTACGCCGACGGCCAGGCCGCCGATCAAGTTGATGAAAAGGATCAGGATGCCGGCGATCGCATCGCCGCGGATGAACTTGCTGGCACCGTCCATCGCGCCGTAGAAATCGGCTTCCTCGCGGACTTCTTCGCGGCGGGCCTTGGCCTCTTCGCGCGTCAGCAAACCGGCGTTGAGATCGGCGTCGATGGCCATCTGCTTGCCGGGCATGGCATCGAGGATGAAGCGCGCGGTGACTTCGGACACGCGGCCGGCACCCTTGGTGATCACCACGAAGTTGATGATGGTCAGGATCGCGAACACCACGATGCCGACCGCGTAGTTGCCGCCGATGACGAACTCACCGAACGCGGCGATCACCTTGCCCGCCGCTTCATGGCCGTTCTGGCCATGCAGCAGGATCACGCGGGTGGAGGCCACGTTCAGCGCCAGCCGCAGCATGGTGGTGATCAGCAGCACGATCGGGAAGATCGTGAAGTCCAGCGGGCGCTTCACGTACACCACCGCCAGCAGCACCATCAGCGAGATGGCGATGTTGAAGGTGAACAGTGCATCGAGCACCGGTGGGGCCAGCGGGACCACCACCATCGCCAGCAGCGCCAGCACGATCAGTGGGGCGCCGAGGCCGTTGCGGATCATGTCCATGGCGCGGCGCGCGGTCATGCCGCCGGCAGCGGGCTGTGCACTCATGGGCGGGCTCCCTTGCCGAATTCATCGATGTCGATGCTGGGGCTGGCCGGCATCGGGCCGGTGTGCCAGCTGCGCAGCTGATAGACGTAGGAGAGGACCTGGGCCACGGCCGAATACAGTCTCACGGGAATTTCCTTTCCAAGTTGACCTTCCCGATACAAGGCGCGTGCCAAAGGCGGGGCGGAGACGATGGCGACCTTGTTGCCGTCGGCCACTTCACGGATACGCAGGGCGGTTTCATCTACGCCCAGGGCCACCACGGTGGGGGCGCCCATCTTTCCGCCCTCGTATTTCAGGGCGACCGCGTAGTGCGTCGGGTTGACCACCACCACGTCGGCGGTGGGCACCGCTTCCATCATCCGGCGGTTGGCCAGCTGCTGCTGGAGCTGGCGGATGCGGCCCTTGACCTCCGGGCTGCCCTCGCTTTCCTTCATTTCCCGGCGCAGCTCTTCACGGGTCATCTTCAGCTTGCGCATCCAGTTCCAGCGCTGGTACGGGGCATCGATGAAGGCCAGCAGCATCATGGCGCCGCCGGTGGCCAGCATCAGCTTCAGGGTGAAGCCCAGGCCATGCACCATGGCGGCCTCCAGCGGCTGGTTGAGGAGGTCGCGCAGCGAGCGGATGCCGTGCCAGACCACCAGCCCGGCAGCGGTGCCGACAAAGACGATGCGCAGCAGCGATTTGGTGAACTCGGCGATCGCTTCGGGGCCATACAGGCGCTTCATGCCCGCCATCGGGCTCATCCGGGTGAAGTCCGGCATCATCGATTTGTTGGACCAGCGCAGCCCGCCCATCACCACCGGTGACAGGAAACTGGCCAGCAGGCAGATCACGATCAGGGGCCACATCGCCAGCATCAGGCGCAGCAGCAGCTCGCCGAAGTGCCCGAACAACGCCTTCGGGTGCAGCCACAGGGCCGGCTCGGGGCTCAGCGCGAACTGCATCCAGCTCTTGGTGTTGCGGGCGATGGTGCCGGAGAACGCCATCAGCGCCAGAACACCGGCACCGAACACGGCCGCCGTGGCCAGCTCACGCGAGCGCGGGATGTTGCCTTGTTCCCGGGCATCGCGCAGGCGTTTTTCGGTGGGTAATTCGGTTTTTTCGCCGGCTTGTTCGTTCTCGGACATCAGGGCACGACACGGGAGGAGATGCCGGTGTCCGTGCAAGAACCGTTCCGCGAGCCGCCAGCGACGGTAGTGCCGGCCGCTGGCCGGCTGCAGGGGATGCCTGCTGGTTTCTGGGGAGCCGGCCAGCGGCCGGCACTACCGCGTCGCCAGCCTCACCCTGCCGAGGCACCAGGGCGGGCGGGGGGCGGGGGGCGGGGGTGGCGGGTTGGTTGGGGGGCCCCGGCCCCGCGCCCGCCACTACCGCGTCGCCAGCCTCACCCTGCCGAGGCACCTGGGCGTGCCTGGGCCTTCCAGTCTACCGCCACCTCCACTCTGGGGCGGGGCAGGTCATGCAGCTGCATGAAGCGCTCCGGGTCCACCGGCCGCCCCAGCAGATACCCCTGCAGGTAATCGCAGCCCAGTCGCTCCAGGTAAGCTCTCTGGCCGGCGGTCTCGACGCCTTCGGCGACGATGTCCATGTCCAGGGCATGCCCCAGCGCCACGATCGCCGACACGATCACTACGTCCTCCGAGCTGTTCTCCAGGTCGCGCACGAAGGCGTGGTCGATCTTGATCTCGGTGGCCGGCAGCCGCTTGAGGTACAGCAGGCTGGAATACCCTGTCCCGAAATCATCGATGGAGATGCCCACGCCCAATGCGGCCATTGCCTGCAGCAGGGTCAGGCTGACTTCGGTGTCACGCATCACGGTGCTTTCCGTGATCTCCAGGATCAGCCGGCGCGGCTCGAGATGGTGGGTCTTGAGGGCCTCGCGCACTTCCTGCAGCAGGTTGGGCGAGGCGAACTGGATCGGGGAGAGATTCACCGAGACCGTCCAGCCGTCATGACCGGCGTTGTGCCACGCACGCAGCTGGCGGCAGGCTTCGTTGAGTGCCCAGCGGCCAATATCATTGATCACCCCGCTGCGTTCGGCCAGGCGGATGAAGCGGTCCGGCGGAATCAGGCCCTGCTGCGGGTGACGCCACCGGATCAGCGCTTCGGCCCCGCTGATCGACTGGCCGGCGACGCGCGTCTTGGGTTGGTAGTGCAGGAACAACTGCTCGGTGCCGATCGCCCGGCGCAGGTCGGCGAGGAGCTGGAACTGCTGCTCGGCACTGTCGTTCATCCAGTCGGCGAAGCGCACATACGCGTTGCGGCCCGCCTCCTTGGCCTGGTACATCGCCGCATCGGCGGAGGCCATGAGCTGGCGCTCATTGGCGGCATGGTCGGGGCAGATGGCGATGCCGATGCTGGCGGTGACCTGCAGGTCGTGACCGCCCAGCAACGGCTCGCGGCCCACGGCCTGGATGATGCGGCTGGCCAGCGTGGCGACATCCTCATCGTTCTCGATCGGCACCACCAGCACGAACTCGTCGCCGCCCAGGCGCGCGATCATGTCCCCGGGCCGCAGCAGCTTGCGGGTGCGGTCGGCGACGGCGACCAGCAATGCATCGCCAGTCTGGTGACCGTAGGCATCATTGACCTGTTTGAAGCCGTCCAGATCCATGAACATCACCGCGAACCGACTGCCGCGCTGCTCGGCTTCGGCAAGCGCCTGCTCGATGCGCTGCTGCAGCAGGCGGCGGTTGGGCAGGCGGGTCAGGGGATCGTGCAGGGCGGCCTGGGTCAGCTCGGCCTGGGCGTCATCCAGTGAACTGCTCAGGTCGGTATTGCGCAGGCGCAGCAGCTGTGCCTCCATGCGCTGGTCCAGCCAGGAGACGATCAGCACGATGGCCAGGATCGCGATGGTGAGCACCAGTACCACCAGCGCCAGCCACTGCGCCTGCAGACCGTCACCGGCGACCGCACCGCAGATGCTGCCGGCGGGAAAACGCGCGGCGGCCATGCCGGTGTAATGCATGCCGGCAATGGCGGCACCGAGCACCAGTGCGGGCGCGACGCGGTCACGAAGACGGCGGTGGCTGCTGCGCAGACGGAAGGCGATGTGTAGCGCGGTCCAGGACGCGGCCACGGCGATGAGCAGCGACAGCGCCACCCAGCCGAGGTGGTAGTCGATCCCGGGCAGCATGTGCAGTGCGGCCATGCCCAGATAGTGCATTGCTGCGATCCCACTGCCCATCAACAGCGCACCGAGCGCGAGGCGCCCGTGCGGCAGGGTCGGGCGCGAGACCAGCCACAGCGCGAAGATGGACGAGGCCATGGCGGCCAGCAGTGAGACCGTGGTCAGGCCCAGCGCATAGCCCAGCGGGATAGGGAGCCGGAAGGCGAGCATGCCGATGAAGTGCATCGACCAGATGCCCAGGCCCATCGCACCTCCGCCGCCGGTCAACCAGAGCCAGGTGGAGCGACGTGTGGCCGCGGTCGTGACCCGGCTGGCCATGTCCAGCGCGGTGAAGGAGGCCAGTACGGCGACCAGGAACGACACGACGACCAACCACGGGGTATAGCTGCCGATCAGCATGGATGACTCTCTCCCTGGTCAACACCTGAGCGATACGACAGAACGCCACGCCATCACCGCAGACAGCGGGTGAAGGTTTCGTCGTCGCCGTGCGACGGCGCAGCGGAGCGCAGGACTCAGACTAACAAGCCGACCGGGGGGCGCTGCAAGTGACGAATGGCCCGCGTTCGGCCCGATTCCGCGCTGTCCCGGGTGTGTCCCGGGTCAGCGGCTGACGCTGTCGGCCGCGTCGAAGGCGGCATCGAACAGGCGCTGCACCGGCGGCCCCATTTCGCCGGCCAACACGGTCAGCAGGAACAGCCCCAGCAGCAGGGCCACCGGCAGGCCGAGCTGGATTGGATTGAGCGCAGGTGCCGCGCGTGCCAGCACGCCGAAGGCCAGATTGATGGCCAGCATCGCCACGGTAAGCGGCAGCGCCAAGGTGAGCGCGCCACGGAACACCTGCAGCAGGAACGTGGGAGCGATGGCGAAAAACGCATGCGGATCGGGCAGGGCGGTGCCGATCGGCAGGGCTTTGTAGCTGTCCATCAACAATGAGATCAGCGCCAGATGCCCGTTGGAGGCGAAGAACAGCAGGCCGAACAGCAGATAGAACCACTGACCGATCACGCCGGAGCTGCCACCGCGCATCGGGTCACTCATCTGCGCGAACGCCAGGCCGGTCCCTTGGGCCACCAGTTCACCAGCCATCGCGCCGGCCTCGAACACCAGCCGCAGCAGGAAGCCGATGGAGATGCCGATGGCCAGTTCGCGGGCGATGGTCAGCACCGTCGCCGCATCGAAGCCGGTCCATTCCGGGACCGGCGGCAGCATAGGTGAGAGCGCGATTGCCAGTGCGCCGGCGAGCATCACGCGCACCCGCGAGGGCACGGCGCGGGTGCCGATCAGCGGCATCGCCATGATCATCGCGCCGATGCGCAGCATGGTCCACAGGATCGTGCCGATCATGCCGAAGGCCTGCAGGCCATCGGCGGCCATCTGGGTCGCGGAATCCACGGCGGCTGCCTCAGCCGATCAGGTGGGGAATGCGCTGGAACAGCAGCGTGGTGTATTCGACCAGGTGGCCGATCAGCAGGCTGCCGAGCGCGAACAACACGACCGTCAAGGCCGCGGCCTTGGCCACGAAGGCGATGGTCGGTTCGTTGAGCTGGGTCGCTGCCTGCACTACGCCGACCACCACGCCGACGATCAGCACGGTGAGCAGCAGCGGGCCGGCGACCCAGAGCACGGTGATCAGGCCACCACGCAGTTCGGTCAGGGCAAGTTCGGGCGTCATGTCAGTCTCGGGTCCGTATCGATCAACAAGGCAGGGCGGTCAGACCGCATTGAAACTGGCGGCCAGGGTGCCCACCACCAGCACCCAGCCATCCACCAGCACGAACAACAGGATCTTGAACGGCGCGGAGACCAGCATCGGCGAGAGCATCATCATGCCCATGGACATCAGCACGCTGGCCACGACCAGGTCGATGATCACGAACGGGATGAAGATCAGGAAGCCGATCTCGAAAGCGGTCTTCAGTTCGCTGGTGACAAACGAGGCGACCAGGATCGGGAACGGAATGGCGTCCGGGCTGGCGTAGGTACCGTGGCCGGCCATACCGGCGAAGGTCATCAGATCCGTCTCGCGGATCTGCGCCAGCATGAAGGCGCGCAGCGGCTGGGTGGTCAGCGTCCAGGCGGTCTGGAAATCGATCTCGCCGTTGAGGTACGGCGCCATGCCGCTGCCCCAGGCCTTCTGCCACACCGGCAGCATCACCATCGCGGTAAGGAACAGGGCCAGGCCGAGGAGCACCTGATTGGACGGCGTCTGGCCGGTACCCAACGCCTGGCGCAGCAGGCCCAGCACGATGATGATGCGGGTGAAGGCGGTCAGCACCAGCAGCATCGAGGGGATCAGGGTGATCGCCGTCATCAGCAGCAGCGTCTGCAGCGGCAGGCTGACCGGTTGGCCGCCGATCTTGCCGACATTCACGTCCGGCAGCGCGGGCACACCCGGCACGCCGGGCGCGGCCCAGGCCAGGGCCGGCAGCGCACACAGCAGGGCAGTCAGCAACAGCGGCAGGTAACGGGTCCAGGAGGTACGGGGGCCACGCATGTTCAGGGTTCCTTGCGCAGCCGCTGTTGCAGCAGCTGGGCGAAATTCGGGAGGTGTTTGAAATCGGGAAGGCGTGCCGGCGTCGGAGCCGGCAGAGGTTCGGGCAGCTGATGCAGGGTGTTGATGCCGCCGGCGGTGACACCCAGCAGCAGCTGGGTGCCATTGACCTCGACCACCACCACGCGTTCTTTTGCGCCGACGGTCAGGCTGGCAACCACCCGCAGGCCTTCGGCCGGGCGGAAGCCGCTGCCGGGCATACGCTTGAGCAGCCAGCCCAGGCCGACGATCAAGGCCAGCACGCCCAGCAGTGCCAGTACCGCACCGAACATGCCCGGTGCGGCGGCGGCATGCTGGCCGACCTTGACGGTCGACGCGCCGGCGGCGATCAGCAGCCCGGTGCTCAACGCAGTCTCCGGATCCGTTCGCTCGGGCTGACCACGTCGGTCAAGCGCACGCCGAAGCGGTCGTTGATCACCACCACCTCGCCATGGGCGATCAGGGTGCCGTTGACGAACACGTCCAGCGATTCACCAGCACCGCGTTCCAGTTCCACCACCGAACCCTGGTTGAGCTGCAGCAGGTTGCGGATCGGCAGGCGCGCACGGCCCACTTCCAGCGACAGGGTCACCGGCACATCCAGGATCACATCCAGGTTCAGCTCGGGACCGAGGTTCTCATCGGACTGCAGCGTGGTGAACTGCGCCGGTGCCGGTTCCGCCGGGGACAGCGGTTCGTTGGATTCGATATCGTTCATTTCGAGACTTCCTGGAGTACGGGAACGCGTGGGCGGGTGCCCGGGGGATGGGTGGCGGTGATCTTGACGGCGTTGCAACCGTTGGCGATGCCGAACTCGCCGGTGAACACCGGGATGTTCTCCACGCACAACGGCACCTGCGCCGGCATGTCGATCGAGAGGATGTCGCCGACCTTCAGGCCGGTCAGTTCACGCAGGGTCATGCGCTTGCTGGCCAGGACGCTGGACAGCGTGACTTCGGCGATGTTGAGCTGTTCGCGCAGCATCACGCCCCAGCTGGCATCACGATCGTTGCGGTCGCTCTGGATGCCGGCGTCGAGCAGCTCGCGGATCGGTTCGAGCATCGAGTAGGGCAGGGTGACGTGGATGTCGCCGCCACCGCCGTCGAGTTCGACATGCAGGCGGCACACCACCACGTACTCGCGCGGCGTCACGATGTTGGCGAAGTGCGGATTGATCTCGGAGTTGATGTACTCCAGCTCCACATCCATTACCGGTGCCCACGCTTCCTGCAGGTCGGCGAAGGTCTGCTTGAGCAGCAGGTGGATGACGCGCATTTCCGTCGCGGTGAACTCGCGGCCTTCGATGCGGGTCGGGTAGCGCCCGTCGCCCCCGAAGAAGTTGTCCACGATCGCGAACACCAGCGTCGGCTCGAACACGATCAGCCCCGTACCGCGCAGCGGCTTGAAGCGGATCAGGTTGAGGTTGGTCGGCACGTACAGCGAGTGCATGTAGTCGTTGAACTTGATCAGCTCGATGCCGCGCACGGACAGTTCGGCCGAGCGCCGGATCAGGTTGAACAGACCGATGCGCCACAGGCGCGCGAAGCGCTCGTTGACCATTTCCAGGGTCGGCATGCGGCCGCGGATGATGCGGTCCTGACTGGCAAAGTCATACGAGCGCGCCTCGCCGGGCGTGGCAGCATCGACGTCGGTCTCGACCGCACCGGAGTCCACGCCGTGCAACAGCGCATCAATCTCATCCTGGGAAAGCAGGTCATTCATGGTCGGCCCTTACTGGGTGACGAAACTGGTGAACAGCAATTCGTCGGCACCCGGCTTGCCGGTTTCGGCCTTGAGCAGCTTCTGCACTTCGGCCAGCGAGGTGGCCTGCAGGCGCTCCTTGCCCGCGCGGTCGGCGATGTCGGTCGGCTCGACCTGCGAGAACAGCATCAGCAGCTTGGCGCGGATCGCCGGGGCATGGAGCTTGATCGCTTCCATGGCAGCCGGATCGCGGCTCATCAGCTGCACTTCGACCTGCAGGTAGCGTGGGCCGTCGAAGCTGCTGTTGAGGTTGACCACGAACGGCGGCTCCAGACCGAAGTACTGGGCCGGTGCCGGCACCGCGGCCTTGGCGGCCGGCTTGGCGGCCTTGTCGTCGTGCTGGGACTGGGTGAAGTACCAGACGCCGCCACCGGCGGCACCGGCAGCGAGCACCGCGACCAGGGCGGTGATCAGGATCGGACGGCGCGGCTTGGCCGGCTTGTCCTTTTCGGCGGATTTCTTGGTTTTATCGGCGGCTGCGGCCACGAGGAAGCTCCAGAGGATTGCTTCCTGACTACATGCAAAGGCTGTGCCTGAATGCTGTAGACGGCGGGTGTCGGGTTTCTGGCGGCGCCGCCGAAGCGGCGTCGCACTCGGGGATTACGCGTAGGCGTCGACCAACCCGCGCTGACGGATCAACTGCGAGGGCGACAGAGTAGTCTCGGCCATCAGCGGTTCACCGTCATCGCCCACGCCGCTCCGGGCACCATCGCCGCGGCCGCCATTCTGTGCGGTCTGCTGCTGGCCCACATCGGCCTGGCCGAGCTGGAAACCCTGTTCGCCGAGCATGTCGCGCAGGCGCGGCAGACTGCTTTCCAGTGCATGACGCACGTCGGCATGGGCGCTGGTGAAGGTCGCATGGACCTTGTCACCGTCCAGATGCAGTCGCACGTCGATCGGGCCCAGGTCGTTCGGGGTGATTTTGATATGGGCGTGGCCGATCTTCTGGTCCGCCAACCAACTGACGCGGGCGCCGACGGCATCATCGAAATCGCCAGCGCCCAGCTGCGGGGTGGCGGTCGGCGAGCCGGTAAAGGGCGGGGCCGCTGCCGGTTTGGCGTCGACGATGCTCTGCAGGGCGTGCAGCACCGGCGTGGCCGGTGCGTCCGGACCATCGCTGGCGGCAGCGCTCAGCGCCTCGGTAAAGGTCTTCAACAGCGGCACGGCATCGGCTGGGGCGGCGTCGGCCGCCAGGGCGGGCAGGGCGATGCCGCTTGTCGCAGGTGCCGCCGGAGCCAGCGGGCCCGCTGCCGGCGCGGTGGTGTCCGCAGTGGCGGTGGCCAGCGTCGGCAGCGCCGCCGTCGTGGGCGCAGCACCGGCGGCGGCCCCGGCAGGCGCCGGCGCGACCGGCACGGGCACCACAACCGGCAGCCCGTTCAACGCCAAGCCGGCCAGGCCGAACGGCGGCCACGCTGCATCGTCGTCCGCCGCCTCGGCCACCGGCTTATCGGCGGTGGCGGGCGGCGCGGTGCTGGTATCGGTAGTGGCAGGCGCCTCGGCGGTGTCTTTGCTGCTGGCGCTGCCGGGGCGTGGTGCGGTGTCCTTGCCGGTATCCGGTGTTGCAGCGTCCTTGCCCGCAGGTGCGTCGCGGCGCCCCGCGGGCTTGCTGGATGCTGCCGGGCGTGGCGTGTCAGTGCCGGGCGAGAGCATCGCGTCAAACTCTCGACGATCGCTGCCGCTGGACAGCTCAGGGCGTGCGGAGGACGCACCCGTGCTGCCGTTCTGCAGCGGTGCGGTGCCGCCAAGCAGGGCCGAGGGCATCATGGCGCGCCTCCATTGTCGCTGTCTTCGCGCTGGGCCTGGCGCGAACGACGTGCGCCCAGATCGTCCATCTCGCGCTGGTCGCGGCGATCGGTGACCACCTTTTCCTGCGCGCGGTAACTGGCGGCCAGCTGCTCAAGCACCTGCTTGTCGCGGCTGGCCAGGATCAGACGCGCGCGTTCGGCCTCGACCTTTTCGCGGTTGTTGTCCACGGTCTGGCGCTGTTGGGCCACGGCGCTGTCCAGACGATCCAGGAACGCGCGCCGGTTCATCAGCTGCGCCGGACTGGTCGCGGCCATCTGCGCGCCGGCATATTCGTCGGCATAGCGGCGCAGCTCATCCAGCCGCGACACATGCGTGTCGAGTGAGCGCTGGCGTTCGGCGAGGTCGCGGGCGACCTCGTCCTCGTGGTCCTGGGCGCGCTTCAGCAATGGGTCGAATCGCTTGGATTGCATCATGGCTTTAACTCTCTGGTTCCACCAGCCGCTTGAGGGCGGCCTGACTGTGCGGTAGGTCGGCGGCTTTGCCGACGTCCTGGCCGAGGAATTCAACGATGTCCGACCAGCGCTCCAGCGCCTCGTCGGTCGCCGGGTCATTGCCGCGCTGATAGGCGCCGATCGCGATCAGGTCGCGGTTGGCCGAGTACGCCGAGACCAGCCGCTTGAGCTTGCGGATGCGCAGGCGCCACGGCTCGTCGGCGATTTCCGTGACCACGCGGCTGACCGACGATTCCACGTCGATCGCCGGGTACAGACCGCTGTCGGCCACGCGCCGCGAGAGCAGGATGTGGCCGTCGAGAATCGCGCGGGCGGCATCGGCGATCGGATCCTGCGGATCATCGCCTTCGGTCAACACGGTGTAGAACGCGGTGATCGAACCGCGGCCCTTGGCGCCGTTACCGGCGCGCTCGACCAGGGCCGGCAGCTTGGCGAACACGGATGGCGGATAGCCACGCGTGGTCGGCGGCTCACCGACCGACAGGCCGATCTCGCGCTGGGCTTGCGCGAAGCGGGTCAGCGAGTCCATCAGCAGCAGGACATTCAAGCCCTGGTCGCGGAACCACTCGGCGATCGCCGTGGCACGGTAAGCGCCGTGCAGGCGCGCCAGCGGCGGTCGGTCGGCCGGGCTGGCCACCACCACGGCGCGGCGCAGGCCTTCTTCGCCCAGCGTGCTTTCCACGAAGTCGCGGACTTCGCGGCCACGCTCGCCAATCAAGCCGACCACGATCACGTCCGCGGCGGTGTAGCGCGTCATCATGCCCAACAGGGTCGATTTACCGACACCGGAGCCTGCGAACAGGCCGACACGCTGGCCGCGGCCGATCGGCAGCAGCGCATTGATCGCGCGCACACCTACGTCCAGCGGCTGGGTGATCGGCTCACGGGCCAGCGGATTGATCGACACGCCGGCCATGCCGACGGTGCCTTCAGCGCGGATCGGGCCCTTGCCATCCAGCGGCACGCCGTCGCTGTCGATGACGCGGCCGAGCAGGCCTTCGCCGACTTCCACACCGCCGCGACCCAGCGCAGGCACGACCCGCGCATTGGGCAGCAGGCCGTGCAGTTCGGCGCTGGGCATCAGATAGGTGCGTTCGCCGGCAAAGCCGACCACTTCGGCATCCACCCAGCCACCGTCGGCGACTTCGACCTTGCAGCTGGCGCCCATCGGCGCTTCGCAGCCGACCGCTTCCAGGGTCAGGCCCACCGCGCGGCGCAGCACGCCTTCGCGGATCAGGCCACGGCCATGCGCGGTATCGGGGCGGATGTTGTCCAGGCGCGAGGCCAGCCGCAGGTTGCGGACGGCGGTCCAATCGGCCGGCGGGGGCAGGGTATCGGTGTTCATGGCGTGGTGCCTGCCTTGCGGATGACCGCATCGAGCGCGCCGCGCAGGCGGGCGTCCAGGGTGCCGTCGATGCGCACGGTCTCGGCGTGGACCCGCAGGTCGCCGCGGCTCAGGCTGAGATCCGGGGTGAGGCGCTGGTTCGGGGACAGGTTCAATACCGGGGTCAACGCAGCGATGTCGTCCGGGTGCAGACGCACTTCGACCTCGCGGGCGGCGCCGCCGACGGCGTCGACGGCCTCGTTGACCAATTGCGCCAGCAGTTCGGGCTCGGCTTCATACGCCCGGCCGACCAGATTGCCGGCGATGCGCACGGCCAGTTCGCCGAGCGCGGCCACTACTTCATTTTCCAACCGCACCAGCGGCCGGCTGAAGTTGTCCAGGATGCCTTCGATCTGTGCGATCAGCCGACGCACCTCGGCCTGGCCCTGGGCAAGGCCATCGGCGTGACCCTGGTCAAAGCCGTCCTTCTCGGCGTTGTCCTGGATCGCCTGTATCTCTTCCAGGGTCGGCAGCTGCAGCAGGGGTTCCGGTTCCAGCTCCGGATCCGGCTCGGTGAGTTCGAAGATATCTTCTTCCGGCGCCGGCTCGGGCACCGCCAGCAGATCCGGGGCAAGCCAGCGCACGGCAGCGTTCACAGCATGGCCTCCGCATTGCCACCAATGGTGACGGTGCCTTCATCGGCCATGCGCTTGACGATCGCCAGGATCTCGCGCTGCGCCACTTCCACATCCGACAGGCGCACCGGGCCACGGGCTTCCATGTCTTCCAGCAGGATCTCGGCCGCACGCTGGGACATGTTGCGGGTGATCTTGTCGCGCACCTTGATGTCGGCGCCGCGCAGGGCCAGGCCCAGGCGCTCGCCGCTGACTTCGCGCAGCACCAGCTGCAGTTCGCGGTCGTCCAGGTCCACCAGATCGTCGAACACGAACATCAGGTCCTGGATGCGGCCACTGAGCGGCGCATCGATGCGCGCGATCTCGCCCAGGATCGCCTGGTCCTGGCCACTGTCCATGAAGTTCAGGATGTTGGCCGCGCACTGCACGCCGCCGATGTTGGAGGACTTCAGGTTCTGGTTGCCGGCGAACTGGCGCTCCATGATCTCGTTGAGCTCATTGAGCGCGTTCGGCGGAATGCCATCCAGGGTCGCGATGCGCAGCAGCACATCCACGCGGGTGCGCTCGGGCAGCAGCTTGAGCGCGTCGGCGGCCTGGTCGGTTTCCAGATGGGCCATCACGATGGCGATGATCTGCGGGTGCTCGTTGCGGACCAGATCGGCGACGGCGCGCGGATCCATCCACTTCAGGGCATCCAGGCCGGTGGTGTTGCGGCCGAGCAGGATGCGGTCGATCAGGTTGCCGGCCTTCTCCGTGCCCAGCGCCTGCACCAGCATGTTGCGGATGTAGTCGTCCGAGCCCACGCCCAGCGAGGTCTTGGAGCCCAGTTCGGCACCGAACTGATCCATGACCCGCTCGACCTGTTCGCGGGTGATATCGGTCATGGTCGCCATGGCGATACCGATCTTCTGCACTTCCTTGGGTTCCATGTGGCGCAGCACTTCGGCCGCATCCAGTTCACCCAGCGAGAGCAGCAGCACTGCGGCGCGTTGGACGCCGGTCATGGGGGCGTTCTCAGTCATTGGCCACCCAGCCCTTGACCACCTGGGCCACGCGCTTGGAATCGGTCTTTACAGCTTCACGCGCCATGCGCAGTCGTTCCTCGTAAGAGTCCACCGGCAGCGCCAGGGGTTCATGTCCAGCCGCGTTCAAGCGTTCGCTGCCGAGGGCGGGCAGGCCCTCGCCATCGTCGACCAGCTGCACGTCGGCCGTGTGGGGTTCCAGCTCTTCTTCCTTGGCTTTGTTCTGGCCGGTGATCGAGCGCAGCGCCGGGCGCAGCACACCAAACACCAGGGCCAGCACCACGATCGCGCCGAGCAGCAGACGCAGCGCGTCCTGGACCTGCGGCAGTTCCCACCACTTCGGTCCTTCGATCGGGGTGACTTCCCGCACGAACGGCGCATTCATCACCGAGACCGTGTCGCCACGCTCGGCATCGAACCCGACCGCCTGCTTGACCAGCGCTTCGACGCGGGTGAGTTCGGCAGCGGAGAGGGCCTGGTCGGCCATCTTGCCGTTGGCACCGGCGCGCGGCACGTTGTCCACCAGCACCGCCACCGAGACGCGCTTGATGCGGCCGGCCGGCTGGCGGGTGTGCTGCAGGGTGCGGTCCAGCTCGTAGTTGCGGGTCGCGTTCTTCGAGCTTTCCGTCGGTGCCTGCGCGGTGGCCGGTGCGGCAGCGGGGCCGGGCGGGGTATTGCTGGCAGCACCAGGCACACCCTGCGGGCCGGGCACGTTGGTGCTGTTTTCGCTCATCTGCTCGCTGCGCAGCTTCTGCGGCTCGCCGTTATAGAGCTCACGGGCTTCCTCGATCACCGAGAAGTCCATGTCCACGCTCACTTCCGGGTTCACGCGGCCGGGGCCGGTCATCGGCTCGAGCAGCTCGCGGATGCGTTGGTTGAACGAGGTTTCCTGGCGGCGCACCTGCTCGAACTGCGCGGCATTCATCGCCGCCTCGCTGTTCGGGTCGGAGACGCTGAGCATGCGCCCGCTCTGATCGACCACGGTGACGCGCTCCGGCGCCAGATCCGGAATGCTGGCGGCGACCATGTGCACGATGGCATCGATCTGACCGCGTTCGAGCTGCTGGCCGCCACGCAGTTCCAGCACCACCGAGGCGCTGGCGACATCGCGCTGGCGGGTGAAGGCGCTGGGCTTGGGAATGGCCAGGTGCACGCGCGAATCGCGGACCGGGCGCAGCGTATTGATGGTGCGCGAGAGTTCGGTCTCCAGCGAGTGCTGGTAGCGGGCGTTCTCCATGAACTGGCTGACGCCGAAGCCCGGGTCACGCTCCATCAGCTCGAAGCCCAAGCGGCCACTGTCGGTGAGTCCGGAGCTGGCCAGCTTCAGGCGAGCGTCGTGCAGGTTCTTTTCCGGCACGGTGATGCCGCCGGTGGCCTGGTCCAGTTCAAACGGAATCTGCGCGGCGCGCAGCAGGTCGGTGGCCTCGGCCGTGGCCTTCTGGTCCAGCCCGGTGTACAGCGGCACCATGCCGGGCTTCTGCGACCAGAAGAACACGAACAGACCTGCCGCCACGGCCACGGCGATCATCGCCATCAGGCCAAGCCGACGGGTGATCTGCAGGCTTTGCAGCCGGTCGAACCACTGCCCAGCCTTTTCGGTGTTCAGCGATTCTTTGGAGAGCGACAGGGCCATGCGTTTCTATCCTTACAGCGGCATGTTCATCACGTCCTGGTAGGCCTGGACGAGACGGTTACGGACTTCCACGGTGGCGCGGAAGGCGATCTGGGATTGCTGCGAGGCGACCATGACCTTGGCCAGATCCGCACCGGGTTCACCCAGTTCGAAGGACTTGGCCAGGGCGCCGGATTTCTGTTGCGCATCGTTGACGCCGGCGATGGCGCCACGCAGGGTTTCGGTGAAGCTGGGGCCCTGGATCTCCTGGGGAGATACCAGGCCCTGGATGGCATTGCTGCGCGGCACTTCCGTCAGCGGGCTGACGGCGGGCTGCCCCATCTGGGTCTGGAAGGTGCGGATCTGAGAAAGGATCGAGGTGACGGAGTGCGACATCTGGAACGTTCCGAAGCAGGGGATGGGTTTCGAGTGAATACGTTGCAAGTGCCGTGCCGAAAGTGATGAGTGGTTCAGTTTCGTAACGGTGGCGGGGGTTTGCGGGGTCAGCGGCTCCGGCGGGGGTGGCCGTGGTGTACGTGAGGTGCGGTTGAGTGACCCAGAGGCGGTTTGACGCGCTGGTGTGCCGGAGAGTCGACGCCGGAAAACCGGCGGGTCGGTCGGGCGGTGGGCCACGATGCCCTTGCCGGCGAATGTCCCCCGGCGCCGGCCTGCGGCCGACCCCTCCTCCTTTATTTCGCCCACAAGGGCATCGCGACCCACCGTGTCGAGGCTGCTGGCGGCCACCCGTCAGATCCACAAAAAAGCCCGGGACATGCCCGGGCTTCTGATTTCCTTGTGGTGTTCTGCTCAGCCAGTCAGTTCGGTCTGGTCGCGTTCGATGCCGTACTTGCGCAGCTTCTCCACCAGGGTGGTGCGGCGCAGGCCGAGCAGTTGCGCGGCATGGGCGACCACGCCTTGGGTGCGTTCCAGCGCCTCGTTGATCAAGGTCAGCTCGATGTTGGCCATGTGGTTGCGCAGATCCAGGCCGTCGTCGGGCAGGGCCGGGGCGCGGTTGGCCGGGGCGGCGCCGTTCTCCGCCGAGGTGGTGCCTTGGCTGCCCGGGGTGTGGAAGGAAAAGCTGCGCAGGTCCAGACGTTCATCGGCCAGAGGCGCCGGTGCGGCGGCGGCAACTGGGGCCGTGATGGCGAAATCGCCGCGGTAACGGGCCGGCAGATCCTGCACGCGCACGTTGCCACTGGGATGCAGCACGGCCAGGCGTTCGACCAGATTGGTCAGCTCGCGCACATTGCCCGGCCACTCGTAGCTGGCCAACGCCTGCAGAGCCTCGCCGGTGAAGCGGACTTCGCCGCGGCCAGTGCGGGCCAGCTGACCAGCGATGGTGGTCACCAGCGCCGGCAGGTCTTCGCTGCGCTCGCGCAGGGCCGGCACGTCGATCGGGAAGACGTTGAGGCGGTAGAACAGATCCTCGCGGAATTTGCCATCGGCGATACGCGTTTCCAGGTCGCGATGGGTCGCGGCGATCACGCGCACGTTGCAGCGGATGGTCTGGTTGCCGCCGACGCGCTCGAAGCTGCGCTCCTGCAGCACGCGCAGCAGCTTGACCTGCATCGGCAGGCTCATGTCGCCGATTTCGTCCAGCAGCAGGGTGCCGCCCTCGGCCATTTCGAAACGGCCCTTGCGCGCGCTCAGTGCACCGGTGAAGGCACCTTTTTCGTGACCGAACAATTCGCTTTCCAGCAGGTCCGGCGGGATCGCGCCGCAGTTGATCGCCACGAACGGCCCATCACGGCGCGGGGAGCGCTGGTGGATCGAGCGCGAGACGACTTCCTTGCCGGTGCCCGATTCGCCCAGCACCAGCACGGTGGTGTCGAAGGCGGCGACCTGCTCGATCATGCGGCGCAGCTGGGTGACCGCAACGCCTTCGCCGGTCGGGCCCTGGTCCTGCACGGCACCGGCCTGATGTTCGGCATCCAGGCGCTTGAGGCTGGCCCGGCGCAGCAGACCTTCCATCTGCGCGTGGCGAAGCGGCGCCTCCAGCGGCCAGACGTTGGCTTCGTGCAGGCCATGCTGCTGCGCGAACGCGGTGGTATCACCGTCGATCAGCATCACCGGCGGGGGCAGGGCCCCCTTGCCCAGCCACGCGAACAACGCATCGCTGCGGTCGGAGTTGTCCAGGCTGCCGATGATGGCAGCCATCCAGTCATTGGGGCGGTGGCGGGTGACATCGAAATCGTTGGCATCGGCCACCCAGCGCGGGTTGAAGTCCATGAACTCCAGCAGCGCGACGGTGCGCTCGGCGCGGACCGCGTCGTTGTCCACCACCAGGATGCGCGATTCACTCATGGCCCGGTTCCTTCAGGCCTTCCAGGATCGGCATCACTTCCTGGATGTAGGAGAGCTTGCTGACGAAGTTGTCGGCCCCGGCGCGCAGGGCGTGCTCGCGGTGTTCGGCATCATCGAAATGGCTGGCGATGACGATGTAGGGCGCGTCGTCCTGCGATTTGATCAGGCGGGTTGCCTGCAGGCCGCCCATTTCCGGCATGGCCAGATCCATCAGCACCACCTGCGGGCGCAGCGACTCGGAGCGTTCGATCGCTTCCAGGCCATTGGCGGCGCTGCCGATGACATCGAGCCAATCGACCTTGCGGAAGTGGCGCATCGCAGCGTTGATGAAACCCTCGTGGTCATCGACCAGCAGCACGGTGAGCTTGTTCATGTCGTCCATTTCCTTCAGCCCACCCGGGCCAATTGCGGGGTGCTGGCATGGCTGCGGCGGCGTTCGCGCGCCGGAGCGATGTCCAGTTGTTCGCGGTATTTTGCAACGGTCCGGCGGGCAATGTTCACCCCTTGGCGCGAAAGCAGGCCAGCGATGGCCTCATCGGCCAGCGGGCGGGCCGCCGGCTCGGATTCGATCAGGCGACGTACCATCGCTTTGACGGCCTGGCCGGAGACGCTCGCGCCTTCCAGGCGCACGGCGAAGAAGTGCTTCAGTTCGAGCGTGCCGCGCGGGGTCTGCAGGTACTTGCCGGTGGTGATGCGCGAGACGGTGGACTCGTGCATGCCGATCTCATCGGCCACTTCCTTCAGGGTGAGCGGCGCCATCGCCTCCTCGCCACGGGTCAGGAAGCCGGACTGCCGTTCGATGATCACCCGCGCGGTGCGCAGCAGGGTGTCATAGCGCATCGACAGGCCACGGGTCAGCCATCGGGCTTCCTGCAGCATGTCGCGCAGCGGCTGTGCGGCTTCGCTGGTCTCGGCCAGGGCCTGTTCGTAATGCGGGTTGATGCTCAAGCGGCGGCTGGTGGCCGGGTTCAGCGCGACGCGCCACTGGCCATCGGCATGCCAGGCGACCACATCGGGGATCACGACCCCGGTGGTATCGGGCAGCAGGCTCTCGCCCGGGCGCGGCTGCAGCGACAGGATCAGGCGGACCGCTTCGTGGATGTCGGCGACTTCGGCGTCCAGCTGCTGGGCGAGCGCGGCATAGTCATGCGTGGCCAGCGCGGCCAGCCCGTCATCGAGCACGCGCTGGGCCAGGTGCCGGGCCGGTACGCGGCCGGGCAGGGTGCGCAGCTGCACGCTCAGGCATTCATGCAGGTTCTGGGCGGCCAGGCCAGCCGGGTCGCCGTGCAGAATGCGCTGACGGACCGCTTCCACGCCGGCGGCATCCACGTCGCAATGCGCGCTGGCGAGCAGGGTCAGCTGCGCCAGCGGGGCATCGAGATAACCGGTGTCATCGCAGTGTTCCAGCCAGAAACCGGCGACGGCCAGCTCGCGGTCATCCAGTTCCATTGCCAGGCGCTGCAGGACGCGCAGCTGCGGGTCGGTGGATTCGCCGGCGGCGACGCGCTGCATGCGGTCATCATCCCCGTCCTGCCAACCGGCACCGGCCACGTCCCACATGGTGCTCTCGGGCAGTTCGTCAAAGGCGGCCACGTCCTGGGTCGTCACGGCCTCAGCGGTGTCGGCGGCGACGGGCTCGGGGGCCTCTTCGATCTCCAGCAGCGGGTTGGCTTCCAACGCACGGCGGATTTCCAGCTCCAGCTGCATGCCATCAAGCTGCAACAGACGGATCGACTGCAGCAGTTGCGGCGTGAGGTGAAGCTGCTGACCCATCTGGGTCGACATGGAGGCTTTCAAGACGTTTCCCCGATCACGCCGAGTCCCCGGCGCGTTATGGAACACATCTTGCTTCTGTTCCGGTGGCACCGGAATCAGGGGGTTCCTGAGTCGGGTCATCCAATCCCCGACAGCATGTAGGGGAAACCACTACATCAGTACGTCATTTTGACGCATTTGCCGGTCCAACCCTTGAAGATCGCCACCTGGTGGCGCTGTGCCGCATCGGAATCCTGACGTGAGGGGCTGCCCTTGGCCGAAAAACGCCACCGAACCGTCGCCGGTCATTCCAGTTCGTGCTGGTGGCGTGCGGCGAGCAGCACCAGATCCGTGGCGCGTCGGCAGCCCAGCGACTCCATCATGCGGGCACGGTGGGTCTCCACCGTCTTGACGCTGATGCCCAGATCCGCCGCGATTTCCTTGTTGCTCTCGCCTTTGCCGATCTGGCGCAGGATCTCGCGCTGACGCGGCGACAGCGCCGCCACGCCTACCGGCTTTTCCTTGCCGAGCATCGGCGCCAGCATCTTTGCCGAGATATGCGGGCTCAGGAACACCTGGCCGGCATGGGCAGCGCGCAGGGCCAATTCCAGTTCCTGGGGGGCGGCATCCTTGACCACGAAACCGACAGCGCCACGGTCGAGTGCATCGCGCACATGCACGGCGTCATCGTGCATGGTCATCATCACCACGCGTGAGCCGGGGGTACGCAGCAGAATGTCGCTCAGCGCTTCCAGCCCGGTACGGCCGGGCAGGGAGAGGTCCATCAGCACCACGTCCGGCGCATGCTGCACGCTCAGCTGCAGGGCCTGCTCGGCATTGCTCGCCTCGGCGACGACGTCCACGTCGGTGAAGCCCTGCAGGAGGCGGCTGAGGCCGGCACGGACCAGGGTGTGATCGTCGACAATGAGTACGCGCACAGGCTACTAGGGGGGCGGGGAGGCGGTAACCTTAACGGAGTGGCGGGCCAGCGCCAAGCCGACTGGGTCACAGTCGGTACCGTATGGTCAGCGCAGACGCCGTGCTTCGGCAATCTGGCGGCGATGCAGGCGGAACAAATGCCGCTCCAGCGCCATTTCCAGCGCATCGCTCAGGACCTCGAAGCGCAGCCACAGATAATGCGCGCCAGCGCCGTTGGCGGCCTCGGCCACGATCACCACGGGCAGATCGATATGGTCGGGCAGCCAATCGCTGGGCTGCAGCCGGATCACGCCCTGGCTGCCCGCTGCGGCGCCCGTACGCATGCCCTGTTCAATCCGGATGCCCCGACGGGACCAGCGCAGCGGACGCAGCGGCAGATCCTGGGCGCTCTGGCGGACCAGCCGGCCCAGCAGCACCATCACCAGGTCCAGTTTGGCTTCCAGGCGCTGCACCTGCAGCGTGGCGTCGCTGCGCTCGTCGTGCCCGTCATCGCTGCGGGCATCTTCCACCAGGGCCACACTGCGCAGCAGAGTCTCGGCGGTGCCCGGGCGGATCACCGCGCTGCCAATGCGGAACTCAGCCGGCAGCGCCAGTTCGCAGCTCAGCGTCTCATCGAACAGCTCGCTTTCGGCGGGGTGATGAATCTCGCTGGTGCGAAGGTCGGTCATGACAGGGATTCTGCCGTCAGGTACGCATGCGCGGCGCGAAGCGACTGTCGGCCGCTGTGGATATGCCGGCTGGCTTCTTCGCGCTGGCGCATCATGAACAGCATGATGCGCTGCTGGCGTGCCTGCAGCGAAGACAGACCCGGGACGTCGAACAATGCCGACGGGCCGGCCAGGTAGGTGGTCTGGGCGGCATCGAGGGCATCCAGCTGCAGGCCGGCCTCATCGAAGTTCTCTTCCTGCAGCGCTGTCTCCAGTGCGTCCAGACGGGCGTTGAGCGAGCCCAGCGACGTCATGGGGTGGCCTGCTCAGCGTGGCGCTGCTGGTGCGGGATGGCATTCCAGGCCGAATCGATCTCGCCCAGCAGTTCCAGCGCCTCGGTCAGCGCGGCCGGATCGTTGTGCAGATTGGCTTCGGTCAGGCGCTGCATCACGTAGTCGTACAGCGAGGACAGATTGCCGGCGATCTCGCCACCAGCTTCATGGTCCAGCGAGCCGTTGAGGTGACCGACGATCGCGCAGACTTCGCCGATCGCCTTGCCCTTGCGCGCCTGGTCGCCGCGTTCCAGGCAGGCCAGGGCGAGTCGAAGTCGTTCACAGGCCCCGGCGAGCAGCAGTGCGACCAGCTTGTGCGGGTCGGCATCGGTGATGGCGCTCTGTACGCCGACCTGGCGGTACTGCTCGGTGAATTGACGGTTGGAACCGTACATCAATCATGTCTCCTTCATTCGGGGCCGCGAGGTTCGCGACATCGTCGGCACCGGGTGGAGCCTGCGGGGTGTCCTGCGTGTGGTATCGGCAGCGGACCGGTTCAACTTGAGTCCGCTTCCTTCATCGATCAGCCGTCGATCAGCCGCTGAGCTGGGAGAGCTGGCTGGTCAGGCTCGACATCGTCTGGCTCATCTTGCTCATCAGCGAATCCAGCGCCAGGAACTGCTTCTTGTAGCGTTCCGACACGCCTTCCATACGCACATCCAGCGCTTTGCGACGCTTGTCGATATCGGTCAGCGTGCTGTTGATGCTCTTGGTGCGCGATACGAACGCGCCTTCTTTGCCAACGGCGGTGCTGACGTAGCCATCCACCACGGCAAACAGCTTGGCTGCCGCGCCATCGTCACCGGTCAACGCTTCACGCACGGCGCCGCCCTGGTTGACCAGGGCCGCGTCGAACTTGGCCGCGTCAAGGACCAGGCTACCGTCGGCATTGGGGTAGCCGCGGGTCTGCAGGCCCAGGGTCTTGGGATCCAGGCCAGCCGCGGAGAGATCCTTCAGAATGCCGCCCATCAGCCCACGCAACTGGCTTGACGCACCGCGCATCTGCGCATCACCGGTCAGGGAAGAGGGTTCTTTGTTCTCGATGTCGTACTTGGTAGCCGTATTGATCGCGGCGATGGCACCGTTGTAGGCGGTCACGAAGTCCTGCATCACCTTGCGCGCGGCGGCCGCATCAGTGGTGATGGTGACGGTGCTGTCGCCTTCTTTTTTCAGATTCAGCGTGAGGCCCGGGACCACGTCGGTGACGGTGTTTTCGCTGCTCACCACGGACACGCCGTCGATGGTCAGCTTGGCATCGGTCGCCGGCGTGCGCTCGCTCAGGCTGCTGGCGAGGGCCGTCAACTTGGCGTTGGCCGGGTCGGCAGTCAGCTTGATTGCGTTGGCGGTACCGGACTTGCTCTGGGAGAGCGACAGGAACTGATTGTCGCCCGAGGTGATCAGGGTGGCCTGTACACCCGAGGCACGGCCCGCCTTCTCGATCTTGGTCCTGATCGAGCTGAGGGTGTCATCGGCGGCGACGTCGATGTTGAGCGTCTTCTGCTTGTCGCCGACGCCAACGGTGAGCGTCAGGGTTCCGGCGCCGAACGTCTCGGTCTTGGGCAGGGAGGTGTCTGCGATCCACTTGTGTGCCGTCGCCAGCTGTTCCACATGAATGGCGTGCGTACCGGCGGCGGCCAGGTTGGTACCGGTCGCTGTCAAAATCTCGTCAGTGCCGGATTTGCTCGCGCTGACCGTACGCGCATCGAACGCAGTCTCGGCTTTCAGCGCTTTGAGCGCCGTATTGAGGGTGTCGAACGCGGATTTGACCGTGCCGATCGCCGAAAGCTGCATCTTGGCCTTGGACTGCTGCAGGTTCAGCGCATTGTCCGCCGGCTTGCGATCGGCAGCTACCAGGCTGCTGACCATGCCGGAAATATCGAGTCCTGAACCGATGCCGCCGTAACCGAAGTCCGCCACGTTGTATCTCCTGTGTGTTGCCGCTGCCGCATGGTGCAGGGCGGTGCCATCAACGAAATTAGCGGCCGTAGCCGCCGGGTCTTTAGAACTCTCGTTGATGCAGGAGTTGTGCCAGCCACGTAGCGCCGGGTTTGGCACGGCGGTTGCAGGTCACTCAGGGCAGGGCGGCGATGTGCGCTCATGCCAGAGGGTCTGTAAAAAACCCTCCTCCAATGCAGAGGAGGGGTCAGGCTACTGAAAAACGGGGGGAGACGAAGCCACCCGAGGTGTTCAGTCAAACAAACAGCGCTGATAACAGTTCTGCCGCAGGGGCGGGCCATGGCCACGAAGAGGTGGCGACCGGGAGAGAGTCCGGCTCATGGCCATGGCCCGTTCCTGCGTGACGATTGCGATGCTTCGGGTTGTCCCCGCCGCCGGTCGAAGCCGGCGGCGGCGGGGACGGTGCAGGGTGGATCAGCGCAGCAGGCTGAGCACGTTCTGTGGCACCTGGTTGGCCTGGGCCAGCATGGCCGTACCGGCCTGCTGCAGGATCTGGGTGCGGGTCAGCTCTGCGGTTTCCTTGGCGAAATCGGTGTCCTTGATGCGGCTACGCGACGCGGACAGGTTTTCCGACGAGGTCTGCAGGTTGGCAACGACCGAGGTGAAGCGGTTCTGCACGGCACCAAGGTCGGCGCGCGTGTTGTTGATCGAGCTCAGCGCCTTGTCAACGATTTCCAATGCCTGCTGGGCACCCTTGACGGTGGAGACGTCGATCTTGTCCGCGAACTGCTTGTCAGGCACAGCAGCGTTGCCCGTCAAAGCGATTCCGGTGCCGGCCAGTTGGACCACAGCGCCATCCTTGTCGATGCTGTCCTTGACCGAGGTCAGCGTCAGTGCGCCGCTGGTGGCATCGGCTTCAGCGTAGACGCCGGTTTCGCCGATCTTGGCATTGATATGCGTGGCGAGTGCCTGGCCGGCCTTGGCGGCGGTGGTTTCGGTGAGCTTGAGCTCGTCGAACGACACCGTGCCCGAGGCGCTCGTCAGGGAGAACGCTGCGATGGTGGCGTCACCAGCGGTGACGGTCGGGGCGGCGATGGCGGCGGTAACGAACTGTGCGCCGCCCAGCGCATTGGCCTTGGCGTCCACGACCTTGTCGATGGCGATGGCCTGGCCGGCGTTGGCACCGACCTGGAACAGCTGGCTGGAGAACGAGCCATCCAGCAGCTTGGTGCCGTTGAAGTCGG